>NZ_BSTR01000007.1:23060-241413 GCF_030269645.1 Actinokineospora sp. NBRC 105648 | reverse complement strand
GGGGAAAAAGCGTGGGGTGAAGGGCATCCCCACCACCAGGTCAAGGTTAGCGGCACTCCTCCCCCACACAAAGGGAGTCCGCCAGATCGAGCACATCCGTAACGGGTGTTGCGTTCCGTAGGGCTTGGGAATTAGTGATTGAGGGCAAGGGCAAGGGCAAGGGCAAGGGCAAGGGCAAGGGCAAGGGCAAGGGTGAGGAGGGCAAGGGTAAGAACATGGAGGCGAGGGACGGGATGGGGCTGGGGACGGGGGCTGGGGCTGGACTAGGGCTGCGTGGTTACTTCGATGCCTTCGCCGCGTGCCCAGCTCCAGGGGTAACTCTCGTCCTCAATGGACGATGCCGCCGCCCCCAAGCGCAGAGGCCGGAAGGTGTCCAGCATGACCGCGTACTCCTCGGTCCTCGTTGCCGTCAGGCTCTTCTCGGCGCTGCCGGGCTGTGGGCCGTGTACGTATCCCGCCGGGTGCAATGACAGCGATCCCTGTTCGATACCGCTACCTGCCCTGCTCATGAAATCTCCGCCGCAGTAGAACAGGACTTCATCCGAGTCGACGTTGGCGTGGTTGTAGGGGACCTTGACCGCGTCAGGGTGGTAGTCGAACATCCGTGGTACGAACGAGCACACCACGAACCCGGGGCCCTCGAAGGTGATGTAGGTCGGGGGCGGTAGGTGCAACGCCCCCGTCGACGGCATGTAGTCCTTAATGGACAGTGCGTAGGGGTAGTTGCAGCCATCCCAGCCCACCACGTCGAAAGGGTGGTGCGCATAGGTGTATCGCGTCATCCCGCCTCGGTGGCGGACGTAGACCTCGGCGGTTCCCGATAGGTCCGGTAGGGGCTCTGCCGGGGCCCGCAGGTCGCGCTCGTTGTACGGCGAGCCGTCCAGGAACTGGCCCACCGGGGACATGAAGCGGGACGGTGGACGGATGTGCCCGCCATCGGCGGCCGCCATCACCAGCAGTCGCAGTTCCGGCGACTCCAGCACCCAACGGTGTGTGGTCGAGGTCGGTACCAGCACGTAGTCGCCGTCGGTGACCGGCAGGCTGCCGTAGGCCGACTCGAGCACCGCGGAGCCGGACTCGATGAACACCAGCTCGTCGCCGACCGCGTTCCGGTACAGCTCGCTGTCGCGGTCGGCGCACACCGAGGACACGACCACCTGTCCGTTGCCCAGCAGCACTTGCCGGTCCAGGACCGGGTCGCCGCCTGCCTTCAGCTCGTGCGTGCGCAGGTGTCGAGGCAGCAGTGGTGTGTTGTCGACCAGGCTGTCGTCCGGCAGTTCCACCGTTACCGCGGCGGTGATCGCGGTGGGGGCCTCGCGGTGATAGAGGAACGACTGGGTCCAGCTGAAGCCCTCTTCGCCCTGCATCTCCTCGTGCAGCAGGGCGCCGTTGGGACCGCGGAACTTCGTGTGGCGTCTGCGCGGGATCTCACCCGCGCTGCGGTAGAAGACCATGTCCTGACTCCCTCAGCCCGTCAGCTCGTCCCAGACCAGGTGGTCCCGGTCGGTGGTCCAGATCGCGGGCGGCTCGCCTGCCAGTTCCTCCCACACCCGCTGGGTGTCGAAGACCATCGCGTGCTCGAACACCGGCATCCCGCCGTAGGTCGGCAGCAGTGCCTCGCGGGCCGCGCGGTAGGCGTCTCGGGGTGCGCCGCCCTGGTCGCGGACCTCGCCGACCGCGCGCAGCAGCGTGGTCAGGAAGTCGCGGGTGGTCTCGATGGCCTGGTCGCTCTCCGCCGCCGTGCGGGCGATCTCGCCGCGGCCGCCGACTAGGATCTCGGGGCGCAGGGCCTTGACCGCGTCGAGGGTGCCGGTGCTCCAGTCCTGGTGGTAGGCGTCGCCGGTGTACACCGCCGAGCCGTTCTCCACGAGGTCGCCGGTGAACAGGATCCGCTTCTCCGGCAGCCACGCGTAGATGTCACCGGAGGTGTGGCCGCGCCCGGCGAAGCCCAGCTCCAGGGTTCCCCGGTCGCCGCCGAGCTCGATCGAGAGGCTGTCGGCGAAGGTGAGCGTCGGCCAGGTGAGCCCGGGGATCTCCTCGTGGCCGTCGAACAGCCGGGGCATCCGGCCGAACTCGACCGCCCAGTCCTCGGCGCCGCGTTCGGCGATCAGCCGCTTGGTCTCGGCGCTGGTGACGATCACCTCGGCGTCGAAGCCGGCGGCGCCGAGCACCCGGACGGCGTGGTAGTGCGACAGCACCAGGTAGCGCACCGGTTTGTCGGTGTGCTCGCGAAGTCGGTCGAGCCAGCGCCGCGCCATCAGCGGGGTGGCGCGGGCTTCGAAGCAGACGAGGAAGTCCTCGCCCTCGACGGCGCCCACGTTCGGGTCACCGCCGGTGGTCAGGGCGTAGACGCCCTCGGCGAGCACCTCCAGGGTCTCGGTCTTCTCCGCCGTGTCGGCGGTCGAGGCGAAAGGCTTGGCCACGGTCACTCCTGGGGAAGGTCGGTGCGGAAGCGGTCGAGGGCATCGCGGTCCCAGCGGATGCCGTGCCCCGGGCGCTCGGGTGGGGTGGCGAAGCCGCCCGCGATCTCGACGGTCTCGGACAGCACGTCGTCGATCAGCGGGAAGTGCTCCACGGTGGGGCAGTTCGGCACGGCCGCGGCCAGGTGCACGTGCAGCTCGGGCAGGAAGTGCGGCGCCAGCACGGCGCCGAACGGCTCGGCGATCGCGCTGATCCGCAGCCACTCGGTGACCCCGCCGACCAGCGGGACGTCGGGCTGCAGCACCGAGGCCGCGCCCGCCCGCAGGTAGTTGGCGAACTCGAACCGGCCGTGCAGGTGCTCGCCGACCGCGATCGGCAGCCCGGCGCGCTCGGCGAGCTGGGCGTGCCCGGCGATGTCGTCGGAGCCCAACGGCTCCTCCATCCAGTACACGCCCAGGTCGGCCAGCTTGCGGCCGAGCCACAGCGCGGTCGGCAGGTCCAGCCGCTCGTTGCAGTCGACCATGATCCGCACGCCGTCGCCGAGGGCGGTGCGGACCGCGGCCACCCGCTCCAGGTCCTCCTCGGCCCGCCGGGCGCCGACCCGCAGCTTCACCGCGTCGTAGCCCTCGGCCAGGTACGACCGCGAGCCCTCGACCAGCTCGTCAACGCTCATCGCGTGCGTGGCCCGGCCGCTGCCGTAGATCGGCACCCGGTCGTGGTGCGCGCCGAGGAACCGGTACAGCGGTTCCCCCGCCCGGTTCGCCCGCAGGTCCCACACCGCGATGTCCACAGCGGACAGTGCGGGCAACGCGATTCCCTTGCCCAGCCGGTGAGTCCGCGCCCAGACGTCCTGCCAGGTCCGCGGCCAGTGGTCCAGCCGGGTGCCGGTGACGCGCTCCCGCACGATCCCGGCCGTGAGCGCGTGCACGCCCTCGATGCCGCCGGTGAGCGCGTAGGTGAAGCCGGTCCCGACCGCGCCCTCGTCGTCGGTCACGGTCGCCAGCAGCAGCGCCACCTCGGTCGCGCCGGACCCGCCGCGGCCCGCGCCCAGCGGGATCCGGGCCACCTGGGTCTGCAGCGACGCGATGGTGCTCATGCCGTGCCCCCGTTGATCTCGCGGACGACCCGCAGCGCCTCGGCGGGCTCCATCCGGGTGCGGTAGGCCATGCTCACGTGCCGGGCCCGCACGACGCCCTCGCGGTCGAGCACGAAGGTCGCCGGGACGGGCAGGCTCCAGTCGCCATCGGGCTGCTGCTTGGCCAGCGCCTTCGCGGTGGCGTCGAGCAGGTGCGGCACCGCCGCGGCTGGGAAGACGAACCGCACCCGGTACGCGGTCAGCACCTCCTGGCCGAGGTCGGAGAGCACGTCGAACTCCAGGTCGTGCTTGTCGCGCATCTCCAGCGAGTCGTCCGGCGCCTGCGGGCTGACCGCGATGACGTGCGCCCCCTCGGCCCGCAGCGCGGGCAGCGCCTCCTGGTAGGCGTTCAGCTCGATGTTGCAGTAGGGGCACCAGGTCCCCCGGTAGAAGGTCAGCACCACCGGGCCGGTGGCCAGCCGGTCGGCGAGCCGCACGGGGTCGCCCACCGCGTTGGGCAGGGTGAAGTCCGGCGCCGTCGCGCCCAGCGCCAGCCCCGGCGCGACGCCCTCCCGGGCCAGCTCGTCCAGCGCGTCGTTGATCGCGTTCTTGGCCTCCTCGGGCCGGTTCACTGACGCGGCCACCGCCAGCAGTCGCTCGTTCAGGGAAGGGAGATCCGCCATGTCCACCACCGATAATCGGTTAACGTGTTCGTCTAACGGTTACAGACTTCCCCGCCCGACCCCGGCTGTCAACCAGGTCCACCAACGACGAGAGGCCCGGGAGCAGATGCTCCCGGGCCTCTCGCTAGTACAGGTCTAGCCGACCGCGACCGCCACCTCGTGCAGCCCGGGGCCGTCCGCGCTGACCTTGGCCTCACCGTTGCCGGTGCGGTGCAGGGCGCGCACGGTCCACTCGCCGGGCGCGGCGAAGAAGCGGAAGTCGCCCGCCTCGGACGAGACGACCTCGGCGGTGAACTCGCCGGTCGAGTCGAGCAGGCGGACGAAAGCGCCGCCGACGGGCTCGCCGCCACTGGTGACCTTGCCGTTGAGCACGATCTCCTTGCCCGCGTCCACGTTCGCCGGGAGGGCGTTGCCCTGCTCCGGTGCTCCGCAGGAGCTCATGTCAGTCCACCTCTCAGTATCGATTCCAGCTGGTTCAGTGCCGTTGCCCGCGCGGTGGGCTCAGTGCTGGGCGCCGATCTCCACCGGCACGCCGACCAGGGAGCCGTACTCGGTCCACGAGCCGTCGTAGTTCTTGACGTCCTGGTAGCCGAGCAGCTCGCGCAGCGCGAACCAGGTGTGCGAGGACCGCTCGCCGATGCGGCAGTAGGCGATGGTGGCCTTGGACTCGTCGAGCCCGGCCTCCTTGTACAGCTCGCGCAGCTCGTCGTTGGACTTGAACGTGCCGTCCTCGTTGGCCGCCTTGCTCCACGGCACGTTCAGCGCGGTCGGGATGTGGCCCTTGACCTGCGCCTGCTCCTGCGGCAGGTGCGCCGGGGCTGCGAGCTTGCCGGAGAACTCGTCGGGCGAGCGCACGTCGACCAGGTTCTTGGTGTTGATCGCCGCGACCGCCTCGTCGCGGAACGCGCGCACCGAGAGGTCCTGCTCCTGGGCGGTGTAGGTCGTCTCGTCGCGGGTGACGGCCTCGGCGTCGAGCGGGCGGCCGTCGAGTTCCCACTTCTTGCGACCGCCGTCGAGCAGCTTCACCGACGAGTGGCCGTAGAGCTTGAAGTACCAGTACGCGTACGCGGCGAACCAGTTGTTGTTGCCGCCGTAGAGGATCACGGTGTCGTCGTTGCCGATGCCGCGCGCGGAGAGCAGCTTCTCGAAGCCCGCGCGGTCGACGAAGTCGCGGCGCACCGGGTCCTGCAGGTCCTGCTTCCAGTCGACCTTCACCGCACCCGGGATGTGGCCGGTGTCGTAGGCGCTGGCGTCCTCGTCGACCTCGACGAACACGACCCCGGGGGCGGTCAGGTTCTCCTCGGCCCAGGCTGCCGAAACAAGCACGTCTTCGCGGCTCATCGGGCGGTTCCCACTTTCCTTTGCTTGATGGACAGGCGGTTGATCAGCAGATAGGCCTCGCAGCCGAGGCAGAACCCGAACGCGGCGTTCAGGAAGGCGGCGGCCAGCGCGAACGCGGTGGCGACGACGCCCAGACCGGTGACACCGAGGGCGTAGCCCAGTGACCCGAGGACGGCGAAGCCGAAACCGACGCCCTGCGCGAACCGCACGGGGGCAGCGTCCTCGCGCTCGTCGGTGGGCGCGAGCCGAGGCGCGACGAGCGCCCGGAACAGGGCGGCGTACGGCGAGAACCGCAGGCCGGCGAACGCGCCGAGGGCGAACACCACCGCCTGCGCGGCCAGCAGCGGCCACCAGCCGGTGAACAGCACGACCAGCAGGACCGCGGTGGTCAGCCAGGCGGCGAACCGCGGTCCGCGCGGGTCGACCGACGGCCGGGCGGGTGTGGGCACGGCTTCTTCGGGGGTGGGTTGTTCGGACACGGCCTCTCCTGACCTGGACGCGATGGGGGTCCGGTGCGGGCGGGCTCGGGCGCGTGGCGCCGCTGGCTCAGCCCGGTCAGGAGGCCCGACACAGGCTGCTGTCCACGCGGCAGAAGTCCACCGCGCGTCGCCTGGTCAGGAAGCTGGACACGGCCGCGAGCGTACCCGCAGGCCCCTTCTTTGAGAGCCGCCGCCCATCTGGTGAGACAGGCGGCCGCGCACTTGCGCGACGGTGAAAGCGCAGGTCGGGAGCCGCTCAGCCGGGCAGGTGCGGCCGCAGCGCCGTGAGGAGATCTTCACGTTTCGGTACGCCGCCGACGCGGAGCAGTTCCACCCCGTGGGCGTCTACCGCGAGCGTCGTCGGGGTGCGCAGGACCGACAGCGCCTTGGCCAACTCCGGGCGGTCGGTGAGGTCGATGTCGGTGTGCGCCAGCCCGGCGGTGCGCCCGGCGAGGTCGGACAGCAGGACCCGGGTGTGCCTGCACGGCGTGCAGAACGTCGTGGACAGCTGCACCAGCGTGACCGCGGCCGCCGGGTCGAGGACCGCGCGCACGTCCTCCGGCACCAGTTCCACAGTGGTTCCCCGGCTTCCCCGGCCTTCCCGGACCCGCCCGTTGCGCGCCCGCAGCACCAGCCCCACCACCGCGCAGAGCAGCAGCGTGCCGACGGCCACGAGCGCGCCGGTCACTAGCGGCCCAGGACCAGGTTGCTGGCCTTGCCCTTGACCGAGAGCAGGCCGGGCTCGACGGTGACCGCGGTGGGCGTGACCTTGAACGGCAGCGCGCCCGGGTCGACCCGGTAGGCGAACAGGCCGAGCACCCGCTTCTGCAGCGCGGCGGGCAGCGCGACCTCGGAGCCCGAGTTGTGCACCTCCAGCCGGGCGGGGGCGATCTTGATGGCGCCGTTGTCCAGCGAGACGATCGAGAACACGCACAGCTCGGTGGGCGCGCCCGCGATGGCGACCGTGCCGCACAGCTTCACGCCCGCGGTGGTGCCCTCCTGGTCGGCGACCTCCTTGCCGTCGACCTCGGTCTCGGTGCCGTCGGTGGGGGCGGTCCGGACCGTCTTCTCGCTGACCGGGTCGATCGTCAGGTTGGTGACCGCCGAGACGGCCTCGTTGCTGTTGGTCTGCAGCGCGCGGTTGAGGTCGGAGGCCTTGACCTTCACCTGGCCCTCGACCTCGCGGATCGGGACCTCCTTGAGCGAGCCGCCGATCAGGTCGGACAGCGGGGCCTGCACCCCGCGCAGCTCGGCGTGCACGTCGACGTCGCGCAGGGTGTCCTTCACCGGCACGCCCTTGGCGTCGATGGTCACCCGGTCGTACTCGCCGGAGACCGCCTGGAGCAGGAAGGAGAAGCCGCCGACCTTCACCGACGGGTGGTCGCGGAGCCCGAACTGCTGCTGGGCCCGCTTGGACACCTCGTGCTCGAAGACCGCCGCCGCGCCGAAGTCGGCCGCGACCAGCAGCCCGACCAGCACGACCAGGGTGATGACGAGCCGCCGCACCGCCTTGGACCGGCCCCGCCTGGGGGCCGCCGTCGGCCTGTCCGAGTTCGCCATCGTCGTCATCCCGCCACCCGTTCGTGTCGACCTGTCGTTGCCCAACTACCCGCACCGGCGGGAGGTCACGCCCACCAATGATCCCGCAGCCGCCGCACGCCGTCCGCGCGCCCACCGACAGGGACGTCGCGGACCGCCGCCGCGTTGCCCCCGCCGACCGAATGCTGGGACGCCGGAGCGCGAAACACTCGATTCACACATCATTTCAACCGCCGCCGGATAAACCGATCGGGTGACGCGATCGGCAGGTGGACGCAGGATTTACCCGGTCGTAACACGACCCGTCTGAGCTGCGGATCATCGTCGGCGCCCGTGTGACCCCGACGTCACGTCCACGACATTCGCCCGACCGCCCGGCTATTGTTCTCGCAGCCGAAATAGCCACCCCAGCTGGGGCCGCACCCCAACGCCGCGGCGCGGATTCACGCACGAGAGAGGCGGACTCCGATGAGCCTCGACCTGCTGCTGCTGACCGCCGACCCGGAGCCCGCCGCGGTGCTGCCGTCGCTGATGCTCCTGCCGCACACCGTGCGCGCCCAGGCCCCCGAGGTCACCGCCCTGCTCGAGGCGGGGTCGCGGGACGCGGTGATCGTCGACGCGCGCACCGACCTGGCCGCGGCCAAGAGCCTGTGCAGGCTGCTGACCAGCGGTGGCGACAGCGCCCCGGTGCTCGCCGTGGTCAACGAGGGCGGCCTGATCGCCATCACCAGCGACTGGCGCATCGACGAGATCCTGCTGCCCACCGCGGGCCCGGCCGAGGTCGACGCCCGGCTCCGGCTGCTCACCTCGCGCGGCCCGGCCGGTGCCCCCGCCGACGGCGCGCTGCGCCTGGGCGAGCTGGTGATCGACGAGGCCACCTACACCGCGCGGCTGCGCGGGCGCCCGCTCGACCTCACCTACAAGGAGTTCGAGCTGCTCAAGTACCTCGCCCAGCACGCGGGCCGGGTGTTCACCCGGGCGCAGCTGCTGCAGGAGGTCTGGGGCTACGACTTCTTCGGCGGCACCCGCACCGTCGACGTGCACGTGCGGCGGCTGCGCGCCAAGCTCGGCCCCGAGCACGAGCAGATGATCGGCACCGTGCGCAACGTGGGCTACAAGTTCGTCCAGCCGCCCAAGCCGGGGGCCCGCCGCGAGGTCGAGCCGTCCCAGGGGGCGGACCGCGGCCACCGCGTCGAAGCCTGGTAGGTACGTTCGACCTCGTGACCGACCTGACGTGGCGCGCCGACTCCCCGGCCACCGCCGCCGAGATCCACCCGCTGCTGCTCGCCGTCGCGACCCGGGACGGTCGTCCCGAGGTCTCCGCCGACGGACCGCTGCCGCGCGAGTTCCGCGGTGGTGAGCACCTCGTGGCCACCGACGGCGCCGAGCTGGTCGGCTACGCCCACCTGGACACCGACGGCGACTCCTTCGGCAGGCAGGTCGCCGAGGTACTGGTGCACCCGGACGCGCGCCGCCGCGGGATCGGCACCGCCCTGGTCGACGCCGTCCTCGGGCACGCCGCCGCGGGCGTCCGGTTCTGGGCGCACGGCGACCACCCCGGTGCCGGGCGGATCGCCGCCCGGCACGGCCTCGAGCCGGTGCGGCAGCTGCTGACCATGCGCCTGGCGTTCGCCGACGACCTCGCCGCCCCGGTGTGGCGGCCGGGGGTGCTGGTGCGGACCTTCGAACCGGGCCGCGACGAGGCCGCGCTGGTCGAGGTGAACAAGCGGGCCTTCGACTGGCACCCCGAGCAGGGCGCGCTGACGGTGGCCGACGTCGAGGCCGCCGAGGCCGAGCCGTGGTTCGACCCGGCGGGCCTGTTCCTGGCCGTCGAGGGCGATCGGGTGGTCGGCTTCCACTGGACCAAGGTTCACCCGGACGGGGTGGGCGAGGTGTACGTCGTCGGGGTGGACCCGACCGCGCAGGGCGGTGGCCTCGGCAAGGCGCTGACCCTGGCCGGGCTGGCGCACCTGCGGTCGCTGGGGCTGGCCGAGGTCATCCTGTACGTCGAATCGGACAACGCACCCGCGGTGGCGGTGTACACCCGGTTGGGGTTCACCCGTTCGGCCGTCGACGTGCAATATGCACGTGCAGACGCAGACGGCAGATAGTCGGTTACGCAGCGCGAACGTACAGGTCACGGACAGGCCACGACCAGGCGTCGGGCATATCGCAACGGTCACAAAGATGGGCTTGTTCACCCTTCGTTAACCCCGTCAAGGGCAGCCGTCCACTACCGCTGCCTAGCGTCGCCGGCTAGGCGACGGACGCAGGGTCACGTCGCTACCTGAGAAGACTCCTGCCTGGAGGAATCACTGTGATCAGCAAGCGGCCGGCGTCCGTGCTCGGCATCATCGCGGCCGGCGCCCTCGCGCTCTCGGCGTGTGGCAGCGACAACAACACACCCGCGTCGTCGAACACGGCCGCGCCCGCGCCCACCGGCACGGCGGCGGTGGAGTGCGTCGGCAAGAAGAGCCTGACCGCCGAGGGCTCCAGCGCCCAGAAGGGCGCCATGGAGGCCTTCGCGGCCGCCTACGGCCAGAAGTGCGCGGGCCAGCAGATCTCCTACAACCCCACCGGTTCGGGCGCGGGTGTGAAGCAGTTCAACGCGGGCCAGGTCGACATCGGCGCCTCGGACTCGGCGCTGAACAAGGACAAGGGCGAGGTCGAGGCGGCCAACAAGCGCTGCCAGGGCAACGACGCCTGGAACCTCCCGCTGGTGTTCGGCCCGGTCGGCCTGGCCTACAAGGTCGACGGCGTGACCGACCTGACGCTGACCCCCGAGGTCACCGCCAAGATCTTCAGCGGTGCCGTGACCAAGTGGAACGCCCCCGAGATCGCCGCCGTCGCCAAGGGCGCGACCCTCCCGGACAAGGCCATCACCGTCGTCTACCGCGGTGAGGAGTCGGGTACCACCGACAACTTCCAGAAGTACCTCAAGGCCGCGGGCAAGGGCGCCTGGACCAAGGACACGGGCAAGAAGTTCAACGGTGGCGTCGGCCAGGGCGCACAGGGCTCCGCGGGCGTGGCCGAGGCCATCGCCGCCGGTGACGGCACCATCGGCTACATCGAGTGGTCCTACATCCAGGACAAGAACCTGACCGCCGCCAAGATCGACAGCGGCTCGGGCGCGGTCGCGCTCGGCGCCGAGGGCGCGGCGACCGCGATCAAGTCCGCCAAGGTCAAGGGCACCGGCAACGACCTGGTCCTCGACCTCGACGCGCTCTACGCCAGCAACACCCCCGGTGCCTACCCGCTGGTGCTCGCGACCTACGAGATCGTCTGCTCGAAGGGCTACGACGCGGACACCGCCAAGGCTGTCAAGGCGTTCCTGACGGTGGCCGCCACCGACGGCCAGGGCGCGCTGGCGGACGCGGGCTACGTCCCGCTGCCCAACGAGTTCCAGGAGAAGCTGCTGACCGCCGTCAAGGCGATCGCCTAGTTTTCCCACTGGCGAACAAGCGAGCCGAGACGACGAGATGAGCGAATCCGACACGGTCGGACGTCCCGCGGCCCCCGGTGCGAGCACCGGCGGGCCGCGGGACGGCGCGGCGTCCAACACCGCACCGGAGGCCCCGATTACTTCCACTGCACAGGGCGGCAGCGGTGGTGACCCCACCACTCCCCCCAAGGTGGTCACCCGACCGGGTGACAAGATCTTCAAGGCGTTGACTGTCGGTTCCGGCGTCTTCGTCGTCGTCATGATCGCCCTGATCGGCATCTTCCTGCTGATCCAGGCGATCCCCTCGCTGGCCGAGAACAACGTCAACTTCCTGTTCAGCCGGGAGTGGAAGCCGGAGCCGGGCAACCTGGCCTTCGGCGTGCTCGACCTGCTGCTGGTCACCATCTTCAGCGCGGTCTTCGCGCTGATCATCGCGATGCCGGTCTCGCTGGGCATCGCGCTGTTCCTCACCCAGTACGCCCCGCGCAGGCTGGCCAAGCCGTTCGCCTACCTCGTCGACCTGCTGGCCGCGGTCCCCTCGATCATCTACGGCCTGTGGGGCGCCTACGTGCTGGCGCCCGCGCTCTCGCCGATCAGCGTCTGGCTCAACGAGAACCTGGGCTGGCTGCCGATCTTCGCCACCGGCAGCTCCAACCTGGTGATCGGCCAGACCATCTTCACCGCGGGCATCGTGCTCGCGGTGATGCTGCTGCCGATCATCACCGCGATCAGCCGCGAGGTCTTCGACCGCACCCCGCCGATGCAGATCGAGGGCGCGCTCGCGCTGGGCGCCACCAAGTGGGAGGTCGTGCGCACGACCGTGCTGCCCTTCGGCCGCGCGGGCTACGTCAGCGCCTCCATGCTCGGCCTGGGCCGCGCGCTCGGCGAGACCATCGCCGTGCTGATCATCCTCAGCTCGACCAACCAGCCCTTCAGCTTCACGCTGTTCGACGGCGGCGACACCATCGCCTCCAAGATTGCCCGGGCGGCGCAGGAGTTCAACGACCCGCGCGGCGCGGGGGCCTACATCGCGGCCGGTCTCGTGCTGTTCGTGCTCACCTTCGTGGTCAACGCGTTCGCCCGATCGATCATCTCCGGTCACAAGGAGTACGAATGAGCACCGCGACCGACCTCGACCGGCCCGCGACCCCACCCGCCTTCCAGGAGATCAACTCCTCCCGGCGGTTCAAGAACAAGCTGGCCACCGTCCTGGTGGGGGGCGCCTTCGTCGTCGCCCTGGCCCCGCTGGTGTGGCTGCTGATCACGGTCCTGGCCAAGGGCTTCCAGTACGTCCTCTCCGCCGACTGGTGGCAGAAGTCGCTCGCGGGCCTGACCTCCCGCCAGTTCGGCGGCGGTGTCTTCCACGCGATCATCGGCACCCTGCTGCAGGGCCTGATCTGCGCGGTCATCGCGGTGCCGATCGCGGTCATGGTGGCGGTCTACCTGGTCGAGTACGGCAAGCGCTCGCGGCTGGCCAAGGCCGTGACGTTCACCGTCGACATCCTCTCCGGTGTCCCCTCGATCGTGGCCGCCCTGTTCATCTACGCGCTCTGGGTCACCACCCTGGGCCTGCCCCGCAGCGCCTTCGCCGTCTCGCTGGCCCTGGTGCTGCTGATGATCCCGGTGGTGGTGCGCACCACCGAGGAGCTGCTCAAGATCGTCCCGGACGAGCTGCGCGAGGCCGCCTACGCGCTCGGCGTGCCGAAGTGGAAGACGATCGTCAAGATCGTCGTGCCGACCGCGCTCTCGGGCATCATCACCGGCATCTCGCTGGCCATCGCCCGCGTGATGGGCGAGACCGCGCCGGTGCTGGTCCTGGTCGGCTACACCACCTTCATCAACTACGACCCGTTCCAGGGCAACATGGCGTCGCTGCCGCTGCTGATGACCTCCGAGCGGCTCACCACCAACGCGGTCGGCGAGTCCCGGGTCTGGGGCGCGGCGGTCACGCTGATCATCATCATCACCGTGTTCAACCTGCTGGGATCGTTGATCTCGCGGTTTACCTCCCTGAAGACGAAGTAAGCGAGCGATCATGGCCAAGCGAATTGATGTGAAGGACCTCAACCTGTACTACGGCAAGTTCCACGCCGTCGACCAGGTCTCGCTGGCGGTGCCGCCGCGCAACGTCACCGCGTTCATCGGCCCCTCGGGCTGCGGCAAGTCGACCGTCCTGCGGTCGCTCAACCGCATGCACGAGGTCATCCCGGGCGCCCGCGCCGAGGGCAACGTCCTGCTCGACGGCGAGAACATCTACGCCTCCACCGTCGACCCGGTGTCGGTCCGGCGCACCATCGGCATGGTGTTCCAGCGCCCCAACCCGTTCCCGACCATGTCGATCCGCGACAACGTCGTCGCGGGCCTCAAGCTCGCGGGCGAGCGCGACCGCAAGAAGCTCGACCAGATCGCCGAGCAGGCCCTGCGCGGCGCCAACCTGTGGGCCGAGGTCAAGGACCGCCTCAACCGCCCCGGCGGCGGCCTCTCCGGCGGCCAGCAGCAGCGGCTCTGCATCGCCCGGGCCATCGCCGTGCAGCCCGACGTCCTGCTCATGGACGAGCCGTGCTCGGCGCTGGACCCCATCTCCACCCTGGCGATCGAGGACCTGATCCAAGAGCTGAAGAAGGACTACACGATCGTCATCGTCACCCACAACATGCAGCAGGCGGCCCGGGTGAGCGACCAGACGGCGTTCTTCAACCTCGCGGGCGTCGGCCAGCCCGGCAGGCTGGTGGAGATCGACGACACCGAGCGCATCTTCTCCAACCCCACCCAGAAGGCCACCGAGGACTACATCTCCGGCCGCTTCGGCTGATCCGCGGCTCCACCGCTCCACCGCTCGTCGTCGCTCGGCCAGCCGGTTGACGAAGCTGCTGATGTTCCCGCTCCACCGCTCGTCGGTCGCCCGCGTCGGATCGACTGCTTCGCTCTTCCGAGGTCCCCCGCACCCCGTGCGGGGGACCTCGGGCGTTCCGCGGAACCCCGCCCGCCCCACTTGCGTCACACCCGGGACGAGGGCACACCCCTGTTGGTACCGTGCCCGTGGAGTCTTTGACCGGGATCGGGGGCGACCATGTACATCGACGAGGGCGCGAACGCCCCGCTGAGCGCCATCGGCAAGGCCATGGACGACTTCGCGGGCAGCGCCGCCGCAGGCCGCTTCGCCGTGAACGAGGAAGGCGGCGCCGCCCTCCTCACCGCCATCCGGAACATGGCCGCCTGGGTCGACGACGAGCGGTCGACGCTGTCGGTGCTGTCGCAGAGCCCCATGCTCGGAAGTTCCAACAACGCCGAGGTCATGAAGCCGTACATGGCGCAGGTGGCGTCGGACGCCCAGGGATTCCTGACCCAGCTCCTGCACTTCCGCGAATCGCTGGTCAAGGCCGAAGAGGGCATCAAGAAGGCGATGGCGAACTACCAGGAGACCGATCAGCAGATCGCTGGCACCCTTGTCTGAGCTGATCATGGGATACGGGGGATTCGTGCGCAGGTCGGCCTGGGTCGGTGCGGTTTCGGTCTTGCTCCTGGGACTCGCCGCGTGTTCCGACTCGACAGCGGGTAGCCCCGTGGCCAGCGGTGGTACAACGACGGGCACCACCACGAAGCCCAACACGCCGTCGACGACCGGGTCGTCCGGGCCGTCGCTCAAGTCGCTGGACCCGTGTGAGCTGATCTCCAGCAGTGCGGCCAAGTCGATCGGGATCACCGGTGCCCCGAGACCCAAGACCACTGGCAAATCGCGCACGTGCACCTGGCGGGTCGACAAGGGCAGCATCGCGGACAGCTACACGATCACCCTGGTCCTGTTCGAGGATGCCGGGATCAAGGACGTAGTCGCCGACGGTGAGATCAAGGAGGTCTCGGTCGGGTCGCACAGCGGTGTCCAGGCACTTCGCCCGAACGACGGCGGGTGTGCGGTGGCCATCGGTGTCACCGACAAGTCGCGCGTCGACCTCCAGCTCGTTGGTGGGGACTCGGCGAAGTTGTGCGCGCCCGCGTTGGATGCTGCGAAGCTTGTGGAACCTGAGTTGCCGTGATGCGCCTGTCGTGGGAGGTCGAGTCATGCCTGGGCCGATGAGGACCGCCTACACCCCGCCCAAGGGGGATCCGCGGGCGACGGACGTCTCCGACCCGTCGAGTCCGAACTACGACCCGCGGGATCCCGGGTATGACCCGACCTACGACCCGCGCAGTCCGTACTACATCGACCGCAAGGGCACCTCCGACACCAGTGCCGATGTCCAGGGGCAGGCTGAGCAGCAGGTCGACCAGGACATCGACAACTCGCACTGGTGGGAGATCTGGAAGCGGTTCAGCCGCAACAGCGACGTGCGGGAGCAGTACAACCAGGAGATGTCGGCGCAGGCCCAGCAGCTCGCGCACGGGGTCGAGCTGCGGCAGGCACCGGGGATGCGGAGTACGAACTACCAGAGCTACGAGCACTCGGCGCTCAAGCCGATGGTGACCCAGGACGTCGATCCGGACCAGGTCGGCGAGATGGGTGACCTGTACCTGGGCGCGGGCAACGCGATGACCCGGTTCCAGACCGAGGTGGCGAGCGCGATCAACGACAGCCGGGCCGACTGGCAGGGCGAGGCCGGGGACTCGGCGCGCACGTTCATGGCCGACGTCGGCAACTGGGTGGGCAAGGCCGGGCAGAGCGCGCAGTTGGCGGGCACCCAGGCCGGGATCCAGTCGAGCGCGCTGGCCGAGGCGAAGAACTCGATGCCCGACGAGGTGCCCTTCGACGCCGCGGCGGCGAACCGGGACCTGATGACCACGACGAACCCGCTCGACCTGGTGCGCAAGGGCGCGCAGTACATGGCCGAGTACCGGGAGAGCCAGTCCGCGCACGCCGAGGCCGCGCGGGTCGTGGGGACCTACGACGGCAGCCTGGGCAGCTCGTCGACCATGCCCGCCTTCGCCACGCCGCCGACCATGAGCGGCGGGGGCGACGAAGGCAAGGGCGAGAAGGAAGGCGTCGACAAGGTCGAGAAGCCCAAGACGGGCACCGTCGACGTCGGTGGGGACGACGGCGGGGGGCGACCGAGCACGTTCAGCGGCGGTGACGGCTCCGACGGTGGTACGCACCAGGTGAAGCCGCCCGGCGGTGGGGGCGACACCGGCGGCGGGAACGGGACCGGCGGCGGGACCGGCAGGCCACCTGGCACGCCCGGGATCCCGACCTTCCCCGGTGACAACGGCACCAACCCCGGCAACTGGCCGGGTCCCGGCACCCAGCCGGGCACCCCCGGCTACCCCGGCAACATCCCCGCGGGCAACAACGCGGGCCCCGGCAACAACCAGGGCGGGCTGCCGGGTGGGTTCGCGCCCATCGGCGGCGGTGGGCCCTTCACCGGTGGCGAGGACTCGCTGCGTGGCGGACGGGGCGGCGGCGGTGCGGGCGGAGGTCGCGGCTTCGGCGGCGGCGCGGGTGGCGGTGCTGGCGGGGGCGGCATGGCTGGTGGTGCTGAGGGCGTGCGCGGCGGCGTCGGCAAGCCCGGCGGTATCGGTGCGGGTGGCGCGTCCGGGGTCGGCGCGTTGGCGGCCGAGCACGCGGCGGCGGGCGGTCGCGGTGGTGCCGCGGCGGCCGGTGGTCGGGGTGCTCCGGGCGCGGGCGGTATGGGTGCCGGGGGCGGACGCGGCCAGGGTGGTGAGGACGAGGAGCACCAGCGGCCCTCGTACCTGGTCGAGGCCGACCCGGACGAGGTGTTCGGCACCGACGAGATGACCGCGCCACCCGTGATCGGCGGCTAGGCCTCGATGCCACCACGCTCGTTCTCGCTGTCGCTCGCCGCGGTCGACACGCTCGCCCAGGTGTTGCGGGTCAACGTCCGGCTGTTCCCGTTCGAGGTCCCGAGTTTCGGTCAGTTCGAAGAGGACCGTGACCGCATCGCGCGGGCGGTTTTCACCGACCTGACCAACCGCGGGCTGATCCACCGCAACCAGATCGCCCCGGATGTCGAGGCGGCGCTTGGTGTCTGCGCCGACCACGACGTCGCGGTCGCCGCGATGGGGACTGTCGACAAAGACCGTCCGATCCGGGCACGGGCTGCGGCGGCTGGGAACACCGGGGTGCTGGCTGTCCAAGAAGGACAGTCGATCCGGTTCGAGCTGATCAGCCCGTCGGGGTTGGCCCGCGCGCTGGTCGACCTGCTGCCCAGGGCCGGTGCGGGCCCGGGGCAGTCGGTGTTGGTCACCGAGCCCGCGCCGCGACCGGAGCAGAGTGGCGGGTTCGTCCAGCAGGTCCGCGCGCCGAGGTCCACTTCGGACACCCAACTGCGGCTCGCGGCCACCATGCTGGAGCGCCCGCGCACCGGCTACGGGTTCTTCGCCGTCACCGGGCGCGGCAGGCACGGCCGGGAGGTCGAGGTCGGCAGCGTCGGCTGGATCGACACCGACGCGGGCCGCTACCTGTCGGTGAGCAGGCCGCAGCCCGACGGCGCGCTGCGCGCGACGTACTCACCCGCGGACAGCGGACGGCTCACCCAGCAGCTGGGTGAGCTCGTCACGTCCGCCGTGCCGAGGCGCTGAGAGCGCCTACAGGTCCTCGTCGTTGGTGGTGCCCGGCAGCCTGCCGGTGACCACGAACACGACCCGCTTGGCCACCGACACCGCGTGGTCGGCGTAGCGCTCGTAGAACCGGCCGAGCAGGGTCACGTCGACCGCCGAGGCGACGCCGTGGTCCCAGTCCTTGTTCATGATCAGCGTGAACAGGTGCCGGTGCAGGTCGTCCATCTCGTCGTCGGCGTCCTCGAGGGCGCGCGCCGCGGCCACGTCCTGGCTGCGGATGACGTCCTCGGCCTTGCGCGCGAGCTGCACCGCGACGCGGCCCATCTCGGCGAAGTAGCCGTTGACCGGGTCCGGGAGCACGTGCGCCGGGTGCCTGCGCCGCGCGGCCTTGGCCACGTGCAGGGCCAGGTCGCCCATCCGCTCCAGGCTCTCCGCGGCGTGGATCGCCGCGAGCACGGTCCGCAGGTCGGTCGCCACCGGCGCCTGCAGCGCCAGCAGGGCGTACGCCTGCTCCTCGCACGCCGAGCGCGCGTCGTCGATCTTCTCGTCGCCGCTGATCACCTGCTCGGCGATGCTCAGGTTCGCCTCGAGGAGAGCGCGCGTGGCGAGCTCCATCGCCTCGGCGACCTGGGAGCACATGCCCGCCAGCTTGTCGGCGAGCTGTCCTAGTTCGAGATGGTAAGCCTCACGCATGCCGCACAGCCTAGAGCGCCGACAACAGGCGTCGTGCCATCGCGGGGTAAACCGAAGATGAACGGGGTGCGACTAGGCGCAGTTCACATCTCCGCCGTTGACGGTGGAGAGGTCCTGCGGCAGCGGCGCGGGCGCCGGTGCGGGGGTCGGGCCGCTGCCTGGGGCGTTGACCTGGCCGTTGAAGTCGGGGCCGAGCACCAGGATCAGCGCGGCACCCATGCCGGGGTCCTCCTGGAGCAGCGCCCCGGGGATCGATGAGGCCAGTGTCTGCGCGGCGCCCTCGTGGCCCTTGCCGTAGCGCACCACGGACTTGGGCACCGACGGACCCGGGTTGACCTGCACGACGGTGTAACCGAAGGCCGCGAGCTTGTCGGCCGTGCGGCGCGCGATGTTGGCGGTGGGGTTGCCGCCGTTGAGCACCTGGATCTTCAGCGTCTTCGGGTCGGCGGGCTGCGGCTCTTGGCGCAGCGGCGCGGCCTGCTGGGTGCTGCCACCCTTGGGCGCGCCCGCGCGCTCACCCGGCAGCGGCTGGTCGTTGATGATCGCCTTGAACAGCGCGCTCGTGTCGTCCTTGCGCAGCACCTCGTTGCCGCGCGAGTTCGCCTCGCCGACGGTGGGCACGGTGATGAAGGTGACCCGGCCCGGCTCCAGGTCCTGCAGCGACTGGCCGAGCTGCATCAGCGACTCGACCCCGATGTTGTCGCCGAAGGTCGACTTGGACACCTCGTCGGTGAACTTGGTCAGCTTGCCCGGGTCGAGCAGCACCTGACCGGACATGGCCTTGCGCAGCAACGAGGACAGGAACCGCTGCTGGCGCTTGATCCGGCCGTAGTCCGAGGTCGGGTCGCCGCGCACGTGCCGGGCGCGCACGAAGTCCAGCGCCTGCTCGCCCTTGAGCGCGACCTCGGTGCCCGCCTCCTGCACGATCCACTTGTTCAGCTTGGTGTCGAACATCGGCTTCTCGACGCACACGTTCACCCCGTCGACCGCGTCGACCATGCCGCGGAAGCCGGTGAAGTCGATGCCGAGGAACCGGGTGATCTGCAGGCCGGAGATCTCCTGCACCACCTTGGTCACGCAGAGCGGGCCGCCCACCTGGTAGGCGGTGTTCATCTTGGCGGTCTTCTGCGCCACGACCTGCTCGCCGGTGTACTTGGCCGCCTTCGAGTCGAACCGCTCGCAGCCCGGCCGGTTGATCTCCAGGTCGCGCGGGAACGACACGACGACCACGCGCTTCCGGTCGGCCGGGATGTGCGCCACCATCACGGTGTCCGAGCGCGCGCCGGGGACCTTGCTGGTGTCGCCGACCCCCTCCTCGGCCTCGGCGCCCTCCCGGCTGTCGGAGCCGACCAGCAGGAAGTTCTCGTCGCCGCGCTGACCCTCGGCGTTCTGGATCGCGTCGGAGTTCGGGTCCAGCGCGCGGACCTGCTCGAACGCGTTGTCGGTGTACTCCTTGAAACCCCAGCCGATCCCGGTCGCGATGAACACCAAGATCGCGGTGGACCCGGAGAACACCTTCGCGATCAGCGACCACCGGCGCTTGGGCTTCTCGTCGTCCTTGGTGTCCCCACCATCCCCGCCGTTCCGGTCCCGGTCCTGGTTCCGGTCGACCGGGGCGACGACCACGGTCGGCTCGGCGGGCACCTGGCCGAGCTCGTCGAGCTTCTCGTCGAGCGCGGCGTCCTCGGCGGCCCACGGGGAGAGCTTGATGCGCTTGGACTTCTTGGCCTTCTCCTCGGCCTTCATCTCGTCGTGCACCTTGGAGAACCGGGCCAGGGTCTGGTCGACGCGCCTGCGCTTCTGCACGGCCTCGCCGATGGGCTCCATCTCGGTGGTCAGCCCCATGACGTCCTGGCTGGACGTGCCCGGCGGCGGGGTGAGCGGCACCCGCTCGGGCGCGGCCGCCTGGTCGGCGTCCGGGTGCGGCGGCATGGACGACTGGCCGGGCGGGATCTGGCGCGGGATGCCCGGCTTGCCGTTCGGGTCGCGGTGGCCCTGCTCCGCCGAGTCGCCGGGGATCGGCCGCTGACCGGTCCGCTGCGCGGGATCGCCGGGAACGGGGCGTTCACCGGTGTGGCCGCGCTGCCCGGGGAACGCGGGGCGCTGACCGGCGGGGCCGGGATCGGCTTGGCCCGCGAACTGCTCGCCGGGAACGGGTCGCTGCCCGGTGAAGTCCGGCCGCTGGGACTGCTCGCCCGGGATCGGTCGCTGTCCGGTGAAGTCCGGGCGTTGCGACTGCTCACCGGGGACGGGGCGTTGACCGGGGTGATCCGGGCGGTGGGACTGCTCACCGGGGACCGGGCGCTGACCCGTGAAGTCCGGGCGCTGGGACTGCTCGCCCGGGATCGGTCGCTGTCCGGTGAAGTCCGGGCGTTGCGACTGCTCGCCCGGAATGGGGCGCTGGCCGGTGAAGCCCTCTGCCGGGCCGGGTGCCTGCTCGCGCGGGAGCGGGCGTTGGCCGGTGAAGTCGGTCGGGTCGACTGCCGCGGGGCGTTCGCCCGGGGTCGGGTACTGGCCGGTGAGGCCCGGGGGCCTGCCGTTGCGCTGGCCAGGACCGTCCGGGGGCGGCACGGGGCGTTCACCGGACTGGCGCCCGGACCCCTGGTCCGCACGGTGCGGTTGCCTGCCGTGCACTGGGAACTGGCCGGAAGACTGCCCGCCTTGCCGCTCGTCCACGGGGGGCATCGGCGGGCGGCCCTGGGGGCGTTGGCCGGGGTGGGGCGCGCGACCCGAGGGTTGCGGGTGTTCCCCGAAGGGAGGTTCGTCAGGTGCCGGGGGGCGCTGGCCCGGGTGCGGCGCGCGACCGGAGGGCTGCGGGTGTTGCCCGAAAGGGAGTTCGTCGGGCAGCGGACCGCGGCCGGGAGGGCGTTGGCCTCGACCGGAAGGCACGAACGGGGGTTCGTCGTCGGTGAGCGGGCGGGGCCGCTGACCCGGGTGCGGCTGGCGACCGGAGGGTTGCGGCTGCTCGCCGAACGCGGACTCGTCGTCGCGGGGCAGTGGACCCCGCGGCCGTGGGCCGGGCTGGGGTGCCCGGCCTGCGGGCGGCTGTCCGAAGGGCGCCTCGTCGTTGGGCTGCGGTCCTCGAGGGCGCTGGCCGGGGTGCGGCGCGCGCCCGGATGGCTGCGGGTGTTCGCCGAACGGGGGCTCGTCGGGCTGGGCCGCGCGGGGCCGTTGGACCGCGGGTCCGCCGAAGGCGTCGTCGTTGGGGAACGGGGTGCGGCCGCGAGGGTGATCGGCGGACTGCTCATCGGCGAACGGGGCGGGCAGCGCGAACGGGGCGTTGTTCGACGGCTGGGGGCGCCTGTTCGGGAGCACAGGACCGCGGCCGGGCGCCTGGGGGCGCTCCTCGCCGGCCGGCGGGCGGAGGGGGGCGGGAGCGCCCTCGCCGTACGGGAACTCCGGGGTGCCCGGCGGGTGCAGCGGGCCCGCGGGCGGCTCGTCGGCGGTGAGGTGCCGGGCGGGCGGCGGCGTCGGGTTGCCGGGGAGCGAGCGCTGGGCGTCGGCCCGGCCGCGGGCGGCGGACTCGGCGAACGTCTCCTTCTTGGCCCGCTTGCCCACCGGGGCGTTGCCGAGCAAGTCGGCCACCGACTTCGGCAGGGCGTCCTCGGCGACTGCTGGCGCGGGTCGCTCCGCGGGCTGGCCCGTGGAGCGCGCCAGGATGTCGGCGGGCACCGAGTGCGTGGACGTCCGCGTCCGGCGTGACTCCGGCGGGCTGACCGGCGGTGTCTGGACCGGCGCGACTGGCTGGGGCGGAGCGGGCGGGGGCTGGACGGGCTCGCTGTCCGCACCCGCGCCGCGGCGCGCACCGAACGCGGCGCCGAGCGACGTCGGTGCCGGGCGGCTGGGAACCTGCTCTGCCTGCGGGGCTTGGCCGCGGCTGTCGTCGAGAGCCCGGCGGGGGCCCGGTTGCGGCCGGTCACCGAACGTGTCCAGCGGGTTCGCCGGTGGGCTGACGTCGGCGCGGGAACGCCTGGCGTGGCCTGAGGGGGCGTCGTTGATGGCTGGAGCAGTGTCGACGGGCGGTTCCGGTGCCCGGCGACGACCGGTGGGTACCCGGCGGCCCGCGAGTTCGGCGGCGTCGCCGACCGGCTGGCCGATGGGCGCGGCGGCGTTGTCGACGCGCGGGAGGTTCGCGGGGATGCCCGCGTTTCCGGCGCGGTAGTCACCGGCGGGCTCGGGGGTCCGGGCGCGCCTGCCGCTTGTCGGCTCAGGGCTGTTTCCGCTGCGCCTGCCCGCTGCCGGTCGGTCGAAGTCTCCAGGGCGGGGACCGACGGGCGGGTCCCCGGCGCGGTATCCACCAACGGGCTCGGGGCCACTTCCGGCGTAGGGACCGTCCGCCTGCTCGATCGGGTCCGCGGCGCGATGCCCACCTGCGGGGCGGCTCTGGGGCTCGGGGTCCGGGGCGGCTCGGCGACCGCTGGGTTCTGGCGCGGCGCGGCGGGAGCGGGGCTCGTCCGGGGCGGCTCGGCGGCCAGTGGGTTCGGGGCGACCAGGGAGTTCTGCCTGATCAGGGAGTTCTGCGTGGCCAGGCGCCCCCGAGCGACCGGGGACCTCAGTGCGACCAGGGGAATCCGTGCGGCCAGGAGAATCTGGGGCGGCGCGGCGAGCCCGGGGCTGCGAGCCTGCGTCGTCGTGTCGGGGTGGGCCTGTCTCCGGCGCCGCGCGCCTGCCGGTGGGGGCTGGGGCCTGGTGTCCGCCGGGGGCCTGGTGTCTCGGTATCTCTTCCGGCTCGGGGACCGGCTGCACCGGGGTGAGGTTCGTCTTCGACCCGGTGTGCCGCTCGACGAGGTCCGAGACGCTGACCCCGCCCGCCCCCTCCATCGAGCGGCGTCGGCGGCGCGGCTGCTCGGTGGGGTCCGGGGCGCGGCGCTTGCCGCCTGAGGGGGAGCCCGGTTCGCGGTCGTAGTCGTCGGGCACCCGTGCTCCTTCCGCGGTACTGCGCGAACCGTTGTCAGTTGGTTATCAACACGTTGCTGTGCCGCGCTCGGTTGCTTACCCGATCGTGTCACGCTGCGGGTGCGATAGTACGGATGGCTGTCCCCCGTGACGACGGCAGTCCGAAGTTTGTTCACTATCAGTACGAAATTCTTCCGATAGCTCTAGCCCAACTGGGCTATCGCTGCCCGGATGATCTCGTTACCGCGCTGACGCCCGCGGTGCGCTCACCGCGCGTCGACCGGCGGCGGCCCCGGCCAGGTGAGCCTTGCCGTCGAGCAGGTATGCGACAGCGTTGCGACCGGACTGCTTCGCCGTGTAGAGCAAGGCGTCCGCCTCGCGCAGCTGACGCTCCGGAGCAGCCGGTGTGTTGTCCGCCACTCGGATGGCGGGTTCGTGGGCCAGGCCGATGCTGACCGTCACGCGCAGCCCGAGCACCAGACTCGACCACGCGAATCCCTCCACGCGCGCGCGTGCCGCCTCGGCGAGCGCGACGGCGGCGGAGCGGTCGACCCCGGGGAACACGAGCACGAACTCCTCGCCGCCGTAGCGAGCGCAGAAGCCGTTCTCGGGCAGGCCCTGCTGCAGCAGCTCGACCACGCGCTGCAGCACGCGGTCGCCGACCAGGTGGCCGAAGGTGTCGTTGACCTGCTTGAACCAGTCCAGGTCGACCAGCGCCACGGCCAGCCCGTCGGCCCGGCCCTGCTCGGCGACCAGGTCGACCAGCCGCTGGTCGAGGTAGCGGCGGTTGTAGCTGGCGGTCAGGCTGTCCCGGATGCTCTGCTCGTGGGCCTCGGCGTGCTCGCGGCGCAGCCGGTCGACCTCGCGGCGGAACTGCTCGGGGATCTGCGGCGGCTCGCTGAGCTCGGACATCAGGTCGAGCGCGCTGCGCAGGTGCTGGTAGGCCTGCCGGTACTGACCGCGCGAGGCGAGCAGGGCGGCGATGGACTCGTGCAGGCTGACCAGGTTCGCCGCGTCGGCGGGGGGTTCGTCGGGGTTCTCGGCGCGCTCGGCGATCGCGGGGTGGCGCAGCGGAATGGTGGGTTCGCTGACCCGGTGGTCCCGCCACGGGCTATCCCGCTGGTCGGGCTCGGGCTTGGCGACACCTCGTCCCAGAACGGCCACCGCGGTCACCTCCCTACGTACGTGTGTGTCGTCCGGAATGACGTGACCCTTGAGCGACCGGGACGCATGGACGCAGGAATTCCCCCTACTGGTGGACCCCACACTGCTCCATACCGGTGATGGATCCGCAGGCCAGTAGCCCTCCGCGCTCGTTTGGGCTCACCCGTTCGGCGTCAGCTGGTCGGGCACGGGGTGAAGCCGTAGGCCTTGCCGTCGAGCACCACGACCCGCTGCGAGCCGATCTGCTCGGCCAGCGTCGCGGTGTCCCGCCGGATGCGGATGGACACCCCGACCACGAACACGTCCCCGCGCGGGGGCTTGCTCGCGTTCTCCGGCGTCCACTTCGTGTCGGGGCGGAGGGTGGACAGCGCGGGCTCGATGCGCAGGGTGAGGTCGCCGAGGTTGCAGAGCCGGTCAGTGAAGTCCGGGTGCTGGGTGCGCCGCAGGAACTCGCGCTGGGCCGTGGGGCCCTCGCCGCCCGCCTCGTTCAGGTCGGAGAAGTAACGGCTGACCACGGAACGCTCCTGGTCAGGGGTGCCGCCCTCGTCCCGCGGCACGGCGCTGCCGGTGATCGTCGTCGAGCAGCCCGACGCGGCCAGGACCGCGAGCAGGACCGCCGGTGCGCGGCGCATCAGCCCCCCGAGTGCATGAGTTCGGCGCCCTCCGGGACGGCCGCGTCCTCCGGGTCGTCCAGCCAGCCCTCGGGAAGCACGACCCGGCCGGGCGACCCCTGCCGCCCGCGCGGCCCCTCGGCGTCGGGCGGGTAGGGGGCGTCGTGGTCGAGCCGGGCGATCAGGTCCTCGATCTCGGTCAGCGTGCTGACCATGGCGAACGACCGGCGGATGTCGGCCCCGATCGGGAAGCCGCGCAGGTACCAGGCCATGTGCTTGCGCAGGTCGCGGACACCCTTGTCCTCGCCGATGTGCGCGGTGAGCAGGGTGGCGTGCCGGTGCAGGATGGCGGCGACCTCGCCGAGCGAGGGCCCCGCGGGGATCTCCTGGCCGGTGAACGCGGCGTGCAGCTCGCGGAACAGCCACGGCCTGCCCAGGCAGCCGCGCCCGACGACGACACCGTCGCAGCCGGTCTGCTCCACCATCTTGATGGCGTCGGTGGCGTCGAAGATGTCACCGTTGCCCAGGACGGGAACGGTGGTGACAGCTTCCTTGAGCCGCGCGATGTGCGACCAGTCCGCCTGCCCGGAGTACCGCTGCGCGGCCGTCCGCGCGTGCAGGGCGACCGCCACGGCCCCCTCGGACTCCGCGATCCGCCCGGCGTCGAGGTAGGTGTGATTGTCCTCGTCGATGCCGATGCGGAACTTGACGGTGACCGGGATGCCCGCGGGCTCGGCGGCCCGGACAGCGGCCCGCACGATCTCGGCGAAGAGCCTGCGCTTGTACGGCAGCGCCGCGCCGCCGCCCTTGCGGGTGACCTTGGGGACGGGGCAGCCGAAGTTCATGTCCAGGTGGTCGGCGAGCCCCTCGGCGGCGATGATCGTGACCGCGTCGGTGACGTTCTTGGGGTCGACGCTGTAGAGCTGGAGCGACCGGGGGGACTCGTCGTCGCCGAAGGTCATCATCTCGAGGGTCTTGGAGTCCCGTTCGACGATGGCGCGGGCGGTGACCATCTCGCAGACGTAGAGCGAAGTGGGGCTGCCGAACTCCCGGCAGAGCTGTCGGAAGGCCACGTTGGTGATCCCGGCCATCGGCGCGAGCACGACGGGCGGGTTGACCGGGTACGGCCCGATCTTGAAGGAGGAGACAGCGGACGACACGGGCTCCAGGCTAGCCGGACAGGTCGGCGCCACAGTCCGATTCCCGTGTGGGTATGTGGGTATTGCCCAACTTGGCGCTCCGGGGTAGTTTGGAGCGTGAAGGGGGTGTGCCATGACGATGCTCGATGATTTCAGGCCGGTTGCCGAGGTGACGGCCGACGAGCGCGGCCGGGTCGCCATTGGCAAGGCAGGTGCACACAAAGACGATCGCTACGCCGTCTCGATGAATGCTGACGGAGCCATCCTGTTGACGCCGTTGGCGAGTATCCCGAAGCGGGAACTCCTCGTCTGGGAGGACGACGAACTGCGAGCTTCGTTGTTTCGCGGTCTTGCCGACGCGGCTGAAGGCAACGTGCGCCCCCTGTCCTGGGTGACCTCAGAAGACGACGAGGACGAAGACGACGCGTGAGTGCTCCACCCTTCGAGCTCGTCTACGCAGCTGAGGCGGCCAAGGTCCTCAACGATCTGCGAGCCAAACAGCAATATGCTTCGAAGTTGAAGAAGGTGCGCAAGGCTCTTCGACTGCTCGAACAGGTCGGGCCGAGACACCCCGGGCTGCACTCACACAACTACCAATCAGTCCCCGGTCCGGGGGGTGCTCCGTTGTGGGAGTCCTACGTCGAGAACAAGACCCCGTCAGCGTGGCGCATTTGGTGGATCTACGGACCTCGCGACGGCCAGTTGACGATCGTGACGGTCGGCCCGCACCCGTAGCGCCGACTGTGAGGTTGTCAGGGTGTTGACGTCGGGCAGCCGAAGTTCATGTCCAGGTGGTCGGGGAGGCCGCCGGCGGCGGTGATCGTGACGGCGTCGGTGACGTTCTTGGGGTCGACGCTGTAGAGCTGGAGCGACCGGGGGACTCGTTGTCCACGCCGTGTGGTCGCGGATCTTCGCGAACGTGATCGCCTGACCGGTACTCGGCGTCCCGGTACTCGGCACTCCGGGAACCAGCCGGTGCCATGGTCGCCCATGGCACGGGCTGGTCGGGTCAGCAGGTGGGGGTGCCGCCGTGGTCCAGGTCGGAGTACCACTCGGACAGGGCGGGGTCGGCGGGCTCCTCGGGGGTGAGGTTGTCGAACACGTCCCCGTTGTCGTGGTCGTCGTGGCCCCCGTGGTGATCCCCGTGGCCGCTGTCGTGGTCGCCGAAGGGGTCCTCCTCGGTGGGGATCTCCATCGGGACGTCGTCCACCGGGGAGCCGTCGTGCCCGGTGGTGTCCTCGGTCGACCCGGTGTCCTCGTCGGTGGTCGGGGTGTCCTCGTACTCGGAGTCGGGGGACTCGTCAGTGGTGGAGGTGTCCTCGAAGTCGGAGTCCTTGGGGTCGCTCGGGTCGTGCGCGCCGGTGTCCTCGGTGCCGGACTCGTGGGTGCCGGTCTCGGTGGTCTCGGTGCCGGAGTCCTTGCCCTCGGTGCCCGTGTCCTCGGTCCCCGTGCTGGTGTCCTCGGTACCGGCGGTGCTCGTGTCCTCGGTGCCGGGACTGGTGTCCTCGGTACCCGAGTCCTTGCCTTCGGTGCCGGTGGTGTCGGCGTCCTTGCCCTCGGTGGGGGGCTCGTCCGTGGTGGCCTTGTCGTCGACGGGCTGGTTCTCGAAGCCGCCGTCCTCGGGTGCGTTGGCGGGGACGTCCTGGGTGTGGTCGGTGTTCTCGTCGGTGGTCGGGTGCGCGGGCGGCAGCGAGTCGGCGCCGCCCTGGCCGTGCTCGTTCCAGGTGCCCTCGCCGCTGGGGTCGCGGTAGGCGGACTCGGCGACGCCGTCGTCGTTGTAGTCCAGCAGCGCGGTGTCGGCGACGCCGTCGCCGTCGGAGTCCCACATCCGGTCGTCGTAGCGGCCGTCGCCGTCGAAGTCGACGGCGATCGCGTCGTTGGTGCCGTCACCGTCGACGTCCACGTTGGCCGCGCCGTGGTGCACGTTCGGGTCGGCCTCGCCGGTGCCGAACCGGTACTCGATGTCCGCCATGTCTGCCCCCTACTGGGTCGAAGTCGTCGGGTAGACGTGCGTACCCCCGACCCGGTTCCGCAGCGCCGCGGCGGAGGATATCCGGTGTTCAGTCGGTAAAGGACGGTTTCGCCAAGGCAACCAGGGTGGCCAGTGGCGCGTCCGCGAAGTCGCTCGGCGCCGCGGCCACCGCCCGGTGCCACACCAGGGCCCGGGCGATCTTCCCCACGCGGCAGGCCAGTTCGAGGTCATCGCGCAGCTCGGCGCGGGTGCCGAGGTCGGTGAACGGTTCCAGGTAGGCGTCGACCGCACCTGCCCTGGCGGCCTCGGGGAGCATGCTCAGCGGCACCAGCAGGGAGGCGAACGGGTGGGCCACGACGCTGTCGCCCCAGTCGTAGAAACGGCCGTCCGGTAAGACATTCCCCGCATGTAGGTCGTTGTGGTCGATGCTCGCCGGGACCGCGGACGCGGCCAGTCGGGCGCACCAGTCGGCCACCTCGGGGGCCAGCGCGGCGATGGACTCGGGCACGCCGTCGATGAGCCGTAGGGCCTCGGCGAAGCGGGCGGGCAGGATCGCCGGGCGCATGTCGGCGACGCCCGCGGCGAGCAGCGCGTCGACGTGCGGGGCGAGGTCGCGCTGCAGTTGTCCGTACCTGGCAAGGAAATCCGGGAGCGCGGCCCCGTCGGGCAGGGTCGGGCCACCGTCGGGCAGCACGATCCAGCCGCGCTCGCGGTCGGTGGCGATCGGGGTCAGCACGCGGTCGGGGACCACCGGGTGCAGCACCTCGTAGAGCCCGGCCTCGAACGCCGTGTCCGGTCCCATCGCCTTGAACCACACGCGTCCGGCCGTGGTCGGGGCGGCGAACACCGTCGACCACGGCCGCACCCGCGGCTCCTCGATCTGCCCGACCCGCCGGGCACCCGCCGCGGCGAGCCGCTCGTCGAGCCAGCCCACCGCCTGGTCGCGCCAGCCCTGGGTCCGCCACACCGCCACTCCGGATTCCACCGGCCCACTGTGGTCCATCCGGTGGCGGGCCGCAGGTCGATTACCGCTGGGTAGTGGTGATCCCGTGCTGGGCCAGGCCGTCGAGCCACCGGCGGGCGGACTCGGGGCCCTCGGCGGCGCGGTGCAACCCGGCGGGCGTCCGGTCGGAAAGGACCTCACCGATCCCGACCGCGAGTGGGGTGGACACCAGCCGGGCCATCGCGCTGTCGGTGTCGTCGCCGACCAGGTCGAGCACGTGCTCGCCCGACCAGGAGCCGTCCGGACCCGTCGCGGCCAGTCGCACGGCGAGCACGACGCGGTCGCGGTCGGCGTCGGTGGTCGGGTAGCGGGCGGCCAGTTCCGTTGCCAGCGCGGTGATCCGGTCCGGGTCCGGGTCGCGCAGCTCGGCGAACACCGGTGCCCACGCGTCGCGCCAGCCCTGCAAGCGCAAAGTGCCGCGCACGAAGGTGTTCAGCGTCCAAGACGCCGGAATCCCGTACTGCGCGATGAAGGGGAGGCTGTCGCGGTTGGGGTAGACCTCGAACGTCTCGCCGCCGAGCACGTGGTCGGTCACGGCTTCCCACGGGCGTTCGGCGACCTGCTCGGCGCCGTCGCCGAGGTAGCGGGCCGGGGAGAGCAGCGCGGTCAGCACGCCGCGCGGTGCCCAGCTGAACCGGTAACGGAACTCGTTGGCGACCGCGGGGATCCCGCCGCAGTACGAGGTGAACTCGACCGTCAACGGTTGTGCGCCAAGGGTTTCCTCGGCGCGGGCGACGAGGTCGTGCGCGAGCAGGTGGTCGATGCCGGGGTCCAAGCCCGCCTCGGTGAGCAGCACGATGCCCGCATCCGTTGCCGCCTGGGCGTATTCCGCGATCTCCGGGGAGACGTAGCTGGTGTTGGCGTAGTGCGCGCCGGTGGCCAGGCAGAGCTCGAGCAGCCGCACGTGCTCGCTCGCCGGCAGCATGGACACGACGACGTCGCCCCGGCTCGGCGCCAGTTCGTCCAGAGCTCGCGCGGCTACCCGGCCGGTGAGCCCGAGCCGCTCGACGCACGCGCCAGCCTTCTCGACTGTTCGTCCATAAAGGACAACGGTCGCCGTCTCCGCGAGCACCCGGACGCCGCTTCCGGTGGACAGACCGGTACCGACCCAGTGCACGGTCCCGCTCGCCGGTACCCGCTCAGCCATGACCGTTCTCCTTGACCGCCGCGTGGAAGTGCCCGAGTGCCCGCGCCCACGGGCCGCTGTCGTCGGCGCCGACCTGGCCGAGCTTGAGCAGGTGCGCCAACAGGTCCGCGGAGAACGCGGTGCTGGCCTCGCGCGGCAGCAGCGAGGGCAGGTTGTCGATGGCGATGATGTCGACCGGGTTGTCCGCGCGCAGCGCGCGGGCGGGCTCGTCCCAGTCGGTGATCCGGTCGTAGACCGGCAGGACGTTGCAGTCGGAGGTGACGTCGCAGGTGACGTCGGAGATCACCCGCAGCCGCCTGGCCGGGTCGTCGAGGTCGGCGTCGGTGAGGAACGGCGGCACCGGCTCGACCGTCAGCACGCCGTTGACCAGGATGTCGTGCGCGATGAGCGCGGCCTTGTCCAACACCCGGGTCTCGGCCAGGTCCCAGGCGGTCGGCTCGATGCCCGCCACCGCGAGGGCGTCGCGGGCACCCCGGCCGCTGCGCCCGAGAGCGCCGGTGACCAGGGCCTTCGTGTCGTCGCCATGGCCCGCGATGGCGGCGTCGAGCTCCGCGCGGGTCTGCGGGCGCAACGGCGTGCGCAGGGTGCCGCGCAGCTGTAGGACGGCCAACGCGGCGCCGACGTAGCCCGCCCAGTAGCCGAACGCGGCCAGCCTGCGGCCGGTGGCCTCGGTGAGGTACTCCAGGTCCAGCAGGGCGCCGCCGCCGTCGGTGAAGCGCTGGAGCAGCTCGCCCGCGCCGTCCTGGCCCTTGTAGGCGTGTCCGAAGTAGATATGCCGGTGGCGCAGCCGGGCGGGCTCGTCGGGCAGCTCCTTGAGGCCGACCACGATCACGTCGTCCGCCGCGTCGACCCAGCTCCCGGCCGCGACGACGGCACAGCCCGCCGCAGCGTAGTCCCCGATCGGGAACACCCGCTGCGGCGAGTCCTCCACGGTGACCGGGACACCCGCCTCGACCAGGGTCTTCGCGTCCCCGGGCACGATCGGCGCGCGGCGCTCGGTGGTGCGCACCTCGTGCCGCATCCACAGGACAGTCATGGGGCTCGGTCCTCTCACCCGGTGCGCAAGACCGGGATTCGGGCGTTCGCGGACGGACGGTAAGTCTCCAGCACGGCGGTGGCCCCGCGCTCGCGGACAGCGCGCACGACGCCGACGGCGATGGCGGTCGCGAGCACCTGTCCAGGACAGCGGTGCGCCCCCAGGCCGAAGGTGTAGATCTTGGTCCGCTCGCGGCCGGGGCGGAACACGTGCGGGTCGGGGTTCGCCGCCGGATCGCGGTTGGCCGCGGCGAGCAGGACCAGGACGGCCGAGCCCGCGGGCAGGTGGTGGCCCAAGACGTCGGTGTCCTCGGCGGTGAACCGGCGGGTGTTCTGGATCGGCGCGTCGTGCCGGGCGACCTCGGTGACGAACGCGGTCAGGTCGTCCGGCTCGGGCTCGCGGGCCAGGGCCAGCAGGGTGTTGCCGATCAGGCCCGCGGTGGCGTCAAACGTTTGCGACAGCAGGCCGACGGCGTTGGCGGGCAGCAGCGGGGACTCCGCCGCGCCCGCGGCCCGGACCAGCGCTCCGAGCAGGCTGTCGCTGTCGTCGCGCAGGTGCGGGCCCAGTAGGCCGAGCAGCTTCTCGGCCGCCGCGGCCGCGGCGGTGTTGTCCTGGGTCGTCGCGGTGGCGGGGATGCAGCGGACGAAGTCGCCGATCAGGGCTGCGGCCTCGGCGGACTGGCCCGCGTCGAGCCCGAGGAGCGTGGCCACGACCCGGGCCGGGACGTCGAACTGCAGCTCATCGGCGGTGCGCGCCGCATGGGCCGCGGTGTGCGCGAGGGCTTCGACCCGGGCGGCGTCCACCGTTCCCAGGGCCTTGAGCAGGGCCGACTTCAGCCGGGCTTGCGGCGCGCCGTCGGTCATCCGCGCCAAACCGCCGAAGACCGCACCGGCGGGCGTCCCGACGATGCCGCGGGGCACCGGCTCGGCTGCTGGGCGCACCCGACCTGCGGGGGCGGTGAGGACGGCCTCGACGGCCGCGGCACTTGCCGCGATCCACAAGCCGGTGTCGTCGAGGCCGAACGGTCGCTCGGCGACCAGGCGCGCGTAGGCCGGGTACGGGTCGGGCTCGTCAGCGCGCACGGCCGCTACGGTGCCATCAGCCCGTGGACCTGGGCGGTGGTCAGCGCGCCGGTGGTCAGGGTGAAGGTGCCGGACTCGGCGATCTCCTGGGCGGCGAGCACGGCGGCGGTCAGCGCGGCGCGCGGCAGGGCGGAGCCGAGGCTGACCCGGCGGGCACCGAGCTCGCCCAGCTTGGTCACCGAGCACTTGGCGGCGGCGCCGGTGGCCAGCACGTTGACCGGTTTGTCCACCGCCGCGCACACCGCGCGGATCGTCTCGACGTCGGGCAGGCCGGGGGCGTAGAGCACGTCGGCGCCTGCCTGCTCGTAGGCGCGCAGCCTGCGCAGGGTGTCGTCGAGGTCGGGCCTGCCGTGCAGGAAGTTCTCGGCCCTCGCGGTGAGGGTGAAGGGGAACGGCATCGCCCGCGCCGCCTCGACCGCGGCGGCGACCCGCTCGACAGCGAGGTCCAGGTCGTAGACCGGGTCGTCCGGCCTGCCGGTGGCGTCCTCGATCGACCCGCCGACCAGGCCCGCCTCGGCGGCCAGCCGGATGGTCTCGGCGACGTCCTCCGGCCGGTCGCCGAAGCCGTTCTCCAGGTCGGCGGCCACCGGCAGGTGGGTGGCCGCGACGATGGCGCGCGCGTTGGCCAGCGTGTCGTCCCGGGTGACCAGGTTGGCCCCGTCCGGGCGGCCGAGGCTGAAGGCCAGTCCGCCGCTGGTGGTGGCCAGGGCGCGGAAGCCGAGGCCGGTGAGCACCCGGGCGGTGCCCGCGTCCCACGGGTTGGCGATCACGAAGGCGCTCGGGCCCTGGTGGAGCTCGGCGAACGCGCGCGCCCGCTGGGCCTGGTCGGCCGCGTCGAGGTGCATGGGGTTCCTCCCTGGGGTGCGTCAGGCCCCAAGCTAGATCACCACACCGTCATCGCGCGCCCTGTGAACGCGCGAGCTCGCGCTCCCGCTTGCGGCTGCGCGACACGGCGACACCGGTGAGGCAGATCGCGCCGCCGAGCAGGGCAAGGGCGCTGGGCACCTCGTCGAGGAAGATCCAGGACAGCAGGACGACCAGGGCCGGGACGGCGTAGGTGCTGGCGCCGAGCTTGCCCGCCGTGGTGCGGGAGAGGGCGTAGGCCCACGTGTAGAACGCCAGCGCGGTGGGGAACAGGCCCAGGTAGACCATGCCGAGGGTGGCGCTGAGCGGGGCGGTCTGCAGGTCGTCGACCAGCTGGCCGGAGAACGGCAGGCAGGCGATGGCCCCGATGGTGCAGCCGAACGTGGTGACCTGCAGCGCCGAGGCGTGCCGCAGGGCGGGTTTCTGCAGCACCACGCCGCAGGCGTAGCTGATCGCGGCGACCAGGCAGATGCCGACACCGAGGAGGCTGGTCTTGCCGTCGCCACCGCTCGCGATGCCCACCACGACGGCACCCGCGAACGACACGGCCATCCCGACCATCAGCCGGGGCGGGAAGCCCTCCTTGAGCAGCCAACCGCCGAGCAGGCCGATCAGCAGCGGACCGATGTTGACCACCAGGGCGGCGGTGCCCGCGTCGACCTGGCGCTCGCCCCAGTTGAGGGCGACCATGTAGAAGCCGAACCACAGCACCCCGGACAACGCGATCCCCGGCCAAGCCCGCCGGGACGGGAGGCCCTCGCGGCGCAGACCGAGGACGAGCAGCAACGCGATGGCCCCGGAGAGCAACCGCCCCAACGCCAACGCCCCCGGCGCGAAGTGCGGCGTGGCGTGCCGGATGACCACGAACGCCGACGCCCACAACACGACCGTGACCACGACAGCGGCCAGCGCCTTGCGATTCCGCCCCATCGACTTCTCCCCCTCCACAGTGGATCCGGTGTGGAGAACACCGGGCCCCCGGGCAGGGTTGCACGGCGGCGCCGTCGGCGTGCGGAACTTTGCTGCCATTCTGCGGACACTTCCTGCCAGGGGCTTTCTGTCCACAGTGGACATCGATGGGTTGTCGGCCCTGGTCGCCGCCCGGTACCGTCGAACCATGGAGTTCGCCGAGGTGATCCGCAGGCGCCGGATGGTGCGCCACTACACCGACCAGCCGCTCACCCAGGAGGTCATCGACCGGGTCCTGGCCAGCGCACTGCGCGCGCCGTCGGCGGGGTTCTCGCAGGGCTGGGCGTTCCTGGTGCTCACCGAGCCCGCCGACCGGGCCCGGTTCTGGCCCCTCATCCCCACCCGGGTCGAGCAGACACCGGCGATGCAGGACGCGCCACTGGTCGTGGTCCCGTTGGCGCACAAGCAGGCCTACCTCGACCGCTACGCCGAACCGGACAAGGGCTGGGAAGACCGCGCGGAGGCGCGCTGGCCCGCGCCGTACTGGTACATCGACACCGGAATGGCCGCCCTGATGATGCTCCTGACAGCCGTGGACGAGGGCTTGGGGGCGTGTTTCTTCGGCATCGCCCCGGAAAACCTCGCCGGCTTCCACGCGGAGTTCGCTGTGCCCGCGGAATACGCCCCCATCGGCGCGATCACCGTGGGCTACCGAGCCCCGGACCTCCCACCCCAACCAGACCGCGTCGCCCAACGCCGCCGCCCCGCAACCGACGTCTTCCACCACGGCCAGTGGGACGGGGCGCGCTCGTAGGAACGAGTCCAGCCGAAAACCGTCCGTAAACCGTCTCCCGGACCGTGGATGATCACCCGCATGACGAAGCCCCAGGTCGCTGACCTGGGGCTTTGTGGGCCGCCTGGGGCTCGAACCCAGAACCTACGGTTCGCCGCTCTGTCCTTTGTGATGCCTGCCGTGGACTGTTGCTAGCTGCTCTCACCTGTCTGAACGGCGGCGGAGGTCCGTCGATCTCAAGCGTCGATGATGGTCGTTTGTCGACCTTTTCGCGGGGTTAGTGCGGGGGATGATCATGCTCTTTCAGCCGTTGTGCCTGGTCGGCGCCACGCACCCGCTGCCCGTCGCAACGCTCCCGTAGTGCGATCCGCGCGGCATACATGAGCACCAGCGGTCGTGTGCGCGGATCGTACTGCGGGCTCCCGGGGTCCAGGGGCGGGCGCCCCTGGTACCACTCACCGTCAGTCCAGGTACTTGCTAGCGGCGCGCCCGGCTCGAAACCGTCGGCCCGTCAGCCTGCGACAGTCTGAGCTTGACGTCGTCCACCAGTCCGCGCGGTGACGAGCCCGCCAAGCCCCTCAATCCGGTGATGGTCCGCTTGGCTGGCTTCTTAAGGCTGTTGCCGTGCCGCCTGCGCGGCGTGGCGCGTCCCGAGGGGCGCCGGACCCGTGCCGCGCGCCAGCGCGGGCGAAGCGAAGCGGCAGCCCGCGCCTTGGCGCGATGGACCCGGGCCATACGCACACCCGCCAGGCACAACAGCGCCGCGCCGCGCAGGCGGCGCGGCCTTGATCCCCTAGAGTCATCTTCAGCAACAAGCGGATGCTCGAGGGCCAAGTGGGAGGCGATATGACCGACACCGACGATGAATTGATTGCAGACGATCTCGAAAACTCCGACCTCGCACTGTTCTCGGTTGAGCCGGAGAATTCCGGTACCGAGTCAGAGTCGGACATTGCGGAGATCAAAGATATGGATTTCCGCAATGTTGTTCTTGCGCCGTCAGATTGGACCGTCCAAACAATAATTTCCCAACTTGGATCCAAGTCGTTTGACCTAAATCCAGATTTTCAAAGGCGGAATGCATGGACGGACAGTCGAAAGAGCAAGTTCATCGAGTCCCTCATCTTGGGCCTGCCCATTCCACAGATTACGTTTGCCGAACATGAGATCGATGACGACGGATTCACCAGGTACATCGTCATAGATGGAAAGCAGCGGCTCCTTGCATTGGAATCGTTCTATTCGGAACACAGTCCTTTGCAGCTCAACGGGTTGACCGTGCTCCCGCAGCTTAATGGGTTGACGCGAGCAGACATACTCAGCGACGCGGCGATCAGTCGATACGCGAACAGGCTAACCAATAGGACCATCCGAACTGTTGTAATAAAACAATGGCCCAGTAAAGAGTTTCTGCACCTAGTGTTTCATCGGATCAATCATCAAACACTACCCCTTTCTGCGCAAGAGCTCCGGCAGGCTCTTTCGCCAGGTCCCTTTACCCGATTTGCAGATGACTTCGCTGGACGAAGCCGTGAACTCCATCGAATTCTGGGCGTTTCCCAGATGCCCGACTTTCGTATGCGTGACGTCGAACTTCTCGTAAGGTTTCTGGCTTTTCGTTTCAATATCGAAGCTTACCGAGGGAATCTCAAAAAGTTTCTTGACGAAACCTGTGATGAACTAAACAGAAACTGGCGTACGACAGAATCCGCTGTGCTAGACGAGTCGCGTAAATGTAATGAAGCAATTCGGGCCACAGAAGAAATATTTGGTGATCACGCATTTCATCGAGTAGCTGAAACAGGACAGTGGGAGACCCGATTCAACCGGACCGTATTTGACATCATGCTATATTACTTTTCCGATCCGCGAATTGTCGACCTAGCTTTGGTTGACAAAGACGCAGTCGTGAGCGCATTCTATGAGTTGAATACTAGCGACAGGATCTTCTCTTTGGCTTTGACGACCACAACTAAAACAGTTGGTGCAACTTCTCGAAGGCTAAGTGCTTGGGGTGACAGACTGTCGGAAGTTCTGAATGTATCCCTTAAAGTCCCCCGGCTAACTGAAGGTGGGAGAAGAATAGAAATCGACGATGTGGACTGAATATCGCGAACTCTTGTCGCGCATCCGCAAATTGTCGAAAGAGTTCCTGCCGAAAATTAGTCCCACAGCGAGCTACCGGGATGACCAAGTTCGACAAATGTTCGCATTCAGACTTTCTGCGCACGCTGAAATGGAGGGATTTCTAGAATTATGCGCTCAGGAGCTTGCAACTGAATTGGCTATGAAGAACTCGAAAGGAATTTTATCGAAGACTGTCGCGGAGTTAATCGTCGAACACAAGGAAAAGTGTGATTTCCCCCCCATGTCGGTGACTAAGAGGCCTAAGGATATTCAGGACAGGGTGAACAAGGCGTTAAACAAGGTCCAGGGTGAAATCTCACAGAACAACGGTGTGTCAGAAAAGGACGTACTGAAGCTGTTCGTTCCGCTGGGCATTGATATAGACGGCAGTTGGCATCCATGGCTGAACTCAATGAATGATGTAAGCCAGGCGCGAGGGCGCGTGGCTCACCGAAGCTGGGTGGTGGGAGGAAGTCAGATCCCTACTCCGCAGGCAGAACGAGCCCGCCTAGTTGGCCCCCTCTTTGGCATGCGACGCCTAATCGAAGAAATCGAAGTAATCCGCGCAGTTTCCTGACTTTACGATTTTTGCGGTGGCGATACTGGCGGTCTTGGCCAGTAGGCCGATGAACTAGCGTGGATCCCTCATGCTGCTTCCGTGGACGAGCATTGATGATCGCCATCCGGGCTGAGGTCGCATCGCCGCAGGCAAGGGCATGAGCTCGCAGGATGATTGGCTGGGGAATCAGTCGGCAGCGAATGCGTCTGTGCGATGAGCTAGGCCTACGGCCTCAGGGTTCGTGGCGTGGTGACGGGCGGCTGCCGCGAGGGTGCCAACCTGCTCAGCCAGCATGCGTGATGCGATGCTTGCGCTGATGTCTAGGACTTCGTGTCCGAGCTGTACTCCGAGTGCAATGTCTCCGCCGCGTAGGTGGCAGGTGGCTAGGTTGGCCAGGCTGAAGGCTTGGCGTTTGGTTTTGCCGGGGTCGGTTGTGGCTGTGTAGGCGGTGAGGGCGTCGATTGCTGCGGGGCAGTGTGTGCGGTCTCGGTCGGCCAGGGCGGCGAGGGTCTTGCCGGACTCGGCTGCGAGGGTGGCGGTGGTGTAGTCGCAGGGCAGGCGTGGTGCGTCGTGCTCGGCTGGGATCTTGGCCAGGGCGTCTGCGGCGAGGCTGAGTGCGTCGTGGGCTTGGGGCTTCTTGCCTGCGGTGGCGTAGGCGCGGGCCTTGGTGGACATGAGCCATGCGGTGGTGGCGTGGGATTGGGCGCGTTCTGCGGGGATGGCGCCGACTCCGACGATCTGTAGGGCTTCGTCGATGTGGCCGTGGCGTAGGTAGACGCGGGCGGTGCAGTCCAGGGTCAACGCCGATCGCATGGGGTCATCTGCGGTTTCTGCGGCTATGACAGCCTGGCCCAGGTAGCGGACGGCTGCGCCCGGTAGGCGCATGTCGTAGCTTGCCCATCCGGCCAGGCGGAGCAGGTCGGATAGGACGACGTGTAGGTCCTTCTCGACCTGGTCGGTGTGGGCGGCTCGCATGAGCGTTTGTGCCCATGCCACTTGGGCGATCACTGCGTCTCGGACGGCGCCTCCGCCCAGTGCTTTCTCCTGGGTCCACAGGGCGGCGGTGACCTGCGCGAGCTGGTGCACCTCGGTGGCTCCCACTCGGGCGGGAGTCGGGGTGGGAGTGGTCGGGGATGCCAGGATGGCCAGGTCGGCCGCGGTGAGTCCTGCGCCCATGGCGACCTTGGCGAGCAGCCCTAGGAAGTCTCGTCGGTCGGGCATGGTGTCTTCTTCGCGCGGCTGGTCGCCTGCTGACGGAGTGGTGTCGTTGCTGGCCAGGCCCATGAGGCCGCGGGGGATGCCCAAGCCGTCGGCGATGCGCGCCAATACTTGGTAGGACTGAACCTGGCGGCCGGCGATGACCTTGGATACCTCGGGCTGGGAGTGCCCGGTCAGCGCGGCGATGCGTCGCTGTGAGACGCCGATCCGGCCGAGCTGGCGATACACCTGCCCAATGTCGTGGGCTGCGAGAGCAGACCGCATCACCGGGTCGTTCCACACCGCCGGTTCGATCGGGGCTCTGGGGTGGTCGCCGTTGGTGTTCATTGCTGCCTCCGGGTGCTGCCTGCCTGCTCATCTCACGGTAGCTGACTAAGCGCGCAGCGTGAGCCTGTCAAGGGTGATTGGCCCTGACAGCCTGGGCTGATGTCGCAAGGTGATGCCTCGCGCATATCACCGGCCCCGGCGGCCCGATCACCGCGCGACATCCTCAACGTGATGGTGCGGGCAAAGGGCGCAAACGGATCGGTCGCTGCATTCTCGAACCTGGCACCCGGCGCGGGTTGTGCGCTCTTCCATGCCCCGGTTGACGTGCACCAGCCCCCGCGCTGGGTGCCAACCAGCAAACCCGAGGAAGGAACACTTCAGGGCTGCGGAGAGGATGGATCTAGTGGCCGCGAAACTCCTGCCAGTCGCACACGACCTCGACGTCTGCGTCCACGCGTTACGTGCACGACGTTGGCACATCGTTGACGGTCCGCCACTGCCAGGCGCGATTGGTGCCATTCTGAGATGGCCGGGCGTTCTCGATGTGATCATCCTGCGGGCCGACCGGACAGTTGCGTACCGAACTCCTAGGCATGCCAAGGCCGACCCATTCCGGCCCGCATACGTCACAGACCATTACACCGGTCCTGCGCTGTGGGTTGTCCGATGGCTGCTCACCCTCGAACCGCCTGGCAGCGCTCTGCGCGCCCTGCGCTGCCCACCTGTGAATCTTGTAACTCCGGAGTGACGACCAACGGTGTCAGGAATGAAAACCATGCGACGTATCGCGACTCTTGCGCTTGTTTTGTGCTCGCTTTTCATCTCTTACGCCCTGGGCCGGCGGCAGCGCGCAAGTCCCACAACACAGGAGCGTTCGAATGGTGGCGTCGTCGACGGGGAGGGGGCCACGGAATGGCCGTCAACCCTGCCATTCCTGAGCGTGAGCCTGAAGGATGTGACGCGCGCAATCAAGGTGCTCACGAAGGCCCTCGATGACCAGTATCTACACGCCGCCGACGTGGATATCGCTTTGCATGATCTGGAATGCAATGCGGAGGGCATCGTGGAGTGCGTGCGGTGGATGCGAACTAATCCTTCGCCTTGGCCTTCTGATGAATAGCTTGGCGACCGTCAGGTGTAAAAAGGGCATTCCGCAGGGTTGCGGGCATGCTGGAGACGTAGGCGGATGGAGGGATGGATTGACTCGGCGAGTTGATCCGTCTCGCTCTCGGTGATCCACAGGGCTTCCTTGCTCTCGCTGCTGGTCTCCAGTGCGCCTCCTGTTGCTTCGCCGCGGAAGCAGATGGAGAACTCCTGTCGGACTTCGCCGTCGGTGTACTCCACCACGTGGGCGGGGTTGCTGTAGATGCCGATGAGGCCGGTGACAGCGATGTCGATGCCGGTCTCTTCCTTCACCTCGCGGATGACGGTCTCGGTCATGGTCTCGCCGAGTTCGTGGGTGCCACCGGGGATGGAATACAAGTCGTTGTCGGTCCGGCGGATCATGAGGACTCGGCCCTGGTCGTCTTCGACATAGGCGCTGCACGCGATGGCGATGCTGTTCGCCTCGGGCGCGTTGGGGTCGTTGAGGTAGTCCTTGCGGGCCATGCGGTGGGCTCCTAGAAGGTGGCGGGCTTGGACAAATTCCAGACGGCTTCGAAGCTCTCGGAGTAGGTCTCGAAGAGGTCGCCTGCGGAGAGTCGGCGCAGGTGCAGGCTCGGGGCGTGGGCTCCTTGGAAGCCGTACACGTGCGTGTTGATGATCATTTCGTCGTCGAAGCGGAAGATGCTGTTGTAAAGGGTCGTGCGGTGGAACCGCATCTCCACGCCGTGTACCCCGATCAGCGGGCGGTAAGACACCAGGGCGTTGCGGATCCGGGCTGACAGGACGCCCTCCCCTAGCTCTTCCTCGGCGCTGCGGGTAGCTACCTCTGGGCTGTCGGGGTCGCCGAACAGCAGCCGGATGCGGGCACCTTCGGCGGCCTTGGCGGCGAGTTGCTTGACGAACCTTGGGCGCTCTACCAGGAACAACGCCGAGTGCATGAGCAGTTCGACGTGTTCGGTCGCGTCGCCGATGAGGCGGTCCCACAGCTCGGCGGGGATGGAGTTGCGGTGGGGGTAGACCTTGACCAGCTCGGAGCTGGCGATCTCGGCTTTGCGCTCCGGAGCGACCGCGTCGGGCCACAGGTAGTTCTCGGACTCGCGGACCATGGCTGAGATGGTGTGCCGGTGCTTCGGGTACGGCACCCGACCCAGGGTGATCCAGCGCTCGACGGTCTTGGGGTCCACGCCGGTGGCCTTGGCGACTTTCTCCAGGTCAAGGCCATTGCGGAGCAGCGAGTCCCGCAGACGTTCGTTCGGCACGGCAGCTCCTTGGACGTGTAGGGACGTCTTCACCGTACGCCAGGACGTCCGCACACGTCCCGCTATGCGGTGCTCCCGTCCTCTCTTGTGGACGAAAGTTGGACATGCCCGGGAACTGCCCGGTGCGTCTGACCAGGAGGAACGACATATGCCTGTCATCCCTACGCGGTTCATGGTCGAGTTCGGGACGGTGTTCCCGCTGGGTGCGTTCGTGCTCGGTGTGGAGCCGTCGATGGCGTTCTCGGACAACCCGGCCGCGCCGAAGGTGCAGGAGCGGGACAAGGAGACGGGGCAGCTCGTCTGGACGGTGCGGGCGTTGGACGCGAACGAGGAGGCGGCGCGGTTCGGCGCGGAGTTCAAGGTGAAGGTCACTGCTGATCACCAGCCTGTTCCGCCGGCGAAGGCAAATGGGTTCCCGTTCGCGGCGGTGGAGTTCGAGGGGATGACGATCACCCCGTATGCGAACAACAAGGGGCGGATCGCGCACAGCTTCCGCGCGACGGGTATGCGAGCACCGGTGGTGGGGCGGGCGAACAAGCCTGCGGGTGAGCAGAAGACGGCCGCGTGACCTCCGACGCCAGCGACATGCGCGACATGGTGCAGATCAACGTCACGGCGAACCTGCCGATCCAGGTCAAGGCCCTGCCGTTCGCTGACCGGCTGGAGATCCGGTTCGGCAAGGCGTTCCCGGTCGCCCTGATCGTCGATGCGGCAGCTCTGAGGAACCTCGCCGACGCGCTCGCGGCGGGATGTGAGCAATTGACGACGGCGATCCGTGAGCTGGAGGACTGAGCGGTGGCCATGTCGATCCCGCGTTGGTGGTCGGGTGGTCCGGTTCCCGTGACACTGGCCCGCGCACGCGAGTTCGTGCGGCCTGGGCCTGAGGTATCGGCGTCGCGGGATGAGTGGATCTCCTATTACGAGTACTGCGCGCGGGTCTTCAGCGCGGTCTCGCGGATTGACGTGAAACACAAGTTCGAGGCGACGGCGGAAGCCGGTATCGCCCAAGACTGGGCAGAGAAACTCAGGGACAACCGCGAGCAGGTGGAGCCTGTCGCCTACTACATTCCCTGACTATCCATATTGGACTTGACACGTGTTCGGCACGTGGCGATGACGCACGTCCTCGTTGTGATGCAACGGGATGAAGGCACAGGAGCGGATGAAGGTTGGTCGCCGTTTCCGCTCCTGTGCTGTCCACACCAGACATCGGAGTAGACAATGAACACGCTAGAGCACGGCGCTTTGCAAGCGCCAGCAAGGTCCACCTTCCGGAGTACCGGGGGTGGCGCGTGATGGGGAAGCGGGAGAGTTCGCGGTGGGTTGATCCGGCGCCGTTGGAGGTGTCTCGGCCTCGGTTGCCGTGGTGGACGTTGTTGCCGTTGGGGGCGAAGGTGGCGTTGTTGCCGTTCGCGACGGTGTGGGTGTGCCTGTGGTTGGCGTGGCAGGTCGGGCGGGTGGTGCGGCGGTATCCGTTGACGGTGGGCCTGGTGCTCGTTGTCGGTTGGGGGCTGTCGGTGCTGGGTCGGTGGTGGGTTGCCGGTATCGGTGGTGGGTTGAGTGTGGGGTTGTCGGCGTGGTGGTTCTGGGCGCCGGATTCGTTCTCGCGGTGGGTGGCTCCCTGGCCGCGTACTGAGGCGCGGCGGTTCTGGCTGTACGCCTGCCAGTGGCGCAGTGTGATGCGGTTGTCCGATCTGGTGAAGGACAGGCGGGGGCGTGAGTACCGGCCTCGGTTGGGCAGGGTTCGGGCGCAGGGGTGGCGGGATTGTGTGCGGGTGCGGATGGTGAAGGGCCAGGCACCCGAGCAGTGGGAGTTGCACGCATCCGGGTTGGCGCACTCGTTTGGTGCCCGATCGTGTCGGGTGCGGGTGGTCAGGCCGGGGACGATCGAGCTGGATTTGATCCACTCCGATCCGTTGGCGGTCCCGCTCTCGGCGCCGGATTTGGGTGTTGGCAGCGTGGATTTGCGGCGGCTGGTGGTGGGGCGCACTGAGACGGGCAGGCCGTTGCGGTTGCGGCTGCTCGGGACTCACGTGCTGGTGGTCGGGGTGTCCGGGGCGGGCAAGGGTTCCCTGCTCTGGTCGGTGATCCGGGCGGTGGCGCCTGCGGTCAAGGCTGGGACGGTGCGGCTCTACGGGATCGATCCGAAGGGCGGGATGGAACTCGGGCAGGCGCCGGAGGTGTTCGCGCGGGTGGTGTTCGACAACGGCGAGTCCGCGGTGGCGCTGCTCGAAGACTTGGCGGTGGAGGTCAAGCGACGGGCCTCGACTTACCGGGGTGTGCGGCGGTCGTGGACGGCGGAGTCCGGTGACCCGTTCCTGATCCTGGTGGTCGACGAGCTGGCGGACGTGATCGCCTACCAGACCGACAAAGCGTTGCGAGACAGGGCTTCGAGGGCAGTGCAGGCGATCACGTCGCAGGGGCGGGCGCCTGGGGTGTGCGTGCTCGGCTTGTTGCAGGACCCGCGCAAGGAGGTCATCGCGTTCCGGCACTTGTTCTCCACGCGGGTGGCGATGCGGCTGGATGAGCCTGCGCAGGTGGACATGGTGCTGGGTGATGGTGTGCGGCAGCGTGGGGCGGCGGCGCATGAGATCAGCGAGCACACCCCCGGGGTGGCGTGGGTGAAGGAGGACGGGCGGCGGGAACCTGTGCGGGCTCGGGCGTTCCATGTCACCGATGCCGACCTGGTGCAGCTCGTCGGCTACGTCACCGGTCAGCCGGTGCTGGTCGGCGGGGGTGCGCGATGAGGCGCGTGAACACTGTGTTGGCGGCGGTGCTGGACCACTTGGACGTGCATCCGGAGTTGGACGCGGTCACGGTGACTGTGCACGGGTACGGCGATCTGGACGTGGTGATCCAGTGCGACGGCGGCAGCGTGGCCTGGGTGGCTCGGGTGCTGTTGGCCTGGGCGGCGACGTTGGAAGGGGTCTCTGCGATCGCGTGGCGTCCCCCGCATGGCGAGTCGGTGCACCTGGACGTGACCGGGGTCCTGCCGAGCGGGGCGAGTGTCCGGGTCTACACCGGGGTCCGGTTCGACCCGACCCGGTTCCCTGACCTCGAGCCACGCGGGCGACAGAGCCTCGGCCTGACGGTGTTGCGGGCTTGGGCTGTCGATGAGCAGGCGGTGGCGGCATGAGCACCCGCGCCCAACGGATGGCCCAGCCCCTCGCCGTCGACGTCGTGACCGCCACGGCCGAGAAGTACGGGGTGTGTGTTCGGCCGTTCACCATGGAAGTGGGTGACCTCGACACCGGGGAACTCCAGTTCGTCCCTATGCCGTGCGGGTCGACTGTGGAGTCGGTGTGCGGGCCGTGTGCCCGGAAGGCTCGGGCGTTGCGGATGGTCCAGTGCCGGGAAGGCTGGCACCTCATCGACGAACCAGTCTTCGACAAGGCCGCGCCGTCACGTGAGCACACCGAGTTGATGGAGTTCCGCGCCGATCTGGTGACCGCCTTTCGAGGCGCGGTGGGTGAGGGCCAGGCGGGCGAGGCGGACGACCTTCGTGAGGAGATCCGTACGGTCGATGACGAGCTGCGCGAGCTGGGTGTCCGGGGACGGCTGCCCTCACCGGACGCACCGGGCAAGCGGGCACCGAAGCGCTCGACCAGGCGGCGGCAGGACGCTCCGAACCTGCCTCGACGCAGGGTGGAGCGGCGGACGGTGGGGCGGGAGTACGCGGGTGGGTTCCGGCCCTCAATGTTCGTCACGCTGACTTGTGACAGCTACGGGCCGGTGCGTGCGGACGGGACACCGGTCGATCCGGGGCGGTATGACTATCGTCGCGCGGCTCGGGACGCGGTGCACTTCGCCTCCCTGCTTGACCGCTGGTGGCAGAACCTCCGCCGGGTCGTGGGCTGGGACGTGCAGTACTTCGCCACTGTGGAGCCACAGCGGCGTGCGGCTCCACACCTGCACACCGCGATCCGGGGGAGCATCCCGCACGAGGTGTTGCGGCAGGTCACCGCGGCTACCTACCTCCAGGTCTGGTGGCCACCACACGACGAACTCGTCTACCTCGACCGGCTGCCGGTGTGGGACGGCGAACGGTTCGTCGACCCCGACACCCGGCAAGCCCTCACACCATGGGCGGACGCGGTCGATGAGGTCCAGGCCCCCGCGCATGTGTCGACCTTCGGGACGCAGGTGCACTCCAAGGGGATCTTGGGCGGCTCTGAGCAGGCCGGACGGCACATCGGCTACCTGACCAAATACCTCACCAAGTCCACCGGCGAAGTGATCGAGGCCACCAGCGACCGACAACGGGCACACCACGACCGACTCCACGAGGAACTGTCGGTGACACCGTGCTCGACCCGGTGCGCGGTCTGGCTGCTCTACGGAATCCAACCCCTCGGGTGCACCAGCAAGACCACCCCCGGGCACTGCAAAGGCCGTGCGCATCGGCGAACCACCCTCGGCCTACCGGGTCGGCGGGTGCTCGTGTCGCGCAAGTGGTCGGGCAAGACGCTGGCTGATCACCGAGCGGACCGCAAGGCGTTCGTGGTCCAGGCCCTCGCCGAAGTCGGCATCAGCAAACCCGAACCAGACCGGTCGCGACAGGTCTGGCACAAGATCCAGCCCGGTGACCCGAACGTTCCGCCCCGGGCGCACCTGCTCATGCACGCGATCAGCGAACGCATCCGATGGAGAGCCGAATACGACTCCGCGATCTTGGCAGCCGAAGTTTCAGCAACACCACCACTAGCCGCCTGAACTGGGGAAACACATGAAAAGTCAACTGACGAGGGTCGGGCTGTGGGGCATTCCGGAGGTCGCGGATTACCTGGGCGTGCCTGAACAGACCGTCTACCAGTGGCGGCACAAGGGCTATGGACCACGCGGCCGGCGCATCGGCAAGTACGTCAAGTTCCGGCCCGAGGACGTCGTCTCGTGGGTTGATGAGCAACCAGAGGCGGCCTGATGGGGCGGCCGCCGTTGTCGGTCGGGACCTACGGGAAGGTACTCACCAAGAAGTACGGAAGTCAGTACCGCGCTCGGTGTCGCTATCGGCACTATGACGGCAAGGTGTACGAGGTCGAGCGGTACGCGCCATCGGAAGCGAAAGCGGAGGATCGGTTGAAGACAGCGATCCGTGACTTTATGGCTCCTGCGGCGGGGGACGAGTTCAACGGCAACACGAAGTTCGCAGTCCTGGCGGCGGCGTGGATGGCGGAGTTGGAACGGCTCGCGGATCGGGGAGTGGGGTCGTGGGGCACGATCGACACCTACCGGAGTCGGTTGCAGACTGCTGTCCAGCCGTCGCTCGGTGAACTGCGGGCCAGGGAGTTGACCGCGATGGCGTTAGACCGGGTGGTCCAGGATGTCCGAGACAAGTCGAGTGCGAGTTCGGCAAAGACTGTGCGCGCGATCATCTCCGGAGTCTGCGCGTTCGCGGTCCGGCATGGCGCGTTGGAACGGAACATCTCGCGGGATATCGGTCGGATTGATTCAAGGCAGGCCAGGAATAAGCCCTCGCAATCTCGGTCGCTGGAGTCGACTGAAGTGTTCACGCTGCTCGACAAGCTTGATGTGGACGAACAAGCGGTAGCGGATGATCTTCCGGACCTGGTCAGGTTCTTTCTCGCCACCGGGGAACGCACGGGTGAGGCGCTGGCCGCGCACTGGGAACACTTCGACCCGGCCAAGAAAATGATCAACATGCAGGGCAACGTCATCCGGGCCAGGGGTCGGGGCAAGATCCTGAACGAGGGGAAGACGGCCAACTCGGTGCGACCGATTCCGCTGCCGGAGTGGTGTGTGGTCATGCTGATTGACCGGCAGGCTCTCCTCGGTGCGACCGCGGGGCCGATCTTCGCCAGCTCGACCGGCACCATCCGTGAGGCGAGCAATGTGCGGAACCGGGCTTGGAAGCCGTTCCTCAAACGGGCAGGGTTCGAGTGGGTCACCTTCCGGACGTTCCGCAAGACAGTCGCGACGCTGCTGGACGAGGCCGGTTTGACCGCTCGACAGATTGCCGACCTGCTCGGCCACGCGCGGCCGTCGATGACACAGGACGTGTACATGGGGCGAGGAACGGTCAGTCGAGGGACTGCGGATGCCCTAGATCGAGTGCTCTCGTCAGCCCCTCCCGTGACATCAAGCGGCAAGACTACCTGAACTACCACATTTCGTTGTCGTAGGGAAATGCTTGCTCCCACAATTTTCCGGAACTCAGCAGGACCCGTTTCGAGAAGTCTGCGGCGAGCCACAAGTGGGTAATCCCTTCTGGTCGCCATGCGGGGATCGTCGGCGGACTATTTCCGTACATGATTCCGTCGACAACCCCGAAATCGAGGTCGGTGATGTTAAGAATTACAAATAGGTGATGTTCGTCGGCTGGAGTGTCTGCGACCTTTCGGACGTGTCTTCGCAGGCTGGCGGATGCAGTGAAGGCACTCTTAAGTGCGTCGTTGAGTCCAGTCAGGTTCTCATCAACCATCCCACCGACTCCATCTGGCACAACTGCGGCTTTCCGTCTCCGGGTCCCATCAAGCGCGGAAAGATTTGGATACCCTTGAAGTCTGGAACTGGAGTCGAGTGTAAGCCAATCAACGTCTTCGTCTGGATCTAGCCCAACTGCGGGCACAAGAAGTTCCGGCTTTGACACTCCCGCCTCTTCGCATATCAAGACAATCTTGCGGAAGCACATTTCCAGCCTGCGGAGATCGCGGACGTCGCCAACGATTACATCCCAGTACCACTGCCCAGGCAGGTCCCACCCGTGCCCGATCCGGCCTAGAAGGTGATCCAGTTGAATTGCCGATTGGTTCATTGCGGCCCGAGTCACTTCGAATGCCGCCAAGCGGCCATCTGGGTAGTCCAGGAACGCATCGACAACGCCTTGCCGCCCGGCCTTGTCCCAGGCGCGGGCTGTGGCACCCGTGACGCGCTCAGCGACGCGACAGGCGAGACGCTCCGCCCCATCCAGACCGTCGAGGGGGTCCTCCATCACCCGAGTGAACCACTGCGGAACCGGCATGCCCAGGCAGACACACTTGGGGTGACTCAGCACGTGTACATGGGGCAGGGCTCGGTGAGCCGGTCAGTAGCCGATGCGCTTGGGGACGTGCTCGGTGAAGCGCGGGGTAAACGCGGGGGATGATCTTGCGCAGCAAAGCCCCAGGTCGCTGACCTGGGGCTTTGTGGGCCGCCTGGGGCTCGAACCCAGAACCTACGGATTAAAAGTCCGCAGCTCTACCAATTGAGCTAACGGCCCGGGGTGCCCGAGTGTAGCGGCACCGGGTGGAGGGGGTGTTCGGGCCGGGCTAACGTGGGTGGGGTGCGGGTGGCTACCTGGAATGTGAACTCGGTCAAGCAGCGGATGCCCCGGTTGTTGCCGTGGCTCGATGAGCGGGCGCCGGACGTGGTGTGCCTGCAGGAGACCAAGCTCGCCGACGCGGCGTTTGTTGACTTGCTTGGGCCTGCGTTGGCTGAGCGTGGTTACGAGGTCGCCCTCAACGGTGAGGTGCAGTGGAACGGTGTGGCCATCCTGTCCCGGGTTGGGCTCGCGGACGTCGTCCAGGGCATCCCCGGTGGTCCGGGGTTCCCGCACCCGGAGGCTCGGGCGGTGTCGGCCACCTGCGGTGGTGTGCGGGTGCACTCCCTCTACGTCCCCAACGGGCGGGTGCCCGACTCCGACCACTACCACTACAAGCTGGCCTGGTTGGCCGCCCTGCGGGACCAGTTGGCCGACGGTCCGTCGGACGTCCTGGTGTGCGGGGACATCAACATCGCGCCCGCTGACGTCGACGTGTTCGACCCGGCCGCCTATGTCGGGCACACCCACGTGACGCCCGCCGAGCGGGCGGCGTTGGGGGAGATCCTCGGGCTGGGGCTGCGCGACGTGGTGCGGGACCGGTGGCCCGGGGAGCGGGTCTTCACCTACTGGGACTACCGGGCCGGGATGTTCCACAAGGACCTCGGGATGCGGATCGACCTGGTGCTGGCCGGGGCGGCGGTGGCCGGGCGGGTCGCGGCCGCGTGGGTGGACCGGCAGGCCAGGAAGGGGACCGGGCCCAGCGACCACGCGCCGGTGGTCGTGGATCTCGATGTGGCGCCGGATGGGGACATCGGGCCGTTGGTGCCCGCGCCGTCTGTGCGGGCGGTGACCGGGCGGCTTCCGCAATCCCGGTGACGGGTGTCGCCCGTCAGGAGCACCGGACTACCGTCGGTGGTCTTCTTTCCGCCGTGCGTTGTGGGCTGATCCGGGGCATCGGGTCGGCAGAGGGGTGATTGGTCGCCCGGCTCGGTGGGGTGGCGGCGTGATGACGGCAGGCTGACCTGCGTCCGCACCAGCGAGCGGGAGACGACTTGACCGAACCGCCGTGGCCCGCCGCCAGCCTGCTCGGTCGGCTGGGTGAGAAGACCAGGGCCGCGCTGCTCTCGGCCGGGGCCGAGGTGCGGTACCCGAAGGACCACTACCTGCTCCGCCAGGACGAGCTGGGCGACGTGGTCTACCTGATCATCGACGGCGTGGTCATGGTCTACGTCGAGACCGAGAACGGGGCGATGAGCGTGCTCGGCATCCGGCTCGCGGGCGACATGGTGGGCGAGCTGGGCGCCATCGAGCCCGGCGCCCGGCGCTCGGCCACCGTGCGCGCCTCGACGCCGCTGGCGGTGCGGTCGCTGTCCCGGGCCCGGCTGCGGGCGCTGATGACCCAGCACCCGGACCTCGCCATCGAGGTGAGCCGGATGATCGGCAACCGGCTGCGCTGGGCCAACCGGCGCCGGGTGGATGCCACCATCAAGGGCGCCAAGGTCAAGCTGAGCAGGCTGCTGGTCGAGGCGGCCGCGCAGTACGGCGAGCGGGTCGGCGACCGGTGGGAGCTGCCGATCCCGCTCACCCAGCACGAACTGGGGTACATGGCGGGCCTGGGCAACCGGACCGTGGAGAAGGCGCTGGCCGACCTCGAGGCGGACGGGGTGATCAGCAAGGCGTACCGGCGGATCAGCATCGTCGACCTGGGGAAGCTGCGCGGGATCGCCGGGTGGAACGAGAATCCGCCGCCGTGCGTAGTGCCCTGACGCGATGTGGCCCAGAGTGTCGACCGAGAGGCGCAGTCGACCCGAAAGGCTCAACCCCATGACCCCGACCGGCGCAACAGGCCGGCTGCCCTGTGTCGCGGTCGCCGTGCACGGCCACTCGCCGGGAGACCACCTGATGGCGGTCCTGGCCGACGCCGAGCACACCGCTCGACTCGATCACGCGGACTGGTGGCCGCAGCCGGACGGTGTGCGGCTCGCGGTCCTGCCGCCCGCCTCGGCCGACCGCTTCCCCCGCGCCCTGGACACCGCGCTGGGGCGGCACAACACCGAACACCCCCGCCTGCGCCTGCGCGTGGCCATCCACCTCGACCGCGCCCCGGCCGCGGCCGTCCGGCTCGTCGGGTCCCGCTCACTGCACGACGCCTTGGACGAGGCCCCGGACACGAACCTGGCGCTGCTGCTGTCCGACTCCGCCGCGCCGCTCTACTCGCTGCCGCGGCACAGCGCGCTGCAGCCGGACGAGCTGCACGAGGTCGTGACCCGCGACCGGCACGCCGTCACCGGCGCCTGGCTGTGGACACCGGCGTGGACCGCGACCACACTGTCCACTTCGGATGGTCGGCGGAACTGAGACCCCGGTGGGGTGACACCGGACAGGAGTGGGACGGGCCGCGTCACGGCTCGTCCCACTCCCTCAAGATCTCGGTCTCGCCGGTCTAACCTGGGCAGCTCACTTGGTGGAAGCCACCGGTTCTTGCGTCAGCTGCGCGAGCAGTTCTTGTTGGCGTGCGCGGTAACCCGCGATCGCGGTGAGTTTGATGTCCTCGTAGCCGCGCACCATGTCGGGCAGGTTCGCCAGTTCGACGGCCGTGTCGTAGTGCCGCAGCGATGACAAGAGGTGGCTGACAAGGCTCTCGTACTCGGTGATCAGGGTGCGTTCTACCTTGCGGAGGTGTGCTCGGCCGAAGGGGTCGAACGCGGTGCCGCGCAGGCCTCTTAGCGCCCGCAGCACGGTAAACGCGGGGCGGGCTGTGCGTTTGAGGGTCAGCTTCCGGCGCATGCCCATCGCGCGGAGCATTGGGGGGTGTAGCTGGTAGCCGACCTGGGTGCCTGGGCCGAATTGCGCCTCTACCTCGGCTTGCAGGGCTGGGGACAGGTGTAGGCGGGCGACCTCGTACTCGTCCTTGTACGCCATCAGCTTGAAGAGGTTGCGTGCGACGGCTTCGGTCAAGGTGCCGGGGAGGCCTGCGGTCTGCTCTGCCTCGTAGACCCGCTCTACCGTCGACAGGTAGCGCTGTGCGTACGCCTTATTCTGGTACGCCACCAGTTCCGGTAGCCGGATGTCCAGCAACCTGCGGAGTTCGCCGGTGAAGCCCTCGGCGAGGGGCGACCCAACGGCCGTTTGCGCTGGCGTGCCGGTCATCCAGGTCGGGTCGAGCACTGCCTTGCGGCCCGCGCGGAATGCCTGCGTGGTGGTGGTGACACCGACGCCGTTGAGTTCGATGGCCCGCTCGATCGCCTCGGCCGTCAGCGGCAGCACGCCCAGTTGGTAGGCCGCGCCGATCACCAGGAAGTTCGCCGCCGCCGTGCCGCCGAACAGGCGCTCGGCCAGGTCGAGGGCGTCGAACGCGCGCAGGTCCGCCGTCCGCGCGCCGATCCGGCTGACCAGGTCGTCGCGGCCGGGGTAGGACACGCCGGTGTCGACGACCATCCGGCCGGTCGGGACCTCCGAGGTGGACACCACCGCGACCGTGCGCTCGGCTGCGCAGCGGGACAGGTTCGGCTCCGCGGTGGCGGCGAGGGCGTCGAAGACCAGGTAGCCGTCGGCCGAGCCGGTGGGCACCAGCCCGGGCTGCTCGGTCGGCTCCGGGGTGATCCGCAGGTGCGAGACGACCGCGCCCGCCTTCTGGCTCAGGCCGGTCTGGTCGAGGGCGCGCGCGTCCAGGCCGCTGATCAGGGCAGCCGTGGCGAGGACCTGGTTCGTCGTCACCACACCGGTGCCGCCGATGCCGACCATCACCAGGTTCGCCGCCGTCGGCCGGGAAGCGGGCTCAGGCAGGTCGGCGGGCAGCTCCTCGTGCCTGGTCTTCTTGGCCTCCGCCTTGGCCGGGACCGCCTTGCCCGGGACCACGGTGACGAACGACGGGCAGTCGCCCAGCAGGCAGGAGTAGTCCTTGTTGCACGAGGTCTGGTCGATCTGGGTCTTGCGCCCGAACTCGGTGTCGGTCGGCTCGACGCTCAGGCAGTTCGACTTTCGGCCGCAGTCGCCGCAGCCCTCGCACACCGACTCGTTGATGTACACCCGGGTCGCCGGGTCCGGGGCCAGGCCGCGCTTGCGCTTGCGGCGCTTCTCCGCGGCGCACTCCTGGTCGTAGAGGATCACCGTCACCCCGGGGGTGTCGCGCAGCTCGCGCTGGACCTCGTCGAGGTCGTCGCGGTGGCGCACCTTCACCCCCGGCGCCCACTTGGTGCCACGCGCGTACTTGCCGGTGTCGTCGGTGACCACCACGGTCTTGGCGACGCCCTCGGCGTGCAGCATCCGGGTGACCGCGACCGGGTCGACCGAGCCGTCGGCGTGCTGGCCGCCGGTCATCGCCACGGCGGCGTTGTAGAGCAGCTTGAAGGTGATGTTGGTGCCCGCCGCGATGGCCTGGCGGACGGCGAGGCTGCCGGAGTGGAAGAAGGTGCCGTCGCCGAGGTTCTGGAAGAAGTGCGGGGTGTCGGTGAACCGCTCGGCGCCGACCCAGCTGACGCCCTCGCCGCCCATCTGGGTGAAGCCGACGCTGCGGTCCATGAACGTGGTCAGCGCGTGGCAGCCGATGCCAGCGCCCGCGAGCGAGCCCTCCGGGGTCTCGGTGGAGCGGTTGTGCGGGCAGCCCGAGCAGAAGAACGGGGTGCGGTTGACCAGCGTCAACGCGATCTTGGGGCGGTTGTTCCTGGGCAGCACGACGTGCTCGGTGCCAAGCCGCTCGGCCAGGAACGGGCCCAGTGCGGTGATCAGCCGGTCGGCCTCCAGCGCGCCGTGCACCGGGATCAGCTGCTTGCCGGTCGGCCCCTGCTTGCCGTACACCCGCGGTCGCACGGCGCGGTCGAACAGCGCCTCCTTGACCAGGGTCTCGATGAACGACCTCTTGTCCTCGACCACGACCAGCTCCTCGAGCCCGTCGGCGAAACGGCCCAAGAGGTCGCGGTCCAGTGGGTGGACCATTCCCAGCCGCAGGATCCGTACGCCGCGGTGGCGCAAGGCGTCCTCGGTAAGGCCCATGCGGTTAAGAGCGTCGCGCAGACACGCGTAGTTGTGTCCCGCCGCGACGATGCCGATGCGCGCGTCGCCGGTAGCGCCCTCGATCTGGTTGAGGCCGTTGGCCGCGCCGAACGCCACCGCGGCGGCGAGCCTGCCGTCGAGGACCTCGCGCTCCATCGCCAGCGCCTCGGGGATGCCCACCCCCGCCTTGTGCGTCGGCGCCCACGGGCGACCGTCCCACTCGAACTCCGGCACCACGATCCGCGGCGTGGCGCCCAGGTCGACGATCTCGTACGCGTCGCCGATCGCGGTGACCACGGTGAACCCGGTCCACGCGCCGCTGAAGCGGGACATCTCGAAGCCGAAGCGGCCCAGTCGCAGCACGTCGGCGACGTCCACCGGCGACAGCACCGGCAGGTAGGACTCGGCCAGCGCCATGGTCGAGTTCGACGGCAGCGAAGAGGACTTGCTCGCCGGGTCGTCACCGGCCACCACCAGCACACCCCCGCGCGGGGTGGTGCCCATCCAGGTGCCGTGCTTGAACGCGTCCACCGACCGGTCCACACCGGGCGCCTTGCCATACCAGAGGCCGAACACGCCCTCGAACCGCGCGCCGGGGAGCTGGGTGGCCAGCTGCGAGCCGTAGACGACCGTCGCGCCGAGCTCCTCGTTGACCCCGGGGATGAACTCGATGTCGTGCTCGGCGAGGAGCGCGGCGTTGCGGTCGAGGACCAGGTCGAGGCCTGCGAGCGGGGAGCCGCGGTAGCCGGAGACCAGACCCGCGGTGCGCCAGCCGCGCGCCTGGTCGGCGCGGTGTTGGTCGACCAAGAGCTTGCCGAGGGCTTGGACGCCGGTCAGCGCCCCGCGGCCGCTGTCGCGGCGCACGACGTCAGCGGGCCGATAGTCGGCCAAGAGCTCTGTCATGGACCACACACCTCTCACTTGGACTGCGCGCCACGGGTCAGCGAACGATTTCAGGTGAGCGCTGTGCAAGACTCCGCCCGAGACTTTAAGCGGATCGCTCAAAACTGGCCTGTCGGCGTCGGGAGGGTTGCGCATCGTGGGCATCGTCAACCGCCTCGACCTGCGGGTCATCCGGGAGCTGGTCACCAGCCCGCGGATCGGCATCACCGAGCTCGCCGAGCGGCTGGGCATCGCGCGCAACACCGCGCACGCCCGGGTCACCCGGCTCGAGCGCCAGGGGGTGGTGGGGCACCGCGGCCGCGCGGTGGACTACACCGCGATCGGGGTGGAGGTCACCGCGTTCGTCACCGTCCAGGTCGCGCAGGGCAGGTTGACCGCCGCCATAGAGGACCTGCGGAAGGTCTCTTACGTGCTCGAGGCGCATGGCATCGCCGGTGACGGCGACCTGCTGGTGCGGGTGGCCGCGCGCAACACCCGGCACCTGCACGAGGTGATCAACGAGGTGCTGTCCTGCCACGGGGTCATCCGCAGCACCACCGCGGTGGCGATGACCGAGCAGATCCCGTACCGGGTCGCCCCGCTGCTCGACGCGCTGGAGCGCTCGACCGAGACGTGAAAGTCCTCAGTGGACTGATCGACATGGTTACGGCCGTGCATCGACTTCGGTCGTTGAGCAGTCAACTCCGCCCCCGGTGCGCTACGTTGCCTCGCTACCAACGGTTGGCGAAGGGAACCGCCGATGGAGCACTTCGTCCTCGCGACGTTCAGCTTTCCGGTAGTGCTGTTCACGTTTCTGCTCGTGGTCGTGGCGGGCTACTGGGTGCTCGTCGCCCTGCGCGTGTCCCGTGTGGACGCCCTGGACCCGGTGGCGCCGGAGGCCCTCGGCCTGGGCCGGGTCCCGCTGAGCGTGGCGCTGTCGCTGGCCACGGTGATCGCCTGGGTGGTCAGCCTGGTGGGCGACCTGCTCGTCGGCGACTCCGCGCGGCCGGTGCCGGTGCTCGCCCTGCTGCACACCGCGGTGCTCGCCGCGGCCCTGCTGGGCGCGCTGTTCGGCACCCGGGCCGCGCTCGTCCCGCTGGGCCGCCTGTTCCGCGACGACCCCGCTCCCGCGCTGGTCGGCTGCCCGTGCGTGGTGCGCACCGGGCGGGTCGACCGGACCTTCGGCCAGGCCGAGGTCACCACGCGGGCGGGGGAGACGGTGATCGTCCAGGTGCGCCAGCCGGACACCCGGGCGATCCGCACCGGCAGCACCGCGACCCTGGGCGAGTACGACCGGTCCGGCCGCTTCTTCTGGCTCACGACCTGACCGGTCCGTGCACGCCCTGGCGTGGTGTCACAGTCCCGCGAACCACTGTGCGCGGTGGAAGGCGAAGCCCAGATCGCAAAGCGTGATCTTGAGGTAGCAGGCCAGGGCCGGTCGCAGGCCGTGCTCGCCGACGCTGAGGCCGTCGAGGTGCTGCCCGCGTGGGTTTGCTCGAGGTGTTCTGCGTGATGCCGGTGATTCGCACCCGGACCTGGCCGTCCTGCGGGACCTACTGCGGGCCGACCTCCGGGTCCGGCGTTAAGACAAGACGAGCTTGCTGCGCCCCCTGGTCGTGCTCGCGACCACGAAGGGCAACGAGAAGACCGCCGCGGCTATCGCGGATCACACGGTGCTGCCCACCGTCAGGGCATCGCCCACTGCACCCCGTCGGTCACCGCCTGCACCGAGGTCACCGCGACTCCGAACGCCGCCTCGAAGCGAGCCCCGTGGCCGGCGGTCCCACTGGTCGGCTTGGGCACCGACAGCGACACCGTGATCGCCTCCAGGCCGTTGGACGCCGCGATGATCTATGCGCTGCTTCAGGCCTTCTGGCGCACCCCGGTCCATCCGCGGCGTGGCCGGTGCTCGCAGTTGGGGACCCCAATATGTCCACCAGCCCGTCCAGTGGACAAGGTTGGTCAGGCTGTCGGCAGGCGGACGGTGAAGGCGGCACCGCCCTCGGGGGCGGGGGCCGCGGTGATCGTGCCCGACATGCGGGTGACCAGGCCGTGCACGAGAGCGAGGCCGATACCCGTGCCAACCGGGCGGCTCCCCGCGTACCGGGCGTTGAGCACGCCGCGGTCGAAGGCCATGGCGTACTCCTCTGGGGCTAGTCCTGGGCCGCCGTCGCGTACCTGCAAGACGGCTGTGCCCTGGTCTGTGGCCAAGGCGAGCACGATAGGTCTACCGGTGGGAGTTACCCGCAACGCGTTCTCCGCGAGCCCGTCTACTACCTGGCGGAGGCGGCGTGGATCGGCGAGTACCCATACCTGACCTGGGGCGGATTCCACGGCGAAGCGAACACCCGCTGTCTGGCAGCGGGCCGTCCATACCTCGGCGGTATCGCTAACCAGTGCGGATAGGTCCATCGGGACAAGGTCGAGCCTGAAGTCGTCCGCGCCGAGACGGGCCAAGTCGAGGAGGTCGCTGACCAGCCGGTCTAGGCGGTCTGCCTCTTGTTCGATAGTCCTACCGGCGGCCGGTACAGCATCCCCGGTGACCACGCCGTCCGCGAGAGACTCAGCGAATCCCTTGACTGCGGTGAGCGGTGTGCGCAGCTCGTGTGAGACGGACAGGAGGAAGTCGCGTTGGCGGGATTCGCTGCGCTGCAAGGCGTCTGCGAGTTCGTTGACCGACGCGGCGACCTCGGCGACCTCGCGCGGTCCGTCGACGGGGGCGCGCAGGTCGCGCCTGCCGTGCGTCATCGAGTACGCGACGCCCGCCGTCCGGCGCAGTGGGCGCGACAGCAGCCGGGCCAGGAACAGGCCCGCGACCGCCGCCACGAGCAGGCCGATGCCCAGCGCGACCACGATGTTGCCGATCAGCTTGCGGCCGACGCCCTTGGCCGTCTCGGACTCCCGGACCAAGGCGATCGTGCCGCGCTCGTCGGCGGGCCGCAGCTCGACCAGCAGCGTCCGGTCGCCGACCTGCACGGCCTTGTGCTCGGCCCCCGACACTGACAGCACCCCTGCCTGGCGTGCGGCCTTCTCGGCGGTGGCGTCGCCGCTCACCACGGTCCCGTTAGGACGTACCTGGACGACGGCGATCCCTTGTCCGCGCAGCACTTCCACGACGCGTCTTATCCCGATGCGGCTGTCCGCCAACTGGCCGGCTACCACATCTGCCTGGTCGGAGAGGGTCTGCTGAGACACCTCTCGGGCCGTTTGCACTACCAGGCGCGCGGAGATAAGACCGCCAAGAATCGCCACTACGCCCGCTACCGCTAAGCACAGTGCGGTAATCCGTACCGCGATCGAGCCCTTCACCCGCGCTCCGCCGAGTACCCCACACCGCGCACCGTGCGGATCGGGCTGGATTCGCCGAGCTTCGCGCGCAGCTGGGCGATGTGCACGTCCACGGTCCGCGTACCCGCCACCGCCGCGTACCCCCAGACCGCGCTGAGCAGCTGCGCCCGCTCGAACACCTGCCCGGGCCGCCGCATCAGGTGGGCCAGCAGGTCGAACTCCGTCGAGGTCAGCGCCACCTCGGCCGCGCCGGTCCACACCCGGCGTTCGCGCAGGTCGAGCCGGGTGCCACCGGCCTGGAGCACCTCGCCGCGGGCGGGCCCGTTCGCCCTGCGCAGCACCGTGCGCACCCGCGCCACCAGCTCGCGCGGGCTGAACGGCTTGGTCACGTAGTCGTCGGCGCCCAGCTCCAGGCCGAGCACCCGGTCGACCTCGTCGTCGCGGGCGGTCACGAACAGCACCGGGGTCCAGTCGTCCTCGGCGCGCATCCGCCTGCACACCTCGATCCCGTCGAGGCCGGGCAGCCCGATGTCGAGCACCACCGCCACCGGCCGCACGCGGCGCAGGGCCGCGAGGGCGGCGTGCCCGTCGGTCTCGACGTGCACGCCGAACCCGTCGCGGCGCAGGTAGAGGGTGACCAGCTCGGCGATGGCGCCGTCGTCCTCGACGACCAGCACCAGCCCGCGGCCAGGGTCCCCGGACGTCATGGGCACACCGTACTAGTCCCCGGCCAGGTCCGACTCGACGTTGTCCAGTGTGGACTCGATCTGGTTCAGCTGCTGGTCCACCGACCCGCCGGTGTCCGAGGAAGCCCCACCTTGGCAGGCCACGCAGCCTAAGAGGAGGGCGGTTAGCACTACCGCGCGCCGCATCACTTAGACCCGCAGTACTTGCTCTTGAAGTCCGCCGCGCGCTGTTTGGCCTTGTTCAGCTGATCGATTCGCCCACTTCGCCGTTCGGCCTTTTCCTGCAAGAGGTTCGCGCTGTTCACGCGGCCCGCCGCGCGCTCCTTGTCCGCGCGCGCCTTGAGCCACGCCGACGAACCCTTGACCTCGGGTCCGCCGTTGATCCGCTCGACCAGCTTGGTCACCCGCTGCTCGATCTTGGGAATCCGCTTCTCGCAGATCTGGCCGACCTGCTCGGGGCTGAGCGTGATGGTGACCGGGGTGCTCGGCGCCGCCGCGGCGACCCCGGCACCGGCGAGGCCGGTACCCGCGACGACCGCCGCGATGAGGGCTGCTGACCTGACTCGCATGTGGTTCCTCCCGTGGTGGTGATGGAGCCACTGTCGCGCGCGTTGGTAAAAGGGAAGCCCGGGAAATGTTCGAGTTGGGTAAGCGACGCATTGACGCGGACGTGAAAACACTTCGATGATTGAGCGATGTCACCCGCGAGCCGTTGGCCAGTAGTCCTCGCCTTCGCCGCGCTGGGCGTGTCCACGCAGCTCTGCTGGCTCGCCTACGCCGCCACCACGACTGCGACCGCGCAGCACTTAGGCGTGTCCGAGCAGGCTGTGGGCTGGCTGGCGAACGTCTTCCCGCTGCTGTTCGTCGTGCTGGCCGTTCCCGCGGGGGTTGCCCTCGACCGGTGGTTCCGCCCGACCCTCGCGGTGGGCGCGGTCTTGATCGCGGTAGGCGCGTCGCTGCGCTTCGCGGTGGACGAGTACTGGGCCGCGCTCGCCGGGCAGACGCTCGCCGCGATCGCCCAGCCGATCGTCGCCAACGCCATCACCCGCGTCGCCGCGGGCTACCTCGCGCCGAAGGACCGGCCGCTGGGCATCGCGGTGGGCGCGGGCGCCACCTACGTCGGCATGATCGTCGCCATCGGCTTGGGCACTGCCCTGCCAGGGGACGTCCGAACAGTTGTCGGCATCGGTACCGCTATCGCGGTCCTCACGGCGGTGGCTGCTCTGGTCTCGCTCCGCGTCCCGCCGCCGTTCCTGGGCGAGCGCGAGGCTGTCGGATCCCTGCGGGTGGCCTTGCGCGAACCGGGTGTGCCGGTTCTGGCCGCGGTCGTGTTGCTCGGAACGGGGATCTTCGTCTCGCTGGCCACCTGGCTGGAACCGCTGCTCAAGCCCGCGGGCGTCAGCTCCAGCACCTCGGGCCTGCTGTTGCTCGTGGTCTTGGTCTCGGGCGTGGTGGGCTGTGTGTTGGTGCCACCGTTCGCGGCGCGCAGGCACTGGGAGTCGCGCACGCTCCAGGTGACTGCACTGGTCACCGCGGCCGCGTGTCTGCTGCTCGGTTTCGCGCCCGCGGCCACGGGGTTCGTCGCGGCGGTGCCGATCGGCTTCCTGCTGCTGTCAGCGCTACCGGTGGCTCTCTCCCGGGTCGAGCGCGGTGGGTCTGCCTCGGCTGGGACCATCACCTCGGTCGTGTGGATGGCGGCCAACACAGGCGGTGTTGTGGTGTCCTCTGCCGTGGGTTACCTCTTGGACCTACCGGTGGTGGCGTTCACGGTCTTCGCTGTCCTGGCCGTCAGCGCCTTCTTGCTCGCACGACGGCTAGAGCATCAGGAAGATCAGGTAGCCGGTACCGAGGGCCATGACGAGTTGGCAGGTAGCCGCAACGCGACCGTCGGCCAGGATTCCGCTACCGGTCCTGCGTAGGACCAACGGGCTCAACCGTGCCGCTTGGACTAAGAAGAACGCCACGAATGCCCAGCCGAGCAACGGGAGTGACGCCTGACCCGCGTGCGGGACTGTCCACGATGACGACATCCCGTGCGCGGTGTGCGGTGTGGCCGTGAGCATGTAGAGCATCCCCAGCCCCGCGACCGCGTGCTGCCAGTCAGCCCCGTGCCACCCGACCGGACGCTGCCCAGAGCGCACTGCCGAGCCCAGGAACGACGAGCCCAGGAACCAGGCCGTGACCAGGACGAACACCGTCTGCCACCCGGCCATCGGCAGCGGCCCGCCGACCGGCGAGCACATCACCGCCATGCCCAGCGCCATGACCGCGTGCCCGGCGTCGGTGGCCCGGTGGCACCCGGGGTAACCGCCCGGGAACCGCTCGGCGGCGACGAGCCGGGCGACGCTGTACCCGGCGATCCCGAGGAACGCACCGGTCAGCACCCAACCCAACCACCCCGCCGCCACGCGTCGGCGACTACGGGGTCGGTACGAGCAGTTGGTCGAGCACCCCGCCCTTGACGTCGGCGACCAGGTCGCCCAGCTGGCCGAGGCTCAGCTGGATCCGCTGGCCGAAGTCGTCGGTGATGACCACCCGGCGTTCTTCGGGCGCCTCCTGGTCGATCCACAGTTCGGGACAGCCACAGTCGCACTGTCCGCAGAACGTCGCGATCCGCTGCATGCTGTGCTCACCGTTCATGAGATCACGGTCCCAGACCGCGTACCGGCTAACCAGAGCGCAACCAGGCGACTACGCCGCGCACAAGTGGGAAGGTCGCGGTGACCGGCTGTGTCGGACATGGTGGCGCGCGCGGAAGTATCCACTAGGTTCAGGGCTGACCAGGCATCCGGAGGGGAAGGCGGCGGGCGAGTGCGGTCGAGTGGATCCCGGTGGTGACCGTCGCGCCCGAGCGGCCGTCGGCACTGGCGAAGGTGACCAGGTCGGCCACCACGACCCCGGGTCGGCTCTCGCTCCTGGCCGTCGGACTGCTCGTGCTCACCGTGGTCACCGGGATCGTGGCCGCGCTGACCGTGCAGGCCAAGCGGGACACCCTCGACGACCTGGTCGACCACCGCGAGCCGCTGGCCGCCGCCGCGCAGCAGATCTTCCGCTCGCTCTCCGACGCCGACGCGACCGCGGCCAGCGCGTTCCTCTCCGGCGGTGTCGAGCCCGCCGCGCTGCGCACCCGCTACGAGTTCGACATCGCGCAGGCGGGTGCCGCGCTCGGCAAGGCGTCCTCCGACGTCGGCGGGGACGCGCTCGCCGCCGACCAGGTCAGCATCCTGTCCCAGCAGCTGCCCGTCTACACAGGTCTGGTCGAGACCGCGCGGGCCAACAACCGGCAGGGCTTCCCGGCGGGCGCCGCCTACCTGCGCGAGGCATCGGGTCTCATGCGCTCGAAGCTGCTGCCCGCCGCCGAGAAGCTCTACGAGATCGACTACGACCGGTTGCAGGCAGAGCAAGAGGACGCCAGGTCATTCCCCTGGGGGGCGTTGGTCCTCATCCTGGTGCTTCTCGGCGCGCTCGTGGTCACACAGCGCTACCTGACCCGCAAGACGAACCGGTTGCTCAACGTCGGACTGGTCACCGCCACCATCGCCGTCGTGCTCGCCCTGCTGTGGGGCGCGGTCGCGCTGCTGATCGAGGCGGGCCACGTCGGCGACGCCGAGCGCAACGGCTCGCAGCAGGTCGACGTGCTGGTCCAGGCCCGGATCAACTCGCTCAAGAGCCGCGCCGACGAGACCCTCACCCTGGTCGCCCGCGGCGACGGCCCCGGCTACGAGCAGGAGTGGCAGCAGCTCGCGGCCACCATCACCGGCGGCGGACCGGAGAACCTGCTGCGCCAGGCCGCCGACCTGGCCTCCGGCGACTCGGCCAACGGCGTCGTGGCGGGCGAGGTCCGGCAGGCGGTGGACAACGCCGAGGCCTGGCTCGGGGCGCACCGCAAGATCCGCGAGCTGGACGAGGGCGGCCAGTACGAGGAGGCGGTCAAGGTCGCCATCGGCGACGCCCCGGACAGCGCGGCCACCGCGTTCGGCAAGCTCGACAAGAACCTGATCACCGCCCTCAACGCGGGCCGCGAGGAGTTCTTCACCCAGACCACCAAGGCCGCCAACTCGCTCAGCGGGCTGGTGCCCGGCCTGTTCGTGCTCGGGCTCATCGCCGCCGCCGGGATCACCCTGGGCATCCGGGAACGACTGCGGGAGTACCGATGAGGCGCGCGCTCACCCTGACCGCGGCGCTGGTGGGCGCCGCGCTGCTCACCGCCTCCTGCGCGTCGCCGGGCAAACCGGTGGACCTGGCCACGGTCACCACCGTCGACCGGCCGCAGCCCGCCGGGGTCGAGGTGAACCCGCCGACGACCAGCGGGGCCGCGACGCAGGTGCCGCCGTGCGACCCGGCCGCCAGCCTGCGGCCCGGCCCGCAGCCGCCCGCCGGGTCGATGCCGCAGGGCTCGACGATGCGCGCGATCCAGGACCGCGGCAGGCTCATCGCCGGCGTCGACCAGAACACCTTCCTCTTCGGCTTCCGCAACCCGACCAGCAACGCGCTGGAGGGCTTCGACATCGACCGCGTCCGCGACGTCGCCGCGGCGATCTTCGGCGACCCGAACCGGGTGCAGTACAAGGTGATCACCTCGGCCGAGCGGATCGACGCGCTCAAGCGCAACGAGGTCGACATCGTGGTGCGCACCATGACCGCGACCTGCGCGCGCTGGGTCGACATCAACTTCTCGGCCATCTACTACGTCGCGGGCCAGCGGCTGGTCGTCGACCGCTCGTCCCCGATCACCGGCATCGACCAGCTCGGCGGCAAGCGCGTCTGCGCGGCCAAGGGCTCGACCTCGCTGAACAAGCTGCGCGAGTCCCCGGCGCCCCCGGAGGCGGTGGCGGTCGACAACTGGTCGGACTGCCTGCTGATGCTGCAGCAGGGGCAGGTGGCCGCGGTGTCCACAGACGACACGATCCTGGCCGGGATGGTCGCCCAGGACCCGAACATCAAGCTGGTCGGGCCCAAGTTCACCGAGGAGCCCTACGGCATCGGCATCCCCAAGCAGAACGAGGACATGGTGCGGTTCGTCAACGGCGTCCTGGAGAAGTCGGTCACCGGCGGCTCCTGGACGGCGAGCTACAACCGCTGGCTGGCCAAGGCGGGCGAGCAGGCCGCGCCGCCCGTGGCGAAGTACCGGGACTGAGGTGGCCGCATGACGCACTGGACCCCGCCGGGCGAGTCGGACCCGGTCCCGCCGAAACCGGCTCGGTGGAACTTCGACGCACCGCAGGCAGCCCAACCGTCCGAAGAGGACAGTGTGCGTCCGGGAGCCGGTTCCGCCGAGGTGGTCGGGTCGAGCGCGGACGTGCCGGGCGGTGCGCGCGAGTCGGCCGACGGGGAGACGTCGGAGGCGGCCTGCGCGGCGGAGAACGCTGCGACAGCTGAGGACTCCACGACAGCTGGGGATTCCCGGACAGCTGAGGACTCCACGACTGCTGAGAAGGCCGCGGCTGGCCGAGGTGCCACAGCCGCTGGAGGCACTCCGGCTGCTGAGGGCGCCTCGGGTGTGGAGAACACGACTGGTGAGCAGGCCGTGGCCGTCGACGGTGCCACTGCTGTCGCGGGCGCGGCGAATTCTGAAGGCGCTGCGGCTGTTGGGAGTGGAGCGGCTGTGAGCGGCGCCGAGAGCGCCACGGCCGCTGAGAGCGCGTTGGCCGCTGAGGGCGCCGCAGTGGGTGAGAACGCCGCAGGTGCTGAGGGCGCCGCTTCCGCGTGGCGGGTTCCGTTGTCGCCGTGGGCGCCGCCGGAGGCGGGGGCGGTCCAGCCCGGGCCGCCGCCCAAGCGGGCGACCCCGCGGCGCTCGGGAGGCAGGCATGCGGCCGTCGACGACCCCGAGCCGGCGCAGTCGACTGGGCAGCACCCGGTGCCGGTCGGTCCGCAGGGACAGCCGTTCCCCGGGACTGGGCAGTACCCGGCGCCGGGGAGCCACCCCGGTCCGACGACCACCGGGCAACGCCCGTACCCGCCGGTGGGCGGTCCTGGCTATCCGGCTGGGCAAGGGTTTCCGGGCGGCGGACCAGGCCAGACCGGCGGTTTCGCCCGACCCGGCTACGCCGGTGGGCAGCCCACGCCCGGTCAGCCGGGACAGCAGACCCAGGCCGGGCAGCAGACCCACCGCGGGTACCCGTTCCAAGCCGGGCAGCACCCCCAGGCCGGACAACCGCTCCAGCCCCGGCCGCTCCAGGCCGGTCCGCCGGTCAACAGCGGTCATCCCCCTCAGCCCGGGCAACCACCGACTGGACGACCATTCCCGGCCGGGCCGCCCACCCCCGCGGGGCAACCCAACCAGGGCGGGCATCCGCCTCAGGCCGCGCAGCCGGGGCACGGTGGGCAGCCGAGCCCTGTTGGGCACGCGTCCCCGACCGGGCAGCCACCCCATGTCGGGCAACCGTCCCAGGCTGGGCAGCCACCTCAGACCGGGCGGTCCAGCCAAGCAGGGCCACCTCCCCCCTCGGGGCGGCCGGGTGCGCCCGGGTATCCGCTGCCACCAGGTGCGTCCGGCCCGGCAAGCCAAGCACCGCCGCGCGGCCAACAGGGTCAGCCGTTCCCGTCGGGTTCGTCGAGCCAGTCGGGCCGGGGTGATCAGGGCAGGTCGCTGTCCGATCAGGCGAACACTCCGTTCTCGGGCAGGCCCGGGACGTCACCGCGGCCCAGTCCGCATCCGTGGTCGGGGCCTGGTCCCCAGCTGGGGCAGGCGACCACCCAGTTCCCGCCCGTCGCGCCGCGTCAGCCCGGGGTGCTCCCCGAGACCGCGTTGGCGGCCGACGAGCCGCAGCCCACCAGTGTCCTCAACACCCACACGCTGACCCAGAGCATCGTCCCGCCGCGCCCCGACGAGCCCGAGCCGCCGGAGCCGGAGACGCAGCTGGTCAGCCGCACGGACAACGGGCCGGGCACCGGGTCCGGGTCGTTCCCCGGCACCGGGCGCCGGACCGGGTCGCGGGCCTCGGGCCGCGGGCGGTTGGGCGCCGGTCTCGTCGAGGTGCCGGTGGTCCCGGTCAAGGACCCGGCCAGCGCGGTGCTGGACAACCCGGTCGTCGCGGAGGGCAAGCGGTTCTGCAACAACTGCGGCGCCGAGGTCGGCCGGGGCAACGATGGCGAGCCGGGGGACCCCGAGGGCAACTGCCCGACCTGCGACCAGCCCTTCAACTTCCGGCCCCGGCTCTTCCGCGGCGACCTGGTCGGCGGGCAGTACGAGGTGCTGGGCAGCATCGCCTACGGCGGGCTCGGGTGGATCTACCTGGCCAAGGACCACAACGTCAGCGACCGCTGGGTAGTGCTCAAGGGTATGATCGACACCGGCGACGAGACGTCGATGGCCTCGGTGGTCGCCGAGCGGCGGTTCCTCGCCGAGGTGGAGCACCCGAACGTCGTCAAGATCTACAACTTCGTCGAGCACCCGGACCCCAAGACCGGCTCCCTGATCGGCTACATCGTCATGGAGTACGTCGGCGGCCAGTCGCTGCGCCAGCTCGCGCTCGAGCACCACCGCGAGGCCGGGCGGGCCGAGCCGCTGCCGATCGGGCAGGTGATCGCCTACGGCCTGGAGATCCTGCCCGCCATCGGCTACCTGCACAGCATCGACATGCTCTACTGCGACCTCAAGCCGGACAACGTGATCCAGGCGGGCGAGCAGCTCAAGCTGATCGACCTCGGCGCGGTCCGCAAGACCGATGACTACGAGAGCCCGCTGTTCTTCACCGCCGGGTACGCCGCGCCCGAGCTGTCCACCGAGGGCGCCACCGTGGCCTCCGACATCTACACCGTCGGCCGCACGCTGGCGGTCCTGTCGATCGAGTTCGCCGGCTACACGACCCGCTACCGGCACACCCTGCCCGGGCCGGACGCCGAGCCGCTGTTCGCGCTGTTCGTCAGCTACCACCGGGTCCTCAAGCGGGCCACGCACGCCGACCCGGTGCTGCGCTTCGCCTCCGCCGAGGAGATGGCCGACCAGCTCACCGGGGTGCTGCGCGAGGTCATGGCGCTGGGCACCGGCAGGCCGCGGCCCGGACTGTCCACTGTGTTCGGTGTGGAGGCCAGGACGTTCGGCGCGGGCCTGGTCGTGGCCGACTCGCTGCCGGTGCCCGACCCGGTCGAGGTCGCCTCGGTGCTGCCGCTGCCGCTGGTGGACACCGACGACCCGGCCGCCGCCGTGCTGGCCAGCATCACCGCGACCGAACCCGCCGAGCTGGTCGCCGCGCTCGCGAGCGCCCCGCAGGACTCGATCGAGGTCCGGCTGCGGCTGGTGAAGGCGCGGATGGAACAGGGCGACCTGCGCGCGGCGGGCGCCGAGCTGGCGGCGGCCCGCAAGCTGGTCACCCACCCGACCGACTGGCGCCCGGACTACTTCCACGGCCTGCTGGCCCTGGCCGACAACGCGCCCAAGGCCGCGCGCGAGGCGTTCGACCGGGTCTACGACGCGGTCCCCGGCGAGGTCGCGCCGAAGCTGGCGCTGGCGGTCAGCGCGGAGTACGCGGGCGACCACTTCGCCGCCGCCCGCTACTACGAGCTGGTCTGGCGGGTGGACCACTCGTTCGTCAGCGCCGCGTTCGGCCTGGCCAGGGTGTACCTGGCGCAGGGCGCCCGGGCGGGCGCGATCGAGGTCCTGGAGTCGGTGCCGGACACCTCCAGCCACCACGTCGCCGCCCAGGTCGCCGCCATCAAGGTGAAGGCCAGGGCGCACGAGGTGGCCAACGTCGTCGAACACGAACTCCACGACGCCGCCAAACGCCTGGAGCGCCTGGCACTGGACGCGGAACGGCGCACGCAGCTCTCGGCGGAGGTCCTGGAGGCCGCGTACGGCTGGGTCCGGGCGGGCAAGCCCGGCGCCAACCCGGCCCACCCGCAGCGCACGGTGCTGGGGTGCGAGCTCTCCGAGCGCGAGCTGAGGTTCGGCCTGGAACGCTGCTACCGCGCCCTGGCCCGGTTGGCGAGCTCACCGGAACAGCGGCACGCGCTGGTGGACAAGGCAAACGCGATCCGACCGCGCACGCTCACGTAGTGGGTCAGGTGAACTGGGACATGGGGTGCGCGGCTTCCTGCCACTGCACGCAGGTGGGGCGTGTGCGGGTGGTCAGGAATTCGGCGAGGGCTTGGTAGACGAGATCGATCGGGACTTCCGCGTGGGGTGGGACCGGGCTTTCGTGCGAGCCCGCGAGAAAGTAGCCGATCCACTCGGGATTGGTACCGGTCTTCGGCACGTCGCCCCGTCGAGCGGCGTCCCAGTGGAGAACACCTACGGCGTTGTTCACTCCCACGACGAACATGACCTGCGTCTTGGAGTGGATGTCGAAAGCCTGCTCGGTGATGACCCACATCCACGGGACCTCGACCCCGGCCTCGTTCAGGGACCGCACCTCGCGCACCAGGTCGACGCCGGCCGGAAGGGACTCCAGGTCGATGTAGGCCCGGTCGGTCACCGGTGTGGCGGTCATCGATCAGCCTTCCCGTCGTAGGTTCGTTTGAACGGCGCCCCGCGCGCGTCTGTGCCAAGCACGGTCATCCTAAGGCCGACTGGTAGAAAGGCCGGCAGGTAGTTGTCGCACCCTGCCCGATCATTGGGCTCCGAACCGCACGGCGAATGGTTCAGCGTGACCTGTGCGTGGGTTCCTGTTCCCTGAATGAGGATGATGGCCGCTTTCATCTCCACGTGGTTGGCGACCAGGTTCGCACCGTTGAGTTCGAGTTCGAACACTCGCTCCATCACGTCTCGGGTCCACACATCTCCGCGTCGTGGGGTGATCGAGCCGATCAGTCGTCCGTCGATCTCGATGTGGGCCACCAGCGGTGCGTTCTGCGTGCCCTTGCGCACCCGCGGAGGCAGTTCGTCGGAGTACGGCAGCGCTTCGCGCGGGTACCGATCCCCGTGCCGGTTCGCGATTCCTGATGGTGACGGCGTCCGCGGTGGTGGTGCGGTGGCCTGGTCATCGCGGACGGAGCCCACTGGTGCCGCGGGCCGGTGGGCGCCCAGGTGGTGGTCGGCCGCGTCCTGGATCGTGCGCTCGGCCTCGACGAGAGCGGTGTCCAGTGCCGCGAGCGTGGCCATCGCCGCCTCGACCGCCCGTGCGGCCACCTCATAGGTGGTCGTGCCGTGGAGCAGGGCGCCCACCGTGATGTGTGCTTGGTCGAGCGCCTTCGAGCAGTCGTCCAGGGTGTTTCGTGTTTGCCCGATCCGGTCTGCGATCGCCCGGAGTTCGGTCGCCTCATCGCCGATGGACACGGTGGTGACCCTAAGCGCTCAGCTCGTGCGTGTCGTCGAGTCAGTGCTGTCTTCGCCCGATGCGGCTAGCGGGACTAGGGCGTCAGCTCCACCACGGTGATGTCCGGGGGTGCGCCGACTCGGACCGGGGGACCCCAGGAGCCCGCGCCGTTGGTCACGTACAGCCAGGTGTTGTCTACTTTGGACAGGCCGGACACCGCGGGCTGGGCCATCCGGACCACGTAGTGGAAGGGGAACAGCTGGCCGCCGTGGGTGTGGCCGGAGAGCTGGAGGTCGACGCCCCGGCTGGCCGCGCCCGCGACCTGGACCGGTTGGTGGGCCAGCATCACCGTCGGCAGTGCACTGTCCCTTCCGGACAGTGCGCGGTCCATGTCCGGTGCGTCCCCCATCGACTTGCCGGTCACGTCGGTGACGCCCGCGAGGGTGATACCGCCCGCGATCTTGGTGTTCTCGTTGTGCAGGTAGTGCAGCCCGAGGCGTTCCAGTTCGGTGACCCACTCCTGGTAGCCCGAGTAATATTCGTGGTTCCCGGTCACGAAGTACGTCCCGTGCGGCGACACCAGGTCCTTGAGCGGCTCGGCCGCCCGGCCCAGTTCGGCGACCGTGCCGTCGGCCAGGTCGCCGACCATGGCGACCAGGTCCGGCCGCGTCTCGTTGATCATCCGGACGATCCGCTCGGTGTGCGCCCGGCCCAGCAGCGGTCCCAGGTGGATGTCGCTGACCACGGCGATCCGGAAGCCGCGCAGCCCCGGGTCGAGCCTGCTGATCGGCACCGCCAGCCGTTTGACCTCCGGTGGGCTCAGCGCCGTCACCGCGCCCGCGCCGACGATGCTGGTCGACGCGGCCCCGGCGACGACCGCGCCCGCGCGGGACAGGAACAGCCGCCTGCTCTCGTCGACCTCCGGTGCCCCCTGGTCGGCCCTCGGTGCCCGCAGCCACTTGCGCAGCGCGAGCCGGGGCAGCTCCAGGACCGCCAGGATCAGCAGCAGGTAGAAGAACACCGCCAGCCACAGGTACCCGGGCCAGGCGAACCAGCCCGAGTTCGGCACCCCGACCACCCGCGGCAGGGTCAGGGCCGCCAGCGCGAACGCCAGCAGCAGGCCCAGCACCACCGTGCCCGCCCGCCGCACCCGGGTCGTCCTGGTCGTGTCCTTGACCAACCGCTTCCACAGGTACAGGTGCAAGAGCGCGACGCCCAGCCCCACCACGACCACGAACATGGCGCCAGCCTACGGATTGAGCTCCACCGGCGGACGGCCCAGCAGGTTCGGGTCCGCCGCGACCGCCCGCAGGTCCTCGGGCCTGCCGTTGTCGATGAAGTGGCTCAGCTCGACGGTGACGAACAGCGCCCGCGCGCGCACCGCCACCGGCCCGTCGTCCGTCCCGAGTCGACCCTTGGCGCTGACGTAGACCTTGCGGCCCGCCACCCCGTCGAGGTGCGCGTCGATCACCAGGGTCGTGCCGACCGGGACCGGCAGCAGGAAGTCGGTCTCCAGCTTCCCGGTCACCGCGGGCCGCCGCAGCAGGTGCCCGACCGTGGTGCCCAGGGCCTCGTCGAACGCGCACGCCAGCAGACCGCCGTGGGCCAGGCCGGGCGCGCCCTGGTGGGCCTCGGTGACGGTGAACCGGGAGCGGAGCGTGTGCCCGTCGCCCATCTGGGCGCGCAGGTGCAGGCCGTCGTCCTGCCGGTCGCCGCAACCGAAGCAGAACGCGTAGTGCGGCGGCAGGTCGGTGCCGGGCGCCGGGGTGTCCGGGTGGCGCTCGGGCAGCTCGGTGGCCACCGGTGGCCACGCCTCGGGGGTGCGACTCATTACCGAAGGGTAGGCATTCGGTCCACTGTGGCCCCGCACACGCCCCTCAACGCCCCGCCGGCTCCAGGTCCCGGGTGCTCGCGCGGGCCCCGCGCAGCGACTTCCCGGCCGTCTCGGGCAGCAGGAAGATCGGCACGGCCGCGACCACCGCGGCACCCATCAGGTAGTACGCCGGGACGAGCTGGTCGCCGGTTTCGGTCACCAGCTTGGTCACGATGAACGGCGCCGTCCCGGCGAACAACGCCGTGGACAGGTTGTAGCCGATCGCGAAGGCGCCGTAGCGCACGTTGGTCGGGAACATCGCGGGCAGCACGGACGGGATCGTGGCCAGCAGGAACGCCAGCAGCAGGCCGATGACCGCCAGGCCGAGCACCAGCAAGGCGGTGCTGCCGCGCGCCATCAACGTGAACGCCGGGATCGGCAGCACCAGGAACCCGGCGCAGGCGGCGTAGAGCAGCGGCTTGCGGCCGATCCGGTCGCTCAGCGCACCGACCGGCGGGATGATCACCATCATGCCCAGGATCACCGCCATCACCACCAGCAGCGGTGTCCGACCGGACAGTCCCAGCGTGCTGGTCAGGTAGGACTCCATGTAGGTCAGCAGCACGTAGTCGGCGATGTTGAGCAGCACGACGTAGCCGATCAGGTGCAGGATCGCGCGCCACTGCGTGCGCAGGACGGTCCGCAGCGGCGAGGCCGACACCTCCTGCCGGGCCGCGACCTCGCGGAACAGGGGCGTGTCCTCCAGTCGCGTGCGCAGGTAGAGCCCGACCAACCCGAGCGGTCCGGCCGCCAGGAACGGGGTCCGCCAGCCCCAGTCGGCCATCGCTGTCTCGCCCAGCGCGACCGTCGTGAGGGTCACCGCCCCCGCGCCGAGGAAGAAGCCGCCCAGCGAGCCGAACTCCAGCCAGCTGCCGAGGAACCCGCGGCGCTTGTCCGGGGCGTACTCGGCGATGAACGTCGCCGCCCCGCCGTACTCGCCGCCCGCGGAGAAGCCCTGGACCAGGCGCGCGAGCAGGACCAGGATCGGGGCGAGCACACCGGCGGTGCGGTACGAGGGGAACAGTCCGATCGCGAAGGTCGACCCGGACATCAGGATGATCGTGGCCGCCAGCACCCGCTGCCTGCCGATCCGGTCGCCGAGCGGTCCGAAGACGAACCCGCCGAACGGCCGCGCGACGAACGCCACGGCCAAGATCGCGAAGGTGCCGAGCACGTTCTCGGCGGGGGTGGCGGCGTCGAAGAAGACCGCGCCCAGGACCGCGGGCATGAAGCCGAAGACCCCGAAGTCGTACCACTCGACGCAGTTGCCCATCGCTGAGGCGGCGACAGCGCGACGCACTGTACCGGGTTTCGTGTCCGATTCACCCACTCGGGCAGGGTAACGTCGGAAATCAACGCACGCTGAGGTGTGCGAGTTGCCCAGATGAGCGAGTGATGTGCCCAGTTGTGCACAAGGCAGCGGCTAGGGGTAGAACCAGGAGTCACGGCCAGTCACCCTGATACGAGACGGCTAGGGGATCCCGGCGCGACCGCACCGCCCGGGACGGGAGGAACTCATGACGCGGGTTCGCAACATGCAGCAGGCCGAGGCGATGCGGCACGACCGGGGGCGGGTCGAGCAGGTCGCGGTCGTGCTCCCCGAGGTGACCGCCGCCGCGCCCGGCGACCACCGGGTCACCGGCACCGGCATGGACGGCGTCGAGGCCGACTACGCCGCGCTCGCCGCGGCCGACCGGGAGCTCGCCGCGCTCTACGACGACCTGGTCGGCCAGCTGCGCCGGGCGCAGGAGCTGGCCGACCCGCTGCAGGGCGGGCTCGGTCCGGTCGCGGCGCCGATGGCCAGGGCGTTCCTCGACCGGGCCGACACCGAGGGCGGGGTGCGGGCGGCCCTGGTCGACTACATCGAGGAGCTCTACGAGGTGCGGATGACCATCCGGGACACGCTCAACGCCTACCGGGCGGTCGACCAGCAGGCCGAGAGCGACCTGCGGCGCGCGGGCGAGGGGGTCTGACCGTGGCTGACCTCGACTACAACGACCACCGCAGGCGCGAGTACTACACCGAGGCGAACCCGCCGAGCGCGGCCGCCGAGAAGCAGAGCCGCCGCCGGGCCGAGCAGCGCGCGCACAACCGGCACGTCACCGACTTCGACGCGATCCGCTGGGAAGCCTACGAGCACCACCAGCTCTACGACATGATCATGACGGCCAAGCCCGAGGTGATGGGCGAGCACGCGGTGAAGTGGGCGGGCCTCTCCGGCGAGATCGAGGGCACCACTGGCCGGGTCCGGGACATCGTGCAGGGCCTGCTCGGCACTTGGCGCGGGCCCGCGGCCGTGCGGGCGGGCGAGTCGAACACCCGGCTGACCCAGTGGGCGGGCGAGGCGGCGCACACCGCGGGCAAGATCGGTGAGGGGCTCTCGCGCTACACCGACGCGGTGGCGCACGCCCAGTCGCGCATGCCGGAGCCGGTCTTCTACCACGCCGAGCACAACTTCTTCGCGGGCTACGACGTCAAGGCGGTCGACGGCCCCAGCGGCGCGGTGCTGCTCAAGCAGCTCACCGACGACCACCAGCCCAGGCTGGAGGCCCGCAACGCGGCCAAGGCCGAGGCGGTGCGGGTCATGGAGGGCTACGCCGCGCGGAGCCAGGACGTGCACGAGAAGCTGCCGGTGTTCTCCGACGCCCCGGCCGCGCGACCGGTCGACCCGGCGCCACCGAGCGGGCGGTTCCCCGCGCCTGCCCCGACTCCGCCCAGGACACCGACGCCCGCCCCGCCGACGGCACCCGTGCCGCCCGCACCCCCGGTTCCCCAGGGGACCGATCCGGGCGACGCGCTGGATCCGACGGGCACCGGCACGTCGACCTACACGCCCACCACCCCGGTCACCGGTCCGGGTGCGGGCGGGTCCGGCGGCTACGGATCCGGTCCCGGCGCGACCACGGGGTTCGGACCGGGCGGCGGTGGACTCGGTTCAGGCGGCTACCCCGGCTCAGGTGGTTACCCCGGCTCAGGCGGCGGCTACCCCGGCTCTGGTTATGGGCGCGGCGGCGCCGGTTCGGGCGGTGGCCCGGGCGGCGGCGCGTTGTCCGGCACAGGTGGTCTCGCCGCTCGCGGGCCCGCAGGCGTGGCAGCGGTCGAGGCGGCTGCCGGCCGCGCCGGGGCCGGCGGGACCAACGGCATGTACCCGCCCATGGGCGGCGCGGGCGCGGGCCGCGAGGACGACGACGAGCACAAGAACAAGTACGAGGAAGGCCTCGACCTGTTCGACGACCTCCCCCCGGCCTACCCACCCGTGTTCGGCGCATGAGCGGCTACACCACCGACCCGGCCGAACTCGCGGGCACGGCGTCCCTGCTGCGCTCGACCGCGGACGCCCTGACTGAGTCCACAGTGGACGAATCGCTGCCCGCGCACACCGGCCCACCCCGACTGGCCGAGTCGGTGGCGGCCTTCTCCGCGCAGGCGCGGACGGTGATCGCCACCTCGGCCGCGGTCCTCGCCGACACCGCGACCCTGGTCGCTGCCGCCGGTGCGGATTACACCGAGACCGACTCCGCTACCGCGCAGGTCTTGCGCGCCTTGGTGGAATGACCGTGCGCGGCTACCGGCGCTCGGCGTCTGAGGTCTCGGTGATGATCGCGAGCGCCGAGTGGCAGTCGGCGATCACGGCCACGGGTCCGCGTCGGGGCCGCGATCTTGGTGGCGGCTTTGGGCATCGGCCGTCCGGCTGTCGGCTCGGTCCTGGTCCTGGTCCTGGGCGGTCGATCGCGGTCGGGTCGGTCGTGGTTGGTCCGGTCGCTGCCCTCGACGAGGTGGCGATCTTGGTCGCCGGGCCGGTGCTGGGTGGTGCGGGGTCGTGACCGGGTATCGGGGGCTGGGGTTCGACCCGACGCCGGGTAGTCCGGATGCCGTGGCTGCGGTGGCGGCCGAGTACGGCGCGGCCGCCGAGGCGTTGGCCCAGGTCGACCCGGTCCTGCGCCGGGACACGACGTCCTGGGCTGGTCCGACCGCCTCGGCGTTTCGCGATCGGCTCGCTCAGTTGCCGCCCGACCTAGACGAACGCGCCACTGCTTTGCGCCGTGCCGCGGACACCCTGGCGACCTGGGCGCAGACCCTCGTCGCCGCCAAGCGCACCGCCGACGAGTTGGACCGGGAGGCGGTCGCTTTGCGCCGTCGCATCGCCGACGCCCAGGACGAGGTGCACGCCCGGCGCACCGACCTCGACCTGGCCTCGACCGCCGCGGCGGCGGCCACCGCGGCCGCGGACCACGCCCGCGCCGAGTCGGGCCTGGCCGACCTGTCGGACCGCCTCGCCGCAGTGGTCCGACGCGCCCGGACCCTGGCCGCCGACCACGAGCGGGCCGCGGCGGACGTCGCCGATGCCCTGGACGAGCTGCGCGCACCGGGAGCCGCGCCCGCCACGACGCCCCCGGACACCACCCGCGGGGTCGTCGCGCTGCTGGACCGGATGTCCACCACGTCCGCCGCGCTCGCCAGCCTGTTCGCCCCGCGCCGGGACACCTTCGCCCGCCCGCCCAGCGCACTGTCCACTGTGGCCAGTGGAGTGGCCGTGCCGGTGCCGCCCCCGGACCGCGGGCTGATCATCGTGGGCGAGACCGCGCTGGGCCGCCGATGAGCCGAACCCGGTTGGGGCGCCGGTGAAGCTGGCCGCGGTCGACGGGGTCACCCCCGTCTCCCTGCGTTCGCCCGAGGACACCGCCCGCGAGCTCGTGGCGCTGATGGTCGCCGCCCGCGGCCCGGAGTCCGCGCACGACCCGGGACTCGGCCACGCCGCGCGGGACGCCGCCGAGCTGGCCCACCGCGACGGGGCCGGGCTGGTCGCCCTGCTCACCCACCCGGACGCCGACCCCGCGGTGCTGGTCGCGGCGGTCGTCGTCACCGACACCGCACCCGCCTCCGCCGCCGAGCTGCGCGGGCACCTGGCCGAGTCCGGCCCGGACATCCAGGACGTCACCGAGTCCCGGACCGAGCGCGGCCACCCGGTGGTGATCGCCGAGCGGATCACCACCGCCGACCCCGGCCAGGTCCCGGGCTGCAGGCTCCAGGCGGTCGTGATCGACCCGGACGGTCGCAGGCTGGCCGTGTTCACCCTGCACTCACCGACCGGCCGCGGCTGGCTGGAGCTGGCGGGCATCCTCGGCAGGCTGGTCGCCTCCGTGGCTTTCCCCGGGTGAGGCCCGCGGGTGGTACTGCCCGCGAGCCTGGCGGACACCAGCTGGTCGGAGCGGGCACCGAGGTCGCCCGCCCCGGGTCAGATCAGCACCGACTCGCGGTAGTCGCGCGGGGTCTGGCCGACGGACTTGCGGAACGTCCGCGAGAAGTGCGCCGCGTTGGCGAAGCCGCACTGGCGGGAGATCTCACCGATCCCGCGCACGCCCTGGGCCGGGTCGGCGAGCAGCTCCTTCGCCCGCTCGACCCGCATCGCGCGGATCCGGCCGGACACACCGTCGCCGTCGTCGAAGAGCTGGTAGAGCCTGCGCCGGGAGATGAACAGGGCGTCGGCGATCCGCTCGGCGGTCAGTGCCGGGTCGGCCAGGTGCAGGCGGATGTAGTCCACCGCGTCCCGGCGGCGGGTGGCGATCGCGTCGGCCCGGTCCAGTTCGGTGCGCAGGGCGGTGCGCAGGACCAGCTCGGCCAGGCCGGTGAGGTAGGCGCGGGCGCCGTTGGTGTCCAGGGTGTCGGCGGCGGCCAGCAGGTGGGCGATCGAGGAGGAGAACAGCGCCTGCAGCCCGCGGGTCACCGGTACCGGCTGGAACAGCAGCGGCCGCAGCTCACCGAAGCCGACCGAGAGCCGGTTGGCGGCCACCGTCAGCAGGACCACGCCGTGCCGTTCGCCGCCGCGGACCTCCAGGCTCGCCTCGCCGAACGCGAGCCGCACGCCCTGGGGCGGCAGACGGGGCAGGGTCGCCCGCATGAGGACCTGCACGTGGTCGGGGTCGGTGCGCGCCTGGCCACCGTGCAGCGCGGCCGCCATGGCCCGCGCGGCGGCCGCGGCCCCCGAGGCGCGGACCACCAGCGAGCCCGCGGCCACCTCGGAGAGCGCCTCGGTCACCGGGACACCGTAACCACTCACCCGGGCGGTGGCCCGCTTGCCCGGACACGCGCCGATGTCCCCGCTGGATAGGTGAACGGGAATCCGATTGGCGCCAGTGGCGAGTCTGATCTGTTCGTGTGGTTGGCGCTTATCCGGGAACGACCGAGGGCGGCCTCCGCGTGGAAGGCCGCCCTCGGGTTACTCCGTATCAGTCCGTCCCCGCTATCAGTTGGTGCCCGCTATCAGTTGGTGCCCGCCGACATGGCCTGCCACTTGTCCCAGCTGACTGCCCAGTCGTAGTAGTCGCCGTCCGCCGCGCTCAACTGCTGGTTGCTGCCGGTGATCTCGACCGGGTCGCCGGTGAGCACGGTGTCGTAGTAGAGCTTCGCGTTCGCGGGCGAGAGGTTCACGCAGCCGTGGGAGACGTTGCGCTTTCCCTGGGCCGAGATGGAGCCCGCGTAGCCGTGCACGAACTCGCCGTTGTTCGAGATCCGGACCGCCCAGGGCACCATGACGTTCTCGTAGTGGTACTTCGGGTTGGTCATGCCGTAGGTCGCGTGCTTGCTCATCACCACGTGCGTGCCGCTCTTGGTGACCCGGCCCGGGTCGGACTCCAGGCCCATCGAGGCCGGGAAGTCGAAGGTCTGCACGCCGTCGGTGACCACGATCATCCGGTGCGTCTGGGTGTCCGCCTTGACGACCTGCGAGCGGCCGATGGTGAACGAGGAGCTCACGTCGTCGCGGCCGTACACGCCGCCGCCGAGGTCGACGCCGTAGATGGCGGCGGTGACCCGGACCGTGGTGCCCGGCTTCCAGTACTCCTTGGGGCGCCAGTGCACCGTGTTGTCGTCGAGCCAGGCCCACGCGCCCTCGGTCTCCGGGGTGGTGGCGACCTTGAGCGCCTTCTGCGCGGCGACCCGGTCCTTGACCGGGGCGTCGAAGTTGACCACGACCGGCATCGCGATGCCGTAGGTCTGGCCGTCGCCGGTGTTGAGCTTGGCGCCGTTCTGCTTCTTGGGCTTGACCGTGCTGAACGTCCCCGCGATCGGGGTGGCCTTGCCGTCGGTGCCGACCGCGCTGCCCGCCCAGGTGTAGGTCTTGCCGTAGCCGAGGTGCTCGGTGACCGTCCAGGTCGCCTTGTCCTCGGACAGCTCCCCCTTGACCTGCTTGCCCTCGGCGTTGGTCAGCGTGACCGCCTCGAGCTTCCCGTCGGTGACCGCCACGGTGATCGGGCCCGCCGGGCTGGCGTCCTTGGCGTCGGCGGCCGGGGTGGCCACGACCTTGGCGGCCGGGGTCTGCGGGGTGCTCCGGGTGCCGCCGTTCGCCTCGCTGACGGTGGCGGCGGCCGACTCCCCCGAGGTGCACCCGCTCAACGCGAGCGTCGCCACCAGACCCGCCCCGAGCAGTGCGACCGGGAGCCAGCGCCTTCCTGTGAGCCTGCGCTTGTCCATACCGGCTACCCCTTCCCCCATAACCCTTCCGACACCCAATAACGACGCTGTGGCGGGAGGTGACGTTGGCCGGAACGGGTGTGACTCATGTCACTTTCAATGGATTTCTCGCTGAATCCGGAGAGCGATGCGATCACTCCGGAGAGTGTCGGCGTAGATCACCCGCTTGGGCTAGCCGAGCGCCCGTCAGGCAGTAGTGCGGCCTGCGACGAGCCGATACCCTTTCCGTTGCAGGCCGTGGTTTTGCGTGTTCGTGCTATTCACGCTCGCGGAACGACTATGCGGGCGCGCTGCTTTTCCGCCGCAAGTCGGCGGGAGTATCGCCCGGGGGCGGCCCGGGGTTGCACGGTGCAGCCCCATGCTCCTGCGATGGAGGCAGGTTTATGGCACAGGGCACTGTCAAGTGGTTCAACTCCGAGAAGGGCTTCGGCTTCATCGCGCAGGACAACGGCGGCGCCGATGTCTTCGTGCACTACTCGGAGATCCAGTCCAAGGGTTTCCGGACCCTTGAGGAGAACCAGCGGGTGGAGTTCGAGGTTGGTCAGGGCACCAAGGGCCCGCAGGCGACCAACGTCGTCCCGCTGTAAACAGCCGAGGCGGTAGACAACCGAGGCTGTGCCGACCGAGACGCGACTCAGCCCCGGCACGCGGGCCGGGGCTGAGTCACGTTCGGGTGGTCGGAGAACGCGCTGACGAACAGCGCTGACGGGAACGGCGGTGGTGGGATCGTCGCCGGGGGCCGGTCGGTGGGTCAGGAGCGCTGCAGCTGCTGCGCTTCCCACTCCAGTCGCTGCATGATCCACTCCTGGGCGAGCGCCATCGGCGAGGTCTGCCGGTAGGCGGCCAGCTCGCGCAGCTGCTCGTTCGCCATCAGCGACAGGCGCAGCTGGTAGACCTCCGCGCCGCCGAAGCGGCGGCCGGAACCGGTGGTCTCCGGGTCGGAGTCGGGGGCGAGCGCCGCGAGGTAGGACTCGAGCTCGCGGTCGGGCGAGGCGTCCTCGGCCTGCTCTCGCTGCGGGGTGCGGTGGCGCCCCGTGCTGGTGCCGACCGCCTTGAGGTCGGTGCGGCTGCGTCCGAAAGAGGGAAAAGGCACCGGGACAAGATAACGGTTGGGTCGCGAGCCCGCAGGTACTGTGATGGTCGCCACAGCGCCCGGTCGAGTGAGGGTTCCTCGCGAATCCCGCTGACCTGCGGAGATGGAGAAGCCCCCGCGCCAGGGGGAGGAACGCGGGGGCTGGAGGGGAATCTCCACAGGTGCTGACCGGGGGTGTGTCAGCTCCACGATTGTTGCACGCGCACTCGTTCGTGGGGAGTGTCCGCGTGGGAAAAATTGTCGCGAATGTTCACCTGATGTTCGTCTTGCTTTGTCGCCTTCTCACGGGTAGGCGCTGGTCAGGCCGCCGCGGGTCGGAACCGCCGCAGCCGGAGGCTGTTCGACACGACGAACACGCTCGACAGCGCCATCGCCGCCCCCGCCAGCATCGGGTTGAGCAAGCCGAACGCCGCCAGCGGCACCCCCGCGGCGTTGTAGGCGAAGGCCCAGAACAGGTTGCCCTTGATGGTGCCCAGCGTCCGCCGGGACAGCGCGATGGCGTCGGCGGCCAGCCGCAGGTCGCCGCGCACCAGGGTCAGGTCGCCCGCCTCGATCGCGGCGTCGGCGCCGGTGCCCATGGCCAGCCCGAGGTCGGCCGCCGCCAGCGCGGGCGCGTCGTTGACCCCGTCACCGACCATCGCCACCACCTCGCCGTCGGCCTGCAGCCGCCGCACGACGGCCACCTTCTCCGCGGGCATGACCTCGGCGACGACGTCGGTGATCCCGACCTGCGCCGCCACCGCCCGGGCCACCGCCTCGTTGTCCCCGGTCAGCAGCACCGGCCGCAGCCCGAGGGCGCGCAGCCGGGTGATCGCCTCGGCGCTGGTCGGCTTCACCGCGTCGGCGACCGCGACCAGGCCCAGCGCCTTGCCGCCCGCGGCCGCGGCGATCACCGTGCGGCCCTGGGCCTCGGCCGCCGCTTGGGCGGCCAGCAGCTCGTCGGACAGGTCGACGCCGTGCTCGGCCAGCAGCCGCGGCCTGCCGACCACCACCGGCTCACCGTCGACCACACCGGTCACGCCTAGCCCCTCGGCGTTGCGGAAGTCCTCGACTGGGGGCACCGCTCCGTGCTCGGCGGCGTACGAGGCCACCGCCCGCGCGATCGGGTGCTCGGACGCGGCCTCCGCCGCGCCCGCCAGCCGCAGCAGCCGCTCGACGGTGGTCCCGTCGGCGGGCACCACGTCGACGACGGTCATCCGGCCGGTGGTCACCGTGCCGGTCTTGTCCAGCACCACCGCCGTCACCCGGCGGGTCGACTCCAGCACCTCGGGGCCCTTGACCAGGATCCCCAGCTGGGCGCCGCGCCCGGTGCCCACCAGCAGCGCGGTGGGCGTGGCCAGCCCGAGGGCGCACGGGCAGGCGATGACCAGCACCGCGACCGCGGCGGTGACCGCGGCGTCGGCGTCCGCCCCGGTGAGCAGCCAGCCCACGAGGGTGAGCACGGCGATGCCGAGCACCACGGGCACGAACACCGCCGAGACGCGGTCGGCGAGCCGCTGCACCTGCGCCTTGCCCGTCTGCGCCCGCTCGACCAGCCGGGCCATCTGCGCCAGCTGGGTGTCCGCGCCGACCCGGGCCGCCCGCACCAGCAGCCGACCGCCCGCGTTGACCGCGCCGCCGACCACCGCCGACCCCGGCCCGACCTCCTCGGGCACCGACTCGCCGGTGACCAGCGAGCGGTCCACCGCCGAGGTGCCGTCCTCGACCACGCCGTCGGTGGCGACCTTCTCGCCCGGCCGCACCACGAACACCTCGCCGACGCCCAGCTCGCCGATCGGCACCCGGGTCTCCACCCCCGCGCGCAGCACGGCGACGTCCTTGGCGCCCAGCGCGAGCAGCGCCCGCAGCGCGGCGCCCGCTCGGCGCTTGGACCGGGCCTCCAGCCAGCGGCCCAGCAGCAGGAAGGTGGTCACCCCGACGGCGACCTCGAAGTAGATGTCGGCGGTCGCGTGCCCGGTGGCGGGCAGCAGGGAGAACTCGTGCCGCATCCCGACCGCGCCCGCGCCGCCGAAGGGCAGGGCGTAGACCGACCACAGGGACGCGACGGTGACACCCAGGGACACCAGGGTGTCCATGGTGGCCGCGCCGTGCCGCAGGTTGACCGCGGCGGCCCGGTGGAACGGCCACGCGCACACCAGCACCACGACCCAGGACAGCGCCAGGGCGGTCCACTGCCAGGTGGGGAACTGCCAGGCCGGGACCATCGACAGGGCGATCACCGGGGCGCTGAGCAGGGCCGAGATCCCCAGCCGCAGCCGCAGGTCGTCGGCCGCGGGCTCGGTGTCCGCCACCTGGTCGGCCACCGGGGTGGCCGCGTAACCGGCGCCCTCGACGGTGCTGACCAGGGTGGCGGTGGCCAGCCCGGCGGGGACCTCGACGGTGGCCCGCTCGGTCGCGAAGTTGACCGAGGCGCGCACGCCGTCGAGCCGGTTGAGCTTGCGCTCGATCCGGCCCGCGCAGGCCGCGCAGGTCATCCCGCCGATGGCCAGTTCCACCCGGTCCGGGGTGGTGGTGCCGGTGCGCACGGCTAGCTCGCGAGCTGGTAGCCGGCCTCGGTGACCGCGGCGGCCACCTCGTCCCGGCTGAGTTCACTCGAACTGGTGATGGTGACCGCGCCGGTGACCAGGTCGACCTGAACGTCGGAGACGCCGCCGAGCTCGGTGAGCTCCTCGGTGACCGAGCTCGCGCAGTGGCCGCAGGTCATGCCCGCGACGGTGTAGACGGTCCGCAGAGACAACGGAGTGGATCCTCTCTCGGGTGGTGCCGGGACTTGCCGACTGGAACTCGCCGGCGGGGATCGGGCGACTGGGGCTGGGGACCGGGGACGGCCGGCTAGGACTTGACGAGCCGGGCGATCGCGTCGGCGGCCTCGCGGACCTTCGCCGCGGCCGCCTCGTCGCTGGTGCGGGCCGCGTCGACGACGCAGCCCGCCAGGTGTTCCTCGAGCAGCTCCAGGGCGAACGCCTGCAGGGCCTTGGTCGCCGCGGAGACCTGGGTGAGGACGTCGATGCAGTACGCGTCCTCCTCGACCATGCGCTGCAGGCCGCGCACCTGACCCTCGACCCGGCGCAGCCTGCGCAGGTGGGCGTCCTTGTTGGCGCTGTACGGGTGGGCGTGCTCCATGCCGCGGACTATACCCCTAGGGGGTAGGGGTTCCGCCCGGTGAACCGGTGGGCCCGCCCGCTCCGGCGGGACCGCGATCGGTCAACTTCTGCCGACCTCGCCGCGGCGACGGGAAAACTGGTGACACAACGCTACCGAGCGTGTACCCCGGTTCACTCTGCGGGGGGCTGTGGGAGCGAGGAGTTGTCTCATAGCCTCACGCCAAACAAAGCCGGGGAGGCAGCCATGAGCGGGTCACTTGAAGTGCGCAGTTTCCTTCTCCAGCAAGACAGTCTTGGGGGGTCTGGACAGTTCTCGACCGGAGTCCCCGCCCCCCGTTCGGGCGAATCTGCCCGGGTCTCCGACGAGCAGGTGCGCCGCGCGCGGCTGGCCGTCGCGATGGGCGCGCAGGGCACCGAGGACTGCCGTGAGCTGCTGGAAATGCTCGGCCTGATGGACGGGGAGGACGGCCTCCCGGCAGTGCGCCGCTGAGCCGTCGAGTGCCCCGGGGCGCCAGTGGGCCCCCGGTCGGACCGTCGGGGCAATTGCCGCCCGACCGCGAAATCAAGATCATTTACTGGGGACCCTGCGTGACATTGTGGAATCGCGGTCGAGGTACAGCTCGGCGATTCATGTTTATTCTTCCGTAATCAGTGACACACCGTGACCCCCGCTCGGTGCCGCGAGCGGGGGTCACCGCTGTCCGGTGCCTGGCATGCCGGCTGCGGGCGGCCCTTCGGGGCGGTCCGACACGTCTGCCGCTCGGGTTCGCTGGATCGCTGCGCGACGACAGCCAACGGCCGGTCGTAGTACGTCTGCGCCTCGCACCGCCCGGTTCGGGCGCCAGGCTGGAGCTAGACCGAGGATCTGGTGGCGCTCCCCGGTCGCAGGCCCCGCGCAGCCGGCGCGCGGGTCGCGCGCCGGCGGCCCGAACCGGCCGTTCACGCAGCTAGGCGGCGGTATGGGTAACCCGTTTTGGAGTACCCAGGGGGTGTGCCCTAAGCTATGGATGCTCCCAGCGACACGGCGACGTGGACCTGGAAGCGCGGTCGATCGGTTCGCCCGGAATTGGTCGGGCTCCCATCGTCTAGCGGCCTAGGACTCCGCCCTTTCAAGGCGGCAGCGCGGGTTCGAATCCCGTTGGGAGCACGGTAAGACAAGCAGTACCGTAAGATCGAAGTTCGGTGGCATCTCCGGTAGCGCGGTGACACGCGGTACAGCCCCCGGACGGCGCGGTTAGAGCAAGGCCCTGTGGCGCAGTTGGTTAGCGCGTCGCCCTGTCACGGCGAAGGTCGCGGGTTCGAGTCCCGTCAGGGTCGCTCGCTTTGGTGGCTCCTCGTCTGCGGAACACGCAGGCGGGGTTGCTCGCCGAAGCCCCCGGAGGGAAACCTCTGAAACCCCCCACAGTGCGAGCTTCATCAGACCCAGCGGTGCTGGGTTGGGTGGGAACAGCATGGGTGGGGGTTTGTTTTGTCTGGCCAGGTAGCTCAGTTGGTACGAGCGACCGCCTGAAAAGCGGTAGGTCGGCGGTTCGACCCCGCCCCTGGCCACCGTTGAACGGCCCTCCTCCGTGGGGGGCCGTTTTGCGTTGTGGGGGACCCGCCCCCGGCTTCGGGGCTCGGGCGTGGGTGGTGGATCGCCGGAACGCGCTCTGCGGGGGGCGGCTGCCGGTGGCGCGGGGGCTCGGCGGGTGGGCAGGAGCCAGTAGGTGGGGCGCGGGTGCCTGCACGGGGTCGAGGGTGAGTTGGGTCTCACGGGGGTGGGCTCGGGTTGATGGCCGCTGCCCGCCGCGGGGGTGCTGGGTGGGGTTGGGTCGGCAGTCGGGTGAAGTGGGGTGTCCCGGGGCTCCCGAGGTGGGGCCGGCTGGTGTAGTGGGGGGTCGGCCGGGTGGCGGCAAAGATCATGTGAGCCGGGACACATATACGTGTTGTACATAAGGCCGCCGGTATGGGGCGGACGGGTGTTCCGCTGACGCGGTGTATGTTGCGTGATCTTTAACGGCAGGTCTCCAGCGCGGAGCATCTGCTGGTGGTGGGGGTAAAACGAGTCTTTGGGGGGAATTGCGGCCGCGATTGGTGCAATCGGGGTGGGGCTGTCCGGCGGCGCCCAACTCGGGTGCGCTATGCCACCCTGGACAGCTGTGATCTTGGTGGCAGTCCCGTTTTTCGACGTTGGCATTCGGCGGAGTTATACGCTCCGTCACAAGTTTGGTTGTCCGGGGTGGACAGTCGCTTGTGATCATGACGTACCTGGTCACCTGCGGTGTTGCCCTCGGGTAGGTCAACGCTGTGCATCGGCGGTTGCTACCCACCGTGTAGTCAGTCACCTACACACGGCCCCTCTCACCGATCGGGTTACATAACAACTAACCCTCCGTGTAACGAGGCCGGGGAACCAAGCGAATGAGGTATCGCAGCCTTGGTCCGGTCATCGCAGCTCGGGCAGTCGGCTTCGCACCACATTTGTCCATGGCGTGGGCACTCGGGGACGCCCCGCGACCGTGCATGCCCGATCCGCCCGAACCGGGGGATACACGATGCGTGACCAAGTTGGGTTCCCGCGAAAGAGAGCGACCATGTGGCCCGCCCCCGCCAGTGCCCGCCGTGGCCAGAAGCCGCGCCGCGCCCTGCCCGCGGGTGAGCCGTCCTTCCCGCCGGTGGCGGGCTGGGAGCCGCGCTACCGCACGGGAGTCCTGCTCTCCGACCTCTTCTCCATCCTCTTCGGGGTGCTGGTCGTCGGTGGCTTCGTCGCCAACCGGGTCGACCCCGACGGTCCACTGGTCACCCCGACCGGCGGCGTCACCTTCGCCGTCCTGCTCGGGTCGCTGATGGTGAACCGGGTGTGGAACCTGGCCGTGCTCGGCCAGGGCGCCGAGGAGTTCCGCAGGCTCGGCCGCGGGTTCGCCGCCGCCGCGGTGGTGCTCGCCCTCGGTGGGCTGCTCTTCGACATCACCCGGATCCGGCCGTGGGTCTTCGTCGTGGTCCCGGCGACCGCGCTGCTGGTCTTCCCGATGCGCTACGTGCTCCGCCAGTTCCTGCACCGCGCCCGCCGCGAGGGCCGCTGCCTGCTGCCGGTGATGGCCGCGGGCAACCTCGAGACGGTGCGCGACCTGATCACCCGCACCCGCGGCTCGGCCCACCTGGGCTGGCGCGTGGACGCGGTCTGCACCGCCGACGGCCTCGGCGAGGGCGTCACCGAGATCGACGACGTCCCCGTGGTCGGCCAGCTGCGCGACCTGGCGACGCACGCCCGGCGCGGCGGCTACCGCATCGTCGCGGTCACCCCGGACGCCTACTGGACCCCCAAGCGCCTGCAGCAGCTCGCCTGGAAGCTCGAGGGCTCCGGCGCCGAGATGGTCGTCGCCCCCGTGCTGATGGAGGTGGCCGGTCCCCGGCTGCACGTCGACGCGGTGCTCGGCATGCCGCTGCTGCGCGTGTCCTCCCCGTCCTTCTCCGGCGCCCGCCGGATGGTCAAGGACGTCTTCGACAAGGTCGGCTCCGCCATCCTGCTGACCCTGCTGGCCCCGGTCATGATCGCGGTCTCGATCGCGATCGCGGTCGACACCCGCGGGCCGGTGTTCTACAAGCAGCGCCGGGTCGGCAAGGACGGCCGCGAGTTCACCATCATCAAGTTCCGCACCATGGTGGTCAACGCGCACAAGCTGGTCAGCGAGCTCGCCGAGCAGAACGAGGGCCACGGCCTGCTGTTCAAGATGCGCAAGGACCCCCGGGTCACCCGGGTGGGCGCCATCCTGCGCCGCTACTCCATCGACGAGCTGCCGCAGCTGTTCAACGTGGTCGCGGGACCGATGTCACTCGTCGGCCCCCGCCCGCCATTACCCGAGGAGAGCGCCCGCTACGCCCCCGACGTGCGTCGCAGGCTCCTGGTCAAGCCCGGCCTCACCGGCCTGTGGCAGGTCAGCGGCCGCAGCGACCTCCCGTGGGAGGAAGCGGTCCGGCTCGACCTGCGCTACGTCGAGGACTGGTCGCTCGCGCTGGACGCGGTGATCCTGTGGAAGACCTTCCGGGCCGTCTTCAGCGGCCAGGGCGCGTACTAGTCGCACCCGGCACGTCCATTCGAACCACCCACACCGGCGCAGGGGCCGGTGTGGGCTGGGCACCAAGCACAAGGCAATGAAGGGGATTCAGCGTGGGAACCATCGGGCTAGCCGTGATCGGCGCGGGTTACTGGGGGCCGAACCTGGTGCGCAACGCCCAGGCCACTCCGGGCCTGCGGTTGCGTTACCTCTGCGACCTCGACGCCGACCGCGCCAAGCGCGTCCTCGGTGAGTACTCGACGGTCGCGGTGTCCGACTCGCTCGACGAGGTCCTCGCCGACCCGTCGGTCGACGCCGTCGCGATCGCCACCCCGGCGGCGACGCACCTGCCGGTGGCCATGGCCGCCCTCGAGGCGGGCAAGCACGTCCTGGTGGAGAAGCCGCTCGCGGCCACCTACGCCGAGGGCCGCCAGCTGGTGGAGGCCGCCGACAAGCGCGGTCTCACGCTGATGCTCGACCACACCTACTGCTACACCCCCGCGGTCGCCTACCTGCGCGACCTGCTGCGCGGCGGCGGCATCGGCTCGGTGCAGTACCTGGACTCGGTGCGGATCAACCTCGGTCTGGTCCAGCCCGACGTCGACGTGCTCTGGGACCTGGCCCCGCACGACCTGTCGATCTTCCTGTCGATCCTGCCCGAGGGCGTGCAGCCGCTGGCCGTAGCCGCGCACGGGTCGGACCCGATCGGCGCGGGCCGCGCGTGCGTGGCGCACCTGACGATCGAGCTGACCGGCGGCGCGATGGCGCACGTGCACGTGAACTGGCTCTCCCCGACCAAGGTCCGCACGATGATCATCGGCGGCTCGCAGCGCACGGTGGTCTGGGACGACCTGAACCCCGCGCAGCGGATCGGGATCTACGACCGCGGCGTCGACCGCACCGAGGCCGCCGACATCGGCGCCGAGAAGCGCGCCCAGACGATGATCTCCTACCGCACCGGCGACATGGTCGCCCCCGCGCTGCCGGAGAAGGAGGCGCTGCGCGCGGTGATGGCCGAGTTCCACTCGTCGATCACCGAGAGCCGCCCCCCGCTCACCGACGGCCGCTCCGGCCTGCAGGTGCTCTCCATCCTCGAGGCCGCGTCCGCGAGCCTCGCCCAGGGCGGGGCCTTCCTGCCGGTGCTGGGCGCCGAGCTGTCCAACGGCCAGGTCCGGGAAGGTGTCAACGCATGAGCGCGCAGCCGATCGAGGGTCAGCGGATCCTGGTCACCGGTGGTGCGGGCACCATCGGGTCGTCCGTGGTGGACCAGCTCATCGCCGCCGGTGCCGCCGAGGTGACCGTGCTGGACAACTTCGTCCGCGGCCGCCGGGAGAACCTGGCCGACGCGGGCGCCGCGGCCGGTGACCGGCTCGTGGTCGTCGACGGCGACATCAACGACCGGGCCGTGGTCGGCGAGCTGACCAAGGGCCGCGACCTGGTGTTCCACCTCGCCGCGATCCGGATCACCCAGTGCGCCGAGGAGCCCCGGCTGGCGCTGGAGAGCCTGGTCGACGGCACCTTCACCATCATCGAGGCGGCCGCCGAGCACGGCGTCAAGAAGGTCATCGCCTCCTCGTCGGCCTCGGTCTACGGGCTGGCCGAGACGTTCCCGACCGACGAGCGGCACCACCCGTACAACAACGACACCTTCTACGGCGCCGCCAAGGCGTTCAACGAGGGCATGCTGCGCAGCTTCAAGGCGATGACCGGCCTGGACTACGTGGCGCTGCGCTACTTCAACGTCTACGGCCCGCGGATGGACGTGCACGGCCTCTACACCGAGGTGCTGATCCGCTGGATGGAGCGCATCGTCAACGGCGAGCGGCCGCTGATCTTCGGCGACGGCGCGCAGACGATGGACTTCGTGCACGTGCACGACATCGCCAGGGCGAACCTGCTCGCCGCCCGCGCGGACGTGACCGACACCGTCTACAACATCGCCAGCGCCTCGGAGACCAGCCTGCTCGGCCTGGCCGAGGCCCTGCTCGCCGCGATGGACTCCGACCTGGGCGTCGAGCACGGTCCGGAGCGCAAGGTCAACGGCGTGACCCGGCGGCTGGCCGACATCAGCGCCGCCGAGCGCGAGCTGGGCTGGCGCCCGGAGATCAAGCTCGACGACGGCCTGCGCGGCCTGGTCGAGTGGTGGCGCGCGGAGAAGGGCAACCTCTGATGGCCATCCCGGTGATGAAGCCGCTGCTCGGCGAGGAGGAGGCGCAGGCGGTCGCCGAGGCCGTGCGCTCCGGCTGGGTGGCCCAGGGCCCGCGGGTCGCCGCCTTCGAGCAGGCGTTCGCCGCCCGGGTCGGCGCCGAGCACGGCATCGCGGTGTCCAACTGCACCACCGCGCTGCACCTGTGCCTGCACCTGCTGGGTGTCCAGCCCGGTGACGACGTGGTGGTGCCGTCGCTGTCGTTCATCGCGACCGCCAACGCCGTGCGCTACTGCGGCGCCAACCCGGTGTTCGCCGACATCGACCCGCTGACCGGCAACCTGACCGCGGCGACCGTCGCGGCCGCGATCACCCCGGACACCAAGGCCGTGCTGCTGGTGCACCAGGGTGGCGTGCCCGCCGACGTCGACGCGATCCGCGTCGTCGCGGGCGACATCCCGGTGGTCGAGGACGCCGCGTGCGCCGCCGGGTCCACCCTGTACGGCAAGTCTGTCGGCACCGGCGCGCTGCTGGCCGCGTGGTCGTTCCACCCGCGCAAGCTGCTCACCACCGGTGAGGGCGGCATGATCACCACTGACGACGCCGAGTGGGCCAAGCGCCTGCGCAGGCTGCGCGAGCACGGCATGAGCATGTCGGCCGCGGACCGGCACGCGGCGGGCGGCGCGGTCGTCGAGTCCTATGTGGAGACCGCGTTCAACTACCGGATGACCGACATCCAGGCCGCCATGGGCCTGGTGCAGCTCGGCCGCCTCGACGGCATCGTCGAGCAGCGCCGGGCGCTGGCCGCCCGCTACCACGAGCTGCTGGCCCCGCTGGGCCTGCGCGCGGTGGCGGACCCGGCCTACGCGACCACCAACTACCAGTCCTTCTGGGTCGCGCTGCCCGAGGGCGCGCCGCCGCTGGTGGACGTGCTCTCCAGCCTGGCCCAGGACGGGATCTCCGCCCGCCGGGGGATCATGGCCGCGCACCTGGAGCCCGCCTACGACGGGCACCCGCACGCGGCGCTGCCCGGCACCGAGGAGCTGGCCCGGCGGTCGCTGATCCTGCCGCTGCACCACGAGATCACCGACGCCGACCAGGAGCACATCGTCGCCTCGCTGGCCCGGGCGCTGACCCTGGTGGCCTCGTGACCGCCCGCCCGGTCGCGGTCGTGGTCGTGACCTACAACAGCGCCGAGATCATCGCCGACTGCCTGCGCGCCCTGCCCGCCGCCCTGCGCGGCGCGGGCGAGGCCAGGGTCATCGTGGTCGACAACGCCTCCACCGACGGCACCGCCGAGGTGGTCGCGGCGACCGACGCCGAGGTCAAGGTCGTGCACCGGGCGGGCAACGACGGCTTCGCGGCCGGGGTCAACACCGGCTTCGCGCACGCCCAGGGTTGCGACGTGCTGGTGCTCAACGCCGACATCCGGCTCGCGCCGGGCGCGGTGGCCAAGCTGCGCGCGGCCGTGCGGCCCGGTGTCGGCGTGGTCGTCCCGAAGCTGACCGAGGCGGACGGTCGGGTGCAGCACTCGCTGCGCCGCACGCCGACGGTGCTGCGCACCCTGGGCGAGGCCGTGCTCGGCGGCACCCGGGCGGGCCGGTTCGGTCCGCTGGGCGAGAACGTCACCAAGCCCAGCGCCTACGAGCGCGCGGGCGTGGTCGACTGGGCGACCGGCGCCGCGTGGCTGGTCACCCGGGAGTGCGTCGACGAGCTCGGCCCGGTGGAGGAGCGCTACCTGCTCTACTCCGAGGAGACCGAGTTCATGCTGCGGGCGGGGGCCAAGGGCTTCGCCACGTACTACGAGCCCGCCGCGCAGGCGGTGCACCTCGGTGGCGAGTCGGGCACCTCGCCGCGGCTGTGGTCGCTGCTGGTGACCAACAAGGTCCGGCTGCACCGCGAGCGCCACGGCCGTCCGGCCGCCGCCGCGATGTGGCTGGCCACGCTGCTCAACAGCCTGCCGCGCGCGCTGCGCGGTGGGAACAAGACCATCCACCGGGCCGCCGTGCGCGGCCTGCTGCGCCAGCGCCGGTGGCCGGAGCCGCTGTCCACCCCGGACCGCCAGGCGGGCAAGGACCTGCCGCCCTACGTGTGCTTCTCCGCGCAGGACTGGTGGTACCACAACCAGGCGCACTCGGACTTCCAGCTGATGCGCCGGGTGGCCGAGCACCGCAAGGTGCTGCTGGTCAACAGCATCGGGCTGCGGATGCCCACACCGGGCAAGAGCACCCAGTTCCTGCGCCGGATCGCTCGCAAGGCGGGCAGCGTGGCCAAGCTGGTGCGCCGCCCGCTGCCGGACGTGCCCGGCTACTACGTGATGACCCCGCTGCCGCTGCCCTTCTACGGCAGCGCCCGCGTGCGCGCGCTCGGGGCGGCACTGGTCCGCGCCCAGGTGCGGGTGGTCTGCGCCGCGCTGCGGATGCGCAACCCGGTCGTGGTCGCCACCATCCCCACCGCGTGGGACGTGGTCGAGCCGATGCGCCGCCGCGGTCTGGTGTTCAACCGGTCCGACCGGCACTCGGCGTTCCCCGAGGCCGACCAGGGCACCATCGCGGCCCTGGAGAACAAGCTGCTCGAGGGCTCCGACCACGTGCTCTACGTCAGCCGCCAGCTCCAGGAGGAGGAGTCCGCCGCCACCGGCGAGCGGGCCTACTTCCTCGACCACGGTGTCGACCTGCAGCACTTCCGCCGCCGCGCCGACCTGCCCGCCGACATCGCGCGCATCCCCGGCCCGCGGATCGGGTTCTTCGGCAGCCTGGACGACTACCTGGTCGACTTCGACCTGCTGGAGCGGTTGGCGCAGGAGTTCCCGCAGGCGTCCCTGGTGCTCATCGGCGACGCGACGCTGTCGATGGACCGCTTCGCCAAGTACCCGAACGTGCACTGGCTGGACTTCCGCCCGTACGCCGAGATCCCGGGCTACGGCACCGGCTTCGACGTGGCGATCATGCCGTGGCTGGACAACGACTGGATCAAGCACGCGAACCCGATCAAGATGAAGGAGTACCTCGCCCTGGGCCTGCCGGTGGTCAGCACCGACTTCCCCGAGGTGCGCCGCTACGCCGACCTGATCCGGGTCGCCAAGGGCCAGGACGGGTTCGTCGAGGCGGTCCGGGCGACCCTGGAGGACGGCGGGTTGTCCACTGTCGAGGGACGCCGGGAGTCGGTCCTGCCCGCGTCGTGGGATTCTCGGGCACGGCAGCTGATGGACCTCGCCGAAGGGCAGCGCTAGTCATGTGCGGAATCGCGGGAGTGCGCAGGCTCGACGGGGCGCCGGTCGACCCGGCCGTGCTCGTCGAGATGGCCAGGCGGTTGCACCACCGGGGCCCGGACGACGCCGGGACCTGGATCGACGGGAGCACCGGCTTCGCGCACACCCGGCTCTCGATCATCGACCTGGGCGCCTCGCAGCAGCCGATGCGCAGCCACGACGGCCGCAAGACGATCGCGTTCAACGGCGAGATCCTCAACTACCGGCAGCTGCGCTCGCACGTGGACTACCCGTACCGCACCGGCGGCGACACCGAGACGCTGCTGGCGGTGTACGAGAAGTACGGCGTCGACGGGGTGGACAAGCTGCGCGGGCAGTTCGCCTACGCGCTCGACGACGCCGACACCGGTGAGCTGCACCTGGTGCGCGACCGGCTCGGCATCCTGCCGCTGTACTACTACCTCGACAACGAGGTGTTCGCCTTCGCCTCGGAGATCAAGGCGCTGTTCCCGGCCATCGGCGACCGCCAGGTCGACCGGGCCAGCCTGCACGACTACCTCGCGCACCGGTCGGTGCCCGCGCCGTACACCCTGATCGAGGGCGTGCGGAAGGTGCCGCAGGGCCACCGGCTCACCCTGGGCCGCGACGGCCAGGTCCGGCTGCGCGCGTACTGGCAGATCCCCCAGGAGAACCACCGCGAGGTGGCCCCGGAGGAGGCCGTGCGGATGGTGGCCGACGCGCTCGACGCCTCGATCGCCGACGCGCTGGTCGCCGACGTGCCGGTGGGCGCCTACCTCTCCGGCGGCATCGACTCCAGCCTGATCTCCGCGCTGGCCGCCAAGGCCAAGGGCGGTACCGGCCTGCACACCTTCGCCGCCGGCTTCGGCGACCCCCGGGTCGACGAGCTGAACTGGGCGCGCAAGGTGGCGGGCATCGTCGGCAGCGAGCACCACGAGGTGATCGTCACCGCCGAGGACTTCAAGGAGAACTGGGCGCAGCTGAGCTGGCACCGGGACGCGCCGCTGTCCGAGCCCGCCGACGTGGCGGTGTTCAAGCTGGCCGAGCTGGCCCGCCGCGAGGTCAAGGTCGTGCTCTCCGGCGAGGGCAGCGACGAGCTCTTCGGCGGCTACCCCAAGTACCGCTTCGCCGCCGCCACCCGCTGGGCCGGGCTGGTCCCGGGCGCGGTGCGCGGCCGGATCCTGCCCCGCATCGAGCGCGCGCTGCCCGCCTCGCGTGCGCGGCTGGGCGTGGCGGTCCGGGCGATGGGCGAGGGCAGCTCCGCGGAGCGGATGCGCGGCTGGTTCGCCCCGTTCACCGAGCGCGAGCGCGACGGGCTGCTCGGCGGTCCCGCCGTGCGCAGCGCGATCGCGCCGTACGAGCGCGGCCGCGGCGACGCGCTGAGCCGGATGCTCTACGCCGACTCGCACGCCTGGCTCGCCGACAACCTGCTCGAGCGCGGCGACCGGATGTCGATGGCCGCCTCGCTGGAGCTGCGGCCGCCGTTCCTCGACCACCGGCTGGTGGAGCTGGCGTTCTCGCTGCCCAGCTCGGTCAAGGTGCGCGGCGGGGTGACCAAGTGGGTTATCAAGGAGGTCGCGCGCAGGCACCTGCCCGGCGAGGTCGTCGACCGCGCCAAGTCCGGCTTCAAGGTGCCGCTGGACGCCTGGTTCCGCGACGGCCTGCGCGAGATGGCCAACGACCTGCTCACCGGCCCGTCGTCGTTCGTCGGCGGCGCGCTGGACCCGGCGGCGGTCCGCAAGCTGCTCACCGAGCACGACGCGGGCACCCGCAACGAGCAGCCCCGGCTGTGGACGCTGCTCTCGCTCGAGGTCTGGCACCGCGAGCTGTCCCGATCGGCGTGGGTGCGCACGTGACTCGCCCGTTGCTCTTGGTCGGCGCCGGTGGCCTGGCCAGGGAGGTGCTGGCGGCCGCCCGCGCGCTGCCGGACCAGTTCACCCCGCTCGGCCTGCTCGACGACGACCCCGTTCGGCACGGGGTCACCCTGGACGGTCTGCAGGTGCTCGGCCCGGCCGAGCTGGTCCACCAGCACGAGGACGCGCTCGTGCTGGTCTGCGTCGCCTCCCCCGGCCGCCCGGACGGGCGGGCCAAGGTGGTCCGCAGGCTCAACCTGCCCGCCGAGCGCTACGCCACGCTGGTCCACCCGATGGCCTCGGTGGCCGCCGGGACCGAGCTCGGCGAGGGCACCGTGCTGCTCGCCGGGGCGGTGATCACCGCGCCGCAGCGGGTCGGCGCGCACGTGCTGGCCATGCCGCACGTGCTGTTCACCCACGACGACGTCGTCGGCGACTTCGTGACCTGCGCCGGGCGGGCCGCGCTCGCGGGCGCGGTGACCGTGGCCGAGTCGGCGTACCTGGGAGCGGGTTCGCTCGTTCGCCAGGGTGTCCGCGTCGGCGCCCGTGCCGTGATCGGCATGGGGGCTGTCGTGCTGTCCGACATCCCGGACGGCCAGACCTGGGCAGGCGTGCCCGCCAAGCAACTCATCGACCGGGCACCGTGCCCGAAGCCTCGCGAGGAGACCGCATGACCGGCCCCATCCCCCTGGTCGACCTGGCCGCGCAGCACGCCGCCGTGGCGGAGGAGGTGGCCGCGGGCTGGTCCCAGGTGCTCGCCAAGACCGCCTTCGTCGGCGGCCCGCAGGTGGCCGCCTTCGAGGCGGAGTACGCCGAGTTCTCCGGTGCGGCGCACTGCATCGGCGTCGGCAACGGCACCGACGCGCTCGAGTTCGCGCTGCGCGCGCTGGAGATCGGCCCGGGCGACGAGTGCATCGTGCCCGCCAACACCTTCATCGCCACCGCCGAGGCCGTGGCGCGCACCGGGGCCACCGTGGTCCTGGTCGACTGCGACCCCGACACCGCGCTGATCGACCCGACCGCCGCCGCGGCCGCGGTGACCACCCGCACCCGCGCGGTGCTGCCGGTCGACCTCTACGGCCAGGTCGCCCCGATCGAGAAGCTGCGCGCGCTGCTGCCCGCCAACGTCGCGATCGTCGAGGACGCCGCGCAGTCGCAGGGCGCCACCCGCCACGGCGAGACCGCGGGCTCGCTCGGCGATATCGCCGCCACCAGCTTCTACCCGGGCAAGAACCTCGGCGCCTACGGCGACGCGGGCGCGGTCACCACCTCGCGCGCCGACCTGGCCGAGCGGGTCCGGCTGCTCGGCGCGCACGGCTCGCCGCGCAAGTACGAGCACCCGGTGCTGGGCTTCAACTCCCGGCTGGACACCCTGCAGGCCGTCGTCCTCTCGGCGAAGCTGCGCAGGCTCGCGGGCTGGAACGCCGCGCGCCGGGAGGCCGCCGACCGCTACACCGCGCTGCTGTCCGAGGTGGACGGCGTGGTCACCCCGGTGGTCGCCGAGGGCAACGTGCCGGTCTGGCACCTCTACGTCGTCCGGGTCGCCGACCGCGACACGGTGCTGGGCAAGCTGCACGCCGAGGGCATCGGCGCGGGCATCCACTACCCCACCCCGGTGCACCTGACCGGCGCGTTCGCCGACCTGGGCCTGGGCGCGGGCGCCTTCCCCAACGCCGAGCTGCTCGGCCGCGAGATCCTGAGCCTGCCGCTGTTCCCGGAGATCACCCCGGCCCAGCAGGAGCGCGTGGTGTCGGTCGTGGCGGACGCGGTGCGCTCGTGACCGCGGTCGACTCCGGGGTGTTCGTGCACGCCCAGGGCCTGTGCGAGAGCGACCAGGTCGGCGCGGGCACCCGGGTGTGGGCCTTCGCCCACGTGCTCCCCGGTGCCCGGGTGGGCGCCGACTGCAACATCTGCGACGGCGCGTTCGTCGAGACCGGCGCCGTGCTGGGCGACCGGGTCACGGTGAAGAACGGGACCCTGGTGTTCGGCGGCGTCACCTGTGAGGACGAGGTGTTCCTCGGCCCCAACGTGCTCTTCACCAACGACCTGCGCCCCCGCGCGGCGATCAAGCGGGGACCGGACCAGCTGGTCGACACCGTCGTCCGGCGGGGCGCCACGCTGGGTGCGGGCACCGTGGTGGTGTGCGGTGTTGAGATCGGCGCCTTCGCCTTCGCGGGCGCGGGCTCGGTGGTCACCAAGAGCGTCGCCCCGCACGCTTTCGTCGCGGGCAACCCGGCGCGCCGGAAAGGCTGGGTCTGCGAATGCGGTGCTCGCCTCGATGACGCACTGCGTTGCGCCGACTGCGGACTGCGTTTCCGCCCCGCGGCCGACGACAACGGGCTGACCCGGGCCTGATTTTTCACGTTCTCGCAATGGCCGCCGACGAAAGTCGGCGGCCATTCGGGTATTCACCCACCCGCACCGCTGTTGGCCGCTGTCGCACTGGGTCGATCGGGTGATTCCGCGCCGGTGACGCCCCTCACTCCGACCGCCCGGTTTGGTTCTGGAGTCGCGTGTGGACGCTGGGTAGCCGGGTGGCGGACCTGCCCGCAGGTCAAGGGGCGCGGGGGATGCGCCCACGTCAGCGCGTGTCGTGCCGGCTACCCTTGGTCGTTGGACTGGAATGGCTTTGGTCGAAAGCTGTGTGTCCAGTAGCGACAGTCGGTGACCGTTCTTGGTCCGGGACCTACTACCTTCCCCCATCGGGGGTAACAGGGTGGGATGTTGTAACGATGTGAGGGTAAATAGGAACCGCGTCCCCTGTCGCGCGTCCCCTATTCGGTGCCAAGTTGATGCTTTAACCCTACATACGGTTACTCACCGTGGAGGCTCGGATGGACCGTGCGATGCACGACGCACGCGGTCGGGGACGGGTGGGGCGCTGGGTGCGCGCTGCCCTCACAGGAGTTTTGATCGTCGTCGGACTGCCCGTGCTCGTCGCTTCGCCGGCTTCCGCCGGTCCCTGTGACGCGCCGGTCAACCCGATCGTCTGCGAGAACTCCAAACCCGGCACGCCGCAGGAGGACTGGAAGGTCGAAAGCCACTACGGCGACATCGAGGGCTTCGGCACCGCCGCCAGCGTCCAGCCCGGCGAGCGGCTGGACTTCAAGATCAAGACGCCGAGCACGAACTACCAGGTCGACATCGTCCGCCTGGGCTACTACGGCGGCACCGGTGGTCGGCTGCAGACGACGCTGGCCCCCACCGCCCACCTCCCGCAGACCCAGCCCAACTGCGCCTACCAGGCCGCGTCCGGGCTGGTCGACTGCGGCAACTGGGCGGTCTCGACGAGCTGGTACGTCCCCAGCACCGCGGTCCCCGGCTTCTACGTCGCGAACTTCATCCGCAACGACGGCGCGGGCGCGGGCGAGTTCCCGTTCGTCGTGCGCAACGACTCCTCCACCTCCGAGATCGTCGTGCAGACCTCCGACCAGACGTGGCAGGCCTACAACAAGTACGGCGACAAGGAGGGGGTCAACGAGTACAACCTGTACGAGGGTGGCTTCACCGGGTCGTCCGACGGCCGCGCGTACAAGGTCAGCTACAACCGCCCGTACCGCAACGGCGGCACCTCGAACTTCCTCAACGCCGAGTACCCGATGATCCGGTTCCTGGAGCGCAACGGCTACGACGTGACCTACCTGTCCGGGGTCGACGTCACGCGCAACCCGAACCTGCTCAAGAACCACAAGGTCTACATCTCCTCCGGCCACGACGAGTACGTCAACGCCGCCCAGCGCGCGGGCATCGAGTCGGCCAAGGCCGCCGGGGTGAACCTGGTCTTCTCCTCGGGCAACACCATGTTCTGGAAGACCCGGTTCGAGAACTCCATCGACGGCGCGAACACCGCGATGCGCACCCTGGTCTGCTACAAGGAGACCAAGGCGCCCAACGGCCAGAAGATCGACCCGAGCCCGGAGTGGACCGGCACCTGGCGCGACCCGCGCTCCTCGCCGCCGGCCGACGGCGGCCGCCCGGAGAACGCGCTCGTCGGCACGCTGTTCAACGTCAACGGCTACCGCGCCGACGCCATCCAGGTCCCGGCCTCCTTCGGCCGCAACCGGTTCTGGCGCAACACCTCGATCGCGACCGCGACCACCACGACCACGCTGTCCGCGGGCACGCTGGGCTACGAGTGGGACGGTGACCCGGACAACGGTCTGCGCCCCGCGGGCTCGGTGCCGCTGTCGGACACCACGGTCACCGTGGACAACGGTCAGCTGCTGCAGGACTACGGCAACCTCTACACCGGCGGTCCGGCCAACCACAAGCTCGTGCTCTACCGCGACCCGACCAGCAAGGCGCTGGTGTTCAGCTCGGCCTCGGTGCAGTGGTCGTGGGGTCTGGACGCGGAGCACTCCTTCCCGGCGGGCGCCCCGTCGTCCGCGCCGGTGAGCCCGCAGATCCAGCAGGCCACCGTCAACCTGCTCGCGGACATGGGCGCTCAGCCCAGGACGCTGATGTCGGGCATGTTCAGCGCGAGCAAGACCACGGACACCACCGGTCCCACGGTCACCATCACGTCCCCGGCCAACGGCAGCACCGTCCCGGCGGGCAGCCCGCGCACCATCACCGGCACCGCGGTCGACAGCGGCGGCGGCAAGGTCGGCTCGGTCGAGGTCTCCGTCGACGGCGGCGCGACCTACCACCGCGCGACCGGTCTGGACAACTGGAGCTACGCCTGGACCCCGAGCGTGCTCGGCCAGGTGAGCATCAAGGTCCGCGCCTCCGACGACAGCGCCAACCTGGGCGCCACCGTCACCAGCAACGCGACCGTCGGCGCGCAGCAGTGCCCGTGCACGATCTTCGGCACCCAGGTGCCGGGCACCGTGGACGGCAACGACACCGCCCCGATCGAGGTCGGCACCAAGTTCAACACCTCGGTGAACGCGACCGTCACCGGTGTCCGCTTCTACAAGGCGACCACGAACACCGGCACGCACACCGGCACGCTGTGGACCTCGGCGGGCCAGCAGCTGGCGACCGGCACGTTCAGCGGTGAGTCGGCCTCGGGCTGGCAGACGCTGACCTTCGCCCAGCCGCAGCAGATCCGCTCCGGGCAGACCTACGTGGTCTCCTACAGCGCGCCCAGCGGCCATTACTCGGTCGACGCCGGGTTCTTCAACGGCAAGGGGGCGGGCATCGTCCCGCTCACCGCGCCCGCGACCGGCAACACCCCCGGCGGCAACGGCGTGTTCAAGTACGGCGTCGGCTTCCCGAACAGCTCGTACAACGGCGGCAACTACTGGGTCGACGCGGTCATCACGACCGACACCGCGGACAACACCCCGCCGGTGGTCCAGTCGACCTCGCCCGCCTCCGGCGGCACCAACGCCTACGTCGACGGCAGCATCTCGGCCACGTTCAACGAGGCCGTCGACCCGGGCAGCGTGCAGTTCACCGTCAACGCCAACGGCAGCCCCATCCCGGGCTCGGTCAGCGTCGACGACAAGGTGGTCACCTTCACCCCGACCGACCTGCTGCCCGCGAACAAGGTGCACTCGGTGACGCTCAACGCCACCGACGGCTTCGGCAACGCCCTGGCCCAGGCCAAGACGTGGAGCTTCACCACCGGCACCAACCTGCAGCCGTGCCCGTGCAACCTGTTCAAGTCGCGGACCCCCGCGACGGTGGACGCCGGGGACGCCAGCGACGTGGAGCTGGGCGTCAAGTTCACCGTCGGCGCCAGTGCCAACGTGACCGGTGTCCGGTTCTACAAGAACTTCAACAACACCGGCACGCACACCGGCTCGATCTGGAGCACCACCGGCCAGCGCCTCGCGACCGGGACCTTCGCCAACGAGTCGGGTTCGGGCTGGCAGACGCTGACCTTCGCCCAGCCGCTGCAGATCCAGGCGGGCCAGACCTACATCGCCTCCTACCGGGCGCCCAACGGGCACTACTCGGTGGACAACGGCTACTTCGCCGCGCAGGGCGCGGGTCGCGGTGTGCTCACCGCGCCCAGCTCCCCGGCGGGCGGCGGCAACGGCGTGTACGTCTACGGCGGCGGCTACCCGAGCAGCTCGTACAACGCCAACAACTACTGGGTCGACCCGGTGGTCGACACCAACGGCGCGGACAACACCGCTCCCACGGTCTCCTCCACCACCCCGGCCTCCGGCGCGACCGGCGTGTCCACCGGTACCGGTGTCACGGCGAACTTCTCCGAGCCGATCAACCCGGCCTCGCTGCAGTTCTCGGTGACCCAGAACGGTGTCGGCGTGGTCAGCGGCACCACCGAGGTGGCCACCGACGGCCGCAGCGTGACCTTCGCCTCGACCGCCGTGCTGGCGGGCAACGCGACGTTCACGGTGAGCGCCCGGGCCGCGGACGCCTGGGGCAACACGATGCCCAGCGCGTACACGTGGACCTTCACCACCGGTGCCGCGGGCCAGTGCCCGTGCAGCCTGTTCCGGCCGACGGACAAGCCCGCGAACAGCACCACGGACGCGACCGTGGAGCTGGGCATGCGGATCACGCCGGGCCAGAACGGCTACATCACCGGTGTCCGGTTCTACAAGACCGCGGGCGACCCCGGTTCGCACACCGGAACCCTGTGGAGCAGTGCGGGCGGCCAGCTGGCCACCGGCACCTTCAGCGCCGAGTCGAGCAGCGGGTGGCAGACGCTCACCTTCGCCCAGCCCGTCCAGGTGACCGCGGGCACCAGCTACGTGGTCTCCTACTGGGGCTCGGCGGGCCACTACGGCTACACCGGGCAGTACTTCACCGCGGACCGGACGAACGGGCCGCTCACCGCGCCCGCGAGCTCGGAGGCGGCGCCCAACGGCCTCTACCGCTACGGCAGTGGTGGCCTGGTCCCGAACGGATCCGGTAACGGAACCAACTACTGGGTCGACGCAGTGTTCGCGACGAGCATTTCGTAGACCCGAGGGGGCTTTACCAGTGGCCAGCGTTGATGTGGTGATCCCGTGCTACAAGTACGGGTCGGTCCTGCCGACCGCCGTGCGCAGCGTGCTCGACCAGCCGGGCGTGGACGTCCGGGTGCTCGTGATCGACGACTGCTCCGGTGACGGCAGTGCCGATGTGGCCCGCGCTCTGTCCGATGTGGACAGCCGGGTGACCGTTCTGGAGCACGAGCGGAACATGGGTCACATCGCCACCTACAACGAGGGCCTGATGGAGTGGGCGAGCGCGGACTACTGCGCTCTCCTCTCCGCCGACGACGCCCTGACCCCGGGTGCGCTCCGGCGGGCGACCCGCCTGCTCGACGCGCACCCGGAGGTCGGGTTCGTCTACGGCCGCCCGCTGCACTGGGACGGCAGCGAGCCGCTGCCGATGGCCAGAACCGAGGACAAGGGCTGGACCGTCTACAACGGACTTTCCTGGCTCCGCAGGCGGTTCACCCTCGGCGAAGGTTGCATTACTTCGCCGGAGGTCGTGGTGCGCACCTCGCTGCAGCGCGAGCTCGGCGGCTACGACCCGGAACTGCGCCACACCGGCGACATCGAGATGTGGATGCGCTTCGCCCTGCACGCGGACGTCGGCTACCTGCGTGGCGTGGACCAGGCGTACTACCGCGTGCACGGCCAGAACATGTCGGCCGCGTACTACGCGTCGGTGGTCAACGACCTGCGCCAGCGCCTCGCGGCCTACACCGCGATCAGCGAGCGCACGGACAACAACCTCCCGGACAAGCACGACATGGACCGCCAGGTCCGCAGGGTCCTGGCCCGGGACGCACTCCGCAGGGCAGGCCGGGCCTTCGACAAGGGCCGCGCCGACACCGACCCGGTCCCCGAACTGATCGACTTCGCCCGCGAGGCCCATGGCGACATCGAGAGCCTGCCGGAATGGCACACCTTGCGCCTGCGCCAGCGCTTGGGCGCACGCAAGGCCCGTGCCCTCTCCCCGCTGGTGCTCACCGCCCCCGCCAGGCGAGTCCGCCAGCACGCCCGCGTACTCCGCTGGCAACGCGAGGGAATCTAACTAGAGACACTCAAGCAGACACACACCGAGAGACCCCAGCGCCCACGGCCTGGGGTCTCTCGGCGTTTCTCCGCCCAGCCGCCCAGCCCCCCGGCTACCCAGCCACCCAACCCCCCGGCCACCCGGCTACCCAACCGCCCAACCCCCCCGGCCACCCTCATCCCGCCCCGCCCCGCCCCGCCCCGCCCCGCCCCTTGGCCTCAGCCTCCGTCCGTTCCCCTCCGTTTCTCCTTCCATTCGATCTCTTCTTCTCTTCATCCCTAATTCTCAAGCCCTACGGAACGCAACACCCGTTACGGATGTGCTCGATCTGGCGGACTCCCTTTGTGTGGGGGAGGAGTGCCGCTAACCTTGACCTGGTGGTGGGGATGCCCTTCACCCCACGCTTTTTCCCCACTGCGGTGCTCTAGGGGCCCCGCGCAAAGGGAGTTCGCCAGATCGAGCCTGCGTCTTAGTCGGGCAACCTGTATGAGCTACGCGTCCTAAACTGGGTGTAGCTCATCCAGGTTGCCCGACTTAAGAGCGAGCTCGATTCAGTGAACTCACTTCGTGCGGGGCCCCTAGAGCACCGCGGTGGTGAAAAAAGGGCGGGTGAAGGGCATTCCCCACCACACGGCAAGTTTAGCGGTACTCTCCCCCCGCACGAAGTGAGTCCACTGAATCGAGCACTGGCGTAGCGGGTGTTGCGTAGCGTGGGGCTTGGCCTTTAGAGAGCGACAAGCCAAGGGCAAATGCGAGTGCAAATGCCAGTGCAAGTGAGTGCTAGGGCAAGGGAATGCAAGTGCTAGGGCGAGGGTGGTGCCTCAGAACTCTTCGCCGCCGCCGTCGTCCCCGTCAATGAGTCCGCCGTCCAGCATGTCGCCGATGATCATGCCGCCGACCAGGCCACCCGCGACCCCGGCAACCATCCCGCCCATCCCAGGCCCACGCCGCTGGTGCTGCCCCGGATGCCCGTACCCCGGCTGTCCATAGCCAGGCTGGCCGTAACCCTGCTGCCCATACCCCTGCTGCCCATACCCCTGCTGCCCAAATCCCTGCTGCGCCTGCCGCCCAGCCAGAGTCTGCTCCAGCCAAGACCCCACAACCGCAGCCCAATCCTGCGCCTGGGCCTCCTCGTGCGAAGCCTGGAACCGCCCAACCCCAGTCCCGCCGAATCGCTTGTCCGCCTGCAGCAAAACCGTCACGCCGGCCGCCGAGGCAATGATGCTCAGTTCCACCTCGCTCACGCCACCAGCGAACTGCGGCGGCGGGTAGAACTCGATCTCCTGGTAGAACTGCAGTTCCTGCCGAACCCCATAAGCCTGTCCGCCCTCAAGCGATACCGACTTGAAGTGGAATCCGAGTTCCCCGAAAGCGTCGAGCACAGCGTCCTGCGACGGCAGTGGGGCGATGTAGACCGGGTCCAGATCGCCCTTGTCCACCGCTTTCGCGATCGACAGTTCCGTGCGCAGTCCGAGTGAGATGCCCGGTAGTGGCTGGCCGGACACCTCGGTCACCGGTGTTTCCCAGGGGAGTGGCAGGGTGAACTGGACCGTTCGCTGTTCCTTCGCTCGCAGTCGGGTCGCGCCGGAGACGACTGCTCGGTGGAATTCGACCTGGCGGGCGGTCGACTGGGTGACCAGGGACAGTGCGATGTGCTCGATCTCGGCGTCGGCCTCGCCGCCGGTCAGGCGGACCTCGCCGTTGAGCGGTCCGCCCGGTACGCCGCGTGGGTCGGACAGGACGGTGTCCACCGTCGGGCCGCCAACGCCGAACTTCTGCAGCATCTTCTTGAAGACCACCGGTCATTCTCTCCCTGAGTAGGTGATCGGGTACCCGACGCCACCACTCTACGGAAGTTTCGGACAAAACGGCCACTTCGGCACACGCGAAGAGGCCGCCGGTCCACAGTGGACCGACGGCCTCCTCTGGGTGGTGGCTAGCGCAGGGTGAACTTCGGTTCGGTGGTGAGTCGGGCCAGCTGCTCGACGGTGAACGGCTCGTTGGCGATGCCGGGCAGTTGGGCGGCGAAGTACCCCTTGGCCTGCGCGAGGAACACGACGGTGCCGTCCGGGTGCTTGTAGGCCGCCCACTGGTCCAGTCGCTTGTCCACGCCCGGCTTGGTGACCACGCCGACCTTCTTGCCGTCGACGTCGACCAGCGAGCAGGTCCCGCCCATGCCCCAGTAGCTCTGGGTCAGCGCGCAGCCGTCCAGGGCGCTCTCGCCGTGGTGGACCTCGGCGCTGAGCCTGCCCCACTTGCCGTCCCCGGTGCCGACCGGGATGTGTGCCTGGTACTCCCAGCCGACCCCGCCCTCACCGGTGGTGGCCTGGTGGTGGCGGAGGGCCCACGGTCCCTGCAAGGACTCGCCCATCACCCCGGGCGGCGAGGTCAGACCCGCGGGCACCGATCCCAGCAGGGTGTCGGTCAGCCGCACGGCCAGGTCTTCCTGCGGTCCGCTGGACTGCGTGTGGCCACCAGGGCTCATGGTGCCCGACGTCGTACCGGTCCTGGTCGGCTTTGTGGGCTTGGTCGACCGGCTGGTCGCGGACGGGCTCGTGGTGATCGTCCCCACGGCGCCCTCGGCGACCGCCGGGCCGCTGTCCGTGCCGCCGAGTCCGGGCAGGAGCACCGCCCCTGCGGCGATCGCGGCCACGGCGGCCGCACTGCCCAGGCCGGCCAGGGTGGCCCGCCTGCGCCGTTGGTCGTGCTTCGCGGCGTCCAGCACCGCACTGCTGTTCATGGCCGGGGGCGTTGCCATCCCGTCCATCGCGCCGCGCAGGGCGTGGCGCACCTCGTGCTCGTCCATGGGGTCCTCTCAGAGGGCTGCGGTGGTGGCGGGGAGGAGAGCGCGCAGGTTGACCAGGCCGCGCGACGCCTGGCTCTTCACCGTGCCGGTGGAGCACTTGAGCGCTCGGGCGGTCTCCTCCAAGGAAAGGTCTTCCCAGTACCGCAGGACCAGTGCGGCGCGTTGCCGCGCGGGCACTCTGGCCAGTGCCCGCAGCAGCACCATCCGGTCTTCCGGGCTGCCCTGCGCGGGGGCGGCCCAGTCGCCGGGCTCGTCGGTGACCTGCTCGCGGCGGAAGAACCCGCGGCGGGTCTCGTCGAGGAAGGTGCGGACGAGGATCTGCCGGGTGTAGGCGTCGAGCTTGCCGTGCTCGGAGATCCGGTTCCACACGCGGTAGAGCTTGACGAACGACGTCTGCACGAGGTCCTCGGCTCGGTGCCAGTCACCACACAGCAGGAACGCCGTGCCGCGCATGGCCCCGGACCGCGCCGCGAAGTACTCGGCGAAGCCCCTGTCCCGATCGTCCATCGAACCCCCTGGGTGCGTAGCTACGGGTTACTCACGCCCGCACCGACCACCAGGGTTGCACGGGTTCGTCTGCTGCTCACCTGCGTCGCCTCACCTGGTCACCCGGTCCGCGCAGGATCGCGGCAACGCGCGCGTGCGCGAGGGGGAGCGACGTAAGACATGGCTGGGTACGTGGCTAGGTACATTGCGCTGGCAGCGTCGAAGAACACCCTGCGGCGGATCGCCGTCGGCGCGGTTGTGTTGGCGTGCACCGCGGTGCTCAGCCTGACCGGCACCGCCGCGGCCGCCGCGGACGGCACCCTCACCCCGACGCTGTCGGGCGGCACCACAGAGGACACCGGTATCACCTACCGCACCTCCGGCCCGTGCGCGGTGGGTGCCACGACCTACCAGCTCACCGCCCGCGGCCCGAACGGGTACGCCGAGGACCTGAACCTCTGGTCCTCCGACCCGGTGTCGATCACGGAACCGTTCACCGCACACCAGGCAGCGCCGTTCGCCGCCTACGGCCGCCTGCTGACCCGCGGTACCTACACGGTCACGCTCACCTGCACGGCGAACTTCGGGACCGAGGTGTTCAACAGCTTCAGCACCGACATCTACCTCAACAGTGCGACGAGGTGGTCGATCTGGCCGCAGCCACCGGTCCCCACGACGGTCACGGTGTCCGTCACGCCGGACAACCCGCGCTTAGCGCCCTACCACCCGGTAACCCTGACCGCGACCGTCTCCCCGCCCTCCGCTGCCGGGCGGCTCAGGTTCCGTGACGGCACGCCGTTGGGTGAGCTCTGGAAACCGGTGGTCGACGGCGTCGCGACAACCCGGGTTAGCTACCCGCTCGGTACGCGCAGCGTCGTCGCCGAGTTCGTCGGGACCGTTCCGGAGGTCGGGGACTCCACCTCGGCACCGCTGGACCTGCTGGTCACCGATCCCGAACCCGTCGCGGTCACCCTCGAGCGCCGCGCGGCTGAGATCGTCGTCGTGGGCAGCCCGTTCGAGCTGCGCGCGACGGTGAGCCCTCGCGAGGCCACCGGCAAGGTGTACTTCTTCTTCCGGGACACCCGCGGCCTCGGCCCGGTCTACCGGGCGGATGTGGTCGGCGGTGTCGCCACCGTGCGCGACGAGGTCCCACCAGACCTCGGCACCTACGGCGTCGTGGCGCAGTTCGTGCCGCCCACGGACCGTTGGGCGGTGTCGGAGTCCGCGCCGGTCCCGATGACCATCGTCGCGTCGAGCGGTCCGGCCACAGTGGACATCACCACCACCGTGGTCCCGGGTGCGCTGACCATCAGCGTCGCCGACCAGGACGTCGTGTTGCCACCGCCCGTCCTGGCCCCGGACGGATCCCTGCGCAGCACGGCCGGATCGCTGAACCCGATCACGGTCACCGACACCCGGGCGGGCAACCCCGGCTGGAACGCCTCCGGTCAGGTGACCGACTTCGCCGGCGGCGCGGACCTGATCAACGGCGCCAACCTGGGCTGGGCGCCGCGGATCGTCGAGCAGTCACCGGTCCAGGCGATCACGGCGGGCCCACGGGTCGACCCGGCCGACGCTATCGGCCTGACGGACGTCGCACCCGCGGGACGGGGACTGCGCGACAGCCGCACCATGGCGACCGCGCTCGCCCTGGCGGGCAACGGAACCGCGCGGTTGTCCGCGGACATCGCGCTCAAGGTGCCCACCAGCGCACCGGCGGGCACCTACACGGCGCGGCTGACCCTCACCGTGATCTGAGGGCTCAGGAGAACGGAGGGCTGCGGAGACCCGGGCGGCTACTGGGGCTGCTCCGGCTGCCACGTCGTGTAGTAGCTGGCCTCGTTGACCAGGTACCGCACGGTCGGCTCCGGCACGTGCGCGACCACCCGGGTCTTGGCCATCCGGTAGACGAACTCCCAGTCCTCCTTGGGAAGCGTCGCCTTCACCCGCGGCAGCCTGCTGAACAGCACGTCGTCGGACCGGCGCAGCACGATGGAGTTCGAGTCGACGTAGGGCGAGTCGTCGGCCATCGTCTTGCGGTCGAAGGGTTCGGACAGCACGTCGAGCACCGTCCCGTCCGCGCGGCGGCGTTCGACGGCCGAGTAGACCAGGTCGGCGCCGCGGCCCAGGGCGGTCAGCGCGTGCGCCAGGTGGTCCTCGCGCCAGGTGTTGTCGTCGTCGAGGAAGGCGATGTAGCGCGACCGGGTGAGCCGGATGCCGACGTTGCGCACCAGGCCGAGCACCGCGGAGTTGCGCGCCAGGCTCACCGCGACCAGGCGCGGGTCGTCCGGCAGCGCGGGCAGGCCGCCGCCGTCGTCGACGACGATCACCAGCTGGTCGGTGACCGTCTGCGCCAGCGCCGACTCGACCGCGTCCGGCAGCAGCTTGGGCCGCTTGAACGTCGGCATCACCGTCGTGACAAGGGTTTCCGGCCGGTCGCCGACCGCGGTGCGCAACCGGGCGACCTGCGCGTCCTCGAACGCGCGCAGCTCGGGCAGCCGCTTGCCCAGGGTGATCCGGTTCTTGGCCTCGTGCATCGGCCACAGGCCGAACGCGTCGCGCAGCGCGCGGCGGACGGTCGCGGAGACGCCGCCGCGGTCCTTGAGGGGGGCGGTCATGCCGTCGCTCCGGCACGGCCGGGGAGCATCGCACGCATCGGGTACACCACCGGGAGGTAGACGGCGACGGCCGCGAGACCGCCGATGAGGAGTTTGGCCCACGGGTTGTCGAACACGTTGTGCACCACGAGGGCCGAGGCCACCACGAGCAGCCCGCCGACGACCGGTCGGCGGCAGGCCAGCAGCGCGGGCTTGAGCCGCAGCCCACGGCGCTTGATCACGAGCAGGAACGCGGGCACCACGACCACCGCGGCCACCGCCACCTGCGCGATGGCCGCGCCGCGGATGCCGTCGAGGTGCGTGCCCAGGATCAGCGCGGGCAGCATCGTGCCCAACCAGAGCGCCTGCAGGCCGATCAGCACCCGGTTGCCGTCGAGGGCGACCAGCAGGTCGTAGCCGATGAACAGCAGGATGCGCAGCAAACCCAGGCCCGCCAAGAACTGCAGCGCCACCGCGGCCGGGATCCACTTCTCGCCGTAGACCACGTGCAGCATCGGGGTGGCGTAGCAGGCGAGCAGCGCGCACACCGGGATCGAGGCGGCCATCAGCAGCCCCACCCCGCGCGCGAGCGCCTGCTCCAGCGCCCGCTTGTCGTTGACCAGCCGGGAGAACCCGGCCAGCGACACCCGCCGCGCGGCCTCGGAGAACACCTGCAGCGGCAGGCTGGACTGGTTGAACGCCATCACGTAGAGGCCCAGCGCGGCCTCGTCGGCCAGCGAGCCGATCACGATCTTGTCCACGTTGGTCACCGACAGCACCAGCAGGCTCGCCGCGGCCAGCGGCAGACCGAACCGGATCAGGTCCCTGGCCACCTCCGGGTTCCAGCCGGGCCGCACCTTCACCGGGCACAGCCACAGGTAGCAGCTCACCGAGACCAGGTTGCCCGCGATCTGCCCGGCCGCGAAGCTCATCGGCCCGGCGCCGGAGGAGGCCAGCGAGATGGTCACGCTGGTGACCACCACGAACGCCGCCGCGTCGCAGAGGAACCTGGTGCGCTGCAGGAACTCCCGGTTCAGGATCGCCGCCGGGACCACCGCGATCCCGTCGAAGATCACCGCCAGGCAGAGCACCCGGACCACCGCCACCGCGTCCGGGCTGCCCATCAGGTCGCAGAACGCGGGCGCGCCGAGGAACACCAGCGCGTAGAGGGCGGTGGACGTGCCGACCGCGATGGTCATCGCCGTCGGCGCGAACTCGCGCACGTCGCGCTCCCAGCGCACCAGCGCCAGGCTCACGCCGAGCTCGTTGAACGCCTGCAGCAGCGTCACCGCGACCAGGGCCACGGCGAACACGCCGTAGTCGGACGGGCTGAGCAGCCGGGCCAGGACGATGCCCGAGACCAGCGTGCCCAACCGCAGCACGACGGTGTTGAGCAGGCTCCACAGCGCGCCGCGGCCGACCTTCCCGCCGACGGTGCTGGGACTGCTCGTGCTCTGCGGCGCCTCGGGGGCGTCTGCGGTCACGCGTGCACCTCGGATTTCTCGGGTTTCTCGGAGCTGTCAGACCCGGGGTCGGCGGACGCGCCCGACTCCCGGTGTTGGCGTCGCTGCAACCGCCTCGGCCGTTGCGCCTGCGCGCCGAGAAGTGGCGGAATCCCACCTGGCTGTTCTTGGACGGTGCGCCAGAGCGCGCCCGCGGCCCCGATCAGCAGGAAGGTGTAGCCGGTGGCCACGGCGAAGCCGATCAGGTCGAAGGTCGCCGAGGAGATTCCGGGCACCGCGATGCAGGCCGCGATGGTGATGCCCAGGTCGCGGATCCGCGGGTCCTTGCTGGCCAGCCGGGCCCGCACGGCGCAGTACATCCCGGCGAGGTAGATGAAGATCAGCAGCGTCAGGCCGATGACCCCGTTCTGCACCAGCGTGCCCAGGTACTGGTTGTCCAGCCAGCCGTACTTCTCCGGCAGGTAGGTCCCCATGCCGCGGCCGAGCCACAGGTGGTTCGGGATCTCCTTGCCCGCCCGCTCGACGGCCCGGCGGCGGCTCTCCGCGCTCGGGTCGACGCTGATGCTGGTGAACAGGCTGACCAGGGTGCCGACCAGACCGGGCACCATCACCCGCATCGCGCCCATGAACAGCACGATCGCGTAGATGGCGCGGACCCGGCGCTTGGGCGCCATCGCCGGGACGATGAAGATCGCCGCGATGGCCAGGCCGAGCACCGCCGAGCGCGACAGCGACTGCATGGAGGCCACCGCCAGGATGGCCAGGCACAGCCACCAGCGCTTCTGCTGGCCGCCGTGGTCCATCCCGCGCAGCGCGTAGTGCAGGGCCAGCGGCACGGTCATCGCGCAGACCACGCCGAACTCGATGGGGTGCCCGGAGGTGCCCGCGGGCCTGCGGAAGTTGGACCGCTCGAGCACGTGCGAGAGGGTGCCGTTGGAGCGCAGCCCGGGGAAGTTGAGGTACTGGGTCAGGTCCAGGCCCGCCATGAACTGCAGGATCCCGACGAAGGCCATGAAGGTCGCGCCGACGATCATGATCTTGAGCAGCCGGTCGATCCGGGCCAGCCCGCGCACCCCGTCGCACACCGCGATGCCGACCGCGGTCACCGCGACCACGGTGATCAGCGTCCGGTCGGCGGCGGCGAGCTCGTCACCGGGCAGGTAGCCGTAGGTGGCGTAGCCGTAGGTGGCCAGCTGCGAGCAGGCGAACAGGAACAGCGCGGTGCGCGCGGCGTTGCGGCCCTTGGCCACACCGAGCGTGGTCACCAGCTGCGCGCAGAACCAGAGCACGCCCATCACCAGGCCGATCGCCACGCCCGGGGCGAGCGACATGGGCAGGCCCTTGATCACCAGCGCCGCCGGGATCACGGTCATCGCCAGCGCGTAGACGCCCGCGATGGTGGCTCCGTCGGCGCGCGAGCGCTTGCCGACGTGGTCGGGGAGCACCGGTTCAGCCGCGGGGTTCGGGCGGCGTCTGCGCGGGCTTCACCCGCACCGTCGGCGGCTCGCGGTACTCCTCACCGGGCCAGTTGCCCGAGCGGCGCGCGGGCGGCTTGCCGTTGGCGGGCGGCGCCACCGGGGTGCCCGGGGTCTTGGCCGGTGCCTGACCGGTCTTGCCCAGGTTGCCCTGGACCTGGCCGGCCTTGACGGGGGTGCTCGGCTGGGAGGCCTGCCCCGGCTGCGCGCTCTTCGCGGGAGCGGCGACCGGCGGGACCTTGGTCGTGGCCGGACCGGCCACCGGGGCGGCGTTCTTGGTCGGCGCGCCGGTGGCGGGCTTGGCCGCGCCGTTGACCGGCTTGCCGTTCGCCTGGGCCGGGATCGGCCTGCCGTTGGGCGCGCTCTGGTTGCCCGGTTCGACCTTGGCCGGGCGCAGCACCTGGGTGCGCTCGGAGTTGGTGACCGGCTGGCGGGGCTCCTCGCGCAGCGGCTGCGGGGTGCGGGTGACCTTGGGCAGCGAGCCGGTCGCGGGGCGGGCCTCGGGCTCCGCGCGGCGGGTCGGCTCGACGCGCGGCTCGTCCTCGACCGGTTCGTCCGCGGTGTCCTCGGCCCCGTCGGCGTCGTCGAGGTCCTCGTCGCGCTTGCGGCGGCGGGCCTTGATCGTCTCCAGGCCGTAGACCGCGGCGAGGCTGGCGACCAGACCGAGCACCAGGGCGACCGCGGCACCGCGCAGCTTCCCGCCGCGCAGCGGCTCGGGCTTGGTCGGCGGCACGACGTCGTCGACCCCGATGAACGTGCTCACCGGGGCGTTGAGCGCCTGCTGCCGCTTGGCCAGCTCCGCCTTGACCCGGTCCAGCACCTGGATCGCCAGCTGGCGGGCGCCCTCTTCGGACGCGCTCTCGGTCTTGACCGTGATGAACGGGCCGCCGTCGGAGCCGCCGGTCAGCACGAAGGTGTGATCCGGCTTGTCCGCCCCGAGCGACTTCACCACCTCGGGGGTGTTGATGCTCTGGATCACGATCGAGGCCGAGATGGACAGGCTGGTCTCGAACGCGAGCAGCGGGTTCGTCTGGCCGTTGACCTTGTCGGTCACACTCGTCGGCCCGCTGGACGGCGAGGTCAGCACGATGACGCCACTGGACTCGTAGTGCAGTGGCATTGCGGCGTACACCGCTCCCGCTGCGCCGACCGTGACGGCGAAGACCGGGAGCGCGACGTACCACCGCTTGAGCATTACCAGCAGTGTCTTGAAGAAGTCCATCTGCGCCCCAACACACGACGTGACACCGAGCAACAGGTCCGGCTGCCTACTTGTTGAATCATCGCGATCGAACGAAAAGTCGTTACTCCATGTGATCCCATGCGCGACCTCGCTCGGCCAGATGGTCTAACGAGCCACCTAGGGGTTGAGGTTCGCGCGATATCGCCACACTCGGTAGGACGTACCGTCCCCCACAGGGGTTGTAACCAGTAGGTCCCGGTCACACACCACTATGCCCACCTTCGTACCGCCCCCCTGTTGCGGTTCGGTGAACCGCACACATCCGGGGTTGGCCGGGTCGGGCGCGCCCGGCTCGTTGTCGCCGCGCGCGTAGAGCGCCACGCCGCGCCGGGCCAGGAACTGGTGGACGGTGCCGTCCTTGAGCGCGGTGAGGTACTCGGCCGAGTTGACCAGGCCTTCCAGGTGCACGAGCGGTCGCCGCAGGTGGTAGCCCACGCTGCCGGCGCGGTCGCCCATCGCGATCGGCGCGCCCTGCGGGGTGAGCGCGTCGATCTGGGCGGCCACCGCCGGACCGGCCTCGATGAAGGCCGAGCGCGGCACCGTCCCAGTGGTCGAGCGCACACCGTTGGCCGCGGTCGTGGCGACCACGAGCAGCACCAGGGCCACCGCGGCGGGCCGGCGCAGCGGGACCGAGCCGGCCCACCTGGCCAGCAGCGCGGGCCCGGCGAGCGCGACCGCCAGCGGCGCGGACGAGAAGTACCAGGGCCACAGCTGCCACGAGGAGGTTAACGCGTAGTAACCCACAGTGAGAACACCGCCGGTCAGCACGACCGCGCCGAACCGCGCGGCCAGGCCGAGCCGCCCGGTCGCCCGGACGGCGAGCGCGCCGAGCACCACGACCAGCCCGATCGCGCCCAGCCAGGTGGACTGGCCGAAGAGCACCGGCGAGGTGAAGAACTGGCGGACGACGTCGAGGTTGAGCCCCGACCCGCCGAGCGCCTTCGCCTGCCCGGAGACCGGCAGCGGCGTGTGGAACAGGGCCTGGTTCACCGCCAGGTAGGCGGCGAGCGCGACCGCCGGGAACAGCGCCACCCACAGCGCGAGGCGCAGCCACGGCTTGCCCGAGCGCGCCCAGGTGAGCGCGGCGACCACGCCGAGCACCGCCATCGGGAAGACCGTGTCGAGCCGGGCGAGCACGGCCAGCGCCATCAGGGCGCCCACCGCCCGCGCGCCCGCCGGGCCGAAGTCCGGGGCCGCGAAGCCGTCGGTGCGCACGTAGGTCGCGGCGAGCCAGAGCAGGGCGAAGAGCAGCAGCCCGGTCTCCATGCCCGAGTACCAGAACGACGGGCCCGCCGCGCCGACCACCAGCAGCGGCGCCGCACACAGCGTCACCAGCACCGGACGGCCGGTGAACAGCCCGATCCGGTCGATCTGGCGGGCCGAGGCGATGGCCAGTGCGGATGAGACCAGCGTCACAGCAACCAATGCGACTTTACCGTGGGTGATCGAAAAGACCGGTACCAGTAGCAACAGCCACAGAGGGTGATATCCGTTGGTCGGGTCGAGCCCGTTGAACGTCGAACCGTCGCCCGCGGCGATATGTCCGGCTACGCCGAAGTAGTAGAAGGCGTCGTCGTCGAACAGCCCGGCCGCCGTGGCGTAGGGCGACAGCGCGACCATGGCGATCCGGATCGCGGCGAGTGCGCAGGCCAGCAGGGTGGCCGTGAGCCAGATCGGTCGACGCGCCGCCGCACCCTGGTCGGCTGGTGGCCGTCCGGGGGCGGGGGTGGGGCGCGCGCTCGTGCGCATTCCAGCTCCCGGTTGCCGTAGAGAAGTGCTCGCGACAGGGATCGTCAGCGCCCGGGAATTGTTACGCAGCGTCGTTTCACCCGACCGAGTCGTGGATCACACTCTTCGTAACCGCAATGGCGGGTGCATCGTGACCCCGTTGTGATCTGCCAAAGGATCTGCATAGAGTGCCGTCGGCCTCCCGGGACGTCGTGTCCCGGTACGGCTCGCAGGTTGAATCCCTTGTCCTGCAACGGGGGCGACTTACATGCCAACCGGAAGGATCTCATGTCCGCTCGACCTCAAACGTCTGCGGAGTTAGGCAAGAGCCACGACCGGCACAGACGGGTCCGCAAGATCGCCCTGACCGCCGGAGTGGCACTGGGTGCCCTGGTCCTCGCCGCGGGTTGCAAGCCCGTGGCAGGCAAGCCCGCGCCGCACCCGCCGCACCTGCCCACCACGACCACGATCGTCCCGGCGCCCACCTCGGCGCCGACGGACTCGACCGAGCCGACGACCACGACGACCAGCGCTCCACCGACCACCACGGTGTCGAGCGCCACGCCACCGGTCTCGACCACGGTCAAGCCCCGGCCGACCAGCACGGGAACGGCCCCGGTGCCGCCCCCGAGCGGCTCCCTGCCCGCGAACACCGTTCCGGCCGTCGGCCAGGTCGGCTACCGCGGCGACCGGGCGAAGCTCAAGGTCGTCGACGGCCCCGGCTCCGCGCCCCCCGGCACCACCTGGAACTCCGGCGCGCTGCGCTTCAGCGGCAACGTGACCCTCGACGGCTACTACATCAAGGGTGGCATCGAGTACAACGGCAAGGGCACGCTGACCATCCGGAACTCGGTCATCGAGGGCAACCACAACAGCTGGTCCCCCATCCTGGGCAACAGCGGCCACGTCGACGTCCGCGATTCGACGATCACCTACAAGGACGACCAGTGGCCCGGCGACAAGTGGGGCAACGGCGCCATCCACGGCGACGCCACGGTGACGGTCATCCGCTGCGACATCTCCGGCACCCCGGACGGCATCCAGAACGGTCCGGGCAACAGCCAGATCGAGCAGAGCTACATCCACGACCTGCTCCGCGCCGGGACGTACCCGAACAACACGCACAACGACGGCATCCAGTCCTACGGCGGACCGAACACCGTCATCAAGTACAACCGCATCGACATCAGCGCCGACGGCAAGGCCTACGACGGCACCCACCAGAACGGCGCAGTCTTCATCATGTCGAGCGATGACGGCCCCACCAGCGGCCTCCAGGTAGTGGGCAACTACCTCGCGGGCGGCGGCTACATCCTGCGCATCGGCGCCTCCGCCAAGGGAGCGGTGGTCACCGACAACCGCTTCGGCACCACCGCAGGCGGCTTCGGCGAGGTCTTCGTCGACGCGGGCGCCCAGATCGCTTCGTGGGTGAACAACCTGAGCTCGTCGAACAAGATGATCAACCAGCCCAGGTAGCAACAACCAGGGCAACAGCACAAGGCAACAGCACAAGGCCGCCGTCACTTCCCCCGGTGACGGCGGCCTTGTCGTACCACCACCAACCTCAGTCAAAAGCCAGGACCAGACCAGGCAAGGCCAAGCCGAGCATGCCCAATCCGCCCAACAGCAGCTAACGACCGCCGCCGCTGGCAAGCAAGAGAACCCAGCCCCGCTGGTATGCGACAGGATCCCGCCCCCGCTGGTACCGCAACAAAGATCCCGACCCCGCTGGCACCCAAGCGAGTCCCGTCCCCCAGCAGACCGCAGCGGTGAGGCCGACCCCGCTGGAAAGCAATGCCCGCTACGGATGCTCGATCTAGTGGACTCGCTTCGTGTGGGGGGAGAGCACCGCTAAACTTGCCGTGGGTGGGGATGCCCTTACCTGCCCTTTTCTCTCCACCGCGGTGCTCTAGGGGCCCCACACGAAGCGAGTTCACTAGATCGAGCCCCCATCTTTTCCTCGGGCAGCCCATGTCTACGAGCCACCCGTGAGGTCGACCCCCGGGCGGCACACCTTATGACCTGCCCAAGTAAAGCGGAGGCTCGATTGGCTGGACTGCCTTCGCGCGGGGCCCCTAGGCGACCGCGTGGGGAAAAAGCGTGGGGAGAAGGGCATCCCCACCACAGGTCAAGTTTAGCGGTCGCCTTCCCCCACACGAAGGCAGTCCACCCAATCGAGCACAAACGTAACGGGTCTTGCGTACCAGCGGGCTCGGCATTTAGAGAGGAAAAGATGAAGGGCATTTAGAGAGGAAAGAAAAAAGCAGAATGCTGTGCCTAGGTCACAGGGGAAGGTGACGATGCCCCTGCAACCAACTGCCTAGGCTGTCCGGTTCCGTCCGCCGCTGATTCGAAGATCGTCGGTGCTCCGCCCGTCTGCACCTTCGCGTACGCCAGGTTCTTCGCGTCCAGCCAGGCTGCCTGGTCGTCCACCCCGTCCGACCCCGGCAGTTCGGTCTCCTTACCGGATGCCAGGTCCAGCACGTACAGCTGCCAAGTCCCCAGCCGTCCCCCGCGCTTCTTGTAGGCGACCCGTGTCTGGTCCGGTGAAAGGGATGGGCATTCGGCCGACTGGCGGACCGTCGCCATCGTCTTCGCGGTCAGGTCTCCCTTGACCAACCAGGTCGTGTTCCCAGACCCGAGCGTCGCGTAGAAGGTGTTGTCGTCGGCGGCCACGGTCACGCCCCAGTAGTTCTCGTTTGGCCGCTTGTCCGGCACGCCCTCGATGGAAGTCGCGAAGGTCTCCAGCGACTCCGTCAGAGCGCCCGTTCGCAGGTCCAATACCCCAGTGCGGGTGGAAAATCCGCCCGGCGAAAGGTATGAATCGCCGGTCACGAACACCGTCCAGGACACGATTTTCCCGGAGGCCGAGACCCTGGCCCGCGAAGGCGTTCCCGGCAGGGGGACCGTGCGCAGTTCCTTGCCCGTGGAATCGGACACCGCTGCCTCGTACGCCCCGGGCACGCCCATTCGCAGGCAGACCGTGGTCCCGCCTGCCGTGTACACCCGCAGGCACTTCATCGAGCCTGCCGTGCGGGCGCCGGTAGCGTCTAGTTTGGACACCAGGTTCTGGCCGCTGCCGTTGTCCACGAAGGTCAGTCCGCTCTGCACCGGCGCGCCCGGCTTGGTGGCGTCGGCGTTCTGGTCGCGGACGGTGGCCACCACGTAGACCACGCCCGCCGCGATCACGAGCACCATGGCGACCACGCCGATGACGACCCTGTTGCGCACGAGCCAGGTGTTCACCGCGAGACCTCCGGGCGGATGAGCAGGAACACACCGACCAGGGCGGTGGCCATCGTGGCGATGGCCACCAGCACGGCGGTGCTGAAGGCGAAGCTCTGCAGCAGCAGCCCGAAGCCGATGGACGAGGCGAACCGGGCGAGCGCCTGTCCAGTTTGCACGATCGACAGACCGCCCGCGCGCAGGTGCTCGGGGACCAGGGTGGCGCCGTGTGCCATCAGGACACCGTCGGTGGCCGCGTAGAACAGGCCGTGCAGGGTGACCGTGACGATCACCAGCGCGAGGCCGCTGAACGGGCCGAGCAGCAGCAGGTACACCACGAACAGCACGACGTGCCCGGCGAAGAACATCGGCCAGCGGCCGACGCGGTCGGCGAGCCTGCCCAGCGGGGTGGCCGCCAGCAGGAACGTCAGCGCGGTGCCGACCGGCATCAGCGCCAGCAGGGTCGGCGACACCCCCGACACCCGCTGCAGGACGACGAAGACGAAGACGTCGGAGATCGTGGCCAGGCCGAGCAGGCCCGCGGCGATGGTGGTGCGGCGCATGCCGCGGTTGCGCAGCAGGTCCAGGGTGGCACGCAGCGTCACCACCTTGCCCGGGACGCGTTCGAGCCGGGGCTGGCGGACGAAGAACACCAGCACGATGACGCCGAGCGCGGCGAAGCAGAAGCTGATCATGAAGATCGGGCCGGGCCGGGTGCTCAGCCAGTTCAGCACCGCGTAGGTGGCCAGCGGACCGATCAGCGCGCCGATGGTGTCCATCGTCCGGTGCACGCCGAACGCCTTGCCCAGCTGGTCGACGGGGGTGACCAGCGAGATCAGCGCGTCCCGCGGGGCCGTGCGCAGGCCCTTGCCCGCGCGGTCGACCGCCAGCACCCCGCCGAGGCCCGCCGAGGACGCGCCGACCGACGGGAAGACCAGCTTGGTGACCGCGGAGAGCCCGTACCCGGCGACCGCGACCGCCTTGTGCCGCGACACCTTGTCGGAGATGTGCCCCCCGACCAGCCGCAACACCGCGGTGGCGCCGGTGTAGATCCCGTCGAGCACGCCCAGCTGCAGGTAGCTCATCTGCAGGTTGAAGATCACGTAGACCGGCAGGAACGCGGTCACCATCTCCGAGGAGATGTCTGTGAGCAGGCTCACCGTGCCCAAGAGCACCACGGTGGTCGAAACGCGGCCCGCGCGGGGGCCGTCGACCGGCGGCGCGGTCTTGGTTCGCCTGGTCGATGCGACGTACACCCGAACACCTCCGCAGCTAGCCCGCATGCTGCGGCGCCTCGTCTGACGTATCGGATAACGACCACGGTGTGTAACAAGATGCCGAACTTGACCGAATCTTTGGTGGGTAGTTGCGCAGCCATGTCGGCTTGGTCATACGGCCGGTAACCGAACTGCCCGATCGAGCGAATACACAGCGTCGGCCGACGTCAAGTCTTAGCCAGGAAGAGGTCCCCGTGAGCCGTCAGAGGGCCCCGCATGTCCTGATCATCGTGCAGAACCTCCCCGTCCCGCTGGACCGGCGGGTGTGGTTGGAGTGCAGGGCGCTCAGAGCCGCGGGCTACGAGGTGTCGGTCATCTGCCCGAAGGGCCCCGGTGACCCCGCCTACGCCGTTCTCGACGGTGTCCACCTGTACAAGTACGCCCCGCCCAAGCAGGCCGACGGCCTGCTCGGCTACGCGTGGGAGTTCGTCTACTGCTGGCTGCGCACCGCCGCGCTGAGCCTCAAGGTGCGCCGCCGCGCCCACTTCCACGTCATGCAGGCGTGCAACCCGCCGGACACCTACTGGGCGCTGGCGCTGCCGTGGAAGCTCGACGCGGTCAAGTTCGTCTTCGACCACCACGACCTCAACCCGGAGGTCTTCCGCTCCCGCTTCGGTGAGCCGAAGAAGCTCGCGGGCAAGGTCCAGCTCGCCATCCTCAAGTGGCTCGAGCGCCGCACCTTCCGCACCGCGGACCGGGTGATCTCCACCAACACGTCCTACCAGGACATCGCGATCCGCCGCGGTGGCGTCGAGCGCGAGCACACCACCGTGGTGCGCTCGGGTCCGGACACCTCCGTCATGCGCCCCATCTACGCCGACGAGTCGATCCGCCGCGGCGGCAAGCACCTGGTGGCCTACCTGGGCATCATGGGCCCGCAGGACGGCGTCGACGGGGTCCTGCACGCCGCCGACCGGATCGTCCACCTGCACGGCCGGACCGACTTCCGGTTCGTCCTGCTCGGCTTCGGCGACTGCCTCGACGACCTCAAGCGCCAGGCCACCGACCTGGGCCTGGACGACTACGTCGAGTTCACCGGCCGGGTCGGCCCCGAGCAGATCGCGCGCTACCTGTCCGCGGCCACCATCGGCCTCTCGCCGGACCCGCGCAGCCCGCTCAACGACGTGTCCACCATGAACAAGACCATGGAGTACATGGCCTACGCGCTGCCCGTCGTGGCCTACCGGCTCACCGAGACCGTGGTCTCCGGCGGCGACTGCGCGGTCTACGTCGAGCCCGGCGACAGCGACGGCCTGGCCGACGCGGTCATCGCGCTGGCCGACGACCAGGACAAGCGCGCCGAGCTCGGTGCCGCGGGCAGGCGCCGCGCCGAGCAGGTGCTCGACTGGCGCCCGCAGGCCCAGGCCTACATCAGCGTCTACGACGAACTCCTCGGCTTCCCCTCGGCGGGCCCGTTCCCGGACGGCTGGCCCGCCGCGGAGCGCCGCTCGGGCGAGCGCGAGGAGAAGCTGGTCGACCAGTGGGGCAACCAGCTCGTCGACCTCCGCGACGACCGGGCGTTGCGCGAGTTCGCCGCGACTCGCATCATGGCGCCCGAGGGCGAGTCCGAGCAGATCAGCGGCCCACAGGCGAGCTGAGTCAGTACGCAGGGGAGAGGTACCGATGTTCGTACGACGGATCGCCGTGATCGGCACCGGGTACGTCGGGTTGACCACGGGGGCCTGCCTGGCCTCGCTGGGCCACGACGTGGTGTGCGCCGACGTGGACGCCGACAAGCTGGAGCGGCTCAGGCGCGGTGAGGTCGACATCCTCGAGCCGGGTCTGGCCGACCTGGTGGCCGAGGGCATCGCGGCCGGGCGGCTGAGCTTCGTGCTGGGCGCCTCGGCGGCCATCCGCGCGCTGGCCGAGGGCCCCGAGGTCATGTTCCTGTGCGTGCCGACCCCGATGGGCGTGGGCGGCGTGGCCGACCTGAGCATCGTGGAGTCGGTGATCGAGGAGGTCCGCGACCTGCTGCCCGCCGACTGCGTGGTGGTCAACAAGTCGACGGTGCCGGTGGGCACCGCCGAGCGCACCCAGGAGCTGCTGGTCCGCTCCGACGTCGCGGTGGTCTCCAACCCGGAGTTCCTGCGCGAGGGCAGCGCGGTCTACGACTTCCTCAACCCCGACCGCATCGTCGTCGGCGCGAGCCAGCAGGACGCGGCCGAGCGGGTCGCCGCGCTGTACGCGAAGCTGGGCGCGCCGACCGTGCTGACCGACGCGCCGAGCGCCGAGCTCGTCAAGTACGCGGCCAACTGCTTCCTGGCGATGAAGCTGTCCTACGTCAACGCCGTCGCCGAGCTGTGCGACCGGCTCGGCGCGAACATCAGCGACGTCACCGAGGGCATGGGCTACGACAAGCGCATCGGCCAGGCGTTCCTGCAGCCCGGCCCGGGCTGGGGCGGCTCCTGCCTGCCCAAGGACACCTCGGCGATGCTGCAGCTCGCCGACGCCGCCGACTTCGAGTTCCGGCTGATCCGGGCGACGATCGACACCAACACCCGGCAGCGGCAGCGGATGGTGGAGAAGGTCCGCCTCGCGGTCACCGGCAAGCGCAACGGCTCGCTCTCGCACCGGCGGCTGGCTCTGTTCGGGCTGACCTTCAAGGCGGGCACCGACGACCTGCGCGACTCGCCCGCGCTCGCGGTGGCCGCGCTGCTGCGGCAGGCGGGCGCCGACCTGGTCGGGTACGACCCGGCACTGCGGCCGGACAGCGGCCACCCGGCGCTCTCGTCGATCACGGTGACCGACGACCCGTACCACGCGGTGAAGGACGCCGAGGCCGTGGTCGTGCTGACCGAGTGGCCGGAGTTCCGGGCACTGGACTGGGCACGGCTGGCGGAGGCGGTGCGCAAGCCGATCGTGGTGGACACGCGGAACCTGCTGGACCCGGCGGTGGCTCGACGGGCTGGGTTCGAGTGGATCGGTGTCGGTATGCCGTAGGTTTCTTTCTTTGGGGGCCGCACGCTTCGGCGTGCGGCCCCTTTTTGTTGCCCGGGTTCTGGTGTGCCCGGGTTTTGGTGGGACTTGAGTTCTTCTGGCGTGCTCGATGGGGTGGAGTGGCTTTGTTTGGGGCCCCTAAGAAAAGAGGCGCAGTGGGTAGAGCGGGCGGGAAAGGGATACCCACCGCCTGGGTCAGGCTAGCGCCTCTTTTCTCCCCAAACAAAGCCACTCCACCCCATCGAGCAGTTGGGTGGGGACGGTGCGTTGGGTGGGGCTTGGGTCTGGTGGTCGTGCGGCGCCGCCAGTCCTGGTAGTGGTCGAATGTGGTCGCGGCTGAGGCTGGCGAGGACGCCGTGCCGGGTAGATTTGGGCAGCGTGGATTCGGGCAGCCTGGGGCCTGGGTGTCGGTGTGGAGTGGAGCGGGCTGGGGGACGGTGTGGGGTGGGTGAGTTGGGTGCCCGTGAAAGTAGTGTCTTAGAAGGTGATGAGCACCAGGGCCTGGTCGTCGTGTGCCTTGGGGCGTGGCCAGCGGGTGCCGTCGGGGTCCGACTCTTCTGCGGCGCGCACTGCGTCCAGCACGGCGTCCGGGCCTTCGTTCTTCGCTATTTCCAGGACCTTTTCCCAGGTGAAGAGTTTGTAGTCGTCTATGCCGCAGGAAACGCCGTCGCTGGCCATGAGGATTGATTTCACCGTGTCGATCGGCCAGGACTTCCGGATAGCGTGGTAAGCGGCGCCCGGCACGGCTTCTGCCACCCAGTAGCCGCCTTCCTGGTTGCGCAGTGCCGATGTCTTGCGTGCCGATGCCCGCACCGCGGCCACGTGTGATTCCGAGAAGCCGCCCCCGCCGCGCAGGCGGTCGCGGTAGCTGCCGCGTGGGACTGTTCGGAGGCGGTCGTCGGCGACGAGGTCGGGGTCCGGGGTGAAGGCGACCACCGGGCTGTCGGCCAGGACGAGGGCCTCGACCTGGGACTCGTCCCAGCGGACCACGGCGACGGTGCTGGCGGGGCTCTCGCCGGGGGTGAAGCCGTTTCCGCGCGCGACCGAGCGGATCGCGCCCGCCAGGAGGGCCGCCAGGTCGAGTTCGGGGGCGGCGGTGAGTCTGCCCGCCAGCTGGGTGGCCAGTTCGGTGGCGTAGGCGCCGCCGCTGGGGAGGTCTGGGCGGGTGGACGTGGCGCCGTCGAGCAGGATCACCGCCTCGGGGAGGGCGATCACCACGTCCTCGCTCGGGCGGGGGCGTCCGTCTAGGCCGACCCCGGGCTGTTCGGCCATCGCGATCTCTGGCATGTCCCGATACTGCTCCCGTCAACCCTGGTTGACAAGGGCGCCACCGTCAACCTATGTTGACGGCATGGCGGAAGCAACCCACTTGGCCAGCGCGGCTGGCGACCGTGACCCGCGTGTCGGGCTTCGCGCGGTCGTCGCCCTTCGGAAGCTCCTCGAGCAGTTGGAGGCGGTGCAGGTGCGCAGCGCACGGGTCGACGGATGGTCCTGGCAGGAGATCGCGGCCGAGCTCGGTGTGAGCAAGCAGGCCGTGCACAAGAAGTACGGGAGGCTCTAGATGTTCGAGCAGTTCACCAAAGCCGCGCGCGTCGTGGTGCGTGACGGTGTGCACATCGCCGAGCAGGACGAGGCCGCGCTGATCGAGCCGGAGCACCTCTTGCTCGGGATGCTCAAGCAGGACGGCACGCCCGCTACCGCTGCCCTGGCCCACCACGCGGTGACCACGTCAGCGGCGCGGGACGCGATCGCGGCGACCCGGCGGCGCGGCGGCCTTACCGACGCCGATAGCGCTGCCTTGTCCGAGTTCGGCATTGATGTCGACGCGATCGTGGCCGCTGTCGAGCAGACGCACGGTGAGGGCGCGTTGGCCGGAACGGTCAAGCGCAGGCGCACGGTCGGTCCGCGTTGGCGGGTGGCGTTCTCCTCCGATTCCAAGCGCGTGCTGCAGTACAGCCTGCGTGAGGCCGTCGAGCGGGGCGATCGGTCCATCGGCGACGAGCACGTCCTGCTGGCCATCTTGCGCGTCGGTGGCGTCACGGCCAACGCGCTTGAGTCGCTCGGTGTCACCCACCAGAGCGTGCGCGCCTACCTGGGGTCCGCTAGCCCTCGATGACCGACAGGATGTTGCCCGCCGGGTCCTTGAACCAGGCGATCGGCGGGCCGTACTGGCGCATGATCCCCTTCGCGTCGACCGTCTCGTACCTCTCGAAGGCCACGCCCCGCTCGGTCAGGCCGTCCACGGCGGCCTCGATGTCGGGCACCGGGAAGTTCAGGATGGTGAACTCCGCCGGGACGTGGTTCGGCTTGGGGTAGACCAGCGTGTCGTGGCCGCCCCCGAGGTGCAGGTGCAGCATCCCGTTCGCCTCGGAGACGCGCAGGCCCAGCGTGTCGGCGTAGAACGCCCTGGCCGCCGGGATGTCGTCCACCGAGAAACCGCTGAACGCCTTCGACTCACCCAACATCGGGTACTCCTGTCCTCGGTTACCGTCGATTCCACCGGGGACGTCGAGGCGGGCGGACCCGTCTCGACGTCCCCGGTGTGGGAATCATCGCCGAGTCTGGCCGGAGGTGCCGATGCGCTACGTGGTCCTGATCTACGCCAACCCCGCCTCGCGGGACGTGTGGGCGACGCTGTCGGCGGAGCGGAAACAGGCGGGGCTGGCGGCCTACGCGGAGCTGAACGCCGAGCTGGCGGCCTCCGGGGAGCTGGTGGCGTCCGAGGCGCTGGCCGAGGGCGGCACCCGGCTGCCGGGCCAGTTCGCCACCGACGGTCCGTTCGCCGAGGCGAAGGAGCACCTGGCGGGCTTCTACCTGCTGGAGTGTGCCGACTTCGACCGTGCGGTGGCGATCGCCGGGCGGATCCCGGAGGCGTCGTTGGGCCTGGTGGAGGTGCGATCGGTGCGTGGCCTGCAGGACTTCTTGTAATGCCGGGGGTAAGGGCCGAGGACCTGCTGCGCGAGCTCGCGCCGCAGGTCCTCGGCGCCCTCGTGCGCCGCTACGGCGGCTTCGACCTGTGCGAGGACGCCGTCCAAGAGGCCCTGTTGGCGGCGGCGACGCAGTGGCCGATGGAGGGGATGCCCGCGAACCCGAAAGGGTGGCTGATCACGACTGCCTCGCGCAGGCGCATCGAGCTGTGGCGCAACGAGTCGGCTCGGAAGCGGCGCGAGGAGACCGTGGCCGCGTTGGAGGTCTCGGACCAAGAGGTGTCGGATGTGGACGACACGCTCACCCTGCTGTTCTTGTGCTGTCACCCGTCTCTTACGCAGGTGTCCCAGGTAGCGCTGACCTTGCGGGCGGTAGGTGGGTTGAGCACCGCGGAGATCGCGCGAGCGTTCCTCGTCCCCGAGACCACCATCGGTCAACGGATCAGCCGTGCCAAGCAGAAAATCAAGGACAGCGGTTTCCGCCTACCGCCACCGGAGGAGCGCTCAGAACGGTTGGCGGCCGTGCTGCATGTGCTCTACCTGGTGTTCAACGAGGGCTATACCGCCAGCTCCGGGGCCAGTCTGCACCGCGCAGACCTCACCGCGGAGGCCATCCGCCTTACCCGGCAGCTGCATACGAGCCTCCCCGACGAGGGAGAGGTGGCCGGCCTCTTGGCGCTGATGTTGCTCACCGACGCACGTACCCCCGCCCGCGCGGACGCGCACGGTGCTCTTATCCCGCTTGCCGAGCAAGACCGCGCGCACTGGGATGCCACCGCCATCGCCGAAGGAACCGCCCTAATCACCCATGCGTTGGCGCATACGCCGGTCGGCCCCTATCAGGTGCAAGCCGCGATCGCCGCGGTGCACGACGAGGCGACCCACGCCCAGGACACCGACTGGCCGCAGATCCTCACGCTCTACGACCTGCTCGACGCCATCGCCCCCAGCCCGGTCGTCAGCCTGAACCGCGCGGTCGCCGTGGCCATGGTGCACGGCCCGCGAGCCGGACTGGCCGAACTGTCCACTCTGGACGATCAGCCCCGGGTCGACGCCGTCCGCGCGCACCTGTTCGAGCTGGCGGGCGACCCCGACGCAGCCAGGCAGCACTACCGGGTCGCCGCGCGCCGCACGCTGAGCGTGCCCGAGCGCGACTACCTGGAGGCGCGTGCCGCTCAGCTGGGCGGCTGATACTCCACGTCGTCGAGCTCCGCGCGGAACGAGTACTTGAACTCCTCGTCACCGATGTAGGCCAGCGCGATCTTCCCGGTCCACACGATGTCCCACCGCCCGGCCGCCGTCGGCTGGAACTCGAACTCGTGGTGCGCCACCGCGTCGTGGCCGAGCAGGTAGGTGTGGAAAGCGGGGTCCTCGCGGTTCGGCACGGTGTCCGCGGTCAGCCGCTGCGGCCGGTCGAACTGGAAGTCCCCGGCGGGGAAGCCGATCGCGTTGCCCCAGTTGGTCGAGGAGATCATGCAGGAGTGGTAGTTCGTCCACACGATCGGCGACGCCCAGTCCCCCGTGTCCTCCGTGTCCGGTGGATTCCTGGTCTCGTCGTAGTCCGCGGTCGCCAGCTCCAAGTCGAACCAGAGCCCGCCGTCCGCGCCCTGCCTGCCGCTCCAGGAGAAGTCGTCGACCCGGTGCCCTTCCGGCCAGGGGTTCCCGGGGAACCAGATGTGGCCCTTCACGGGTTGACCGCGAGGAACATGAACGCGCCGAACAAGGTCAAGTGCACGGTTCCTTGTAGCAGGGTCGCCCGCCCGGAGACCAGGGTGAGGGTGCTGACCACCACCGTCAGGACCAGCATCACCAGTTCCTTGGGCCCCAGGCCCAGGGTCAGCGGCCCGGTCAGCCACAGCGAGGCGATCGCGATGGCCGGGATGGTCAGGCCGATGCTCGCCAGCGCCGAGCCCAGCGCCAGGTTCAGGCTGACCTGCAGGCGGTCGCGCAGCGCCGCGCGCACCGCGGCCACCGTCTCCGGCAGCAGGACCAGCAGCGCGATCAGCACCCCGACGAACGACAGCGGCGCGCCGATCGACTCGACCGCGGACTCCAGCGTGGGCGAGACGGTCTTGGCCAGCCCGACCACCGCGACCAGGCAGACCAGCAGCAGACCCAGGCTGATCAGGGTGGTCCGGTTGCTCGGCGCGTCGGCGTGGTCGTCGACCCCGTTGTCGGACTTGGGCAGGAAGTAGTCGCGGTGCCGCACGGTCTGCACGAACACGAACACCCCGTAGAGCACCAGCGACGCCACCCCGGCGAAGGCCAGCTGCGAACCGGAGAACGTCGGGCCGGGGGTGCTCGTGGTGAAGGTCGGCAGCACCAGGCTCAGCGTCACCAGCGCGGTGATCACCGCAAGCGCGCCGCCCGAGGCGTGCGCGCGGAAGTCCTGCACCTTGTGCCGCAGCGAGCCGACCAGCAGCGAGAGCCCGACGATCCCGTTGGTGGTGATCATGATCGCGGCGAACACCGTGTCCCTGGCCAGCGAGGCCGCCTTCTCCCCGCCGGAGGCCATCAGCGTGACGATCAGCGCGACCTCGATCACGGTCACCGCGATCGCCAGGATGAGCGTGCCGAACGGCTCGCCGACCCGGTGCGCCACGACCTCGGCGTGGTGCACCGCGGCGGTGACCGCCCCGGCCAGGCCGAGGCAGACCAGCACCAGCAGCACCGTGCCGAGCGACTGTCCATAGGAGACGGCCAACACCACCAGGGCGACGGGCGGGACGGCCAGGCTCCAGCGGGGCAGTGTCGTCATGGCACCGACCCTAGTGTCCGATTTCGGCCTCGGCCCGAGGACGCCAGGACACCAGCGGCAGGAACGCCTGCGCCAGCGGGCCGATCGCCAGCGCGTAGAGCGCGGTGCCCAGGCCCACCGTCCCGCCCAGCAGCCAGCCCGCGGCGAGCACCACGACCTCGATCGCGGTGCGCACCCAGCGGATCGCGAACCCCGTGCGGCCGGCGATCCCGGTCATCAGCCCGTCGCGCGGGCCGGGGCCCAGCCGGGCGCCGATGTAGGCCGCGGTCGCCAGGCCGTTGAGCACCACGCCCGCCACCAGGAACAGCCCGCGCGTGACCAGGTTGTCCGGGGTGGGCAGGGCCGCGAGGGTGAGGTCGATCGACGCGGACACGATCAGCACGTTGGCGACCGTGCCGAAGCCGGGGCGCTGCTTGATCGGGATCCAGCACAGCAGCACGAGCAGGCTGGTCAGCGCGGTGACCGTGCCGAAGCTGAGCCCGCTCAGCTTGTGCAGCGCCTCGTGCAGCACGTCCCAGGGGGAGAGCCCGAGGGCGGCCTCGATCTGCAGGCCGGTGCTGAAGCCGTAGAGCGCGAGACCCAGGAACAGCTGCGGCAGCCTGCGCCCGGGACTGACCCGCAGCGGCACGGGCGTGAGGTTGGTGGGGGCCATAGGTCCATCTTGCGCGATGATTGGCTGCGATTCGATGGCCAATCAGTGATAATTGGCCACATGATTCCCCCGGGTGGCCGTGTCTCCAGTACTCGATTGGTCCGCATGCTGGGCGAGTGGCGCGAGCACGGCAGCCGACAGGGCTCGGCGGGCCTGGCCGCGGGCATCCGGCTGCTGGTGCTCGACGGCCAGCTCCCACCCGGCACCACGCTGCCCGCCGAGCGCGAGCTCGCCGCCGCCCTCGGGGTGAGCCGCACCCTGGTCGCCACCGCCTGGGACCTGCTGCGCGCCGACGGCATGGTCGTCAGCCGGCGCGGCTCCGGCTCGCGCACCGCGCTGCCCACCGCGGTCGCCCGGCCCGCCGCCCCGATCGGCGACCAGCCGCTCGACCTGGCCCGGGCCGCCCCCGCCGCGCCCGCCGGGTTCGCCGCGGCGATCGACGCCGTGCGCGGGTCCTTCGCCGCCGAGCTGTCCGGCCACGGCTACCACGAGCTGGGCATCGACCCGCTGCGCGAGCGGCTGGCCGAACGGTTCGCGGCCCGCGGCCTGCCCACCACCCCCGAGCAGATCCTGGTCACCAACGGCGCCCACCACGGCCTCGCCCTGGTGCTGCGGGCCATGGCCGGGCCCGGCGACCGCGTGCTCGTCGAGCAGCCGACCTACCCGAACGCCCTGGAGGCGCTGCGTGCCGCCCACGTCGTCCCGGTCCCGGTCCCGATGCCCGAGGCGGATTGGGACCTCGACGGCATCGAGGCCGCCCTGCGCCAGGCCGCGCCCCGGCTGGCCTACCTGATCGTGGACTTCCACAACCCGACCGGCCGCAGGCTCGACGCCCCGGGCCGCGAACGGCTCGCCGCGATCCTGCGCCGGGCCCGCACCCCGGTCGTGGTCGACGAGACGCTGGTCGAGCTCGACCTCGACGGCGACCCGCTGGACGGCCCGCCGCCGATGGCGACCTTCGCCCCCAACCTGGTGATCACCGTCGGGTCGGCGAGCAAGTCGCACTGGGGTGGGCTGCGGCTGGGGTGGGTGCGCGCGCCGGAGGAGGTGATCGGCAGGCTCGCCGCCGCCCGGCACGCCTTCGACCTCGGCTCCCCGGTGTTCGAGCAACTGCTGCTGGCCCAGCTCTACACCGACCCCGAGCCGATGCTGCGGGCCCGCCGGGCAGAGGTGGCGGTGCTGCGCGGGGTGCTTGCCGACGCGGTGCGCGCGCACTGCCCGCAGTGGCGGTTCGAGCTGCCCGCGGGCGGTCTGAGCCTGTGGTGCGAGCTGCCCGGACCGGTCGGCACCCGGATCGCGGTCGCGGCGCAGAACGTGGGGGTGCGGGTGGCGCCAGGTGCCCGGTTCGGGGTGCACGGCGGGCTGGAGCGGTGGCTGCGGCTGCCCTACACGCTGCCCGCGCCCCAACTGGTGGATGCCGTGCGCAGGCTGGCACGGGTCGGCTCGCTCGTCACCGGATCGCCTGGAACGATCGGTTCCGACGGTCTAATCCCGGTCGCGTAGCTGGCTTTGCCGGGGCCGAGGCGGTAGAAAGCCAGTGCGCTGGATGGCGTAGTTGTTTGGACCTTTCGCCATCCAGCGCACCTCGACCTCGGCGCCCACCCAGGCCAGTCGGCACAGCCCCTCGTTGTGCCGATCGGGCGGGTCGCCGGAGGGAGGGCCCCGGCGCCGCGGGGGCATCGCGGCGCCGGGGCCAGGTCCCGATCTGACCGGGCGCGGTCGGCAGATCGGGTCATCGGAAGTGGCTTTCGGGAGCGAGACCGCACCGGGTGAACGTCGAGCACGGACCGGTTGTGGATAGACCGGTCCCGCGATCTCGAGCCGGTCAGTCGGGGGTGTGGGTGAGCAACCCGGTCAGCTCGCCGGGCGGCTGGAGCGCGTCCGCCGCCGCACCGCCGGTGGCGGTGGGGGGTACGAGCTGGTGGCGTGCCGAGAGCACGCCGATCTGGGCGCGGGCCTGGCCGCCGCCGTCGTGCGAGGGGGACGCGGTGGGACTCGGCGCCGCCGGGCAGGCGGGCGACGAGGGCGCCGCGGGGGGCGTGGGCAGGCTGTCGCGCTGAGCACGCGGACCGTTGGACTGCTGCACGGGCAGCGCCGCGCGGTGCTCTTGCACTACCTGCGGGGGCTTGCGCACCACCGGGCTGGTGGCCCGGGGGGCCTTCGGGGACGGCTTGTGCGCCCGCGCGGGCGTCGCGGCGGGCTTGCGGACCGGCGCTGCCGGGGCGGCCCGCTCGACGGGCGGGCTCGCGACGGCGGCGGGCACGGGCGGTACCGGGACCGGCGGTGGTTCGACCACCGGCGCGGGTGGCTTGGGGACCGCGTTCTGCACGACACCCACCACGTCGTCGGCGATGCCGGTGACGGTGTCCACCACGTTGGTGACCACCGGCGCGCTCGCGACGGCGTCGAGGTCGGAGAGCGTGTTGGTCACGAAGCCGAGCAGGCTGCCGTCCTCGGGCGGCGGCCGGTGGTCGACGCCGGTCTCGGCCGAGGCGGCGCCCGCGAGCAGCGCGCCCAGCACCCAGGCGGCCATCAGCAGACCCCCGGTGACCACGAGCCGGAGCAGCAGGCGCGACGCGTTCGCTGACCGTGTCACGTGCTCACCGCCATCCCGGTTACCTAGTCGAGCCGCCACCGACCGGTGTGACCAGGTCACTATCCAGCACCGGGTCACCCCCATGCACCCTAACCGCGTGTGTTCCACCCGGAAAGACGGCGCACGGCACCGCGTGAGTGCGGCCGAGGCGGGCGTGATCACCGACAGTGGAAATCACTGGACCGGGTGATACAGCGACTTCTTCCGAGCGAGTGCGCGATCGGGGCAGCACGGTGTCCGTTGTGCACACAGACCGCAGCCGGAACCCGTTGTCGCGCCTCGCCGAACGCAGGCCCGACCTCTTGCTGCACGACCCGGGTGGCCCCGCGGAGTGCCTCGTCCGCCGCGGTCAGCTGATCGTCCCGCGCGACCGCCTCCCGGACGCGGTGCGCGCGCTGGACCGCTGGATCGAGGCGGTGGACCCGTCCGAGCACGCTCGGCTGCGCCTGCGCCCCGGCCTCGACTGCGTCCGCGTCGCCGCGGACCTGGCCGACCGGGTCCCGGTCGCGGCCAACCACGTGCACTCCGTGCTGGTCGGCGCGCCGATCCTGCACGGCACCGGCGCGCGGCCGGTGCCCGCGCCGCTGCCGCCGGAACCCGCGCGGGTGGACTGGGCGCCGCCGGTCACGGTTCTCCTGCTGGACACCGGGGTGGACCCGCACCCGTGGTTCGTGGGGCGGCCGTGGTTCGGCGACTGGGGCCTGGAGGCGCTCGACGCCGACGGCGACGGGGTCGAGGACCGCCAAGCGGGGCACGGCACCTTCGTCGCGGGTGTCCTCCTGCGACACGCGCCCGGGGTGCGGATCCGTCAGCACCCCGTGTTGTCCTCGCAGGGTCTTACCGACGACCGCACAGTGGCCACGACGTTGCGCCGCGCGCGCCATTTGGCCCACGCGCGCGGGGAGACCGTGGACATCCTCTTGCTCACGGCGGGTTGCCACACATCAGACGACCGTTGCCCGCCGGTGCTGGCCCGCGAGCTGTCCCACTGGCCCACCGTCGTCGCGGCGGCGGGGAATTCCGGCTCCGCGCGGCCGTTCTGGCCCGCTGCCCTGCCGACGGTCACCGCCGTCGGCGCCGCGGCCGCCGACGGGAGCCCGGCGCCGTTCTCCAACCACGGCCCGTGGGTCGACCGCCTCGCGCCCGGGGTCGACATCGTCAGCGCGCACGTCCACCTGGTCGCGGGCACCCGGACCTACGGCGCGGCGCGGTGGAGCGGCACGTCGTTCGCGGCCCCGTTCGTGGCCGCCGAGCTAGCCGCCGAACGCCACGAAGCCCAGGTCGCCGTGCCGGACCTGGGCCCTGGCCAGGGCGTCGGGAGCGTCCACACCGGCCACTAGGTGCTCGTGCAGCGCCTCGACCAGACCCAGGCTGCGCGCGTCGGGCACCGGCACCGTGCCCGCGACGACCGCCCGGGCGCCGCGGTCGAGCAGGACCCGAGGCAGCCCGACCGCCGACTCGCACCCGGACAGCACCACCACCCGCGGTGGCCGGTCGAGCCGGTCGAGGTCGTGGCCGAACAGGCTCCGGTCCGCCAGGTGCACCGCGGCGAACAACGGCGCCTCCGCCCGCCGGACGCAGTGCGCCGCGATGTGCACGGTGTCCTGGCCCTCCATCGCGCGCAGCACCCCGTCGGCGGTGGCCGCGGCCCCGGTGAGCAGCGTGCCCCCGTGCCTGCGGTGCAGCGCGGCGACCTCGGCCTCCGCGTGCTCCAGGCCCGGCCCGGCCACCCACAGCCGCGACGTCGTGGCGGCTCGGACCTGGCGCGCCCGCAGCCAATGCGCCGCCGAGGGGGCCACCGCCACCGCCCGCCCGTGGTTGCCGGGCAGCGCCGCCCACGGGACCCGCAGCAGGCTGTCGGTGGGGAGCACAACCAGCGGCCGGACCGCGCTGCCGATCCGCCGCAGCAGCAAGGAGTCCAGCACCTCCGCCGCCTGCGCCACCGCGGCTTGGCCGTGATCGCTCACCGCGCCCAGCGCCGCACTGCGCCACAGCGCGCCCGCCGCGCCCTCGACGAGGTCCGCCTCGCCGAGGTCGTGCAGCCGGAAGTGGCCCTCGACGACCGTCACGGCGTGCATCCGTCCACAGTGGAGGAAGAGGTTGAGCACCATCGTGCCCGCCGCCTGCGCCTCGTCGGCGACCGCGGACACCTCCAGCGCACCGGCCCGGCCGACGACCACGTCGACGTCGTCCGGCCCGGCGCCGGAGGCGATCCGCATGCCGTGGAACTCCTTGAACCGCAGGCCAGGGGCGTGCTGGGTCGGTACGCCGGTGTCGAACACCGGCCGGTCCGGCCCGTCGGTGGGCCGCACCTCGGGCTCCCTCTTGGGCGCCGGGCCGTTCTCGTCCCGGTGGGTCTGCCCGTCCGCGTCGAGGTCCTGGCCTGCGAACCGCCAGGTGTTCGCCGAGCGGTCCCAGGTGGCGCGCGGCCGGACCTGGGCCGAGCGCTCCCGCTCCACCCACTCGAAGACGAGCCGGGGGCAACCTGACCGCATCGCCGCCGCCAGGCCCGCGGCGGCCAACTCGGCGGACCCGCCATCCGCGCCGAGTCCGGCCCGGCAGGCCGCGAGCACCTCGTCGGGCGTCTTTGCCAACCGTGCTTGCGCGAGCCACCCCAGGGCTCTTAGCTCCGGGGTGTCGGAAAACCGTTCTGGAGCAACCAGTTCCGGTAGTCCTGCCGCCAGACGCAGCTCGACTGCGACGCTCCGTTGGCCTGCTTGTTCGCACTCATCGGCCAAGGTGGGGTCGACCGGCGTCTCCGGGTCGGCGAGTGCCGCGAGGCTCTGCGCCTCCGGGAGTCGAGCGGCGGGCAGGAGTTCGGTCGCCTGACGGGCCGCGGTTCGGGCGGTGGGCAGGTCACCCGCGCGCAGCGCGTGCCAGCCGTGGGCCAGGGTCGCCTCGCCGAACGCCGGACCCCGACCGGTGGCGCCGAGGAGCTTGCCCGCCCGGGCCAGTTCGGTGCCGGCCTCGCTGACCAGACCGGCGGCGAGCAGGGCCGCCGCGCGGTCGAGCAGCACCTCGGGCCTGCGCGCCACATCGATCCCGGCCGCCGCGTAGTGCGCCAGCGCCGTCGGGATGTCCCCGGCCTGGGCCGCGACGAACCCCCGGTTGTGCGTGCAGGTGGCCGCCCGCTCGACCATCCCCAGTCCACTGTAGATAGTGGAGGCGGTGCGCAGCGCGCGGTCGGCGAACGCGAACCGCCGCAGGCACGCCGCGCTGACCCCCAGCCCGACCAGGGCGTTCGCTCGCCACAGCGGGTCATCGGCCAACGCGTCGGCCGCGGCAGTCAGCACCGGGTAGGCCTCCGCGTGCGCGCTGTCGCCGCACAGGACCAGCCCGGCCAGGCAGTCCGCCCGCGCCACCAGCGCCGCGGGGAGCGCTGGCCGGGCGAGGGTGATCAGCCCGGCGCACTCGTCGCGTTCCCCGAGCACGTGGCACACCCAGGCCAACACCAACCGCGACTCGGCCTGCTTGCCCGCAGACGTCGCCGCTCGCACCGCGGCCGCGGCGGCGGCCCGGGCCCGCAACGGCAACCCGCGCTCCTGCAGCTCGACGGCCGCCGCGTGCCACTTCGCCCAGCTCACCGCAACCACGCCGAGACCAGCGGCGGACCGCAGAACCGGTGCAGCACAAGCCGAACCCGCCCCGGCTCGAGCGGCCCGGAGAAACACCCGAGCGAGTCCACCGGCAGCAGCGCGGCGCCAACCCGGGAGTGCACCTCCACCCGAGCGGTGCCGACGGCGAGGCCGGTCACCCGATCGCCGAGCTCGACCAGGATGCCGTCCTCACCGCGGAACAACTGGCGGGGCCCACGCATCAAGGGGCAGGGCTCCAACACCAACTCCAGCGGAGTGCTCTCCACACCGAGCAACGCCCCCGCGAACACAGCCGCCTCAACCACGCGCCGCGGGACCGGGTCGATCCGATCGAGCAGGCCCGCCAACTCACCCAAGAGCTCGCCGTCAGTCACACCGCCACCCCCTCGGAAAGCACCCGGCGGTGCTGGGTTGGTTGTGTTGGAGAGGTGCCCAACGAGCACAGGACGCGCGACCAGCTCCCGAGGGACCCGTTCACTGAGGCTCGGCAGGCGCCACGCGCCGCCGAGCCTGCCGCCGAGCCTGCCGCCGAGCCTGCCGCCGAGCCTGCCGCCGAGCCTGCCGCCGAGCCTGCCGCCGAGCCTGCCGCCGAGCCTGCCGCCGAGCCTGCCGCCGAGCCTGCCGCCGAGCCTGCGTTCGGCCGGTGGGGCGAAGTCCGGTGCTGGGTGGCGAGTTCGGACCACTGGCTTCCCGCCACCTTGGTGGTGGGTGGTTCGGACTTTCCTCGATGCTGGGTGCGTCCCAGTGCGTCCGGGCTCATCCGGCGGCCTCGTCGGGCATGCCGAGCACGGCGAGTTGCTTGCGCAGGGCGTGTAGGCAGCGGCCGCGGGCGGTGCCCACGCTGCTCGTTCCGAGGCCGATCGCGCGACCGAGTTGGGCGTAGCTCAGTTCGGGGGCGTAGGCCATCAGGCCCAGCAACCTGCGGCAGCGTTCGTTGAGCGTGTTGTACGCCCGCCACAGGAGGTCGTCGCGGAAGCCGCGCAGGGCGATGGCCTCCGGCCACTCGTCGGCCCACGGTGCGTCGACCCAGCCGGGCTCGACCGGCACCTCCCGCCGGTTGAGGACCCGTAGGCACTCGCGGCGGGCGGTGGTGGTGAGCCAGGCCGCCAACCGCTGCGGGGAATGCAGCGTGGCCGCGTGCTCGGCCAGTGCCACCCAGGTGTTCTGGCTGACGTCGGCGGCGTCGGCCTCGCTCAGCCGGTGCGCCCGCGCGACTCGCCACACCACTCCCGCGTACCGCTCGACCAGCGCCCGCCAAGCCCGTTGGTCGCCGTCGACGGCCCGCGCCAGCAGGTCCGTCGTGGGTTCGTCCACCATGCCGTCCTCCCTCCGAGATCCCCTTCCGGCGGTTCGGACGGGGGTCGTCGCAGGTAGGCTCCGCAGGCCCCTCGAAGGAGTGAACTATCCGAGTCGGTGCAGGCGCGCGATGGCCTCGTCGAGCACCTCGTCGCGCTTGCAGAAGGCGAATCGCACGATGTGGGCCCAGCGCCCCGGGTTGTCGGTGAACACCTGCACCGGCACCGCGGCCACGCCGATCCGCTCGGGCAGCGCCCGGCAGAACTCCAGGCCGTCGGTGTAGCCGAGCGGGCGGACGTCGGCGCACACGAAGTACGTGCCCTCCGCCGCGCGCACCCCGAAGCCCGCCTCGGCCAGGCCCTTGGACAGCCGGGTTCGCTTGTCCGCCAACGAGTCCCGCAGGTCGTCGACCCAGGCGGACTCCGCGCGCAGCGCGTAGGCGACCGCGGGCTGGAACGGCGCGCCCCCGACGAAGGTCAGGAACTGCTTCGCCGCGCGCACCGCGGCCACCAGCTCGGCGGGCCCGCACACCCAGCCGATCTTCCAGCCGGTGCAGTTGAAGCTCTTGCCCGCGCTGGAGATCGTCAGGGTCCGCTCGGCCATCCCCGGCAGCGAGCCCAGCGGGATGTGCGCGCGACCGTCGAAGAGCAGGTCCTCGTAGACCTCGTCGGTGATCGCGATCAGGTCGTGCTCGACGCAGACGGCGGCGATCGCCTCCAGTTCGGCCCGGGTGAGCACGCTGCCGGTCGGGTTGTGCGGGGTGTTGACCAGGATCGCCCGGGTCCGCGGGGTGACCGCGGCCCGCAGCGCGTCCACGTCCAGGCCGAACCGGCCGGACGGGTCCTCGGTCAGCGAGACGACGGTCCGGGTGGCCCCCGCCATGGCGACCGCGGCGGCGTAGGAGTCGTAGTAGGGCTCGAACAGGATCACCTCGTCGCCCGCCTCCACCAGCGCCACCAGCGAGGCGGCGATGGCCTCCGTGGCGCCCACCGTGACCAGGATCTCGGTGTCGGGGTCGAAGGCCGTCCCGTACCGCGCACGCCGCTCGGCGATCGCCGCCCGCAGCTCCGGGCGGCCGGGGCCGGGCGGGTACTGGTTGACGCCCGCGGCGATGGCGTCCTGGGCGGCGGTGAGCATCCCGGCCGGGCCGTCGGTGTCCGGGAATCCCTGGCCGAGGTTGACCGCGCCGGTGCGCACGGCGAGCGCGGTCATCTCCGCGAAGATCGTCGAGGTGAACGGGCGCAGGCGCGGCACGAGGCTGGTTCGGGGCACGGGACAGCATCCTCACGGAGAATGGACCCGTGGAGCAACTGACAGCCGTCCCCGGCGATGAGCAGAAGCGGGTAGCGCTGCGGAGGATGAAGCTGGTCGCGCTGGCCTTCCTGGGCGTGGCGACCGTCATCTTCCTGGCCGCCACCCTGTGGCCGGACCCGCCCGCGTGGGTCGGCTACGTCAAGGCGGCGGCCGAGGCGGGCATGGTGGGCGCGCTGGCCGACTGGTTCGCCGTGACCGCGCTGTTCCGCCGCCCGCTCGGCCTGCCGATCCCGCACACCGCGATCATCCCGACCAAGAAGGACGTGCTGGGCGAGAGCCTGGGGGAGTTCGTCGGCTCCAACTTCCTGTCCGAGTCGGTGGTGCGCGAGCGGCTGCGCCGGGTCGGAGTGGCGGCCCGGCTGGGCGGTTGGCTCGCCGAGCCGGACAACGCCGAGCGGGTCACCTCCGAGCTGGCCACGGTCGTGCGCGGGGCGGTCACGGTGCTGCGCGACGAGGACGTGCAGGCGGTGATGGAGCAGGCCGTGGTCTCGCGGATCGTGGCCGTGCCGTGGGGCCCGCCGCTGGGCAAGCTGCTGGAGCGGGTCTTCGCCGACGGTTCGCACCACAAGCTGGTGGACCTGATGTGCGACCGCGCGTACGAGTGGGTCAAGGGCAACTACGACCAGGTCATGGGCGTGGTCTCGAACCGGGCGCCGTCCTGGTCGCCGAAGTTCTTCGACTCCCTGGTCGCCGACAAGGTCTACGGCGAGGTCCTCTCGTTCGCCTGGGCGGTCAAGACCGACGTGAACCACCCGATGCGCCTCGCCCTGGACAAGTTCCTCGGCGAGTTCGCCGGTGACCTGCAGCGCGACCCGAAGGTGATGGAGCGCGCCGAGCAGGTCAAGCAGCAGGTCCTCGAGCACTCCGAGGTGCAGAACCTGATCGGCTCGGCTTGGTCGACGGCGAAGAAGATGCTCTTGGACGCCGCCGAGGACCCCTCGAGCGAACTGCGCACCCGCGTCCGCGCGGGCCTGATGACCCTCGGCGCGCGCCTGGTCTCCGACGAGTCCCTGCGCGCCAAGGCCGACAGCTGGGTGGAGGGCGCCGCCGCCTACGTCGTCCTCAACTACCGCGACGAGATCACCACCCTGATCACCGACACGGTCCAGCGCTGGGACGCCGAGGAGACCTCGCGGAAGATCGAACTCCAGGTGGGCCGCGACCTCCAGTTCATCCGGATCAACGGCACGGTGGTCGGTGCCCTGGCAGGCCTGGTGATCTACACGGTGGCCCAGCTGATCACCTGACCCCACCGGCACGGAGCCAGGCCGGTGGGGCAGGCGCGAACCCGATGCCCCTTCGGGGACCGACTGGGCTGGGTCGAGCGGTGTTCGTGCTGTCTGCAGGATCAGGTGGGGTCGGTGCCGACCATGGTGATGGTCGCCTGCGGTGATGGTGGCCCGCACGGCCGGTGGCTGAGGGCGGCCGTGCGGTGCTTGGCTGGGGGCGCGGTGGCCTCGTTCTGCTGAGGCGCGGTTTTGGGTGAGTAGGCGCGGCGGCAGCCACTGGGCGCGGTGAGCACTGGGTCGAGGGCTTTGGAGACTTGAACGCGCCACTGCTCCCAGCGCGGTCCAGGGCTCGGTGGGCGTGGGCGACTGACACTCCCTCGCGGGGTGTCAGCTCAGTTTGGAGCGTTCGCGCCAGGCTCGGGCCTTCTCCCGGTTACCGCACACGCGCATGGAGCACCAGGTTCGGGAGCGGTTGCGGGAGCGGTCGAAGAAGGCCCACTCGCAGTCGTCGGCGGGGCAGATCTTCATCCGGGACCACTCGCCCAGCACCGCGAGGCGGGTGGCGGCCGCCAGCACGGCGCCGGTCACCTCGGCGGCGACCAGTTCCGGGGTCTCGCCCAGTTCCACGGTGACGGATACCGGCGGTGGCTTGGGTGCCTCGGTCCCGCCGACGGACGCGCGGAGGCCGTCGCGGACCGGGCGGGCGCGGGTCGGGTCGTCGGCCAGGTCGCGCTCGGCCAGCCAGGCGTGCCAGCGCACCGGGTCGTCCAGGACGTCCGTGTGCTGTTCGACGTCGACCGTGTTGAGGAAGTCGAGGACCAGCTCCACGTCGTGGGCCGTACTGCTCACGACACCACTGTAGGCCGGATACCGGTTGTGGGTCCCCGACGTAACTCGCATACTGATTTCGCTAGTTACTACTAGGAGGCCCCATGTCGGTTCCCACGTTGTCCGCTGTCGTCCTCGACTGCCCGGACGCGCGTGCCCTGTCGAACTTCTACGCGAGCCTGCTCGGGTGGGCGCCCGCTCCGGAGCCCGCCGAGGGCGTCACCTGGTACTCGATCAAGGGCGGCAGCGGGCGCATCGACTTCCAGCAGATCTACGGCTACCGGTCGCCCACCTGGCCCGAGGGTGGTCACCCGCAGCAACTCCACTTGGACCTGGCCGTCGATGACCTCGCCGCCGCCCACGAGCGGGCGGTCGCCCTGGGCGCGACGCCGCTCGACCGGTCCGACGAGTCGTTCTGGGTCTACGCCGACCCGGCCGGGCACCCGTTCTGCCTCTGCGCGTGCTGATCGAGTTCGACCAGCTCACCCTCCTATTCTCTGTGTGTATACACGTGTAGTACAGTGCCGCTCATGTCAATCGGACACGCCCTGCTGGGGTTACTGGAGACCGGGCCCCGGCACGGGTACGACCTCAAGCGCGTCTACGACGAGCGCTTCGGTCAGGACCGGCCGCTGGCCTACGGGCAGGTCTACTCAACGCTGTCTCGGCTCCTGCGCAACGGACTGGTGGTGGAGAGTGGCATCGAGGCTGGGGGCGGCCCGGAACGCAAGCGCTACGCGATCACGGACGCGGGTGTCACGGATGTCGGGGCGTGGCTGGTGACCCCGGAGAACCCGCAGATCTACCTGAACAGCGCGCTCTACACCAAGGTGGTGCTCGCGCTGATGTCCGGGCGCGACGCGGAGGTGGTGCTCGACACGCAGCGCGCGGCGCACCTGAAGGCGATGCGGGAGCTGACCGCGCGCAAGCGCGACGGTGACCTCGCCGACCAGCTGATCTGCGACCACGCGCTGTTCCACCTCGAGGCCGACCTGCGCTGGCTGGAGTTGACGGCGGCGCGGCTGAACGAGCTGCGTGAGCAGGTGGCCGGATGAGCGAGGTCCTGCTGAGCGGCACCAACCTGGGCAAGGCGTTCGGCAGCACGCCCGCCCTCGACAGCGCGGACCTGTCGGTGCGCCGCGGTGAGATCGTGGCCGTCATGGGCCCGTCCGGCTCCGGCAAGTCGACGCTGCTGCACTGCCTGGCGGGCATCGTCACGCCGGACACCGGGGTGGTCCTGTTCGAGGGCCGGGAACTGTCGTCGATGTCGGACAAGGCGCGCAGCGCACTGCGCCGGGGCGAGTTCGGGTTCGTCTTCCAGTTCGGCCAGCTCGTCCCGGAACTGTCCTGTGTGGAGAACGTCGCGCTGCCGCTGCGCCTGGGTGGTGCCAAGCGCAAGGCGGCCGAGGCCACGGCCCGGGAGTGGCTGGCGCGCCTGCAGGTCGAGGACATCGCGGCCAAGCGGCCGAGTGAGGTCTCCGGCGGCCAGGGGCAGCGCGTGGCGGTCGCCCGGGCCCTGGTCACCGGCCCGAAGGTGATCTTCGCCGACGAGCCGACCGGCGCGCTGGACTCGCTCAGCGGCGAGCAGGTGATGCGCCTGCTGGTCGGCACCGCGAAGGAGACCGGCGCGGCGGTCGTGCTGGTCACCCACGAGGCCCGGGTGGCCGCGTACTCCGACCGCGAGGTCGTGGTCCGCGACGGTCGTACCCGGCACGTGGAGCTGGTCCCGTGAGGGCCTGGCTCAACGACCTGGCCATCGGGGTCCGGCTGGCCGTCGGGGGCGGCCGGACCCCGATGGCCAGGTTCCTGCTGAGCACGCTCGGGATCGCCATCGCGGTCGCGGTGCTGCTGCTGGCTTCCTCGGTGAGCACGGTGGTGCACGCCCGCGACAGCCGCGCGGCGGCCGGGATGGCCGACAGCAGGCAGATCGAGGGGGTGGCGCCGACCACCTACATGCCCGCCTCGACGCAGTGGCACGAGATCGAGGTCCTGGAGCTGTTCGTCGCCGGTACCGGGCCGAACTCCCCGGTGCCCCGGGGCATCCCCCGGCTGCCCGCCGCGGACGAGATCTACGTGTCCCCCGCGCTCGCCGCCACCCTCGCCGACCCCGACAACGGACTGCTGCGCGAGCGGTTCCCGCAGCGGATCGCGGGCGTCATCGACGCCGACACCATCGTCGACCCGCGCCAGCACCTGCTCTACGGCGGGATCGGCGCGCTGCAGCCGGAATCCCCGATGCTGGTGTACGCCTTCGGCAACGCGCCGGTGTTCGAGCACGACATGGATCCCGGACTGCTCCTGCTGTTGCTGCTCGGCACCGTGGCGCTGCTGGTGCCGGTGTTCATCTTCCTGGCCGCCAGCACCCGGATCGCCGGGGCCGAGCGCGACCGCAGGCTGTCCGCGCTGCGGCTCGTCGGCGCCGACGGCAGGCAGGTGCGCCGCATCGCCGCCGCTGAGACGCTGGTCAGCGCCTGCGCCGGGCTGGTGCTCGGGTGGGCGCTGTTCCTCGGTGGCCGGGAGCTGGCGACCGGGGTGACCCTGATGGGGATCAGTGTTCCCCCGCAGGACATCAGGCCGATCTGGTGGCTGGCCGTGCTGGTCGTGCTGGCCATCCCGGCGCTGGCCCTCTCGACCGCGCAGTTCGCCTTGCGCGGCACCATCATCGAGCCGCTGGGCGTCGTCCGGCGGGCCAAGCCGGTGCGCAGGCGGATCAGCTGGCGGCTGGCGGTCGTGGCCCTCGGGGTCGTGCTGCTGCTGTGGCGCGGCGGGGTGGGGGCCGGCTACCAGCTGTGGGCCTACGCTATCGCCGCGGGCGCCACCCTGCTGCTGCTCGGCGTGCCGATCCTGCTGCCGTGGGTGGTCGAGCGGGCGGTCGGTCGGCTGCGCGGCGGCCCCACGTCCTGGCAGCTGGCCATCCGCAGGCTGCAGCTCGACAGCGGCACCTCGGCCCGGGTCGTCGGCGGGGTCGCGGTCGTGCTGGCGGGTGCGATCGCCCTGCAGTCCCTGCTCCTCTCGGAGGCGACCCACTACCAGGTCCCCACCCAGATCGAGACCCTCGACCGGTCGCTGATGTCGGTCTACGTCGAGCAGGGCGGCACCCCACGTGCCAGGGAGGCACTGGCGCCGGTCCCCGGTGTGACCGTCGCGTCCGACCCGCGTCGGCTGACCACCTGGTCCGCCGACGGCGTCGAGCTGGGCATGCTCGTGGTGGCCGACTGCGACTACCTGGTCTTGGCGTTCGACCTGCGCGACTGCGCGGACGGGCAGGTGTTCCGCGACCGCGATGCCCGGGTGCAGGAGTTCCCCGCCGCGGGCAGCCGGGTGCGGGTGGACACCGGCGCGGACCACACCTTCGCCCAGGCGAGCGAGTTCGCGGTGCCCACCACGGCCCGCCCGTTGCCCGCGACCCAGTTCGACTACCAGGTCCGGCCCGGCGACCTGATCGTGACGGCGGGCGCGCTGCCCGGGGGCCGGGCGCTGCCCGCCGCCCCGGACAACCTGAAGGTGCGCTTCGACCCGGCCGACCGGGACGCCCCCGAACGCGTCCGCAACGCGCTGCAACCGTTGCGGTGGCTGACCTCGACCTGGACCTCGACCCACTCCGCGCCGCTCACCAGGAACCAGGACTCGTACCTGACCATCCGCCGCGGGCTGCTGATCGGCTCGGTCTTCACCCTGCTGCTGGCCGGGGTGAGCCTGCTGGTGCTGGCGCTGGAGCACATCCGCGAGCGCAGGCGCCCGCTGGCGGTCCTGGCGGCGGGCGGTGTGCCCGGGGGCGTGCTGGCGCGGTCGCTGCTCTGGCAGATCGCCGTGCCGATCGGTTTGGGCGCGGTGGTCGCCGTGGTGACCGGCGTCGGACTGGCGAGCCTGGTCATCGGCGAGACGCTGGGCCCCATGGTCGTCGACTGGTCGGGCGTGGTCGTGATGACCGGCGCGGCCGCCGGGCTCGGGGTGCTGGTCTCGGTGCTGACCCTGCCGTTCCTGCGCAGCGCGACCCGGCTCAACTCCCTGCGCACGGAGTGAGCCGCCGGTGCCGGGGACCGTTTGGGGGTCGGCCCCCGGCACCGAAAATCCACTGTGGACACACTGCAGGACCCAGCACAGGACCAGTGCCACGACCATCGTTCCCTCCCCGGCTCTTCGGACCGGCACACGATGGCAGTGCTGCGCAAGAGGCGTCGGAAGTTGTCCACAGGCCGCCTACATCAGCAGGTAGGCAGCACTTCCCAGGCGTTCGACCGTGGTGTCCGACGGCTGGGTGTCCAGCAGCGTGGTCCCCGCGTTGCGCCGGTGGAACGCGGTCAGGACCGCGTGCCGGGTGGTCGTCGAGCGGTTCGCTGTGCCGGAGTGCCACAGGTGCGAGTTGAACAGCCAGGCCGTGCCCGCCGACCCCAGCAGCAGCACCTGGTCGGGGTGGTCCTCCTGACCGCGCGGCGGGACGAACCCGTAGTCCAGGTGTGAGCCGGGCACGACCCGGGTCGCGCCGTTGTCGGTGGTGAAGTCCACCAGCGCGACGATCGCGTTGCACACCTGCCAACGACCCGGTCCGGCCCGGTCGACGGTGTCCATGTGCAGCGCTTGGCCGCCGTGGTCCGGCTTGCCCGCGCGGTAGTGCATCTCGCTGATCCGGAACTCGGGCCCGAGCAGGTGGCGCACCGCGGCCAGCAGGTTGGGCCGCAGCCACAGCGGGTCGAACACCTTCCCCGCCTCCAGCAGCCCCTTCAGGTGCAGCGTGCCGCCCTGCCTGCCGCTCGAGGGCAGCAGTTCGGCGACCTCGTCCAGGGCGGCCGACACCTGGTCGCCGGTGAGGAACCCGTCGAACCGGCAGTAGCCCAGCTCGTCGAGTTCGCTGAGCTGCTGGGGCGCGAGCAGGTCCGCGCGGACGCCCAGCTCGTCGAGGACCTCGTGCACGTCTCCACATGTAGACCAGCGCGGGCCGCCGCGCCACCGAATTCGCTCAACTGGCGAGACTGGCCAGCCGGAAGAGCCGCAGCGCCAGCTGGATCTCCAGGGCCCGCTCCGGGTCCTGCCAGTCCGCGCCCAGCAGTGAGCCGATCCGCTCCAGCCGCTGCACCACCGTGTTCACGTGCACGTGCAGGACTTCTTTGGCGCGGGTCAGGTTCGCCCCGCTGGTGAAGTAGGCCTCCAGGGTGCGCAGCAGCTCCGTCCCGCGCCGGTCGTCGTACTCCAGCACCGGGCCGATCGTGGTGTGCACGTAGCCCTCCAGGTCGCCGTCGCCGAGCAGCAGCCCGACGAAGCCGAGGTCCGCGGTGGCCGCGCCCTGCCCGGCGCGGCCCAGCGCGAGCAGCGACCGGGTGCACCGCGCCGCCTCGGCGTGCGCGCTCACCAGACCGTCCACTCCGGACACCGGCCCGGCCGCGCCGACCGTCACCGGGGAGTCCACAGTGGATGAAAGGGTCGCCGCGAGCCGGGCCGCCAGCGCGCCCGGCTCCTGCGTCCGGGCGAGCAAGACCACCTGGTCGGCGTGCACGCCGACGAGTGCCGCATAGCGGGCGGCCGCCATCGCCAGCCGTCGTCGGGGTACCTCGGTCGTGGCCACCAGAACCGCGTGCGGCTCGGTCAGGTCGACGCCCAGCCGGTGTCCGCGTGCGATCAACGCGCCCGGGTTGCGGTCGGGCGCGGTGAGCAGGTCGCTCAGCAACTCCCCGCGTACCTCGTCCTCGGCTTGCGCTACCGATCGACGCAGCATGAGAAGAAGCGCGGTAACCACGCCTGCCCGCTCGAACAATCGCCGGTCTGCGTCTACCAGATCACTCTTACCGGTCAACAGGAGCGAACCTAAGAGCTCTTGTCCTGCCTGCACCGCACACACCCATGCGTCTGGTGTGGACACTGCGCGCCCGGACGCCCGCGACGCGACCACCGCGTCCTCCGGAGGGTCCAGCAGTGCACCGCCCACCCGGGCCAGCTCCGTGCCGGACGCGTCGTGCACGGCGATCCCGCCGCCGAGCGTCTCGGCGACGGCGGCGGCCACCTCGGGCAGGTCACCGCCGCGCAGCACCAGGTCCATGAGCAGGTCATGGGTGTCCTCGGCCCGGCGCATGGCCGCGTTGTGCGCGCTGATGGTCGTGTTGGCGGTGTTCAGCTCGGCCAGCGCGAGCCGGGTCTCGTCGAGCAGCCGGGCGTTGTCGATGGCGATCGCGGCGTGGTCGGCCAGCGAGGACAGCAGCGCCACCTCGTCGGGTGAGAAGTCGCGCGCCGCGCGGTCCGCGGCGAACAACACGCCGATCACCTTGCCGCCCAACGCCAGTGGTACGCCCAGGATCGCGGTCAGGCCCTCTTCGTGCACCGAGGAATCGATGGGCGTGGTGTGCCGGAACCGTGTGTCGGCGAAGTAGTCCCTGGTGGCGTACGGCCGCGCCGTTTGCGCCACCAGACCGCCCAAGCCCTCGCCCATGCCGAGGGTGACCTGCTGGAACAGCGCTGACGCCGACCCCTCGGTGACCCGCATGTACGTCTTGCCCGCGTGCTCGTCGTTGAGGGTCAGGTAGGAGACGTCGACGCCGAGCAGCATCCGGGCGCGGCGGACGATGGAGCGCAGGACCGCGTCGGTGTCGCGCAGCCGGGCCAGGTCGCCCGCGGTGTCGAACAGCGCCACCAGCTCGGCCTCGCGGCGGCGGTGCGCGGCCACGGTGGCCCGGATCCGCAACGCGTCCTCAGTGGCACCGGCGAGCGCCGCCAACCCCGCCGGATCGAGTCCCGCGGCCCGCGCGGATGCCGTGACCTGCGCCAACCGGTCAGCGCCTGCCCCGCGCGCGAGTAGACCAAGCAGCTCGCGCACGGCGTCTTGGGCCTTCACGGGGCCATGGTCGCACCAATTCCGCGCGCTCGCGCCAGTGGGCCTACAACCGGGCGAGCACCCACTCGGCCACGGCGCGGGTGGTCTCCTCGACCGGTGCGGAGGTGGTGTCGAGCAGGGTCATCGGCGGGTTGGTGGCCGTGGTCCGCACCCAGGTGTTGAAGGCCAGCATGTCGGCGATGCGCTGCTCGTCGTCCCACCCGCGCCAGGCGGGTCGGGCACGCAGGCGGGCGGCGAGCACGTCGTCCTCGGCCACCAGCGCCAGGTAGTGGATCTCGGCGAAGAGGGCGCGTTCAGGCCGGTGCTCGAACTGGGGCGGCGCCACCGTTCCGCACAGGACCGTGGGGCGGCCGTTCTGGTTGACCATCGCGGCCATCCGCAACCAGGTCTGGCGGAACGCGCCGAAGTCGTCCTCGGGGTCGCGCAGGGCGCCGATCCACAGCACGTCCTGCTCCAAGACCACGGCGCGGTCGCCCAAGTGCGCGGTCAAACCGCGGCAGACCGTGGACTTCCCGGTGCCGCTGGGGCCGGTCAGGGCGAACATCGGGAGCCGGTGGAAGGGCTCCCGATGTCCGCACGCGTCGCAGACCAGGACCGCGCCGTCTACCCGAGGTGCGTCTGCCCAATCTCCGCAGGCGACGCAGATCATCGGGTTCAACGGATCAGTCGAAGAGGTCTTCGAGGAAGCTCTTGCGCTTCTTCTTGTGCCCGTAGTGACCGCCGTGACCACCGTGGTGGCCGTACCCGGGGGGCGAGTCGCGGTATCCGGGTGGGGAGTCGCGGTACCCGTGCTGTGGCTGCGCGTAACCCTGGGGCGGGTACTGCGCTGGCGGCGGGTACGCGGCGGGGGCCGGGTACGCGGCAGGCGGTGGCACGGGCGCGCCCTGGTACGGCGGCGGCGGGGCCGCTGCCGCGTAGTGGCGCTGCTCGGCGGAGGCGATCTGCTCGAGCTCACCACGGTCGAGGAAGATCCCCCGACACCCTTCGCACTGGTCGATGTGCACGCCGAGGCGGTCGACGGTGCGCATGACGTTCTGGCACTTCGGACAAATCACTCCATCAGCCTACGCAGATCTTCGTGCGCATGCCGGCATGGTTGCATCTGACACTCCAAGCGGCCGAGGTGTAGGCGTCGAGCACATGGTCGGCGCGGGCTGCGGTACCTAGCGTCAACCAGCATGACGAGTGGTCCGGATCACAACAGCGGCCTCGCCGGGCGCACCGCCCTGGTGACCGGCGGCGCGAGCGGCATCGGCCGGGCGTGCGTGCTGGCCTTGGCCGGGGCTGGGGCCAAGGTGCACGTCGTCGACCGGGCGGGCCCCGCCGCCGAGGCGGTGGCCGAGGAGGTCGGCGGGTGGGCGCACGTGCTCGACCTGGCCGACCCGGCCGCCGTCCACAGCCTGCCCGGCAAGGTCGACGTCCTGGTCAACAACGCGGGCCTGCAGCACGTCGCGCCGCTGCACGAGTTCCCGCCGGAGCGGTTCGAACTGATCCAGCGGGTGATGGTCACCGCGCCGTTCCTGCTCATCCGCCACTGCCTGCCGCACATGTACGCCCGGCAGTGGGGGCGGATCGTCAACATCTCCAGCGTGCACGGCCTGCGGGCCAGCGCGTTCAAAGCGGCCTACGTGGCGGCCAAGCACGCGCTGGAGGGCCTGTCCAAGGTCGCCGCGATCGAGGGCGCCCCGCACGGGGTGACCAGCAACTGCGTCAGCCCGGGGTACGTGCGCACCCCGCTGGTGCAGGCGCAGATCGCCGAGCAGTCCCGCGCGCACGGCGTCGACGCGGACGAGGTCGTCGAACGGGTGCTGCTCGACCGGGCGCCGATCAAGCGGCTCATCGACCCGGCCGACGTCGCCGACCTCGTGCTGTGGCTGTGCGGCGGGCGCGCGGCCCACGTGACCGGCACGTCCATGCCCATCGACGGCGGCTGGACAGCGAACTGACCCCTGCTAGCGGAATGCGGTGACTGCCTTGTCAGCGATCGAACCAGCCAGGCCGAAGTCGTTCGCGCGCATCGTCGGCGCGAGCCTGATCGGCACGACCATCGAGTGGTACGACTTCTTCCTCTACACCTCCGCCGCCGCGCTGGTGTTCAACAAGCTCTTCTTCCCCAACGCCGATCCGCTCACCGGCACCCTGTTGGCCTTCTTGACCTACGCGATCGGGTTCCTCGCCCGCCCCGTCGGCGGACTGGTGTTCGGCCACTTCGGCGACAAGATCGGCCGCAAGCGCTTGCTGGTGCTGAGTCTCGTGCTCATGGGCGGCTCGACGTTCGCGATGGGCCTGCTCCCCACCTACGCCGTGCTCGGCGTGGGCGCCCCGATCCTGCTCACCGTGCTCCGGCTGGTCCAGGGGTTCGCCCTCGGTGGCGAATGGGGTGGGGCCGTTCTCATCGTCTCCGAGCACGGCGCGCCGGAACGCAGGGGGTTCTGGGCGTCGTGGCCGCAGTGCGGCGCGCCTGGCGGGAACCTCTTGGCCACCGGTGTGCTCGCCCTGCTCGCCGCCGTCCAGTCCGACGCGGCGTTCCTGTCCTGGGGCTGGCGGGTGCCGTTCCTGCTCTCCGGGGTACTGGTCGTCGTCGGGCTGTGGATCAGGCTGACGGTCACCGAGTCGCCGGTGTTCCTGGCCGCGCAGGCGAAGGCGCACGAGCGCGACGAGCCGCACGTACCGGTGGTCGAGGTCTTCCGGAGCGGTTGGCGCGAGGTGCTGGTGACGATCGGCGCGCGGATGGCGGAGAACGTGTCCTACTACGTGATCACCGCGTTCATCCTCGTCTACATCACGACCGGTCTCGGCATGGCCAAGACCGTCGGCCTCAACGCGGTGCTGATCGGCTCGGCCGTCCACTTCGTGAGCATCCCCCTGTGGGGAGCGCTTTCCGACCGCGTCGGGCGCAGGCCGGTCTACCTGTTCGGCGCGGTGTCCATGGCGTTGTGGGCGTTCGCGTTCTTCGCGCTGCTGGACACCCGGTCGCCGGGCGTGATCATCCTGGCGACCACCGTGGGGCTGGTGCTGCACGGCGCGATGTACGGCCCGCAGGCGGCGTTCTTCTCCGAGCAGTTCCCGACGCGCGTGCGTTACACAGGACTATCCGTCGGAGGTCAACTCTCCTCGATCGCCGCGGGTGCGGTAGCGCCTCTTATCGCGACAGCCCTCTTCCAGCGCTACCACAGCACTATCCCGGTCTCCCTCTATTTGGCGGCCATGTGCGCGATCACAGCCATCGCGGTGCTCGCCGCCAGGGAGACCCGCGGACGATCTCTTACGGACAACGAGCCATCCGCGCAGGTACCGGTGCCGTCCGCGGGGTGATGTCTACGGCCCGACGGTCCCGTCGATCGCTTCTCGCAGGAGGTCGGCGTGACCGTTGTGCCGGGCGTACTCGTGGATCAGGTGAAGCATGATCACCCGCAGCGACAGGGTCGTGTCCGACCTGGCGTTGTACCCGACCACCTCCAGCGACTCGGCCGCCGCCTCGATCCGCCGGGCGTGCTCGACCTCTTCCTGCCACGCCGCGAAGGCCGACTCGCGCGAGGCGCCAGAGGTATCGAACGCCGCCTGGTAGTCGCCGGAGTCCGACCACACCAACGGGATGTCCTCGCGGTTGATCACCCGGCGGAACCAGGTCCGCTCCACCTCGGCCATGTGCCGCACCAGGCCGAGCAGCGACAGCGTGGACGGCGGCGACGAGCGGCGGCGCAACTCGTCGTCGTCGAGGGCTTCACACTTCAGGGCCAAAGTCGCCCGGTGGAAGTCGAGGAAGGCACGCAGCGTCTCGCGTTCGTCACCCTGCAGGGGCGGAGAGATCCGTTCGACCATGGGTTCAGTTCTACTCGGCGACCGGGTACCTCGCCTCGAAGGCCAGTCGGGCGTCGGCGCCCGCGGCGATCCGGTCGAGCTCGTCGTCCAGCGCCATGAACTGGATCACGGACCGGCTCGGCTGTGACTCACCCCACCGGACCTGCGCAAGCACTGTGCTTGCAACTGCTAGCACTCGGGCGTAGCGTCGGCGGTGGCACCAGGAGGAACGGATGGACGAGCACGGCGAGGGCCGCGCGATCGACAAGGTCGCCGACCTCGGGCGCGACATCGGCGAGTACATCAAGCAGCAGCGCAACACCGCGAAGATCTCGTTGCGGCAGCTGGCCCGGCTCGCGGGTGTGTCCAACCCCTACCTCAGCCAGATCGAACGCGGCCTGCGCAAGCCGAGCGCGGAGATCCTGCAGCAGATCGCCAAGGGGCTGCGGATCTCGGCGGAGGCGCTCTACGTGCAGGCGGGGATCCTCGACCTCCCGGCCGGGGGTCCGGTCACCGACGCAGTGCGCGCCGACCACGACCTGACCGAGCGGCAGAAGCAGGTGCTGTTGGACATCTACGAGTCCTTCCGCCGCGAGAACTCAGCCACCAGACCCGCAGCGGCGCCGTCCACTGTGGAAGCCGAACCGAGGAGTGAACACGATGACGCTGCCGACCAACGATGACGTCCGCAAGGCAGGTGGGCAGGCCGCGGCCGTGGTGAACACCGCCATCGAGCAGGCCCGCACCCCGCTGCTCGCCGCGCTCGGCGCGGGCGACCTGGCCGCCAAGGCCGTGCTCGACGCGGTCACCAAGGCCAAGACGCGCGCCGAGGCGACCCGGGGCGAGCTGCCGACCGACATCTCCAGCCTGCGCGAGAAGCTCGACCCCGCCGAGCTGCGCAAGCTCGTCGACGAGTACACCGCCGCGGCGGTCAAGCTCTACCAGAAGCTCGCCGAGCAGGGTGAGGACGCGCTGGGCAAGCTGCGCGCCCAGCCGCAGGTCAAGAAGCTCGAAGAGGCCATCGAGGCCGCACAGGAGCGCGTCGGCGACGTGGCGGGCGACGCCCGCACGCTGGCCGAGGACGTCCTTTCCAGGGTGAGCCGCAAGACCCGTTCGGTGGGCGAGAAGACCGCGCACACCGCCGAGGACGTCGCGGCCGAGGTCGCGGAGGTCGTCCTGGACGCGGGCGACGAGGTCGCGCACGAGGCCCGCAGTGCCTCCCGCCGGGTGGCCGCGAAGACCACGCCGGCCCGCAAGCCCGCCGTGCGCACCACGACGAACTCGCGCAAGCCGACCGACAACTGACGACCGACACCCACCAAGGTCCCGGAGCAGCCGCTGCGGGGCCTTGGTGGTGTCCGGGCCCGGGTCGCACGTACGCTGGTGGCGTGCCTGCGACAGCGACGTGGATCCTGAGTGTCATCGATTGGGCAGCCGTGCCCGTCGGCGTCTTCGCGCTCATCCACGCCCTGCTCCAGCGCCCCGACGCCTACTCGGCGGCCGACCGGCTCACCAAGCCCGCCTGGGTCGGCATCACCGCGGGCGCCACCGCCGTGCTGCTGCTGTTCAGCTTCGCCGGTACCGGGTGGATCTTCTGGATGGCCGGTCTGGTGGCCGCACTGGTCTACATCGTCGACGTCCGGCCGAAGTTGATCGAGGTGCAGCGCGGCCAGCGGTGGTGACCTCCCGGGCCTACGGCTCGGGTGACCCGCGCACGGTTGTCGTACCCGGGTTGGGCGCCACGGCCGGTGAGGCTCGCATACCGGCGTCCGGTCTTCCGGGCACGCGGGTAGTGCTGACGCTTCCCTCTCACGCGGACGAGCCGGATGCCCCGCCGGACTACTGGACTTACCCCGCTATCGCTGCGGACCTCGCCCCCGCGCTAGCCGGAGCTCGGCAGGCCATCGGCGTGTCCCTTGGTGCCGGGGCGTTGTGCACGCTCTTGGCGAACGCACCGGACACACTCGACCGGGTCGTGCTGATACTTCCTGCTGCAATCTCGCGGCCTCGTCCAGCCGAATCCGCTAAGCGTGTGCTGGAGATGGCTACCGCGGCAGAGACTGGCGACCGAGCCCTCTTACGCGCGCTTGTCGCCCAAGACACCCCTTCGGGCCTCGACACCTATGTGGATGAGCGCACCAGCGCGTTGATGAGGCTCGGTTCCGCCTTGCGCGCCGTCGCCGAACAGGTGCCGGTGCCTGATCTCGCCGCGCTCGCCGAAGTCAGCGCGGACGTCTTGGTGGTGGCCGCGACCGGCGATCGCCTGCACCCACCGGAGCCCGCAGAAGAGGCCGCCGCGGCATTCCCCCGCGCGAAGCTCGTGCGTTTCGACTCACCTGCCCCGTTGGTCACCCACCGGCGCGAGGTGCGGGCCCTGCTCGCCGAGTTCCTGGCGCTACCCTCGAAGCCGTGACCTGGACCATCGCCGGAAGCCTGACCGTTCTGCCCGCCGCCGACCACCCGGAGCTGCTGGCCGAGCCCGTGGTCAAGGCGCTCGCCGCGCTCGACGTGAGCCGGGTCGGCGTTGCCGAGATCGACCCGGAGCTGGCCGACACGGCCGAGTTCTGCGCGCACTACGGTTCGCCGCTGAGCGCGTCGGCCAACTGCGTCGTGGTGCTGGGCAAGCGCGGGGGCGACGAGCGGCTGGCCGCGTGCCTGGTGCTGGCGACCACCCGCGCGGACGTCAACGGGGTCCTGCGCAGGCGGCTGGACGTCCGCAAGGCGTCGTTCGCGCCGATGGAGCGCGCGGTGGAGCAGAGCGGCATGGCCTACGGCGGCATCACCCCGATCGGCCTGCCCGCCGACTGGCCGCTCTACATCGACGCCGCCGTGGCCGCCGCGCCGGAGCTGGTGATCGGCAGCGGGATCCGCGGCAGCAAGCTGCTGGTGCCCGGCGACCTGCTCGCCGCGCTCCCCGGCGCCGAGGTGGTCGACGGGCTCGCCCGATAGCCCGAACGAGCGGCGTTGCACCCGACTATCGTCGGGTTGAGGCCACAATCCCTGTCGCGGGCCGGGTTCCTGTGCTTGCATACGCGCGGTAACCGGGCGAAAGGGGAGAGCGGTGACGACGCAGGTCGAGGCAAGCGGGACGGCGCTCGAGCGGGCGACGATCCGGGTCGGCATCGTCGACGACGAGCCGATGGCGCGCTCGTTCGTGGCCAAGATCCTCGCCGGGGCGGCCGACCTCGCGGTCGTGGCCGAGGGTGCCGACGGCGCCGAGGCGCTGGAGCTGGTGCGCACCCAGGACCTCGACGTGCTGCTGCTGGACCTGCGGATGCCGCGGATGGACGGCCTGGACACGCTGCGCGAGCTGCGCCGCTACCCGCGGGTCCCGGCGGTCGTCGTGCTCACCACGTTCCACGCCGACCAAGCCGTGGCCACCGCGCTGCGCCTGGGCGCCAAGGGGTTCCTGCTCAAGCACGTCGACCCCGCCGAGCTCGTGCGCGCGGTGCGCGTGGCGGCCACCGGGGGCGCGGTGCTCGACCCGACCCTGACCAACGACCTGATGGGCCACCTGGCCACCCACCACCTCGACCGGATCGGTGCCGCCGCCGAGGTGGCCCGGCTCTCCGCCCGGCTGCGCGACGTCCTGCGCCTGGTGGGCATGGGCCGCAGCAACGGCGAGATCGCCGACGAGCTGCGGCTGTCGGACTCCACCGTCCGCGGCTACGTCTCGGAGATCCTCGCCGCGACCGGCTGCTCGAACCGAGTCACCGCGGCCGTCCTGGCCCAGCGCGCGGGCCTGCTCGACTAGGCGCTGCCCTCGCAAGTCGGCGCCTGGCCGTAGCGGGTGCAAACCCTTGCCCGCTACGGCTTGCCCCGCCTGGCTACTGCTGCTGGGCGGCGTAGGACTCCAGGAAGGCGACGGCCTCGGCCGCGTCGTCGGTCACCGTGATCCACCGCTCCGCCTCGCGACCCCTGGCGAGCTTGCGGACCAGTTCGACCGCGGGTACCTCCTCCAGCCAGAACTGGCTGCCCAGGAAGACCATCGGCGCGGGTGGCCCCACGGAGCCGTAGTGGTTTTGCGTGTAGTCCTGCATAACCTCTTGCACGGTCCCGGCGCTCCCGGGCGTGTAGACGACACCGCCCGTGGCGACGGTGAGAAGGCCGTCTTCGCGTACCGAGTTGGCGAAGTACTTGGCGTGCAGCTCGCAGAACGGGTTCGGCGGCTCGTGACCGTAGAACCAGGTAGGAATACCGATCGTCCGTGCTTTACCGCCGCTCGGTAGGTCTACCGACAGCCCTGCGGCCAGCCATCGACCAATCTCGGTGGGATCCGCGCCGAAACCTGGCACTACGGCCAAACGCGCCAGTACGTCGTCCACAGTGGACATGTCGCCTAGGCGGACGCCGAGCGGCACTGCCTCCATGGCGCCTGGGCCGCCACCTGTCAGCACAGTGAAGCCTGCCTTGCCGAGCAGTACGCCCAGCTCTACCGCGTTGCGGTAGCCCGCGGTGCCGCGCGCGAGCGCGTGACCACCCATCACGGCGATCGGTGCACCGACAAGAGCCTCGTTCAACGCCTCGGTGATCCCGTGGTCATGCAACCGCTCGGCCAAGGCGTGCAACGGGTCGGGCAGCCGTCCTTGGTCCTTGGTGTGCCGGTAAATCCGCGCGTCCGGTGTGTCCGCGTAGGACTCTGGGCGCGAGGGGTCGAACCCGGCGAAGAGTTCTGCGCACGTATAGAGGTGCGAGCGGTAGACCTCGTACGGCAGCCCGGGGACGATCGGGAACAAGAGCGCCCCGGCCGCCTGCGCCCGCCGTTGGGTCTCCGGGCGCAACGTGCAACCCAGGAGCACCGCGCCGTCGAGCGCGGTGCGCAAGAGCTGGTCGTCGGCCGGGTCTGTCAGGTCCAGCCGGGTCAGCGTTACCTTCCGCAGGTCGCGTCCCTCGGCACGGTGACGGCGCAGGCCGTCCACATCGACGATTTCCATCCGCACGCCGGTAGCCTACGGATGCCCGGTCGCCGACGTACGGAGAATGATGAACCAGGTGCAGGCACTCGCTGAGCGGACCATCGCCGCCCCCGTCGACCGGGTCCGCGCCGCCGTCGCCGACTACCAGGGGGTGCGCTCCCGGATCCTGACCCCGCACTTCAGCGAGTACGAGGTCCGCGCGGGCGGCACCGGCGCGGGCACCGAGGTGCACTGGAAGCTCCAGGCGACCAGCAAGCGCGTCCGCGACTGCCTGGTAGCGGTAACCGCTCCCCAGCCGGGCACCCTGGTCGAGGCCGACCGCAACTCCACTCTTATCACCACCTGGACCGTTGACGGTTCTGGTGACACCTCGACCGTGCGCATCGCCACCACCTGGGAAGGCGCCAACGGCATCGGGGGCTTCTTCGAGCGCCTCTTCGCACCTGCCGGTCTTAAGCGCATCCATGACGAGCTCTTGGCCAACCTGGCGAAGGAGGTCTAAGAGGATGCAGGGGTTGGAGATCCACCTCGCTGCCCGCCCGGTTGGCAAGCCTCAGCCGGGGGACTTCGACATCGTGTCCGTCGCGGTAGCCGAGCCCGGTCCTGGACAGGTTCTCGTGCGCAACCACGTGATGAGCGTCGACCCGTACATGCGCGGGCGGATGAACGACGCCAAGTCTTACGCGCCACCGTACGAGATCGGCGAACCGCTGCACGGGGGCGCCGTCGGCGAGGTGGTTTCCACCACAGTGGACTCTCTGCGCCCCGGTGACTTCGTGCTGCACGAGCTCGGCTGGCGGGAGTACGCGATCGTCGACGCGAGCCAGGCGGTTCCGGTGGACCCCTCCCTGGCTCCGCTGTCCGCGTACCTCGGCGTGCTGGGTATGCCAGGTCTTACCGCTTACGTCGGTCTCTTGGACATCGGGTCGTTCCGACCCAACGACACCGTCTTCGTCTCAGCTGCGGCGGGTGCGGTCGGCAGCGTGGTGGGGCAGGTCGCGCGGCTGCGCGGCGCTAAGAGGGTCATCGGTAGCGCCGGTAGTGACGACAAGGTGCGTTACCTGCTCGATGAACTGCGCTTCGACGCCGCATTCAACTACCGGACCGCCCCAGTGGTGGAGCAACTGGCCGCCGCGGCGCCGGACGGCATCGACCTGTACTTCGACAACGTCGGTGGTCACCACCTGGAAGCCGCGATCGAGTCGCTGACGCTGCACGGGCGGGTCACGGTCTGCGGGATGATCTCCCAGTACAACGCCGCCGAACCCCCTGCCGCGCCCCGCAACCTGATGAAGGTGGTCGGCAAGCGGCTCACCATCCGCGGGATGCTGGTGCGCGACCACTACGACCGCCGCGCGGAGTTCTTGCGGGAGGTCGGCGCGTGGGTGCGGTCCGGGGAGCTGCGGTACGCCGAGACCGTCGTCGAGGGCTTGCGGAACGCGCCTACGGCGTTCACCGACATGTTGGGCGGGGCCAACACCGGCAAGATGCTGGTGTCGCTGGTCTAGTGGCGTTGGAACGAGTCTCTGACCCTCAGGAAGGCGCTTAGCCGAGCGCCTGCATGAACGGGGCGTGAACGCGACGACGGTCGCCCGGTAGCGGGCGACCGTCGACACTCATCAGGTTGACGTGGAAACTCGGGGCCAGCCCGTGCTCGGCGGCCCAGTCGACCAGGCCGGTGTTCGCGCGGTCGAGATCGATCCGGACCGGGCCGCCGGAGTCGGCGGCCAGGTCGGTGATCAGGGCGCGGGCTTCGGCCACGTCGTCGGCGACGACCGGTCCGATGATCGTGGTGGGCAGGGACTCGCCCGCGCGCCACGCCGCGGCGTAGCCGGTGATCCGGCCGCCGCGCTCCAGCACGCGCACGTGGTCGGCGAAGTCGAAGAGTCCGGAGAGGACGTTGGACCGGTCCGCGCCGAACGCCGGGCGGTCGAGGTCGAGGATGGCGGGCAGGTCCGCGGGCGTCGCCCGGCGGGTTCGGTCGGTGGCCGGGGCTCGCAGCGTCCCGGTGAACGCCGTGACGTCGGCGAGGACGCGGAAGTCCAACTTCTCGTAGAGGCGCCTGCCCGCGGGCGTCGCGTGCAGGTGGACGGTCGCCGAGCCGGACTCGGCGACCGCGTGCCGCATGATCCGCTCGCCCAGCCCGCGCCCGGCGAACCGGGCGGCCACCAGCACCATGCTGATGGCCGCCAGGTCGCCCGAGGTGGTGCGGATCGCGGAGGCGGCCAGGCCGTCCGGCCCGTCGATGCCGTAGCCCTGGCCAACCCGGAGCAGGTACTCCCACTTGCGGTCTTCGTAGGGCCACTCCCGGTCCTGCGCCAGCGCCAGGCAGGCATCGAGGTCGGTAGTGGACAGCGGTCTCACGGTCGCGGTGCGGACATCCCCAGTGCTCACACGAGGAATGTTCCTCCCCGCATGCGTTGTGCGGCAACCGAATTAGCGGCCCCGTAGCGCATAAACCAATCCCCGTCAAACGGCTATCCCCATGCTATCGGGGCAATGACAGCCACCGAACCCAACCGTACGGTGGACACAGATCCCGAGAGGAAACCCAGATGCCCCAATACTTCCCCGGCCCGGGCGGGCACATGTCCGTCTCAGAGCACCACGGTCTTGTTCCCGTGCACCAGAACCCGGCTCTCCAGGTGTGCGCGCAGCGCGCGCGCCAACACCACCTTCTCGATGTCGCGGCCCTTGCGCACCATGTCCGCGACCGAGTCGCCGTGGTCCACCCGGATCACGCCCTGCTCCACGATCGGCCCCTGGTCCAGCTCGGCGGTCACGTAGTGGCAGGTCGCGCCGATCAGCTTCACCCCGCGCTTGTGGGCCTGGTGGTAGGGGCGCGCCCCGATGAAGGAGGGCAGGAAGCTGTGGTGGATGTTGAGCGCCCGACCCGACCACTCCGCGCACAGCTCGGGCGGCACCACCTGCATGAACCGGGCCAGCACGATCGCGTCCGGGGACGCGGCGTTCACCAGCTGCCGCAACTGGGCGAACGCGGCCGCCTTCCCCTCCGGGTCGGCGGCCGGGAAGGGGACGTGGTGGAAGGGGATCCCGTGCGCCCGGGTGATGTTCGCCAGGTCCGCGTGGTTGCCCACCACGGCTCGGACGTCCACGTCGAGCTCGCTGCTCTGCACCCGGCCGAGCAGGTCGTAGAGGCAGTGGCCCTCCTTCGACACCAGGATCACCACCCGTGGCCGCACCCCGGTGTCGGTCACGCTCCAGTCCGACATCGGGCTGAGCGCCCTCGCCACGTCGCCGAAACGCGCCCGAAGCTCCTCGACCCCGAACGGAAGTGAGTCCGCCCGAACCTCCTGCCTGGTGAAGAACCAGTTCGTCTCCGGATCGGTGTGGTAGGCCGCCTCGACGATCCACCCGCCCGACTCCGCCACGAACGACGAAATCCTCGCCACGATGCCGGTCCGGTCCGGACACCCCAGCCTGATCACATACCGACGCTCATTCGCCACCCACCAATCCTCGCAGCTCCTGTCCACCCGACCCACCGCCAACACCCGTGTCCACACCCGACTCGCAGCCCCTGGCACCGCCCGCCGGACGGCCAAGATCAACGTCTCACCAGGAGGAACACCGATGACCCCTAGCTGAACAACCACGGCGGTGCGCCGTCGGCGTTCGACGCGTCCTCGGGCCGGGATGGCGTTATCGCGCCGAGCCAGCAAAGCGCTATCGGCTGGCAACATCTTCGGGGCGGGGCGGGGCGGGGCGGGGCGGGGCGGGGCGGGGCGGGGCGGGGCGGGGCGGGGCGAGGCGAGGCGAGGCGAGGCGAGGCGAGGCGAGGCGAGGCGAGGCGAGGCGAGGCGAGGCGAGGCGAGGCGAGGCGAGGCGAGGTCAGGTCGGGCGGGGGACGTGCTGGCCGGGGCCGGGCAAGGCAAGGTGAGGTCACAGGTCAGGTCGGACGGGCCGGACGGGCTGGTGGGGTCACGCTGGGCGAGGCGGGCGGGCCAAGGGGGCCAGACGGGCCGGGCTAGGCGCGATCAAGCGGGGCGGGTCAGAGGCGGCGGGGCTAGGGCGGGTGGGGCCAGGCCGGGCGAGGCGGGGCGCCAGACCGGCCGGGGCTAGGCGTGGCCGAGCGGGCGGGCGAGGTCAGGTCGGGCGAGGTCAGGTCGGGCTAGACGGGGCTGGGTCGTGCGAGACCGGGCCGGGTGAGGCGGGCGGTGAGGTCGGGCCGGGCGGGCAATGTCGGGCTGGGTTAGGCGCTACCGGGCGGGGCGGGCGAGGTCGGGCCGGCCAGACGGTCCGGGGGCACGAGACGAGGTCGGGCGAGGCGGGTGGTGAGGATCAGGCTGGGCGGGCAATGTCGGGCCGGGCTAGGTGTGACCGGACGGCCGGGTGGCCGAGGTCAGGTCGAGTTAGACGGGGCTGGGTCGTACGACACCAGGTCGGGCGAGGCAGCGGGTGGTGAGGTCAGGTCCGACGAGGCGAAGCGGGCGGGTGAGGTCAGGTCGGCTAGACGGGTTCCGGCGCGCGCGAGACTGGGCCGGGCGAGGTGGCGATGAGGTCAGGCGAGGCGGGGGCGGGCTACGCGAGGCGAGGCGAGGCGGGCTCACGCCGGGTGAGGTCAGGCCAGGTGAGGTCAGCCGGGTGAAGCGGGCGGGCCATGTGGGTCAGGCGGGCCCGGGCTCGATGGGGCCAGGGGCGGCGAGGTGGGTGACGTTGGGTCAGGCGGGGCTAGGCGACGGGGACGGCCGGGCGAGCTTGGGGGACGGCCAGGCGAGCTTGGGCTGGGCCAGGTCAAAGGTGGGGGGCCGGGGCGAGGTCTGGTGTCGTCGGCAGGTGAGTCGCGGCAGCGTTGTGGCTTGGTCGCTGGGGGTTGCCCTGGTGGTGTGTTCTAGACGTGCGATCAGGTTGCGGCTGGCTGCTGCGCGTCGTAGGGGGTCATGTACTGCTCGCCGTTGTTCGGTGCTTGTACCTCTTGGCCTGCAAGGCTTCTGGTGGGTGCGGGCTGGAAGGGTGGGGTCGGTTCGGCCAGGGCTTGGAGCGCGGCGAGTACGCACACCGCGGTCAGTGGTAGTTCCAGGGCCACGGCCAAGGCGAGTGAGGTGGCGAACCCGCTGGCCGCCGTGGTGACGTCGAACCAGGCGTCGGCGAATAGCAGGGTTGCGGTGGCGATTGTGGCGAATGCCGCTCGTGGGCCGCCCCGGCGCAGGAGGTGGGCCGAGACGAGCAGGCCCGTGGCCTCCAGGGTGTCGAAGCCGACCCAGGCCAGCCGCCACTCGGGCGCGTCCGAGGCGGTGAACCAGAGCACCACGATCCACGGCACCAGGGCGCACCCGGCGACCAGCAACACGCGGCTGAGGTGGGCGTTTCGCATCCGGACCCCCAAGTCCTAGGCAGCCACCACCAACGTCAGCCGCTCGCAGAGAGGTTCTGCAAACTTTCTTTGCAGTCGTTCTCTGCGATAGGCTCGCGGTCATGGTCGAGCGGCCCGAGAAGCGCGTGCTCACCGGTGCGGACCTCAAGGCCTTCTACAAGGCCCTGTCCAACCCGGTACGCCGCGCGATCCTGTCCTACCTGGGCGAACACGGTCAGGCGAACTCGACCAGCGTCGCCAAGGCGCTCGGCGAGAGCACCGGGACCACCAGTTACCACCTGCGCAAGCTCGCCGACCTCGACCTCATCGCCGAGGTCGAGGAGCGCTCCACCGGGCGGGAGCGCTGGTGGAAGTCCGTGATGACCGACCTCCACACCCCACCCGGTCTCCCGATGACCCCGGACGAACGTGAGGCCGCCACCAAGCTCGGCGCCCTCAAGATGAGCCACGACGTCAACCTCGTCGTCAGCGCCTACTCCGGCTACGACGCCGCCGACGGCTGGAACCAGATCATGCGGGCGGGCCTGCACCTGACCCGCCCGCAAATCGACGCCTTCATCGACGAGTACCAAACCCTGGTCTGGAAGTACGCCACCGAGCCCGGCACGCGCGATCCCGCCGCCCGCCGGATGGCTGTCCGCCTCATCGTCGTGCCTGACAACGGGCCGGGACTGGTGCCGGTGGACGAGTCCGAGGACTGAACGGTCATCGCTCGGCGCCTGCCATCCGGCGCCGCCGCGCGCGAGATCAAGCGCTTGTGCACGCGACCGCTCGGCTGCACGTGACCGCTCGGCGCTTGCCCGCCGGCGCCTCGCAAGGGTGCGCCCTTGGCGGTTTCTCGGGGGTCCTGCTTCCCAACCCACAAGTGTGACAACGGACTGGTCGGGCGTGTCAAGGCGGGAAAGATGCCTTGACACGCCCGACCAGTCCGTGTTTTGGGCTGCGTATGGGATGCAGGGGCGGGAGTAGTCGGCAAGGGGAGTTTGTGGCGCGCGGCTGCGGATTGGGCTGGTGGCAGCGCTCGGGGTGTGGCTGCCAGGGGCGACGTGGTAAGGGAGTGGCCTGAGGTGGTGCCGGAGTGGGCTGGTTGGCGGCCGAGGCGGGGCTGGCCGGCGACGATCTCGGGGGCCAGGCCAGTGAAGATCTCAGGAGGCGGTTGAGCCAGCGAGGATCTCAAGGAGCGGCCGGGTTGGCGAGGTTCGCAGGTGGCGGCCAGGCTGGCGGGGATCCTAGGTGGGTTGCCAGGCTGGCGGGAGATCTCAGGGGCGGTTAGGCCAGCGGGTTTCTCAGGGCGGCCGGGCTGGCGAGGTTTCGCAGGTGGCGGCCAAGCCGGCGGGAATCTCAAGGGGCGGTTGAGCCAGCGAGCATCTCGGGGGCGGCCAGGCTGGCGAGGTTCCCAGGTGCCGGCCAGGCTGGCGGGATCCCAGGTTGGCGGCCAAGCTGGCGGAAATCTGAAGGGGCGGTTAGGCCAGCGGTTATCTCGGAGGGCGGCTAGACCGGCGAGGCTTCCAGGTGTCGGCCAGGCTGGCGAGCATCCCAGGGGGCGTCAGGCTGGTGGGGATCTCCAGGGGGTTGGGCTGGCGAGGATCTCAGGGGGCGGTTGGGCCAGCGAGATCTTCGGGGTGCCGGGCCGCTGAGGTCTTGGTGGTGGCTGGGTCGCCGGGGGCCTGGTGGTGGCCAACAAAGGTCCACGCCGCGTTGGTTGGGCGTGGGTGCCAGGGCTGCACTGCGGATGGCGCTGTTCCGGTGGTCTGCTTGGTTGGTCGACAGTCATGTGCGAGAGCGCGACGTGGTCAGGATTGTCGAGATTGTTGTCCGGTGTGGACAATCGCGAGTCGTTTGGCTGGACAGGGTTGGGGATCTGCAGCTCCCCAACCCCACTAGTTCAGTCGCGTCTGGGCGTACTCGGCCATCGCCATGCGGAAGTAGTCCGCCAGGCGGGGGTCTGTCTTGTCGAAGTTCGCCCGGAAGCGTGGGTCGTCGGCGTAGAGGTCGCCCAGGCCCGTGTAGGACTCGCGGTTGGGTGTCCAGTGTCCACCCTTGATCCAGTGGTAGTGCCGGTCCACCGTCTCCTGCACCGCCGGGTCGGTCGGTGCTCGGCCAGCGTCGAGGTGGCCCACCAGTGCGTCCAGGATGTTCACCCACTCCTGGCCGTGTTCGGCCCACCAGTCCGCGCCCTTGGCCGTGATCTCGGCGTTGGCCGCGTCCACCTGTTCGGCGCCCCAGCGTTCGCGGGCCTCCTCCCGCAGCTTCTCCTGCTGCCCGGCGTCGAACCCGTCGAACCAGTGCTCGGCTGACTTCTTGGTCATCTCCTTGCCTGCCTCCACATCCGTGATCGTTCGGGAGACTGTGCGCGCCAACCGGTCGAAGCGGTCGCGTTCGGCGAGCAGCCAGCGGTGGTGCAGGCGCAGCACCGCCGCCTGGTCGCGGCCCTCGCGGACGATCTCGGCGATGGTGTCCAAGCCGAGGCCCAGCGAGCGCAGCACCAGGATCTGCTGCAACCGCAGCAGTTGTTCCTGCTCGTAGAACCGGTAGCCGTTGTCGCCCACCCACGCGGGTGGCAGCAGGCCGATCTCGTCGTAGTGCCGCAGCGTCCGCGACGTCACCTTCGACATCCGGGCCACCTGCGCGATCGACCAGGCCATCGGTCCGTCTCCCTCACGGCCGGTCCGTCCGGCCTGGGACCACCGTAGAAGTTGACGTAACGGCAGAGTCAAGCCACGGCTGACCACGGCAGGGTGACCTCGCCCAGGCGCCACCGGCGGCGGTCGTCGAGGACCGGCCAGCCCTCCGCCGAGAGCAGCCTGATCGTCTCCACCCACCGCGCCCGGGGGCCGAAGGGGGCGTACGGGGCGGCGGTCGCCCAGCAGGCGTCCAGGGCGCGCAGGAGGTCCCAGACCCGCTCGCCTGCCACGTTCCGGTGAATCAGGACCTTCGGCAGTCGCTCCGCGAGGTCTGACGGCCGGTCGATCCCGGCGGGCAGACACGCCAGGGTGAAGGTGAGCGGGCCGTCCGCCGTGAGGGTCACCCACGTGCACCGGCGGCCGATCTCGTCACACGTGCCCTCGACGAGCAGGCCGCCCGGCGCCAGTCGCGCCCGCATCGTCTCCCACGACGACCACGCCTCGGCCTCGGTGTACTGGCGCAGCACGTTGAACGCCCGCAGCAGCACCGGCCGCGCCCCCGCGAGCTCGAACCCGCCGCGGCGGAAGTCCACGAACGGGGGGTCCGCCGACGGTCGGGCCGCCGCCACCCGCTCCGGGTCGATCTCCAGGCCCAGCACCCGCACGCCCGGGCACACCGCCCGCAGCCTGCGGGCCATCTCCACGGTGGTCACCGGGTTCGCGCCGTACCCGAGGTCGACCACCAGCGGCTCGCCGTCGAGCACCGCGCGCACCAGCGGCGACCCGACCAGCCACCGGTCGACCCGGCGCAGCCGGTTGGGGTTGGTGGTGCCGCGGGTGGGCGCGCCCAGCGCCCGGGCCCGGCCCGCGGCGAGCCGGGGAACGCGTGCCACGGGTCAGACCCGGGTGGCGGCGAACTCGGCCTCACTGGCCAGCAGCCTGCGCACCTGCTCGGCGATGACCGACTCGATCTTGCCGCCGATCAGCGGCACCCGGACCTTCACCTCGGCGTCGGTGCGCAGCGCGCTCCCGCCCGCCGCGTCGGCCAGCCGGTAGGTGCCCTTGATCTCACCCGGCACCCCGGCCACGGACGCGGCCGTCGTGCCCGCGAAGGCGTCGCCGTCCGGCCGCCAGGTCTCGGTCCGCTCGACCACCAGGTCGCCCTTGACCAGGCTGCGCACGATCGAGGGCAGGCGGGCCGCGTCGATGCCCTGGCGCAGCCGGTACTCCACCGCGCCGCCGGTCTCGGTGTAGGAGACCAGGGCCGCGTCCTTCCCGCCGAGCACCCGCAGCCGCTCCTCCAGGAACGCCCGGTCGACCAGTCGGGCGTGCACGGTGGCGGCGGGCGCGGTGAACTCCGCGCGGTGCTCGATACGGCTGGCCATGCGCAGGAGGTTACCGTTGGTGCCCGTGACCAGCCTCCCCCTCGGTGCCGACGTCCGCACCGGCGTCCCGCTCAGCGGCTACACGACCCTGCGCCTGGGCGGACCGGCCGCCAGATTCGTCTCCGCCGCCACCGCGGCCGAGGTGGTCGACGCGGTGCGCGCGGCCGACCTGGCGGGCACCCCGCTGCTCGTCGTCGGCGGCGGCTCCAACCTGGTGGTCGGCGACCTCGGCTTCGACGGCACCGTGGTGCACGTGGCCAACCACGGCAGCAAGATCGACTGCACCGAGGCGGGCCGGGTCCAGCTCACCGTCGAGGCGGGTGAGGACTGGGACACCGTCGTCGCGGGCACCGTGGAGGCCGGTCTGGGCGGGCTGGAGTGCCTGTCCGGCATCCCCGGCCTGGTCGGCGCGACGCCGGTGCAGAACGTCGGCGCCTACGGGGTCGAGGTGGCCCAGGTGCTCCTCTCGGTCGACCTGTTCGACCGGGCGACCGGCGAGGTCCGCACCCTGCGCGCCGACGAGCTGGGCATGGACTACCGCACCAGCATCCTCAAGGGCACCGACCGCGCCGTCGTGCTGCGCGCCCGGTTCGAGCTGGCCGACGACGGCCTGTCCGCGCCGATCCGCTACACCGAGCTGGCCCGGGCGCTGGGCGTGCGCCAGGAGGAGCGCGTCCCGGTGGCCGCCGCCCGCGAGGCCGTGCTGGCGCTGCGCCGGGGCAAGGGCATGGTGCTCGACCCGGCCGACCACGACACCTGGAGCGCGGGCTCGTTCTTCACCAACCCGATCGTCCCGGACGCCGCCATCGACGACGTGCTGGCCCGGATCGTGGCCACCGTCGGCCCGGACGTCCCGGTCCCGCGCTACCCGGCGGGCCCGGGGACCTCGAAGCTGTCCGCGGCCTGGCTGATCGAGCGGGCGGGCTTCGCCAAGGGCTACACCCGGGGCCGGGCCGCGCTGTCCAGCAAGCACACCCTGGCGCTCACCAACCGCGGCGAGGCCACCACCGCGGACCTGCTCGGGCTGGCCCTGCAGGTCCGCGACGGCGTGCGGGCGGCCTTCGGCGTCGACCTGCACCCCGAGCCGGTGCTGGTCAACTGCGCGCTCAGCTGACCCGGTGCGCCCGGGTCGCCGAGGCCTGGGCGCGCGGCTTGAGCACGATCTGGTCCAGGTTCACGTGCGCGGGCCGGGTGACCGCGAAGGCGATCACCTCGGCGACGTCGTCGGCGGTGAGCGGGTCGATGCCGTCGTAGACCTTCGCGGCCTTCTCGGCGTCGCCGTCGAAGCGGGTCACCGAGAAGTCGGTCTCGACCATGCCCGGGAGGACCTCGGTGAACCGCACCGGCTCGCCCAGCAGCTCCCCGCGCAGGGTGCGGTGCAGCGCCGACTGCGCGTGCTTGGCCGCGGTGTAGCCGGATCCGCCGTCGTAGACCTCCTGCGCGGCGATCGAGGTGACGGTCACCACGTGCCCGTTCCCGGACGCGATGAGCTTGGGCAGCAGGGCCTTGGTGACCCGCAGCGTGCCCAGCACGTTGGCCTCGAACATCCAGCGGAAGCGCTCCTCGTCGGCCTCGACCACCCGGTCGAGGCCCTTGGCGCCCCCGGCGTTGTTGACGAGCACGTGGCACCCTGGGACCTGGTCGGTGAACGCCTCGACCGACGCGGGGTCGGTCACGTCCAGCTCGATCGCGACGCCGCCGACCGCCCGCGCGACCTCGGCCAGCCGGTCGAGCCGCCGGGCGCCGAGCACGACGTCGAACCCGGCCGCCGCGAGGTGGTGGGCGGTCGCCGCCCCGATGCCCGCGCTGGCTCCGGTCACTACTGCAATGGGGTTGTTCACGGCCCTGATCCTCTCCTGCGGGTATCCCCGTGGGGCGCGAAGGGGTTATGAGCACAGTCACACCTGAGGTGGCTACACCCCACCGCCGCTCAGGCGTCCTCATCGGTGGGGACAGCACTACACATTGGAGGTCCACGGTGAGACGAACGGCTTCGACGACCCGGACGCGCGGCCTGATCGGGCTCCTCTTCCTGGTTCTCGCGCTGCTCGCCGCCTGCACCTCCGAGCAACCGGGCACCGCGGGCGGGCAGGGCGCGCCGGGCGGGTCCGGCGGGGGCACCCAGGCCGAGGAGCCCGCGAAGGCCAAGCTGGTCGCCAGCCCGGCCGTGGACGCCGTCGACGTGCCGCCCGGTGAGCCGGTCAAGATCACCGTCACCGAGGGCGCCATCGACTCGGTCGAGCTGCTCTCCCCGGAGGGCAAGGCGGTCCCCGGCAAGGTCGCGGCCGACAAGCTCAGCTGGACCTCCGCCGAGGTGCTCGGCTACGCGAAGAAGTACTCCTACGCCGCCGCGGCCACCGGCTCCGACGGCAAGAAGGTGGAGCTCAAGGGCGCGTTCACCACCCTCAAGCCCGCCAAGACCCCGCGCGCGACGATCAACCCGGCCGACAACGCCACGGTGGGCGTCGGGATGCCGATCAGCGTCAAGTTCCCCGAGGGCAAGGTCACCGACAAGGCCGCGGTCGAGAAGGCGCTCAAGGTCGACACCTCCAGCCCGGTCGAGGGCTCGTGGGCGTGGCTCAACGACCAGCAGGTCGACTGGCGGCCGCAGGAGTACTGGCCCGCGGGCACCAAGGTCACCGTCACCGCGAAGCTCTACGGCCTGGCCTACGGCGGTGGCGCCTACGGCAAGGCCGACCTGAGCACGAAGTTCACCATCGGGCGCAACCAGGTGGTCAAGGTCAACACCCCGGACCACAAGATGAACGTCTACCGCGACGGCGCCGTGGTCGCGACCTACCCCTCGAGCAACGGCAAGGACGCCGACCCGGACCTGAACACGCCCAACGGCACGTTGATCGTCATGCAGAAGGACCCGGTCGGCGACTTCTCGAACCCGAAGTACGGCTACACCAACGTGATGAAGAAGTGGGCCGTGCGGATCTCCAACCACGGCGAGTTCATCCACGAGAACAACGACAACCGGGCCAACATCGGCAAGGCCAACACCTCGCACGGCTGCGTCAACCTGCTCGAGGCCGACGCCAAGGCGTACTTCGACAGCGCGCTGATCGGCGACCCGGTGGAGATCACCGGCTCGAAGGCGTCCATGCCGACCACCTCGGACGTCTACGACTGGCTGATCCCGTGGGGCCAGTGGCAGAAGATGTCGGCGCTGCGTTGATCCACGCGGTCACCGGTGCCCGGGGCGCGCGCCTGGCACTGCGCACCGCGGGCGACCCGGAGCGGCCGCCGATCGTCCTGGTGCACGGCTGGGCGCAGTCCCGCCGGTGCTGGGAGCGGCAGCTCGGCGACGCCGACGTGGCCCGTGACCACCACCTGATCGCCCTCGACCTGCGCGGTCACGGCGAGTCCGACGTCCCGCCGGACGGCTACGACGACCCGGCCGTCTGGGCTGAGGACCTCGCCGCCGTGCTCGACTTCGCCGGGGCACCCGCCGTGGTCGTCGGCTGGTCCTACGGCGGTCTGGTCGTCACCGACTACGTCCGCGAGCGCGGCTGCGCCAGCCTGGCGGGCATCGTCCTGGTGGGCGCGCTCACCGAGATCGGTCGAGGTCACCCGGGCGGCACGATCGGTGCGGCGATGCGCGCGGCAATCCCCGGTGTGCTCTCCGCCGACCCGGCTGTGGCGGTGCCCGCTGTCACCTCGCTCACACTCGCGATGACCGCCGAGCCCGCCGACGGTGCCCAGGTCCAGGCCTGGATCGGGGCCACCCTGCGGGTGCCCCCGGCGGTCCGCGGCGCCCTGTTCAGGCGAGACGTCGGCAGCGCCGAGGTGCTCGCGGGTATTACCGTGCCCACCCTGGTCGCGCACGGGACCGACGACGCGGTGGTCGCCCCGGCCGCCGCCGACTACGCCCTCGGGAAGATTCCGGGTGCGGCGGCGCGTTGGTTCCAGGGCGGGGGGCACGCGCCCTTCGCCGAGCGCGCCGACGGGTTCAACCGGGCCCTGCGCGAGTTCGCGGTGGGTCGGAAGGGGTGAACCGGGGTGGGTCCCAGGCAGCTGCGCAGTCCGCGCAGGGTCGCGGTGCTGTCGGTCCACACGTCCCCGCTGGAGCAACCCGGCACCGGTGACGCGGGCGGCATGAACGTCTACATCACCGAGACCACCACCCGGATGGCCCGGCGCGGCATCGCCGTCGAGGTGTTCACCCGGGCCACCTCCTCGGACCTGCCCCCGGTCGCCGAGCTGGCCCCCGGCGTGCTGGTCCGGCACGTGTCCGCGGGCCCGTTCGAGGGGCTGCAGCGCGCCGAGCTGCCCGGTCAGCTGTGCGCGTTCACCGCGGGCGTGCTGCGCGCCGAGGCCCGCCACGAGCCCGGCTACTACGACCTGGTGCACTCGCACTACTGGCTCTCCGGGCAGGTCGGCTGGCTGGCCCGCGAGCGCTGGGGGGTGCCGCTGGTGCACACCGCGCACACCCTGGCCAAGGTCAAGAACGCCGCGCTGGCCGCGGGTGACACCCCGGAGCCGCGGGTGCGGGTGATCGGCGAGCAGCAGGTGGTCGACGAGGCCGACCAGCTCATCGCCAACACCGCCGTCGAGGCCGCGCAGCTCGTCGACCTCTACGACGCCGCGCCGGAGAAGGTGCGGACCATCGCCCCCGGTGTCGACCTCGACCGCTTCCGCCCCGGCGACCGGCGCGCCGCCCGGGCCGGGCTGGGGCTGCCGCCGGACGCGCTGGTGATCGCCTTCGTCGGCCGGATCCAGCCGCTCAAGGCCCCCGACGTGCTGCTGCGCGCCGCGGCCGAGCTGCTGGCCCGGGGCACCGTCGCCCGGTCGCGGCTGGTCGTGCTGGTCGCGGGCGGACCTTCGGGCACGGGTCTGGACCAGCCCGCCGCGCTCCAGGACCTCGCCGCCGCGCTGGGCATCAGCGACGTGGTCCGGTTCATCCCGCCGCAGGCGGGCGCCGCGCTGGCGGCGGTCTACCGCGCGGCGGACATCGTGGCCGTGCCCAGCCACAACGAGAGCTTCGGCCTGGTCGCCCTGGAGGCCCAGGCCTGCGGTACCCCGGTCGTTGCGGCCGCTGTCGGCGGGCTGCCGGTGGCGGTGGCCGACCGCAGCTCCGGCCTGCTGGTCGACGGGCACGCGACCGCCGACTGGGCGGACGCGCTCGGCAGGCTCGCCGCCGCCCCAGGGCTGCGCGCCGAGCTGGGCGCGGGCGCACTGCGGCACGCGCACGAGTTCTCCTGGGACCGGACCACCGACGCGCTCGTCGCGGGTTACGTCGAGGCCGGGCACGCACTGCGGTACTCGCTGCTGCGTGCTGAGGTTGCGGTGTGACGGATTCACTCGACCAGGTCATCTCCGCCGCGCTCGACGAGCGCGAGGTCCCCTACGAGCACCCGCAGCCGGGCCACTTCACCCTGACGCTGCCGGGGACCAAGAAGCAGCAGACCAACTGCAGGCTGGTCGTGGGCAACCACGCCCTGCTGGTCGAGGCGTTCGTCTGCCGAGCCCCGGACGAGGCGCACGAGGCGGTCTACCGCTTCCTGCTGCGCCGCAACGCCCGCCTCTACGGCGTGCACTACACCGTCGACCGGTTGGGCGACATCTACCTGACCGGCCGGATGAGCCACGCGGCGGTGACCGCCGACGAGCTCGACCGCGTCCTCGGCCAGGTCCTGGAGACCGCCGACGGCGACTTCAACACGCTGCTGGAGATCGGCTTCGCCACCGCGATCCGGCGGGAGTGGGACTGGCGCACCTCGCGCGGGGAGTCGCTGGCCAACCTCAAGGCGTTCGAGCACCTCCTCCTGCCGACGAGTCCGGGTGGTGGCACAGCCGAGGCCGACTCGTAACCGGCATCTGGCAACGCCCCTTCGCACTGACCACGTCTGGGAGACAGACGCTTGGGACTGTGTCGGACTCGGAGGGGACCAATGACCGCGAGACGAGCCCGCTTAGCCGGGTTGCTGATAGCCATGACGGCCGTGGGGATGGCCGGGTGCTCGTCGCAGGACAGCAGCTCGTCGGGAGGCGCGCCCGCGCGCGCGGTGGCGCCAGCACTGCCCGGTGACGCCGCCGCCGAGAGCGACAACAGCGCTACCAGCGGCTCGGGGGCGAAGGCGGCCGCACCAACGGCCAGCGGCGCTGACCAGCCCAAGACCGACCCGGTAAGCCAGCCTGGAGTTGACCGCAAGCTGGTCCGCACGGCGACGGTAGAGCTATCGGCGGACTCGGTGTTCGAGGCTGTCGGCAAGGCCAAGAACGCCGTGGTGGTCGTCGGCGGCTACACCGGGCAGGAACAGGTCTCCGAGCGGTACGCGACGCTGACCCTGTTCGTGCCCTCCGACCGGCTCGACTCCGTGCTCACCCAGGTGGGCGGTGCGGGCAAGGTCCGGTCGCAGTCGCAGACCGCGCAGGACGTCACCGAGCAGGTCGTCGACGTGGACAGCCGGATCCAGACCCAGCGGGCCAGCCTCAACCGGGTCCGGCTGCTGCTCGACCGGGCGACCGGGATCTCCGAGATCGTCCAGCTGGAGTCCGAGGTGACCCGCCGCGAGGCCGACCTGGAGTCGCTTCTCAAGCGGCAGCAGGCGCTCGCGGGAAGTGTGGCGATGTCGACGGTGACTGTGCGGATCAGCCAGGACGGAGCGCCCGCGCCGGTGCGGGAGGAGGACGACGACTCGTTCCTCGGCGCACTGGCAGTGGGGTGGAACGCGTTCCTGGACGCGGGTGGGTTCGTCCTGCGTGTGGTCGGGACGGTGCTGCCGTTCGCGGTGGTCCTCGCGGTGCCCGCTTACCTGTGGTGGCGGTCTAGGCGGCGCGCGCGGCCCAAGCCTGCGGAGATCCCGGCTTAAGAGTCGCGGGGCGGTTCGAGCGAGGGGGGAGTCGTAGATCCCGAACCGCCCCGCGCCAGCCCGCTGCGTCCCGTGGCGGGGGGAGCCCGGGACAGCGCGGGCCCGGCGGCTCGGCAGGGGAGTCGAGCCGCGCGGGACGCCGCCCGGACCAGGGAGTGCGTGGGAGCTGGTCCAGTGCGGCTTAGGTCAACTTGTCAGATGCCGGACAACTGCACAAGGCCGACTGTTACACCATTCGTGGATGTTGCTGCCAGTGAGTAACTATTCGGTTACGGAATTGTGTGATCTAACAACTATCGGTGCGAAGACGCGCAGATGGCGGCGGCAAGTTAGCCCGAACGGGCTATCGAGTGTGGTGTGCATGACACCTGCTGCGCCGGGCGGTCCAGCCACTGCCGCCCTTTAGTCCAGAACAACTGTTTGGCGGTCGTGTCAAGCCCGCCCGGTGTGCGGCTCCGCCGGGGGTCGGCGGCCCGTCTGGCAGGCTTCCGCCATGGCCATCGCAACCCTGGTGCTGCTCCGCCACGGCGAGAGCGTGTGGAACGCACAGAACCTGTTCACCGGCTGGGTTGACGTCCAGCTATCCGACAAGGGCGTCACCGAGGCGACCCGGGGCGGCGAACTGCTGCGCGCCGCGAACGTCCTCCCCGACGTCGTGCACACCTCCCTGCAGCGGCGCGCGATCACCACGGCGAACCTGGCCCTCGACGCCGCCGACCGGCACTGGATCCCGGTCAAGCGCGACTGGCGGCTCAACGAGCGGCACTACGGGGCGCTGCAGGGCAAGGACAAGAAGCAGACCCTCGCGGAGTTCGGCGAGCAGCAGTTCATGCTCTGGCGCCGCTCCTACGACGTCCCGCCGCCCCCGATCGAGAAGGGCAGCGAGTTCAGCCAGGACGCCGACCCCCGCTACGCCCACCTCGGCGACCGCGCACCGCTGTCCGAGTGCCTCAAGGACGTCTTCGCCCGGCTGATCCCGTACTGGGAGGACGAGATCGTCCCCGACCTCCGCGCGGGCAAGACGGTGCTGGTCGCCGCACACGGCAACTCGCTGCGCGCCCTGGTCAAGCACCTCGACGGCATCTCCGACGAGGCCATCGCCGGCCTGAACATCCCCACCGGCATCCCGCTGCGCTACGACCTGGACGACACCCTCAAACCCACCACCCCCGGCGGCGAATACCTCGACCCCGAGGCCGCCGCCGCCGCGATCAACAAGGTCGCCAATCAGGGCCGCTAGCAGCCACGACCACGAGCCGCACCTCCCCGCCCGCGCTGGCCACCGCCACGCAGGCGGGGAGGGCCCTGGTCATCCACTTCGACCAACCCGACTAACCCAACCGGTTGGCGCGACACCCCGGCTGCACCGACACCCCCGCCGCACGACAGCACGGGTGAACGCACCCCGCCGCTTTTGCCTCCGCGAGCCGAGTGCCCCTTCTGCCTCGCCCGCCCGAGCTTGCTCAAGCCCCACGCCAAGCCCCATCGCGGACGCCCAAAAACTCCAGCAACCCTTGTCTCCCAACACAACCGCACCTCACAACCCACCTGCTGGATTGGGTGGAGTGGCTTTGTCTGGGGGGAGGGGCGATCGTAAACTTGCTGTGGTCGTGGGATGCCCTTCCCCACCCGCTTTTCCCACGACGATCGCCCCTAGGGGCCCCGGGCAAAGCCACTCCACCCAATCCAGCACCCCGCCCGAGCAAACCCCGAGGCGCACCCCACCCCCAGGCAAGCCGCACGCAAGCAAGCCCCGAGGCGCGTCCACCAAGAGCCCGACACGACCAAGACCCATACGCCCGGGTGTGATCCCCCGAACAGGGAATGGACGGCAGCAACGCCCGCAGCACCCCCGAAAGCTACTGATCAGTAGGACACGATCGAGTGAACGAGGCTTGGCCGGTCGGGGAACAAGCAGGCGCAACGGTGTCGGCACGGTCACCAATGCGCCGTCCGGGCTGGTCAAAGGGCCGGTCCGACTGCTTACGATCCATGGCGTGGCCGCCCCGGTCTATTTCGCGCTGTCGCTCGGCATCCTGCTGATCGGCCTGTTCGTCGGTTTCCTGATCGGCCGCTCCCGGCCGCGGAACACCGGCCGCACGCCGACCGGCCCCACCGTCGCCGACCTGGTCCAACGGATCATCCACTCCACCCACACCGGCGTGGTGGTGCTCAACCACTTCGGTGACGTGGTGATCCACAACCCGCGCGCCGAGGAGCTCGGCCTGGTGCGCAACAACCGGGTCGACGACCGCGCCCGCAAGGCCGCCGAGGTGGTGGTCGAGACCAACGAGCCGATCGAGATCGATCTCTCGCCGTTGGAGTCGCGCGGCGGCCGCACGCCGGAGGCGGTGCTCGGCGAGGTCCGGCCGCTCGGCGACGGGTTCACCGCCGTCGACGCCGACGACCAGTCCGAGGCGGTCCGGCTGGAGGCCACCCGGCGCGACTTCGTGGCCAACGTCAGCCACGAGCTCAAGACCCCGGTCGGCGCGATGGCCCTGCTGGCCGAGGCCGTCCTCGACGCCGCGGACGACCCGGTCGAGGTGCGCCGGTTCACCGCCAAGATCCTGCGCGAGGGCAACCGGCTCGGGCTGCTGGTCACCGAGCTGATCGCGCTGTCGCGGCTGCAGGGCGCCGAGCGGCTGCCGGAGATGAACACCGTCGACGTCGACGCCGTGGTGCGCGAGGCCATGGGCCGCGCCCAGCTGGTCATGGAGTCCACCGGCATCGAGGTCACCACCGACGAGGACAGCGGCCTGCTGGTCGAGGGCGACCGCACGCTGCTGGTGACGGCCCTGTCGAACCTGCTGGAGAACGCGCTGGCCTACTCGCCACCGGGCAGTCCGGTGTCGGTGAGCCGCACCCGCGCGGGCGGGTTCATCGAGATCGCGGTGACCGACCGCGGCATCGGCATCGCCGAGGAGGAGCAGCAGCGGGTGTTCGAGCGGTTCTACCGCGTCGACAAGGCCCGCTCGCGCGCCACCGGCGGCACCGGCCTCGGGCTGGCGATCGTCAAGCACGTCGCGGCCAACCACGGCGGCGAGGTGCGGCTGTGGAGCAAGCCCGGTCTCGGGTCGACCTTCACCCTGCGCATACCCGCGCACATCGACACCCCGGCGGAGACCACCAACGGCGTGGAGCTCATCAAGGTGGGCGGCCGGGGGAGCGCACCGTCGAAAGCCGACGGCGCGGTTACCGATCACGGAGGAATGGCATGACGAGAGTGCTGATCGTCGAGGACGAGGAGTCCTTCGCCGACCCGCTTGCCTTCCTGCTGCGCAAGGAGGGCTTCACCGCCGCGGTGGCCGCGACCGGCCAGCAGGCGCTGGAGGAGTTCGACCGCAACGGCGCCGACATCGTGCTGCTGGACCTGATGCTGCCCGGGATGAGCGGCACCGACGTCTGCAAGGCGCTGCGCCAGCGCTCGGCCGTGCCGGTGATCATGGTGACCGCCCGGGACAGCGAGATCGACAAGGTGGTCGGGCTCGAGCTCGGCGCCGACGACTACGTCACCAAGCCGTACTCCGCGCGCGAGCTGATCGCCCGGGTCCGCGCGGTGCTGCGCCGCGGCGGCGAGGCCGGTGGCGACGGCGAGCTGCTGCCCCAGGTGCTCGCGGCCGGACCGGTCCGAATGGACGTCGAGCGGCACGTGGTCACTGTGGACGGCACCGACATCCCGTTGCCGCTCAAGGAGTTCGACCTGCTGGAGTACCTGCTGCGCAACGTCGGCCGGGTGCTCACCCGCGGCCAGCTCATCGACCGGGTGTGGGGCGCGGACTACGTCGGGGACACCAAGACCCTGGACGTGCACGTCAAGCGGCTGCGGTCCAAGATCGAGCCCGACCCGGCCTCGCCGCGGCACCTGGTCACGGTGCGCGGCCTGGGTTACAAGTTCGAGTCCTGATCACCCGACCTGTACGGTTCTGCCGTGCGCCTAGGTGTGCTTGACGTCGGCTCCAACACCGTCCACCTGCTCGTGGTGGACGCTCGTCGGGGTGCCCACCCGACGCCCGCCCGGTCGGAGAAGACCGTGCTGCGGCTGGCCGAGCGGATCACCGCCTCCGGCCAGCTGTCCCGGGTGGGCGCCGACGAGCTGGTCCGGACGGTGGCCGCGGCCAAGGAGTCCTCGGTCCGGTTGGGCTGCGAGGACCTGATGGCCTTCGCCACCTCGGCGGTGCGCGAGGCGGGCAACTCCGCCGCGGTGCTGCGCCGGGTGGCCAAGGAGACCGGGGTCGAGCTCAAGGTCCTCTCCGGGGAGGACGAGGCCCGCTACACCTTCCTCGCCGCCCGCCGCTGGTACGGCTGGTCGGCGGGCAACCTGCTGGTCCTCGACATCGGCGGCGGCTCGCTGGAGATCGCCGCCGGGATCGACGAGGACCCCGACTTCGCCTGGTCGCTGCCGCTGGGCGCGGGCAGGCTCACCCGGACCCGGTTCACCAGCGACCCGCCGACCCGCGAGCAGGTGGGGCGCACCGCGGAGTGGCTGGCCGACCAGCTCGCCCCGGTCGCCCGGCGCGCGGCCAAGTTCGGCGTGCCCGACCGCGCGGTGGCCACCTCCAAGACCTTCCGCACCCTGGCCCGGCTCACCGGTGCCGCGCCGTCCTCGGCCGGGCCCCGGGTGCGCCGGGTGCTCACCGAGACCGGGCTGAGCCAGCTGATCGCCTTCGTCACCCGGATGTCGGCCGCGGACCTGGCCCAGCTGGAGGGCGTGAGCCCCAGCCGGGCGCACCAACTGGTGGCCGGGGCGCTGGTGGCGCAGGCCACTATGCGAGCGTTGTCACTGCCCGAGGTGGAGATCGGGCCGTGGGCGCTGCGCGAGGGCGTCATCCTCCGACGGCTGGACCAGACGAATGGTGAGGACCACACTGTCCTCTCGGACTGACATGATCGGGGTGGCCGCGCCAGCGCGGTCACCCGCGGAGCGTGCCGGCACTGGACGGATCGGCCAGCACGGGGCACGGTGGAGTGGATGAGTCAAGAAGGCGGTTCGGAACAGCGCACTGTCGCCGAGTTGCTGGCCAAGTACGGCGGCAGCTCGGGTGAGAGCGCCCCCAGGCGTCGTCGGCGCAAGCCAGACGACGCCTCGGAGACCGCTCCGCAGGCGATCATCGAGCGGGTCATGTCCGACAGCGGCAAGCTGCTGCCGATCCGCGAGGACCAGGGCCCGCACGAGCGCACCTCGCACCGGCAGGGCCGCCCGCAGCCGTCCCAGCAGCTGCCCGTCCCCCCGCAGGCCCAGCCGCGGCCGCCGGTCGAGCTGCCCCCCACCGAGCGCCGGGGCCCGGTCAACGGCCGGGTCGAGCAGCCGCCCACCGAGCAGCACCGCCCGGTCGTCCCGCCCCGCCCGGGGCAGCGGCCGCCGCGGGTCGACCCGGTCCAGCCGCCGACCGAGCAGCACCGCCCGGTCGCGCCGCCGCCGCACGCCCCGCAGCGGGTCATGCCGCCGGTCGACCAGCGCCCGCCCGCCGCCCGGCTCGACCAGGCCGAACCGCACACCGAGCAGCTGCCCCGGGTGCCCGCCGAACCCGGCGGGCCGCCGCGCCCGCTCGGTGAGCCCGGCCCGGCCGTCGACCGGACGCGCCCACCCGAACCCGACCGACCCGTCGGCCCGCCGCCGGGGCGGCTGCCGCCGGTGCCCGTCGACGACCGCGGTCCGGACCCGGCCGAGCCCCCCGCCGGGCTGGCCAAGGCGCCCAACCGCGCCCCGCTGCTGCCCCGCCGGGCGCCCGGCACAGCTCGCGGGCCCCAGCCGTCCCAGCAGCAACCCGCCCAGCAGCAACAGCCCTCGCAGCAGTTGCCCGCCCCGCCGCCGGACGCGCCCGGCCCCGGCAGGCCCGGGTTCGGGCCGCAGCGCGGCAGGCCGGAGTTCGCAGGTGACTCGGCCGAGACCGCGGTCGACGCGAGCGGCCCGCCGCCGGAGTTCCACGAGGAGTTCGAGGGCTTCGACGACAAGGCTGCGGGCCGGTTCACCGACTACGAGGCGCACGACGAGTTCCCCGCCGGGCGGCCGCCGCGCGGCCGGGCCGCGGGCGCCGACCTCGATGACGAGTTCGACGACTTCGACGACCGGGACGAGCGCACCGACCTCGACGACCGGGACGACGAGGACGACCGGGAGCGGGCCGAGGAGGCCGAGCCCGCGGCCGAGGGCTCGCCCGGGCGCGAGTGGCTGATCATGGCCGGGCAGCTGGCCCTGGGCGTGGTCGGCGGCGCGGCCGTCTGGCTGGGCTTCAACTGGCTCTGGCGGGTGCTGCCCGCCGCCGCCCTGATCGGCGCGCTGGTCGTGATCGTCGGACTGGTGCTGATCGTGCGCAAGGTCCGCAAGGCCGAGGACCTGCAGACCACCGTGCTGGCCGTGCTGGTCGGCCTGCTCGCGACGGTCTCCCCGGCCGCCCTGCTGCTGCTGGGGCGTTGACCCGGGTCCCGATCGGCCTGTCCACGGCGTCGGTGTGGCCGCGGACGGCCTCGGCGGCCTTCGAGCTGGCGGGCGAGCTGGGCTACGACGGCGTCGAGGTGATGGTCTGGGCCGACCCGCTCAGCCAGGACGTGCCCGCGCTGGCCCGCCGCGCCCGGCGCACCGGGGTCCCGGTCATGGCGGTGCACGCGCCGTGCTTGTTGATCACCCAGCGGATCTGGTCGCCGGACCCCGAGGTGCGGTTGCGCCGAGCGGTGGAGGCCGCGCAGGACCTGGGCGCGCCGACCGTCGTGGTGCACCCGCCGTTCCGCTGGCAGCGCCGCTACGCCGACGGGTTCGCCGACCTGGTCACCGGGCTGGAGGACACCAGCGGGGTCGCCGTCGCGGTGGAGAACATGTTCCCGGTGCGGCGCGAGCTGGGTGTGCGGTCGGTGGAGATGACCGCGTTCCGGCCCTCGATCGACCCGACCGACGTCGGGCACCGCAACTACACCATCGACCTGTCGCACACCTCGGCCGCGCGGATGGACGCGATGGCGCTGGCCGGCCGGATGGGCGACAACCTGCGGCACGTCCACCTGGCCGACGGCACCGGCCTGCGCAAGGACGAGCACCTGGTGCCCGGCCGCGGCGACCAGCCGTGCGCGCGGCTGTGCGAGTGGCTGGTCGAGCGGGGCTTCACCGGCCAGGTGGTGGTCGAGATCAGCACCCGGCGGGCCCGCGACCCGGCCGACCGGGTGCGCGACCTGGCCGAGGCGCTGCTGTTCGCCCGCCTGCACCTAGGCGAAACGGCCTAAACGTAGGACGACCGGACGGATGGTTGCGCGCGGGCGATCGGGCCGTACAGTTCCGCTCGTGAACCCGTTGCGCTCGTTGATCCTGGCTGCCGCCCGAAACGGCACCATCCGCCGTCTGGTGGCGACCGCTCCCGTCAGCCGGGACGTGGTCCGCCGCTTCGTGGCGGGCGAGACCACCGCCGAGGCGGTCGCCGTCACCCGGCGGCTCGTCCAGTCCGGTCTCACCGTCACCCTCGACTACCTCGGTGAGGACACCACCGACGCGTCCCTGGCCGAGCACACCGTGCAGGCCTACCTGGACCTGCTGGGCCAGTTGCACGCCGAGGGCCTGTCCGACCGGGCTGAGGTCAGTGTCAAGCTCTCGGCCGTCGGACAGCTCCTGGACGAGGACCTGGCGCTGGAGAACGCCTCGCGCATCTGCCGGGCGGCCGAGGCGGCGGGCACGACGGTCACCCTCGACATGGAGGACCACACCACCACCGACTCGACCCTGCGCATCCTGGCCCAGCTGCGGACCAGTTGGCCGTGGGTCGGCGCGGTGATCCAGTCCTACCTGCACCGCACCCTCGACGACGCCACCGCGCTGGCGACCGAGGGGTCGCGGGTGCGGCTGTGCAAGGGCGCCTACAAGGAGCCCGAGAGCGTCGCCTTCCAGGAGATGGAAGAGGTCGACAAGAGCTACGTGCGCTGCATGAACGCGCTGCTGGCGGGCGAGGGCTACCCGAAGTTCGCCACCCACGACCCGCGCCTGGTGCGGATCATCGGCGAGCGCGCGGAGGCGCACGGCCGCAAGCCCGGGACCTTCGAGCACCAGATGCTCTTCGGCATCCGACCCGAGGAGCAGCTCCGGTTGGCCCAGCTCGGCCACACCGTGCGGGTGTACGTCCCCTACGGCGGCGAGTGGTACGGGTACCTCATGCGCAGGATGGCCGAGCGCCCGGCCAACACGGTCTTCTTCCTGCGCGCGCTGGTGTCCAAGAGCTGAGTCGCGCTTGATCCGTGGCACAGCGCAAAATCGCGAGCGCGGGCGTGGCAGGCTATCGCCCATGAGTAGTGCTGCTGGGCACGGCGACGTCCGGGCGGGCGGTCCGGCCCCCGCAGGCGGGGCGTTCGCCGCGGCCGTTCGGGTGCGACCGCTGGGAGACGGCACATTCACCGCCGATCTCCCGGCGCCCTGGACGGTCGGTGGGCGCCCGCACGGGGGTTTCCTGATGGCCTTGCTGGCCAAGGCCGCGGTCGCGACGCATAGCGGCGCGGGCGCACCGCTGGTCGACCCGCTGTCGGTGAGCGCGCAGTTCCTGCGCCCGCCGGGGGTCGGCCCGGTGCTGCTGCGCACCGACGTGCGCAAATCGGGCAGGCGCACCACGGTGGTGGCCGTGCACCTGGAGCAGAGCGGGCACAGCTGCGTCGAGGGCGTGGTCACCACCGGTCGGCTGCCTCGGGAGCGGGCGGCCTGGGCCGACCTGCCCAACCAGCCCGCCGAGCCGCCCGGCAACGCCATCGACCTGGCCGCGGTCCCGTCGGCCTCGGCGTTCAAGCTCAGCGAGGTCTGCGACGTGCGCCTGGACCCCAACGGCGCCGGGTTCCTGCACGGCCACATCGGCGACCCGCTGCGGCTGCGGCTGTGGGCGCGGCCGCGCGGTGAGCACGCCGACCCGCTGTTCGCGCTGGTGGCGGGCGACATCTCGATGCCGGTGACGTTCAACCTGGGCAGGCTGGGCTGGTCGCCCACGGTGCAGCTGACCGCGCACCTGCGGTCCCGCCCGGCGCCGGGCTGGCTGCGCATCCAGGTGGAGTCCAAGGCGGTGCACGGGATGTGGTTCGACTCCGACGCCACCGTCGTCGACGCCACCGGCAGGCTGGTCTGCCAGGCCCGCCAGCTGGCCCTCTCGGCGATCGGATGACCGAACCCCCCGACTGGCTGGTGCCCGCGCCGGGGCCGCCGCCGGACCGGCGCCGGGCCCGCCGCCTGCTGGTGCTGACCGGTGCCGCCCTGCTGGTCGCCGCCGGTGCGACCTGGGCGGTCGCGCTGGCGGGCGACGACCCCGGGGTGGTCGTCTGCTCGACCGCGCCGGACCTCGACCCGGCGTACGAGACGCTGATCCGGCTGGTCTCGGGTTCGGACTGCTAGCGCCGGTTGTCGGCGACTGTCCGGCGCAGGGTCGTTAGCCTGATCGGCATGACTGAGGCGAACCCCCGGCCCGTGATCGCCGTGCTCGGCGCGGGCAAGATCGGCGAGGCGCTGCTGTCCGGGCTGCTGCACGGCGGCAGGCAGGCCGAGCAGCTGCTGTTCACTGAGCGCTCGGCCGAGCGCGCCGCGCAGCTGACCGCCACCTACGGCATCCGCGGCGTCGACGTGCCGACCGCGGCCAAGAGCGCCGACGTGCTGGTCGTGGCCGTCAAGCCGCAGGACATCGAGCCGCTGCTGGACGACCTGGCCCCCGCTGTGACCGCGGACACCCTCGTCGTCTCGCTGTGCGCGGGGCTGCCCACGGCGCTGTTCGAGCGGCGGCTGCCGCCCGGGGTGCCGGTCGTCCGGGTCATGCCGAACACCCCGATGCTGGTCGGCGAGGCGATGAGCGCGATCTCCCCCGGCGCGCACGCCGGGGCCGAGCACCTGGCCGTGGTCGAGGAGATCCTCTCCGTGGTCGGCAAGGTCGTGCGGGTGCCCGAGTCGCAGCAGGACGCGGTGACCGCGCTCTCGGGTTCCGGTCCGGCGTACTTCTTCTTCCTGGTCGAGGCCATGATCGACGCGGGCATCCTGCTCGGCCTGCCGCGCGCGGTGGCCGAGAAGCTGATCGTGCAGTCGGCGGTGGGCGCCGCGGCGATGCTGGTCGAGACCGGCGAGCACCCGGTGACCCTGCGCGAGGCCGTGACCTCGCCCGCGGGCACCACGATCATGGCCATCCGGGAGCTGGAGCGGCACGGCGTGCGGGCCGCGCTGCTGGCCGCCATCGAGGCCGCCCGCGACCGCTCCCGCGAGCTCGGCGCGGCGCACGACGCAGATTGAGCCGAAAGTGACGTCGCACCAGTCACACGTGTCCCGCTACTCTCGATCGGTACACGTGCGTGTCGAAACCGTCGGTGGGGAAGCCGGCGGCGCGACGCGTGGTTAAGGACGCGGTGGATCATGCCTGCGAGCAAGCGCGACCAAGATCCCCACGGACTACCGCAGGTGCAATTCCTGACGGTGGCCGAGGTGGCGACCCTGATGCGGGTCTCGAAGATGACGGTTTACCGGCTCGTGCACAGCGGCGAACTGCCCGCCGTGCGGGTCGGCAAGTCCTTCCGCGTGCCGGAGAAGGCCGTGCACGACTACCTGCAGAACGCCTACTTCGACGCGGGCTGAGCCGCCCGGCGACGAAGGGGTGAACACGAGCGGGTACTCTGGTCAGCCGTTGTGCCTGGTGTCCTGGCGTGCGTCCGTGACGTCGCCACACCGGAGCGCCGGACATCGGAACGACCACGGCGGTAACGCGCGAGCGGGACCGCTCTAGATCACGAAGGACACACATGGGCTCGGTCATCAAGAAGCGTCGCAAGCGCATGTCGAAGAAGAAGCACCGCAAGCTGCTGCGCAAGACTCGCGTCCAGCGTCGCAAGCTCAAGAAGTAGCTGCTCCCGGCAAGCGCGGCGCCCGCCCGGTCCTTCCGGAGCGGGCGCTGCCGCGTGTTGGGGCGGTCGCGAACAACCCGTGTGACCTGCGTTAAGAGTGTGTTGCCCGGGCCGGTGGCCCGCTGCGCCGCGCGTAGAGTCGGTGGCTCCAGCGCCCACTGCCCCCAGGGGAGCCCATGACGCCCAAAGTCGTCCTGGTCACCGGGGTCGGCGGCTACCTCGGCGGTCACCTGGCCGCCCGGCTGGCGGCCAACCCCGAGATCCACCGCGTGCTCGGCGTGGACACCACCGCCCCGAACCGCGACGTGGCGCGCACCCTGGGGCGCGCCGAGTTCGTCCGCGCCGACATCCGCAACCCGCTGATCGCGAAGGTGATCACCTCGGCCGAGGTCGACACCGTCGTGCACGCCTCGCTCGCGGCCCACCCGCCCGGGCCGTCCCGGCGCAGCGCGGTCAAGGAGATGAACGTCATCGGCGCCATGCAGCTGCTGGCGGCCTGCCAGCGGGCACCGTCGGTGCGCAGGCTGGTGGTCAAGTCGACCGCCGCGGTCTACGGTGCGGGTGCCCGTTCCCCCGCGGTGTTCACCGAGGACGACGCCCCCCGCGACATCTCCTCGAGCGGCTACGCCAAGGACGCCGTCGAGGTCGAGGGCTACGTGCGCGGCTTCGCCCGCAGGCGCCCGGACATCGACGTCACGGTGATCCGGCTGACCAACCTGATCGGCCCCCGGGTGGACACGGTGCTCACCCGGTACTTCTCGCTGCCGGTGGTGCCCACGGTGCTGGGCTACGACGCCCGCATCCAGCTGCTGCACTCCGAGGACGCCCTGGCCGTGCTGGAGCGGGCGGCGACGCACCCGGTGCCCGGCGTCTTCAACGCGGGCGGCGACGGCGTGCTGATGCTGTCCCAGGCCATCCGCCGCGCGGGCAGGCTCCAGCTGCCGGTCCCCCGCTCGGCGATGCCCTCAGCGGGCCGCCTGCTGCGCGGCGCACGACTGGTCGACTTCTCCCCGGACCACGTGCGCTACCTCAACCACGGCCGCGTCCTGGACACGACCAGGCTGCGCGCGGTCTTCGGCTTCACCCCGCGCTGGACCACCCGGCAGGCCTTCGACGACTTCGTGCACGGCAGCGGCCTGCGCCCGATCGTCGACCCGGCCCTGCTCGCCGGACTGGAACGCGGGCTCACGGGGACCCGTACCTGATGGAGGCGGCGAGAGGTATGCAGGAAGCACGCGTGATCCCCCTCCAGCGGGCCGACCACCACCGGCGCCCACAGCCGGTGGAGGGCCCACCGGTGCAGCCGACCCCGTTGCGCCCCGCCCCGGCCCGCACGGAGCCCGTGGGCCTGCGCAAGGGCGCAGTCGACCTCCTCGCCTTCGCCCGGCGCAGGCTCAGCGGCGACTACACCGTCGACGAGTTCGGCTTCGACCAGGAGCTCACGGACACCCTGCTGCTGCCACCACTGCGCGCGCTGTACCAGAAGTGGTTCCGAGTCGAGGTCAGCGGAATCGAGAACCTCCCCGCCGAGGGCGGCGCACTGATCGTGTCCAACCACTCCGGCACCCTGCCCATCGACGCCCTGATGACCGCCGTGGCCGTGCACGACAACCACCCGCAGCAGCGCTACCTGCGGATGCTCGGCGCGGACCTGGTCTTCCAGGTACCGATGCTGGGAGCGCTGGCCCGCAAGTCCGGCCAAACCCTGGCCTGCAACCCCGACGCCGAACAACTACTGCGCTCCGGCGAACTGGTCGGCGTGTGGCCAGAGGGCTTCAAGGGCGTCGGAAAACCATTCACAGACCGCTACAAACTCCAACGCTTCGGCCGTGGCGGATTTGTGTCAGCGGCACTGCGTACGGGAGTCCCCATCATCCCGTGCTCGATCGTGGGCGCGGAAGAGATCTACCCGAAGATCGGGGATGTGAAGGCACTGGCCAGGCTCTTCGGCCTCCCATACTTCCCGATCACCCCGTTCTTCCCACTACTGGGCCCACTCGGCGCAATCCCGCTCCCGTCGAAGTGGCACATCCGCTTCGGCGAACCAGTCAAGACAGACGGCTACGCGGAAGACGCGCAGGACGACCCGATGCTGGTCTTCACACTGACCGACCAGGTCCGCGAGACAATCCAGCAGACCCTGTACCGAATGCTGGACCAGCGCGGAAACCCCTTCTTCGGATAACATCCACATTGGACAAATGAGCCCGCTGGTGGTACCCGACAGGATCCCGCCACCCCTTCTCTCCTTCCGCTGGTACCGCAGCGGAGAGGACGACCTCGCTGGCATCCAAGTGAATCCCGCCCCTCGGCAAGCCGCAGCGGACAGGCCAGCCCCGTTGGCGCCCAAGTGGTTCCCCGCCCCCCGGCAAACCGCAGCGGTGAGGCCAACCCCGCTGGAACACAAGGCCCGCTACGGATGCTCGATCTAGTGGACTCGCTTCGTGTGGGGGGAGAGCACCGCTAAACTCGCCGGTGGTGGGGAATGCCCTTCACCCGCCCTTTTTTCACCACCGCGGTGCTCTAGGGGCCCCGCACGAAGTGAGTTCACTAGATCGAGCCCCCATCTTTTCCTCGGGCAGCCCCAGCGATGGGCCGCCGAAGACAGTCGACCGTAGGTCGGCGTGCGGCACACGGTCCGAGTTGCCCAAGTAAGAGCGGGGCTCGATTGGTTGGACTGCCTTCGCGTGGGGCCCCTAGGCGACCGCGTGGGGAAAAAGCGTGGGGAGAAGGGCATCCCCACCACCGAGGCAAGTTTAGCGGTCGCCTCCCCCCACACGAAGGCAGTCCAACCAATCGAGCACAAACGTAACGGGTGTTGCGTACCAGCGGGCTCGGCATTTAGAGATTTAGGGATAGGGATTAAGGGAGGGAATTGAGGGTCGTTGCGGCTGAAGAACTGAAGGATTGGATTGGGTGGCGGGTCTGATCAGGCCGGTGGGCCTGGTTAGATCGCGCGTTTGCGGTAGGCCAATCCTGCCGCTACCGCTCCAGCCAGTGCCCCTGCACCGAGCACCGACGGCACGCCGATCTTCGCCGCGCGCCTGCCGGTGCGGAAGTCGCGGATTTCCCAGCCTCGTTTGCGGGCCAGTTCCCTCAGGGTGCTGTCCGGGTTGACCGCGACCGCCGTGCCTGCCACGGACAGCATCGGTACGTCGTTGGACGAGTCCGAGTATGCCGTGCAGCGGCGCAGGTCCAGGCCTTCCCGGGCCGCCAGTGAGCGGACGGCGTGGGCTTTGGCTGGGCCGTGCAGCATTTCGCCGACCAGTTTGCCGGTGAAGACGCCGTCGTTGCTCTCGGCGACTGTGCCCAGGGCGCCGGTGAGGCCGAGTCGGCGGGCGATGATGGTGGCCAGTTCGACCGGGGTGGCGGTGACGAGCCAGACCCGTTGGCCCGCGTCGAGGTGCATCTGGGCCAGGGCTCGGGTGCCGGGCCAGATCTTGTCGGCCATCAGCTCGTCGAAGATCTCCTCGCCGAGGGAGGTCAGTTCGGCGACCGTGTGGCCGGCCACAAAGGACAGCGCTTGTTCGCGGCTGCTGCGGATGCCGTCGGCGGTCTCCCGGCCGCCGACGCGGAACATCACCTGCTGCAGGGCGAACTTGACCAGGTCGGAGTTGGAGAAGAACTTGCGCGCGGCCAGGCCGCGGGCGAAGTGGAAGATGGACGCGCCCATCATGATCGTGTTGTCGACGTCGAAGAAGGCGGCGGCGGTGAGGTCGACCGGTGCCGGTGCGTGGCTGGGACTCGACGGTCCCATCGCGACAGCCGCCTCCGCGCTCGCCTCGCCCGCGAGCGCGGCAAGGCGTTCGAGTTCGGGGTTCTGGTTCTTCGCCCCACGCCGCAACGACACCGCACGCCTCCCCGGTGGTTCTGGCCTACCGGCCCGTACAAGGCACAGCGTAGCGATCCGGCAACCGCTTTCGCGCGGACCTCAACCGATCACGATCCCGGGTAGCCCCGGCAGCAGCGGGGGCAGCGCGATCGTGGGCAGTGGCAACGGAACCGGCACCTGGACCGGCGGCGGCGCGGTGGTGGTGCTGCCGGGCGGCCGGGTGGTCGTCGGCCCGCCGATGATCGGCGGGATCGGCACGACCGGGGGGCGCGTGCTCGTCGTCGGCGATGCCGTGGGCGCCGTGGTGGTGGCCTGGCCCGGCGGGTTGGCGCCGGTCGTCTGCGGCGGCGCGACGGTGCCCGCGGGGGTACCCGGGCTACCGGTGGCGGGGGCGTTGCCCGCCTGGGAGTCGGGCGCGGGCAGGACCTGCGGGGCGCCCGGGCGGATCTGGCAGGTGGCCGTGGCGGGCAGCACGCCGATCTCGTCGGAGTCGCCGGAGACGACCTGGTAGCACGGGAACCGGCTGATCAGCCCGGCCGACCGGGACTCGATCTTGTCCAGCAGCGCCAGCGACGCGGCCAGCCTGCTCTCCGCCGGGGCCGGGAACCGGGGCCGCAGCGCGGCCAGCCGGGCGCCCTGCTGGTCGGCCCAGGTGCGCAGGGTGGGCAGTTGGCGGCCGTCACCGGCGATGGCGACGGCGGTGAGCGCGCGGGTGCCCGCGGTGGCGTCGTTGTCGAAGTCGCTGAGCGCGGAGACGTAGCCGTCGGTGGGGGCGTCGGCCGGGTCGGCCGAGCGCAGCGCCAGGGTCTCGATCTCGGTGATCCGCGCGGTGGCGAACTCCAGGTGCTTGAACGCCTTCTCCTCGTCGCCGAAGGTGAGTCCGAGGGAGGCGGCCTCACCGGTGCGCTTGACGCCGTAGAGGGCGTCGCCGGGCAGCGCGTCGCGGGCCAGCAGCAGGCTCATGCCGGTCAGCGAGAACACGAGCGCGAGCACCGCGACCGCGGCCACGGCGAACCGGGCCCGGGCCCCGGAGCCCGCCCCGGGTCTGTTCGCCGGTCGGTCGGGTCTCCCGCGGACCGGTGCCGGGCGCGTCGCACTGCTGGTCCCGGGGTCGGGTCTGCCGCGCGGCGCGCGCCCGGCCCGGGGAGGACGGGCCGGGGGCGGCGGCGCGGCCTCGACCGGGTCGGCGGCCAGACTCGCCATGACTTTGGCCCGCATCCGGTCCCGCGAGCCCGCGTCCGGCGCGGAGAGCGGGCCGAGACCGGCGAGCAGCTCGACGATGGCGCGGTCGTCGTCGCTGAACTCAGGGCCCAGGTCGTCGACGAGCCCGGGATGCGACCGGCCCGCGTGCGGGCTGTCCGCACGCTCACCTCGGGGGCCAGAGGGCCCCGCTCCGCTGTCCACCATCCCGCTCCGACTCCTGTGGGTCTCGCTGTGGGTGAAACGAGTCGTCCGTCTCGGGGTTACGGCCCGGTCGCGGGCAGCACACCGATTGACCCCATCGGGTCAACGCAGCTCGGTCGGCAAGAGCTGCCCCAGTCTGCGCACGGCCCGGTGTTGCAGTGCCTTCACCGCGCCCTCGTTCCGGTTCATGATCTCCGCCGTCTCGGCGACGGACAAGCCTTGCAGGAAGCGCAGCACGATGCACTCGCGCTGGTCGTCGCCGAGCTGGTCGACGCAGGCCAGCAGCGCCTCCCGGGTGACCTTGGTCATCACCTGCTGCTCCGGCCCGGCCTCGAGCCGCTCGGAGTCGCGGATCTCCGGGGTGCTGACCTCGAGCCGGAACCGGCTGGACTTGACGTGGTCGAGCACCAGGTTGCGGGCGATGGTGACGAACCACGCGCCGACGTCGCGGCCCTGGTAGGTGACCGAGGTGATCCGCCGCAGTGCGCGCAGGAAGGTCTCGCTGGTGACGTCCTCGGCGAGCTCGCGGTCGCCGACCCGGAAGAGCACGTAGCGGAAGACCACGTCCACGTAGCGGTCGTAGAGGGCGCCGAAGGCGACCGTGTCGCCCTCCTGGGCGAGGTGCACCAGCTCCCAGGACTCGCTGTGCGCGGCGTCGAGCGGCTCGGCTCCGGGCGGTCCACCCTCAGGCGCGCGCCCGCCATCGGCCCGATCGGTGGCCGGTCGGGCTTCGGGCACGGCGGCGGCGGCCGTGTCGGATCGCGTCTGGCGGGTCATCGGGCAGCCGCACACTCCCTCGTTCCCAACGGTCGCGCCTGACGTTGGGCATTCGTTGGCAGCTTACGTGTAGTTACTTATCAGTAGGTAACAAGTCCTGGTCCAAGCATGAGACGGAGTAGGTAGTTAACCGTGACGCGGGTGACCCGTGCCACACTGCGCTTCCCAGTGCCCCCGAGCGGAAGGTCCACCCGATGGTCGAGTCGCCCCCCGGCAACGTCGCCGACCTGGTGGTCCGAGCGAGCGAGAAGGTACCCGCCCACCGCGGGCTGGTCGATGCCCCGGGTGCCTGTTCACTCTCCTGGCAGCAGGTCGACGCGGTGATCGACCGCTATGCGAACGCCCTGGTCCGGGCAGGTGTCGAGGCGGGGGACCGGGTCGCGCTGCGGATGACCAACACCGTGGCGGCGTGCGTTGCGCTGTTCGCCGTAGTGAAGGTGGGTGCGGTCGCCGTACCGGTTGGACTGGACGCCGCACCGCGCGAGGTCGAGCGTGTCCTCGACCACAGCGGCGCGCGGTTCGCGCTCGGCGTACCGGGGGTCGCCGAGTTGCCTTCTCCCGAACTCTCCGGCGAAGCGGGCGAACGGTTTCCGTCCGTCGGCGGCGGCGAGGACATCGCGTTGCTCAGCTACACCTCCGGCACCGGCGGTACCCCGCGCGGGGTGATGCTCTCCCACCGCGCGCTGCTGACCAATGTGGAGCAGTGCGCCGGGCTGCGGCCCGCCCCGGTGGGCGCGACCGACCGGGTGCTGCTCGCCGTCCCGCTCGCGCACGCCTACGGGCTCTCCGGTCTCTGGCAGGTCGCCGCCGCCGGGGCCACCGGGGTGCTGCTGGAGCGCTTCGGGGTCGACCGGGCGCTCGACGCCTGCCGCGACCACCGGGTGACCACGCTGATCGGCGTGCCCGCGATGTACCAGGCGCTGGCCACCGCGGGCGCGGACCGGCTCGGCGAGGCGCTGGCCACCGTCGGCCTGCTCACCTCCGGCGCCGCCCCGCTCGACCCGCGTGTGCTGGCGCTGTTCCGCCGGGAGACCGGGCTGTCGATCTTCGAGGGGTACGGGCTCACCGAGACCGGCCCGGTGCTCACCTCGACCCTGGTGGGCGGTGTGGCCAAGGCGGGCTCGGTCGGGCGGCCGATCCCGGGCGTCGAGATCCGGCTGGTCGACAGCGACGGCAGGCCGCTGGTGACGGCGAGCGACCCCGAGGAGATGCTCGCCGACGACTTCCTCGACGACGGCTCGGAGACCGGCCTGGTGGCCGCCCGGGGCGGCAACCTGTTCAGCGGCTACTGGCCCGACGGCGCGCACGGCCCGGACGCCGAGGGCTGGTTCCGCACCGGCGACGTCGGCTACCTCGACGCCGACGGCGACCTGCGGCTGGTCGACCGGGCGGGCGACCTGGTCATCGTCAACGGGTTCAACGTCTACCCGCACGAGGTGGAGCAGGTCGTCGGGGAGCTGCCCGAGGTCGCCGAGGTGGCCGCGGTCGGTGTCCCGGACGACCGGGCGGGCGAGCGGGTCGCGGTCGTGGTGGTGCTGCGCCCGGACGCCGAGCTGACCGAGGAGCGGTTGCTCGCGCACTGCGCCGAGCACCTGGCCCGGTTCAAGGTGCCCGCCGTGGTGCGGTTCACCGACTCGCTGCCGCACTCGGTCACCGGCAAGCTCCGGCGGGTGGCGCTGCGCGGTAGTTTCACCGCGTGACCCGGGTGACCGTGATGAGCAGGCAGGGCTGCCACGCGTGCGAGGTGGCCGAGGCCGATGTCGCGCGGATCTGCGCCGAGCTCGGGGTCGGGTGGGGCACCGAGGACGTGGACACCGATCCGGAGCTGCGCGCGGAGTACGGCGACCGGGTGCCGGTGATCCTGGTCGACGGTGCTGAGCACGGTTACTGGAAGGTCGAGGAGCCGCGGCTGCGCGCCGCGCTGGGCCAACCGGGCTGATGTTGGTCCGATCCGCCGCCGCCCTGGCTCCGAATGGGTGGTGTGGACACCCTCGAACGCACTGAACAGCGGGCCGCGCGGCTGCCTAAGCGGGTCGCGGCGCTGATCGGCGTGCTCGCGGTGGCCGCGGCGCTGGCCGCCGGGCACCTGGTGGCGGGTTTCATCGGACCGAACGCCTCGCCGTTCCTGGCTGTCGGCAACTCGGCGATCGACCTGACCCCGCCCGCGCTGAAGAACTTCGCCGTCGAGACCTTCGGCACCTACGACAAGCTGGTGCTGCTCAGCGGGATGGCGCTGACCATCCTGCTGTTCGCGGTCGTGGCGGGTCTGCTCTCCCGCCGCCGCCCGCTGCCCGGCATGGTGCTGGCCGGGGTGCTGGGCGTGCTCGGCGTCATCGCGGTGCTCAACCGGCCCGACCTGGGCCAGCTCGCCGTGCTCGCGCCGATCGCCAGCCTGGGTGCCGGGGTCGGGAGTTTCTGCTACCTGCACGGGTTGGCCATGGCCCGACTGTCTACTTCGGACGGTGACGGCACGTCCCGGCGCAAGTTCCTGGTGACCTCCGCGGGCGTCGCCGTCGGCGCTGGGGTCTTCGGCGGCCTCGGGCAGTTCCTCGCGGGACGGGTCGACGTCGAGGGTTCGCGGGCCGCGGTCGGCGTGCTCAAGCCCGCCGTCCCCGCGCCCGCCATCCCGACCGGTGCGGAGTTCTCCTCGCTGGGTACCACGAAGTTCATCACCAGCAACCGCGAGTTCTACCGGATCGACACCGCGCTGACCGTGCCACGGGTGCGGGCCGAGGACTGGCACCTCAAGATCCACGGCATGGTGGACAACGAGTTGTCCCTCGACTTCGGCGACATCCGGGGCCGCAAGCTGGTCGAGAAGACGATCACCATGACCTGTGTGTCCAATGAGGTCGGTGGTCCCTACATCGGCACCTCGAACTTCATCGGCGTGCCGATCCGCGAGCTGCTGATGGAGGCGGGCGTGCGCCCCGGCGCCGACCAGTTGTTCTCCACCAGCGTCGACGGCTGGAACACCGGCACCCCGCTCGACGCCCTGATGGACGAGAAGCGCGGTGCGCTGCTGGCCATCGGGATGAACGGCGAGGCACTGCCGGTCGAGCACGGTTTCCCGGCCCGGATGGTGGTCCCCGGTCTGTACGGCTACGTCTCGGCCACCAAGTGGGTGGTCGACATGGAGGTCACCCGCTTCGGCGCCAAGTCCTTCTACTGGCTCGACCGCGGCTGGGCCGAGCGCGCGCCGATCAAGACCCAGTCGCGCATCGACGTGCCGCAGGGGTTCGCGACCGTCCCGGCGGGCAAGGTCACCGTCGCCGGTATCGCCTGGGCGCAGAACACCGGGATCGACAAGGTCGAGGTCCGCATCGATGGCGGGCCGTGGCGCGCGGCCGAGTTGGCCGTCGAGGTCAACAACCAGACCTGGCGCCAGTGGAAGGTGGACTTCGACCTGCCCGCGGGTAGCCACCAGGCGCAGGTGCGCGCCACCGACCGGAGTGGGAGAACCCAAGGGGAGGAACGGGTTCCGCCCATCCCCGACGGCGCCACCGGGTGGCACTCGTCACTGTTCACCGTGAAGTAGTTTCAAAACCGCTTGGGAGGCAGGGACTTTCGCTTCGAAAGTCCCTGTTTTTATTCCCGGCCAACCAATCCACCGGCCAACCGGTCGCGAAGTACCCATGACTGTCCAAGTTCGGAACGGAGTGATCCTGGTGAGCAAGATCAAGCTGGCCGCAGGTGCCGCCCTCGCCGTCACGGCGCTGACCCTGACCGCGTGCAGCAGCAACGACACCGGTAGCGCGTCGGGCAGCTCGGCCGCCCCGGCCGCCACCACGACGACCACCGCCTCGATGGCGGCGCCGACCACCTCGGCCGCCTCGGGTGGCGACGGCGTCACCACCGCCGCCGACACCTTCGGCCCCAACTGCAAGGACCTGCCCGCGGCCGACGCCCCGGGTGGCCTGACCGCCATGGGCCCGCAGCCGGTCGCCACCGCGGCGAGCACCAACCCGCTGCTGACCAAGCTCGTCGCCGCCGTCGGTGCCGTCAACGGCCTGGGCGACACCCTCAACACCGCTCCCGCGATCACCGTCTTCGCCCCGGCCGACCCGGCCTTCGCGAAGCTGGGCGACGCCAAGTTCGCCGAGCTCGCGGGCCAGCCCGCCGTGCTCGGCCCGATCCTGCAGTTCCACGTCCTGGGCAAGCGCTACGACGCCAAGGGCCTGCAGGCCGCGGGCACCGTCCAGTCGCTGAACGCGGCGGGCGGCGACATCAAGATCGAGGGCACCGGCGACAACATGACGATCAACGGCGCCAAGATCCTCTGCGGCAACATCCCGACCAAGAACGCCACCGTGTTCGTGATCGACACCGTGCTGACCCCGAAGGCCTGATCTTCGCCGGTACGGTCCCCGCTCGCTCCGCCAGCCCCGCACCCCCGCCAGGGGTGACGGGGCCGGCGGCGTCCGCGGGGTCGCGCGGCGGCCGTGGCCGAGCCCGTGCGGGTCGGCCGGACGACCCGGGGCGACCACGTGGCGCGGGACACGGTGTGGGCTAGATCAAGCCCCTGGCCACCGACTTTGTGCACGCGTTCACAAGCGGTACCGTAGGTCTCGACCCGGAGACGATTTCTGTCGAGGAGCAGTAGCGTGGCGGCACAGCGAGGCCAGCGGAACGGGGTCGGCGTCACCCCGCCCGCCCCCACCGCCGCGGAGATCACCACCCCGATCCCCCGGGTGGCCGAGGTTCCCGCCGCGCGTGAGCGGGCGCGAGCCATCCCAGAGGCAGCCGTGGCACGGCTGGCCGTCTACCTGCGCGTCCTCTCCGGTATCCAGGAGCAGGGCGTGGGCACCGTCTCCAGCGAGGAGCTCGCCGTCGCCGCCGGGGTCAACTCGGCGAAGCTGCGCAAGGACCTGTCCTACATCGGCTCCTACGGCACCCGCGGCGTCGGCTACGAGGTCGTGGTGCTGATCGAGGAGATCGAGCGCATCCTCGGGCTGACCCGAAAGCACAGCGTCGCGGTCGTCGGGATCGGTAACCTGGGACACGCCCTGGCCAACTACGGGGGGTTCCCAGGACGAGGTTTTCCCGTGACCTGCTTGTTCGACGTCGACCCGGACCTGCTCGGCGTGCCCGTCGGCGGTCTGCCGGTGGAGCACATCGACGACATCCCGCGCATCTGCGCCGAGCGCGAGGTGTCGATCGGGGTCATCGCGACGCCGCCGCCCGCCGCGCAGATCGTCTGCGACCGTTTGGTCGAGGCCGGGGTTGCGTGCATCCTGAACTTCGCCCCCGTCGTGCTGCAGGTCCCCGACCACGTCGAGGTCCGCAAGGTCGACCTCGCGGTCGAGCTGCAGGTCCTGTCCTTCCACGTGGCGCGGCGGGCGGACAGCGCGCTCGAGGCCACCCGGTTGGCCGCGGCGCACCAGCACGTCAACGGGGTCAGCAGCACGGTCAGCGGGAACGGGGTCAACGGGATGGTGGTGTCGTGAGCGTCCTCGCCGTCGGGATGTCGCACCGCACCGCCGACATGCGGGTGCTGGAGCGGGTCACGGTCGCCGCCGTCGACGTGCCCAAGGTGCTCGCCGAGCTGCTGGCCTGCCCGAACGTGTCCGAGGCCGTGCTGGTCTCCACGTGCAACCGGGTCGAGGTCTACGCCGTGGTCGAGGCGTTCCACGCCGGCCTGGCCGACATCGCGGGCGTGCTGTCGCGGCACTCCGGTGAGGACGTCGCCGGGCTCTACGACCACCTCTACGTGCACTACGCCGCCGCCGCGGCGCAGCACCTGTTCACCGTCGCCGCGGGCCTGGACTCGATGGTCGTGGGCGAGTCGCAGATCCTCGGCCAGGTGCGGTTGGCCTACGGTGCCGCCCGCGAGGCGGGCACCGTCGGGCGCACGCTGCACGAGCTGGTCCAGCAGGCGCTGCGGATCGGCAAGCGGGTGCACACCGACACCGGTCTGGACCAGGTCGGCGGCTCGGTCGTCGCCGAGGCGCTGGCCGACGCCGACGCCGCGCTCGGTGGCCTCGCGGGCCGCTCGGCGCTGATCGTCGGCGCCGGATCGATGGGCGGGCTGTCCGCCGCCGCGCTGCGCCGGGCCGGGATCGGCCGCGTGGTGGTCGCCAACCGCACCGAGGGCAACGGCGCCAGGCTGGCCGCCGCGCTGCGCGAGCAGGGGGTGGCCGCGCTGTCCACCGGGCTCGACGGGCTGCGCGCGCGGATCGCCGAGGCCGACGTCGTGGTGTCCTGCACCGGCGCCGTCGGGGCGGTGATCGCCGAGGACGCGATCGCCCCGCGCCCCGCCGACCGGCCGCTCGTGCTTTGCGACCTGGGCCTGCCGCGCGATGTGGCCGACGGGGTCGCCGCGGTCGCGGGCGTGCGCGTGGTCGACTTGGAGAGCCTGCAGCGCAGGCTCGCCGAGGCGCCCAGCGGGCTCGACACCCGCCGCGCCGGTGAGATCGTCGCCGAGGAGGTGCGCGCCTACCTGGCCGCGCAGCGCTCGGCCGAGGTGACCCCGACCGTGACGGCGCTGCGCAAGCGCGCCGCCGAGGTCGTCGACGCCGAACTGCTGCGCCTGGACGCGCGGCTGCCCGAGCTGGACGCGCCGGTGCGCGACGAGCTCGCCCGCACCGTGCGCCGCGTGGTCGACAAGCTCTTGCACACCCCGACGGTCCGGGTGAAGGAACTCGCCTCCGGACCGCAGGGCACCGGGTACGCCGAGGCGCTGCGCGAGCTGTTCCAGCTCGACCCGCAGCTGCCCACGGCCGTGTCGGTGCCCGCGGAGTCTCCTGTGGACGGTGGTAGCTGATGGACCGCACGATTCGGATCGGCACCCGGGGCAGCGCGCTCGCCCTGGCGCAGACCGGCACGATCGCCGACGCGCTGGAGAAGGCGGGGGCCACCGTCGAGATCGTCACGGTGTCCACCCCGGGCGACCGCTCGTCCGCGCCGATCGCCGAGATCGGCGTCGGGGTGTTCACCTCGGCGCTGCGCGACGCGCTCGCCGACGGCGAGGTCGACGTGGCCGTGCACTCCTACAAGGACCTGCCCACCGCGCCCGACCCGCGCCTGTCGCTGGCCGCGGTCCCGCCGCGCGCGGACCCGCGCGACGCGCTGATCGCCCGCGACGGGCTCACCCTGGGCGAGCTGCCCCCGGGCGCGCGGATCGGCACCGGGTCGCCCCGGCGGGCCGCGCAGCTGCGCGCGCTGGGCTTCGGGCACGAGATCGTGCCGATCCGGGGCAACGTGGACACCCGGATCGCCATGGTCACCTCGGGCGCGCTGGACGCCGTCGTCCTCGCCCGCGCGGGCCTGGCCCGACTCGGCCGCACGGCCGAGATCACCGAGACCCTCGACCCGATCCAGATGCTGCCCGCGCCCGCGCAGGGGGCCCTGGCGGTCGAGTGCCGCGTCGACGACGTCGACGTCGAGCACCTTCTCCAGTCCACTGTGGACGATGAAGCCACCCGCGTCGCGGTGGCCGCCGAGCGGGCCATGCTGGCCGCGCTCGAGGCGGGCTGCAGCGCGCCGGTTGGCGCTCTGGCCGATGTAGTCGAGGACCTCGACCGCGACGACAAGGTGGTCTACCGCCTGTCGTTGCGCGGGGTCGCCGCCGCCTACGACGTCGCCGACCCCGCCGGGGCCGTCGACATCGTGCGCGCATCGGCCACCGGTGACCTGACCGCAGGAGAGCAGCTCGGTCGCGCGCTGGCCGCCGAGCTGCTGGAACTCGGGGCCGGGGTGCTCTCCGGTCCCGAGGCGTAAGTTGATGGGAAGTGGCCTGACATGACCACCCGTGCACGAAAGTCCCCCGGACGCGTCGCCTTCGTGGGCTCCGGCCCAGGCGACGCGGGACTGCTCACCGTCCGCGCGAAAGAGCTGCTCGAACGCGCGGAGCTCGTGGTGACCGACCCCGATGTGCCCCCCGGCGTACTGGCGTTCGCCCGCCCGGGCGCCGAGGTCCGCCCCGCGGTCGGCCAGCCCGCCGACGTCGCCAAGGACCTGGCCGCCGAGGCCAAGTCCGGCCGCGTCGTGGTGCGGCTGGTCGCGGGCGACCCGCTCACGCACTCCGCCGTCGTCGCCGAGGCCCAGGCCGTGGCGCGCACCAGTGCGGTGTTCGACGTGATCCCCGGCGTCTCGGCGGCCACCGCGGTCCCGGCGTACGCGGGGATCGCGCTGGGCTCCACGCACACCGAGGTCGACGTCCGCGGCGACATCGACTGGGCGGGCCTGGCCGCGGTGCCCGGCCCGATCGTGCTGCACGCCAGCGCGAGCCACCTGGCCGAGGCGGCGTCCTCGCTGGTCGAGCACGGCTTGGCCGCGCAGACCCCGGTGGCGGTCACCGCCGACGGCACCAACACCAGCCAGCGCACCATCGACACCACGCTGGCCGCGCTCGCGGCCGACGCGGGCGAGATGTCCGGGCACCTGGTGGTCACCGTCGGCCAGGCGGTGTCGCAGCGCTCGAAGCTGTCCTGGTGGGAGTCGCGCGCGCTCTACGGGTGGCGCGTGCTGGTGCCGCGCACCAAGGACCAGGCCGGGGAGATGAGCGAGCGCCTGCACCTGCACGGCGCCATCCCGAGCGAGGTGCCGACCATCTCGGTCGAGCCGCCGCGCAGCCCGGCGCAGATGGAGCGCTCGGTCAAGGGCCTGGTCGACGGCCGCTACCAGTGGGTCATCTTCACCTCGACCAACGCCGTGCGCGCGGTGTGGGAGAAGTTCGCCGAGTTCGGCCTCGACGCCCGCGCGTTCTCCGGTGTGAAGATCGCCTGCGTCGGCGAGGCGACCGCGGCGAAGGTGCGCTCGTTCGGCATCAACCCCGAGCTTGTGCCCTCCGGTGAGCAGTCCAGTGAGGGCCTGCTAGCGGACTTCCCGCCCTACGACGACATCCTCGACCCGGTCGAGCGGGTGCTGCTGCCGCGCGCGGACATCGCCACCGAGACCCTCGCCGCCGGTCTGCGCGACCGCGGCTGGGAGATCGACGACGTGACCGCGTACCGCACGGTGCGCGCCGCGCCGCCGCCCGCCGACACCCGCGAGATGATCAAGACCGGCGGTTTCGACGCGGTGTGCTTCACCTCCTCGTCGACCGTGCGGAACCTGGTCGGGATCGCGGGCAAGCCGCACGCGCGGACCCTGGTGGCCTGCATCGGCCCGAAGACGGCCGAGACCGCGCGCGAGTTCGGCCTGCGGGTCGACGTCCAGCCCGAGCACGCCACCGTGCCCGCCCTGGTCGACGCGCTCGCCGAGCACGCCGCACGACTACGCGCGGAGGGCGCGCTACCGCCCCCGCGCAAGACCAAGCGCGCAAGGCGCTAGAACTGCCCGCGGGCGGTGTGCACTCGCACGCCGCCCGCGCTCGTTTTGTGGAGAGGCACTGATGTTCCCGAACCACCGCCCGCGCAGGCTGCGCCGCACCCCCGCGTTGCGGCGCCTGGTCACCGAGACCACGTTGCGCCCGCACCAGTTGGTGCTGCCCATGTTCGTCAAGGAGGGCGCGGCCGAGCCGACGCCGATCTTGAGCATGCCGGGCGTCGTCCAGCACACCCGCGACACGCTGCGCAAGGCCGCCGTCGAGGCGGTCGCGGCCGGGGTCGGCGGGATCATGCTCTACGGGGTGCCCGAGGTCCGCGACGCGGTCGGCTCCGGCGGCGTCGACCCCGACGGCATCCTCAACGTGGCGCTGCGCGACCTGCGCGCCGAGCTCGGCGACGACACCGTGCTGATGTCGGACCTGTGCCTCGACGAGTTCACCGACCACGGCCACTGCGGCGTGCTCGACGCGCACGGCGACGTCGACAACGACGCCACGCTGGCCGTCTACGCCGACATGGCGCTGGCCCAGGCCGACGCCGGGGCCCACCTGCTCGGCCCCAGCGGGATGATGGACGGCCAGGTCGGCGTCGTCCGCGAGGCGCTCGACACCGCGGGCCACACCGACACCGGGCTGCTGGCGTACTCGGCGAAGTTCGCCTCGGCGTTCTACGGCCCGTTCCGGGAGGCGGTGGAGTCCCAGCTCACCGGCGACCGGATGACCTACCAGCAGGACCCGGGCAACGTCCGGGAGGCGCTGCGGGAGGTCACCCTCGACCTCACCGAGGGCGCCGACCTGGTGATGGTCAAGCCCGCGCTGGCCTACCTCGACGTGATCCGCGCGGTGCGCGAGATCTCCGACGTGCCGGTCGCGGCGTACCAGGTGTCCGGTGAGTACGCGATGGTCGAGGCGGCCGCCGCCAACGGCTGGCTCGACCGCAGGCGCACCGTGCTGGAGGCGCTCACCTCGATCCGCCGCGCGGGCGCCGACGTGGTGCTGACCTACTGGGCCGCCGAGGCCGCGGCCTGGTTGCGGGAGTCTTGACCGGTATGTTCGCCGGGTGACCGTCCCAGAAGAACCCCCGGTGATGCCGACGGCCGACGAGGCCGATGCCCGGACGGACGCCCCGCGCGTGGTGCGCGCCGCGTTCTGGATCTGGGTGCTCGCCGGGGTGCTCGGTGTCGTCGGCGCGGTGCTGTTCTTCGCCCTGCGCGAGGAGTGGGCGCGCAGGCAGGTCGAGCTCTACCCGCAGCTGCGCTCGGTCGACGTCGAGCAGACCGCCACCGGCCTGTCGTGGTGGCTGCTGGTCGGTTCGATCATGTTCTTCGGCTTCTTCCTGCTGCTGGCCCACCAGGCCCGGCGCGGGGTGCGCAAGGCACGCACGCTGCTGCTGGTGCTGGGCGTGTTCGCGACGCTGTTCGAGTACGCCGCCGGTCGGGTGACCGTCTACGGACTGGCCAGCGCGCTGTCCACGATCGTGGCGGTCGGCATGCTCTACAGCGGGTCGGCGCGGCGGTTCTACCGGCACGACGGCGAGCGGTGACCACCGGGGCCGAGGAGGGCCCGGTGCTCTACGCCGAGCCCGGCTCGTCCTGGTGGCCGGTGCTGTGGGGGCCGGTCTTCTGCGCGGTCGGCGCGGGCTTGGAGGCGCTCACCGGGCCGGTCCACGGCCTAGCCTGGATCTTGGTCGCGGTGGTGCTGGCCGGGATGACCGCCGCCTGGGTGAACGCCCGGCGGAAGGTCTGCGCGGTCTCGGTGACCCCGGTGTACCTGCACCAAGGGCAGGACCGGCTCGCCGTGGCCAAGATCGCCCGTGCCGCCGACGTGGACGCCCCGGTCTCGGCCAAGCCGCTGGGCGGCGGGTGGACGGTGCCCAGGAAGACCACCGAGGTCCCGCTCGAGCTCGACGACGGGACGGTCGTGCTGGCCTGGGCGCGCCACCCGGATGGCCTAATCGAGGTGCTCCAGGGTCTCGTTGCGGAGAAACCCAGGTGAACCGGCGTGCGATCGTTCTCAGGAACCAATAACTTCTCTACCCATGACGACCAGCGGACCCGGTCCCCAGTCCAACGAGCCCTACGAGCGCATGCCCGCCGCGCCCCAGGTGAACCACCCGCCCGCGCCCGCCCGGCCGAAGTCGGTCGACCTGGCGTTCAACCTCTGGCTCGCCTCCGCCATCCTCGGCGTGGTCGGCTTCGTGCTGGTCCTGGTGCTGGGCAAGGACGCCATGCGCGAGGCGGCCCGCAAGAGCCTGCAGCAGTCCAACACCGCGTTCACCCCGTCGCAGCTCGACACCGCGGTCAACGCCAGCCTGATCTTCGCCGGGGTCATCGCGGTGCTGTCCTTCGGCCTGTTCCTGCTGTTCGCGTTCAAGATGCGCGCGGGCCGCAACTGGGCCCGGCTGACGCTGGCGATCCTGGGGCTGCTCTACGTGCTGCTCAACGTCCTCGGCGTGGTGGGTGGCGACCAGGCCGTGCTCGACACCGTCGTGGGCATCGTCCAGATCCTGCTGGTGGTCGGCGCGATCTACTACATGTTCACCAAGGAAGCCAAGGCGTACTTCGAGGCGCCCCGCGCGCAGTACTGATCCATCCGGGGGACGCACTCCCACGCCCGCGACGGCCACCCGCCGTCGCGGGCGTTTTCGTTGCGCCAGAGGTGGTTCACACCCGGGCGGGACGCCGCGCGGCGCGTGGCGATCGCCTCGTAACGCCGGGGCGGGCTGGGACTACATATCCCCCGTGACCGTGCCGCCGCTGCCCGAACCGACCAGTCCCAGCCGCAGGCCCGTCGCGGTCACCGGCGCCGTCTGCGGGGCGGTGGGCGGTGCCGGGCTCTCGGGTCTGCTGCTGGTCTTCGCCGACCGCTCACTGGGCTACCTCGGCCTCGGTGCGGGCCTGTCGGCGCTGGTGGCGCTCGTGCTCGCGCTGCCGCTGCGCGCGGGCCGCAACTGGGCCCGGCTGGCGCTGATGGCCACCGCGCTGCTCGGCGCGCTGTGCGCGCCCGCCGCCGCCAACGCGCACACCGGGGCCATGGCGCCCTACCTGGGCGGGGTGCTGATCGTCCTCTGGATCGCGGTGGTGACCCTGTTGCTGCGGCTGGACTCGCGCGAGTACTTCGCCGCCGCGCTGCCCACCGGCGAGGCATGAGAGGCTGACCGGGTGACAGCGGCGGAGACGACCGGGCCCGAGGCCCCGCACCTGGGCTGGCCCGCGCCCGCGGGCGCGGTCAACCAGCCGCGCCGGGCCCTGCTGGCCGCCGGTGAGGTCGTGGTCGCCGCGCTGCTGGTGTGGCTCGCGGTGTGGCTCTACGGCCGCGGCATCCAGCCGCTGAGCCGGGTCGAGGCCCGCCCCGACCTGGACTTCGAGCACTACGCGGGCAACTGGGTCGGCGGCGCGGTGGCCGCCGCGACGGTGGCCGGTCTGCTCCTGCTCGACGCCCTGCGCCAGCTGGTGCTGGCCGTGCGGACGGGCTCGCGCAAGGCGTGAGCGCGGCCACTGCCCGGCGTTTGGGACACTGGGGTGGTGACAGCTGAGGTTCAGGCACACGTGCGTGGTTCGGCCGCCCTGTTCGACCGCGCGAAGGCGGTCACGCCCGGCGGGGTCAACTCCCCGGTGCGGGCCTTCTCCGCCGTCGGCGGGACGCCGCGGTTCATGGTCAGCGGGCTGGGCGCCTACCTGTGGGACGCCGACGACAACCGCTACGTCGACCTGGTGTCGTCGTGGGGGCCGATGATCCTGGGCCACGCGCACCCGGCCGTGGTCGAGGCGGTCCGGGCGGCGGCGGTCAACGGGCTCTCGTTCGGCACGCCGACCGCCGGTGAGATCGACCTGGCCGAGGAGATCATCCGCCGGGTCGCCCCGGTCCAGCAGGTGCGGCTGGTCAACTCCGGCACCGAGGCCACGATGAGCGCGATCCGGTTGGCCCGCGGGTTCACCGGCCGCAGCCGGATCGTGAAGTTCGCGGGTTGCTACCACGGCCACGTCGACGCGCTGCTGGCCGAGGCGGGCTCCGGGGTGGCCACGCTGGGCCTGCCGACCACGCCGGGGGTCACCGGCGCGCAGGCCGAGGACACCCTGGTGCTGCCCTACAACGACCTCGACGCGGTGCGCGCCACCTTCGCCGAGCACGGCCCGACCATCGCCGCGGTGATCACCGAGGCGGCGGCGGGCAACATGGGCGCGGTGGCCCCGGTCGAGGGGTTCAACGCGGGCCTGCGGGAGATCACCCGCGCGCACGGCGCGCTGCTGGTCATGGACGAGGTGATGACCGGCTTCCGGGTCTCGGCGGCCGGTTGGTACGGCCTCGAGGGGGTCGAGGGCGACCTGTACACCTTCGGCAAGGTCATGTCCGGCGGTCTGCCCGCGGCCGCGTTCGGCGGCCGCGCGGACGTGATGGCCCACCTCGCGCCGTCCGGCCCGGTCTACCAGGCGGGCACGCTCTCCGGTAACCCGGTGGCCGTCGCGGCGGGCCTGGCCACGCTGCGCGCCGCCGACGAGGACGTCTACCGCGCACTCGACGTCAACGCCGAGCGGCTCGGCGCGCTGATCACCGGCGCGCTCACCGAAGCCGGTGTGCCGCACCGGGTCCAGTTCGCGGGCAACCTGGTCAGCGTGTTCTTCACCGAGGACCCGGTCATCGATTACGCCGGGGCCAAGGCCGCGCAGACCTGGCGCTTCCCGCCGTTCTTCCACGCGCTGCTCGACCACGGCATCTACCCGCCGCCCAGTGCCTTCGAGGCGTGGTTCGTCAGCGCCGCCCTGGACGACTCGGCGTTCGAGCAGATCGCCGCCGCCCTGCCGCACGCCGCCCGCGCGGCCGCCGCCGCGGAGGAGAAGGCGTGACCCGCACGACGGTCCACCTGCTGCGCCACGGCGAGGTGCACAATCCCGACGGCATCCTCTACGGCCGCCTGCCCAACTTCCGCCTGTCGGACACCGGCAAGCGCCAGGCCCTGACGGTGGCGGAGTACCTGAGCGAGCGCGACATCACCCACGTGGTGGCCTCCCCGCTGCAACGGGCCCAGGAGACGGCCACGCCGATCGCCGCCTCGCACCGCCTGGAACTGGCCACCGATGACCGGCTGATCGAGTCGGCCAACGTCTTCGAGGGCCAGCGGGTCTCGGTCGGCGACGGCGCGCTGCGCTCCCCGCGCAACTGGCCGCACCTGCGCGACCCGTTCACCCCGTCGTGGGGCGAGGCGTACCTGAAGATCGCCCACCGGATGCTCGGCGCCGTGCACCGCGCCCGCGCCGCGGCCGCGGGCCACGAGGCGGTGTGCGTCTCGCACCAGCTCCCGGTGTGGACGGTGCGGCGCTACCTGGAGGGCAAGCGCCTGTGGCACAACCCCTCCCAGCGCGAGTGCTCGCTGGCGTCGCTGACCACGCTGGTGTTCGACGACGAGCAGCTCGTCGGGATCGGCTACAGCGAGCCCGCCGGGTCCAGCGACCCGAAGAACACGGGGGCGTAGGTGCGCCGCGCGGTGCTCGGCCTGCTCACCCTGGGGCTGCTCGTCTCGGGCTGCTCGGCGGAGAAGGACGCGGTGGCCAGTGGCACCGAGTTCGTCTTCGTCTCCCCGGGCGGCCAGACGACCATCACCTACGACGGTCCCGACCGCAAGGCGCTGCCGGAGATCTCGGGCAGCGACCTGATGGACGAGGGCAAGCGCATCGCGCTGAGCGACTACCGCGGCAAGGTCGTGGTGCTCAACGTCTGGGGCCAGTGGTGCGGGCCGTGCCGTACCGAGGCACCGGAGCTGCAGAAGGTCCAGGACGCCTACGGCGACCGGGGGGTGCAGGTGCTCGGCATCGACTTCCGGGACAACCAGCGCGACGTACCGCAGGACTTCATGCGCGACCGGAAGCTGACCTACCCGTCCATCTACGACCCGCCGGGCAAGACGCTGCTGGCGCTCAAGGGGTACCCGCGCTCGGTCGTGCCCGCCACCTTCGTGGTCGACCGCCAGGGCCGGGTGGCGGCGGCGTACATGCGCGACCTGCTGGCCCCGGACCTCACGGCCATCCTGGACAAGCTGACCGCCGAGCGGTGACCGCGCCCGGGCCCGGCCGGAATCGGGTCCCGTACCTCCGTTGTTGATTTCGGGGGGTTTCGGCTGTCACCGGAATTTTTACCGTTCTGGGGGCTCGGCAATGTCGGAAATGGTCGCGGGTGAGCGGTCTGCGCTTCCGCCCACCCGCGGCCAAAAATGGTGGGATGATTCCCGGGAACCGCCCCACTGCCTTTCCCAGGGTCAACCGGGCGAGTGCCCGGCCCGGGCGTATGCGCGGTCCCGGGTTCGCCTGCGTATCCCGCGGACCGCCCGGTCGATGTCGGTGACGGTCCGCCCGGACAGCGTGGCGATGTCCGTGCGGCGGTAGCCCAGGCTCATCATGTGCAGCATCCAGATGTCCGGCTCGCTCAGCGCGCCGATGTGGTTCAGCACCCAGCCCGCGTGCACCTGCTCGAGCACGGTGTCGGCGTGGTCGCCCGCGTCGCCCGGGTGCAGCACGGTCTTGCGGCGCAGCTTGTCCTGGAGGGCCTCGAAAGTGGCCACCATCCGGCACCGCCGCCACAGCACGGTGTCCAGCAGCGCGTCGAACCCGTCCGGGTAGAGCCGCGGCATGCCCATCACCGCGACGAAGACGTCGTGCACGATGTCGTCGGCCTGGTCGGAGAGGCCGTAGCGGGCGACCGTGCCGCGCAGCCGCGTCCGGCGCTGCAGGCATCTGGTCCAGGCCTGGGTGCTGGTCAGCAACCCCGCGTTCTCGCTCATTTCCGCACCTGTGGACTCCGCCGGGGCGGTGCGGGGACGCCGGGGGCGAAAGGAGACTGTCGGGCGCTCGCGTCGCCGTCGCCGGTGTCCCCGCACCGATCGGGGTATTCCCTGCAGATACCCCGGACACCGACCTCGTGTCGGTGATCATCATCGCCCGGCGGGCGGCGGTGGCACAAAGGTTGTTCTCGCCAGGTGTTGGTTGCCTGGTCTTTTCGGATGAATTGCCGCGGGCGCCGAATTCTCGGTGCGCGATACGCGGCAAAGGCGTGTGGCGCAAGAGGCCATGCGCACACAGCCGGTGTGATGTGGGCCATTTGTCGCTCCCGGAGCCGTACGGACTAGGCACCGGGGTCTCGAGCGCGCTTCCACTATTCCCACAGGTGGGTCCCTGGTTCCACTGAAGACACTCGAACGATGGAACGGGTGAACACCCCTGCACCGCTGGTAGGGCTACCATGACCGACACCGGCGCCCAAAGGCCGCGTCGACCAGTGCCAGGGAAGCGGCTAGGCGTGACATACGACGGCAGGGCACGCCACCGCGCGGAGCTCATGGCCTGGATCGCCGCCGCCGCGGCGGAGACCGGGGCGGAGCTGTCCCCGGACCTGCTGTGCGAGTTCGCCCGGCGCAGGCTGGCCGTCGACGGGGTGCTGCTGGTGGTCACCATCGACGCCGGCGCGGTGGCCACGCACGCGACCGGGCCGCCGGGACTGCTGCTCGCCGAGTTGGAGCTGACCTCCGGGGAGGGCCCGTTGACCACGGCCATCCAGACCAGCCTGCCGGTGCTGGTGCCCGACCTGGCCGCGCAGTCGGCGGTCAGCCGGTGGCCGCTGCTGGCCCACCCGCCCGACGTGCTCGGGATCGCGGCGGTGTTCGCGTTCCCGATGGCGCTCGGCGCGGTCCACCTGGGCGCGTTCGGCGCCTACTGCTCGGCTCCCCGGCCGCTGTCCGAACGGGCGCTGACCGAGGCCGCGGTCTTCGCCCGGATCGCCATGGAGCTGGTCACCGCGGACACCGCGCCGCTGACCAGCCCGCAGATCCACCAGGCCACCGGCATGATCGCCGTGCAGCTGGGCACCGACGTGTCCGCGGCCTTCGCCCGGCTGCGCGCGCGGGCCTTCGTCGAGGGCCGCGGCCTCGCCGAGCTGGCGAGCGAGGTGGTGGCGCGCCGGGTCCGGTTCACCCCGGACGACGACAATCGAGCACGACCTGGGCAAGGAGGCGCGTCCCTGTGAGGGAGCAACGTTTGGTGGAGACCTTCGTCGAGTTGGCCGACACCCTGGTCGACGACTTCGACGTGATCGAGTTCCTGCACGTCCTGGTCGACCGCAGCGTCGAGCTGCTCGGCATCGACGGGGCGGGCATCCTGCTCGCCACCGCCGACGGCGACCTGCACATGGTGGCCAGCTCGAACGAGGCGGTCCGCGACCTGGAGCTGTTCCAGCTGCGCGACGGGGACGGCCCGTGCCTGACCGCCTACCGGACCGGCGAGCCGGTGTTCCGACCCGACCTGTCCGACGGCCCCCCGTCGGAGGCGCGGTTCGCCCGGGCCGCCGCGACCGCCGGGTACCGCGCGGTGCACGCGCTGCCGATGCGGCTGCGGTCGGAGACCATCGGCGCGCTCAACCTGTTCCGGGCGCGGCCGGGCAAACTCGACGAGCTGTCCGCGCGCACCGCCAAGGCGCTGGTGGGGGTGGCCACCATCGGCCTGCTGCAGGCCCGCTCGATCCGCAGCCACGAGGTCGTCACCGAGCAGCTGCAGCACGCGCTGACCAGCCGGGTGGTGATCGAGCAGGCCAAGGGGGTGCTCGCCGAGCGGATGGGGGTGGACATGACCAGCGCGTTCAACATGCTGCGCGGGTCCGCCCGCAGCCAGAACCGCAGGCTCAGCGACCTGGCCCAGACCATCGTCGCCGACCCGACCTGGACCCCGGGCACGGGTCGCTGAGTCCGCTGTGCGGGGTGCCGGGCCGAGCCGGGGTGTGACCTGCGACCCGGCAAGCCACCACCCACCACGGGCTCTCAGCCGCCGGTCCTTACCCTGTTCGGGTGGATCCGACGGAGCTGGCGACATCCGGTCCGCTGCTGCTGGCGGCGGGGGTGTCGCTGCTGGCGGGGATGATCTCCTTCGCGTCGCCGTGCGTCGTCCCGCTGGTCCCCGGTTACCTGGCTTACCTGGCCGCCCTGGTCGGCGCCGAGGCGCCCGCGGTCGACGCCGCGGAGGACCGCAAACGGGGCCGCCACCGGGTGCTGGGCGCCGTCGCGCTGTTCGTCCTCGGGTTCACCGCGGTGTTCGCCGCCGCCGTCGGCAGCCTGGTGTGGCTGGCCGACAGCCTGCTGCTCAACGAGGACCTGTTCCAGCGCATCGGCGGTGTGGTCACCATCGCCATGGCCCTGGTGTTCATCGGCCTGGTTCCCGGTCTGCAGAAGGACATCCGCATCCACAAGACCCCGCGCATCGGCCTCGCCGGGGCACCGGTTCTCGGTGCGATCTTCGCCCTGGGCTGGACGCCGTGCCTGGGCCCGACGCTGTCCGGGGTGCTGCTGCTGGCCTCGTCCACCGGCGGCAACGCCGCCCGCGGCTACCTGCTGGTGGTCGTCTACTGCCTGGGCCTCGGGGTGCCGTTCCTGCTGATCGCGCTGGGCGCCCGCTGGGCGGTGCGGGCCACCACCTGGCTGCGCACGCACGGGCGCGGCATCCAGCTCTTCGGCGGCGCGCTGCTGCTGGTCGTCGGGATCCTGCTGGTCACCGGCCTGTGGGGCGACCTGGTGTCCTGGCTGCGCAACTCGGTGGCCAACGACCTGAAGATGCCGCTGTGAACCGGGCGCTCGCCTTCGCCCGCAACACCTGGCGCGGGCTGACGTCCATGCGCACCGCGCTGATCCTGCTGTTCCTGCTCGCGCTCGCGGCGATGCCCGGCGCGCTGCTGCCGCAGCGGTCGCTGAACCTGCCCAGGGTCAACGACTACATCGCCGCGCACGGCTGGTGGGGCAGGCTGCTCGACCGGTTCGAGTTCTTCGACGTCTACGCCAGTGTCTGGTTCTCCGCGATCTACCTGCTGCTGTTCATCTCGCTGGTCGGCTGCCTGCTGCCGCGCACCTTCGACTACGCCAAGGCCGCGCGGGCCAAGCCCGTGCTCACCCCGCGCAACTTGAGTCGCCTGCCGCACCACGGGACAGCCACCACCGACGACACCCCCGAGCAGGTGTTGGCCGCGGCCAAGACCCGGCTCAAGGGGTGGCGGCTGGTCGAGCGCGCGGAGGACGACGGCGGTCGCAGCGTCAGCGCCGAGCGCGGTTACCTGCGCGAGGCGGGCAACCTGGTGTTCCACTTCGCGATGCTCGGCCTGATCGTGGCGCTGGCGATCGGCAAGATGCTCAACTACGAGGGCCAGGTCATCGTGCTGGCCGACGGCTCGCAGTTCTGCAACTCCGGCACCGCGGGCTACGACTCGTTCCGCCCCGGGCTGCGCGTCGACGGCACCGACCTGGACCCGTTCTGCGTGCGGGTCAACAGCTTCGAGGCCAAGTACCTGCCCAACGGCCAGGCCGACCAGTTCACCGCCAAGATCGACTACCAGGCGGGCGCCGACCTGGACGCCGACACCTGGCGGCCCTACGAGCTGCGCGTCAACGACCCGCTGCGGGTCGTCGGCGACCGCGTATACCTGCTCGGCCAGGGCTACGCGCCGACGTTCACGGTGACCTTCCCGGACGGGCAGTCGCGCACCCAGACCATCCAGTGGCGCACGGTGGACCCGCTGACCCTGCTGTCCGAGGGCGCCACCAAGTTCGACCCGCCGGGGGTGACCGACCCCGCGGAGCGGCGCAAGCGCCAGATCGCGGTCACCGGGCTGTTCGCGCCCACCGCGCAGATCACCGACCGGCTGCTCACCTCGGTCTACCCGGACCTGCGCGACCCGGCCGTCGCGGTCGACGTCATGCGCGGCGACCTGGGCACCGAGTCCGGCCGCAGCCAGTCGATCTTCGAGATCGACCGGTCGCTGGTGGACGACGGCAGGCTCACCCGGGTCGCCAGGGAGAACCTCAAGCCCGGCGGCGTGATCACCCTCGACGACGGCACCAGGGTCAGCTTCGACGGCGTGCGGCGCTGGGTCTCGCTGCAGGTCTCGCACGACCCCACCCAGCTGTGGGTGCTGGTCTGCGCGCTCACGATGATCTTGGGGCTGGGCGTGTCGCTGACCGTCAAGCGGCGCAGGCTGTGGGTCCGCGCGACCCCGGACGGTGAGGGCCGTACGGTGGTGCGCGTCGGCGGCCTCGCTCGCACCGACCAGGCGGGTTACGGCGAGGAGTTCAACCGGATCGCAGCGCAGCTGCTCAGTCCCAGGAGGGTTCCCTGATGCCGGTCAACGACACGCTGGCCAACTACAGCGACTGGCTCTACCGCGCCGCCGCCCTGGTCTACCTGTTCGCGATGATCTTCTACACCGTCGAGCAGGCGTTCACCCGCAAGGCGAAGAGGTCCGAGCAGGCCCGCGAGCTCGTCGGCGCCGGTGCGCCGGTCGAATCCGCCGGGCCCGCGATCGGGCGGATCGAGGAGCAGCCGGGCCGCGACCGGCCGGAGCGGTTCGGCCGGATGGCCGTGGCGCTGACCGTGCTGGGCGCGCTGCTGCACCTGTCCTCGATCGTGCTGCGCGGGGTGGCCACCGGCCGCGCGCCCTGGGGCAACATGTACGAGTACGGCGCGGCGGCCATGTTCGTCGCGGTCGTCACCTGGCTGGTGCTGATGCGCAAGTTCGAGGTGCGCAGGCTCGGCGCGTTCGTGCTCACCCCGGTCGTCATCCTGATGTTCCTCGGCGGCACCGCGCTCTACACCGCCGCCGCCCCGGTGCAGCCCGCGCTCCAGTCGTACTGGCTGGTCGTCCACGTCTCGGCGGCCATCCTGTCCAGCGGCCTGTTCCTGGTCCCCGGCGTGGTCAGCCTGCTGTACCTGGTCAAGGTCCGGCACGACCGCGACCCGGCCAAGTTCGCCCGGCTCGGCCCGCGGCTGCCCGAGGCCGACGCCCTCGACCGGCTCGCCTACCGCACCACGATCTTCGCCTTCCCGATCTACACCTTCGGCATCATCTGCGGCGCCATCTGGGCCGAGGCCGCCTGGGGCCGGTTCTGGGGCTGGGACCCGAAGGAGACCGTGGCCTTCGTCGCCTGGGTCGTCTACGCCGGGTACCTGCACTCCCGGGCCACCGCGGGCTGGCGCGGCAGCCGGGCCGCGGTGATCAACTCGGTGGCCTTCGGGATGGTCGTGTTCAACCTCTTCTTCATCAACCTCGTGATCGCCGGGCTGCACTCCTACGCCTAGGCCGCGCACCAGCCGCGACCTGCGCTTGCTTGTGCACACCGCATCAACCCCCTTTCGGTGGGTGACGCGGTGAGCGACTAACGTCGCAACCGGCACGGATTGGGCAATCCCGCTCGAGGTTCGCAGGAGGGGTCGCAGGGGTGACTGGACGCCACGAAGAGTCCGAGGTGGCCTGGCGGCCGCCGAACGTCAGCGACACCACCCGCACCGAGCACGGGGCGGACGCCCAGGACTTCGGGCCCGCCCCGGAGCTCGCGGAGTCCCACCTGGCTGATTCCCATCTGGCTGATTCCCACTTGGCCGATTCCCACTTGGCCGAAGAGGCCACCACCGACACCACCGCCCACCCGGGCGCCGAGCAGTCGGTTCCCGCCGTGCAGACCGATCTCTACTCGCCGCTGCCGGTCCAGGAGGTCTCGGCGCCGGTCGACCCGGACCTGACCGGGGTGCTGCCCGCCTCGGTCGGCCTCGGCCAGCCCGCGCCCGGCCAGTCCGGTCCGCACCAGGTGAACCCGGCGCAGTCCGGCCCGCACTCCATCAACCTGGGCGCTGTCAACCCGGCCGCTGTCAACCCGGCGCAGTCGGGCCCGCACCCGGTGAACCCGACCCAGGCGGGTCCGCACCAGTCCGGGGCGGGCGCGCGCCAGGGCACTCCGCTCCAGCAGGGCAATCCCGGTGGCTCCGGTCCGCACCCGGTCAACCCCGCGCAGTCCGGCCCGCACCAGGTCGGCTCGGTCCCGCAGCAGGGTGGGCCGTACCGGGGCCCGCAGCAGGCCCAGCCGCTGAACCCGCACCAGCCCAATCCCGGGATCTACGGCGCGAACCCGTCGCAGACCGGGCCGCAGCAGGTGCACCCGTACGGCCCGGGTCCCGCACAGGGCCAGTACCAGCAGCGCCAGCCCTACCAGCCGCCGCAGCAGCGCGCGGGTGGCGACGAGCTGTCCTCGGCGCGGTTGCTCAAGCAGGCCAAGCGCACCCCGCAGTCGGGCTGGCGCAAGGCGGTCTACGTGGCCAGCGGCCACCTGATCAACGTCGGCGAGAGCCCGGCGGAGATCCGCAGGCGCGAGCTGATCGCCCGGGTGAACCAGCCGCTACGCGGCTGCTACAAGATCGCGATGCTGAGCCTCAAGGGCGGTGTGGGCAAGACCACGACCACCACCACGCTCGGCTCCACCTTCTCCTCGCTGCGCGGCGACCGGGTGATCGCGGTCGACGCGAACCCCGACCGCGGCACGCTGAGCCAGAAGATCCCGCTGGAGACCACCGCGACGGTGCGGCACCTGCTGCGCGACGCCACCAGGATCCGCCGCTACAGCGACATCCGCGCCTACACCTCGCAGGGCCCGAGCAGGCTCGAGGTGCTCGCCAGCGAGCAGGACCCGGCGGTGTCGGAGGCGTTCAGCGAGGACGACTACCGGCGCACCGTGTCGCTGCTGGAGCACTTCTACAACATCGTGCTCACCGACTGCGGCACCGGTCTGATGCACTCGGCGATGAAGGGCGTGCTCGACGTCGCCGACTCGCTGGTGATCGTCTCCTCCGGCTCGGTCGACGGCGCCCGCAGCGCCTCGGCGACGCTGGACTGGCTCGACGCGCACGGCTACCGCAACCTGGTGGCCCGGTCGGTCGCGGTGATCAACTCGGTGCGGCCCAAGTCCGGCTCGGTCGACCTGGACAAGCTGGCCCAGCACTTCGGGGCGCGCTGCCGGGCGGTGTGCCGGATCCCGTTCGACCCGCACCTGGAGGAGGGCGCGGAGATCGAGCTCGAGCGGCTGGCACCGGAGACCCGGTTGGCCCTGCTGGAGATGGCCGCCACGGTGGCCGACGACTTCCCCAACGAGCTCAACCGGGCTCACTGAACCCTGGCGCCCACCCGCGAGGCGGGCGCGCGCCGTGCGCGCCCAGACTCGCGGTGGTGCCTAGGCGGACGGCGGTTTCTCGTCGTCCCCGCGCTTGCGGTGCTCGTCGAGCCCGCGCAGGAACTCCGGGTCGTCGTCGGGCGCGATCGAGGTCGAGCGGCGTGGGGCGACCCCCGCCGTCTGCACCCCGAACGCCCGCCACAGCAGCACGGCGACGGTGATCGCACCGACCGCGGCGAGCAGGTACAACATCGTGTGGCCACCTCCGAACCGGCTGAGGCTTTCGAGGTTAGCCCGTTTGTCGGTTTTGTGGGCGTACGGTTCGCGGTCGCTCAGACGTGCTCGGCGGTAGCCTCGGTGGTGAGCTCGGCCAGCAGGGTCTTCACCTCGGACTCGCGGAAGCGCCGGTGCCCACCCGGGGTTCGGATCGAGCCGATCCGGCCCGCGGTGGCCCAGCGGGTCACGGTCTTGGGGTCGACGCGGAACAGGGCCGCCACCTCGCCCGGGGTCAGCAGCCGCTCTCCGACGTGCGCGACGGTCATCGCCGCCTCCTTGGCTCGGTCGATCAACGGGTAAACCAGGAGCATCGTGGCACTTCGACCATCGGGTACTCGAACGGTTGGGTGCTAGTAAAGAGGTAGTAAGGGACAAATCGGCCTGTTCGGACATCGGACGCGCACGCCGTACGCTTGCGCCCCGTGGACACAGTCGATCGCCGCATCATCGCGGCGCTGCGCACCAACGGGCGCGTCACCTACGCCGACCTGGGCCGACAGGTCGGGCTCTCGGCCTCCGCCGTGCACGAGCGGGTCGGCAAGCTGGAGTCGTCCGGGGTGATCACCGGCTACCACGCCCAGGTCGACCCGACCGCGGTCGGCCTCGGCGTGACGGCGCTGGTCGGCATCCACCCCACCGACACCGCCGACGACGAGGAGGTCGCCGACGCGCTGGCGGGCCTGCACGAGGTCGAGTCGTGCTACCGGGTGGCGGGCGACGAGGCGTTCATCGTCAAGATCAGGGTCGCCACGGTGGACGAGCTGGAGCGCTCCCTGGGCAGGCTGCGGCGCATCAAGGGCGTCGCCAGGACCCGCTCGACGGTGGTGCTGTCCACTCGGTTCGAGGGCAGGCCCAACACCGTCGACGACCCCGACGAGGGGTAATCTCGCGGCGTGGACACCGCCGACGCGACCCTGGGGCGCGACCTCGCGCTCTACACGGCGCTGCGCGTCCTGCTGGTGGGCGCGGTCGCGGGTGTGCTGGTGCTCTTCGACCTCCCGCTCCTGGTGGCGCTGGCCATCGGGCTGGTGGTCGGTTTCCCGTTGGGCCTGCTGCTGTTCCGCGGTTTGAACACCCGCGTCACGGCGGGCTTGGCGGCCCGCCACGCCGGTCGCAACGCGGAACGGGACCGGCTGCGCGCCGAGCTCAGGGGCGACCAGGAGTGACCGTGCTCGGGCAGGTCCTGGTGGGCGTCGTGGCCCTGATCCACTTGTACATCCTGGTCCTGGAGATGTTCCTGTGGAACACACCCCGGGGTCGGGCGGCGTTGGGGACGACGCCCGAGTTCGCCGAGGAGTCGGCGGTGCTGGCGGCCAACCAGGGCCTGTACAACGGTTTCCTCGCCGCGGGCCTGGTGTACGGCTTGGTGGCGGACTCGTTGCCGTTCAAGGTCTTCTTCCTGGCCTGCGTCGCGGTGGCGGGTGTCTACGGGGCGGCCACGGTGTCCCGGCGCATCTTGTTCGTGCAGACGGTGCCCGCGGTGTTGGCGCTGGCCGCTGTGCTCGTGGCTAACGCATAGCCTGGCTCAGCTCCTCCAACACCTCGACCAACCCGAGCAACGCGGCGCCCCGGTAGACGATCGCGAGGTCCTCGATCCCGAGTGTCGCTTGTGGACCCTCCGCGAACGCCAGCCGCACGGTGTCGACCACGTGCGCCCTTCCCGCCGCGCAGGCTCGGGCCAACGCGTCCACCGCGCTCCTGTTCAGCTCCACCGAATGCGTGCTCACCGCGCCGGGGTGCACCCGGACGGACCGCCGGTCCACGGCCAGGTCGAAGATCGTCGTGATCGGGTGCCCGCGAGCGTCGCGGCCCTTCAGGCACCACCGGCAGGCGAAGTGCGCCCGCACGCCTGCGTGCCGGGCCAAGACCAGCCTGTTCAGCCCGTCGGTGCGGATCCGCGCGGTGCAGTCGTTCATCGCCGGTCCGCGTTGTCGACAATGAACCAGCAGGCCAGTAGGGAGACCCGGCAGGCCTCGGCGAACTCCGCCACCAGCTCCGGGCTGAGCGTGTGGTCGGCGATCGCCCGCTCAGCCCGGCGAGCGAGGACGGCGGTGTCGGAGAGGTCGCCGTGCACGTTGTGCAGGCCTGGCGGAAGTGGGCGCTGGGGCATGTCTGCAGCCTGTCCAGGGGTGGCCTGACCAGCCACTACCGGGCGGCGGGGTGGTCGAAGGAGGAACCGGGGATGATTTCATTCTAATCTGACGGTAGTCGGATGACTACCAAGGGTGCGAGACTGTCAACGGAGGACTGCCGTGGCCGAACCCAACCGCCTGCTGCGCACCGCGCGCGAGTCCGTGCCCTCGCCGTACGGATCGGGTGAACCGCTGACCCGCCAGGAACTCGCCGAACTGGTCAACGCCTGGCTCCACGACCACACCGGCCGGTTGGTGGAGCTGGACGCGAACTACATCGGGAAGCTGGAACAGGGAATCATCCGCCGCCCGCAGGACCGCGACCGCCGGGCGGCGTTCCGGTCGGTTCTGGGAGTGCCCACCGACGTGGAACTGGGATTCCGCCGATCACCCCGAAGTGGCTCTACGCTGGGGGACATGGACCGGCAACAGTTCATCCGCACCACCCTCGGCGTGGCGGCGGGGACGGTGCTCGGACAGTCCGCTCTGGTCAACCTGATCGCTCCCACCCAGCCGCTCCCGGTACCCGCGACTGTCGGCCTGGCCGAGGTGGCCGAAGTCCGCGCCACCGCCGCCGCTTTCGCTGGCTGGGACGCGCTTTACGGCGGTGGCGTGATTCGCCAGGCGGTGCATGTGCAGCTTCAGCACTATGTGTCGTTGTTGGGTGCCCGTGCGGTTCCAGAGGTTCGATCGGAGCTGTTCTCGGCGGTGGGGTATTTCAGTCATGTCGCGGGTTTCATGGCCTTCGACGCCTATGCCCATGATGACGCTCGGCGGATGTTCCAACTGGCGTTGTCCTGCGCCGAAGAAGCCGGCGATTGGCATTGGCGAGCCAAGATCCTCTCCTCCCTGGCCCGCCAGGCCATCTGGTGCGGTGATCCCGACACCGGCCTGACTTACACCGAACTGGCGATGGTCCGTGCCGATCGGCTCACCGCCACCGAGCGGGCGATGCTGCACGTGGGTCGGGCTCGGGCGTTGGCGAAGCTCGGCCGCGTCGAGGAGACCGCCGCCGCGGTGGGGGTGGCTGACGAGGAGTTCGCCAACCGCAGGCCTGCCGAGGATCCGCCGTGGATGGCCTACTACGACCACGCCCAGCACCACGGCGACACCGGGCACGCGCTCTGGGACACGGCTCTGCGTGGCAGCTTCGTCGGTGCGGCCCGCCACCGGCTCGCCATCGCGACCGAGGGCCACGCCGACCGCCATGCCCGCTCGCGCGCCATGAGCCAGATCAAGCTCGCCTCGTTGGTCATGGCCACGGGTGATCCTGCTGAGGCTGCTGTTCTCGGTGGGCAGGCTCTTGACTGGTCGGGACCGATCCGCTCTCGCCGAGCCGCTGATGACCTCGGTCAGCTGCGCGGGCTCGCTCAGGCGCACGGGCATCGGGATGATGTTGCCGAGCTGAGTCACCGCATCGGCACAGTGATCGGGTGAGCAGCGAGGGCTTGAGTAGAAAGCGGTTCATCCGCGCCGCCTGCGGCGCGGCCGCAGGAGTTGCGGTCAGCCAACTGGCCGCTGCGAACTCGATCGCATCACCGCCCTCGACGATGGGAGTCGACGAGGTAGCTGCCATCCGCACCACCGCCGCCGCTTTTGCCAGCTGGGACGCGCTTTACGGCGGTGGTGTGATTCGCCAGGCGGTGCATGTGCAGCTTCAGCATTATGTGTCGTTGTTGGGTGCCCGTGCGGTTCCAGAGGTCCGATCCGAGCTGTTCTCGGCGGTGGGGTATTTCAGTCATGTCGCGGGTTTCATGGCCTTCGACGCCTATGCCCACGACGATGCCCGGCGGATGTTCCAACTGGCGCTGTCCTGCGCCGAAGAAGCCGATGACTGGCACTTGCGGGCGAAGGTGTTGTACTGCCTGGCTTTGCAGGCCACTTGGTGCGGCGATCCTGATGCCGGGTTGACCTTCACGGAGTTCTCGCTCGTCCGCGCGGATCGGGTGACGGCCACTGAGCGGGCGATGCTGCACACCGCCCGCTCCCGGGCGCTGGCGAAGTTGGGGCGGGTGCAGGAGGCGGCCGCCGCTGTGGGTGTCGCTGACGAGGAGTTCGCACGCCGGGTGCTGCGGGACGAGCGGCCGTGGACTGCCTATTACAACTCCGCTCACCACGACGGGCAGATCGGGTTGGCGCTGTGGGACTTGGCGGTTGCCGGGCGTTTCACTTCCCAGGCCCGCGATCGCCTCGTTGGCGCGCTTGATGCGATGCCCGCAGGGCATGCGCGCGCGAAGTCGATCGGGATGACCAAGCTCGCCTCGCTGGTGATGGCCACCGGTGATCCCGCCGAAGCCGCTGTCCTTGGTAGGCAGGCCCTTGATTGGTCGGGCCCGATCCGCTCTCGCCGAGCCGCTGATGACCTTGGTGATCTGCGCGGGTTCGCTCAGGCGCACGGCGATCGGAAGGACGTCGCCGAGCTGAGCCACCGCATCGGCACAGTGATCGGGTGAGCCACGAGGGCTTGGGTAGACAGCGGTTCATCCGCGCCGTTCTCGGCGCGGGTGCGGGACTTGCGGTCAGCCAACTGGCCGCTGCGAACTCGATCGCATCACCGCCCTCGACTATGGGACTCGATGAGGCAGCTGCTATCCGCACGACCGCCGCTGCCCTCGCGAGTCAGGACGCCTTGTATGGCGGGGGCGTGATTCGTCAGGCGGTGCGCGCGCAGCTTCAGCATTGTGTGTCGTTGTTGGGCGCGCGCGTGGTCCCGGAGGTCCGGTCCGACCTGTTCTCGGCGGATGTTCCAACTGGCGTTGTCCTGCGCCGAAGAAGCCGATGACTGGCACTTGCGGCGAAGGTGTTGTGCTGCTTGCTGCAAGCCATCACGAAGGGCAGATCGGGCTGGCGCTGTGGGACTTGGTGGTTGCCGGGTAGTTCGTTTCCGAATTCCGCGACCGTCTCGTTGTTGCGATGCCTGCAGGGCATGCGCGCGAGGTCCATCGGGATGACCAAGCTCGCCTCGCTGCGGATGCCACCGGTGATCCGGCCTGAGCCCCCGTCCTCGGTGGGCATCACGATGGCCGTGTGGCTGAGCGAATCTGTGCAGGTACCCGAGGTGACCTCGTCGAGCTGACCTACGCATCGCCGCTGTGGTCGTGTGAGGCTCGGGGCTTGACCGGTTCACCCCGGTCCTGGCGTGACTGTCGGGTTGGACTGCCCCGGTGGGGCGGGCATGCGCTGACCCACGCTGTCGATGACCTGCGGAGACTCGGTCAGGCCCACGGGGTGCGCGGTGGTGTCGCCGGGCCTGTCGTCCTGGACCGAACGAGTTGACTGTGGTGTTGGCCCTGTTCGGATCACGGTTACTCCGGGCTAATGTTGGTACATGACTGCGGTTGACCGGTGTAGCGACAAGACCAGGGCCTGGGTCTGCGAGGCCGTCCGGATCATCGAGGCCGACGCCAACCGCAGTGCGGATACGCACCTGTTGCCGTTCCCGCTGCCGGTGGACTGGAACGTGCAGCTCTACCTCAAGGACGAGTCGACCCACCCGACCGGCTCGTTGAAGCACCGGTTGGCGCGGTCGCTGTTCCTCTACGCGCTGTGCAACGGGTGGATCACCGAGGGGACACCGGTCATCGAGGCCTCCTCGGGGTCGACGGCGGTGTCGGAGGCGTACTTCGCGCGCATGCTGGGGCTGCCGTTCATCGCGGTCATGCCGCGCACCACCAGCCCGGAGAAGGTGCAGCTGATCGAGCACCAGGGCGGCCGCTGCCACTTCGTCGACGAGCCCGGGATGATCTACACCGAGTCCTACCGGCTGGCCGGTGAGCTGGGCGGTCACTTCATGGACCAGTTCACCCACGCCGAGCGGGCCACGGACTGGCGCGGCAACAACAACATCGCCGAGTCGATCTTCGGTCAGATGAGCCTGGAACCGAACCCCGAACCGCTCTGGGTGGTCGTCGGCGCGGGCACCGGCGGCACCAGCGCCACCATCGGCCGCTACGTCCGCTACCGCGCGTTCAGCAGCAGGCTGGCCGTGGTGGACCCGGAGAACTCGGTCTTCTTCGACGCCTGGCGCGACACCGAACCCGGGCTCACCGGCTGCCGCGGGTCGCGCATCGAGGGCATCGGCCGACCGCGGGTGGAGCCGTCGTTCCTGGGGCAGGTGATCGACCGGATGATCAAGGTCCCGGACGCCGCCTCGATCGCCACCATCCGCCGGGTCGCCCCGCTGCTCGGGCGTCGGGTGGGGGGATCGACCGGGACGAACCTGTGGGGCGCCTTCCAGATCGTCGCCGAACTCAAGGCGGCCGGTGTCGCGGGCAGCATCGTCACCCTGTTGTGCGACGGCGGCGAGCGCTACTCCCACACCTACTACGACGACGCGTGGCTGACCGCGCAGGGAATCGACCTGGCTCCACACGATCAGGTGTTGACCACGTTCCTTGAACGGGGTGAGTGGACGGCCTGACGCCGACGACAGGCGACCGCGCGTTCAGGCAGGCGTCAGCCCAGGCCGAGCGCGACGCCGGTGACGACGGCCCAAGCGAGCATCGCCAGGCCGGTCTCCTTGAGCACCGGGATCAGCCCCAGCCCGGTCTGCCCGCCCCCCACGCGCCGCACGGCCGGGACGACCAAGGCGGCCGAAGCCAGGCCCACCAGGGCCCAGGGCGTCACGAAGGCGGCGGCCGCGCTGACCACGAACGGCACCGCGACCAGGACCTCGTACAGCACGCGGGTGCGCTGTTCGCCTAGTCGGACCGCGATGGTGCGCTTGCCCGAGACGCGGTCGGTGGGGATGTCACGCAGGTTGTTGGCGACCAGCACGGCGGCGGAGAACGAACCCATCGCGACCGCTCCCGCCAAGCCGAGCCAGGTGGTCCGGCCCGCCTGCACGTACTGGGTGCCCAGGACGGCGACCAGGCCGAAGAACAGGAACACCGCCGCCTCGCCCCAGCCGGAGTAGCCGTAGGGCTTCGAGCCGCCGGTGTAGAACCACGCGCCAGCCACGCAGCCCACGCCGATGGCGATCATCCACCAGTGCCCAGACACCGCGACGAGCACGAGACCCGCGACCGCGCCCACCCCGAAGCAGGCGAACGCCGCCGCCTTCACCGAGTCGGGCGACGCGACACCGGATCCCACCAACCGGAGCGGACCGACCCGGTCGGCGTCGGTGCCCCGGATGCCGTCGGAGTAGTCGTTGGCGTAGTTCACCCCGACCTGGAAGGCCAACGCGACCAATAGCGCCAGCAGGGTGCGCGACCAGGAGAACGCGCCGATCTCGCCCGCCGCTCCCGCGCCTACCAGGACCGGCGCCACCGAGTTCGGCAGCGTGCGCACCCGGGCGCCCTGGACCCACTCCGCGACTGTCGCCATTGGCTCATCTTTCCCCGATCCAGCGCACCAGGCAGTGAGGGGCTTGTCACGTCCGGTGGCGGACCCACACGTTGGGCTCGATGTAGACGGCGTGGTCGTGGGTGAGGTCGCAGTGCACCGGCACCAGGGCGCCGGGCACGTGCACCGGCCCGGCCTGGTCGAACGGCAGCCCAGTCCACGCCCGCCACTCGGGCAACGTCCCGGCGATCGTCATCGACCGGACCGCGACGGCCTCGATCGTGCCGCCCGCCCGAACGTGCACCCGCAGCCACGGATCCACCGGCAACCCGTCCGCCCGCGTCCACGCCGCGTACTGACCCATCGGCACATCCGGGTGATCCGGCTTCCCATTGGGCCGAACCGGAGCGACGAGCGTGTCGAACCCGAGCCTGCGCACGTTCGCCCGCATGGCCTCCAGCATCACCGCGGCCAACCCGCTACCGCGGTGGTCGGTCTGGATGCTGATCTCCAACGCGGACACCAGGTTCGGCTCGTCACCCTGCCCCCGGTTGAGGGTCGCCCGCTGGATCACCCGGTCCCACCCACCCGGCGGCAGGACGTCCTCGTCCCAGTGGAACGGGACGGTGTAGGCCTTCGCCACCGCCCGGTCGGGATGGTCCCGGTCGTAGGCGATCAACACGTGCTCGGCGTAGTGCTTCCCGGCGAGGTTGTAGTACAGGGCGGCGATCGGGTCGTGCAGCATGAACTCCGGCCACCCACCGGGGAACACGTCCAGCCACGGGTCAAGGTCAGGCCGCTCCGCGAGCGTCACCACGGCAAGGTCCACAGTCGCCGGACGCTACCGGTTGGCGGGCGGGAGTGCGCGAGCATTTCCCTGCGGCCCTGCGGCCCTGCGGCCCTGCGGCCCTGCGGCCCTGCGGCCCTGCGGCCCTGCGGCCCTGCGGCCCTGCGGCCCTGCGGGCTTGGGGCCCTGCGGCCCTGCGGGCTTGGGGCCCTGCGGCCCTGCGGGCTTGGGGCCCTGCGGCCCTGCGGGCTTGGGGCCCTGCGGCCCTGCGGGCTTGGGGCCCTGCGGCCCTGCGGGCTTGGGGCCCTGCGG
>NZ_BSTR01000007.1:0-22963 GCF_030269645.1 Actinokineospora sp. NBRC 105648 | reverse complement strand
CGGCCCTGCGGCCCTGCGGGCTTGGGGCCCTGCGGCCCTGCGGCCCTGCGGGCTTGGGGCCCTGCGGCCCTGCGGGCTTCCCTTCTGTGCCATGTCGGGTGGTTGGGCGAGTTGTTCGAAATGGGCGGCGGGTGGTTCTGGACGTCTTGGGTGACCTCCGTGGAGGTGTTCGCTGGAAGTACGTTCCGGTCGGGCGATGGGTGGTCTGGTGGCTGGGCGTGGGGATCGGCAGGTGTTCGTGTGCAGCACAGGGGCCGGCACCGGGCGGGACTACCGGGTGGTTGCCCCCTGTGGGGTGCGGACCGCGTAGTCGTCCAGGGTGAGGGCGCGGGCGGCGGTGTCGATGGCCTCCTGCGGCGGGCGCTCGCCCTGCCAGTCGGTGGCCAAGCGGTGGTTGAGCTCGACGAAGGGGCGCATCTTGGCGTCGTATGCGGCGAAGGCGGTGGTGTGGTCGTCGGCCGTCGCCAGTTCGCCCGCGAGGACGTAGGCGCCCACCAGGGCGAGGCTGGTGCCCTGGCCGGTGAGTGGTGAACCGCAGTAGGCGGCGTCGCCGAGGAGGGCGACCCGGCCCGTGGTGTAGGCGTCCATCTTGATCTGGCTCATCGAGTCGAAGTAGAAGTCGGGGGCGGTCCACATGGCCTTGACCAGGGCGGGGATCTCCCAGCCGGTGCCGGTGAGGCGGTCGGCGAGCAGGTGGCGCTGGGCGTCGGCGTCGCGGTAGTCGTAGTCCAGCGGCGGCGACATGAAGCCGAGCATGCCGCGGGCCTCGGTGTTCTCGCGGACGCTGTAGATCCCCGCCATGCCGTTCTCGAACTGGTGGAAGGTCTGCCACCGGTCGAGGCCCAGGTGGTTGGGCAGGCTGAACACCGCCAGGTAGACGCCGAGGTGCCGGATGAACTGCGCCTCGTCGCCGAACGCGAGCGAGCGCACCCGGGAGTGCAGGCCGTCGGCGCCGACCACCAGGTCGAACCGGCGCGGGGCGGCGGTGGCGAAGGTGACGTCCACGCCGTCGGCGTCTTGGGTCAGGGCGGTGATGGAGTCGCCGAACAGGTACTCCACGCCCTCGACCGTCTCGCGGTAGAGCACGTCGGACAGGTCGTCGCGGAGGATCTCGATGTCCCGGCTGTCCGTCGGCCCGCCGGTGAAGGTGGTCTCGGTGGTGCTCATCAGGACCGTGCCGTCGGCGTCGACCATCGACATCCCGCGCATGCCGACCTCCAGCGCCTGGAAGTCCGCGAGCAGCCCCATCCGGTCGGCCACGTCCAACGCGACACCGCGGATGTCGACGGCTTGACCGCCGGGTCGGGGCCCGGGCGCGCGCTCGACGACGGTGACCTCGAAGCCGGAGCGGGTGAGCCAGAAGGCGAGCGCGGGGCCCGCGACGCTGGCGCCGGAGATCAGAACTGACGGCATTGGAGTCCCCTTGTGTACTCGGTACGCTTGATGTGTACAACGTATCTGAGGCTAGTACAGAGGTCAAGTGGTATGTTCTCCGCTGTGCTGTACTAGTACAGGGAGGCTGTGTGGAAGCGACGTACGCGCGGGTCGCCGCCGATATCCGCCGCCGGATCGAGGAGGGTGAGCTGGCGCCGGGTGATCGCGTGCCCTCCACCCGGCAGATCACCAAGGAGTGGGGGGTCGCGCTCGCCACCGCCGCGAAGGCGCTGCAGGCGCTCACCCAGGAGGGCCTGGTGCAGGCGGTGCCCCGGGTCGGCACGATCGTCACCACGATCGACATCCCGGCCCGCCCGGTCCGGCGCGAGGTGGAGCTGAGCCGGGAGCGAGTGGTCGACGCGGCGATCGGGATCGCCGACGCCGAGGGGCTCGACGCGCTGTCCATGCGCGGCGTGGCCGCCAAGCTGGGGGTCGCGACGATGGCGACTTATCGCCATGTCGACAGCAAGGACGACCTGATCCTGCTGATGATGGAGGCCGCGCTCGGCGAGGACCCGTTCCCGGCCGAGCGGCCGTCGCACTGGCGCGCCGGCCTGGAGTTCGCCGCGCGGCTGGAGTGGCGGATCTACCGGCGGCACCCGTGGCTGGCGCAGGCGATCTCGCTCACCCGGCCGCAGCTGCTGCCCAACGCGCTGGCCCACACCGAGTGGATGCTGACCGCGATGGACGGGGTGGGCCTGCCGCCCGACCGGGCGATCTACTCGTGCATCACGGTGTTCAACTACGTGCGCAGCACCGCGGTCAACCTGGAGTGGGAGCGGGAGGCGGAGAGCGCCACCGGGCTCACCGACCAGGAGTGGCTCGACAACCAGCAAGGCGCGTTCGAGCGCCTGATGGCCAGCGGCGCCTATCCGACCTTCGCGCGGATGACCGACGACGGGGTCGACTTCGACATGGTGCTCGACGAGCTGTTCGAGTTCGGCCTGCTGCGCCTGCTCGACGGCTTGGCGGTGTTCATCGAGCGGGGAGGTCGCGACTGAGCAGGCCGACCACGGCAGCCCGGTCGACCTTGCCGGGGCCGCGCAGCGGCAGCGCGTCGACGAACCGCAGCAGTCGGGGGACCGCGGCCGCGCCGAGTTCGACGCGGACGGCGGCGGCGAGCCGCGACTGGTCGACGGCGCTGTCGGCGCTGTCGGTGGTGCTGACGATGGCGGCCGCCACCCGCTGACCCCACTCGGGATCCGGGACGCCGACGACGCACGCCTCCGCGACGCCCGGCTGCCCGGCCAGCACCCGCTCGACGGCGGCCGGGGCGATCTTCACCCCGCCGGTGTTGATCATGTCGTCGACCCGGCCGAGCACCTCGAGCTTGCCGTTGACGAGCGTGCCCAGGTCGGAGGTGCGGAACCAGCCGTCGACGAACGCGGCCCGGGTCGCCTCGGGGGCGAGGCGGTAGCCGTGGGCCAGGGTGGGGCCGCCCAGCTCGATCACGCCGTAGGGCACCGGATCGCCACCGGGCGCGAGCGTCGCTCGCTCGGGGGGCGAGCCGTCGCCGGGGTGTGCGTCGACACCGGTGATCCGGACCTGGACGCCGTCCAGCGGCACGCCGTCGTAGACGCAGCCGCCCGCGGTCTCGCTCATGCCGTAGGTCGTGACCACGCGCACCCCGGCGTCCCGCGCCCTCGCCAAGGTGTGCGGTGCCGTGGCCGCGCCACCGACCAGTACCGCGTCGAAGGAACGTAGCGCCGCCAACGCGTCGCCGCCCGCGTCGAGCAACCGCGTGAGCTGGGTCGGCACCAGGGCCGTGTACCGGGGGCCGTCGCTGCCCAGCACGTCGACCGCGGCCTCCACGAACCGCCGAGCCTGGAAACCGCCAGCGGGCAGCACGCTCAGCGGCGTCCCGGCCACGATCGAGCGCACGATGACCTGCACCCCCGCGATGTGCTGCGCGGGCATGGCGAGCAGCCAGGTGCCCGGACCACCCAGGTACCGGTGGGTGGCCTCGGCCGACGCGCGCAGGGCAGTGGCCGAGAGCAGCACGCCCTTGGCCTCGCCGGTCGAACCTGAGGTGCGCACGACCAGGGCTGTTCCGGGTTCTAACGGGATCTCCGGATGCATCCGCTCGGCGGACTCCTCGGGCCCGAGCGGAAGCACGCCCCACCCCACCAGATCGGTCAACGCCGCCGTGCTGGCCAGGGGGTCCAAGGCGTCCAGCGCTGTCGCGCCAACCGCGGCCGCTGACCCGGGTGTGGTTGGCGACTCGGGTGCGGCTGCGGGGCCGACTCCGGTCGCCGTCGCCGTAGTCGGGTCGGGCGTGGTGCGGGTGTCGGGCAGCGTCCCGTGGGAAGCCAGACCGGCGCCGGACGGCCCTTGGCCGCGTTGCGGGCCGCCGTCGAGTGCCCTGCGCAGGGCACGTTCCAGCTCCCGCACCGCGGCGGTGGTGCCGTCCAGGGGGATCACGCGCATGCCGATATCCTCGCAGCGCGGTCGCCGAACTGTGCGGTGGCCGAACTGCGCGGGGCGAACCGTGCGGTAGTCGGCTGACCGATGTCGGGGCGCACGCCTACGCTCTGGGCGCAACCGGCTCAAGAGGAGTGCCGTCGATGTCGATAGCGCCGCAGAAGATCACCCCTTTCCTGACGTTCGAAGGTCCGGCTGAAGAAGCCCTGACGCTCTACACCTCCCTGTTCGATGACGCCGAACTGCTCCGATTCGGTGTCGCTTGGAAGCTGAACCTTGGCTGAGCGGACCTGGCGCAGGCCCCTCGACCACGGACTGCGCGACGCCTACCTCGCCCGGCTCGGCCACACCAGCCCGCCGCCGCCCACCGTGCAGGCCCTGCTCGACCTGCACCGGGCGCAGGTGGAGCGGGTGCCCTACGAGGTCGTCTGGATCGCCCTCGGCGAGCAGCGTGGCGTCGACCCGCTGGAGTCTGTCGGGCACCTGGTCAACGGCCGCGGTGGCTACTGCTACCACCTCAACGGCGCGTTCGCCTGCCTGCTGGACTGGCTGGGGTTCGACGTGCACTGGCGCGTCGGCGGCGTGCAGACGTCCTCGGACGACGAGCCGGTCGGCGCCACGGCCAACCACCTGGCCCTTGAGGTGCACGGCCTGCCCGCGGCCGAGTCCCCCGACGGCCGGTGGTTCGTCGACACCGGCCTCGGCGACGCCCTGCACGAGCCGCTGCCGTTGCGGCCGGGCAGCTACCCGCAGGACCCGTCGGTGTTCACCCTGCGCCCGTCGCCGGTGATCCCCGGCGGCTGGCGCTTCGACCACGACCCGCGTGGTGGCTTTCACGGCATGGACTTCACTCCCTCCGAGGCCACCGTCGCAGATTTCGCCGACCGGCACCGGGAGTTGTCCACAGGCCCGGACTCGGCCTTCGTCCGCGTGGTCACCCTCGCCCTGCGGGGCCGGGGGTCGATCACCACGTTGCGCAGCCTGCGCCTGACCCGGCGCGGCACACCCGACGGCCAGACCGGCCAGAGCAGCCAGGCGGATCAGGCGGATCGGGCCGACCTCGCCACCAAGGCCGACTACTTCGCCGCGCTGCAGGACGTCTTCCGGCTCCGGCTGTCCGATGTGGACGATCAGCGCCGGGACGCCCTGTGGCACCGGGTGCGCGCCGACCACGAGGAGTTCCTGAGCCGGGCCCAGTAGCAGCGGGGCCCGGGAGCAGCCGGGCTCAGTAGTAGTACGGGTAGTCCGACCAGTCCGGGTCGCGCTTCTCCAGGAACGCGTCGCGCCCCTCGACGGCCTCGTCGGTCATGTAGGCCAGCCGGGTCGTCTCACCCGCGAAGATCTGCTGGCCGACCAGGCCGTCGTCGATCGCGTTGAACGCGTACTTGAGCATCCGCCGCGCGGTCGGCGACTTGCCGTTGATCTCCCGCGCCCACTGCAGCGCGGTCTCCTCGAGCTCCGCGTGCGGCACGGCCTGGTTGACCGCGCCCATCCGCACCATGTCCTCGGCCGAGTACGCCCGCCCCAGGAAGAAGATCTCGCGCGCGAACTTCTGCCCCACCTGCCGGGCGAGGTAGGCCGACCCGAAGCCGCCGTCGAAGCTGCCCACGTCCGCGTCGGTCTGCTTGAACCGCGCGTGCTCCAGGCTGGCCAGGGTGAGGTCGCAGGTCACGTGCAGGCTGTGCCCGCCGCCCGCGGCCCAGCCCGGGACCACCGCGATGACCACCTTCGGCATGAACCGGATCAGCCGCTGGCACTCCAGGATGTGCAGCCTCCCCGCGCGGGCGGGGTCGACCGTCGCCGCGGTCTCGCCGGAGGCGTACTGGTAGCCCGTGCGGCCGCGGATCCGCTGGTCACCGCCCGAGCAGAACGCCCAGCCGCCGTCGCGCGCGGACGGGCCGTTGCCGGTGATCAGCACGCAGCCGACGTCCGAGCTCGTCCGCGCGTGGTCGAGCGCGCGGTAGAGCTCGTCGACGGTGTGCGGTCGGAACGCGTTGCGCACCTCGGGCCGGTCGAACGCGATGCGCACGGCCCCGGTGTCGACGGCCCGGTGGTAGGTGATGTCGGTGAAGTCGAACCCGTCGACCGCGCGCCAGGCCGCCGGGTCGAACAGTTCGGAAACCTCGCGCTCAGCCACGGTGCCCGAGCATGCCGGCGGCCCTGTGGACAGTCGTTCGCGGGGTTGCCCGCCGACGTGTAAAGCTGGGTGCGTGCACGACCTGGACTCGGCCCTGGAGGTCATTCGCGCGCGGGACGACACCGCGGCGAAGCACGCGCACGCCCTCTGGCACGTCATGCGCGCCACCGCCGCGCACCCGACCAAGGTCACCCGCTACGACGTGCAGCAGATGGTGTGGACCACGCTGCCGCAGGCGCACCTCAGCCCGGGCGGGCACGGCGCGTTCGACGACCTGCACGAGACCTGCGAGTCCTTCGCCGAGCTGCTCGACCTGCTCGGCCACGCCGAGTACGCGCGGCTCTGCCGGGCCGAGACCACCCACCGCATCCTCGACGCCGCGGACGACGAGGTGGCCTACCGCGCGCTGGTGGCCGCCGCGTGGCGCGCCTCCGGGGTGTGGCCGCCGGACACGCCGCTGATGACCTGGGCCGAGCAGGGCGGCCCGATCGAGACGGCCCTGCACGCGGCGGCGGGCAGGCTGCTGGAGGAGGCGGTCGAGGCGGGCACCCTGCCCGCCGACGGCAGCGGCGAGGCGATGCGGGTCGGCCTGGTCATGCGGCTGCTGACCAGCCCGGAGGCCGAGGGCGACGACACCTGGTTCGTCCGGCTGCTCGACGAGCGGCTCGAGGAGTGGACGCTCGGGCAGGGTAGCCAGACCCGGCGCGAGCTGATGGTGCGGCTGCGGCCGGATGTGCGCCGCGCCCCGGAGAGCGACGGCGCCCAACTGCCCGCGTTGACCCACCTGCTCGCGCAGTGCCGCGGGCCGGGTGCGCGGCTCACCGGCAGCGGCTACCTGCCGACGACGCTGGTCAGCGACCTGATCGAGCTGATGCCCACCTGCGCGGAGCTCGGCGGGACGGGCCGCAGCGAGTCCCAGTGGCCACCGGTGAAGCTCTTGCGCGAGCTGTCCACCGACTTCGGGTTGACGGTGCGTGAGGGCGCGCGGTTGCGGCTCACCGACCCGGGCAACGCCCTGATCGGTGACTCCGACTCGCTGCTGATGACGGTGGGTGAGCGAGTGGTCTCGCTCGAGCGCACCGCGCTGGGGGTGATCCAGGAGGTGGTGTTCGCCGCGCTGCTGCTGGAGGAGCGGATGGCGCCGACGCGGATCTTCGAGAAGGTCGCCTACGTGCTGGCGGAGGAGGGGTGGTCCGGCGCCGGTGGCACGGAGTTCGGCCCGACGCACGCCGCCGAGGTGGGGGCGTGGTTCCTGCGCAGGCTGCGCGTCCTGGACGCGTTGGACGCGGACTGGACCGCTCGCCGGGTGGGGCTGACGCCCGCGGGCCGGGCGATCGCGCGGTGGAGCTTGCGCGCGCGGGTGCTGTTCCGGCACCGCGCCGACGACCAGGTGTTGCCTTGACACCGCTCCACCGTCCCGGTGGCCACGCAGTCGAGTCGCCCGACGGGGTCTTGTGCGGCGCACTGGGCCGGAGGCGTGGTCCGGCGGCGGACGCAGGAGCCAAGGCGTTCCCCGCCGTGCGCCCGGCTCAGGCGTCTCGGTCTTGTGCCCGCCGAGAGATCGGCTGCGCTGGTCGCGGGGAGCGTGCGGGTGGTCTCGCGGGGGCTGAGCGGCTCGGTGCGAGGGTGTCGCTGTGATCAGGGGTACCCACACCGCTGAGACCTCGGGGTCTCCGGGCTCGCTGCCGACAGTGTGCAACACGGCCTGCTCGTCGCTGGTCGTGCGCGGGGTCGGCGGCGCAGCGACATCACCAGTCGAGGAGGCGGTGAGCAGCCCGTTGGTGGGCGCGCTCCCAGCCCGGGCCCGTGCCAGGGCCCAGTCGGCCGATCTTCGTCGTATTGGCGGTAACGGGTTGCAGTCCCGCCGCGCGGGGCGGAATGGTCGGCTGCGGGGACTGACCGCCGAGGGGAATGGGGACCTGTGAATCCGTCCACCGCGATGGCCACCGTCGTGGTCGACGAGCTGGTCCGCAACGACATCCGGCACGTCGTGCTCTGCCCGGGCTCGCGCAACGCCGCCCTGTCCTTCGCCCTGCACGCCGCGGTCACCGAGGGCCGGTTGGAGCTGCACGTCCGGGTCGACGAGCGGTCCGCCGGTTTCCTCGCCCTCGGGTTGGCCCGGGCCTCGGGCAGGCCCGCGGCCGTGGTCTGCACCTCGGGCACCGCGGTGGCCAACCTGCACCCCAGCGTGCTGGAGGCGCACCACTCCGGGGTCGGGCTGCTGCTGATCACGGCCGACCGGCCGCCGGAGCTGCACGGCACCGGCGCCAACCAGACCATCGACCAGCGCAACATCTTCGGCAGCGCCGCGGTCGCGGTCGACTTCCCGGTGGCTGAGCGGCGCGCGGGGCTCAACCCGGTGTGGCGCGGACTGGTCTGCCGCGGTGTCGCCCGCGCCGAGACCGGGCTGCCGGTGCAGCTCAACATCCCCTTCCGCGAGCCGCTGGTGCCCACCTTCGGCGAGGACTGGCCGGACAAGCTGGTCGGCAGGCCGAACGGGCTGCGCTGGACCACCTCCTCGGCCGCGCGCTCGGTGCCCGGCAACCGGGTCGACTTCGCCCTGCCCGCCCGCACCCTCATGGTCGTCGGCAGCGGCGACCCGGCCCGGGCGACCGCGGCCGCCGGGGTGGCGGCGAAGGCGGGCTGGCCGGTGGTCGCCGAGCCGGTGGGCGCGGCGGCGGCGATCGCGGGTGGCGCGCGGGTGCTGCGCTGCGGGCCGCTGCTGCTGGGCACCGGTGCGCTGCCCGAGCGGCTGCGGCCGGACGCCGTGGTCGTGGTGGGTCGGCCGACGCTCTCGCGCGGGGTGCGCGGGCTGATGGACCGGGTGCCGGTCTACGGCATCGGTGATCATCCGCAGTGGACAGACCCGCAGTACGTGGCCACGCACGTGCGCGGCTGGCTCGACCAGGACGACCTCGTGCACGTCACCGGGCACGACCAGGCCTGGCTCGCGGGCTGGCAGGAGGCCGAGGACGCCGCGGCCGACGCCGTCGAGGCGGTGCTGGCGGGCGAGCGGTGGCCGACCGGGCTGCGGGTCGCCCAGGAGCTGGTGCAGGCGCTGCCCTCCGGCGCGACGCTGTTCCTCGGCTCGTCCAACCCGGTTCGCGACGTCGACCTGGTGGCCCGCCACCGCGCCGACGTCACCGTGCACGCCAACCGGGGCGTGGCGGGCATCGATGGCAACGTGTCCACCGCCGTGGGGATCGCGCTCGGCTGCGGTGCGCCCGGGTACGCGCTGGTCGGCGACCTGACGTTCCTGCACGACACCAACGGCCTGCTCATCGGCCCCGGCGAGCGCCGCCCCGACCTCACCGTCGTCGTGCTCAACGACGACGGTGGCGGCATCTTCTCGCTGCTGGAGCAGGGCGCCGCCGAGCACCGCCCGGCCTTCGAGCGGGTCTTCGGCACCCCGCACGGCGTCGACCTCGCCGCCCTCTGCGCCGCCCACCGCGTCCAGCACGTGGTGGCGGGCACCGCCGCGGAGTTCAAGCGCGCGCTGGAACCAGCCCCGGGGCTGCGCGTGGTCGAGGTCCGCGCCACCCGCGAGCACCTGCGCGACCTGCACGCCCGCCTGCGCGAGGCCGTCGCCCGGGCGGTCTGACGCCCCTGTGGACAAACCGGCTCGTCCCCAGCGGGCACCCGGATAGGCTCCGCCGGGTGGAGGACGAACAGCTCACCCGCCCCGAGCGGACCAGGGCCATCACCGGGCTAGTGGCGATCGTGGTGGCCGGGGTGCTGTCCCTGCTGGGTGTCCTGCTCATCGTCGCCGCGGTCACCGAGGACGCCGCGATCGAGCGGCACACCGGCAACGCCAACGCCGACGTGGTCAGCGTCTCGTTCAACCGCACCCTCGTCCGCTTCCAGACCCCGGACGGTGCCGAGCACCTGCCCACCGTCGGCGTGCTCTACCCCGAGGCCCTCGAGGAGGGCCAGGTCGTGCGGGTCGAGTACGACCTGCGCAACCCCGACCTGGTCCGGGTGGCAGGCCGGGGCGCCTCGCTGACGATCCTGCCGGTCAGCACCGCCCTGATCGGGGTGTGGGCGATCGCCGGGGGAGCGCTGTTCTGGCTGCGCCGGGGCGGCCCGCTGCACATCCGCAGGCTGCGGCCGCGTAGACGGGTCCGCATATGACACTTCTCCGCAAAATCGACGTTCAGGTGTAACATCCGGTGCTGTGGACCTGGAACGCGAATTCGAGCGCGTCGTCGCCGCCGACCACCGGATCGAGCCGCGCGACTGGATGCCCGACGGCTACCGCAAGACGCTGATCAGGCAGATCGCGCAGCACGCGCACTCGGAGATCATCGGCATGCAGCCCGAGGGCAACTGGATCAGCCGGGCGCCCTCGCTGCGCCGCAAGGCGATCCTGCTGGCCAAGGTGCAGGACGAGGCGGGGCACGGCCTCTACCTGTACGCGGCCACCGAGACCCTCGGCGCCGACCGGGCCGAGCTCACCGAGAAGCTGGTCGAGGGCCGCCAGAAGTACTCCTCGATCTTCAACTACCCCACGCTGACCTTCGCCGACGTCGGCGTCATCGGCTGGCTGGTCGACGGGGCCGCGATCTGCAACCAGGTGCCGCTGTGCCGCACCTCCTACGGACCGTACGCGCGCGCGATGATCCGGGTCTGCAAGGAGGAGTCGTTCCACCAGCGGCAGGGCTACGAGCTGCTGCTGACGATGATGAGCGGCACCCAGCAGCAGCGCGACATGGTCCAGGAGGCGGTCGACCGCTGGTGGTGGCCGTCGCTGATGATGTTCGGCCCGCCGGACGCGGAGAGCTCCAACACCGAGCAGTCGATGCTGTGGCGGATCAAGCGGCACACCAACGACGAGCTGCGCCAGCGCTACGTGGACATGTCCGTGCCGCAGGCGGACAAGCTCGGCGTCACCTTCCCCGACCCGGAGCTGGCCTGGAACGCCGACCGCGGCCACTACGACTTCGGCGAGCCCGACTGGACCGAGTTCTGGCAGGTCGTCAAGGGCGAGGGCCCGTGCAACGCGCAGCGCGTCGAACACCGGCGCAAGGCGCACGAGGACGGCGCATGGGTGCGCGAGGCCGCGACGGCGTACGCGGCTAAGAGGGAGAAGGCAGCATGAGCAGGTCATCTTGGCCGCTTTACGAGGTGTTCGTGCGCGGTAAGCGCGGCCTCAACCACGTGCACGTCGGCTCGCTGCACGCCCCTGACGACGAGATGGCCCTGCGCAACGCGCGCGACCTCTACACGCGCCGCAACGAGGGCGTGAGCATCTGGGTGGTCAAGGCCGAGGCGATCACCGCGTCCAGCCCGGACGAGAAGGACCCGTTCTTCGCCCCCAGCGGCGACAAGGTCTACCGGCACCCCACGTTCTACGTGATCCCCGAGGACGTGCCGCACCTATGAGCCCGGAGACGCGCTGATGGACAACGCCTACGACGGCCTCACCGAGGACAGCGAGGAGAAGCACTGGGCCTTCGGGACCGGCTTCAGCACCGCGCTGGCCGGTGTCGACCGCGCCGTCCCGTCAGGTGTGGACCACGACGTGCTGGCCGTCTACTGCCTGATGCTCGGCGACGACGCGTTGATCTACTCGCAGCGGCTGGCCGAGTGGTGCTCGCGGGCGCCGGAGCTGGAGGAGGACGTCGCGCTGGCCAACATCGCCCTCGACCTGCTCGGCCAGGCGCGGCTGCTCCTCACCCGAGCCGCCGAGGTTGAGGGTGCCGACCGCGACGAGGACGCGCTGGCCTACCTGCGCGACGAGCACGAGTTCCGCAACGTCCGGCTGGCCGAGATCGACTGCGGTCCCGGTCCGGGCGGCGACTTCGCCACCACGATCGCCCGCCTCCTGGTCATGTCCACCCACCGCCTCGCGCTGCTGCAGCGGCTCACCGGCTCGCTCGACCCGGTGCTGGCGGCGATCGCGGCCAAGGGCGTCAAAGAGGTGGCCTACCACCGCGATCACGCCGCGCAGTGGGTCTTGCGGCTCGCGGGCGGCACCGAGTACTCCCGGGAGCGCATGGTCGCTGGTCTTGAGCGGGTGTGGCCCTTCACCGACGAGCTCTTCGCCACGCACGCCGTTGAGGCCGCTGTCGCCGAGGCGGGCGTCGGGGTCGACCCGGCCACGCTGCGAGCCGAGTTCGACGAGGTCCTCGACACCGTTCTGCGTGCCGCCGACCTGGACCGGCCGGACGTCCGCCAGGTCGCCGCGCTCGCGGGCCGGGCGGGCCGCGACGGTGTGCACACTGAGGCGCTCGGATTCCTGCTCGCCGAGATGCAGTACGTCGCCCGGTCGATGCCGGGAGCGGTCTGGTGAGCGCGCGGCAGGTGGCCGAGCAGGTCCTCGACCCCGAGCTGCCGGTTCTCACCCTGGCTGATCTCGGTGTCTTGCGGGATGTGTGCGAAGAGGGCACGCACGTCACGGTGACCATCACGCCTACCTACTCCGGGTGTCCCGCGCTCGACGAGATGCGCGCGGACCTAAGAGGCAAACTCGCCGAGGCGGGCTATACCGACGTCGTGGTCCACACCGTGTTGCATCCGGCGTGGACCACCGACTGGATAAGCGAAGACGGTCTACGCAAGCTCGCCGACCACGGCATCGCCCCGCCGCAGCGGATCGGCCCGCGGGCGGTCGGACCTATCCCGCTCAACCTGGAACCTCCTACCCGCCGCGTGCAGTGCCCGCGTTGCGGTTCGCCGCGGACGACTGAGTTGTCCAGGTTCGGCTCCACCGCGTGCAAGGCGCTGCGCCGCTGCGAGGACTGCCGCGAACCGTTCGAGCAGATCAAGGAACTGTGACCGTGCGCGCCTTCCACTCCCTCCCGGTCGCCGCCGTCGACCGCCTCTGCGACGACGCGGTGGCGATCACCTTCGCCGTGCCCGGTGAGCTGTCCGACCGGTTCGCGTTCAAGGCAGGCCAGTACCTCACCTTGCGCCAAGACGTCGAAGGACACGAGGAACGCCGCTCTTACTCGATTTGCGCCCCCGTCGGCGCGGCCCCGCGCATCGGTGTTCGGCGAGTCGAAGGGGGCTTGTTCTCAAGCAAACTGGTCGACGGCCTCCAACCCGGTGACGAGCTGGAAGTGCTGCCGCCGCAAGGTAACTTCACCCCGGAGATAGAGCCGGGCAGCCACCACGGGTTCGTCGCCGCGGGCTCGGGGATCACCCCGGTGCTCTCGATCGCGGCCACTGTCTTGGCCGAGCCGACTACGCGCGTCACCTTGCTCTACGGCAACCGCCGTTCCGACACGGTCATGTTCGCCGAGGAGCTCGCGGACCTGAAAGACCGCTACCCGGCACGGTTGCAACTGGTGCACGTGCTCTCCCGCGAGCCAAGTGACGTTGAGCTGTTCTCCGGCCGCCTCGACGCGTCCCGGCTCGCCGAGCTGTTCGAGCGCGTGGTGCCCGCGGGCGATATCGACCAGTGGTGGCTGTGCGGGCCGTTCGGCCTGGTGCAGGACGCCTACGCGCTGCTCGCCGAGCGCGGTGTGCCCGCGCGGCAGGTCCACCGCGAGCTGTTCTACGTGGACGAACCGCCGCCGGAGCCCAAGCGGGTCGACGATTCCCGTGTCGACGGTCCGACCGCCGCAGTCACCGTGGTCCTCGACGGTCGCGAGACCACGTTGGCGCTGCCGCACGACGAGCCAATCCTGGACGCCGCCCAGCGCGTGCGCGCGGACCTGCCGTTCGCGTGCAAGGGTGGGGTGTGCGGCACGTGCCGCGCGAAGGTCGTCAGCGGGGAGGTCAAGATGCGCCGCAACTACGCTCTTGAGCAGCACGAACTGGACGCGGGTTTCGTGCTCACCTGCCAAGGTCTTCCGGTCACCGACGCGGTGACGGTCGACTTCGACGCATGACCATCGGCATCAGCCCGGGCGTGGCCACCGGACCGGTGGCCCGGCTGGGTCTGCCGCCGCAGCTTCCCGCCGAGACCCCTGAGCCGGGCCAAGACGACGCGGATAGGGCTACCGCTGCGTTGGAGGACACCGCACTCGAACTGGAGCGACGGGCCTCTTACGCAAATGACGACGCCGCCGAGGTGTTGACCGCGTCGGCGATGATGGCGCGCGATCCCGCGCTTGCGGCGAGCGTGCGCGATCTCGTCGGCCAAGGGGTGCCCGCCGCGTGGGCTGTGGACCGTGCGATCGGCACCTACCGGGAGATGCTCGCGAGCGCGGGGCCGTACCTGGCCGAGCGCGTCACCGACCTCGACGACATCCGCGACCGCGCGGTGGCCCACCTACTCGGTCTGCCGATGCCCGGTCTGCCAACGCCCGGCCACCCGTACGTGCTGGTCGCCGTCGAGCTGGCGCCCGCCGACACCGCGCTGCTGGACCCGGCGGTCGTGCTGGCCGTGGTCACCGAGCGCGGTGGACCCACCAGCCACACCGCGATCCTGGCGAAGTCGCTCGGCATCCCGGCGGTCAGCGGCTTCACCGAGTCCCTCGTGGACGGTCAGGTCGTGCTGGTCGACGGTGCCAAGGGGCGCGTGGTGGTGGACCCGAGCGCGGCCGAGCTCGCCGCCGCCCGCGGCCGTGCCGCCCGGGTGGCGACCACCGGGCCGGGGCGCACCGCCGATGGCCACCCGGTCGCCTTGCTGGCCAACATCGGCGGCCCCGATCCAGTCCCCGACGCTGAGGGCGTGGGGCTGTTCCGCACCGAGTTCTTGTTTCTCGACCGCTCGCAAGCGCCCACGGTGGAGGAGCAACGCGCGGTCTACCGGAGCGTGCTCGAACCGTTAGCGGGTAGACGAATCATCGTGCGGACGCTAGATGCCGGCGCGGACAAGCCGGTGCCGTACGCAACTTTTGGCCAAGAGGCCAATCCTGCGTTGGGCGTCCGAGGACTCCGTACGTCGTGGCGTCACCCAGAGCTGTTGCACGACCAGCTCGCGGCTCTTGCGCTGGCGGCGTCGGACACCGGCGTCGAGCCGTGGGTGATGGCGCCGATGGTCGCCACCGCCGCCGAGGCCGCGGACTTCGCCGCCACCGCCCGCTCGCACGGCCTCGCCCGGGTCGGCGTGATGATCGAGATCCCGGCCGCCGCGCTGCGCGCGGCCGCCATCCTGTCCGAAGTGGACTTCGTCAGCCTGGGGACGAACGACCTGTCCCAGTACACCTTCGCCGCCGATCGCGAAGAGTCCGCGTTGGCCGACCTGCTCGACCCGTGGCAGCCCGCCCTCCTGGACCTCGTGGCGCTGGTGGCCGAGGCGGCGCGGGCGGCGGGCAAACCGGCGGGGGTGTGCGGCGAGGCCGCGGGCGATCCCCTGCTCGCGCCGGTCTTCGCGGGCTTGGGCATCTCGTCGCTGTCGATGGCGCGGACGGTCATCCCCGAGGTTCGGGCGAGCCTCGCCGAACACACCCTCGACGACTGCCGCGAGATCGCCGCCGCCGTCCTCGCCGCGGACACCCCCGCCGACGCGCGCCGGGCGGCCAGTGCCTGTGTCGAAGTCGGTTGAGGTGACTTCGGTCTGGGTTGATGCTGTTCAGCGTGTTGATGATCGGAAATGAGCGAGGTCTCCGGTGGTCGGTTCGTCGACGAAGAAGAACCTGAACACCGGAGACCTCGTGGACACCCTGGCGGTGACGGGGCGGTTCGACCTGACCGCCGCGCAGTGGGCGGCGCTGGAGCCGTTGCTGCCCCGACCGTCCCGGTCGGGTCGTCCGTCGTTGTGGGGCAAGCGGCAGCTGATCGACGGGATCGGTGGCGGGTCCGTGTCGGTGCGCCGTGGCGGGACATTCCCGCGACGTGTGGTTCCTGGTCGGCGGCTTATGGGTTGTTCCGGCGCCGGCGACGGGTCGGTGTCTGGCAGGTGGTCCTGACCGCGTCGCAAGCCGGCGCCGACGCGGTCGGGCAGCTCACACGGGATGTCGGTGTGGACTCCACGAGCGTGCGGGCGCACCGGCATGCGGCGGGTGCGCGGAAAGGGGGGATCCGCGGGCCGAGCCGCCGGGCGGGGTCACGACCGAGCCCGACGATCACGCGGTGGGCCGTTCCCGCGGCGGGTGGACCACGAAACTGCATCTGGGCTGCGAGCAGGGCCAGAAGCCGTTGTCGATCGTGCTGACCGCTGGTCAGCGCGGTGCTGCGCGGGATCCGGGTGCCTCGGGTCGCCGGTGGTCGTCCCCGGACCCGCCCGGACCGGGTGCTGGCGGACAAGGCGTACACGTCCACGGCCAACCGGGAGCATCTTCGTCGTCGCGGGATCAAGGCGACCATCCCGAGCAAGGCCGACCAGGACGCGCATCGCAAGGCCAAGGGGTCGAAGGGCGGCGGGCCACCGGCCTTCGACCCCGAAATCCACAAGCAGCGCCACGCGGTCGAGTGCGGCATCAACCGGCTCAAACGCCACCGTGCCGTGGCCACCCGGTACGACAAACTGGCCGTGCGCTACGAACCCACCGTCCATATCGCCACGATCAACGAATGGCTCTGCCCACTTCGATATAGGCCCTAGTCGGACTCGGTGAAGAAGTCCGCCACCAGCGGGGCCAGCAGGGCGATGTCCACGTTGTGCGTCTGCTCGGCGAGCGCGATGTGCTTCGCCCCCGGCACCGTGTCGGCGACCAGGCCCGCCGCCGCGGTCAGGAACGGCGGGCTGGCGGCCCCGGAGAGCACCAGGGTGCGCGCGGAGATCTGCGCGAGGTCCGGCAGACCGGTCTCGGCCACCACCTGGTGGTCGTAGGGCAGCGTGTGCGCGAGGTTGATCAGGTGGGGCCAGCCCATGCCGTCGCGGATGTCGTCGATCACCTGCTTCGGCATGCCGGTCGCGCCGAGGAACGCGCGCACCGCCCCTTCGCGGTCGCCTGCGGCGATCCTGTCCGCCTGCTCTTCGGCGAACGCGGTAGACGGGTCCGCGTTGAACGGGGGCTCGTAGACCGCCACCCGGTCTACTGGGACCCGGCTCGCGGTCAACAGCGCCAAGAGGCCGCCGGAAGACATCCCGTACACCGCGGACGCGCCGACCGCCGCCATGACGGCGGTGAGGTCCTCGACCTCGCGGTCCACTGAGTACGGCAACGTGTCACCGCTGTCGCCGCGGCCACGACGGGCGTACGAGACCGCGGTCAGCCGCGGCGCCAACAGCTCGCCCAGCGGTCCGTTGGACAGTCCGTCGCTGAACGCGCCGCCCACCAGCACCACCGGGGTACCGGATCCGGTGGTCGAGTAGCTGATCTCCGTGCCGTCGGCCGAGGTGGTCTGCATCAAGGTGGTCCTTTCGGGAGTTGTCCTCCGGACGACGAACGGGCGGCGCCGAGACGGACAAGCCTGGCGGAGAGAAATCTGCGTTCCGGCTCCGTGGGGGCCAGCGCCAGCGCCGCGCGGTAGGCCTCGGCGGCCTCGTCGACGCGGCCCAAGCGGGTCAGCAGGTCGGCGCGCGTGGCTGGGAGCAGGTGGTAGCCGGGCAGGTCGACGCCGTCGAGCAGGTCCAGCCCGGCGGCCGGACCGCGCACCATGGCCACCGCCACCGCGCGGTTCAGCGTGACCACCGGCGACGGCAGCATCAGGGAGAGCGTCCCGTACAGCGCGGCGATCTGCGGCCAGTCGGTCTCCGCGGCCGTCTTGGCCGTGGCGTGGCAGGCAGCTATCGCCGCTTGCACCTGATACGGGCCAGGACGTCCTATCAGCAGCGTCTTGTCCAACAACGACAAACCGTCCGCGATAGCCGAAGAGTCCCAAATGGACCGGTCTTGGTCGTCCAGCAGAACCAGGTCCCCGTCGACGAACCGCCCCGGCCGTCGAGCCTCGTGCAGCAGGAGCAACGCCAGCAAACCGGCGGGCTCCGGCTCGTCCGGCAGCAGCTCGACCAGCATCCGCGCCAGCCGGATCGCCTCGGCGGACAGCACCTCGCGGTCGGAATAGCCCTCGTTGAACAGCAGGTAGACCACACCCAGCACGGCTGTCATCCGCGCGGGCAGAGTCTCGGCGGACGGGACCCGGTACGGGATGCCCGCGTCGCGGATCTTGCCCTTGGCGCGCGTGATCCGCTTGGACATCGCAGCCTCAGGCACAAGGAATGCCCGCGCGATCTCCGCCGTTGTCAACCCGGCCACCGCGCGCAGCGTTAGCGCTACCCGCGCCTCCAAGGCGAGCGCCGGGTGGCAGCAGGTGAAGATGAGCCGTAGACGGTCGTCGACAATCTCATGTGGATCCTCTTGCTGGAAAACGGCTACCTGCCGCAGCTTGGCCGCGCCGACGGCCTCGCGCCGGAGGACGTCCACCGCGCGATTCCTCGCCGTTGTCGTCAACCACGCCCCGGGCCGGTCGGGAACACCGTCTTCCGGCCACCGCCGCACGGCTTGCGCGAACGCCTCTTGCGCGCACTCCTCGGCCAAGTCCCAATCACCGACCGTGCGGATGAGAGTGGCGACCACGCGGGTCCACTCCGCGCGGTAAGCCCGTTCCACGGCGTCATGGGCGTTCATTCGATCGGGCGCACCTCGAGCATCCCCACCGCCGCGGCCGGGTGCTTCGCGGCCACCTCCACCGCCTCCGCCCGGGTGGCGCACTCCAGCAGCGCGTACCCGCCGATCTGGTCCTTCGTCTCGGCGAACGGCCCGTCGGTCAGCAAGACCTCGCCGTCGCGCACCCGCACCGTGGTCGCCTCTTCGGGTGAAACAAGCCCCTCACAGGAGAGCAGCAACCCGCGGCGGGTCATCTCCGCGCTCCACGCCGCGCAGCCGGACATGTCGGCGTCGGCGTAGTCCTCCGCGCGCCCGGCGATGAGCATCAGGTACCGCATGCCCAGCGACGGTACGCCTCTCAGGCGACAGTCTCCTGCCACCAGCCCAAGACCTGCTCGGCTACGCCCGGGGCGGCCACCAGCAGCCCGTCCACCGGTAGCGGCGCGTCCTGCCCGTGCCGGTCGAGCACCGCCGCGCCCGACTCCAGCGCCAGCGCGACCGCGCCCGCGACGTCCCACTCGTGGTAGCTGTGCAGCACCGCCGCCGCCGCGTGCCCGAGCGCCACCTGGGTGACCGCCAGCGCGGCCGAGCCCAGCACGCGCACCCCGGCCCGCGCGGCGGCCGCGCGCTCGATGAACTCGCCCATCCCCGGCCACGGGCCGTTGCGGGCCAGCTCCGTGCACACGATCGAGCCCGCGGTGGACGTCCGGTCGGTGAGCGACACCCGCACGCCGTTCGCCCGGGCACCCCGCCCGCGCGCCGCCGCGTAGATCTGGCCGCGGTACGGGTCGGCGACCACGCCCACGACCGGCCCCTCCGCGTCGACCAGGGCGAGGCTGTAGGCGCACCACGGGACACCGGCGACGTAGTTGGCCGTCCCGTCCACCGGGTCGACCACCCACCGGTACTCCGAGACGTCGGAGCCGACGTCCGCGCCGAACTCCGAGCCCACCACCGGGATCCCGGGGAACTCGGCGGTCAGCACCCGCCGGGTGTGCCGTTCCAGGGTGCGGTCGGTGTCGGTGACCCAGTCGAAGGGCGAGTCCAGTACCCCTGGCATCGCCCCGCGTCCCGCGGTCGCGGTGATCACGTCGGTGGCGTCGTTCGCCAAGCGGCCCGCGATCTCCAGGGCCCGGGAGAGCAGCCCCGGCTCCACGGGTTTGCGAGAGCGGGAGGACAAGAGCGTCATGCCAACCTAGAGTGACCACCCCGGGTGACCGCAGTGCGACCGGCAGATGACGGGTCGGGGGTGGTGAGGCCAAAGTTGGTCATTCCGGCGGTACCCACCCGCTGTTCCGGTGTCGTTCGCCGCCATGACACGCGGGGGACCGCCTGGTGGCAGACCTGGGGTGCGACGGTCGGCTGGTGCGCGTCGCGATCGTCACCGAGAGCTTCCTGCCGCAGGTGAATGGCGTCACCAACTCCGTCCTGCGGGTGCTCGAACACCTCCACCAGCGCGGGCACCAGGCGATGGTCATCGCCCCCGGTGCCGGGCCCGACCGCTACCTGAGCGCGGACGTCGTCCGGGTCAGGGCGGTCGACCTGCCCGTGATCACCTCCCTGCCGATCGGTGTGCCGAGGCCGAAGATGCTCACCGACCTCGGCGACTTCGCCCCCGACGTGGTGCACCTGGCCTCGCCGTTCGTGCTCGGCGCGGGCGGGCTGTGGGCGGCCAAGCGGCTCGGTGTGCCCACCGTCGCGGTCTACCAGACCGACGTCGCCGGGTTCGCCGCCGCCTACGGGCTCAGCCGGGGCGCCCGCGCGGCCTGGCGGTGGATCCGCCGGGTGCACTCCGGTGCCGACCGGACCCTCGCCCCGTCGACGGCCGCCGTGCGCGACCTGACCGAACGCGGCATCCCCCGCGTGCACCGGTGGGGCCGCGGTGTCGACGTCCGCCGCTTCGCCCCCGAGCACGTCGACCGCGGCCTGCGCGCGCGGCTCGCGCCCAACGGCGAGCTGCTCGTCGGCTACGTCGGCAGGCTCGCGCCGGAGAAGCGGGTGGAGCACCTGGCCGTGCTCAACGACCTGCCCGGCGTGCGGGTCGTCGTCGTCGGCGACGGCCCGGACTCCGCCGCGCTGCGCGCCAAGCTGCCCGACGCGGCGTTCCTGGGCTTCCGCGAGGGCGCCGAGCTGGCCGCCGCGTACGCGAGCCTGGACGTGTTCGTGCACACCGGCCCGCACGAGACGTTCTGCCAGGCGGTGCAGGAGGCGATGGCCTCCGGTGTCCCGGTGATCGCCCCGAACGCGGGCGGCCCGCGCGACCTGGTCGACCACGGCCGCACCGGTTTCCTGCTCGACCCCGACCGGTTCGCCACCGACCTGCGCCCCGCGGTCGAGCGGCTCGCCGACGCCCTGCTGCGCCGCCGGATGGGCGCCGCGGGCCGCGCGGACGTGCTCGGCCGTACGTGGACCGCGGTGTGCGAGGAACTGCTCGGGCACTACGGCGAGGTCGCGCTGGCGAGAGGGTCGAAGGCTGCTTAGGCCATGCGCATCGTGCAGCTCGCCAATTTCTACGGGCCGCGCTCAGGTGGCCTGCGCACCGCTCTGCACCACTTGGGCGCGGGCTACGTCGCGTGCGGGCACGAGGTCACCCTTGTCGTGCCCGGTAGTCGAACCGGTGATGAGCGGCTGCCTTCCGGCGTACGTCGGATAACCCTGCCCGCACCGCGCATCCCGGGCACTGGCGGTTATCGCGCGGTCGACCCCTTACGCGTCACGGCGCTCTTACCCAAGCTGCGCCCAGACCGGCTAGAGGTGTCAGACCGGTTGACGCTTCGCGGCATGGGCCGATGGGCCACCGAGCGCGGTATCCCCAACGTGGTGATCTCCCACGAGCGCTTGGACCGGCTCTTGGAGCAGTTCCTCCTACCGGTCCCGTTGGCCCGAAGAGTCGCCGACGAGGCCAACCGCCGTATGGCGGCCAACTACGACACCGTCGTCTGCACAACCGACTTCGCCCGCGCGGAGTTCGACCGCATCGGTGCCACCAACGTCCAACGCGTCCCCCTTGGGGTAGACCTGACGACGTTCACCCCAACGCGGCACGACGGCGCGTTGCGCTCAGAACTGGCGCAGGGCGCGGACATGCTCTTAGTGCACTGTGGACGTCTCTCACCCGAGAAACACGTAGAACGCAGCGTTGATGCTCTTGCCGCGTTGCACGCCTCAGGTAACCGCGCCCGCCTTGTCGTCGCGGGAGACGGTCCGCGGATGAGCGCTCTACGCAAACGGGCTGCCGGCCTGCCCGTGACGTTCCTCGGTTTCCTCACCGACCGCGCTGACGTTGCCCGCCTGCTGGCCACCGCGGACGTCTCGCTCGCCCCCGGCCCGCACGAAACGTTCGGTCTGGCCGCGTTAGAGGCTCTTGCGTCGGGCACGCCGGTAGTGGTGTCGGCGTCCTCGGCGCTGCGGGAGATCGTCCGCCCGGACTGCGGGCTCGCCGTGTCCGACGACGCCCCCGCGTTCGCAGGCGCCGTGGCGGGCCTGCTCTCGCTGCCGGAACCGGACCGGCGCGCGGCCGCGCGGGCCAGGGCGGAGCAGTTCGACTGGCCCAGCTCGGTGCGCGGGATGCTGACCGCTCTGAGCCTGCGGTGAGCCGCTCTCGTACGCTTCGGCCCATGGCACGAGCCGGTTTGGACAAGGACCCGCGCGACATCGCCGAGATGTTCGACGGGGTCGCCAGGGGTTACGACCGCACCAACTCGGTCATGACGCTGGGCTTCGACCGGCGCTGGCGCGAGATGACCCGGCGAGTCCTCGACGCGAGCCCGGGGGAGAAGGTCCTCGACCTGGCCGCGGGCACCGCGGTGTCAACCGTCGAATACGCCCGCTCCGGCGCCTGGTGCGTGGCCGCCGACTTCTCCCTGGAGATGCTCAAGGGCGGCGCCTCCCGCGGTGTCCCCAGAGTCGCCGCCGACGCGTTCCACCTACCCTTCGCCGACAACGCCTTCGACGCGGTCACGGTGTCCTTCGGCCTGCGAAACATGAACGACACCGTCGCCGCCCTCACCGAGATGCGCCGCGTGGTCCGCCCAGGCGGCAGGCTGGTGATCTGCGAGGTCTCCCAACCCCCACTACGACCGCTGCGCTGGCTCTACCGCAACACGGTCCTACGCGGCCTCCCGATCATCACCAAGCCGTTCTCATCCAACAGCGAGGCCTACACCTACCTGGCCGAGTCCATGCGCGACTGGCACAACCAACGCACAGTCGCCGAACTAATCGCCCGCGCCGACTGGCACGACGTCGAGTGGCTGAACCTCACCTTCGGCGTGGTAGCCCTGCACCGCGCCACCAACCCGCACTAGCCACCAACCCGCACTAGCCACCAACCCACACTAGGGCGTCTCCACCCCGCCAGGTTCGACCAGATCACCCCACCCTCCCCGCCCCACCACCCAGCCGCAGCGGTGGAGGCCGACCCCGCACCAATCCGCAGCGGAGAGGCCGCCCCCGCTGGTTCCGGCGGCCCCGCTACGGATGCTCGATCTAGTGGACTCGCTTCGTGTGGGGGGAGAGCACCGCTAAACTTGACCTGTGGTGGGGATGCCCTTCACCCCACGCTTTTTCCCCACCGCGGTGCTCTAGG
>NZ_BSTR01000006.1:89540-256859 GCF_030269645.1 Actinokineospora sp. NBRC 105648 | reverse complement strand
CGGTGTTCAGGTTCTTCTTGGTCGACGAACCCTTTACCGGAGACCTCGCCCATTCTTGATCACCGACACACCCGACAACGCCAAAATCCAGGTCAGGCAGTCACAGCAACTTCGATACAGGCCCTAGGGCCCGGCGGTGTGGTTCGACGTCAGCGCCGAAGGCGAGGAACCGTCGCGCACGCGTGCGAACAGCGTGCGCTTCGGTGAGCCGGGCCAGGAATGCCTCTGCGCCAACATTGCCGCGTGGCGCCCGGGCTTTCTAGCCTGCGACAAGTCCGGCACTTCAGGGAGCCGCGACAGCGGGGTGGCCAGGGGATCACGTCCGGGTCGGCAGGCGCGTCAGCCGCTTGAGCACGTGGCGTGACCCCTCGTTGGGGAGGAGTATCGGGTTCGTGGAGTGGCTTGCCGAGTGTTCGGTGGACGCCTTGACGGAGGCGTTGCGGGTCGTCGCGCCCGGGTTGGCCGGGCTTCGGGTCGTGCTGCCCGAGCTGGTGGGTCGGGACGAACCGCAGTGGCGGGCGTCGAGTGCGGCCGTGGGTGATGAGTTCGTCGCGAAGTTCGCCTGGTCGGCCCCGGCCGCGCGGCGCTTGGCCCATGAGATCAGCGTGTTGTCGACACTGGCGGGCGACGCTCGGATCCCGTTCGTGCCCGAGGTCGTCGCCTGCGGTACCGAGCCGGTGCTGTTGGTTACCAGGCGTGTTCCGGGGATGTCGCTGTTCGCCGTGGTGGACTCCGTCGACCGTGACCACGCGGGCAGACAACTGGCACGTTTCTTGGTGGCACTGCACGATCCGGGCACGCGCGCGTGCGTCGAGCAGGCAACCGGTACCTTGCCGACCCCGCGAGCGACTGCCACCACCGAACAGATCCGCGCCCGCTTCAGCCGATGGGTGCGGCCAGACCAACGCCACACCGTCGCGGACTGGTGCGACTGGGCCGACGAACTCCTGGCCACACCGTGTCCACCCGCGTTGGTACACGGCGACCTGCACGGCGACAACCAGGTGTGGCGCGAAGACCGCCTATGCTTGGTAGTCGACTACGAGACCGTCAGCGCCGCAGAGCCGGAGTACGACTTCCGAGCGCTCCCGGCCACCGGACCCGACTGCGAACTGCTGACAGCCACAGTGCGGCACTACGAGCGCCTCAGCAGCCGCGCCCTGTCGGTCGAGCGGATCATGGCCTGGCACCTGCGCACCACCCTGGACGACGCCCTGTGGCGAAGCGAAGCCGGAGTTCCCCTGCCCGACCACCGCACCCCGGCCGCCTGGGTCGACGACCTCGCCACCCGGTTCGCCACGCTCGGCATCCGCTTCTCCCCGTCCTGAGCATCGACGGACCCTGTCGCCACTGGACAGGTCACCGGGTTCGCAACCCTGGTCCAGCAACGAGATGGCCGCCCCCGGGACGACCAACAGCACCGGTGACCACCGGGGTGCGTGGTCGGCCGACCCCGCCCACCACGACCAGTGCCGCCATGACCTGCCTGGGCCACACGGGAACACCCTCGGCCGCGGTACCTGCGACCTACGTACCCAGCAGCACGCCCAAGTCGCAACGGGTTCGAGAGTCCCAAATGGTCTCAAGTGGACTGCTCGTCAACGGAAGCCCCGCGCCTCTGGCGCTGTCCAGCACGGAAACCGCATCTTGAGCTTGTGCGGCGTCGGCCTCAAACGCAACGTGGTGGGGACCAGTCAGGGGTCCACACGTCGTCGGTTGCCGTGGCTCGGCATCTGGCTTCCAGGTACGCTATGAAACTCGCGAGGACGGGTTCTGGGTTGTCCGCGTGCCAGATCACGGACATCGGGTAGATCGGGGCCGGGTTGACGACTGGGATTCGACGTAGGTCGTAGCTTTCCGGCCAGAGGTATTGTGCGCCTTCGCCGACAAAGGTTGCGAGCCTTGCCGAGTCGGCGATTTCGGCGAGCAGGGCCTCGACACCGAAGCTGGGGCCGATCCTGTCGATGGTGAGGCCGAACTCCTCCGCGAGGTCGTCGTAGTAGCCGATTGGTTCCGCGTCGGACATGCCGGGCATCCAGATGGGGTGGTCGGCGAGATCGGCGGGGGTCACGGTCTCGGCCCTCGCCAGCGGGTGGCGTGGGCCGACCAGGAGTTGGTGCCGCTCGTCGATGACGCGGGACGACCGGAGTCCGGTCGCGACCTTGCCCGCGGTGTCCCGCAGCGATCTGAAGGTGGCGTCCAGGGCCCCGGCGCTGACCTCGGCCAGTGCCGTCGCGGCGTCGATGTTGGTCAGTGTCACGACGTCCAGCTCGATCCGGGGGGACTGCCGGTAGAACGACTGCAGGGCGTTGGAGACCGCACCCCGGCGGTTGACGACGTCGATCCGGAGGGCCCTGCGGCCCGGGGTCACCGCGGCCGCGGCGCGTTCGGCGACGCGAACGAGCTCGCGGGCGTGCGGGAGCAGCGCCTGCCCGTCGACCGTGAGCCGGACGCCCCTGGCACCGCGCACGAAGAGCGTGACACCCAGCTCGCGCTCCAGGCTCGATATCCGTTTCGAGGCGGCCTGCTGGGTGATTCGCAGAATGTCGGCAGCGGCTTGGACCATTCCGGTTTCGGCGACCACCACGAAAGTGCGGACCGCGTCGAGATGCACTGGGGCAACTTATCACCACAACCAGAAGTTGTGACACACCGACTGACCCGTTGTTGGTGCCGCCCCTTGCCGACCGGCTTCACTGTCGCGGCACCGGAGAACTGGTCACGAGGGATGAGGGAGCGAAGCGAGTGCGGAACATGTGGCGGACGGCCGGCCTCAGCCATTCATTCAGGTGGTTGTGGTCGGCCTACGCGGTCAGCGCTTACGGGACCTGGGTCGGCTTCGGAGCGTTCTCGGTCGTCGCCATCACGGTGCTGAACGCCGGCACGGCGGAAGTGGCGGTGTTGTCGGCATCCGGTCTCGCGGTCGGGGCGGTGCTGGCGGTCCCCCTCGGGCCGTGGGTCGAGTTCCACGCCAAGCGGCCAGTGATGATCTTCATGGACCTGACCTGCTTCGGGGCGTTGGCGTCCATCCCCGTCGCCCACGTGCTCGGCGTGCTGTCCTTCGAGCAGCTCCTGCTGGTCTCCAGCGCCGTCGCGGCGGCAAAGATCGTCTTCACCGCCGCGAGCGGTGCCTACCTCAACGCGATCGTGCCCGGCGACCGACTCCTCGTGGCCGCGAGCCGATTCGAGTCCACCACCTGGTCGGCCACGATCATCGGACCACCCGCCGGTGGCGCCGCCATCGGGCTGCTGGGACCGGTGGTCACCGTGGTGGTCGACGCGGTGAGCTACCTCGGCTCCGCGCTCTGCATCGGCGCGATCAGGGAACCCGAGCGGCCCGCGGACCGCAAGGCGGACCGCACCACCAGGTGGCACGACATCGTCGAGGGGTGGCGCTACGTCCTCGCCCACCCCACGCTGCGCAGGCTCTTCCTCAACACCATGCTGGTCAACGCCCTGATCATGGCGGGCGAGCCGCTCCTGTCGGTGCTGATGCTCTCCCAGCTGGGGTTCCCGGTCTGGCAGTACGGGCTGGCCTTCGCGATTCCGTGCGTCGGGGGCTTGATCGGGTCGCGACTCGCCCGCCGCGTCGCCCACCGCTGGGGCGAACAGCGGGTGCTGCGGGTCTTCGGCGCGCTGCGCGCGTTCTGGCCCCTGGGGCTGGTGTTCACCCAGCCGGGCGTGACCGGCCTGCTGATCGTGATGGCCACCCAGCTCGGGCTGATCGTCTGCATGAGCATCTTCAACCCCGTCTTCGCCACCTACCGGTTGACCAACACCGACGCGGGCCGCCACGCCCGCGTGCTCGCCGCCTGGTCGATCACCAGCAATCTCAGCATCGCCGCGGTCACCGTGCTGTGGGTGCTGCTCGGCCAGCTCATCGGACTGCGAGCGGGCCTCGCCGCGGCCGGGCTCCTGCTCCTCGCCACGCCCCTCCTGCTGCCGCGGCGGGCAGCCGGGCACTCGGGGCCACCGGCCGAGGAGGCGGCCCCGACCAGGGCACGAGCCTGACGCGGAGAGCCCGCGCTTGCGGCCGGAATCGACGACACAGCCGGTCATTCGCCGCACCTGTCGCAAGGCGGCAGCCGGTCACGGCGACGGCGAGGTCACTGCGGGCGATTCGGCCAACTCGGTGCGCACCCTGACCGAATCGCCCGCTCCACCGACCGGCCGCGCTAGGCGCGTCGGCTCGTCACCACAGGTTGCTGAGCAGACTCGCGAGCGCCGCCGCGCTCTCGAGCAGGACGAGGACGAGCTGCAGCACTACGAGGACAGCCTGGATCACGAGGACGGGACGGCGCCTGCGCGGGTTCTTGTTCAAGGCGATCACCTCTCTGAAGAGTCGGTGATCACAGGGAAGCGCGGATCGGGGACGCGCGCGTCCTCCGCACCGGTTCCTCCGCCGCGGAGGAACCGACCGCGCTGGGAATCGGCGATACTCGACACCATGTTTGACGGCCCGCTCGACGACATAGCGATCAACGTGCGGACGAAGAGCCGCAAGACCTCCACCGGCCTCGACCTCGCCAACAGTCCGGTGACCCGGGCATTCCTCGAAGGCGGACGGCGACTGGCCGAGAACGAACTGCTGGGCAACGTCCACGCCCAGCGCCGCTCGTTCCATCCGCTGGGCACGCTGACGAAGAGCCGGGTCATCGACGAGGCCAAAGTGATCTTCCGGGAGGCGCGGGGTGACCAGCGGGTCGCGCGCGCCCTCTACGGGGCGGTGCCCGAGGCGGAGAGGCCCACGACGAAGCCGTCGGTCGGCACGCTCCGAGATCGCTGGGATGTCCTCCCCCTCTTCCTGGGTGACCTGGTCCGGTACGTGCTGAGGGATCGCTACTCGCTGACCGACGGGATGCTCGACGAGAGCACACGTGCCGAACTGTGTGAGACAGCGGACTTCAGCGCCGCGGTGGACCAGGTCGCCTACGAGGACATGAGAGTCCTCTACGCCAACGAGACCTCGGCGCGGTTCCAGTACCTGATGACCGGCCTGGCCGACTTCCACGACGAGATCAGGGTCGCCCTCGCCGGCGTGTACGAGCACTCTTTCGAGTACTGGCGCGGTGTTTACGCGGAGATAATCGAAACGCGGGGTGTGTCGCTGCGCCCGGGGATCTCCCTCGACGAGTTGACGATGATGCTGACCGGAATGGCCCAGGGGCTCAGCCTGCGCCACATCGGGGCCGCGGGCGTCAAGGTGGTCGACAACCAGAACCGGAGCTCGGTGCTGGGAAAGGCCACCCAGATCCTGATCGCCGGCGCCATCGACCCCGGGGACGGCCGGGAGGTGGCCGACGTCGTCGACGAACTGATGGCCGTACGGACCCCACCGAGCACGGATCGCGGGAAACTGGCCCGGTTCCGTCCCCTTGTCAGGCGATCTAAGAACCAGCGGTGGTAAGCGGCGAGAGCTGACGCAGGCGGGTCGGATCACCAACAGCAACGGCGCCGCGAGGAGGCATGAAACTGCGGGTAATCGACTCAGAGCGTTGGCTGGTAAAGCGGTTCGGTGATTTCACGTCAGAGAAACGGACTCGGAAGAGTTCGCGGAAGAAGCTGGTGCTGCAAACGCGCGGCAGTGACCGGTCGTGGGGCAGCAGCACGGTGCGCGCGAGCGACTACGAGCGCGCCGAGGTGAGCCTCGGTTGGCCCGGTACAGATAAGTATGCGGTGACCGCGCTCCGAGACTTGGTAGGCGGGTCGCCCGGTGCTGAAAGAAGTCAAGCTCACATTCGTCAGGATGAGTCTCGTTGTACTTCCTCGCCTAATTCCGAGGTCTGACCGACCGACGCGTGTGAACCAATCGCCGCGTCATCAAACGAGCCGGTTGCGACGGCCCGAAGCGTCCTCGACCGAGCCAGCTGCAAAGCCGCCAACAGCATCAACATCCTGGGCCTACCAATGCCTTGACACACCACGCCATCGCCTGGCTGCACGGCCCGAGCTAGTCCAGGTCGATCGCGCGGATGTAGACGTGCGGGGTCGGGGTCGTGCGGTCGACCGCGATCTCCACCTGTTCGCGGTAGTTGCCGGGTAAGACTGTGTACCAGGTGTCGACAGGGGTCCCCGTGGCGAAGACCCAGGGGATCGCTGAGCCCTCCGGCGGGCGGATCGGCTGTCCGGAGGTGCCTGGCCACACCGAATCCGGGTGTTCGCTGTCCTCTCCCAGACCGGACAGGAACGAGGCCACGCAGTCAGCGGTCCCGGCGAAGTCGAACGTGACGTTCTGTTCCCACTCCGGGTCGACGAAGTACCGCGTGCCCGCCCGGGCGCACTCCGGCAGGCGCACCCTCGACAGGCGTTGGGCGTCGTCGATGGAGTAGCCGGACACGCTGCCCGGGTACGCCTGCGGATCCGCCTCGTCGCTCGGCCAGAACAGGATCACCGCACCCACCGCCGCCACGCCGACGAGCGCGGCGGCGGTCAACCAACGAGTCTTGACGGGCACATGCTCACCTGTCCACGTCACCGATCACCACGGCCGGTCGATCGTCATGGTTTCACTGCCCCGCAGCGTGAGCGGGTGCTTCCACGGGTCGAAGTTGTAAACCTTGCGCATCTCCATCGTGACGCTACCTCGCACGCGCGTGTGGCCTTGGCCGTCGGAGGTAGCGGTGACTTGGCCGGACATCCGGTACATGATACCTGGCAAGACGAACACATGGTCCTTATCCCCTCTGAGTTCGACGCCAATCCAGTTGCTCTCCACCTCACCCGATCAGCCAAGCGTGCGATCGCTGGTAGCTGGCTCGGTCCGTGACGGGTGGACAGCAAGAGCACTGGAGTAGTGCTCACCGGACCTGTTGCATCGTGCCCTGGCAGAACCGATCAGGGACCGCCCGAGGGCGGCATGGCTGACGCATGCCGACACCCCTCCGGTGAGAAACGCCGTCGGCGGCCGAGCGGGGCGTCGTCTCAGGACCGGGTGAGGCGGCCACTAGGTCGAAAGTGCGCGCTACCAGATCAAGCAGCCCTCCAGCGGACTCTGGGCCGCACCCTCCCATCGGACACAGACCCGGTCCATCCCCCGTTGGAACGTCCTCGGCCAGCAGCCCACCCAGTTCGATCAGCCGTGGCTGCTCCGGTGCCCCGGGATGCCCCAGGGCACCGACGCTCAGCCGGGTTCGGACTAGCGAGCCCGGGCTCAGTCGCGCTTGGCGCGCCGTTTGCGATTCGCGAAGAGTAGGGCGGAGCCCGTGCCGAGGGCCAAGACGCCTGTGGCGATCATCCAGGGCAGGCCCGAGACGCCGGTTTTGGGGAGGGCCGGTGGGCGGATGGGGCTCGGGGCCGGGGTGGTGGTTGTGGTCGTCGGGTTGGTGGGCGTGGGAGTGGGGGTTGTCGTCGGGGTGGGCTGGGGGATGTACACACCCGCGTCGATTGTGTGGTCTACCTCGCCGGGGGTGTTGGGGGCGGTGACGGGGGCGAGGCCGTTGCAGAGTTGGCCTGTGGTGGGGGGAACCACATTGGAGTCGTGGACTCGGTCGGTCGCCACCAACGGGAGGGTGAAGCGGAGGTCGGTGGCGGGTGGGCGTTCGGGGACCTTGTCGGTGTTCGCTGTGCAGACGTTGAACTGCACTGTGTACTTCGCGCCGCGGGTCAGTTCGTAGGTCGCGCCGACGCCGCCGAAGTAGTATTCGCCTGCGGCGTCGGTCTTTGTGGTGGCGAGTTGATTTCCGTTGGTGTCCAACAGGTTGATCGTCGCGTTGGGCAAGCGGACGTCGCCGGGGTCTTGGACGCCGTCGTGGTCTCCGTCGAACCAGACGAGGTTGCCGATCTGGATGGGGGCGTTCGCGGCCTGGTAGGCGATGGCACCGAGGCCGCCCGACTTGCCGAAGCCGTTCTGGTTGGCGCCGACGAACTCGTAGGCGTTGGCGGGCGCGTTGTTGCCGGGGCCCTGGCCGGTCTTGATGTCGTAGAAGCCCGCGCCGCCGGTGGCGACGTGGATCGTCGGGTCCATCTGGGTGCTGACGACCCACTGCTGCCGCGGGATGTAGGCGACCGCCCCCTGCGCGGCCTCCTGGTGCGGTCCGCGCGTCGTCGGCCCCTGCGGGGCGAAGTAGTCGCCGGGGAAGTACTCGACGACGCCCGCGTCCTGCAGGCCGTGGTCGGTGTTCTTCGTGTGGTCGGGGCAGTCCCCGGTGCCCTCCCAGGAGTACCCGCCGGTGGGCTTGGCGCACGCCATGTTGACGTCTCCGCCGGAGAACCCGTTCTGCACGGAGTCGTTGCCCGGCCGCGGGTCCAGCCCGGCCCAGCCCGTCGCGTCCATGAACCGGTCCCGGAAGCCGAGGACCATCGACCCGTCCCGCGCGAACGCGAGACTGGCCAGCTGCGGCTGCGGGTCGATCAGCGAGCCGGCGCCGTGCTTGTCCCAAGTGGACAGCCGGGTGTCCCACGGGTTCCAGTGCTCGCCCCGCGCGTCCGGGGTCGCGTTGACCAGGACCTCGCCGCGCTCGAAGTCGAGCCGCTGGGTCAGCACCGCGGTGAAGCCCGCGCCGTCGTAGGCGTAGACGACGACCTTCAAGTCGGCCCGGTCCTGCGTGCTCTCCGCGCTGCACACCCCGCCGACGTACACGGTGCCGTCGTGCGCGGCCACGGTGAACGGCCGCCAGTCGGTGGCCGCCGCGCAGCCGGGGTCGGGGACCGGCACGGTGGCCTTCGGCGCCGCGGCGGTGTCGCCGGTCGCGTCGAAGGTGATCAGGTTTCGGGTCAGCAGGTTCATCGCGTAGAGCGTGGAACCGTCTTCCGACAGGGCAAGCCCGCCGATGCTCTCCTTGCCGGGCGCCTCGGTGAAACCCCCGTCCTTGTTGAGGTTGGCCGTGTCGTGCGGCGTCACCGCGGCACCCTGGACCTTCGCGAACAGGGTCGGCGCGCCGCCGTCGAGCGGGATCGCGTGGATCGCGTCGCCGCCGTCGGGCCCGTACCGGGTGTGCCGCCGGGCGAACGCGCTCTGGAACAGGCGGTTGCGGTACTTGTCATACGCCAGGCCGAAAGTCGTGCCCAGCTGCGCCTGCGTGGCCAGGCTCGTCGGGCACGCGACCTGGTCGGGACACGTGCCCCGGGTGTTCACCCCGAACGCCACCAACGCCCGCGTGTCCGTCCCGCTCGCCCCGCTCTGGACGGGGACGAAGTACCGGCTGTCCGGCAGCGTGTAGTCCGCCGCGTTCCACACCCCGGTGACCACCGAGTCGTCCTTGCCCCCGGACACCTCGACGAAGGTGGTGAAGCTGTCGAAGTGGTTGGTCGCCGTCGACGCGGGCGCGGCGCGCAGATATCCGCTGTACGGCGCCGGAATGGTGACATCCACTCGATAATGCCCGCCGACCAGGTCGGTTAACGGCGGCACCACGACTTTCCCGGTCGCGTCGGTGGTACCGGTGACGTGGTGACCGTCGCGGTCGCTGACGTCGACCGCCATGCCCCGCTGCGGCACGTCCATCGTCGCGTTGATGACGCCGGTGCCGAAGAAGTCCCGTAACACCTGGACTGTCAGGGTTCCGTCCGCCGCGTCGGCCGCCGCCGTGGGCCCCGACATGGCGCCGCACGCGAGTACGGCGACGGCCAAGCCGACCCGCACCGGTCTGCTCACCACTCCCCTGGTTGCCCGCCGCATCACGTCCCCCTCGTGGAAAGTCGTCGCGAACCGCCACAGACAACCAGAACGGCACCGAGCTGGGTGCAGGCGATTGGGTGAACCAGGGGGGTGAATCACCGGCCCGTTAAGATCACGCCGCGTGCGGAGCATTCGAGCTCGACGACATCCTTTGCGGCGCAAGTGGTTCTCCCGCCCCTGGGGGGTGGTCGCCATCGGCGTCGCGGTCGTGGCGGTCGGCGTGGCCGTGTTCCTGATTACCGGTTCCCGACCGAGCGGACCACGACCGCTGACCCCGGACGAGGCGAACCGCCTTGCCATCACGCGGTTCCTCAACTACCAGGCGGCGGGTCGCGCGGTGACGATCACCGTGCCGACGGCCTCGGGTGGGTTGGTCATCACCGGTTCGGTCGACTTCCGCGCCCACGTGGGCTACGGCGTGGTGCGCGGCACCGGGCGCGACACGTCCAGTGATGGGCTGATCCAATGGAGCGCCACCGCGGTATCCGTCAACCCCATGGTGGAAACCCCAATGGCGGCACCGGCTACGCCACCCGATTCAGGCTGGCGGCGCCGACCGCTGAGCACGTCCGGCAGCGCGCTCGACAGCGCGCTGCTGATCACGCTCAGCCTGGCGGGCGACCGGCCCGAGAACGCGGAACTGCTGCCGCAGAACGGGGCCACGTGGATCGGACGCGAGCGGGTCGGCGACCTCGAGGTGGACGTCATGGCCGGGCCCGCCGCCCGGGCCAGGCCCGGCACTGCGGGCAACGTCCGCTACTGGGTGGACGCGGACGGCACCATGCGCCGGGTGCACGCCGATGTGGCGTCCGAGCCGCGGCCGGTGGTCATCGACTTCGACGCCCGGCCCTATGTCCCGGTGCAGCCCGTCCCCGGGATGCGGTAGCCGTTGTTCAGGACGGCCGCACCAGCGCGCCGTCGGCGAGCAGGGACGCGGGCGGCAGGGGGATGTCCGCGAGGTCCGGCAGCACGGGGATCTCGGGGACGGCTGTCGGTCCCGCGGTGGTGGCGTTGGGGAACTGCGGCTGCGGGGCGGGCGCGGCGACGTCGGTGAACGGGATGCCGCGTGGCGGCTTCGGCACCACCCACGTCGCGGATGGCGACTGCTCGGTACCCGGACACACCGCGGACGTGGCCAGTCCGGTGGGTGCGGTCGTCGTGAGGTCGTTGCCGCGCAAGCAGTTTCCTCGCCCACGGGTGGCGGTGGGGAAGGTCCAACCGATGTCGACGCCGTTGGTCGCGAAGACGTTGTCCACGACCTGGTTGCCGTTGGGCGAGATGTCGGCGGTCGCGGTGATGACCAGGCCCGCGTTGGTGTTGCCGGTGATCCGGTTGCGGATGAAGGTGTTGTCGCTACCGCCGTCCACACCGATGCCGATCCCCCACCCGCCCTCCGCCTGCTCGGGGGTCGCGGCCTGCTGGTTGTCCGACACCAGGTTGCCCGCGATGGTGGCGTTCTGTTGCGGCAGCAGCTTTTCCTGGTGGTCGGAGCTGGTGGTGAGGCCCACTCGGTTCCCGGTGAACCGGTTGCCGACGACGTAGACGTCCCCGCTGGCGTTGGTGCCCTCGTAGCCGACCGCGTTCAGTTCGGCGATGTTGTCCCGCACGACGATCCGGCACGGCTTGCACTGTCCTATATAGATTCCCGAGTCGGGTGAGCCGGAGGCGTAGGAGTGCTCGATGACGCCGCCCTGGGCGGAGAACGCGTATATGCCGTACAACCCGTTGCTGGTGGCGGTCACGTGCGAGACCAGGAAAGACTTCAGGAAGGCGACCGGCTCGTCTCCGGTGTCGTAGCCGCCGTCGCCGGGCGACCCGGATGCCGCCCTCGCCGAACCGGTGAGCAGAAGGCCGTTCTGGGTGTTGTTGCGCACGGTCAGGTTCTGCACCGCCACGCCGGGCGCGGTGACGACGACACCGTTCGGCTGCCGCAACTGCCCGTCGATCACGACCCCGTCCCGGGACTCGCCGCGAAGGGTTATCCGCGCCGTGCCGACCTTGACCGACTCGTGGTACACACCCGGTGCGACCAGCACTAGGTCCCCGGGCCGCGCGAGGGACACCGCGGCGGTGATCGTCGGGGCGTCGGCGGGCACCCTGATCGTCACTCGCGCGCCGTCCGGCCGCTTGCCCGGTGCGCCCTCGTCGGCGCCGCAGCCAGCGAGGGCGAGCGCCAAGACCACGGCGAGACCGAGACGAAGCATGGGCGCCAGTGTGGCACGGCCGACGGATTCGCCGACAGCGGCGCGAATGTGGCACCCTCCACGCCGTGGAACCGTCACGTCGCGCGTTTTTCGGCGCCACAGCGACCATTCTGGCCGCGGGCCTCACCTCCGGGTGCGCGCCGGACACGGCAAAACGTGAAGCCCCCGCGTCGGTACCGCCGACGGGGCGGTTCCAGGCCGGCGTCACGACACCCCATTCGGCCCAGGCCAACCTACTCGTCGTAGTGGTCGATGTCGTTAATGGCACGGCAATTGGTTCGCTGCTGGCCGAACTCGGCGAGACTGTCCGCGCGCTGACCGCGGGGACGGACGCGCGACTCCTCGGCCTGCCGCCGGGCGATCTCACGGTGACCATCGGCGTCGGCCCCCAGCTCGTACGTGCGGTCGACCCGTCCTTGCCCGGTGCGCTGGACCTACAACCGTTCTCCCACGAGCGAATCGCACCGCAGGCCCGCGGCGGTGACTTGTTGCTGCAGATCTGCGCCAACGACGCGATGATCCCAACGATCGCCGCCGCCGCGTTGCTACGCCAAGCAGGTGATCGGGTGCGGGAACGGTGGCGGCAGTCCGGCCACCGCGGTTCGACCGTTCCGGTGGAGGGAAGCCGCACCGCACCACGAAACCCCTTCGGCTTCACCGACGGCGTCGTCGGTCCGCACACCGCCGCCCAACAGGGCCGGGACCTGTGGCTGCCCGGGCCAGTGCCGGTCGCGGGCGGCACCATCGCCGTGCTCCGGCGCATGGAGCTCGACCTGCCACGGTTCGCCGCGTTGCCCGTCACCGAACAGGAAGCGGTCTTCGGACGACATCGCGGCACCGGCGAGCCGCTGTCGGGCGGCACCATCGCGTCCGACCCGGACCTCGGCGCCAAGACGCCGGACGGGCGCTACCTGATCCCGGTGGGCTCCCACGTCCGCAGGGCGCACTCGGCGGTGGTGGGGGTCAGCCTCATGTTGCGCCGCTCCTACAGCATCGACGAACCCGCCCCGGGTCTGCTGTTCATCAGCTTCCAGAACGACGTCAAGACCTTCACCAACACCCTGACCCACATGGAGAACGGCGACGCGCTGCTGCCGTTCACGACCACCACGGCCAGCGCGACTTTCCTGGTACTCCCCGGTTTCGACGACACGCACCCGCTCGGCGCCACGCTCTTCGCCCGGTAGGCCAGGGGTGAGGCCTACCGGAGATCATCACTCGCCGGACGTCCGGCCGCGAAGTGACCGGGACCGTTTGATCGTGCGACGTACGAGCTTTGCCGTCCGCGTGGGGGCCGGTCGGAGTCACTGTGGGTGAGAGGGTGAACACGCAGTACACCGGCGGCGATGACCTGGGTGGACGGGCCGCGACAGCGCGTACCCGACCGACGAGGGGAGTCCCATGCACAAGCCACGGATGGCGGTTCTGGCCGCCATCGCCGCGGTGGTGGCGATGGTGTTGGTGCCCGCCACCGCCGGCGGCGAACCGAACCTGCGCATCTTCCGGGGCGACGTCAACGGCGACCGGATCGTCGACCAGGTCCTGCCCGCCATCGAGGCGGGCGGTGGGGAGAACCGGCCGTGCGTGCTCAGCATCGCGCTGGGCAAGCGCGACGGGACCCTGGGCACGCCGAAGGACTACAGCTACGACTCGCCGCGCACCAGTGCCCCGTTCTGCCCCGACATGGGTGTCGTGGCCGACCTGCGCGGCGACGGCAAGCCGGACATCATCACCACGGGGTTCCAGTGGTACTCGGGGGGTTACCTGACCCTTCGCCTGGTGCGCGACGAGATCAGGGTGACCGGCCTGTACCCGGGCCTGCCCTTCCCCAGCACGATCCGGACGACCGACTTCAACGGCGACGGCCTGCCGGACGTGTGGTCCTCCAGCGACCAGAGCATGGAGATCCGCTCGTTCCACAGCACCCCCGACGGCGCCATCGTGCCCGGCACGGTCTCCGGCTGCTCCTCCCAACCGGTCCCCCAGCACTTCCTCGCCGACTTCGACGGTGACGGCGGCCAGGACATGCTGCTCTCCCGGCGCTGCGAGTACGCCTCCTGGGCCGCGGAGCTGCACTTCGGCAGCGGCAAGGCGGCGATCACCTTCGCCAAGGCCCAAGACCCGCACGAGGTGTTCGTCACCGACATCGGGTCCGACGGCGTCCCGGACATCGGCCTGATCTCCCACGTGCCCCAGCTGCGGGTGCAGCACTTCCGCAATGACGGCACCGGCAACTTCATGGAGGTCTGAGCAATGGCGAAGAGAATCGGCACCCTCGGCGCGGCCGCGGTGCTCACGTTGGCCCTGGCATCCCCGGCGGGCGCGGGCGACTGGAACGCCCCGTTCTCCGGCGACGTCGACGGCGACGGACTGACCGACGTGGTCACCCCCGGCACCAGCGCCGGCTCGACGTGCTCGCTGCGGATCGCCCACGGCCTGCCCGGCGGCGGACACGGCACCGCGACGACCTACACCTACCCGAACCCCACCAACTACCCGCTCTGCGGCGACATGGGCGAGGTCGTCGACCTCGGCGGTGACGGCACCAACGAGATCGTGCTCACCGACTACGACGCGTTCAACCCCGCTGACGCCTTCTTCGTGCTCCGCCAAACCGACCCGACGACGGTGACCTTCATCAGCAGGCAATACGGCAACACCATGCCGAACCGCGTCTGGCAGACCGACTTCAACGGCGACGGCCGCCGTGACCTGTGCACGTACACCGATCAGGGCGGCGTGGTCGACTACTACCTCAACACCGCGTCCGGCGGACTGTCCTGGCTCCACCCGGCCCCGGGTGGCTGCTAGCGCCGACTTCACCGGCGGCGGCACGGGTTCCCCGGCCCGGGTCCGGTACCGTCCCGTGGGTCGCGGCCCTCGGACGGGGCCGCGACCACCCGTTCCGCGGCCAACCCGGGTGGCCGCAGGACACCGGGCAACGACCTCGCGGCGTGGCCGTCCGAAGTGGACACGATGTCCGCCCACGCGGGCAGCCGCCACAGCGACTGGCAGGCCAATCAGGACAACCGTCGGAGAAGCCGCCTAGACCCGCGGGCATCACGCCGGGTGGATGAGGCGGCTCTCGTAGGCGAAGATCACGGCCTGGATCCGGTCGCGGAGTTCGAGCTTGTGCAGGATTCGCCCCAGGTGGGACTTCACCGTGGCCTCCGCGAGGTGCAGGGTGGCGGCGATCTCGGCGTTGGACAGACCGGAGCCCACCTGGACGAGCACCTCACGCTCCCGGGTGCTGAGCCTGTTCAGCCGCTCGTCGCGGGCGGTGGCGGCGGCGTCGGGGAGGTGGGGGCGGAATCTCTCCAGCAGGCGGCGGGTGACGCGCGGGGAGACCACCGCGTTGCCCGCGGCCACGGTGCGGATCGCGGTGAGCAGCTCCTCGGGCCTGGTGTTCTTCAGCAGGAAGCCCGAGGCCCCGGCTTTGAGCCCGGCGAAGGCGTACTCGTCCAGGTCGAAGGTGGTCAGGATCAGCACCCGGGTCTGCGGGCAGCTCCGGGTGATCTGCCGGGTCGCCTCGATCCCGTCGGTTCCCGGCATGCGGACGTCCATCAGGACGACATCGGGGCGCAGGTCGGTGGCGAGCCGGACGGCGGTGGCGCCGTCCTCGGCCTCGCCGACCGGTACCAGGTCCGGCTGGGCCTCCACGACCATGCTGAACGCCATGCGCAGCAGCGCCTCGTCGTCGGCGATCAGGACGCGGATCGTCACGGGGCGCCGCCGAAGGCGAGGCGGGTGTGCACTCCCCAGCCGCCGCCGGGAAGTGGTCCGGCCAGGACCGTTCCCCCGTAGCCCGCCGAGCGCTCGCGCATGCCGGTGATGCCGTGGCCGGAGGCGGTGACCGGGGAGGTCGGCGGGCCGGTGTCCGTGACCTCGACCGTGACTGTCTCGGCGGCGCACTCGATCCTGACCTTCGCGTGGGTGCCGGTGGGTGTGTGCTTGAGGGTGTTGGTCAGGGCTTCCTGCACCAGGCGGTAGACGGTCAGTTGCGCGGTCGCGGGTATGTGCGTGTGGCCGCCGTCGATGTCGAGGCCGGTCGGGAGCCCGGCGGCGCGCATCTGGCCCGCGAGGGTCTCCAGTTGGGCGATGCCGGGCAGCGGGTGGCGCGCCGCGTCCGGTTCGTCGGTGCGCAGGACGCCGAGTGAGCGCCGCATGTCGGTCAGTGCCTGCCTGCCCGTTTCGGCGACCTGGAGCATCGCGGTGGTGGCCTTGTCGGGCGACCGGTGCTGCGCGTAGACGGCGGCGTCGGTGAGCGCGACCATGACGGACAGGTTGTGGGTGACGATGTCGTGCATCTCCCTGGTGATCCTGGCTCTCTCCTCGGCGACGGCCCGGTCCCGCACGGCTCCCAGGTAGGCACGTGTGGTCCGGTCGTTCACACCGAGCACGGCCGCGGCGACGACCAGCGCGGTGAGCGCGGCGAGCGGGGTAAGGAACGCGCCATCCGTCGCCCAGCGCAGGCAGGCCAGGACGGCCCCGATCTCCACGACTGTGACGGCGACGAGTGTGGCGCGCCTGCCCGAGGTCGCGGCCACCGTGTAGAGAACCACCAGCAGTGCGACGTCCGCGGGCAGCTGGACGCCCACCAGCCACTGGACGAAGGCCGCGGTCGCCACCGCGCCGAATACCGTGAGCGGGGCCTGGCGCCGCCACACCAAGGGCAGCGCGAGTGCGGCGGTGAACGCGGCGGCCACCGGTAGCTCCGTGGGCGTCCACATGGTCAAGACGTTCAGCAGGAGAAGCGCGGGCAGGAGCGAGTCCCACACCGCCCGCGGCAGCCGGGACGCCCAGCGCCGCTCGTTCGTCACACGGCGATGGTAGGCCGACGGCCCGCCCCGCACATGAGCCCGCCGGCTGACTGCGGCGAGCCGGATTGCGACCACGGGAGGAGTCCCGGTACCTCCCGTGGTCGTAGTCCGGCGGCTGATCCGAGGTGCTCGATTGCCACTGGAGACGGCACCGGGGTCGCGTCTGGGGAGCGATGTGGACGCACGAGCCAGGCACCGAACATGGCCGGGTGACCGAGATAATCACGGGACTGAACCTGTCCCCGCTGGAAGTCCTGACATTGCTCAGTGCCGTCGTGCTGGTGGTGGCGCGCTGGCTGCCCGCCGCTGCCCGCCCACGCGCCACCATCGCGGCGGGGGCGGCGTTCCTGCCGTCCGCGATCGCGCTCTGCGTGACAGGGCTCCGCTGGCAGCTGCTGCCGGTGCTGGCGGGTGCGATCATCGCTGCCCCGTTCGCCATCTTCCCGCTGGTGCGCGACCGCGCTCGGCGGGTCCGCTGGTGGCTGGCGTTGCCGGGCTCGGTGGCGTGCGCCTGCCTGATCGCCACAGGCCCGGCGGCGGCGTGGGCTTTCCCCGTCCCCGTCTTCCCAGAGCTCTCCGGCGACTTCGCGGTCGGCACCCGCGTTCTGCAGTGGACCGACCCGGACCGCCCGGAGACCTTCACCACCGATCCGCAGGACCGGCGCACGGTCGTGGCCCAGCTCTGGTACCCCGCGAAGAACAGCTCGGCGGACGTACCGCGCGCCCAGTACCTCGGACGCGACGAGGACGAGGCGCGCACCGTCTCCGAGGCACTCGCCCAGGGAGTCGGCCTGCCGGGTTTCCTGTTCGACGGTGTTCCGCTCGCCCGTACCCACGCGATCCCCGACGCCCCGGTGGCAGGTGGGGGAGGACGGTTCCCGATCGTGCTGTTCTCGCCGGGGTCGAGCGGGGTGCGCACCCAGAACACCGCGTGGGCGGAGGAACTCGCCAGCCACGGCTACGTGGTCGTCGCGCTCGACCACCCGTACGACTCCGCCGCCGTCGTGCTCGCCGACGGCCGGACGATCACCAGCGCGACCGTCTCCACCGGCGACCGGGGCGAGGACGACAGGCTGGCCGACGACTGGACGGCGATCCGGGCCGCCGACCTCGGCTTCGCGCTGACCCGGCTGGAGGGTCTCGACCGGGGCGACGGCGCCGACCCGCTGGCCGGGCGCCTGGACACCGGCCGGGTCGCCGCGACCGGTCACTCCATGGGTGGCGCCGCCGCCCTGCAGGCCGCCAGGCACGACCACCGGTTCGACGCCGTCATCGATCTGGACGGCTACCCCCGCGGCTCCCTGTCGCCTGACCTCGGCCAGCCGACGCTCGCGCTCACCCAGGCCATCACCCCGGACACCGATCCGCGCTACGTGCCGCAGCTCACCGACGTGCTCACGCGCGGCACGGCGACCAACTACCGGCTAACCATCCCCGGCGCCGCCCACCTGACCTTCATGGACGGCCCCCTGTACCTGCCGCCGGTGCCCTCGATCGTCGGCTCACTGGGCCGCGCCGAGAGCCCGCGCGTCGTCGCCGGCGCCACGCTCGCGTTCCTGGATTCCGTTATGCGCGACGGATCCAGTGACCTGGCGGGCACTCTGTCGACCTACGGCGAGCTCACCGTGTTCCACCCTGGCAACGGGCGCTGATCGGCCCAGGCCGGGAATACCACCATCTATGCGGCGAATCTTCAAACGGAGCCTTTGTTGTCCCGCTCGAGTGTGTTGTGACCGTAACGCCCGCGCTACTGTCCGCGCGCGGCCCTCCATGACCGACTCCACCCCGAGTCGGAAGCGAGGATCTTGTGCTCCTGGGTCCGATTCGTCGAGTACTCGGTACGCGATGACGCTCTCGGTCATCTGTCGATGCTTGCCCACCAGCCAGCTGGACGGGCGCCGAACCAACTCATCCACGGTGAATCGGCGATCACGGGCCGAGGGTCTCCGCTTCGACTGGCGGTTCGGTTCCGACAGGGGTGTAGATGAAGGTGAGGGAGGATGAGTTGCTGACGATGATCGTGAGTGTGTAGAACGTCCCGACAGTGATCGTCGTACGGGTCTGGGCAATGGTGGACAGCTTGGGGAGGACGCTCTCGCTGAAAGCCTGGACCGAGTCGGCGGAGAGCTTGTTGACGGATGCTCCTACCACGCTCAGCAGGCGCGTTGGGGTGTTGACGGAACCTGCGCTGCCGGTGATCCGGACGGCGACCGCGCGCGTGTCATCAAGGAGGCTTTCCCTCGACAGCAGGTAGATCTCTGCGTCTGATTTGACCTGACCACCGAAGACTCCTTTCCTGAGGGCGATTGTCGGCAGTGTGGACGATCCAGGTTCCAGAATCGGGATCTGACCGTTGAGCAGGGTCAGGACGTCGTTGACGGACGAGTCGAAGGTCGCGACCTGGTTGCTCGCGCTGATCACCGTAGACGCCGGGAAGACAACTGTCGGCGCCGCCGGAGGGGTGGTCCCGCCGTCACACCCGACCGCAGTCACGGCCAGGAGAACAACTGCCGGGGCCAGGAGGGTTCGTACCATCGATTTCACCCACTGATCGAAAGGTCAGTTGTGGACTCCATCGAGAACCGGTGGGCTCGTGTTACGCCATCATGATCAGGAGGCGGTCTCCTCGCGGAATCCGCACCCATCCGCGCCGAGGGCCCCAAGCCAGGAAATGCGCGAAAGGGTGCGGCCAGGGAATCATCTTGTACGGGCAGCGCGTAGGCGCGGTGGTCGCTGCGGAGGAGCCGGAACCCGCGGCCTGGTGGCCCGGGCAACATGACCGCCTCACCCTCGGGCAAGCGGATTCCGAACCAGCACGGTCTCGTAGCCGTTCCGCTCCAGATTCTCCTCCAGCGCCGAGACTCAGGCCGGAACTCGACATTGGCACAGGGCCCCGGTGGGCCGATAAAAGGTCGATGAACAGGACACTCGATGTGCGCGTGAACCCGTGTCGCTCATCCCTCGTGCTGTGGGCACCCGACCGGCCAAGGCGAAAGCCGATCGCATCCGCCTTGGCCTGAGGCTGAGTTCAGCCGTCGAGTTCGTCCAGGGTGATCCAGCCGTCCTCGAGCGCCCTGGCGACTAGCGCGCTCTTGGTCGGCGCTTGCCTGCCGACGTTGGCGTACTTGGTCCGCACCCGGTCCAGGTACGTCTCGATGGTCTTTGGGCTGATCCGCAGCATCGCCGCGGCCAACCGCTTTGACGACGAGGCGAACCAGGCCCGCAGGGTGGCGACCTCCATCGGCGTCAGCTTCGGTCTGCCCAGGTCGGTGTCAGCCGCGAGTGCACCGCCCAACCACGGGGGCGTGTAGGGGCGTCCGTCCGCGGCGTGTTGGATCGCGGCGACCAGGTGCGCACCGCCTTCGCGCTTGGTGACGTAGGCGAGCGCGCCGAGATCGACGCAGTGGGTCGCGGTTTCGGGGTCTGCCGCCTGGGTGTACACCACCACCCTGCGGCCCACGTCGACGAGCCTGCGTAGCGCCCCGAACTCCGCGTGTCCCGCGTTCAGGTGCAGGTCGAGGATGACCACCGCCGCTTGGGCGCCCGGTCCGGTCCACACCGCGGCCAGGTCCGGTCCGGCTTCGATCAGCTCGATCGGCGGGTCGGCGGCCGCGCACCATGTCCGCACTCCTGCTGCGACCACCGCGTGGTCGTCAACGATCACTGCGGTGACCGGTCTGTTCCCCAGCGCGTCCGCACCCACCGCAGGTCTCCCTCCGAGATCGTCTCCAGTTCCACCACCGCCGTGTCGCTCACGGGTAGGTCGACCGGCCCGCAGTCGGCGACGACGTCGACCGATACCGACTCGGCGGTGCCGACCACGGTCACCCTCGCCCAAGTCGTCGCGGTGGCGAGGGCAGCGAGCGGGGCATCGGTCAGCGCCCGCCGCACCGGTAGCGGGGGTGTCGGCCAGCGGCCGCTGGTCTCCAGCTCCACCAGCACGCCTCTCCGCTCGGCGACGTCGGCGCAGGTGGCCAACTCGTGCGTGAGAGGGTCGGCCACCTCGTCGGTCTCGGCGAACAGCCTGCGCATGCGAGCTGCTTCGATGGCGCAAGCCCGGCGGACGTCGGCGTCGTGTGGGTCCAGCGTTCGGTAGGCCAACCCCGTCAGCAACGGGACAGTCGTGGCGGTGAGCCCCGCGAACCGTTCCTGCCTGCGCCGGTGCACCGCCGCCCCGACCGCGTCGCGCGTCCGGGCATCCTCTGCCTCCTCGGCGAGGCGGTGGGCGGTGACCGCCAGAGCTCGCAGGGCGGTCGCGCCGAGTCCGGTCCCGAAGGGAAAGCCCAGTGCTCCGATGGCCGCGACGGCGGCGTTGAGGATCACCAACTCGGTGCCGCCGTCCGCACCGAGGACCAGGGTGGTGAGAGTGACCACCTCGTGGGTTGCCAAGAAACAGGCCAGGAAGCCGATCGGGCGGTCCAGCAACAGCAGCACGCCGATCCAGCCCATGGTTCCGTATGCCCAGTCGAGGGCTCCGGTGGCCTCGCCGCTGAGCAAGGTCACTGTCGAGGTAATGGACGCCGAGAAGGCAAGCACCAGCGCGGGCCAGCGAGCCCGGCCCCACGACCTCCCACGCACGAGCAGGACGAACTCGGCAATGATGATCGCCGCGAATGCGCAGTACGCTGCCAACTGGGTCCACAGTGGACGGTGTATGTCCGTGGTGCGGAGCAGGCTCGCGGTAGCCAACACGGTCGCGGCGATGACCAGTACGGCGATCCGCAGTCCACCGAGGAACCGGGCGACGGTGTGGTCGAGACCGCTCATGCGGGCCACCTCAGCCGCACCGAGGTCCCTGTCGTCCCGGACTCGATCGCCACAGCGCCACCCACGGCGGCCATCCGCCCGACGATCGACTCCCGCACTCCGCGTTTGGGCGCAGGCACCCGCTCCGGATCGAAGCCGACACCGTCGTCGCGCACCACCGCGTGAAACCCGCCGGGTCCACTTGTGACCTCGACTTCGATCCGATCCGCGTGGGCGTGGCGAGTGGCGTTGCGCACGGCCTCCCCGATCGCGTCCACCACGGCTCTCGTCACCCTGCCCGGAAGCGGCACGCCTGCTGGACAAGATACCGCGACCGATGCGGGGAGCGCGGTGGCCAACGCCGAGCACAGGTCCATCCGCTCCGGAGGCTGTCGGCCGAAAGCACGCAGCACGTCCAGATCCTGTCGCGCCTGGTTGCTGAGGATGGCCTCCGCCTCGGAGCCGCGCCCGATCTGGCCGGACCCGACCAGCAGCAACGTCGTCGCGGCGGTGTCGTGCAAGGCGTTGGTCAGGGCGCGTTCGTCCGAGCGCAGTTCGGCGGCGACCCGGCGCTCAGTGCGGATCCGCTCGGCCGCGGCCATCGCGTCATCGGCCATCCGTCCACCCCGGCGCACGAGCGTCCACAGGATCCTCGCCAGTACCGACACGACCAGCGACCAACAGGCGGACACCAAGCCGAAGACCGGAGCCTGCTCCGGCAGAGCCCACACGGTGCCGACGACCAGTGCGGCGTGGACCACGACGGCGAGGACAGCACCGAACATCCTGCCGAGGTGGTACTGGTAGGCGACGCAGGCGAAGGTGATGAAGGGGACCAGCCAAGACTTGCCCTCCGCCAACCAGTCGGGCGGGATCGTCCACCGGGTGCTGAGCGCGAGCACCACAAGAGCGGCGGCATCAACCGCGACCAGGTGCGCACGCCAGCGGCGGCGCAGAACGAGCAGGTAGAAGGCGCTGGACGCCGCGACGGTGGTCAACACCGCCGCGGTCGGCCACGCCGTGGCGGCGGTGGCGCCGAGTCCGCCGATCACCGCGATCGGGACGAACGTCCCCACCCGGATCCACGCCGTGTACGCACGGCCGAGGTGGTATAGCCGCTGAACCGCCGCGCCCTCGCCCATCCCGGCTCCTCTCGGTCGAGACCATCAGGGTCGCGCACTCCGTGACCGGACTGTGTCGGGTGAACGCCCCTCTCCTGGAAGTCGTCGCGGACCTAGCGTCAATAGCACCGGAGTCCCGGCATTCACCCGAATAAAGGAACATCACATGTCCACACACCGCCGCTCCCTCTTCCGGGCCGCGCTGGCAGCCCTGTTCACGTTCTCGGCGCTGCTCTCGACCGCGGCCACGTCGACTGCCACCACCAGTGCCGAACCTGCTGTGTGGGTCGGGTCGCCGTCGGCAGCAACCTGGCCGACCGGTGGATCACTGCCCAGCACGCACCACACCCCGTACGGCGGGGACTGGTCGGCCGATCTCCAGTCGGTCGGCTCCGGTGCGGCGGTGGTGCTCTACGCCGCCCCGCAGGACGGGGCAGTTCCGGTGACCGCGAAGGTCGAGGTCGTCCGGGCCGCCTGCGCGTCGGGCGTCATCAGCCAGGGCGGGTACCGGGTGACGGTCGGCCTCTACACCGGGGGCACCAAGATCGGCGCCGTCACCTACGCGCACGTCAACCCGACGGTGTCCCAGGGCGCCACGATCAACCGGTGGGGCACGACGATCGGCACGGTCGGGGACTACAGCTGGAGCTCCTGCTGGCAGGGCAGGCACGTGCACGTGGAGATGTACTCCCAGCACAACTACGCCTGCTACAACCGAACGTGGGCGCCCGGGCAGGCCATGCAGCCGACCAACTTCATCGGGTTCGTCGGCGGGGCATACGCCTCGGGTAGGCAGCAGGCCTGCCCGTAGTCGGAGATGACCGAGGGGCGGCCGTCACGGCCGCCCCTCGGCGCCGTCACCAAAGGACTCACGCCTCCCCGCCGCTTTCAGCGCACCTCCAGTTGATCCGCTCTACCGGCCTGCCTCCCAGGCAGTGACTGATTGTCCGCGTCACACGACGCCTGTCCTGGGCGAAGTCCTGCTCGGACCGCGAAGCCACCCGCGGTTCACATACACTCCGCACCGTCATCCGGTTGGGCGATTGGGGGGGCGCGGTGAGCGGTACCAGGGTGTTGGTGGCCGGGGCGAGCATCGCGGGGCCCGCGCTGGCCCACTGGTTGCGGCGGCGGGGAGCCGAGGTGACCGTGGTGGAGCGGGCTCCCGGGTTGCGCCCCGGCGGGCAGGCGGTGGACGCGCGCGGGGTGGCCAAGGAGGTCATCCGGCGGATGGGGTTGGACGCGGCGGTGCGTGCGGCCTGTACGGACACCGCGGGCGCGCACACCGTGGACGTCGACGGGAACGTGCTGGAGACATACCGCGCCGATGACGATGGTGGTGACGGGTTCATCGCGGAGATCGAGATCCTGCGCGGGGACCTGTCGCAGGTGCTCTACGACGACACCCGCGACGGCGTCGAGTACGTCTTCGGTGACCGGATCGCCGAGCTCACCCAGGACGCCGACGGGGTCGAGGTGACCTTCGCCAGTGGCGACCGGCGGCGCTTCGACCTGGTGGTCGGCGCGGACGGGCTGCACTCGGCGTTGCGGGCGATGGTCTTCGGGCCGCGGGAGCGGTTCGTCCGCCACCTCGGGCTCGTGCTGGCCTTCTACAGCGTGCCCAACGAGTTCGGGCTGGACCGCTGGTTCCTCGAGTACCAGGACCCCGGGTCCGCCCGGACCGCGGGCCTGCGGCCCATCAAGGACGCCACCCGGGCGATGGCGATGTTCGGCTTCCCCGCGGCCGACTCCGACATCGACCACCGCGACGTCGAGAGCCAGAAGCACCTGCTGCGCGAGCGGATGGCGGGCCTGGGCTGGTTGACCCCGGACATCCTCGCGCACCTGGACGACACCCCGGACTTCTACCTCGACCAGGTCGCCCAGGTGGTGATGGACCGCTGGTCGAACGGCCGGGTGGCGCTGATCGGCGACGCCGCGTTCAGCTCGTCCCCGATGTCCGGGGCGGGCACCGGGCTGGCCCTGGTCGCCGCCTACCTGCTCGCCGGGGAACTGGCCGCCGCCGACTGGGACCCCGAGGCGGGGTTCGCCGCCTACGAGGCCCGCATGCGCTCGTTCGTCGAGGCGAACCAGGAGATCGGCAGGCTGCACGCGGAAAGCCGTGCCGTCCCCAACCCGGACGCCGAACCTGCCCCGGAGCCCGACATGGAGGCGTTCACCGCGCTGATCGACCGCGCGATCAACGGCGTCGACCTGCCCGACTACGCCGGGGTGCCCGACTCCGGGCCCTCGGAGCCACCGGCCAAGCCGTAGGGGCACTGCATCCGCGCCCCTTGCACCCTGCGGACGGCAGGTAGCGAGCGAGACAACTGCGGATCCGACGACTGATCGCCGCCCTGTTCAGCCACCCGGACCCCACCACCGGATGGCCGTCGGGATCCCAACGCACCCACCTGCGACTGCCTCGAGTGGTCACGAGCAACTCGATACCAGGGAAGTCTTCCGTCCCGAGCGAAGCGACCACCAACGCGCTTTCCCGCGATTCCCCACCAGACCTCGCGCATCACGTCCAGCAGGTGGGCCGGCTGGTCCTGTAGGGTTGGTCCTGCGGTCTCGCCTGCGACGATGCGGGCTGTCCGCGTATCGGGTCCGCGACCCGCGCTTGGATTTGGCGGCGCGTGTCGAGTAGACCGTCCCTCAACGTTTCGGAGTACCCACATGGCGGCTCGCCGCCCCAGCCAGACCAGTCCGTCCACCACCGGTGACAACCCGGACGGACTGACCTTCGCCCACCTGGGCGTGCCCGCGGCGCTGGTCGCCGTGCTCACCGCCCGCGGCATCGACAGCCCCTTCCCGATCCAGGCCGCCACGCTGCCGGACTCGCTGTCCGGCCGTGACGTGCTCGGGCGTGGCCGGACCGGGTCGGGCAAGACCTACGCGTTCGCGCTGCCCCTGCTCGCCCGGCTCGCGGCGAGCACCAAGCCGCGGCGGGCCGGCAGGCCGCGGGCGCTGATCCTGGCCCCCACCCGCGAGCTGGCCGACCAGATCGCGGCCGCCGTGGCACCACTGGCCGAAGCCCTGTCACTGACCACGATGACCGTCTACGGCGGGGTGCGACCGGGACCCCAGATCTCCGGGCTGCGCGCGGGCGTCGACGTGCTGATCGCCTGCCCGGGCAGGCTCGCCGACCACGTCGCCACCGGGCACGCCCACCTCGACGCCGTCGAGATCACCGTGCTCGACGAGGCCGACCACATGGCCGACCTCGGATTCCTCCCCGTCGTCACCAGGCTGCTGGACAAGACCCCGCGCGGGGGCCAGCGGTTGCTGTTCTCCGCCACCCTGGACGCGGGCGTCGACGTGCTCGTGCGCCGGTTCCTGTCCAAACCGGCCACGCACAGCACCGACCCGCCGTCCTCACCGGTCACGGCGATGGCACACCACGTGCTGCACGTGCAGCCCGCCGCCCGGCTCCCGGTCCTGGTCGACCTGACCGCCGCACCCGGCCGGGCGGTGGTGTTCACCCGCACCAAGCGCGGCGCGGCACGACTGACCCGCCAACTCATCGCGGAGGGCGTCCCCGCCGTGGAACTGCACGGTGACCTCGGGCAGACCGCGCGCACCAGGAACCTGCTCGCCTTCACCGACGGCCGGGCGACCACCCTGGTGGCCACCGACATCGCCGCCCGCGGCATCCACGTCGACGACGTCGCGCTCGTCATCCACGCCGACCCCCCGGTCGAGCACAAGGCCTACCTGCACCGCTCGGGACGCACGGCACGGGCCGGGGCGTCCGGCACCGTGATCACCCTGATGACCGACGCCCAGGTCGCCGACGTCCGCGACCTCACCCGCAAGGCGGGCGTCGCCGCCAAGGTCACCCGGATGCGCCCCGGCCACCCGCTGCTCGCCGAGCTCGCACCCGGCGAGCGCACCTTCGTCGCACCGACCGCGATGCCCACCGCCGACCGGCCGATCCGCACCAACCGCAAACCCACCGCCGCCAAGCGCCGGCAGACACCGTCCACTCCCAAGCAGTCCCGGTCGGTGCCCGCGGCCACCCCGGCACCCGCGGTGAAGAGCACCGGCGGGGCCGCCGCCTTCTCGGCAGGCACCCGCGCCGGCCGACGCAGCGGGCGATAGGCGGCACCGCACCCCTCATGTCGGCCGACCAGGTCCGGTCCAGCTTCGGCACCGCCACCCTCGACGTCGGGAGTGGACCAGCCCCGCACGACGCCCTTGACGGCATCCCCCAGAACGGCTGGGGACGATGCCGAGCGGATCGTGGTGTCCGATGGTCACTGGATCGGTTGGGGGTCTGGGTCCGCCGATCGTCGTCCAGGCGGCCGCGCCGCGGCGCCGGGCCTGCGAGGTCCACCGCGAGGGCGAACCGGCGATGATCGACTCGGGTGTCCGGCCGGTTCACCCGGTGTCGGGACGGCTGAGGCGTTCGGCGTGGGCGATGAGACTTCGAACCCGGGCCGCGTCGTCGTCGCGGGACTGGGTCAGGTAGTGGGTCAGGGCCGACCGCAGGAGCGCGAGGGCTCGGTCGACCTGGCCGAGGCGCAGGTGCGCGCGTCCGAGGTGGACGGTGAGGTCGGCCTCGTTGTAGGCGTGGGCGAGCGTCCGCACCAGCGCGATGGCCCGCTCGTAGTGCTCGACGGCCTGGTGGAAGCGCTCGCCGCGGTAGGCGATGAGGCCGAGGCTCTTGAGCGTCATCGCCTCGCCGTCGGGGTTGTGGTGGGCGCGGTGCAGGTCGAGCGCGAGCAGGCAGTGGGTACGGGCGGTGTCGAGGTCACCGCTGTGGATGGCGTGCCAACCCGCCTGGTTGAGGGTGTCCGCCCGGCGGACCGGGTGGTCGAGGTGGTCGTGCAGGGCAAGGGCCCGGGTGGCGTGGCGCAGCGCCCCGGAGATGTCCTCGGCCTGCAACGCCCAGCCGATCATCTGGTGGGTCCGGGCCTGCTCGGCGGTGTTCCCCTGCTGCTCGGCGAGCGCGAGTGACCGGCCCAGGTGCTCGAGCGCCTCGGTGCGGTGCTCCAGGAGAGCGTGGGAGATCCCGACGTTGCGGTGAGCGCTGACGCGCGCCACGGGGTCGCACAGGTGCTCCGCCGAGTCCAGTGCGGTGAGCCACACCGTCAACCTGACCTCGCGGTGCGCGCGGCGGAAGTGGAAGGTGTCCAATGCCCAGGCAAGACACCACACACTGCGATGCCAACCGTTACGGGCAGCCAAGTTCACCGACGCGAGCAACGACGCGTGTTCGGCGTCGAACCAGGACAACGCTTCCGCGACGTCCGCCAACGGCGCCGGCCGCACTCCCGGCTCGGGCGGGTCGAGCGGGAAGGCGGGCCGGTGGGGGTAGAGCAGGTGGTCGGCCGCGTACGCCGTGTGCACGTGGAAGTCCACCAGCCGGCGCAATCCGCCGATTCGATCGGGTACGCCAGCGCCGGCGTGCTGCCGCACCAGGTCGTGCATCGAATACCGTTCACCCGCACCGACGTCCACCAGCGATCGCTCGCGCAGCGCGCGGAGAACCCCGGCCACCCTCGGCGACCCGGTCAACGCGGCGGCCGCCAACGGACTCACGTCCGGACCGGGGGCGACGGCGAGCAACCCGAAAACCCGCCGCTGCTCGGCGCTCAACATCCGCTGGGAGGTGGTCAACGCCGCGGGCAGACTGGCCGCTGGATCGTCGTCGTCGAGTGCCGCCACACCCAGTTCGCGCAGCTCCGCCACAAGCCGCGCCAACGACGTGTCCTGCGCACGCCCCGCGAGAACCGCCAACGCCAACGGATACCCCTGGCAGAACGCCAACACCTCGGCAACAGCCTCGGCTTCGGCCGCCAGCCGCCCCTGCCCGAGCCGAAGCTCCAGCAGCCCCCGCGCCTCCCGCTCCCCCAACATCGCCAACCGGATCGACCGCGCCCCGACGCGCGCCAGGAAACCACCCAACGCCCGACGCCCAGTCACCACCACGCACGAACGCCCGCCCGGCACCAACAACTCGACCTGCTCGAAGGAGGCCGCGTTGTCCAACACCACCAAGACCCGCCGAGCCGCCACAACACTGCGGTACAAGGCGGCCTGCGCGTCGACCCCCGCCGGGATCCGATCGGCCGCCACACCCAACGCGTCCAGAAACCCGCGCAGCGCGGCTGCGGTCGAAACCGCGTCACCGTTCGGGCTGAACCCGCGCAGATCAACGAACAGCTGACCGTCCGGGAACAACTCCTTCCGCTCCTGCGCCCACTTCACCACCGCCCACGTCTTCCCGATACCCCCCGGCCCCCACACCCCGACAACTCTTCCGTCGCCCACCGCCCGATCAAGCTCGGCAAGCACTCCCCGCCTACCCACGAACACCTGCCCGACCCTTGGCAACTGCCACGGTTTGGCGTGGCCCGAACGACCGTGGACGTGCACATCCCCTTGCAGGACCCCAGCCTGAAGAACACTTCCCGCAATACCGCCGTACACCTCGTTGGCCACCACCGCTCCTCGGAGTCCGCCGATTCCCCCGGCCAAGCGAAGCTGCCACCTTCCCACTCCGCCACCACCAGAAGAAGATGCCAATTGGATGACATCGCGACCACCGACCCCCGAACTCGTGCCGGTCACCGCAGGACTGTTCCAAGATCGGTGTTTCCGGCGACACGCCGGGCTGAGGTCCGGCGAGATGGGCACTGTGAGTGATGACATCGGACCTTGTGAGTCCACGCAGGAGTGATCGGAAGCCGGCGGTGCTGTCGCCGGAGCAGGCCGCCGCGGCGGCGATGGTGGCTGAGGCGAAGGCCCGCGGGCTGGCGTTGACCGGCCCGGACGGCTTGTTGAAGCTGTTCACCAAGAACGTGCTGGAAACCGCGCTGAACGAGGAGATCGCCGAACACCTGCGGCACGAGAGGCGTCAGGCGGAGCCCGGCCGTGAGTCGAGGAATGTGCGGAACGGCACCCGGCCGAAAACCGTGATCTCGGATGCCGCGGGCGAGGTCGGTATCAACGTGTCGCGGGATCGGGAGAGTACGTTCGAGCCGCAGATCGTAAAGAAGCGGCAACGCCGGCTTACCGAGGTCGACGAGATCGTGTTGTCGTTGTATGCGAAAGGAATGACGACCGGGGATATCTCCGCGCATTTCGCCGAGATCTACGGATCCTCGATCAGCAAGGAAACGATCTCGCGGATCACCGACAAAGTCGTCGCCGAGATGCAGGACTGGGCCAACCGGCCACTCGACCCGGCGTATGTGGCCGTGTTCATCGGCGCGATCCACGTCAAGGTCCGTGACGGGCAGGTCGCCAACCGGCCCGTCTATGCCGCCATCGGCGTCACCATCGGCGGCCGCAAGGACGTTCTGGGTCTGTGGATGGGCACCGGTGGCGAGGGCGCGAAGTTCTGGATGAGCGTGCTGATCGACTTGAAGAACCGCGGCGTCGCCGACGTGTTCTTCCTCGTCTGCGACGGCCTCAAGGGCCTACCCGAGGTCGTGACGAACGTGTGGCCGCGGACTATTGTGCAAACCTGCATCGTTCACCTGATCCGCAACACGTTTCGGCTGGCGTCACAGCGGGACTGGGACGCGGTGAAACGAGACATCAAACCCATCTACACCGCCCCCAATCCCGACGCCGCACTGGCTGCCCTTGAGGACTTGGACGAGAAATGGGGGAAGAAATATGGTGCCATGATTCGGCTGTGGCGCAACGCCTGGGAGGAATTCGTGCCGTTCCTTGACTACGACGTCGAGATCAGGGGCATGATCTGCTCGACAAACGCGATCGAATCGTTGAACGCCCGCTACCGGCGGGCGATCCGCGCGCGTGGGCACTTCCCGACGGAGCAGGCGGCGATGAAGTGCCTGTACCTTGTGACTCGCAGCCTGGACCCGACCGGGACGGGCCGCGCCCGGTGGACGATGCGCTGGAAGCCAGTGATCAACGCATTCGCCATCACGTTCGGTGACCGCTGGCCGACCGCCGAGACCTACTGATCAACAACGCCGGAAACACCGATCACGGGACAGACCCGTCACCGAGTCCCAGCGCCTCCCGCGCGGCACAGGAGGTCAAACGTTCCTTCGAGAAAGTTCCGGGAGGGGTGTCGGATCGGGGTGGTGGTGTTCGTAGCAGTGGTGAGCCGCCCGCAGGGGGCGGCGCCGAGCTGGAGGAACCGCGATCATGAAGCTGACGACCACGACTCAGATCACCATCGACGGAGTGACGCAGGGGAACGGCGGCGCCTCGGACGAGGACCGCCGGAACGGGTTCGAACGCGGCGGGTGGGCCTTCGGGGCCGGTGACGACGAGACCAGGGCGTTCATCACGCGGACCTACCAGCGCGCTGACGCGTTCCTGTTCGGTCGGCGCACCTACGACCTGTTCGCCGGCTCGTGGGGGTCGATCGACCAGATGCGTGCGCACCCCGTCGGCGTGGCCCTGGACGGGACCCCCAAGTACGTGGCATCGACCACGCTCACCGCGCCGGGTTGGGCGGACACGACTGTTCTCGGCGGCGACCTCGCGGCGGCCGTCACCGAGCTGAAGGCCCAGCCCGGGGGTGAGCTCCAGGTGCACGGCAGCAGCACCCTGATCCGGTGGCTGCTGGAGAACGACCTGGTCGACGAGATGACCCTGATCGTGGTCCCGGTGATCCTCGGCCAGGGCGCGAGGCTGTTCCCGGAGAACGGTCCGGACCGCGCGCTCGAGCTGGTGGAGTCGCGGGTCGACGCGAAGGGCGTGGCGATCCAGGTCTACCGGCCTGCCGGGCGCCCGCGGTATGTGACGGCCTGACTTCCCTTGCCACCACGGCATTGTGTTGCGTCAAAGCCGGGGTACCGAATGTGGTCGGACTGCCCAGGTCGGCCGTTGGGGCTGGTCGTTGTGCACGATGATGTCGGCGCGGTCGGTGGGGCGGTCTTTGGCGAGGTAGAGGTATTGGGAAGGGATGTAGCGGTCGCGCCAGGAGCGTTCGATGTCGGGGGTGTTGGCGGCGGATCCGGTCAACGTGGTGTTTCGGTGCTGGGCGCGATCTATCGTCTGCTCAAGTGGGACCGACACGAAGATGGTCAGGTCCCACCGGTTGACGAGTTCCGGGCGCAGGAGGAAAACGCCGTCGAAAGGAGTACCGCGTCCGCGGGGGCGATCGCGGCGGGCGGGGACGCCGGGGTGTCGGTGTCCTTGTCGTAGGCCGTGTGTTGGAACCCGCGGTCCCCGCCCGGGCCCAGCGGGCCGAGCAGGACCCGGCACAGTGCGGCGTGGTCGTGGGCGTCGAGGTAGCAGCCTTCGGCCGAGTACCGGCCGCGTCGGTAGCGTTGTGCGCGGGGGACGAGGAAGTCGTCGATGGTCGCGCGGATGACGGCGCGGTCCTGGGCGCGCAGGACGACGGCGAGTTCGTCGGCCAGCGTGGTCTTGCCCGCGGCGGGCGGCCCGTCGATGGCGACCCGCACCGGGTGCGTGGTCGTGACGGACCCGATCGCCTCGGCCAGCCGACTGATGAGCTCGCCACGGGTGCCTTGACCCATTGCCACCCCTCGCTTGAACCTGGTCACCCGTGGCGCCACCGTCCCACCATCCTCCCACGCCAGATCAACCGCATGAGACCAGACCGAGGCGGTCGCCGGTCAAGCGTCGTCGATGAGTTGTCGTGTCGCCGTGGCCAGAGCGTGTAGGTGGTTCTGGTCGGCGATGATCCGGGCGGAGTCGAGCAGGGAGCGCGCTTCCGGGGCGTGTCCGAGGCCGAGAAGGGCGCGCGCTCGGTGCACGCGGAACCAGCCGAGTTGGGCGGGGGCGGCTCGAACAGTGTTCGCACAACCATCTACAAGGGACAGTGCGGTGCGGAAGTCGCCGACTGCCAGGGCGAGGCGGGCGCGGAATGCTTCTACCGGGCCCAGCAGGACAGCGGGCCAGCCTGCCAGGACCAGCTCACCCGCGTGGGCGGCGAGGAGCTTGTCCGTGCTGTGGCAGAGGTCGACGAGGTCGGCCGTGGGGTGGTGGCGTCGGGTGAGGCTGTCGATGGTCTCGACCACGAGGGCGAGAACGGTGACGCCGTAGCCGTGGGGCGGGAGGGAGCGCAGGCCGTCCAGGCGGTGGAACAGGGCGTGCAGGCCGTCGACCGCGGCGGCCGGGTTGTCGGTCTCGCTGTGCAGGAAGGCTGTCGCGGCCATCCAGACCGGGAAGTACTCCCGTTGCTGCGCGCCGGTGTCGAGGTCGATGGCCCTCAGATCGCTCATGCGGCCTTGTTCGCGGCGCAGCCAGAAGACCTGCGCCATCCAGGTCTGGCGTAACGAGTCGCCGGTTGTCGGGGTCGCCGAGCTGTCCAGCAGGGTTTGGCCGGGGCCGAACAGGCGTTGCTCGGCCGCGGCCAGGTTCCCCCGCCACAGGTCGTACATGGTGTCCAGAGTGGACTGGAGCCACGGCATCAACCCGTGCGCCGAGCGCGCGGTGATCTCCCGGTGTCGGGCCGCGGTGGCCTGCGCGTTGTGCAGCTCGCCCAAGCGCAGCTGGTCGATGGCCGTGGCGATGACGGCTTCGCCGTGGAAGTGTTCGGGGCCGCCGGAATGGGCGGCTCGCTCGAGCATCTCGCTGATGTCGCGGAGTCGCGCGGGTGGGGTGAAGTCGTACAGGGCCCAGCGGCACTCGGTCAGCACGTCGCACACGACCTCGGGTGGGTCGTCCGGCCTGAGTTCCTCGATCAGGGCACGGGCCTCTCGCACGCCCGCGGGGACCTCGTCCGCGCGGTCCGCAGGCGGAAGGGCCATTGTGGACTTGTGCGCCAGGTGGGCCCTGACCTGCAGCCACAAGCGCCTGCCCGCCGGGTCGGCCGCGAGTGGGACGAGTTCCGCCCGACTCCTTTCCAGCAGCGGCAGGAGTTCCTGGTCGGTTCGACCAGGGGCCGACCACCGACGGGCCAGGCGGACCACCGCCGTCGCCCGGCGCACCGGGTCGTTCACCGCCGCGCGGAGGGCGGCGTGGTACGCCGTCGAGGCCGCGGGCATGTCCGCCCGGCTGTGGTGGGCATCCCCTTGCGCCAAGTGCAACGCGAACCGGAGTTCGGGGTCACTGGTCACGGCGAGTCCGCGCTGGGCGAAGTCGAGCGCCTCCTCATGGCTGCGGCGTTCGCACGCGTCCCAAGCGGCGGCGGACAACGCGCCCGCCACGACATCGTCGGGCAGGTCCGGTTGGGCGGCCAGTGCGTGCCAGGCCAAGACCGCGTAGGAGGCCGCAGGCGTGCCGGACAGCACGGTGAAAGCGTTGTGGTGCAAGCGTCTTGCGGTTGCGAAGCGCCCGGAGAGCTCGGTCAGCACGGCGTCGCGGAGTTCGGCGGAGGCGAACCGGGCGCGCCCCCGAGTGACCCGCACCGCACCGGACCGGGTCGCCGCGGCCAGGTGCTCATCGGCCTCGGCGGCGGTCGTGCCGACGACGCGGCCGACCAGTCGGGTGTCGATGGCCAAGTCGACCTCGGTGATCGCGGCCGCCGCCAGCCACTCGAAGCCGGGGGCCCCGACGGGACCGGCGACGCGGTCGCCCAGCAGGGCGAACCCGACGCGTTCGCGCGCGCACCGCCACGCCACCTCGTTGATCACGTCGACGTCGGCAGGCGCCAGCCGGTCCGCCCCCTCGACGACGACCACGACCGGGCCGCGCCTGGCGACCAGGCGGAGCAGGGCCGCCAGGTCCTCGACCACGCGGGTCGAACCCGGGGTGAACGGACGCGGGTCGACCACGAACCCGATCGCCGTGGGCGGCTGTTGCCCGCGCGTCAGCGGATCGCGCAAGGTCGCGAACAGGCATTCGGCCAGGATCGCGCGCCACAGGCCGAGGTCACCCACCACGACGTGCAGGGTCCGGACACCGGCGGCGGCGGCGATCTCGCGCAGCCGGGCGAAGTCCTGGTGGACAAGGGAATGCGTGCGGACGTCCGGCTCGCCCTCACGCACGGCCGCGACGTGGTCGGCGAACGACCGCGCGTCCGGCCCCGGGGTGGTCGGTCGCCTGCTCAGGAGCCTGAGTTGGAACCGGGCACCGAACTCGTGCAACGCGACGAGATCGTCGGCGGCGCGGGCCATCGTGCCGTATCCGCCGTCCCGGCGGAGCCGCTCGAGCAACTCCACGGCGCGCGTGGGATCGCCGTCGTCGAGCAGCGCGACGATCCGGAGCAACCACAGGTGTTGGTTGCGGGCCAGTCGCGCGGTCTGCTCCGGGTCCGTGGCGAGCCAGCCGAGCACGTCGCGGTCGCCGGTCAGCAGCCCGGCCGTGACCCAGAGGAGCGCGAGCCGGTCCCGCAGGGCCTCCAGTTCGGCCCGGGCCCGCTCGCACACGGCGGGCAGGTTCGTCTCCCAGTCGACGTCGGCGACGGAGAACGGCCGGTCCGACCACGTGGCCGCGGCTCGTCGCAGCACCTCGACCGCCTCGGCGGCGGCTCCCTGGTCGATGAGCGCCTCCGCGTCGACCAGCGCGGTCTGCAGCCGATAGCGGTCCAGCGCCTCGCGCACCCGCACGCCGCCGGGGCCCGGGGCGGGTTCGAGTCGGTACCCGGCGTGCTGCTGTGCGGTCGAGACGGTGAGACCGGCGACGCCCAGCGCCTTGCGCAGCTTGGCGACCAGCGGGTACAGCCGCTCCGGTTCCGGTCGCTCAGGCCACAGGGCCCGCGCGAGGACCTGCGCCTCGACCACCCGGCCGCGCTGCTCGGCCGCGAGCACGGCGAGCACCTTCGCCAGTTGCGGTGGCAGCGCCACGACGCGGTCGGCGCTGACGAGTCCGACCCGCCCCAGCACCCGAACGTGGAAGTCGACCATGTCGTACCGGCCCTCCGAGGTGTCCGCACTGGATGAGTCGGACCGGGCGGTGATCGCGTGACACGGTGGCGGAAAGGCGGCGGAAAGGCGGCGACAAGGCGGCGGAAAGGTCCGTGGTTAGCGTGCGGGTCGGCGTCCACCGAGCCGGGCGGTCCGGGTCGGCCGAGTCCCCACGGGGGTACCAGCGATGATCATCGAAGCCGTCGCGGCCAAGGTCGCGTTCGTCGTCAAGGGCGCGGTCGCCGTGGCCGCCCACCAGGGGCTCACCGCGTCGGTGGCCCAGCAGTTCGCGAGCATGATCGGCTCGGCCGGGCTGGTCGCCGCCCTGCACTGGCTGGTGGCCACGCTGTCCGCCGCGGGCGCCACGGTCGTCCTCCTCCAGGCCATCGAGCGCCTGATCGTGGCCATCGAGCACGGTCGCCCGCTCCCCGCCATCGAGGCCGCCGCCGACATCGTCGCGGGCGCGTTCCGGAAGTGACCCGAGATCGGAGGCTGTCGTGAAGGAGAGACTGGCTTTGCTGCTCGGCCTGCTGCTGGTGGCGGCCGTCGTCGCCCCGCCCGCGTCGGCGACCTCCAGCGCGGTGGGCGTGATCGCCTGCCCGGAGATCCTGCCGGAGCACCCGCACATCTCGTCCTACAACCTGAGGAACCTCAACCGGGTCGACATCAAGACGAGCGCGGGGTTCACCTGCGTGTCGTTGGGCGGCGAGTACGCCGTCACCGCGCGCATCACGCTGGAGCGGCAGACCCCGTCCGGGGGCTTCCAGGCGGTCGTGGTGGGCAAGCCGGTCACCAAGACCGTCGCGGGCCTGCCGCAGACGTGGTTCCGCGGCGAGCTGTTCGCGGTCGGCCCGTGCTCGCCGGGCACCTACCGGGGCAGGATCGACATCGACTCGCAGATGCTCGGCCAGCCGACGCCCAAGCGCTACGGAACGCGGTACTCGGACCCGCGGCCGATCGACTGCCTGCCGAAGCGGACGTCGATGGTCATCGACGACACCGGGTCCATGGCCGGGGTCATCGGCAGTGTCTCCACCTCGCTGTCCGCCTACATCGCCGCGCGGCCGGAGGACGAGTACACCAGGTGGAGCCTGACCACGTTCAAGGACAGCCCCACCGACGTCGGCACGACCGACGACCGCGCCGAGGCGCTGGGGTGGGTCAACGCGCTGACCGCGGGCGGTGGCGGTGACTGCCCGGAGGACGTCCTGGGCGGCATCAACTCCGGCGTGGCCGCGCTCGGCGGCGACCCGGGCGTCGAACGGCAGATGCTCGTGGCCACCGACGCCTCCGCCCAGGCGGGTGACGTGGACGGGATCATCGCCTCCGCGCGGGCGGCAGGCGTGCGCGTCAACGTCCTGCTGACCGGCGACTGCGGCGCGGCGGCGGCGCGGTCGGCGTTGGCGGGCCCGTTGCCGAGCCAGGTCGTCCTCAAGCGCATCGCGGACGAGACCGGCGGCCGGTACTACTACCTGCCCGGCGGCAGCGAGGCGGACTTCACCACCGCGCTGGGGCAGATCTTCGCCCAGATCGCCGACCCGACACCACCGAACGGCCCCGCGGCGGTCGGGTCCATCGCCGGTGACGGCCAGTCGACACCCGCGGGCACACGATTCCCGACACCGCTGGCGGCGGCCGTCACCAACACCTCCGGTCAACCCACGGCAGGCACCTCGGTCACCTTCACCATCAACGGCACCGCGACCTTCCCCGACGACACCAACACCGCCACGGTCACCACCGGGGCCGACGGTCGGGCCACCGCACCCGCGATCACCGCGGGCGCCACCACCGGACCGGTCACCGTCACGGCCAGCACCCCGGGCGCGACGTCGGCGACCTTCGCCGAGACCGTCACCGCCGCCGTTCCCGCCGCCATCACGGCGACCTCCGGTAGCGGCCAGTCCGCCACCGCGGGCACGACGTTCGCCGCACCTCTGGTCGCCACAGTCACCACCACCGCCGGAACCCCAGCCGTGGACACACCGGTCACCTTCACCGTCACAAGCGGAGCAGCCACCTTCCCCGGCGGCACGACCACCGCGACGGTGAACACGGCCACCGACGGGCAAGCCACCTCGCCCACACTCAGCGCGGGCACCACCACCGGCGCGATCACCATCAGCGCCACCGCCGCAGGGGTGACAAACCCGGTTGCCTTCACCGGGACGGTCACCGCACCCCAGGGCCCGGCCAAGTCCGACCTGGCCGTGACCATCTCCGCGCCCACCAACGCAACCAGCGGCGCACCGTTCACCGTGACGCTGACCGTCCGCAACAACGGCCCCGCGGCCGCGACAGCGGTCTACTCGGGCATCTCCCTACCCAGGGGCCTACGCATCACCAACCCCGGCGGCGGAACCCTCACCGACAACAACCGCGCCGTCGCCTTCTCCCGCCCGTCACTCACCGCCGGCGCGACGGCGACCTACACCATCACCGTGATCTCCGACCGCAACCTGACCGGACCCCAGAACCTCGTCGCCGCAGGCGCCTCGATCAAGGTGGGCGATCCCAACTACCGCAACAACATCGCCACAGCCCGGTTGACCCTGCGCAGGTAGTACCCGGGGCCGTCGGGACGGGGTGTCGTCGAGCTGGACTGGAACGAGGAGAGGGCCGGGAACCCCCGGCCCTCTCCATCCGCAGCTTGGCTGACAAACTGCGAAGCGCCTCCACATCAAGGGAAACCACCCACACGCGCCACCCGGGTCGGCCTAACCTGATCACGTGACCACGCCTGACGAGGCCGTGCACTGGGCCTGGACCTGGAAGCCCAACCAAAGCACCGTCATGAAGGTCGTCAACGCCATCGGAGCCGCGGTGATCTTCGGCGGCACGACCGCGGTGGGCTACTTCGCCGTCGCGGGATTCGCCGGACCGTGGTGGGGCGCGGCGGCGGGACTGGTGGTGCTGCTGTTCGGCTTCCCCCCGTTCAACCTCCTCTGGTCCCCGCCGGTGTTCCGCCGCGAACCGAGGCTCTACGTCGGGACGCACATGCTGGTCTTCTGCGGGGTCGCCACGACCATCCGGTGGATGCGCACCGGCCACCAGCGCGAGGTCGTGGCGGTGCGGGTGGTGCCCCCGGTCGGACCGACGCACGTCGAGCTGCGCCGACACGACGGCACCCAGTGGACCGTCCCGTTCAGCGACATCACCTCGCTGCGGATCCTCTACCGCCGCGTGGAGGACGACCACACCCCCAGCGAGGTCATGGGCGCCCTGGTCCTCGACGACGACCTGGTGCGCCTGCGGGCGATCCCCCACAGCACCGAGATGAAGCACTGGGTGGCCGCGTTCAAAGCCGCAGGCGTGTCGGTCTCGGAAGCCGAGGAAGTGGTCTTCATCGACGTCTAGCCACGCGGTCGCGCGGTTCCGCCGCGAGGGTCTGCGCGCTGTCGCTGGTCGCAGCGGTGCTCGTGGTCGCCAGGGCCGATTCGGCCTACCTGCTCGGGCTGGGACGGCGCTCCTGGAATGGGCCGGTCAACCTGTGCCGCGACGCGCGAGACGGCCGAAGGTGAGCCATACGTCCTTTGTGGACATCAAGGGGCGAGAGCGATGTGGCCGGTTTCCGGCATCCGTGGGGCTCGTTCGGCGTGCGCCGATTCGCAACCGAACGCTCTAGGGGTGGCGCTATGCGGGGCGGCGGGTCACTCTCGGCCGGGGTCGGGCCTGGTGGCCGAGGGCCAGTCGATGTCCGAGTCCCCGTCCGCGGGGCCGGTCGGGGGCGAGGCGGGGAAGTACCGGGTCAGCTTGGGGAACATGCTTGACTCTCCTGCGCGAGACGACTTCCGGATCTCTCACCATAGAGCGATGTGCCATCGGGGGAAACCCTTTTGGCAAGCCTGGCAAGATCCGGTCGGCGCCGGGGATCAGTCCGGTTCGTCGGCCGACGGGGACGGCTGCTCGTGCCCGGTGCAGGCCAGGGCGGTGGCCAGGTCGCGCCAGATGCGGGCGGCCAGGGTGCTGTCGCGGGCGCGTTCGGCTTGCTCGGCCAGCTCCCGCAGCAGCTGGACGCCCTCGGGGGCCCGGCCGGACAGGATCAGCACCCGCGCGCGCATGGCGGTGAACTGGATCCGGTCGCGCGGCGGCAGGACCAACGGCTGCTCGACGACCTGGGCGGGCAGGGCTCGCGGGTCCGCCCGCTGACCGCCCGCCACGGCCAAGTGGCCGCGCAGCAGGGCGAGTTGGTGCTTGTCCCGGTCGTCACCGGCCAGCGCCACGATCGGCTCGGCCTCGGCCAGGCAGGCGGCGGCCTCGACGGCGCGCGGCTGGTCGGCCTGCAGGTGCACCGCCGCCGCCGCCAGCCGCAGCCGCGCCCACTGGGCGGGGTCGGCGTGACCGTCGCACCGGGCGATCGCGCGCCCCAGCAGCTCGCCGGCGACCGCCAGCTCGCCGAGCAGCGTGCGGGCGGTCCCGGCCAGCCAGAGCGCCTCCACCACCAGCGGCGCGGGCGACCGCTCGGTCAGCGCGCGGAGCTCGTCGGCGTACCGGGCCGCCTCGGACACCCGGCCCGCGCCCAGCTCGGCGAGCACCAGGGCGTGCCAGGCCGGGACCTGGTCCGCGACGGTGAGCGCGGCGGACAGCGACCGCGCCTCCGCTGCCCGGGCCGCGGCGGCGTCCGCCTGGTCCAGGGCCAGCAGGCAGGCCGACAGGTGCACCCTGGCGCGGACGCGCAGCTCGGCGGTGTCCAGCCGGTCGCCGAGGGCGACCAGCTCGACCAGCAGCTCGTGCTCCAGTTCGCGCTCACCCTCGTCGCGGCGCACCGCGGCCAGCCGCCACAGCGCCTGCCAGCGGAGGAACTCCGCCCGGCCGCCGTCGCCGGTCACCGCCTCGGAGAGCGGGCCCGCGAGGTCGGACCGGTCCTGCGCGGAGACCGCGAGGGCCAGGACGTGCGAGAGCGACGGCGGCGGCGTGTCGTCGAAAGCGGAGGCGGGGACGCCCAACTGGTCGGCGAGGAACCGCACGGCGCGGGGTGTCGGCGGGCGGGCCCCCGACTCCAGCCGCGACAGGTAGCCGGTGGACATGCCCCCGGCGGCGAGCGCGGCCTGCGACAACCCCTTCGCCAGCCGCACCGCCCTGAGGCGCCGACCGAACGCAGGCTGCTCCACCGCCACCTCCCCCATCGCGCGGGCGTCGCGGGTGACACACCGCCCCCTCACATTGTGGCCAGGGCAACGGGGGTTGGCAAACCTGTCAACAAGCCGGAACGCCGCGGTTCGCGGCACACCGAAGGCCGATTGACCGTCTGGCAACTGTGTGCCAACCTTGCCAACCGGGGTGACAGGCGAGCGGGCACCACGCCGCGGGGCCGATCCGGGTGGTGGTCCGCGCGGTCGGCGGACCGCCCGCCGCCCCGATCCTGAAGTCCTCAGTGGACCGACGCGCCGCCGGGGCGGGGAACCGGTACACCCGCCCACCGGCCTGGAGGGTGGACCGATGTCCCAGTTCGACGACCCCGGGTTCTTCGGGGAGCAGTGGGCCGACGACTACGACGACATCTGCGAGACCGACCCGGGACCGGCGGTGGACTTCCTCGCCGAGCTGGCGGGCGCGGGCCGGGTCCTGGAACTGGCCAGCGGCACCGGCCGGGTGACCGTGCCGCTGGCCGCGCGCGGCGTGCGCGTCAGTGCCCTGGAGGGCTCGGCCGAGATGGTGGCCAAGATGCGCGAGAAGCCGGGCGGGCGAGACATCCCCACCATCGTCGGCGACATGGCCGACATCGCGCTGACCGGGCCGTTCGACGTGGTGTACCTGCTGTTCAACACCTTCTTCAACCTGACCGACCCGGCTCGGCAACGGCGGTGCCTGCGCAACGCCACCCGCGTGCTCGCCCCCGGTGGGGCGCTGGTGCTCGAGTGCTACGTGCCGGACCCGTCGGCCTACCCGCGCGGCGAGCACGTCCGGGCGATCCGGGTCCTCGACGACCGGGTCGCCCTGGAGGCCTACCGGTTCGACCTGTCCACGCAGACCTTCGTCAGCCAGAAGATCTTCATCGACGAGCGCGGCGGGGTGCGGCTGCGGGCGCACTCGGAGCGGTACTGCTGGCCCGCGGAGCTGGACCTCATGGCCGAGCTCGAGGGGCTGCGGTTGGCCGCGCGGTACGCCGGTTGGGACCGCCGCGCGTTCGGCGCGGACAGCCGGGACCACGTCTCCGTCTACCGCAAGCCGTGAGGCCGACCGTGTTGCCTCGGCAGGCAACACGGTCGGCGCCTGCCCGAACCGATCGGGGAGCGGCGACCGCGGCACCGCTCGCGGGCAGCCCCGCCCACCCACGGCGGGAGCGGGCGATGGGGACACGCTGGAGTCCATCCGCGACACCGCCCGAGCAAGGTGCAGTACTGTTGTTGACAACTCGTTGCCAACAGGCTTCGCTCACGCGATGATGGGGTCGGCAACCGCGGGCACCGCGCGATCGCCGTGCGGCGCGAACCGGTTCGAGCGGCAGAGCAGGCAAGGGGGAAAGCGCGAAGGAGGATCCATGGACAACCCGACATTCGGCCCACGGCTGCGAGCTCTCCGCCTGGAGCGCGGGCTGTCCCAGGCGGCGTTGGCCGAAGGGGGTCTGTCCACCGGCTACCTCTCGCGCTTGGAGTCCGGGGCGCGCCAGCCCACCGAGCGGGTGCTCGTGCACCTGTCCGCCCGGCTCGGCGTGCCGCTCTCGGCGTTCGAGGGCGACGACCGGCCGCGAGCCCTCTCGCTGGCCCAGGTCCTCGCCGCGGTGACCTCGGCGATGGGCACCGGCGCGGGCGGCGCGCAGCCGGTCGCCGACGACGGCGTGGCCGAGGTGCTGCAAGAGGCGCTGGCGGCCGAGGAGAGCCAGGACAGCGCCCTGCGCTGGCAGGCGCTGTGGCTGCTGGCGGGCATCCGCAGCCAGCAGAGCCGCTACGACGAGGAGAACACCCTCCTGGCCGAGCTGGTGTCCCTCAGCGACGAGCTGGCGTCCCAGGAGCTGCGGGCCAGGGGACGCACCCGCCGGTCCCGCTGCCTGCGCCTGCTCGGCGACACCGGCGCCGCGCGCAGGCTCGCCCAAGAGGCGCACGAGCTGGCCGCGGAGCTGCCGGTGGACGACCGGGCTGCCGCCCTGCACGCGCTCATCTCCGCGGAGGCGGAGGCGGGCGTGCTCGGCGAGGCCCGCGCGCACGCCGACGAGCTGTGCGCGCTGACCGAGGACGCCCGCGGCAAGCGGCTGGTCGAGGCCCTGTGGGCGTCGGCCACGGTGCACATCCGCCAGGGCGACCACGCCAACGCGCAGCGGGCGCTGGACCGCGCGCTGGAGGAGCTCGACAGCCACCGCGACCTGACGCTGTGGGTGCGCCTGCGGCTGGCCGCAGCCTCGCTGCACCTGCAGACGGCGCAACCGCGGACCGACCGGGTCCGCGCGGTCATCGCCGAGGTCGAACCCGTGGTCACCCGCGTCGGTTCGGAGCTGCACCAGCAGCAGTTGCGCGTCCTGCTGGCGCAGCTGGCCTTCGCCGAGGACCGGCTGGAGGAGGCGGCGGCGCTGTGCGCGGCCGTGGCCGCGGACGACCTCCTGCTGTCCTTCCGCGACCGGATCCGGTTCCAGGCGCTGCGCGGCAGCCTCATGCTGCTCGACGGCCGCGTCGAGGCGGGTACGGCGCTGATGCACGACCTCGCCGGGCAGGCCCAGCAGGCGCGCAACGTCGAGCTGGCCGCCGAGGTGTGGCGCGGCCTGGCCAAGACGCTGGCGAAGGTCTACGGCCTGCCCGCGGCCGCGGATCCCGCCGTCGAACCGGGACCGCAGCTGACCGGTCAGAACACCGGCGCGGGCTGACCGGCGGCCCCGGGCGGCCTGCCCGGGCGACCACCCGGCGTTGGCAACATCGGCACACCACCTTGCCGGATGCCGGGCACAATTGGGCTGCCCGGCCGGGCACACTCGGGTAACGTCGCCGGCAGTCGACCCCCGGAGGCGCCCCGGAATGACGGTCCTCAACCTCGGCATCCTCGCCCACGTGGACGCGGGCAAGACCAGCCTGACCGAACGGCTGCTGCACCGCACCGGTGTCATCGACGAGGTGGGCAGCGTGGACGAGGGCAGCACCCAGACCGACACGATGGAGCTGGAACGCCGCCGGGGCATCACCATCCGGTCCGCCGTGGCCTCCTTCAGCGCGGGCGGGCGCACGGTCAACCTCATCGACACCCCCGGGCACTCCGACTTCATCGCCGAGGTGGAGCGGGTGCTCGGCGTCCTCGACGGCGCGGTGCTGGTGATCTCGGCGGTCGAGGGCGTGCAGGGGCAGACCAGGGTGCTCGCCCGCGCCCTGCGCAGGCTCGGCATCCCCACGCTGCTGTTCGTCAACAAGCTCGACCGCCGCGGCGCCGACCCCGACCGGGTGCTGCGCGGCATCGCCGAGAAGCTCGGCGCCGACGCGGTGCCGATGGGCGCCGCGAGCGGGCCCGGCACCCCGGCGGCGGCGTTCACCCCGTACCGGCTGGACGACCCGGTCTTCGCCGAACCGGCCACCGACCTGCTGACCCGCGCGGACGACCGGCTGCTCGCCGCCGCCGTGCGCGGCGGCGGCACCGCCGACCCGGACCTGCTGCTGCGCGCACTGGCCGAGCAGACCGCGAGCGGCGCGGCGCACCCGGTGTACTTCGGCTCGGCGATCACCGGCGCCGGGGTGGACGCGCTGCTCGACGGGATCGCCGGGCTGCTGCCGGTGGCGGGCGGCGAACCCGGCAACCCGGCGTCCGGCACGGTGTTCAAGATCGAGCGCGGGCCGGCGGGTGAGCGGATCGCGCACGTGCGGATGTTCGACGGGACCCTGCGCGTGCGGGACCGGGTGCGGCTGCGGACCAGGGCCGGGGCGCGGGTCGAGGACCGGGTCACCGCCCTCACGGTGTTCGACCGTGGCGTGGCCACCCGCTCGGACGCCCTGGTGGCGGGTCAGATCGGCACCGTTCGCGGGCTGGCGAACGTGCGCGTCGGCGACCCGGTCGGCGACCCGGCGCCGGGCGCGTCGGCGGACGGGGAGTTCCCCCCGCCGACGCTGGAGACCGTCGTGTCGCCGGTGGACCCGGCCGACCGGGGCGCCGCGCACGCCGCGCTGAGCCTGCTGGCCGAGCAGGACCCGCTGATCAACCTGCGGCACGACGGGGTGCGCGAGGAGATCGCGCTCTCCCTCTACGGCGAGGTGCAGAAGGAGGTCATCGAGGCCACCCTGGCCGAGGAGCACGGGGTGGCGGTGACCTTCGCCCCCACGACCACGATCTGCCTGGAGCGGCCCACCGGCAGCGGGTCGGCCGTCGAGCTGATCGGGGTGCCGCCGAACCCGTTCCTGGCCACGGTGGGGCTGCGGGTCGACCCCGCGCCGACCGGGTCCGGGGTGGTGTTCGGCCTCGGGGTGGAGCTGGGATCGATGCCCGCGGCGTTCTTCCGGGCGGTCGAGGAGTCGGTGCGCGCCACGCTCGCCGAGGGTCTGTGCGGGTGGCGGGTGCGCGACTGCGCGGTGACCATGACGCACTCGGGCTACTGGGCCAGGCAGAGCCATTCGCACGGGACGTTCGACAAGAGCATGTCCAGCACGGCGGGCGACTTCCGCGACCTGGCGCCGCTGGTGCTGATGGCGGCGCTGCGCGAGGCCGGGACGACCGTGCACGAGCCGGTGGACCGGTTCCGGTTGGAGCTCCCGCCGGACGCGGTCGACGCCGTCCTCCCGGTCCTGACGCGCCTCGGCGGGATCCCGGACGCGACCGAGCCCGCGGGTTCGGCCACCGTGGTGACCGGGGTGCTGCCCGCGGCCCGGGTGCACGAGCTGCGGGTGTCGCTCCCCTCGCTCACCAGGGGCGAGGGCCTGCTGGAAGCCGTGTTCGACCACCACCGGCCGGTGACCGGCGAGGCGCCCCGCCGCGCGCGGACCGACGACAACCCGCTCAACCGCGAGGAATACCTGCTGCGCACCCTGCGCCGCGTGTGACCGACCACGGCGGCCGGCTTCGCCTTGAGTCCTCCGGCGAGATCCAGCCCTTCCTCTTGGCAATTCATGCATCTCATGTTGCCAAAATTGGGCAGCCCTCGGCCGAGATGAGGGCATCATCGCTGGCATAGGCGCTGCCAGTGTGGCAAGGTGGAGGCAGATCGCTGGCACAACGACCGCACTCGGACCGGCTGGGCCGGTGGCCCCCAGGTCCGGCGAGCACCGGGAGCACGCGTGAGGGACACCGCCGATCCGCTGACCAGCACCGCTCGGGCGAGCGCGGCCAGGGCCCGCGACCGGGCGCACGTCTGGCACACCTGGTCACCGATCGACGCCGACCGGACCGAGCTGATGGTGGTCCGCGGCGAGGGGCACCGGGTGTGGGACGTCGACGGCCGCGAGTACCTCGACGCCGGGTCGCTGAACTCCACCTGCGGCTACCGCCACCCGGAGGTCGTCGCCGCGCTCACCGCGCAGCTCGACCGGCTGCACCACTTCGACCTCGCCACGGCCACCCACGACCGAGCGGGCCTGCTGGCCGAGCGGCTGGCGGGCCACCTGCCCGCGGGCATGGCCAAGACGCTGTTCGTCAACAGCGGGTCCGAGGGCGTCGAGGCGGCGATGATCATGGCCGCCTGCTGGTCGTCCTACCGGGGGGAGAACCGCACGCGGGTGGTGTCGCTGGCCCGCGGCTACCAGGGTGCGACGATGGTGTCCCGGAGCCTCTCGGCGTTGCCGCGCAACCAGAACCCGCTGTCGCCGCCGCTGCCCGTCACCATGGTGGACCTGCCGTGCGCGACCGAGGACGTGCGACGGCCAGCGGCGCTGGCCCCGCTGCTCGCCGCCTTCGACCGGGCCGTCAACGACCACCCCGACGGCCCGCCGCTGGCGGTCGTCGTGGAGCCGTTCCTCAACGTCGGCGGCGGTGTCGTGCTGCCCGAGGGGTTCCTGCGCGGGGTCCGCGAGCTGTGCGACGCGTCGGGGGCGCTGCTCGTGCTGGACGAGGTGTTCACCGCCTACGGCCGGTCCGGGCGCATGTTCGCCTGCGTGCGCGAGGACGTCGCACCGGACATCCTCGTCTCCGGCAAGGGGCTCGGCGGCGGCTACGTGCCGATCGGCGCGGTGAGCGCGCGGGCCCGGGTGCACGACGAGTTCCGCAACGACCCCGTCGTCGGCGGCCTGCGCTACGGCCACACCACCTCCGGCCACGCGCTCGGCGTCACCGCCGCCCTGGCCTGCCTCGACGTGCTGGAGAAGGACCGGCTGGTGGAGCGCGCGGACGAGCTGGGCGGCCGGATGCTCCGGCGGCTCGCCGCGCTGTCCGACCTCGACGGCGTCCTCGACGTCCGCGGCCTCGGCCTGATCCTGGTGGTGCAGACGCCGTCGGCCGAGCACGCGGCGGCGGTCCTGGCCAGGGGCAGGCGCGCCGGGGTGCTGCTGCGGCAGCAGGGGGACGCGGTCATGGTCGTGCCCCCGCTCACCGTCGACGACGAGGCGGCCACCGAGATCACCGACGCCACCCTGTCCCTGATCCGCGCCGAGCTGGCCTGATGGGAGGGACCGCCGTGCGCACCGCCACCACGGCCCTGGTGACCGGGGCCAACAAGGGCATCGGCCTCCAGGCCGTGCGCCAGCTCGCCGAGCTGGGCCTGACCGTGCTGCTGGGCAGCCGCGACCCGGACCGGGGTGCCCGGGCGGCGGCCGAGTTGGCCGCGCGGGGCGTGCGGGCCGAGCCGGTCACCCTCGACGTGACCGACGCCGGGTCCGTGCGGGCCGCGGCCGAGCACATCGACGACCGCCACGGCGTGCTCGACGTGCTGGTCAACAACGCCGGGATCTTCCTCGGCCCGCTGTCGCTGGACACCACCGCCGAGGACCTGCGCCCGCTCTACGAGACCAACGTCTTCGGCGTGGTCACCGTGACCCGGGCGATGCTGCCGCTGCTGCGCCGCTCCCGGGCCCCGCGGGTGGTCAACGTGTCCAGCACGACCGCGTCGGTCGAGCTGACCCGGCGGCCGGAGCCGATCCCCGGCGACCCGACCCGGCGGCTGGCCTACGCCAGTTCCAAGGCCGCGCTGAACATGCTCACCGCCCAGTACGCCGAGGCCTTCGAGCGGGACCCGGAGCTGGCCCGGATCAAGGTCAACGCGGTGGCGCCGGGGTTCACCGCCACCGACCTGAACGGGTTCACCGGCACCCGGACCGCGGCAGAGGGCGCCCGGGTCATCACCCGGCTGGCGACCCTGCCCGACGACGGCCCGAGCGGCGGGTTCTTCGACGACCGGGGCCCCCTGCCCTGGTGACACCGATGCGGGAGGACCACGATGCCCAACCCCCAGCAGCACGGCGCGCACGCGGAGATCGTCTTCGCCATCGACGACAACTACGTCCGGCCCGCCGCCGTGGCGGCCAGGTCGATCCGCGCCGGGCTGCGCGACCCGGCGGCGCGGCCGCGGTTCCACATCATCGACGGCGGCCTGAGCGCGGCGGGGCGGACCGAGGTGGCGGAGCGGGTGGGCGCGCACGGCGACGTGCTGGTGCACCGGCTGACCGACATGGTGCGGCTGCCGCAGGAGATGATCAAGCACTGGACCTCGTCCGCGCTGGGCAGGCTCTACGTCGGCGACGTGCTGCCCGCCGACGTGCACCGCGCGGTCTACCTCGACGTGGACACCCTGGTGCTCGGCGACCTCACCGAGCTGCTCGACGTCGACCTGGGCGGGCGCACCCTCGGCGCCTCGCTCAACGAGGTCGGCGGCGAGCGGTCGTGGCGGCTCGGCGAGACCGCGGTCTACAGCGACCACGGCGCCGAGGCGCCCGGGTACTTCAACTCCGGCGTGCTGCTGATCGATGTGGACCGCTGGCGCGCGGACGGCGTGACCGCCCGGGCGGTCGAGCTGTACCGGCGCTACGGCGACCAGTTCCGCACCCACGACCAGGACGTGCTCAACATCCTGTTCTCCGGCGACTGGGTCCCGTTCCCGGAGAAGTGGAACAAGCTCGTCGAGCACTCGGTGCACGGCCGGTTCGGCAACGGCCGCCTCGACTACCTGACCGAGCCCGACGGGCTGGTGCACTTCATCGGCGGGGTCAAGCCGTGGCACGACGAGTTCCCGCCCAACTCACTGCGCGCGCTCTACCGGGAGTACCAGGACGCGGAGTACCCGCGGTCCTCGGCGGCCTGACGGACACCCCCTGATGGGACTCTGCCGAGCCCCATCAGGGGGTGGGGGCCCCTGTGCGCTCGCTGTGCCTGCTCACCACGCGCAGCAGCACCAGGGCGGCGGCGTAGAAGATCGCCATCGCGGCGGCCATCGGTAGCAGCGAACCGCTCCCGAGGACACCGGTCAGCGGCGTCATCGCCGCGCCGACGAGGAACCCGCAGCCGCCCTGCAGGGACGCCGCGGTCCCCGCCGCGCGCCTGCCCGCCTGCTGGGCGAGGACGGTGGTGGCGGGAACGGTGAGCCCGGTGCCGCCCACCACGACGCACAGCAGCACCCACGGCACGGCCACCGGCGCGCCCGGGGCGAACAGCGCCGTGGCGAGCAGCCCCACCGAGGCCAGCGCGCCGCTGGTGACCCCGACGGCGCGCAGCGGCTCGGCGCCGACCCGGCCGACCAGGACCCGGAACAGCACGCCGGTGAGCGCCATGGCCGCGGCGTTGGAGGCGAAGACGACCGAGTACAGCCCCGGCCCCACGTCGAACGCCGAGCGCAGCACGAAGGCCGACCCGCCGATGTAGGTGAAGAACCCGGCCGCGGACAGGCAGTAGACGGCGACGTGGCGCATGAAGCCCCAGTCGCGCGCGAGATCGGCCATCCGCGCCCCGTACTGGCGCAGCCCTGGCGGGTGCCTGCGCTCGGGCGGCAGCGTCTCCGGGATGCCCACCAGCACCGCGACGACCATGACCGCGCCCAGCGCGGTGAGCACGGCGAACACCGTGCGCCAGGTGCCGACGCCGAGGATGGCGCCGCCGAGCACGGGCGCGACGATCGGCCCGAGGAAGCTGATCGAGGCCAGGGTGCCGAACATCGCGGCCGCGGCGGTGCCCTCGTGGGCGTCGGTCACCACCGCCCGCCCGATGACCACTCCCCCGCCCGCGGCGATGCCCGCGACCAACCGGGCCGCGACCAGGACCGCCCCGTTGGGCGCGATGGCGCAGACCGCGGTGAGCGCGGTGAACAGGAGCGCGCCGATCAGCAGCAGCTTGCGCCTGCCGGTGGCGTCGCTGACCGCGCCCAGCACCAGTTGCCCGACGGCCATGCCCGCGATGAACGCGGTGAGGGTCAGCTGCGCGGTGGTGGCGCTGGACTGCAGTGACTGCCGCAGGTCCGGCAGCGCGGCGAGGTAGGTGTCGGTCGCGAACGGGCCGATGCCCGTCACGAGCGCCAGCGCGGCGGTGGCGGGTCTGGTGCGGCGCGCGGCGCCCCGCCCGCTCACGCCGCGGGCGCGAGACCGGCGCCGCCGGTCGCCTCGGCGAGGTTGAGCACCGCGTCGGCCAGGAACTTGGTGGCCCAGTTGGGGAACGCGGCGGGCTCGAACCCGCCGGACAGCGGCCACGACCCCGGTAGCGCGCCGACGGCGGCCGGTTCGAGCGGCTGGCGGACCTGCAGCTCGACCAGCCGGTCGACGACCGCGGCGGCGCGGGCGCGCAGCTCGTCGCCGCGGTGGCGCTTGGCGGTGTCGAGCCAGACCGTGACCAGTTGGGCGTCACCGGTCAGGCAGGCGTAGTCGGCGGCCGGGGTGAAACCGCCGCCGATCTGCCCCGGCAGCAGGGGGTGCAGCGGGGAGACCAGGTCGGCGAGCCCGAGGGCGGCGCGGTCGGCGGGCGCCCTGGCGCGCGCGGCGCGCTCGTCGTCGCCGAGCGCGTCGGCGGTGCGGTGCAGACCGCGCAGCGCGTAGGCGGTGGTGTGCGTCCACGGCACGCGGCTGTCGTCGAACCCGGTGCGCGGGATCCAGCCGTCCGGTTCGACCTGGTCGAGGACCCAGTCCAGCGAGCGGTGCGCGCAGGCCAGGTGGGCGGGGTCCCCGGTCTGCCGCCACACCGCGGCGACCGCCCAGGTGACCCGGGTGGCGTAGGTGTTCGCCCAGCCCAGGTGCGACAGCCACGCCCCGGAGGGCAGTTGCCGGGCGCACAACCAGTCGACGGCGCGGGCGGCGGCGTCGAGCGCGGACCGGTCGCCGTCGCGCTCCCAGCGGGCCAGCAGGCCCAGGACGATCTGGCCGGTGTCGAACACCACCGGGTCGCCGTCGGTACCGGTGCCGCCGGGGAACGCGCCGTCGGGGCGCTGCAGGCCCAGCAGCCACTCGCCGATCTCCCCGGCCCGCTCGGCCGGGTCCGGGTCGCCGAGGGCGTCGGCGGCCCGCAGCATCGTGGGGATCAGGTAGCCACTGGTCTCGGGGTAGGTGGGCTGCCAGCCGCCCACCAGCTCGTACCCGGCGGAGACGCCTCGACGACCGGTCGCCTCGTGCGCGGCGGCCACCCAGGCCATCGCGTCGGCGAGCGCTCGGCGGTGGGACGGGTTCACTGCGGTACCTCCCGCGGGGACGCGCGCCCCGGTCGTCGGTGTCGGTTCGACTGGCGGCAGATCGAGTATGGCGGCTGTGACAACCGCGGGCACAGCTGGCAAACCCGTCATCTGACGGTGAACCGCACCCCGTCCGCGAGGTCGTCGGCGAGCGCGGCCGCCGCGGCCGGGTCCGCCGCGCCCACCACGACCACGCCCGCGCGGCCGCCGGAGTCGCGCACCGGGGCGACCACGTCCCCCGGGTGGACCGAGAGGTCCGCGTGCAGCACCGCCGGGTGCAGGCGGACCCGGTCCCAGCCGGCCACGTCGAGCAGCTCGCCCGGCTCGGCCACCAGGAACCGGACCGCGCCCGCCCGGGTGGGCCGCAGGTCGGCGGGCGGCCCGACGCCCAGCAGGTCGTCGTAGAGCAGGCCGAACAGCTCCAGGCCGGGCACCGCGGCGGTGAGCAGCCGGTGCAGCCAGTCGCCGCCGGGTCGGGCGTGGACCTCGCCGAGCACCACTTCGCCCGCGCGAAGCCAGAACTCCACGTGGAAGACCCCGGAACGCAGCCCCAGGGCGGTGAGCGCGCCGCACACGGCTTTTTCGGCCTCCGCGCGGCGATGTTCGGGCAGTTCGGCGGGCAGGACGTGCCCGCTCTCGACGAACCAGGGCGGCGGGAGCTTGTCCTTCGCCGTCACGGCCAGCACCCGCGGGGCGCCCCCGAGGAAGACCCCCTCGGCGCTGAACTCCGGACCGCTGACGAACTCCTCGACCAGGAACGGCTCCCGGTCGGGCAGTCCGGCGACGGCCGCGGGCAGGTCATCGGGGCCTGCGACGCCGCGCACACCGACGCTGCCCATCCCCGCCCTCGGCTTGACCACCCACGGCCCGCGGGACGCGGCGAGGAACTCGGCCGCGGCGGCCTCATCCCGGCAGAGCCGCACGGCGGGCTGCGGGAAGCCCGCGGCGGCCAACGCCGCCCGGCACACGTCCTTGTCCCGGGTGCGCGCGATGGCCTCGGGCGGGTTCCCCGGTACCCCGAACACCTCCGCGCACGCCGCCGTGGCGGCCAGGACCGGGTCGCGCAGGCCCAGGACCAGGTCGAAGCGCGTGCCCCTGGCCGCCTCGGCGCGGGCCCAGCGCGCGCAGTCGGCGGGGTCCTCCGGGTCGGCCGCGGAGACGGCGTCGGCCAGCGCGGTGATCTCCGCGGTCGCGGCGAGCTGGTCGGGGCGGCCCAGGACGTGCGTGCGCACGCCCCGGTCGCGGGCCTGGCGCAGCGCGTCGCCGACGATGTCGCGGCTGGACGCGATCGGGCTCGCACCGCCGACGAGCAGCACGGCGGGCCTCACGCGGCCGACCCCGCCAGCAGCCTGCGCAGCCAGTCGGCCCGGGCGCGGCGGGCGGTCTCGGACACCACCGCGTCCGGGACCCACTCGTCGAAGCTGTGGAACGCGCCGGACCACACGTGCAGCTCGGCCGCACCACCCGCGGCCCAGATCCGGCTCGCGTAGCCGACCGCCTCGTCGCGCAGCGCCTCCACCGAGCCGACGTCGATGAACGCGGGCGGCAGCCCGGACAGGTCGGTGGCCCGCCACGGCGCGGAGGCCTCGGCGACCTCCGCGGTACCCCGCCGGTCGCCGAGCAGGGCGGTCCAGCCCGCGCGGTTCGACGCCCCGTCCCACAGCCCGGCGTGCTCCAGCTGCGCCATCGACGCGGTGCCGCAGGTGTCGTCGAGCATCGGGCACTGCAGCATCTGCCCCAGCAGCCGCGGCCCGCCACGGGCGCGGGCCAGCAGCGCCAGCCCGGCGGCCAGGGCCCCGCCCGCGCTGTTGCCGCTGACGACGACCCGGTCGGGGTCCACGCCGAGGGCCTCGGCGTTGTCGACGGTCCACCTCAGTGCGGTGTAGCAGTCCAGCAGCGGGATCGGGTCCGGGTGCTCCGGGGCCAGCCGGTACGCCACGGCCACCACCGCCAGGCACAGCTCCCGCGCGCGGCCCAGCTCGTCGACCAGCTCGGCGCCGCGGTTGTCGCCCGCGACCATGCCGCCGCCGTGGGTGTTGAACACCACCGGGTGCGGGCCGGGCCGGTCGGTGGGGGTGCAGATGAGCACCGAGACCCCCGCGCGGCCCGGCACCGACTCGGTGCGGACGTCGAAGGCGCCGCCGCAGCGGATCGACTCGTCGTCGAGGCTGCCCGCCGCGGTGCGGGCGCGCCGGTCGGCGACCAGCTCCGGGGTGAGCGGCACCGGCATCCCGGCGAGGATCTCCCGCAGCGGTCCCGCCAGCTCGGGGTCCAGCGGCGGGTGCGCGGTTCTGGTCTGCGTCGTCATGGGTGTCCCAGGTGGTCGGCGGATCGGGTTCAGGCGGACCGGCGGTCGGGCCGGGCGGCGTCGAGGGCCGCCCGGACCAGGTCCAGCGGCGGGTGCTCGACGAGGTAGAAGTGGTCGCCCACGACGACGTGCTCGGTCAGCTCGCCGGTGGTCAGCTCGGGCCACGGGCGCCGGTCGGCGTCGTCGTCCGCGTCGCCGACGATGGTGGTGACCGGGCAGCGCAGCCGGGGCAGCGGCGGGTTCGGGTGGGCCCGGAACATGGCGCCGTCGGCCTCGACGTAGGGCAGCACCAGCTCGAGGAAGTACGGGTCGGCGGCCAGCTCCGGGTCGGTGCCGCCGAGGGCGACGAGCCGGGCGGCCAGCGCCGCCGCGTCCGGCTCCGGCTCGGCGGACAGGTCGGGCAGCGGGCCGGTCCGGGAGCCGGAGGCGATCAGCCGCGCGGGCCCGCGGCCCAGCTCGGCCAACCGGCGCGCGGCCTCCAGCGCCACCACCGCGCCCATGCTGTGGCCGAGCAGCACTAGGGGCCGGTCGTCGAGCGCGGCGAGGGCGTCGGCGCTGTCGCGGCCCAGCAGCACCAGGTCGGTCGGCGGCTCCTCGGCGATCCGCTCGGCCCGGCCGGGGTAGCGCACGGCGACGACCTCGACCTCCGGCAGCGCGTCCGGCCAGTCCTGGAAGAAGGCCGCCGAGCCGCCCGCGTGCGCGAAGCAGGCCAGCCGGGTGGCGGCCTCGGGTCGCGGCTGCGGGCGGTGCAGCCAGGTCTGCGGGTCGGCGGTCACGACGCGTTCTCCTCCCTGGTCGCCCCGGTGCGCGCGGCGCGCTGCTGCCGCGAGCGCTGGGCGCGCACGGCCCGGGCCCGGCGCGCAGCGAGCTGCCTGCTCTCGGTGCGGTCCGCGGTCGGCGTGGGGTCCGCGGCGAGCAGGCGGGCCTGCTCGGTCACGGTGGTGTGCCGGTAGAGCGCGACGACCGACGGCCGCGTCCCGGTGTGCTCCTCCAGCGCGTTCTGCAGGTGGAACAGGGTGAGCGAGTGCCCGCCGAGGTCGAAGAAGTTGGTGTCCGGCGGCACCTGGTCCCGGTGCAGGACCTGCGCCCAGGCGGCCGACACGGCGGCCACCGGGCCGTCCGGTCCGGCGGGGGCGGTGCCCTGCGCGGGCCCGGTCGGTTCGACCACCGTGTCGGCCTCGGCGCGCAGCCGATCGCGGTCGACCTTGCCCCGGTAGGTGACCGGCAGCCGGTCGAGCAGGTGGATGCGGCCCGGCCGGGCGGCGGGCGCGAGCGATTCCGCCAGGTGGGCGCGGATGCCGTCCTCGGTCGCCCCGGGCCCGGCGGCGGCGAAGGCGACCAGGGTCGTGCCCGCGCCGTCGGTGACCACGGCGGCGTCGTCGACGCCGGGGGCGGCGCGCAGCGCGGTCTCCACCTCGCCCAGCTCGATCCGGTGGCCCCGCACCTTGACCTGGTGGTCGAGCCTGCCCAGGAACTCGAGCTCGCCCCCGGTGGTCCAGCGGACCCGGTCGCCGGTGCGGTAGACGCGGGCGCCGGGCTCGTCGGCGAACGGGTCGGGGCCGAAGGCGGCGGCGGTCGCCTCGGGCGCGCCGAGGTAGCCGTCGGTCACCCCGCGGCCGCCGATGTGCAGCTCGCCGGGGACGCCGCGCGGGACGGGGTCGCCGTGCTCGCCGAGCACGTAGAGCCGCGCGCCGGGCACCGGTCCGCCGATGGTGACCGGACCGGGGGCGGTGTAGCGGCGGTAGCTGGCCCAGACGGTCGCCTCGGTCGGGCCGTACTCGTTGACCACCGCCACCCCCGGGTGCTCGGCGAAGTGGCGGGCCAGCAAGCGTTCCGGCAGCGGCTCCCCCGCCAGGATGACGGTCCGCAGCGAGGACAGGTCGGCGCCCGCGGACAGCAGGACCGCGTGCAGCGAGGGGATGCACAGCAGGTGGGTCACGCCGTGCTCGGCGATGAGCCCACCCAGCGCGCGCGGGTCGCGCACCTGGTCGGCGGTGGCGACGACCAGCGTGCCGCCCGCGGTGAGCGTGCCCCACAGGCCCGCGACTGAGGAGTCGAACGCCAGCGGGGACACCAGCAGGAACACCGGGGCGCCGGGGTAGACCGCTCGCCGGGCCGCGGTCGAGTCCGCGAGCCGGGCGTGGTCGACGGGCACCCCCTTGGGCTCGCCGGAGCTGCCAGAAGTGTGGATCACGTAGGCGGTGTCGGCGCCGTTGACGGCCGGGCGCTCGACCCGCGGCCGATGCGCGGCCGTGTCGGCGCGCACCAGGTCCACATTGGACAGTCGATCGGCGGTGGTCTCGGTGACCACGGCTCGGGTGACCCCGGCGGCGCGCAGGACGGCGGCCAGCTTGGCGTCCGGCTGCGCTGCCTCGAGCGGCACGTAGGCCGCGCCCGCGCGCAGCACACCGAGCACCGCGGCCACCATTGCCACGGACGGCGGCACGAGCACGGCGACCCGTTCGCCGCGGCACGGTCCAGACACGAGCAGGGCGGCCGCGACCCGGTCGGCCCACGCGTCGAGCTGGGCGTAGGTCAGCGCGACCCCGTCCGACCGCACCGCGACCGCGTCCGGGGTGCTGTGGGCGAACGCGGCGACCAGTTCGTGCACCGGCGTGCGCGGGTGGTCCGGCAGCGGTTCGCCGCGGCCCAGGTGCAGGACGTCGGCGACCGCGTCGGCCCGGGCCGTGGTCCCGCCCGCTGCGCTGCCGTCCGCGGCGTTGGCATCTGCTGTGCTGCCGTGTGCTGTGCTGCCGTGTGCTGGGGTGCCGTGTGCTGGGGTGCCCTCCGGTGTGAACATCGGCGCTCCTTCGATCGGTGTCGGGGTCGATCGGGTGTCGGGCTCGGTCGGCTCTGCGGTCGGTCCTGGGGTCGGGCCCGGGTGCTCGGCCCTCACGCGGTGCCCACCCGCTCGGCGCCGAGCAGGTCGGTGACGATCTCGGTCTGGCGGCGCAGGGTGCGCCCGACGAGCATCTGGCGCAGCGGCACCCGGACGCCCACCTCCTGGTGCAGGGCGCGGGCCAGCTGGGTGATCAGCAGCGAGTCGCCGCCGAGGGCGAAGAAGTCGGAGTCGGGCCGCACGTCGGGGCGGCCGAGCACCCGCGCCCACAGCCTGGCCAGCACCTCTGGCACGTCCTCGGGCCGCTCCGGCTCCGGGTCGGCGGCGGGCACGGTGGCCGTGCTGGGGGCGGTGGGGACGGTCCTGGCCAGCTCGGGGGCGAGCCTGCGCGGTCCGTGGAACGGGTAGGTCGGCAGCCGGGCGAGGTCGCCGTCGCCGGCGTGGGCCGGGAGGTCGACCGGCTGGCCGAGGGTCCACAGCGCCCCGAACGCGGTCCGCACGTCCCGTTCGGCGTGCCCGCCCGCGCACAGCGGGACGGCCCGCAGGTCGGCGGCCTCGGCGGCCGCGGACAGCGCGCGCCCCGGGCCGACCTCGACGGCGACCGCGCCCGGGAACCGGCGGCCGAGCGCGGCCAGGTTGTCGGCGAAGCGCACCGGTCGCCGGGCGGCGTCGACGAACGCCCGCACGGGCACCGGCGTGCCCGGCTCGACGAGCCCGCCGGTGGCGTTCGCCGCGTACGGGGTCGTCGGCGGCCGGGTGGTGGCTTCCGCCAGCGCGGCGGTGAGCGCGGGCAGCGCCGGTTCGATCAGGGTGGAGTGGAACGCGCGGGACGTCCGGAGCCGGGTCACCCGGAAGTGGTCCGCCGCGGCCTCCGCGACCGCGTCCACCTGGTCCGGTCGACCCGCGAGCACGCAACTGTCGGCGCCGTTGACCGCGGCCAGTTCGACGTCCGCACCCGCCGCTGCCGCGAGGTCCAGCGCGGTGTGCTCGTCGCAGGCGATGGCCACCATGGCACCGTCCGGGCAGGTGCTCATCGCCGCGCCCCGGGCGATGACCAAGCGGATGGCGGTGGGCAGGTCGAGCACGCCCGCCAGGCAGGCGGCGGTGATCTCGCCGACGCTGTGGCCCGCGTACGCGGCGGGGACCAGGCCAGCGCCGGTGAGCGCGGTGGCGGCGGCGTGCTCGACGACGAACAGCGCGGGCTGCGCGAGGTCGGTGGCCGCCAGCTCGTCGGCGGGGAAGCCCGGGTCGTGCAGGGCCGCGCGCAGCCGGCTGACCAGCGGTTCGGGGACGTGGGCGAGGCAGTCGTCGAGGGCCTCGGCGAAGCCGGGCAGCGCCGCGGTGAGCGGGCGGGCCATCCCCGGTCGCTGCGAGCCCTGGCCGGGGAACAGGAACACCAGCGGCGACGGCCCGGTACCCGGGCGCTCGCCGACCACGACGCCGTCGCCCGCGCGCAGCCTGGCCACGGCGTCGGCGGTGCTGTCGACCACCACGGCGAGCCGGTGCGGCAGCTCGGCGCGGGCGGTGGCCAGGGTGTGCGCCGCGTCGGCGAGCGGCGGCGCGTCCTCGCCTTCGAGCCGGTCGGCCAGCCGCCGCGCCATGCGCTCCACGGCGTCGCGGTCGTTTGCGGACAGGGCAAGCAGCCGGAGCCGGTCCGGCCGCGGCGCCCGCGGACCCTCAGCGGGGGCCTGCTCGACCACGGCATGTGCGTTGGTCCCGCCCACGCCGAACGAGCTGACCCCGGCGCGGCGCGGGAGCGGCCCGGTCCACGGCTCCGCGGCGGTGGGCACCCGCAACGGCGACCCGTCGACCTCCAGCAGCGGGTTGAGCCGGCCGAACCCGGCTACCGGCGGCACCACGCCCGCGCGCAGCACCAGCAGGGCCTTGACCAGGCCCGCCAGACCGGAGGCCGAGTCGAGGTGGCCGACCGCGGACTTCAGCGCGCCGACGGCGATGCTGCCCGGCCCGGCGCCCGCCAGGGCGGCCGAGGCCGCCGCCCACTCGATGGGGTCGCCGACCCGGGTGCCGGTGGCGTGCGCCTCCAGGTAGCCCAGGTCGGCGGCGTCGACGTCGGCGGCGGCCAGCGCGGCCCGGATGACCGCCTCCTGGCCGGACACCGAGGGCGCGTAGTAGCCGACCTTTGCCGCGCCGTCGTTGTTGATCGCGGTGCCGAGCACGGTCCCGTACGGGACCGGTCCGTCCGCCAAGGCGTCGCCGAGGCGGCTGAGCACCACCGCGACGGCGCCCGACCCGGCGACCACGCCGTCGGCGCGCTCGTCGAAGGGCAGGCAGTCGCCGGACTCGGACTGGATCGCGCCGGGCACGTGCAGGTGGCCCGCCTGCGGGTGATCGATGCCCGCCGCCACGACGACGGCTCGGTCGCACTCGTGGTTCTGCAGCGCCTGCACCGCCAGGTGCAGGGCGACCAGGGAGGACGAGCAGGCGGTGCGCACCCCGATGGCCGGGCCGGTGAGGCCGAGCTTGTAGGAGACCAGGCTGGCGATGAAGTCGGGCTCGGTGCCGTGCAGGGCCTGGTCGAGCGTCTGCGGGTCGAGCGGGCCGCCGGTCAGCATGGCGCGCAGGTAGCCGCTGCCGCTGTCGGAGGCGTAGACGGCGGTGCCCGCGCCGCGGTCGGCGTGCGGGCGGACGCAGGCGTCCTCCAGTGCCGACCAGGCGACCTCCAGCATGAGCCGGTGCTGCGGGTCCATCAGTTCGGCGTCGCGGTCGCAGATGCCGAACAGGGCGCTGTCGAACCGGTCGGCGTCCTCGAGCACGCCGTGCACCGGCACCCAGCCGGGGTCCTCGGCCAGGTCGTCGGACAGGCCGCTCGCCCGCAGCCGGTCCCGGTCGAGCCGGGTGAACAGCCTGCGGCCCTCGGTGATCGCCGCCCACCACTGGTCCAGGCCGTGCACGCCGGGTAGGCGCGCGGACAGCCCGGTGACGGCGACGTCGAGTCCCTGATCGCGTTCCATCGATCCCCCTAGCCGGTGCGAGCGCCACGCGTACCGCACCGAGGTTGCCATTGTTGCCTACATGATGGCAAGCTTTTGCCAATGGCTGGCACGGCGCGGTCGACACCCTGGGAGGCACCGTGACGCACGCACCCCCACCGGCCCTCGGCCTGCACCAGGTCGTGGCCGCGCACGCACGCTCGACCCCACACCGAGCCGCGGTCGTCGACGGCGACCGCGTGCTCGACTACGCCAAGCTCGACCGCGTCGCCGACGGCTGGGCGGCCCGGCTCCAGGCCGCCGGGGTCCGGCCGGGCGAGCGGGTCGCCATCCTGCTGCCGCGCCGCGCGGACGCCGTGGTCGCGCTGCTCGCCGTGCTCAAGACCGGGGCGGCGTACGCGCTGCTGGACCCGACCTGGCCCGCCGAGCGCGTCGCGGAGATGACCGCGGACCTCGACGCGCGCCTGGTCGTGACCGCGCCCGAGGTCCACCTCGACCTCGGGGTGCCCGTCTGGCGAACACCCACCGAGCCGGTCGCCGCGGACTTCACCCCGGTGCCGCGCGGCGGGTCCGACGCCTGCTGCGTGTTCTTCACCTCCGGCACCACCGGCAGGCCCAAGGGGGTCGAGACCCCGCACCGCGCGATCGCCCGACTCGTCGAACCGGGCTCCTTCGGCCAGTTCGGGCCGGATGCGGTCGTGCCGCTGGCCGCCCCGACCCCGTGGGACGCGTTCGCCCTGGAGCTGTGGGCGCCGCTGCTCACCGGCGGCACTGCCGTCGTCGTGGCCGAGAAGTACTTGTCCCCCAGCGGTTTGCGCGACTGCGTCGCCCGGCACGGGGTGACGACGGTGTGGCTCACCAGCAGCGTGTTCAACCTGGCCGTGGACGAGGACCCTGGCGCGTTCGCCGGTCTGCGCCAGGTGATCACCGGTGGCGAGCGCCTCTCCCCCGACCACGTGCGCCGGTTCCTGCGCGCCCACCCCACTATCCCGCTGCTCAACGGTTACGGGCCGGTGGAGAACACCGTCTTCGCCACCACCCACCCCATCGCGCTCGCCGACTGCGACGACCCCGACGGCATCCCCCTCGGCACACCGGTACCGGGCACGAACGTGCACGTGCTCGACCGCGACCGGCCGTGCGGCCCCGGCGAGGTCGGCGAGATCTGCCTCTCCGGGACCGGACTGGCCCTGGGCTACCTCGGCGGCCGCGACCAGGGCGGCTTCACCGAGGTCACCCTCGACGGCGTCCCGACCCGCGTCTACCGCACCGGAGACCTCGGCGCGCGGCGCGCCGACGGCGTGCTGACCTACCGGGGCCGGGCGGACCGCCAGGTCAAGGTGCGCGGCCACCGGGTGGAACCCGCGGAGGTGGAGCAGCGCGTCCAGGCCTTGCTCGGTGTGCGCGGGTGCCGAGTCGTAGCCCGGCACGACGACCGCGGTGCTGTGCGCGACTTGGTCGCGTTCTGCGTCGACGACGCCGGCAGTAGCCCCCCAGCCCGCGCAGAGGAGGTGCTGCGCGACGCGCTGCTGCCCCACCACCGCCCGGCCGAGGTGGTGACCGTCGCCGCCTTTCCGTTGACACCACAGGGAAAGCTGGACGAGCGCGCGCTGCTCGCGCTGCTACGACCCGATGCGGACGACGAACCGGCCGAGGCACCCGAGGACGCGACGTTGCGCTTGGTCGTCGACAAGATCGGCGAGGTGCTGGGCCGGGGCCGGGTCTCCCCGACCGCGCGGTTCGGCGACCTCGGTGGCGGCTCCCTCGACGCGGGCCGCGTCTGCGCCCGGCTGGGCGCGGCGACCGGTGTGCCGATCCCGCTGTCGCGGTTCCACCGGCACAGCACGGCGACCGAACTCGCGGACTGGCTGGCCACCGCCACCGCTACAGTGCCGACCCCGCCGCCGGTCGGTGACGTCCCGCTCACGCCGACCCAGCTGGCGCACCTGACCCACCACCTGGTGGAGCCGGCCGACCGCACCGGCCACTGCTTGCTCACCTGGGTGCTCGACGGCGAGGTCGACCTGGACGCGCTGGACGCCGCCATCGCCGCCGTGCACCAGCGGCACGAGGCGCTCAGCGCGGCCTACCTGCCCGATCCCGGTCCGTGCGCCCGCCCGTCGGAGGTGGAGCCGCCCCCGCTGGAGCTGCTGGCCGAGTGCGCCTCGCCCGACGCCGCGCTGGCCGCGGTGCGCGGGGTGCTGGCGGAGAAGCTGGACCCGACCGCGGCCGACGTGTGGCGGGTCGTGCTTGCCGAGGTCCGGCCCGGTTCCGGCGCCGTACTGGGGATCGCGGTGCACCACGTGGCCTTCGACGGCGCGTCGGAATCGGTGCTGGCCCACGACTTGGCCGCGGCCTACAACGGCGAACCCCTCGGCGACCCGCCGCCGACCCTCGCCCGCGCGCACGCGGACCGGGCAGACGCGTTGGCCGCCGCAGACCCGGCCGCCGCCGGTCGGCTGCGCGCCGAGTTGGCCGGCGTGCCGGACCTGCGCTGGCCCGAGCGCCCCGCGGCGCACGCAGGCCGTGCGCCCGGCTTGGTCGAGGTGGACCTGCCCGGGGTCGGGACCGACCGGGTCGCACCGCTGCTGGCCGCCTACGGCGCCGCGTTGGCCGAGGTCACCGGGGTCGACGACGTCGCCGTGGGCGTCCCGGTCGCGCAACGCGGCACCGCCGGGCTCGCCGCCGCGGTCGGCTGCCACATCACCACCGTGTGCGTGCGGCTGCGCGGCCCCGCCCTGGCGGGCGACGCCGAGGCGGCCGACCAGGCCCTGGCCGCGGCGTTGGCAACCCAGGACGTCCCGTTCACTGAGGCGCTGGCCGTCGCGGCGACCACGGGCGGCGGCAGGCCCCCGCTGTTCCAGACCTTGTTCGCCGTGCAGGACAACCCGCCCGCCGACCTGCCGCTGCGCGGGGTGGCCACCCGGTTCGTCCGACAGCCGTACCTGGACCTGCCGCTGGAACTGCACGCCGAGCTGTGGCCGCTGCCCGGCGGCGGGACTCGGCTGACCGTGTACCACCGCCGCGACGCGGTCCCCGACCGGACCGCCGCCGCCCTGGCCGAGGCCATGAAGGCCCGGCTGACCAACCAACCGACGACCCACCTGACCCCCCAGCTGACCGAGCACGCGACCACGCACCGCACCGAGGAGGCAGCCCGATGAGCGCACCCGGACTCGTGGTCGACCCCGACCGGCTGCTCGACCCCGACCTGCACGCCGAGGGCGACCCGCACGCGGTCTGGTCCTGGATGCGCGACCAGGCGCCGGTGCACCGGCACGAGGACGGCGCGCTGCCGTCGTTCTGGTCGCTGACCCGGTACGCCGACGTGCGCGACGCCTACCGGGACCCGGCGGTGTTCAGCTCGGCGCACGGCGTGCTGCTGCGCCCGACCGCCCTGGGCGCGGACCCCGGGGCGGGGCTGACCCTGGCGCTGACCGACGACCCGCGCCACCACGACCTGCGCGCGGCGGTCGCCGACTGGTTCAGCACCCGCTCGGTGCGCGACCTCGAGGACTTCTTGCGCGCCGCCGCCCGCCGGGTGCTGGCCGAGGCCGTCGACCGGGGCACCTTCGACGTGGTGCACGACCTGGTGGGGCCGCTGTCGATGGCCACGATCGGGCACATCGTCGGCGTGCCCGCGGCCGACCACGCCGCCCTGGTCCGCTGGACCGACGAGGCGTTCGCCGCCGGGATCTCGCTGGCCGGGCACCAAGAGCTGATGCGCTACTTCGCCGACCTCATCGACCTGCGGGTCGCCGAGCCGCGCGACGACGTGGTGAGCGCGCTCGTCGGCGCCGAGGTGGACGGGGACCTGCTCGCCGAGGAGGAGATCCTGCTCAACTGCGAGAACCTCATCGGTGCCACGGAGAACGGCAGGCTGGCCCTGGCGGGCGGGATCGAGGCGTTCCTCGACCACCCGCAGGAGTGGGACCGGCTGCGCGCCGACCGCTCGCTGCTCGCGGGCGCGGTGGAGGAGGTGCTGCGCTGGACGTCCAGCGCGGTGCACAGCATGCGCACCACGACCCGGCCGGTCGAGGTGGCGGGTACGCCCATCGGGGCCGGTGAGCGCGTCGTCGTCTGGCTGCCCTCGGCCAACCGGGACCCGGCGGTGTTCGCCGACCCGCACCGCTTCGACGTCGGCCGCGGCCCGAACCGGCACGTCGCCCTCGGCGGTGGCCCGCACTTCTGCCTGGGGTCGATCCTGGCCAGGGCGCAGGGGCGGGCGCTGCTGACCGAGCTGCTCGACGCGCCGTGGCGGCTGGAGCGGGCCGGGCGCGGCGAGCGGGTGCGCTCGCTGGCCGTGGCGGGACCGGAGACCTTGCCGGTGCGACCGGTGTGACCACCGAACAGATCAGGGGAACAGGATGAAGGTGCTGCTGGTCGGCTGGCGGCCGGAGGCGGTGGCGGCGCTGCGCGCGCACGGGGCCGAGGTCACCTGCGCGCTCGCCGCGGCCGATGACCTGGCGCGGGCCGGGCTGCTCGACGACGCGCACACCGTCGTCGTGGAGGACGCCGCCGACGCCGAGTCGACCCTCGCGGGTCTGCACCGGGCGGGTACCCCGCCCACGGCCTTCGACGTGGTGTGCAGCCAGTTCGAGTTCACGATGGTCACCGCGGCGGTGCTCGGCGGGAGCCGGTGCCCGCAGACGCCGGAGCAGGCGCTTCTGCTGCGGGACAAGGACCTGCAGAAGCGGCGCGTCCGCGAGGCGGGCCTGCCGGTGGCGGACTGCCGGGTGCTGACCCGGGCGAGCGAGGTGGGGGACGTGGGCTACCCGCGCGGGGTGATCAAGCCGCTGGCCGATTCCTCCACCCGTGGGGTGCGGCACTGGCAGAGCCCTCAGCAGCGCCGCGCGCTGGCGGACGAGTTGGGCGCGCTGCCGGGACCGTGGCTGGCGGAGGCGTGGGTGGACGGGTCGGAGCTGCACCTGGACGGCGTGGTGCGCGGCGGTGAGGTCCGCTTCCTGTCCGTGGGCCGCTACCTGCAGAACGTGCTCGCCATCAGGGATGGCGGCCTCGTCGGCACCGTCGTGCAGCACCCGCGGGCCTACCCGGAGCTGCAGCACGCCTGCCTCAAGTTCGCGGACCGGGCGATGACCGCCCTCGACCACCGCGACGGGGTGTTCCACCTCGAACTGTTCGAGGACGGCGACCGGCTGGTGTTCGGCGAGTGCGGCGGCCGGATCGGCGGCGGGTCGTGGGACGAGATGATCCGCCGCCAACACGGCGTCGACCTGCACGACGAGTGGGCACGGGCCGTGCTGGGCCTGCCCGGCGCGGCCGCTCCGGTGGTGTCGGACCGCTGGTACGGCGACCTGTTCCTGGACACACCTCCCGGGGAGCTGGTGTCCTGCCCGGACGTGGCCGCGCTGCTCGCGCGCCCCGGGGTCGAGCACGCGGTCGTCCTCGCCGAGCCGGGTGCCGTGCTCGCCGACCGCGCCACGGCCTCCAGCGCCTGCGCCGGCTTCGCCGTGGTGTCCGGGTCGGGCCCGGAGCAGACGGCGGACCGCATCCGCGAACTCGCCCGGTGGTTCAGCGACGAGTCCGTGCTGCGCTGACCGCCCGCGCGCGCTGGCCGGAGGGTCGGTACCAGCTGGCACGGGCACCCGTTTGCCTTGTCGGTGCCACAGGTTGTCGTGCCACGGGTGGTCGAAGCCAGTGGTGACCCCGCACTCGACCACGTGGTCGCGACGGGCTTGACGAAGAACGGGAACCCTTGTACCGCAGCGGATTCACGCAACGGGGCAGCGGTGGAACCGAGCGCGGCCCCGACCGGGCTTAGGCCGCGTTCGGCCACGCGCGGGCGCCTCGCCGGAGCGGACCAGAGGTTGCCCTGGCTTGCCGAGGCAGGCAACGCGTGTGCCGGTCAGAGGAAGTGCCCGCTGGCCAGGTAGGGAGCCGGGTCCGCCATCCCGCGCACGGCGAGGTAGCCCTCCTGGCCGATGTCGAGCCGGGCGGCCAGACCGACGTCCACGGCCCAGTGGTTGGCGGTGGTGATGCAGTTGACCAGCGTGTTCCCCCGCGAACTGGCCAACGCCTCCCACAGCAGGGCCTGCGCGGTCTCGACGTGCGCTGCGGCGAGCAGCACCGCCCGGCCGCCGTCGATGTAGACGTACCCCGGCCGGTCCGACTGCCGGGACACGACCAGTCGCGCGTTCTCCAGCAGGTAGCCGTGGTCTGGCCCATGGCCCGCCCCGCGCAGATCTCGGTCCAGCGCGTCCATCCAGTCCAGGTCTCCCGAGGCGCCCTCGACGAGTCCGGTGCCCGACGGCAGCGTGGCGCGGTCGACCGTGCCGACCATGCGCATCTGCGGGTAGAGGGTGAACCCGGCCACCCGGTAGCGCCGGGTGGCGCCCGGGTGCACGGTCGAGGAGAACATCCCCGGGCGGTCGCCCGCGTGCGCCAGGGTGGCGTCGATCAGCCGCTTGCCGATGCCCGTCCCCTGGCGGTCGGGCAGGACCCCGTAGGTCGCCAGGTACCAGAACCGCTCCCGGTTCTGCGAGATCGCGAACCCCACGACCTCGTCCCCGGCCGCGGCGATCCAGCAGCCCCCGGGGTCGGTGGTGAGCAGGAACCGCATGCGCTCGATCCACAGCTTCGAGGCTTCCGCCGAGCGCGGCTCCGGCTCCGGGTCGCTCACCCGTCGGGTGCGCCGGTCGCCGTCGAGGAACGTCACCGCGGACGCGGACTCCGCGCCGGGGAGGTCTTCCTCGCGCATGGGCCTTACCTGCACAGACTCCATGACCAGGCACTTTACCAAAGTGTCAGGACAGTTGCCTGGTATTGCCACAGTATGGCAACCTGACCGAGAGGTGTCGGGAACAAGGCAGGAGGCTGGTGCGTGGTGACCACCAACGCGGTCGGCACACCCACGACCGAGGTCCTCGGTGGCAGGCTCCGCTGGTCGCTCGCGGTCGACCAGGGCTTGGGATGCCTCGGGCTCTACTCGGTGCTGCCCGTGCTGGGTGTCCTGCTGGCGAGCGGGTCGAGCGCCGCGTTCGTCGGCATCGGGCTGTTCAGCTACTCGGCGTCCGCGGGCCTGTCGGCGATGCTGCTCAACCGCTGGCTGACAAGGCTCACCTACCTGCGCGGCATGGCGGGCAGCATGGTGTTGAGCGGCGTCGCGTTCGGCCTGCTGCCGCACGTGAGCTCGCCGATCGCCCGGTGCGGGCTGCTGGTGGTCGCCGGGCTGGGCGTGAGCGTGCACTTCCTGATGTCGCGGGTGCTCGTCGCCGAGGAGCTGCGCAGCGACATCGGCCGCAACCGGATGTACTCGATGCTGCAGATCGCGGTGAACGTCGCGGCCGCGGTCGGCCCGTTCATCGGCGGCTTCCTCATCCTGGTCGACGCCCGGCTGCTGCTCGCCACCGTGGCCGCCTGCTACGTGCTGGCGGGGGTCGCGCTGTTCTTCGGTGTCCCAGCCGATCTGCGCCCGGCGCCCGCGGTCTCGCGGTGGCCGATCAGCCGCGAGGTCCTGCGCTGGGCGGTCGTCGACCCGCCCACCCGCCGCCTGGTGCTCATCGGCGCGACCGGCGCGTTCGTCTACGGGCACTTCTACTCGGCGATCGCGCTGCTGGTCGCGCGGGACTTCGCGGAGTCCAAGTTCTTGCGCGGCGCGCTGATCGCGGGCCCGGCCCTGGCCATCGCGGTGTTCCAGGGTCCGGTCACGGTCCTGGTGACCAGGCTGATGCGCGGCGGCGCGACCCCGTTCACCGTGCTGGTCCACGGCACGGTCATCTTCACCCTGGCGCTGGTCACGCTGGGCTTGGACGTGCCGGTGCTGTGGGGCACGGCGGTGGCGGTGGCGCTCTTCGCGCTCGCCGAGATGGTCTTCACGCCGATGCAGAGCACCGCCTTCGCGGGTTTGGCCGTGCAGTCCAAGTTCGAGGCGTTCAACCTGCGGCAGGTGTGCTGGACCGTCGGCGAGGCACTGGGCTCGCTCGCGGGGGGAAGCGTGTTCCTCACGATGTACCACGACGGACTGCACCACACCTACTGGCTGGTGCTGGCAGTCTTGGTCTTCGCTGTCACCGTGGCCCTGGCCTGGACCTCGCGGGCGCGCCCGGCACTTCGCTAGCTCAGTCACCCGGACCGCGTGGCCGAGCGGTGCACCGGAGCACGGCGTCGATGTGTCCAATGTGGATGGTTAGCATCGCGGCCAAGACCGTCACCGGAGGGTGCGGCGCAGCGATCGCCCGGTCGCCTCGATCTGGTCGATGTCGTTGTAGTGGTGCACGGACAGCCGCACGAACCGCGGGAACTCGGCGAGGTGGAGCGGTGTGTGCGATCCGATCGCCACCCACCCCGTCACGCCGTCGGCCGCGAGTTCGTGCCGGATGTGTTGCGCGGAAACGTGTTCGTGCACGAACGAGACGATGCCCGCCCGCGTTCCGCTCGGGGCCAGCAGCCGGGTCCCCGGGATTTCCGCCACCACCCGCGACAGCGCCTCGAACACCTCCGGTGCCGCGCCGTCCGGTCGGGTCGCGGCGTGTTCGGCCGCGGCCAGCAGTCCCAGCACCACCGCGCCGTTGCGCTCAGCCGTCTCGAACCTGATCGCCCGGTCAGTGGTGAGGCGGTGGGCGGTCAGCGACTCGACCTCGGCCACGTGCAAGTCGTGGAACGGCAGCTCGACCCGATCCCACAGCGCGCGCGAGATGAACGCGAACCCGCTCCCCCGCGGTCCGCGCAGGAACTTCCGCCCCGCCGCGGTGAGCAGGTGGCAGCCGATCTCCCGGACGTCCACCGGGAGCTGCCCGACGGTCTGGCAGGCGTCGACGACGTAGACCGCGGCCGAGTCCGCGAGCAGGGCGCCGACCTCGGCGACCGGTAGCACCGCGCCCGCGCCGGAAGGCATGTGCACCAACGACACCAGGCTCACCCGGTCGTCGAGGTTGGCGCGCATCCATTCCAGGTCGAGCTCGCCCGCCGAGTCGGTCGGCACCACCTCGATCACGCAGCCGTGGCGCAGCGCCACCCGTTGCAAGGCGATGAGGTTGCCCGCGTACTCGTACGGGGTGACCCAGATCCGGCTTCCCCTTGGCAGGGGCAGGTTGCACACCACCCGGCACCACGCGTCGGTGGCGCTGGCGAACAGCGCGATCTCGTCCACCGGCGCGCCGACCAGCCGCGCGAGCACCTCGTAGACCCGGTGTTCCAGGTCGTGCGCGTGCGCGGCCTCGGCTTCGTACGGGCCGAGCTCGGCCTCCTCGGCGAGGTGGCGGGCCATGACGACGGGCACCGCGGGCGCCGGGATACCGGCGCCCGCGGTGTTGAGGTGGATCATCAGGCGGCCTCCCGGCCTGCCGCCGCGGACTCGGCGAAGCTGCGGTCCAGCGCCCGCGGGTCGCCGCCCGCGCGCCGCCAGTCCCGGTACTTGCCCGCGTAGCTGATGAGGGTCTCCCGGTCGCGCCGCCCGGGCGAGCGGGTGAGGATCCCCGCCCACAGGCTGTCCCAGCGGGCGTAGGCCGGGTCCCCGAGCAGCACCCGGTGCGCCTTCTTCATGTTCCAGAACGGCACGCCGGTGTTGAGGTGGTGCACCAGGTGGTAGTTGTCGTTGTGCCGCCCGAGCAGGAACCGCTCGACCGCCCACCCGTGCCGGTTGCGCGTCATCAGGATCTGCTTGCCCTCGCTCTCCGGTAGCGGGTAGTGCTCGGCGAGCTCGGAGAGCCACCCGATGGTGACCGCGGTGGTGAACATCGGCACGAACCAGAAGAGCAGCAGCTCCGGCAGGAAGCCGAAGGCGGCGCACACCCCGATGATCACCGCCCAGAGCCCGCCCAGCACCCACCGCTCGGCGCGCAGGCTGATCGGCATCGACACGGCGACCTGGTCCTGGCGGAACAGCAGCCGGTCCTGCACCACGTACCGGACGTACTCGAGGGTGCGCAGGCCCAGCACCGCGAACAGGATGTTGCGCAGGAAGAACGACCGGTTGGAGGAGTCCGGGTCGTAGATGCCGCACTCCCGGTGGAAACCGTAGTCGGGGTCCTTGTCCGGGTCGCCCAGGTACCGGTGGTGGAAGCCGATGTGCGAGCTGCGGTACGGGTTGTACATGTGGAAGACGAGGTGCCCGGAGAACACCGTGCCGAGCGCGACGTTGAGCTTCCCGTTGCGCGCCAGCACCTTGTGCGACGACTCGTGCAGGATGTTGACCATGGCGCGCTGGGTCGACCCGATCAGCAGCAGCGAGACCGGGTAGAACCAGTAGGACACGCCGACGCAGAGGTAGATCGACACCGCGACCACCGCGTAGTCGAAGAGCAGGCCGAGCGCACCGTGGTAGTCGTCCGGTTCGCACAGCGCCCGCACCTGCTTGCGGATGTGCGGTGCGAGCTTGCTGAAGTCGAGGTCGTGCTGGTCTTGCGACAAGAGGCTCACGGGCTTCCCCCAAGGGATCGTGACACCGCCCGCGCCGGCCGTCGGCTGGACCACCCGGTGCGGGCGGCGGAGTCGTCAGCGGGCGAGTCGTCAGCGGGTGAGACCGGCGGCGAACGCCGAGGTGTCGCCGCGCAGCACGACACCGGGACGACCGTCGACGCCGACGGGCACCGGCCCGCCGACGGTGACACGCTCACCGCGGCGGTGCTGGCCGTGGTAGTCGTAGACCGCGTAGTGCAGGGTCGCCTGGTTGTCCCAGATGACCAGGTCGTCGGCGCGCCACTTCCAGCGCGCGGTGAACTCCGGCTTGGTCGCGTACTCGTGCAGGACGCGGATGAGGTCGCGGCCCGCCTGCGGGCTGAACCCGTGCACGCGCCGGGCGAAGCCGCCCAGCAGCAGCGAGCGCTCACCGGTCTCCTCGTGCACGCGCACCGCCGGGTGCTCGGCCTCGAACTGGTGCATCAGGTAGTTGGTGCGCGAGTCGCCGTCGTAGGTGTCGTCGGTGAAGTCGGCGTCGTTGGAGTGCACGATCCGCAGGCGGTCGGCGAGGTCGCGCAGCTCCGCGGGCAGGTTCGCGTACCCGACGGCGGTGTTGGCCCAGATCGTGTCGCCGCCGACCGGCGGGCAGACCACGTTGTGCAGGAACGCGAAGGCGGGCGGGCGCTCCAGGTAGGTCAGGTCGGTGTGCCAGTGGTTGGCCCGGGTGCCCTCGCCCTTGGAGTCCATCTCGCGCAGCAGCGGCTTGCCCTCGGGGCCGCCGTAGAGCGGGTGGCCCAGGGTCAGCTCGCCGAACCGCTGGGCGAAGGCGACCTGGCTGGCGTAGTCCAGGCGCTGGTCCCGCAGGAAGATCACCTTGTACTTGAGCAGCGCGGCGCGCAGCGCGGCGATGGTCTCCGCGCTCTGCGGGGCGGTCGCGTCCACGCCCGTGACCTCGGCCCCGGTGTATCCGGTCAACGGGGTGATCCCGATGTCGACGGCGGTGGCGATGGTGTCCGTCATAGATCCACACCTTTCTCGGTTGACAGGGATTTGCCAACAACATTGCCATCATGTGCCAAGTCTGGCAACCTTTGTCGGGAAGACGATCGAGGGGAGGCTGCGGGTGATTGATCGGGACGCGGTGGACGCGCTCGGGCACGAGGTGGTCGACTGGCGCTTCAAGGGCCTGCCGGTCGGCGCGGAGGGCGGCACGGTCGACGAGGTGGCCGCCAGGGGGCTCAACCTCTTCGACGACGGTTTCCTCGGCCCGGTGCTCACACTCGACGAGGGGGCGCTGGAGCACAACATCCAGACCATGGCGGCGTGGTGCGCCGAGCGGGACGTTCTGCTCGCCCCGCACGCCAAGACGACGATGGCGCCGCAGCTGTGGGCCCGGCAGCTCGCGGCGGGGGCGTGGGGGCTCACCGCGGCGAACGCCGCGCAGCTGCGCGTCTACCGCCGCTTCGGCGTCTCCCGGGTGCTCTTCGCCAACGAGCTCGTCGACGCCCCCGCGCTGCACTGGGTGGCCGACGAGCTGGACCGGGACGAGCGGTTCGAGTTCAGCTGCTTCGCCGACTCCCCCGAGGTGGTCCGGCGGATGACCGGGGCGCTGGCGGCCCGCCCGCCCACGCGCCCGGTGGACGTGCTGGTAGAGATCGGGCGGACCGGTGGCCGGGCGGGCGCGCGGACGCTGGACGACGCGCTCGCGACCGCCAAGGAGATCGCGGCGAGCCCGCTGTTGCGCCTGGTCGGCGTGGCGGGGTACGAGGGGGTGCTGGTGAACGACCCGTCGCCGCACAGCCTGGCCGTGGTCGACGAGTTCGTCGAGCGGCTGCGCCTGCTCACCACCCGGCTGCACGAGGACGGGATGTTCGAAGCCGAGTCCGTCATCGTGAGCGCGGGCGGCAGTTGCTTCTTCGACCAGGTGGCGGCCGGGTTGACCCGACCGTGGGCCGACGGCCTGGCGGTGCTGCCGATCCTGCGCAGCGGCTGCTACGTCGCGCACGACGACGGCTTCTACCGGTGGATGTCGCCGTTCTCCCGCACCGAGCCCGGCGGGTTCCGCCCCGCCCTGCGGGCGTGGGCCAGGGTGACGTCCCGACCGGAACCCGGACTGGCGCTGCTCACCGCGGGTAAGCGCGACCTGTCGTTCGACGCCTGGATGCCCGAACCGCAGCTCATCCGTCGCGACGGCGGGGAGGTGCTGGCATTGCGGGACTGCGTGCTGAAGGAGATCAACGACCAGCACGCCTTCATCCGACTCGGCCCGGACGCCGACCCGCGGGTCGGTGACTGGGTCGGCCTCGGTCTCGCCTACCCGTGCACCGCGTTCGACAAGTGGCAGCTGATCCCGGTCCTACGCGGTGAAACCGTTGTCGATTTCGTGCGCACCTTCTTCTGATTCGAGAGACTCCAATGGGACGCCCCACGCGAAAGGAGCCATTCATGCCGAGGCTGCTCATCGGCAACTGGTCGAACGAGCCGGAACTGGCGAACATGTCCGACGGCGGCCGCAGGCACGTGGGCAGCCAGGGGCAACGGATGGTCTGGAGCGCCCAGCCCGGCGAGGTGGTGGTGCTCCCGTTCGAGCCAGCACCCGGTTTCCTCGCCTACGCCACCGAGCACCTGGGGTTCCGCCCCGAGGACATCGAGGTCCTGGTGCCGCCCGCGGGCAAGCTGCCGGACGTGCTCACCCGCGACCGCCTGGCCGACGAGTCGTTCCTCGAGGTCGTGCGCCACGCGGTCGCCGCGCGCGGCGTCGACCGGGTCGAGGCGTTCTACCTCGACGACTACGTCAACCAGCTGATCCGGCGCCTGGACCTGACCGCGGACGGCTTCGCCTTCGCCGAGCAGGGCGGCAACGAGCTGCTCAACAGCAAGGTCGTGTTCCGCGCGGTGGCCTCGGGTATCGGTCTGCCGCTGCCCGCCGGTGTGGTCACCGACTCGCCGGAGGACGCGACCGCCTTCCTGTGGCACCTGCTCTCCCGCGGCCGCTCGGCGATCGTCAAGCAGGACGTGCACGTCGCGGGTCTCGGCAACGAGATCATCACCCCGACCGCGGACGTCGAGGCGCTGGGCGCGCTGCACTCGACGGTGTGCGCCGACCGCACGGCGCTGGAGGCGCGGGTGGGCGAGCGCTGGTCCTGGTACACCGACGGACTGCGGCGCCGGGTCGTGATCGAGGAGTACCTGCCGGACTCGGTGTCGCTGTGGGGCGAGACGGCGATCACCGACGACGGCGTGGAGATCCTGGGGCACGGCCAGGTCAGGTTGAAGCCGGTGCTGGACGGGGTGGTCATCCCGGTGCCCCCGGCGGTGGCCGGGGCGGCGGCGTTCCCCGGTTTCCTGGCCGACCTGCGGGCGCTCGCGGAGGCCATGCGCGCCATGGGGTACCGCGGGCTGTCGAACATCGACGCGATGCTGACCGCGGACGGCCGGGTGCTGTTCAACGAGTTCAACGCCCGCCACGGCGGTTCCACCCACCTGTTCCGGATCGGTGAGCGGGTGGTCGGCGGCGACTGGTTCGCCGACCGCTGCCTCATCGAGCGCCGCGAGTGCGCTTTCCCGGCGTTTCCCGACGCGCTCCGCGAGCTGCGCGACCGGGGGCTCGCCTACGACCCGGGCACGCGGACCGGCGTGCTCGTCCCGGTGTGCGGCACCCGGCCGGACGGCACGGGCGGTGAGGCGTGCGTCGTCGGCGCGGACCACGCGGCGGCCGAGGCCATCGAACGCGCCCTGGTGGAAGCGTTCCCGGACTAGCGAAGGATCCCGCACTGATGACCACGGTCGGCTACCGCAGCATCGCCACCAGGCCGGTGCTGGTCTGGACGGCGGCGGCGCTGGCGAACAAGCTGCCGATCGCGATGGCACCACTGGCGTTCGTCTTCCTGGCCAGGGAACTGCCGGGCGGGTACGCGCTCGGTGCGACGCTCGCCGCGGTGTGGGTGCTGTCCGAAGTGGTCGGTGCGCCGCTGCTGGGGGTCTGGTTCGACCCGGACCGCGCGCGGCTGCACCTCGCTGTGGGCCTGGGGACCGGCGCGCTCGCCTACGCGGTCCTCGCCTTCGGCCACTCGCTGCCGCTGCCGGTGCTGTTCGCGCTGACGTTCCTCTCCGGGTTCGGGCCGTCCGCCTCGCCGGGCGGCATGCGCGCGACGCTCACCCGGCTGGTGCCGGAGCACGACGTCTCGAAGGTGCTCAGCGCCGAGGTCTCGCTCAACGGCCTGGTGTGGGCGGCCGCGCCGGTGCTCGTCGCCTTCGTGGCGCTGGGCGCGGGCCCCGGCGTGCCGATGGCGCTGGCCGCGGGCTTGAACGCGGTCGCGGTCCTGCTGATCGTGTTCTTCCTGCCCGAGGGCCGCTTCGACCCGGCCCCCGCACGCGGCGGCGGTTCCACCGCGCGGATCCTCGCGTCCGCGTGGCCCAGCTACCTGACCGCCGCCGCGTCCATGGCGATGGTGGCGGTCATCGAACTGGTGCTGCCCGCCCTGGTCGAGTCGAGGGGCATCTCGGTGCGGGCGGTGGCGCCGCTGCTCGCGGCCTTCTGGGTGAGCGGCGTCCTCGGCGGCTACCTGTACGGCAGGCGCGACTGGCCGGGCAGCCGCCGGGTCCAGGCGTTCCTGAGCCTGCTGGTCACCACCACCGCGCTCACCCTGGTGGCGGCCGTCCCCGGGGTGATCGGCATCGGGGTGGCCCTCGCCGTGGGCGGCGTGTTCCAGTCCGCCGTGCTGGTCACCCGGAACCTGTCCCTGCGCGAGGCACTGCCGCCCTCGGCGCACACCGCGGGCTACGCGATCATGTACGCCACCACCGGCATCGGCTACAGCATCGTCGCGGCCACCTCCGCCCTGGTCATGACCGCCGCGTCACCCGCGGTGGCGATCGTGGGCAGCGGCGCGATCACGCTGACCATCGGCATCGCCGCCGCGGCGGCGGAACGCAAGCGGAGCCACCGGGTCCCGGCCCCCCGAGACGGGCGGGATGCCGGGTAGGCAGTCCGGGTGGAGAACCTCGGGCTCGGTACTAGGGCCTGTGTCGAAGTCAGCCGTGATGGCGTGATCTGCTTGGGCGTTGTCCGGTGTGTCGGTGGTCGAGAATGAGCGAGGTCGCGCATCGCAAGGCCAAGGGGCCCAAGGGCGGTCGTCCACCGGCCTTCGACCCCGAGGACTGCAAGCAGCGCCATACCGTGGTGTGCGGCGTCAACCGGCTCAAACGCCATCGTGGGGTGGCCACCCGCTACGACAAGCTCGCCGTGCCCTACGAGGCCACTGTGCACATCGCCGCGATCAACGGGTGGCTCTGACCGACTTCGATACAGGCCCTAGGGCTCGGTCCGCGCGTACCGCTCGACGATAGCGGTGCCGATCGCGGCCAGGTGGTCTCGCACACCCGGGGGTCCGGTCACCTCAACCCACTCGACCAGCCCGGCGAGCTCACCGGCGAGCAGGTACTCGCTGTGGCCGCGGATCACGACCTCGATGCGACCATCGGTCGTGGCACCCCCGACGTCGAGCCGATCGTCGAACGCCATCCGGAGCACGCCTATCCCGTGGGGCACGCACACCGCCTGGATCTCGAGGGGCATCCGCTTGCGGTCGACCTCGGCGGCGATCTCGCGCCAGCTCTCGGCGAGGTCGAAGTCCTCGGGTCGGTGCACGGGGTCGGCGGTCGGGTCGGTGGACGACACGCGGTCGATCCGGAAGGTCCGCCTGCCTGCCTCGGTGTTGGCGACGAGGTACCACGACGGACCCTTGGCCACGATGCCCAGCGGGTGGACGGTTCTCTCGGTCTCGGCGCCGTCGCGGTCGAGGTAGCCGAGCCGCACCTGGACGCCGCGGATCACCGCGTCCTGGAGTTCGTCGAGGAAGCGAGGTGGTCGGCGCTCGACCCGGCTGGTCCCCCAGTGTCGCGGGTCCACGACCAACGACGACGCCGCTGCCTCGGCCTGCGCCCGGAAGGGCTCCGGCAGGGCGTGGACGAGCTTGCGCAGCGCCGCTCGCACGGCGGGCGTCGCGGCCGAGGCCGGCCCCGCGACCAGGAACAGGGCGCGGGCCTCGCCCGCGGTCAACCCGGACAGGTCGGTGCGGGCGCCGCCCACGAGGCGCCAGCCGCCGCCTCGGCCCTGCGTGGCGTACACCGGCACCCCGGCCATGGCCAGGGCGTCGAGGTCGCGGCGGGCAGTGCGCTCGGAGACCTCCAACTCGCGGGCGACCTCCGCCGCTGTCGCGTGCTCGCGCCGTTGCAGCAAGAGGAGGATGGCCACCAGCCTGTCGGTTCGCACGCCGACAACACTGGCACACAAAACCGGTCATGAGGTGACCGGTTTGGGCGGCAAGCTGGCGACATGCCCCACCGGCGGGACCACTGGTCGCGACCGAGTGGCCCCGGCCCGTCGGGGGTGCGCCGACGTGATCCTCGGCGCCCGGTCACCCGGATTGGAAGGAAATACGATGGTCGATCCAACCGATTTTCCCGAGCCCACCCTCATCCCGGTGAACGGTGTGGAGCTCGAGGTCTTCGAGGCGGGCCGACACAACGCGGGAAATCCCATCGTGCTCTGCCACGGCTGGCCCGAACTCGCCTTTTCCTGGCGCCACCAGGTGCCCGCCCTCGCCGCGGCGGGCTACCACGTCATCGCCCCGAACCAGCGGGGCTACGGCAACTCGTCCCGTCCGACCGAGGTGGCGGACTACGACATCGAACACCTCTCGGGTGACCTCGTCGCGCTCCTCGACCACTACGGGTACGAGGACGCCACCTTCGTCGGCCACGACTGGGGCGCGTTCGTCGTCTGGGGACTGACCCTGTTGCACCCCGACCGGGTGAACAAGGTGATCAACCTGAGCCTGCCCTACCAGGAGCGCGGCGAGAAGCCGTGGATCGAGGTCATGGAGGACGTGCTCGGCGGCGACTTCTACTTCGTCCACTTCAATCGGCAGCCGGGCGTCGCGGACGCCGTGTTCGACGACAACACGTTCCAGTTCCTCCGGAACATCTACCGGAAGGACCTGCCCCCCGCGGAGCCCCAGCCGGGCATGGCGCTGATCAACCTCGCCAGGGCGGGAACACCACCCGGCGAGCCCATCATGAGCGACAGCGAACTGGGCGTCTTCGTCTCCGCCTTCGAATCATCGGGTTTCACCGGCGGTGTCAACTGGTACCGGAACCTCGACCGCAACTGGCGGCTGCTGGCGGACGTGGACCCGATCATCCAGCGGCCCGCACTCATGATCTACGGCGAGCGGGACGTGATCGCGAGGTCCGAGCGGTTGGCGGAGTTCGTGCCCAACGTGGAAGTGGCCAGCCTGGACTGTGGTCACTGGATCCAGCAAGAGAAGCCGGAGGAGACAACCCAGATGATCCTGGGGTGGCTGGAGCGGCAGGGTTCGGCGAACCCGGTCTCGACCCGGTCCAGTCAGGACGCGTAGGCCGGCCACGGGCACGACAGCGTCGTGCCCGTGGCGATCCAGGCACACAGGGGTGTGGGTGGGTCGGGGTTGACCAGGCGGGCGTGAACCCGAACGGTCTCGTGGGCGTCTCAGCCACGAGGTCATCCGGGGGGTTCACGCCCGCGGGGCCACCTGGTGGTGGCGGGTGTGTCGATCCGGGCTACCGTCGTTCGACGCGTAGTCGAGGGCGCCCGCAGGGGGCGGGGCTCAGTGAACGTCCCGGCTATCCAGACACGAAGGACAATCCCATGACCGAACTGACCGCGGACCAAGCCCGGCGGGCGATCGTCGACCACACCCGGCGGTTGGCGGAGTCGGCCGTCGCGGCCGGGCCCGACGCCGCCGTGCCCACCGCGCCGAAGTGGACCACCACCGACCTGGTCGCGCACGTGGGCCAGACCCAGAACTGGGTCGCGGAGATCATCGAGCGGCGCATCAGCGACCCCACCCAGCTGCCCGCGGAGCTGGCCGCACCGCCCGCCGGTCCCGGCGAGTGGCAGGCGTGGCTCTCGGAGTCCGCGCAGCGGGTCGCGAACGCCTGCTCCGACGACGCGCTCGACGCACCGGTGTTCAACGCCTCCGGCGACGGGCGGACCGGGGCGCGGTTCTGGCTGACCACCATGGTCAACGAGGCAGTCGTCCACGGCGTCGACGCCGCCACCGCGGCCAACCGCCCGGCCGACATCGAGCCCGCCGTCGCGGCCGCGCTCATCACCAACCACTTCACGATGCTGACCTCCCCCACCTGGGCGATGCAGCGGTCGGAGTCCGCCGACGCCATCCGCGGCACCGGGCAGACCCTGCAGTGGCAGGCAACCGACACCGCGGACGACGCGGGCGCGTGGTTCGTCGAACGGCAGCCGGACGGGGCGACGTGGCAGCCGGCGACCCAGCCGGCTGACGTTACGGTGACTGGCCCGGCGCAATCACTGCTGCTGACCCTGACCCGACGACGCCCTCTCACCGCCGGCGATGCCACCGACATCACCGACATCACCGTCCAGGGCGACACCGACCTCGCCCAGCACTGGCTCGACAACACCGCCCACGCCAGCGACTGACCGGCACCGGTACTAGGCCGGACCCAGCACGTTCGCCATGCCGGACCGGCGTCCTCGACAAGCGGAGAGCTCCGGCCGGACCGCCGCCATCTTGGGGCGTGCGCGGCGCCGCCAAGGGCAACTGCGCTCCTGGTCGCTGGACCATGGAACCCGCGCCAGAGCGGGATTTTGCGCTCTGGCGCGGGTTTCGTGCGTGCGCGGGCACCGGTGCGGGTCGTCGTCGTGGCACCGATGCCCGTGCCAGGACCGTCTGCGAGCAGGTGCCTGCTGGTCAGGTCTTGTGGACCAGGATCGCGCCGGTCCAGAAGTCCTCCAGGACCGCGGTGATCGACAAGTGCTTGGTCGCGCACGTGTAGCCGGGGACCTGCAGTCCGGTCAACTCGAGCGGCAACTTGGCGGTACCCGTGACGGTGCCGACGTCACCGATCGGATATTCCGTCACCTCCAAGGCGGTCGTGGACTTGCGGATGTTGAGCGTCGACTGGTCCCGCGTGCAGACGACCCGCACGTCGACGGTCACCTTGACCGAGATCGTGGTCGCGTCGCCGCCGACCGCCACGTCCACCTCTTGGAACGAGACGGTGGCGACGGCGCCGTCCCAGCTCACTTCGGTGGCCTCCGGCACGAAGTGCGCGGTGGCCGCCAGCGCGGTGCCGGAGCCACCGAGCAGGAGCGCCACCGTTGTCGCGGCGGCCGCGGCGAGTCGTGCCAGACCCCGCCGTGCCGCTCCCGACGGTCCGCGGTCGCTCGGAACACCCGGCGGACGCCTGGTGATCAACGCACGAGTCTCTCTGCTGGAAAGCACGCTGGCCCCTTGTCCGGTATCACTGCGGGAAGGTGGCGCCGGCCGGCGCGGTGTCCGCCCGGCGCCACTCGCTTCCATCGTCAACGCCTCAGCGGTTGGCCCGATGACCGGGAGTCCTCGGTCAGACGGGCTCGAAGTCCACCGGGACCTCGTTGTTGTTCTGGTCCCGGGCACCGCCGGACGCCCCGTTGACGACCGTGAAGTCCTTGGTCGTCCCGTCGAAGGTCAGCCGCAGCGTCTCGAAACCGACCCGCAGGGTCGACACGCCCCGGAGGTTGGCGGCCGAGACCTTGAACTTGATGTCGATGTTGACGTCGATCAGCTGCTCACTGCGGAAGGTCTCCTTCAGCACGCTCTGGCTGGTGTCCCGCTTGAAGTTGAGCACCCACAGGCTCCAGCCGGAGGACGACGGGAGGTTGTAGACCTGCCACAGGCTCTTGAAGTCGTAGCTGCGCAGCCTGCCCTGGATGCGCCCCTCCAGGTCGAAGCCCTGCGACTGGATCTTGAGGTTCTGCAGGGTGCTGAAACCGTGGTACGCGGCGACATCACCGTTGACGCCGGGGACCCCGGAGAGCTGGACGGTCGGGGAGATGAGGGTGAACTGGCCGAGGTTCGGAGCGATCGTGAACGAGCCCGGCGTGCCGACGGCGCCGACCGGACCCGCGGAGGCCACGGCTCCGCTCGTGGCCACGGTCACGACGCTGACGGCGATCGCCAGCGCTGCTCGGGTGCACGCTTTCCATGCACGGTTGCCCATGTCTGCCTCTTTCATATCCGGGGGGTGTGGCGGACCCGCTGGGCCGCGCCTTTCTGGATACGGGCGTTCAACGACTTGCGCCGTCGCCACACACCTCATCAGGAAGCACTGGATGGCGACTGGACCGCGACTGGACAGCGACCTGCTGCCTGCGGGAATACGTTACCCGCGAAGGGTTTGACGAAAGCGCGCGGCAGTGGGACGACGGGTCCGGGGGCGGCCCGGCGGGCACCGGGGCGGTGATCAGGTGGTGATCAGCGTGGTGATCGAGCGATCCTGGTGCTACCGGCGCCCCTTGCCTGCCTCGAACGGCGCGAATGTCTGGTCGCACTGGTCGACCTGCCCGGCGCCCCTAGCCCGAGCGGTGCGACTTCCTTGTGCGTCGGCGGCCGGCCCCACTACTTTTTTGGTGGTCGGCAGCCGATGGCGGGGGACCCGCGGTGACAACGAGGTCGGTACGCATCCAGGTGCTGGGTTCGCTTCGGGCGTGGCACGACGACGCCGAACTCGATCTCGGCCCGCCCGGCAGGCGCGCGGTCCTCGGGCTGCTCGCGCTCGCGGGCGGCGACGCCGTGGCCCGGCGCGACCTCGTGGACGCGCTGTGGGGCGACCGGCCGCCGCCGAGCGCGGTGAACATCGTCCAGACGCACGTCAAGCACCTGCGGCGGCTGCTGGAACCCGGGCGCGCGCCGCGGGCGGGCAGCGGGGTCCTGCCGCACTTCGGTGGGGGTTACGCCGTGCGGCGGGACGCCGTCGAGGTCGACCTGTGGCGGTTCCGCGAGCTCATCGCCGAGGCGAACGACGCGCACCGCGCCGCCGACGCCGCCCGCGCCGTGGCCTCGTTCGGTGCCGCGCTGAGGCTGTGGCGCGGTAGGCCGATGGCCGACTTGCCGCCGCTCACCAGCCACCCCAAGGTCGTTTCGCTGGTCGCCGAGCGCCGGGAGGTGTTCTCCCGGTACGCCGGGGCGATGATCGACGCGGGCGACGCGGCGGAAGTCCTGTCCGGCATCGCCGAAGCCGCCGCGGAACAGCCCCTCGACGAGGCCGCGCAGGCACTCCTGATCCGCGCCCACCAAGCCCTCGGGCAACGGGGCGAGGCGTTGCGGCTCTACGGCAGAGTGCGAACGCGGCTCGTCGACGAACTCGGGATCGACCCGGGACCGGAACTACTGGCCGCGCACGCGGCCGTGCTGCGCGAACCCGTCGCCGCGGTGGCCGCCGAGCCCCGGCAGGCGCACCGGGTCCCGAAGCAGCTACCCGCCGAACCGCGCGGGTTCACCGGCCGGACGGCCGTACTGTCCAGTTTGGACAGTACGGTGACCGGCGGCATCGTCGCGGTCTCCGGCACGGCGGGCGTCGGCAAGACGGCGCTGGCCGTGCACTGGGCCCACCGCGTCCGGTCCCGCTTCCCGGACGGGCAGCTGTACGCGAACCTGCGCGGCCACTCGTCGGGCGCCCCGGCCACACCGGTGGAGATCCTCGCGCAGTTCCTGGTGGCGCTGGGGATCTCGCCCGACCGCGTACCCGCTGACGAGGAAACGGCGGCGGCCCTGTACCGGACGCTGACGGCCGACCGGCGGATCCTGGTCCTGCTGGACAACGCCGTCGGCCCGGACCAGGTCCGGCCGCTGCTGCCCGCCGGACCCGAGTGCCTGGTCGTGGTGACCGGGCGCGACCGCTTCACCGGCCTGGTCGCCGTGCACGGGGCACGCCAGCTCACGCTCGACGTGCTCAGCCCCGACGACGCCGTCGAACTGCTCGCGGGCGTCCTGGGCCGCGGGCGCGTCCGCGCCGAGCCGGGGGCGGTCCTCGAGTTCGCCAAGCTGTGCGTCCACCTCCCGCTCGCGCTGCGGATCGCCGCGGCCAACCTCGCCGATCGGCCCGGCGACGGCATCGAGGACTACGTCGCGGAACTGCGCGAGGGCAACCTCCTCGCCGCCCTCGCGGTGCCCGGTGACGAGCAGACGGCGGTGCGGACCGCGTTCGACCTGTCCCACGCCGCCCTGCCCGCCGACGCCCAGCGGCTGTTCCGGTTGCTGAGCCTGGTCCCCGGTGCGGATGTAGGCGCCGAGGCCGTGGCCGCGCTGGCCGGTACCGAGCCCACGCGGGTGCTCGCGCCGCTGGACCGGCTCGCCGCGGCGCACCTGGTCGAGCACCACACGCCGGGCCGGTACCGCTTCCACGACCTGCTTCGCCGCTACGCCGCCGAGCAAGCCGGACGGCTGGAGCCCGCCGCGGACCGCGAGCGGGCACTGGGCAGGCTTTACGACTGGTACCTGGCGGCGGTGGACGGCGCCGCCCGCCTCCTCTACCCGCACATGCTGCGACTGCCGGTGTCCGGCGTCCCGCCCGCCTTCCCCGGCCTGGGCGAGGCGACGGCGTGGCTGGACGGCGAACGCGCCAACCTCGTCGCCGCCGTGCGGTTCGCGGCGGACCACGGCCCGCGCTCCATGGCGTGGCGGCTCGCCGACGCGTTGCGCGGCTACTTCTGGATGTGCATGCGCCGCGTCGAGTGGCTCGCGGTCGCCGAAGCGGGCCGGAGCGCCGCCGACGCCGACGGTTCGCCCCGCGCGCGGGCCGCCGCCCGGCTCAGCCTCGCCGACCTGCACTTCCGCCAGGGGCAGTACCGGCAGGCGGTCCGGCAGTACACGGCCGCGTTGCTGCTCGCGCGGCAGGCGGGCTGGGTCGAGGCGCAGGCCGCGGTGCTCGGCAACCTGGGGTGCGTCTACTGGCAGTCCGGGCGGCTCGCCGACGCCGCGTCCCGGTTCGGTCGCGGACTGGCCCTGAGCAGGCGGATCGGCCAGCCCGCGGGCGAGGCCGTCGCCTTCGGCAACCTCGGGCTCGTCCACTGGGAGATGGGCAGGCTCGCCGAGGCCACCACCCACTACACCCAGGCGTTGCACCGGTACCGCCGGATCGGGTCCCGGTACGGCGAGGCGATCAACCTCGCCAACCTCGGGCAGGCGCAGCGCGCCCGCGGTCGGACCGCCGAGGCGGTGGAGCTGCTCTGCCGGTCCCTGGACCTGCAGTGCGAGGCGGGGAACCGGGGCGGCGAAGCCGAGACCCGCAGCAGGCTGGCCCTGGCACACGGCGACCGCGGCCACCGGGCCGTGGCCCTCGAGTGCGCGGGCACGGGCCTCGCGCTCGCCCGGGAGGCGGGCGACCCGCGGACCGAGGCGGAGGCGCTGGCCGCCCTGGCGGCAGTGCTCGCCCGCTTCGGCGACCGGCCGGAAGCGGTCCGCCGGTACGGCCAGGCCCTCGACCTGATCCGCGAGACCGGCGACCGCTACCCGGAGGTCGACGCGCTGATCGGCTTGGCGGCGGTCACCGCGGACCCGGGGCGCGCCCGGCAGGCTCTCGCGCTCGCCGAGCAGGCGGGCTACCGGGCGCTGCAGGGTCAGGCCCTGACGACGTTGGCGGGCGCCCTGTTCAGCCGCGGCGAACCCGGTGCCGCCACCGAGCACGCGCGGGGCGCGCTCGCCGTGCACCTGGAGACCGGGCACGGGCTGGGCGAGACGCGAACGCTCTCCCTGCTCGCCCGGCTGCGACTGGCGAGGTGACTGTCACCCGATGCCGCTCATGTCCACCGTGTAGGTGCCGTTCGGCTGGACGGTGACCACCACCCACGGGTTCACGCCGCCGGTGCCGATCGTGCCGGAGCACTCGAACTCGCTCTGGTCGTAGACGGTCCGGCCGGTGCCGTCCTTCGCGGGCGCGTCCGACTCCTCGACCCGGCCCACCCACCGGCAAGCCTGGTCGAGCACCTGGTGCGTGACGGTCATCGCCACCGACGTGATCCCCGATCCCCGCGCGCACCACGAGATCTGGTTGGTGTACTTCCACACCCCCTGGTTGGTCAGCTCGATCGGCGCGGTGGACCAGCACCCGTCCCGCGCCGCTGCCGCACCCGTGATGAACGGGACGACGGCGAGCAATCCGGCCGTGAGTGCCCCTGCTCTTCGCATGACTACCCCCTCATTTCCTTGTCACTGCGAATGTCCTGGCTGCGCGCGGGGTCCGCAAGGCGCCGATGTGGCGAGTCCAGTCGACGTCCAATGGCTGTCCAGTTCGCGTGGATAGCGTCGGATGGCTTACGGAGCCCTGGGAGGGACGAAGGATGAAGGTAAGGCTCAAGAGAAGGATCGCCGCCACGGCCGCGCTCCTGTCGGTCGTCGGCGCGGTCTCGGTGGGCGCCGCGGGCAGCAGCGCGGCCCAGACCACGGGTCTGCGCGCGTTCGGCATCACGGCCGACGGCACGCTGATGGTCGTGTTCAGCACCGACCGGCCGCAGGTGCTCGACTGGGTCCGGGTCGTCACCGGCCTCAACGGCGACACGGCGCTGATCGGCATCGACTTCCGCGTCCAGAACGGCCTGCTGTACGGCGTCGGCAACGCGGGCGGCGTCTACGCGATCACCACTCCCCCGACGACCCCCGACGTCGTGGTCAAGAAGGTCTCGCAGCTGAGCGTTCCGCTGTGGGGCAACAACTTCGACGTCGACTTCAACCCGGCCGCCGACCGGCTGCGGGTGATCAGCGACCAGGGCCAGAACCTGCGGCACAACCTCACCGACGGCAGCACCACCGAGGACGCCATCCTCACGACCCCGCCGTCCCTCGGGCCGACCCGGGGCGTCACGGCCGCCGCGTACACGAACAACGACCTGAACCCGGACACCGCGACGACGCTCTTCGACATCAACACGGCCACCGACCAGGTGGTCGTCCAGTCCCCCGCCAACAACGGCACCCTGGCCCCAACCGGCGCCCTCGGCATCGACGCGGGCCCGAACGCGGGCCTCGACATCTACAGCGACCTGGTCAACGGCAAGCCGGTCTCGGCGACCGCGTTCGCGACCCTGACCTCCGGGAACAGCAACGAGACCGCGCTGTACAACGTGAACCTGTTGACCGGCGCGGCAACCGCGGTGGGGAAGTTCCCGCTGGGCATCACCGACATCGCCATCGCCCTCGACACCAACTGAACCCCCGGCGACGCCCCGCCCCGGACGCCGGGACAGGCCCGCCACCGACCACGGCACCGACGCGGCCGGAAAGCGTCTACATCGGACACCAAGGTGGCGGCAGCCTGCCGCCACCTCGGTGTCCTGCTCGTCGGTAGGGAGACGACGAGGACGAGGGGACCGAGAGCCCCGTCCGCTTCGCCGACAGCGTCCTGGGGTGAACGCACGACGACGCACCCTCCAACGCCTGCGCGACACGGCGTTCGCGGGTATCGACAGCCTCGAACCCCGCTCCGACGATCCTGGCGCGGACGGGTGGGCACGACCGGTTATCGTGCACCATCATGGCTGACTCGGCCACGGTCAACGAGATCTCCGGCACCGTCATCGGCAACCCGGTCATGGCGGGGCGAGTGGACCACGTCCACCTGTACACGGGCCGCCCGGGCACGCCGGACGAGGCGGGTCTGCGCCTGCGCGACGCGCTGCGGCGGGTCACGGTCACCGCGGGCCCGACGGCTGGGTTCCTCGTCGCGCCAGGGACCGTGCTGGCCCCCGCGCGCTCGAGAACACCCGGTACCGAGGTGTCGGTGCGCGGAGTCGCCGGCTCGGACGTGGTTGCCACGGTCTACCTCGAGCTCGCGGGCTGGGCCCTGCTGCACTTCCCCGCAGGGGACGGGTTCCACGGCTGGATCGGGGCGCCACCGGTCCCGGGCGACCCGCTGGAGGCCTGGGCACCGACGCCGGACGGCGCCGAGCTGCTGACCCTGGACCGCGGCGCGGAGGCGGCGGACGGCGTCCGGCTGCGCGGGCACGTCCCGGCCTCGGCGATCGGCGCCCCGGTGCTCGACCAGCGCACCGGGGTGATCTGCGGCCTGCTCGACCGGGGCCCGCGCCTGGTCCCGGTGACCGAGGTCGTGGGGCGGTTCCCCGCGCTGCTGCTCCCCGCGGTCAACCCGGCGTGGCTTGGTCTGCTCGACGACGCCCGCCTGCGCGCGGGCGCGCACCGGTACCCCGGCGACGCCGTGCGCCGGTATCTGACCTCCGTGCTGCGCGCGGGGCACCGGCACCCCTACAGCCACCTGGTCGACAACGCACCCTCGCTGTCGACTGTGTACGTGAGCGGGCGCGAGACCACGGCCACCACGTGGGAGCCGCCGCCGGACCGGGATCCGCGCCTGCACACCGTGGTGCACGGTATGCCCGCAGAGGACATCCTGCGGAACCACCCGGGCGGCGCGCAGGTGGAGGGCGCCCCGGGCACCGGGAAGTCCAGCCTCGTGCGGTATCTGGCGGCCGAGCAGGCACGGCGGTGGCTGGCCGAGGGGGCGGGTGACTTCGTCCCGGTGCCGGTGCCCGCGGCGGCGTTCGCCCGCGGGCACGGCCTGCCCGACGCGCTGGCGCACGGGGTCGCCAACGAGATCAGCGTCGGCCTCGACCACGCCGAGCTGGTGCGGCTGTTCCGGAACGAGCCGATCCCCGGCGTGCCGTGGCTGGTACTGGTGGACGGGATGGACGAGGTGTTCGACCCTGGCCGGGGCCGGGCGCTGCGCGCGATCGCCGACCACCGGCTGGACTCGCGCTACCGGTTCCTGGTCACCAGCAGGCCACTCGGTATCGACCTCGCACAGGCGCTGACCAGCCCGGTGGGCAGCCGGTGCCCGACCTACACCATCGAGCCGTTCAGCACGGAGAACCTGGTGAGCCTGGCCGTGGCCTGGTTCGGGGCGCTGGGCAGGTCCGACCCGGCAGCGATGGCCGCCCAGCTCGTGCGTGGCCTCGACGACCACCGGACCCACGAACTCGGCCGCATCCCGCTGTTCGCCACCATGCTGTGCATCCTGCTCGACCACGACCCGCGGGCCAGGCTGCCGCGCGGGCAGGACGAGCTGTTCGGCCGCTTCATCGACTGGGCCACCGGCAAGCTCGCGCACCCCGAGCACCGCGACAAGATCACGCGCGGGCTGGGCCGGGGCCGCGGGGTGGACGACGTGGTCGCGCGGCTGTGCGACCGGGTCCTGCCGCTGGTGCGGGAGATCGCCTTCCAACGGCAGGGCCTCGACGATCGTGTGCGCGCCGCGCCGATGCTGGAGCTGGCCGAACGGTGGCGGGGAATCACCTGGCCGGACGCGGTGGCGAAGCCGGAGCGGCGCGCCATCCTGGCCGAGGTGCTGCGCTCGTGCGGGCTGGTCACCGAGCGGCGGGGCGGATTCCAGTTCCTGCACTACACCATCGAGGAGTACCTGGCCGCCGACCACCTCGCCGCGCGCTACCCGGTCGGGCCGACCTGGTCGAGCCCCGCGAGCCGCCGGTGGTTGGCGCCGAGGTCCGAGCTGCCGTGGCCACACCTGGAAGTGCGGATGTTCCTCACCGCGCGCTGGGCACGTTCCGGTGCCCGGGTCGACCCCGCGCTGCGGCGGATGTGGCGGCGCGGCGGCCCGGCGAACGTGGAGTTCCTCGTGGAACTGGTGCGGCGCGGCGTGGATCTGCCCGAGGACGTGCACCGCGGCTGCGTCGAACACCTGCTGGCGCTGATCAGGCGGGCACAGGGCAACGAGGACTGGCGGGTCACCATCCGCCAGTTGTGGATGATCGATCCCGCGGGCGCGGCGGCGGAGATCCGGACCATCGCCCGACGAGCGGAGCGGGGGGACAGCGCGCGGTGGTGGGCGGCGGTGACCGAGGTGCACGCGCAGGACCCGGCTGGCGGTGTCGAGCTGATGGCCGTCCTGGCCACCGACCCGGCGACCCCTCCGGTCAGACGGCTGCAGAGCGCGGACCTGCTCAACAGACACACTTCGGACGGTCCCCGCCTACTGCGGGAACTCGCGCGCGACCCGGCGATGGGTGTGTACCGGGTGCCTGCGGCGGAGCTGGCGGACGCGCCGGACGAGCTGGTGCACCTGGCCTACGCGACCTGGCCGGGCGCCCGGAGCGCCTGGCAGGCGCTCCGGACGTTCCTGACCCGGCACGAGAACGACCCCCGGATCCACCTGACCGTCGCGGAGCACCTGTGCGGGGTCGACGCCCGGTGGGCGGTCGAACTCGCCTACGCCCAGGTGAACCCCCGGTATCGGGAGCCACCGATCCACCTGCGGCTGCGCGCGCTGGCCCTGCTCGACCGACTCGACGCCGAACGCGCCGGATACGCGAGGGACCTGATGATCCGGGACCACACCGTGCCCGACGAGGTCCGGCTCGACCTCGTCCTCCGGGTCGAGCCCGCGACCCGGAGGACCGCTCTGCTGACCCGGATCGGGCTGCGCCGGGGCCTCTCGGCGGACCTGCGGACGCGGGTGGGGCGCGCGGTGGCGGAGGTCGACCGCGCGGCGGGCGCCCGAGTACTCGGCAGCGTCCTCGACAGCTGCGTACTCGACGACGACCGGTATCTGGAGGTCGTGCTGGCGCTGCGGAAGGTCGACCCGGCGCAGGCCGCTCGCCGGGTCGCCGACCCATCGGTATCGCCCACTCGCTCGGCCGCGTGCCGACTGCGAGCGGCGGCGCACGTGGCGGAAGCGCTGGGGCCTGGGGAGATCTGCGCGCTCTACGTCGCCATCGCGGAGGCCGCGGACGGCCCGTTGGCGCTCGGGGCGGCAGGCGAACTGGCGGCGCGGCTGCCCGAACCCGGCCGCACGCTCGCTGCCTGGGTCGCGGACACCGAGCGGTTCACCCCCGCTGTGCGCCACCACGCCGTAAGGCTCGCGGCCGAAGGCGAGCGCGGGCCCGACCCCTTCCCGTCCGCGCGGTGAGAACGGGCGCGACTCACCCGGATCAGTCCACTATGGATCGAGAAGCCTGACGACGGGCGCACGGGAATCCTGGTCTTCGATGACGCCGAACCACCCCACTCCCGACGAGAGGCCGCCTGGACAAGCCCGGGGGGATCCGGTCAGTTCGCGGATGTCGTGGGTGCCCCGGTGACCTTCACCGCGACGGTCACCGCCCCCCGGCCCGCCCAGGGCCGACCTCATCGCCACGATCACCGCGCCCACCACTGTCGCGAGCGGCTCGCCTGTCGACGTCAAGGTGCGGAGTTCCACTCACTTCCGGTCGGCACGCCCCAGGATCGTTCGGTGTCGGCGGTAAACGTCTCCGGGCCCGAGTCCGCCCGTGAGATCAACCGGTTCACCCTCCCGATACCGGCTGGCGGTAGTTCGTGGCTCTGGGGACCACTGACAAATCTCATTGGTGAAGATCTTGGGCCCGTTCGAGGAATTGACCGCATTTCCGGGTGGTCGATAGGTTTCGGCACGCACTGAATCCGCCGAAATCTCCCGCACCAGAATGGATACCGCCATGCCCGCTGTCCACCACCACGCCAGAACCCCCTTCGCCACCGCACTGCGCCGCGCCATCGTCGCCCTCGTCCTGTTGTCGCTGGCCCTGGCGTTGACCACGGTCCCGGCCCCCAGCGCGTCCGCGCAGCTGGCGGAGTTCGGCGCGGGTACCCCGACCAGCTACTACGAGGGCACGTCCACCAGCTTGTACGGCTATCGCGGGATCGCGCCCTCGCAGGTCGACCGGGTGAAGAGCGGTCTGCTCACCCGTCCGACAGGAAAAGCCTGCGGTGGCTTGGAGAAGCAATGCGACGGCCTGGAACTGGCGGCCTCGGCCCGCGACGCCGCGCCGGAGGGTGTCGAGGTGGTGACGCACAAGGACGGGAAGAAGCGGATGGAGGCCGGTGGTGTCGCCCGCGTCGTCTACCGGGTGCCCCGCAACGTCTACCGGGTGGAGTACGGCGCCGACTTCGCCACTGAGGAGAAGGTGATCTCCGAGCTGCGCAGGCACCGCGGGGTCAAGGCGGGGGAATCGCTGCTCGACTTCTTCGGGAAGAAGAACACGGTCCTGCGGTTGGTCCGCTACACGGGCAAGAACGACGCCGAGGAGCGGATCCTCGTCCCGTGGAACCTCGCCGAGACCAATGCGGCCAGTGACCCGGTGCCCGACGGGGTGAAGGTGCGGGCCACCGGGAAGGTGACCGTGGACTTCGTCTTCGGCGGCTACCGCGACTTCCGGGCGAGGGCGAACGGCGACCCGGTCGCCGGTGCCCGGGACAACCTCAAGAAGGTCAAGAACGACTGCGCCAAGAACCCCAAGAACCCCGCGTGCAAGCTGTCGGACGCGGACTGGAAGGAGACCCAGGACAAGGTCAAGTCCGTCACCGAGTCCCTCGCCGAGGGCGACCAGCTCGCCAAGGAGCTCAAGAAGTTCAAGGACACCAACAAGAAGGTCCTGCAGAGCGCCACCCCCGGAGCGGCCAAGCGGGTGTTCAAGAACTGGATGGGCAAGGCGACCACCTTCAAGGCGGTCAAGGCCCTGAGCAAGGTCAAACCGGACGCGGGTGGGTTCGCGTCCTGGGGCGTGGGGATGGTGCTGCTGGCCACCAACTACGACGACATCGTCAGCGGCAAGATCGACTACCTGGACGTGGCCGAGGTGGTCGCCGACATCATCCCGATCTTCGGCTCGATCGTCGCCTTCGGCAACGCCGCCCGCAAGGGCGACATCGAGGGCATCATCCTCGCCACCGTCGCCCTCGGTGCCCTCGCGGTCGGCATCACCTGCCCACCCTGCGGCGCGGGCATCGCGCTGGGCGCCGCCCTCTACGGCATCGGGAAACTGATCTACGAGGCCATCGTCGGCACCGTCACCGAACCCAAACCCCCCACGGTCGCCGACCTGGTCAAGGACGGCGCCCGGTTCGAGTGGGAGCGCGCCGACCAGGACGGGTTCATCCAGGCGGGTCCGTCCTACTCGGTGGAGACCCAGACGGTCCGGCTGCGCACGGACAAGCGGGAGTTCACCTTCACCCGGCTGGCCGGGAGCGCGGCCCTGGGCCAGTCGCCGGTGGACCTGCTCGAGGGCCAGATCTGGTACGCGGGCAAGAAGGTCAAGACGAACTGCGTCGGCGGTATCGGCGGCGTCTACTCCTGCGCACCGGCCGACCCGAAGGCGGTCAAGGTGACCAAGGACAAAGCCGCCTGGATCGACCTCTACTACCGCACCACGCCCGGCTACTGCGACAGCGTTGGCCAGTCGACCGATTGCATCGCGGGCGGCGACCTGGAGGTGACGGTCAAGGCCTACGACAACAAGGAACTGACCCCGGAGATGCCCTTCTACATCCGCCCCTGACACGAGAAGTGGCTCCGGACACCGCCGCCTCCGGGATGGTGCTCGGCGCCGCCGGCGGGGTTCGGTGTACGTGGTGGTCTGACCCGCTCGACGACCTTGTCCGAGCGGGTCAGACCACGCGGGGTGCCAGGCCTTCTTGGTCCAGCCGGCCCGCCGCACCTCGTCGTCGGCGGGCGCGTGGTGGCGCGCCCTACCTCGGTGCCTGGAAGCCACCGATCTCCTGCTCGAGCAGTTCGGCCAGCCGCAACGGGGTTCGGTCTTCGAACATCGGGCCGATGAGCTGCACCCCCACCGGCAGGCCCTCGGGGGACCGGCCCGCCGGTATGGCGGTGGCGGGCAGGCCGGGCATGGTGGCCACACCGGCCCAGACCAGCTGGTCGAAGTACGGGTGTTCGACGCCGTCGATGTCGATCCGGCGTTCCAGCGGATTGGGGTTGTGGTCGTGCGGGAACGCGGGCGTGGGCGTGATCGGGCACACCACGGCGTCGAACTCGGCGAAGAGTCGCCGCCAGCCGTGGCGGTGGAGTTCGCGGCGGTTGTCGGCCTCGATCCAGTCGCGGTGGGTGAACACCATGGCACGCAACCGCGCCGCGTCGAGACTCTGGTCGCCTGCGCTCAGTCCGGCGGCGCGGGTCCGCAGTTGTTCGTAGGCGTCGATGGGAAAACGCGCGACAGAGCCAGAAAACAGCAACTGCGTGTAGAGCGTGGCGGCTTCGGTCAGGTCGGGCAGCAGGGGACTGTGCCGTTCGACGCGGGCGCCACTGTCGGCGAGCGCGTCGGCCACCCGCCGCACGCCCGCCCGCACAGCGGACCCGGTCGGAATGAGCGGGTGCTCGTCGATGACCAGGACCCGGAAGTCCCCGAGCCGCTCGTGCCGCGCGGGCGGCAGCGTCAAGTCGTGCGCCTTGCCGAGCGTCAGCGGGTCCGGCCCGCCCATGACGTCGAGCAGGAGCGCCAGGTCGCGGGCAGTGCGCGCCATCGGACCGACGACGGCGAGGTCGAGGTCGACCGGCAACGCAGGCCCGGCCGGCGCGACCATGCCGCGGGTCGCCGCCAGTCCGAGCGTCGGCTTGTGCGCGTAGATCCCGCAGAAGTGCGCGGGGGTGCGCAACGAACCGGCGAGGTCGGACCCGATGGACAGCGCACCGAATCCGGACGCCAGGGCCGCGGCTGATCCGCCGGAGGATCCGCCCGACGTGCGGTCGTGGTCCCACGGGTTGTTGGTGGTGCCGTGGATCTCGTTGAAGCTCTGGATGTCTTGCAGCCCAAAGGGAACATTGGTCTTGCCCAGAACCACCGCGCCCGCGGCCTTGAGCCGCGACACCTGCACCGCGTCCTCGGCGGGCACATAATCCTGGTGCTGCGGCATGCCCCAGGTCGTGGGCAGGCCTGCCACGTTGTAGGACTCCTTGACCGTCACCGGGATACCGAGCAGCGGCCCTACCTCGCCGCGGGCGCGCGCCTGATCTGCACCGCGCGCGGCGTCCCGCGCACGGTCGAAGTCCGGCACGCAGATCGCATTGATCACCTTGTCGTCGCGCTCGATACGCGCGATCGCCTCCTCGGCCAGTTCCACCGAGGTCACTTCACCGGCACGCAACGCGGCAGCCAACGCTTCAGCTGTCTGAAAGGTCCACTCCATGAATCCGACGCTACCGACCTCCCAAGCCGGCCATAAAATACCGATCCGCACAACGGGATAGAAGTCTCAACTCATGCCGAGCGCGGTGCCGACACCGTTTCCGGCCGTCGATCCACGCGTTGTCTCCGGCGGTTCAGCCACGAATCCGGTGCCGAGCGCCTGCTCATCCAGCTGCGGCAGGCCCAGCCCTCCGCCGCACCGCCACGTCCACCACGACGGCGGCCACCAAAGCCACACCCAGGACAGCCAAGACCACGATCACCGCAACCGTCCCGCCGGAGATCACCGGCGGAGCGCAGTCCGTCGCCCCCGCACACCACGACATGCCACCCCGCGACGACCAGTGGACCTCCGGTGCCCGCGGCAGCGCACTCTCAGCAGCCCACCACACCACCAAGGCCGCCCCGATCAAAGCAACCCCCACCACCGCCGCCAACGCACGCACCGAACGCTGCATGTCACCTCCCGCTGTTGTACCAACAGTATCCAGAAACGGGTGTACGTCGGGATTTTCCTATGTGTCGAAGGCAAAGCCGAGCACCAGGGCCGCGACCGCGGGTGCCGCGTACTTCAGAGATCTGCGGACCAGTGACATCTCCTCACCACTTTACCGTTTCATGTCCATACATTCGCGCCGACGCGCGGGTTGCCACAGCAAGGGTCGACCATCACCTGGCCCACAGTCCAAGAGGCAATCGCAATGACCTGATAAGCCCAGCTTATTCGCGCCGACGGCCGCTAGTATCGGCGTCCGGGCACTCCTGGAGGGGGTCATCCTGGTGGAACTGCATCGCCTGCGCTGTTTCCTGGCCGTGGCCGAGGAACGCGGGTTCACCCGGGCCGCGGCCCGGCTGCACGTCAGCCAGCCCGCGATCAGTCAGCAGATCCGTGCCCTGGAGAAGACGGTCGGTGGCCCGTTGTTCGACCGCACGCCCACCGGCGCCGCGCTCACACCGGCGGGATACGCGTTGCTGGAGCCGGCCAGGACGGCGATCGCGGTCGTGGCCGACGGCTTGCGCGCCGCCCGCGAAGCCGTGCAGGGCGCCACCGGTCCGCTGCGGGTGGGGCTGATCTACGGTGGCGCGGGGGTGGTGACCCAGCCCATCCTGATCGCCTTCGCGGACGCGTTCCCGGCCTTCCGGCTCGAGTTCCGGGCCGAGTTGCCGGTGGCGCAGGCCTACACCGCGCTCCTGGACGGCGAGGTGGACGTCGCGTTCACCCGGCTGCCCCTGCACCCGGAGCGGCACGCCTGGTCGGCGCTGTACCAGGAGCAGCGCGTGCTGGTGGTCCACGACAACCACCACCTCGCCGACGCCGACTCGGTCACGCTGAACGATGTCCTGCCGTTGCCGATCCTGTCGACCAGTCCCGAGCGGACACCGCCGGAGGTCACGGATCACTGCCTGCTCAACGAGTTCCGCAACGGCATGGCGGCCGACGGTCGCATTACCGAGGCGTGGTTGGTGCCGGAGATCGCCCAGACCGTGGTGCACAACCCGGAGGTGGTGGCGATGTGCTCGGAGATCGCGCGCCGGTTCCCACCCGCACCGGGGGCGCCACTGCGGTTCCTGGACTTCCCGGAGGCCGGTGCCAGCACGGCCGTGGTCGCGCGCCGCCACGACGACCACCGCCCGATCGTCGACGCCTTCTGCCGCTTCGCCGTCGCCATGGCGACCAGCGGCTTGGTGCCGGGCTCCGTGGCGGGAGGCATTCGAAAGTCCTTAGTGGATAGTAGTAAGAGGACAGTCCAGCGCGGATAGTGTTGATGGGCCGGACACCGCGATCGGCCGACCGGTGCGCGCTGGTAGCGCATCGGGTGGGGTGTGCCGGGCGCCAAAGGAGTGCACCCGCACCCAGGGACGGCCACCGTTCGACGATCTTTTCTCGCCCTCGTGTAACCCGGGTGCGTATCACTGGAGGAGGTCGTCCGCGATGGGGGGAGGCACGTGGGGGGAGAACGGTTCCGGGTTCGGCGCAAACCGGACAACGAGACCGAGCGGACCGAGACCGGGCAGCCTGTGGACGTGCCCGCGCGTCTGCGCGTGGTCTCCGCTGACGCCTACCCGGACTGGGAGGCGGTCTACCGCGACAACGTCGACCGGGTCTATCGGTTGATGTTCGCCAAGGTGGGGAACCGCTCCGACGCGGAGGACCTGACCGCGGAGGTGTTCCTCACGGCGCTGCGGCCGATGCGGATCTCGGCCAGCGTGGGCGAGGTGCGCACCTACCTGCTCGCGACCGCGCGCACGGTGCTCGCCACCTACTGGCGGCGCACCCTCGGGCGCGAGGTCACCACGCTCGACGACGAGCGGGTGGCGGCCGAGTTCGTCACCGGTGTCCCCGTCGAGCCCTCGACCGCGCCGGTGATCCGGGCGGAGGCGATCCTGGCCGAGCTCCCCGAGCGCTACCGGCGGGTGCTGCGGCTGCGGTTCCTCGAGGGCCGTTCGCTCAAGGAGGCCGCGGCCGAACTCGGGGTGACGGTGGGCAACGCGAAGGTGCTGCAACACCGGGCGCTGCGCCACGCGGCCGCCGTGGCGGACAGGGTGGAGACGTGATGCGCGGGGTGCCCCGGTTCGTCAAGGACCTGCTGCGGCAGCGCAGGCCCCGCGCCTTCCGGGCGACCCCGGGTGAGGCGGCCGAGCTGCGGGCGGCGATCGAGCTGCGGGCCGCCGGGCCGGACAGCGGCGCGGCGGACCCGGAGTTCGTCGAGCGGCTGCGCGGGCGCGTCGCCGCCGAGCGGGCCGGGGTCGAGCCCGGGGGCGGCAGCAGGCGCCGGTTCGTCCGGGCGACCTCGGTGGCCGCGGCCGCCGCGGCGCTCGGGGTGGCGGCCGACCGGGTGCTCGGCGACCAGAGCGGCGGTTCCGGCGATCCGGTGGCGCGGGCGACGGTCGTGCCGGACGCGGGTGAGTGGCGACCGGTGGTGGCGACCAAGGACCTGCCCGAGGGCGGGGTGCGGCCGTTCGACCTCGGGACCGTGGTCGGGTTCGTCGAGCGCACCGGCGGCGAGGTGCGGGCGGTGTCCGGGACGTGCACACACCTGGGGTGCAAGCTCACCCTCGACGCGCCCGCCCGCAGGCTCGACTGCCCGTGCCACCGGGCCGCGTTCGCTGTGGACGGTTCGGTGCTGCACCACCGGCTGCCGATCCCGCTGCCACCGCTGCCGCGGGTGCTCGTGCGGGAGTCCGGCGGGGTGGTCCAGGTGTTCGTGCCCGCCGACCAGACCTGATCACCGTAACCCACCCGCGTATCTGTTGGCATGAGGATTTCCCTTGTTGCGCAGCGGATCCCGATAGCCACCGCCGGCCTTGCCCTGCTCGCCGCCTGTGGCACGACCGCCCCGCCCGCGGCGGGACCGCCGATGTCCGGCATGCCGATGGGCACCGCCGCCGCGGACACCGCGCCGGTCACCACCGACGCGGTGTCCATTGAGGACTTCGCGTTCGCACCGGCGCGCGTGTCGGTCAAGGTGGGTGCCACGATCACCTGGACCAACAGCGACCAGGAACCGCACACGGTCACCAGTTCCGGTACCGGTGGCCCGCTCAAGTCCACCACCATGAACACCGGCGACACCTACCGCTACACCTTCACCAGCCCCGGCGAGTACGAGTACCTGTGCACCATCCACCCGTTCATGACCGCGACCGTGGTGGTGACCGCGTGAGCGCCACCGAGGAGAACAGCGCGACCGAGAAAGACAGCGCCACTGAGAACAGCAGCGCCGACGAGCAGGACCTCGGTCCCGAGGGCATGACCCGCAGGCAGCTCCTGCGGCACACGGCGTGGTTCGGCTCCGCCGTGGTGCTCACCGTGGTGGGCGGTGAGGTGATCAGCCACGTCGCGACCCCGGACGCGGTCGCGGTGCCACCCGAGGACCCGAACGCCCTGCGGTTCGCGCAGATCAGCGACAGCCACCTCGGCTTCAAGGGCGCGGCGAACACCGCGGTCGAGGACTCCTTCGCGGCCGCGATCAGGCAGATCAACGCGCTGCCCCAGCGGCCCGACTTCGTGGTGCACACCGGTGACCTCACCCACCTGTCGACCCCGGCCCAGTTCGACCAGGTCAAGCAGATGATGGGCGAGCTGCGCACCGGCAAGGTGCTCACCGTCCCCGGTGAGCACGACTCGGTCGACGACACCGGGCAGAAGTACCGGCAGGCGTTCGGCGCGGGCAGCCGGGGCGACGGGTGGTACAGCTTCGACCTGCGCGGCGTGCACTTCATCGCACTGGTGAACACCCTGAGCCTGGAGAAGCTCGGCCACCTCGGCGCCGACCAGATCGAGTTCGTCCGCACCGACGTCGCGGGCCTGTCCAGCGACACGCCGATCGTGGTGTTCAGCCACATCCCGCTGTTCGCGATGTACCCGGCCTGGGGCTGGGGCACCGACGACGCCGCCGCGGTGCTCAACCTATTGCGCCGCTTCGCTTCGGTGACCTGCCTGAACGGGCACGTGCACCAGCTGTTCACCAAGACCGAGGGGAACGTGACCTTCCACAGCGCCACCACCACCGCCTACCCGCTCCCGCCGCCCGGCCAGGGCACCGCACCCGCGCCGGTGACGCTGCCCGCCGGGAAGCTCAAGGACGCGCTCGGCATCCGGGAAGTGACCTACCGCAAGGGAAGTGGACTGCTCGCGGTGAAGGATGTGAGACTCGCGTGAGCGCCGCCACCATCACCCGGTTCGCCCTCGCGCTATGCCTGGCGGTGAGCGGATACGTGCACGCGGAGCTCTACGTCAACGGCTACCGGGTAATCCCGGTCATCGGGGAGTCGTTCCGTTGGCAGGCGGGTGCTTCCTTCGCATTGGCGCTGCTCGTGCTGCTCGCCGACCCGCCGGTCCTGCGGTTCGCGGCCGCGGGGCTGATGGCGGGCGCCCTGGGCGGTTTCGCCCTGTCCCGCACCACCGGCCTGTTCGGTTTCACCGAGCACGGTTGGCAACCCGCGCCGCAGGCGCTGGTCAGCGTCGTGGTCGAGGTGGTGGCGCTGGCACTGTTGGCCCTGCCGGTGCTGTTCGCCGCTCACGGTAGACGCGCCTGAACCTCCACTGTGGAGGGTAGGGGCGTCCGGTCGTGGTCAACCGCCGATCTGCTCGGCCAGCGCGATGACGATGCCCGCGGGGCCGCGGAGGTAGCAGAGCCGGTAGCTGTTCTCGTACCGCACCAGCTCACCGATGAGCTCGGCCCCGTGCGGGCGCAGGCGGTCGAGGATGTCGTCCATGTCGTCGACGGCGAACATGACGCGATGTGCGCCCAGCGTGTTCGTCGGGGCGCGCGGGTCGCCGTCCCGGCTCGACGGCGAGTGGTACTTGGTCAGCTCGATCCGCCCGTGGCCGTCCGGGGTGCGCATCATCGCGATGGCCGAGCGGACCCCCGCGAGCCCGACGAGGCGGTCCACCGCGTCGCCCTCGACCGTCGCCTCGCCCTCCAGCTCCAGTCCGAGCTCGGCGAAGAACGCCTTGGCGGCGGCGAGGTCGTCGACGACGACGGCGATGTTGTCCATCCGCCGGATCGTCCCGCGCCCGGGGGCGATGTCGGTCATGGTGATCTCCTTCAGTGGCGAGCGCCGCCCGGTCGGCGGCGCGGGCGATTGTTCAGGCGCGGTCGCGTTCCCGCTGCCGCCGCATGAGCTCCTCAATGGCGGTGGGCAGGGTGGTCTCGAAGTCGATCAGCTTGGCCCAGGTCGGCTTCACCACGACCCGGACCATGCCGTCGTAGAGCGACTTCACGCCCACCTCCCACTCGGCCCGCTGCTCGGGCGTCATCTCGTAGGTGCCGTTCCACTGGAAGTACTCGTCCGGGATGCCGTCGACGACGTCCAACTCGGCGTTGCCGCGCAGGAGCAGGACCTTCGGCGGGTGCGACTCGGTGTCGATCGTCAGCGCGACCGTGGGATCGCGGCGCAACGCGGGGAGCTTCCGCGCGTTCGTCGCGGTGCACATGACGATCTCCGTGCCGTTCCAGACGATCCCGATCGGGATCGCCCTCGGGGTGCCGTCCAGCGCGATGAACGCCAGTCTGGCCAGGTCGCGGGCCAGCAGTTCCCGGCTGAGCGGGCGGTTCAGCACCTCGTCGATGGCGTGCTGGTCCACGGTGTCGTGCCCTTCAGTCGTAGTAGCGGCGGGCGCTGGACCCGACGCGGGTGTGGCCCGCGACCCGGTCGAGCAGGCCGAGGCGCTGGTCGGGGGTCAGGATCCCGGGCCGGGCAGGTGCGCGCGGGGCTGGTCGGCGACCAGCCCCGCGGTGTCCGCCCAGTCGGTCCGCGCGTCGACCGCCTGGCGCACGGCCGCGACGAGATCGGTGAGCGTCACCAGTGACCGGGGCATGGTCGCGTCCTCCTGCGCCGAGCGGGTGCGTCCCGCACAGCCTCTCGCGAGTCGACTCATTCGTCCAATGACAATACTTGGGCTGACCCATGCGTATGCTTTATACATGCTGGACATCCTGCGGTTGCGGGTCATCGCGGCGATCGCCGCGCACGGCTCGGTCACCAAGGCCGCCAAGCACCTGAACTACTCCCAGCCCGCCGTCAGCCACCACCTGGCCAGGCTGGAGGCCGAGACCGGGGCCAGGCTCGTCCAGCGGGTCGGCCGGGGCATCCGGCTCACCCCGGAGGGCGAGCACCTGGCCCGCCGGGCCACCGAGATCATCGGCCGGGTCGACACCGCCGCCGCGGAACTGTCCGCGATGGTGGGCCTGCGCACCGGCCGGGTCCGGGTCGCGGGCTTCCAGTCGGCACTCGCCGCCCTGGTGCCACCCGCCGCGGGCACCCTGCGCCGTGCGCACCCCGGCGTCGAGCTGCACCTGGTCGAGGCCCACCCGCGCGTGGCGCTCGACCTGCTGCGGGCCGGGCAGGTCGACGTCGCGGTCGTCTTCCACTACGACGACCCGCCACCGGACGACATCCGCGCCACGCACCTGTTCGACGACCCGGTGTACCTGCTCAGCCTCGAACCCGGCCAGACACTGGCGGGCAACCGCGACGCCGCCTGGATCGCGGGCTGCGAGAACTGCCGCCGCGAGTTCCTCGACGCCTGCGACAAGGCGGGCTTCGTCCCACCGATCACCTACACCAGCGACGACATCATCGTCCAGCAGGCGCTGGTCGCCGCCGGCATGGGCGTGACCACCATGCCGGGACTGGCGCTGCGCACCCACCACGCCCCCGGGATCGAGGCCAGCCTCCTGCGCGACTTCCAGCGGCACGTCTACCTGGCCACCTACGGCGACCCGCCGGACCCACCCGCGACCACCGCCTTCGTCACCGCGCTGCGCCACGCCGTCGACCAGACCCGACCAGGCAAGCCCAGTCCCCCCACGCCCGACCAGCGAGGCGAGTAGATCCACCGAGTCCACCAGGCGATGCCGGACGGCCGCTGACCGATTCGGCTCTGCCGGTGCTGTTCGCGGCCGCGATCCGGTCCCGGGTCCCCGGGTGCGCCACCTCCCACTCGACCCGGCCAACCCGGCCACCCTCGAATCCGCCGTGGGGCACTGGGGCTCGATCGCCGCCGCCGCCAGGGCGACGGCTGGCCCCCGCCGCGCGGAAGCGGTCGATGCCCCACAACACCGACCACGCGCAGTCCACGACCGCGGGCCCACGTCCGGAAATTCCACTGTGGACGATTCGGCGGCCCGCGGTCAGGACGCCCGGGACCGCTGGGTGACGACGATGCAGGCCAGGACGATCGCGGCGGTCACCGGAACCGCGGGCGTGAGCTCCTCGCCGAGCAGCAGGACGGCCCACAGCAGGGTCAGCAGGGGCTGGGCCAGTTGCAGCTGGCTGGCCTTGGCGACACCGATCAGGCCCATGCCGCGGTACCACACCACGAACCCGCCGAACTGGGACACGGCGGCGATGTAGGCCATGCCCGCGACCGCCTTGGCGGTCAGCTCGACCGGTTCCTCGGCCAGGGCGAGCACGGACACGGCCACGTTCACCGGGGCCGCCAGCACGACGCCCCAGGCGATGACGCGCCAGCCCGGCAGGCGGGCGGAGAGCCTGCCGCCCTCGGCGTACCCCGCGGCGCAGACCAGCAATGCCGCGAACAGGTAGAGGTCGGCGACGGTGGGCGTGCCACCGTTCTGGGCGAGGGTGAAGGCGATCACGGTGGCCGCACCGGCACCCGCGGCGGCCCAGAACACCTTCGATGGGTACACGCGGGTGCGCAGCGCGGAGATCACCGCCGTGGCCATCGGGAGCGCGCCGATGACGACAGCGGAGTGGGCCGTGGTCGAGGTCTGCAGCGCCAGGGTCGTCAACAGCGGGAAACCGATGGCGCAGCCGCCCGCCACCACCGCGAGCGCGGGCCAGTCGGCACGGTCGGGGAGCTCGGAGCGGGTGGCCAGGAGGGCGACGACCGCGATGGCGGCGGCCAGGACACCGCGAACACCGGTGGCGCTCCAAGGGCCGAAGCCGTCGAGCGCCCACACCGTGCCGGGGAAGCTGAAGGAGAAGGCCACCACACCGAGCGCGGCGAGCAGCGTCCCGCTCGACCGTGCTGAAACTCGCCGCTCAATGACAGCGCTGCTGTTGGATCCCATGTCGGACAGTAGCAACGCGCGCGCTGTCGCCGACACCCCTTAAACGAGAGAACCCTTGCCTGACAAGGGGAAACAGCGGTCAGCGCCGGTTAGTGCTCAGGGGGTGAGCGCTACTGCGCTCTCGCCCGCGCTGCCCCCACTCACCAAGCGCGGCGCAGGACTGAGTTCAGGCGTAGCGGGGCGGCGTGCCGGAATCGGCTCGGGTAGCCGCCCTCGGTGTGCTCGTAGGCGACCTCGACGACACGTTCCAGGCGGAGTGGGACCCACGGTTGTTCGGTCGGTATCCGACCGGGCGCGCCGCCCGTCGCCGAGCCGGGATCGCGCTCCGACACGTCCACACCCGGTTCCGCGCTGGGAGATCAGTCCAACCGCCGGGCGAGCGCGTGGGCGAAGCGGGTCGCGCCGAGGTCGGTGAAGGGCAGGCTGAGCGAGGGTTCGCACAGCTCCACCTCGAGCACCACCGGCGCGCCGTCGTCGTCGCGGACCAGGTCGACGCGGCCGTAGAGCAGGGGCGCGTCCAGGCCCAGGTGCGCCGCGACGGCGTCCAGGGCGGCGGTGCCGAGCGCGCGCTCGGCCGCGTCCGCCGCGCGCGGGCTGCGGGCGTCCTGGGTGGGGACGTTCACCGTGCCGTCCGGCAGGAGCAGCGGGCTCTTGCGGATGGCGTGGCTGTAGACGCCGTCGAAGAAGATCATGTCGGTCTCGCCGTCGCGGTCCACCGCGGCCAGGTACGGCTGGAGCATCACCCCGGAACCCTTGTCCCGCAGGCGGGCCGCGTAGTGGGCGGCCTCGTCGGCCGACAGCCGCGCGAAGCGTTGGACGTCCTTGGAGTACGCGCCGACGGTCGGCTTCACCACGATCTCGCCTGCCCCCGGGTGCTCGGCGAGGAACTGGGCGAGCACCTCCCGCGGATCGTCATCCGGTCCGAGGAAGGTGGTCGGCACGACCGCGACACCGCGCGCGGCGAGGTCGGCCAGGTAGGTCTTGTCCAGGCTCCAGTGCGCCACCGACACCGGGTTGAACAACCGGGTCTCGGCGGCGACCCGGTCGCACCAGGACAGGAACTCCGGCAGCCGGTCCACGTAGCTCCACGGCGAGCGCAGCAGCACGGCCGCGAAGCCGGACCACTCGACCGACGGGTCGTCCCACTGGCACACCTCGGTGCGCACGCCCGCCTCCCGGCACGCCTCGAGCAGCAGCGGCATGTCGAAGTCGATCGGCAGGCTCGCCACGTCGGTGACCAGCGCGGTGGCCGGGCTCACCACGGGAGCACCTCCCCCAGGTGCTGGTAGGTCCCGCTCGGCCCGGCGTCGTCGAGCAGCGCCATCCGCACGCTGGTCCTGGCCCCCGCGGTGACGTCGAACTCGCCCGCGCCGTCGTTGAGGTCGGTCTTGGTGTAGCCGGGGTGGACGGAGTTCACCTTGACCGGGGTGTCGCGCAGTTCGTAGGCCAGGTGCACGGTCCAGGAGTTCACCCCGCTCTTGGAGGCGCTGTAGGCGGGCAGCGACTTGAACGCGTCGCTGTAGGTGTAGGAGCCGGTGTCGCTGTGCGCGGTCAGCGAGCCGAGCAGGCTGGACACGTTGACCACGCGGCCCGCGTCCGACCGGCGGATCAGCGGCAGGAACGCGGTGGTGACCTCGACCAGGCCGAACAGGTTGGTCTCGAAGGTCTCGCGCCAGTGCCGCATCGGCTGCTCCGAGGGCTGCCTGCCGTACTGCTCGACCCGGATGCCGGCGTTGTTGACCAGGATGTCGAGCCGCCCGTGCTCGCGCTCGACCACCGCCAGCGCGGCGGCGATGCCCGCGGTGCTGGTGACGTCGAGTTCGAGACCCTCGACGTCGAGGCCCTCGCCGCGCATCGCCTGCGCGGCGGCCTCGGCGGCGGCCCGGTCGCGGCCGCTGAGCAGCACCCGCACGCCCTGCTCGGCGAGCTGGCGGGCGATCTCGTGACCGATGCCGCGGGTGGCGCCGGTGACCAGCGCCAGCCTGGGTTGTGGTGTGCTCAACTCGTCTCCCGACTCGTGGGTGGTGGGCCCGGGTCACAGCTCCGAGAGGAACTTCGCCAGCGGTGGGCTGAAGCGGGCGGTGTCGACCAGGAACGCGTCGTGCCCCTCGGGCGACTCCAGCGCGAGGAACTGCACGTCGGCGCGCCCGGCGCCGAGGCCGTCGGCGATCTGGCGCTGCTGGCGCAGCGGGAACAGGATGTCGGTCTGCACGCCGACCACCAGTGCCTTCTCGACCTCCACCCGCGCCAGCGCCGCCGCGGTGGCGCACCCGCTGGACTCGCCGAGGTCGAACCAGTCCATGCAGCGGCTCAGGTAGAGGTAGCTGTTGGGGTCGAACTGGCGCGCGAAGCGCTGGGCCTGGCGCTCGAGGTAGCCCTCGACCGCGAACTCCGGGCCGAACGGGTCGCCGCCGGGGCGGTGCTCCGCGGCCATCCGCGACCGGCCGAACCGCACGTCCCACTCTCCCGCGGAGCGGTAGGTGACCATGCCCAGCTTGCGCGCCGCCAGCATGCCCTGGTGCGGGTACGCCTCGTCCGCGTAGTCGCCCGCCCGCCACCCCGGGTCGGCCCGGATCGCCTCGCGCTGCAGGGAGCGGATGGCGATCGAGAACGGCAGCGAGTGCACCGCGCTGGAGATGCTGACGTGGCTGCGCGCCAACCCGGGGTGGCGGGTGAGCAGGGACAGCGCGCTCATCCCGCCCATGGACGTGCCGATGACGCAGGCCACCCGCTCGAACCCCAGCGCCCGCACCGTGAACGCGGCCGCGTCGGCGATGTCCTCGACGGACAGGTCGGGGAAGGTCAACCGGTAGGGCTCGCCGGTCGCCGGGTCGGTGGACGGCGGCCCGGTCGAGCCCTTGCAGCTGCCCAGCGAGTTCACGCACACCACGTGCCACCGGTCGGTGTCGACCGGCTTGCCCCGGCCGACCATCGCCTCCCACCAGCCGGGGGTGGGGTCGAGCGGGTGCGCGGCCACGTGCGCGTTCGGGGAGAGCCCGGTGAGCAGCAGGACGACGTTGTCCCGGGCCGCGTTCGGCTCACCGTGGGTCTCGTAGGCGATCCGGGCCCCGTGCAGCGCGCCGCCGCGGTGCATCGGGAAGGGGGTGGGCAGGTCGACGAACCGGGTCGCCCTGGGGATGAACTCCCCCATCCGACTCACTCCCCTCCGACGGTGTCCAAGGTGTCTTCGGTGTCTTCGGTGTCCAGGGAGGCCAGCCACTCGTCGTCGGAGCCCTCCTCGACGCCGTCCATCAGGAAGGTGGACAGGTAGCGCTCGCCGGTGTCGGGCAGCATCGCCAGCAGCACCGAGCCCTCGGGGGCGGTCTCGGCCACCTGCAGCGCGGTGGCGAGGGTGGCGCCCGCGGAGACGCCCGCGAAGATCCCCTCCTGCTCGGCGAGGCGGCGGGCGGTGTCGCGGCCCTCCACCTCGCCGATGGTCCGCAGCTCGTCGATCACGGTCTGGTCCAGCACGCTGGGCACGAAGTTGGGCGCCCAGCCCTGGATGCGGTGCACGTTCCACTCCTTGCCCCCGAGCACGGCGGCGTTCTCCGGCTCCACGGCGACCACGCGCACCTCGGGTCGGGCGAGCTTGAGCACCTGCCCGACCCCGGTCAGGGTGCCGGTGGTGCCGAAGCCGGTGACGAAGTAGTCCAGCCGCTTGCCCGCGAAGTCGCTGAGGATCTCCGCGGCGGTGGTCTCCCGGTGGTAGGCCGGGTTGGCCTGGTTGTCGAACTGGTTGGCCCGGAACCAGCCGTGCTTGGCGGCCAATTCGTCGGCCCGGCGGTTGCCGCCCGAGCTGCCCTCGGCCCCGGGGAACAAGATGATCTTGCCGCCGTAGGCGCGGATCAGCTTGCGCCGCTCGACCGAGTAGGTGTCGCCCATGAGCGCCACGAACTTGTAGCCGCGGGCCGCGGCCACCATGGCCAGCGCGATGCCGACGTTGCCGGAGGTGCACTCCGCGATGGTGTCCCCCGGCTTGAGCAGACCCTTGCGCTCGGCGTCGAGGATGACGGCCAGCGCGAGGCGGTCCTTGACCGAGCCACCGGGGTTGAACGACTCCACCTTGACGTAGACGGTGGTGTGCGCGGGCGCGAGCCGGTGCAGCCGGACGATGGGGGTGCGGCCGATGGTGTCGAGGATGCTGTCGTACAGGGGCACGGTGGTCGTCCTTCGCGGGTGGGTCGGGCCGGGATCTCGGTGCGGGCCGGGGGGATCAGGTGTTCGCGGCGGTCTCGAAGACGGGGGCCAGCATGTCCAGGATCGTCGCCACCGCCTCGGCGGTACCGCGCTCGTCGACCGGGGCGTTGAACTCGGCGACCTCGAGGCCGACCAGCCGGGCGGGCGGGATCGCCTCGAGGATCGCCCGGATCTGCGCGGGCGACATGCCGTCGGGGACCACGTAGTCGGCGGGCAGGTACCGCGGGTCGAGCACGTCCCAGTCGATGTGCACCCACACCGGCGCGTCGCCGACCGCGGCCAGCACGTTCGCCGCGCTCGCCTCCTGGGGCGGGATGACGCGGACCCCGTTGGCGCGAAGCAGTTCGCGCTCGGTGTCGTCGATGTCGCGGGTGCCGACCAGGACGGCCTGCGCGGGCCGCAGGCCACTGCCGTGGCCGCTGTCCCACAGGCCGCAGGCGGCGGAGAGCACCATGCCGCCGAGGTAGCCGGAGTCGGTCGTGTCCGGGGTGTTGAAGTCGCCGTGCGCGTCGATGTAGAGGACCACGGCGTCCGGGCGCTCACCGGCCACGACCGGCAGCGTGGCCAGGCTCGCCGAGCAGGTGTTGGCGACCATCACCGGGGTGTTGCCGCCGCGCAGGCTCGCCCCGACGGCCGCCCCGAGGCCGAGCAGGGTCTCGCGCGCCTGCGGGAGGCTGGCGGTCCAGTCGTCGCGCTCGGCGGGCGCGGGCACGCCGATGTAGTCGCCCTTGGTGCCGTAGCGGTCCTCGAGGGCGCGCGCGGTGCGCGCCGCGCCCTCGATCATCCTGGCCGCGCGGTCGGCGACGCGGCCCTGGGAGACGATGAGGTCGATCACGGGGTACCTCCTCGGGGATCGGGGGTGCGGAGCCGGAAGGGGCAGCGGTCCGCGCGTTCGACGTTCTCCTCGACCAGGCCGTACTGGCGCCACTCCAGCGCGCCGGTGCCGTAGGAGCCCAGCTGCCAGGCGTGCGGCGCGCCGTCGTAGCGGCCGATCCTGGCCCGGATGTTGGCGCGCACCTTGCGCCCGCTGGGGGTGTCGCCCGCGAAGACGTCGAACCGCTCCCGCGGGTTGACCACCAGGACGAAGTGCCTGCCGAGGTTGCGGCTGCGGCGGACGTGGTGGGCCGGGCTGCTCATGTTGACGAACAGCGCCATCCCGTTGAAGCACATGGACCACGAGTCGGTGTCCGGGTCCCGGCTGATCGCCGCGGGCCACGGCCGGGGGTCGAGGGCGTGCAGGGAGCGCAGCACCCGCCAGCCGAACGAGTGGTACTCGCCGACCGTCCGCGCGTACACCGCGTCCGGCGCGAACGCCACGACCAGCGGCGGCGCGGAGTCCAACCTGCCGTCCCAGTCGCGCGACCGCTCGACGAAGTCGGCCAGGCCCGCCGCCAGGTGCCTGATGCCACTGCTCCCGGTGTCCTCGACGAACAGCATCGTGACGATCTTCTTCCGCGCCGCGTTCTTGGCGAACACGCACGGGAACCCGGGGTCGAGGAGCCTGGACTCGAGGTCGCGCAGAGCGTCGAGGTGCCAGTCCGGCCCGCTCGCGCCGACCTGCTCCTGGGAGATTAGTTTCGCATCCGTCTCGATCACCTGATACATCCATTCATCACCGAAAGAATGTGGTGCGGTCACCTTCGCGATACCGAGTCGTGCGGATCCGCGGACGCCGGGTCGCCAGAGTCCGGCCGGGATTCGACGCCCACCGAACCACCTGGCGGACCCAGGCGGAAAAGGCAGGACCGGGAAGCACGACGGTGTTCCGCCGCGCGGAGATCCGATCGTCCCCCGGCGACGGGGCGCGCGCGGTGTGCGCCACCAGTCACCAGAAGGCTTATGCCACAGTCACAACAACTGCCACAGTCACAACAGCGCGGGCGAGTGCGCGCGGGACGACCCGCCCACCGACGCGGCCCGCACCGGTGCGATCAAGGACGCGCGCGACAACCCGCAGATTTTCACCATTCTCCCAAGATGAAACGAGTCGCTTGCCCAAAAGCCCCCGCCGATTACCCTGCGTGCACAAATCATCGTGTGCCAGCGAATTATTATTGGGTTCCGCGCACTTCTCGATGTACCGCTGAACGGGTGACGGGGAGACAGCGGCGCGTCACCGGTGGCGGGCCTGCCGGGTGGCCGCGGCGGTGCGCGCGGCGTTGTCCACTCCGGCCCCACCCCGGGACGCCGGGAGCGCGCGAGGACATCGTCCGGACGAGGGCAGGCGAGCGCGGTGGAACGCGGAAGTGCTTGCGGAATGGGCGATCCGCTCCCGGGTGCCGCACTCGACCCGACCGATCGTCCAAGCGCCGCACCAGCGGCACCCATCCGCACCACCAAGGTCCCCGGCGGACTCGTCCGGCGCCCGGTCCGAGACCGCTCCACGCCTGCCGGACACGAGGAGGCCGCCCCTCGCGACCGAGGTGGCGGCCTTGTCAGCGCAAGCGTTTGTGGAGAGTGGCGATGTTGTGCGGGTCTGGAACCACCACGCCCCGCTGACCACCGGGTGAGGTGGTCAACGGGGCGTCTGGTCTGAGGTGCGCTCGGGTCAGCGCTTGCGGAACTTCTGCGCGGCCTGGCGGGCCCGCTCGCGGTTGCGCGGGTCTCGGGCCAGGTCGCGCGCCTTGGTCGTCAACTGCTGACCGCGCGGGCTGCGCAGGAAGGACTTGATCCGGTTCAACAACCCTGCCATTGGCGTCTCCTTCGCTCTTCTCCTTCCGGACATACCCGGCCACCACCGAGCCCAACCGCCGGACGGCTCACACACCGGCTTCTTGGCCCCCCAGGTTCTCGGCGGCGCCGACTGTTCGGCCTGGTGCGGGGGTTGGTACGCACCCCGCCCGGGTCGGCCCCGGCATGCGTCCGGGCACGCCGATACTCCGTCTATTGTGGAGGGTTGATGGTCTTAAGTCTTTGTCCACCAAAGAGAACGCGAGTCAACGCAACCCCGGCTGGTGTGATCACAGCATCGCCCATCGGGGGTGGGACTGTCAGGGGCGCCACCACAGGGCGGGGTCGGGGTGTTCGGTGAAGCCGAGATCGCGGTAGAGCGGTTCGCCCTCGGGTGAGGCGTAGAGGTCCACCCGCGCGGCATCGCCCGCGGTGAACCAGTCGAGTAGGGCGTGCATGATCGCGCGGCTGTAGCCGCGTCGCCGGTAGGCGGGGTCGGTGACGACGCCGATGACGTGGCCGATGCGGCCATTGCGCGAGTGCGGGCCGGGGAACCACTCCTCGATGGTCCCGATACCGCAGGCGGCCAGGCCCGCCTCGCCGTCAACGACGAGGATCCGCGCGTCGTCGGCGGCTAATTTCCTGGTCAGGACCTTGGCCAGCGCGGCCCGCCAGGCGCCATCGGCCGCCGGGGGGTTGAAGAAGTCGCCACCTAGGTCGTCGAACAGTGAGGCCCGTAGGCGCACCAACTCTCCGACGTCGTTCTCGCACGCCTGCCGCACCGCGATCTGTTCCCGCATCCCACCAGCGTGTTGTAATGGGCTTGTGCACCTCAACCCTTACGGCGCGGACGTCGTGCACCTGGCCGCCGAGCTCGCCAACCGACGTCCCACGACCGTCGAGGAGCTTGTCGACCGCTGCCGCGCCGCCGGCCTGGTGGTGGAACAGGCCGCGACCGGCAACGACCTGACTCGCACCCAGGCGATGCTGAACGCGTGGGAGAGCGTCGTGGACGCCACCACCGAGCACGAGCGCGCCCGGCTCCTCAACCACATGCTCGGCGAATCGGCCGCACACCCGCGGCTGACCGACCACGGGGACGCGGGCTGGCACCTGCACTACCGCGACCACGGCGTTCCGCTCGGCTCCGTGCTGTGCGCGATCATCTCCGTCGGCACCGCGCTGCACCTGACCGGACGAGGCATCCACCGACTACGACGCTGCGCCGTGACCGACTGCGACACGATCTTCGCCGACACTACCCGCACCGGCCGGAAGCGCTACTGCACCCACCAGTGCGCCAACCGCGACGCCGTGCGCAGACACCGCACCCGAACCAGCGCGGCGAACGACCAGGCTGACTGACCGGACCCGCCGAGATCCCGCCGGCCCTGCCAGTAGGACCCGCCAGCAAGTAGGACCCGCCAGCGGATCTCCCGGAGCGGGATCCCCGCCGAGATCCCGCCAGTGGGATCTCGCTGGTCCTGCCGGGAGAATCCCCTAGCGAGATCTCGCTGCACCCGCCATGCGAACCCGCGCTAGCGGTATCTCGCCGGCTCTGTCGGGAGGACCAGCGCGCCGGTCCTGTCGGGAGGACCAGCGCGCCACCACGGTGATCACCACCGCCGCCCCGGCCATCCCAGGTCTGCACACGGCCCACGTCGCACACGCCCATACCCGACCATCCCGGGTCATGCACGTCCCTAGCCGCACCCGATACCGGTCACACGCACCGCATCCAGCCACACGTGCCCGGATCGGGCACCCGCCGGCTGGACCCGTCGCCCTCCACCCTGGAGCGGGGCCCGCCGACCCGTACTCGAACCACCCGCCGACCACGCCTCGCCGACGGGATCGCGTGTCGGGGCTCAGAGCATGTCGTCGGGGGAGATGTCGTCGGGTACCTGTTGTCCGACGTCCCAGTGTTCGGCCAGGAGGCCGTCCTGGATCCGCCAGATGTCCATCACCACGGCGCCCCGGTGGTCGGGGGTGAGGCGGGTGATGCCGTGACTACCACACCCGACCGGCGCGCAGCAGCTACCCGCGGCCACGCGCCGGGTGAGGTCGTGAACGGATCCCGTCAAGCGGGGTGACGGAACCAGAGGGAGCCGTAGGGGGCGACGGTGAGCTCGCCGTTGGGGAAGGGGATCGGGGTTTGGGTGAGGAGGTCGAGGTGAGGCCCCTCGGGCAGGGGCAGGGCTGTGGTTGCCTCGTGCTCGGTGAAGTTGTGGATGGCGGTGATGGAGACGCCATCGGCGGTGCAGGTGTGGGCGAGGAGGGCGTCGTCGTCGGTGGGCAGGGGGGTGAAGTCACCCCAAGCCAGTTCGGGGTTCTCGCGGTAGCGCTCGATCAGGAGGCGGATCCAGGACAGCAGGGAGTCGGGGTCGTGGCGTTGGCGGGCGACGTTGACCTCGGAGGGGCCGTAGGTGCCCACGGGGGGTGGGGCGGGGAACGTCGACGGGTCGGCGGTGGAGAAGCCCGCGCCGACGCCGGGTTCCCACTGCATCGGGGTGCGCACGGCCGAGCGGCCCTCGACGGCGAGGTTCTCCCCCATGCCGATCTCCTCGCCGTAGAACAGGACCGGGGTGCCGGGCAGGGAGAACAGCAGGCTGTAGACCATCCTGATCCGTCGTCGGTCGCCGTCGAGCATCGGGGGCAGGCGGCGGCGGAGCCCGCGGTCGTAGAGCTGCATCTCCGGAGCCGGGCCGAACGCCGCGAAGACCTCGGCGCGCTCGGCGTCGGTGAGCTTGTCCAGGGTCAGCTCGTCGTGGTTGCGCACGAACGTCGCCCAGTGCCCGTCCCGGGGCGGTTCCGGGCGCTCGGTCAGCGCCTCGACCAGCGGGGCCGCCGAGCCGCGGGCCAAGCCCAGGTACATCTTCTGCATGCCGATGAAGTCGAAGCACATCGTCAGCTGGTCGCCGACGCCCGCGCCGAAGTACTCCATGGTGTCCTCGTACGGCAGGTTCACCTCGCCGAGCAGCACCGCGTCGCCCACGCGGCGGGAGATGAACGCGCGCAGGTCGACCAGGTAGTCGTGCGGGTCGGGCAGGTCGTGGGCGTCGAGGGCGCCCTCGGTCTCCAGGAGGAACGGCACCGCGTCCACCCGGAAGCCGGACAGGCCCAGCTCCAGCCAGAACCCCATGATCCGCGCCATCTCGTCGCGCACCGCCGGGTTGGCCACGTCGAGGTCGGGCTGGTGCTTGTAGAACCGGTGCAGGTAGTACTGCTCGGTCTTCTCGTCGTACTCCCAGAGGCTGGTTTCCTTGTCCGGGAACACCACGCCCTCCGGACCGTCCGCCGGTGGCTCGTCGCGCCAGACGTACCAGTCGCGGTAGGGCGAGTCGCGGCTCTCGCGGGCCGACTGGAACCACGGGTGCTGGTCGGAGGTGTGGTTGACGACCAGGTCGGCGATGACCCGGATGCCGCGGTCGCGCGCCGTGCGCATGAACTCCACGAAGTCGCCCACGGTGCCCAGCCGCGGGTCGACCGAGTAGTAGTCGGTGATGTCGTAGCCGTCGTCGCGGTCGGGCGAGGGCAGGAACGGCATGAGCCACAGGCAGGTCACGCCCAGCCGCTCGAAGTGGTCCATCCGCTGGGTCAGCCCGCGGAAGTCACCGCAGCCGTCGCCGTTCCCGTCCTGGAACGTCTCCACGTCCAGGCAGTAGACGACCGCGTTCTTCCACCACAGGTCCGAGGTCTTGGTCAGTCTCACAGCTCCCCCAGCACCTTGGCGCCAAACGCGTCGATGAAGGCGTCCTGCTCCGTGCCGACGTGGTGCAACTGGATCAGGTCGAAGCCGAGGTCGGCGTACCCGCGCAGCCAGGCGGCGTGCTGCCCGAGGTCGGCCGAGACGTTCACCGAGGCGCGCACCTGCTCAGGGGTGACGAAGCGGGAGATCTCGTCGAAGTGGGCCGGGAGCAGGTCCCAGCAGACCGGCGGCGGGAACACGTTGCCGCGCCACTGCTCGTGCGCGACGGCCAGCGCCTCGTCCTCCGACGGGGCCCAGCTCAGGTGGACCTGCAACGCCAGCTCCCCGCGCCCGCCCGCGTCCCGGTAGGCGCCCACCACCGACCGCAAGTGCTCGACGGGCGCGTTGACGGTGATCAGGCCGTCCGCCCACTCCGCGCACCAGCGCGCCGTCTCGACGCTGACCGCCGCGCCGTAGAGCTTCGGCGGCGTCTCCGGCAGCGTCCACAGCCGGGCCCGGTCGACGGTCACCAGACCGTCGTGCGAGACCTCCTCACCGGCGAGCAGTGCCCGGATGACGTCGACGCACTCGCGCAGCCGCGCCGACCGCACGTCCTTGCGCGGCCACCCGGCGCCGGTGATGTGCTCGTTGGACGCCTCGCCGGTGCCCAGCGCCGCCCACAGCCTGCCCGGGTACATGGCGCTGAGCGTCGAGATGGCCTGGGCGGTGATCGCCGGGTGGTAGCGCTGGCCGGGGGCGGTCACCACACCGAACCCGAGCGAGGTCGCCTGCAGCGCGGCGCCCAGCCACGACCAGGCGAAACCCGACTCGCCCTGGGCCGAGGTCCACGGCGCGAAGTGGTCGGAGGACATCGCCGCGCCGAACCCGGCGTCCTCCGCGCGGCGCACCGCGGCCAGCAGTCGCGCCGGGTGGACCTGCTCATGGGATGCGTGTAAGCCGTAGACCGCCATACCGGGGAACTACCCGGCCCGGGCAATTCCGACACGGAGACGTGGGCGGGAGCGCCGACCGGATCGCGGCGACCATCCACAGTGGACGCCCACGGTCAGCTCCGGCCCTCGCCCCGACCGGTCGGCGGGCGAGCCGGGAGGGTGATCGAGTCGAGGTCGGCGGTGTTGGCCACGACGGCCGTCGCCAGGTCGACGAGGCGCTGGCTGCGGGCGCGGGCGTGGCCGCGCAGCAGGGCGAACGCCTCGTCCATGGACAGCGCGGCGCGCTGGGCCAGCACGCCCTTGGCCTGTTCGATCACCACGCGGGTGTTGAGCGCGGTCTGCAGCTGGCTGGAGAGCCGGTCGCCGTGCTCGATGCTGCGCTGCTGCAGGATCGCGATGGTGGCCACGTCGGCCAGTGCCTGCCCGAGGCCGAGCTGGTCGCCCTCGAGGCTGCCCGGCTGGGCGCCGAGCAGGCTCAGCGCGCCGATGGTCTGCTTGCGCAGCCGCATCGGCAGCGCGTGGGCGGCGCGGAACCCGCACTCGCGGGCGGCGGCGGCGAACCGGGGCCACCTGCGGGCCTCGACCTCCAGGTCGGCGCAGGTCACCGGCACGCCGCGGCGGGTGCACTCGACGCACGGGCCGTCGTTGATCTCCACCGCGAACTGCTCCAGCAGGTCCGCTCGTCGGGAGGTGCTCGACAGCACCTCGAGCCTGCCGTCCGGCGCGAGCAGGATGACCCCGGCGGCGGTGACCGACAGCAGCTCCACCGCCCGCTCGGTGAGCACGTCGAGGAACTCGGCGATGTCGAAATCGTCCACCAGGGAGTCGGCGAGCGCCACGAACGTGCGGGAGATCCGCTGTTCCCGGGCCGGCGCCGCCACGGCGTCAGAGGTGTCCGGCACGAGAGCCTCCTGATGGGCTTGTTCGACTGGGCCCCTGGCGTCGGCTAGGCCCCTGGCACCGTGGCCGGGTCGCTGAGCAGGGTGTTGGGGTCGAGCGCGCCGGTGGCCACGTCGTGGGCGACTTCGGAGAGCCTGCGGCGGTGGGCGCGGGCGTGGGCCCGCAGGGCGGTGTAGGCCTGGTGCATGTCCAGCCCGCCCAGCTCGGCGAGCACGCCCTTGGCCTGCTCGACGACCGTGCGGTGGTGCAGGGCGGTCTGCAGCTGCTCGGCCACGATCTCGTCGTGCCGGATCGCGCGCTGCTGCAGGATCCCGATGGTGGCGACGTCGGCCAGCGCCCGCCCCAGCGCGACACTGGCGTCATCGATGGCCACCGGCTCGGCGCTGAGCAGGGTGAGCGCGCCGATGACGTCGTCGCGCAGCCGCATGGGCACCGCGCAGGCCGCGCGGAACCCCGCGCTGACCGCCACCGGGGCGAACTGCGGCCAGCGCCGCCGCTCGTCGGCCAGGTCCGCGCTGGTGACCACCGCGCCGGTGCGGACGCAGTCCAGGCACGGACCCTGCTTGGTCTGCGCGGCGAACACCTCGACCAGGTGGGCGTGCTCGGAGGACGCCGCCGCGGGGCGCCACCCACCGCGCTGGTCGGACAGGATCACGCCCGCGGCGTCCACCGCGAGCAGCTCGACCGCGCGCTCGGTGAGCAGACCGAGGAAGTCGAGCACGTCGAAGTCCGCGACCAGGGTGTCGGCCAGCGCCACGAACGTGCTCGCGAGCCGCTGGTCCCGAGCGCCGCCTGGCACGCGGCCCGTCACATCGCCCATCACGTCGACCTTCTTCCACCAAGCACTAGTGCCCATCCTTGTCGTCGGTGAACCGCAGTGTGCGCCCCACGACCCGCCGGGCGACCTCGGCCAGCGGCAGGTCGTGGGTGAAGGCGTGCGCGCGCAGCCGCATCAGCGCCACGTCCGTGGTCGTCCCCAGCTGCACCTGCACCATGCCCGCGGCCTGGTGCACCTCGACGTGCGGGTCGGCGAGCCAGCTCACGTCCTCGGTGTCGTGGCCGTCCAGGTCGGCCACCACCCCCTGCGTCGCCAGATCGGCCAGGATCAGCGCGTCGGCCAACTCCACCCGGGTCAACGGCCCGGCCGTGTCCCGGTAGAGGTCCAACGACCCCAACCGCACCACGCCGACCTCCAACGGGAAGGAGAAGACGGCCGCCGCGCCCAGGTCGCACGCCGCGCGGGTGAACGCGGGCCACCGCGCCGTCTCGGCGGCGAGATCGGCCACCAGCACCGGGCCACCGGAGGCGAAGGCGTCCAGGCACGGGCCCTCACCGACCGTCAGCTGCAGGTCCTCCAGCCCGGCGCTGACCGCGTTCGTGGCGTAGACCAGACCCCGCCCCAGCCGGTCGTCATCGCTGTCGACCCCCGGCAGGTGGCTCAGCACGGTGGCGCCCGCCCCGGAGATCGACAGCTCGACCAAACACCGCTCGCACACCAGGCGCACCGCCGCGGCGGGTCGGCTCAGCCGGTCGGCGGCGAGCAGGTCCCGCAACCGCTGGAGCCGGTCCTCCACCATGGGCCTCCACTCGACCTCCGTGCGATCCCCAACAGTACGGCCGCCCACCGCGCGGCGCCGACGTGGACAAGACTCGGCCGCCGCTGATCCACCCGGCGTGTCGGCGCGGGGTCCCGCCGCTCGAGCGGGGTGCTCGCCGCCAGGGGTCCCGCACGGTCCTTTTCGGACAGTGCGGCGCCCGCAGGTCCGCGCGCGTGGGACGGGTCAGGCGGGCAGGCGCACGGTGGCGGCGAAGAAGTCGTCGATCTTGCCGATGGCGGACATGAACTCGTCGAGGTCGGTGGGTTTGGTGACGTAGGCGTTGGCGTGCAGGGAGTAGCTGGCCAGGACGTCGGCTTGGGCGGCGGAGGTGGTGAACACGACCACCGGGATCGCGGCCAGGTCCGGGTCGGCCTTGACCTCGGCGAGGACCTCGCGGCCGTCCTTGCGGGGCATGTTGAGGTCGAGCAGGACCAGCCGCGGCCGGGGCGCGTCGTGATAGGCCTCGGCGCGGCGCAGGAAGGCGACCGCCTCGACGCCGTCGTGGACCACGTGCAGCGTGGTGCTGGTGCCGCGGGCCTCGAGGGCCTCGCGGATCATGATCACGTCACCCTCGTCGTCCTCGACCAGCAGCACGTCGAACGGGGCCGCCGCGTCGTCGGTCGAGTCGCCCCGGGCCGTCGTGTGGTCGGTCATGGCCTGCTCCTCGGCGTGCGGTGGGCGGGACAGTCGGACGAATGGTGCCATGTCCCACCGCCGCCACGCCCGCGACCTGGATGTGAGCGCGGTTCGCGTCGATGCCACCAGCCTCACCGTGCTCGGCCGTGCGGAGCCAGTGGCGGCCGAGCACCGTGTTCGCGATCTGGATCATGTTGTGCCGCACGGGTTCGGGACGTGGAACGGTCCTCGGCCGCACGCGCTACTGACCACAGTGGACGCTGTCATCGGCGCCCCCGGCGCCCCCGGCTCCCCCGTCCTGGTCGCGGGGGAGCAGCCGCAGGACGAGCAGGGCCACGTCGTCGGTGGCGGGCTCGGGGCCGATGAGCGCGTCCACCACCTGGGCGCACACGGTGTCCGGCGGTGCCGGGACCACCGCGGCGGTGAGCCGGGCCAGGTGGGTGTCGATCGAGTGCCCCCGCCGCTCGACCAGGCCGTCGGTGTAGAAGACCAGCACCGAGCCCGCGGGCAGGTCCAGGGTGGTCTCGCGCCTGCCCCGCGGCACCGGGATGTTCAGCCCGACCGGCGGGTCCGGCTCGACCGGCACCAGGCACGCCGCCCGCTCCGGCGCGGCGAACACGGGCGGGAGGTGCCCGCCCGAGGACAGGGTGATCCGCCGGGTGGCCAGGTCGACGATCCCGTAGCTGACCGTGGCCATCGCGCGGTCCTCGAAGTGCGAGACCTTCCGGTGCAGCTTGCCCAGCACCTCGGCGGGGCTGTCGTAGTCCAGGGCGTAGGCGCGCAGCGCGCTGCGCAGCCTGCCCATCACCACCGCCGCGGCGAGGCCGTGGCCCGCGACGTCGCCGATGACGACGCCGAGCCGGTCGCCGGGCAGCGGGAACACGTCGTACCAGTCCCCGCCCACCGCGGTCGGCGCGCCGGGGAGGTAGCGGGCGGCGAAGCTCATGCCGTCCACCAGCGGGAACCGGGTGGGCAGCAAGCTGCGCTGCAACGCCGTGGTCGCCGCGCGCTCGGCGCTGGTCGTCTCGGCCTGGACGGTCAGCGCGACCCGGTCGGCCACCAGGTGCAGCAGCCGGGTGTCGGCGTCGGTGAACCGGCGCGGGACCAGGGAGCCCACGTGCAGGACCCCGACCAGGTCCCCGCGGGCCAGCATCGGGACCCCGAGCAGGGCGCTCAACCCCTTGCGCCACTTCAGCGGGCTCAGCACGGTCGTGTTGTCCACCCGATCGAGGACGATCGGCTCCCGGCTGGCGGCGATCCGGCCGGTGAACCCCTCACCCAGCGCGATGGTCGTGCCCTGCCGGACCTCTTCCTCCATGCCCGCGGTGGCGGTCACCGCGAGGCGCTCGGTCCCCGGGTCGTAGAGCACCGCGGTCGCGGTGTCGACCTCGAACAGCTCGCGCACCCGCCGGAGCACCTCGCCCAGGAACTCCTCCAGCTCCAGGTGGCGCAGCGCGACATCGGTGATCGCCTCCAGCACGCTCACGCGATCGGCGGGGCCTGACAGATCGGGCACCGGGAAAGCCTAACCGCAGGCGCACGCCGACGACTCGCCGTGACACCCGGCGACACCCACGAGTGGCGACGCGCGGGCGGAGCAGGGAACACGAGGTGACGACAGCGCCCGGTCGGCCGCGGATTTCGGGTCGGCGACCACCCCGCTCTCACCAGTCCGGGGCAAGTGGCGTGCGCTCCGGTGGCCCATGTTTCGCGGCACATCGAGGTGGGCAGACCTGCCGGGACTACCCGGAGGATCGCGATGCCTGTGCCAGACGGTCCGACGGACCTGCCCAAGCGGTCGTGGTGGGCGGTGCTTCGCAGCACTGCCAAGGAGTTCCAGCGGGACAACCTGCTCGACTGGGCCGCCGCGCTGACCTACTACGCCGTGCTCTCGCTGTTCCCCGCGATCATCGTGCTCACCTCGGTGCTGGCGATGCTCGGCCCGTCGGCCACCGCGACCCTGGTCGACAACGTCCGGCTGGTCGCGCCGGGCGAGTCGGCCGACATCATCGTCGAGGCCATCACCGGCCTGCAGCGGACCAGCGGCGCCGCGGGTGTGCTGGCGGTCGTGGGCATCGCCGGGGCGCTGTGGTCGGCCAGCGGCTACGTCGGCGCGTTCATGCGGGCGGCGAACTCGATCTACGAGATGCCCGAGGGCAGGCCGGTGTGGAAGACCGTCCCGCTGCGGCTGCTGCTGACCGCCGCGGTGGTCGTGCTGCTCGCGGTCTGCGCGGTCGGGGTGGTCGCCACCGGCACCGTCGCCGACCGGGTCGGGGCGCTGCTGGGCGTCGGCGACACCGGGGTGCGGATCTGGGACATCGCCAAGTGGCCGGTGATCGCGCTGCTGGTCGGGCTGGCGTTCGCCATCCTGTACTGGGCCGCGCCCAACGTCCGGCAGCCCAAGTTCCGCTGGCTGAGCCCCGGCGGGCTGCTCGCCGTCCTGCTGTGGGTCATCGCCTCCGGCGCGTTCGGCTTCTACGTGGCCAACTTCGGCTCCTACAACAAGACCTACGGCTCCCTCGGCGGCGTCATCGGGTTCCTGGTGTGGCTGTGGATCTCCAACATCGCCGTGCTCCTGGGCGCCGAACTGGACGCGGAACTCGCCCGGGCCAAGCAGATCACCGAGGGGGTGCCCGCGGAACAGGAACCGTTCCTGCCGCCCCGGGACACCCACGCGCTCGACGACGAGCTGCGCGCCGAGGTCGAGCCGACGGTCGACGAGTCCGAACAGGACGTTGACCGCACTCCCGCGGGCGGGACGCGGCACACTTGAAGACCGCTCATCGGGGTGGGGGCGGTGGTCGGCGTCGTCGCGGTCGTCCTGTTGGCCCGCGGGCGTCGACCCAGTCCGTCCTGACCGACCGCGGCACCCCCGACACCGCCCTGGAGGCGACTCGATGAAGGCTCTGACCTGGCACGGAAAGCGCGACGTCCGGGTGGACACCCACCCCGACCCGGTCATCCAGGACCCGACCGACGCGGTCATCAGGGTGACCTCCACCGGCCTGTGCGGCTCGGACCTGCACCTCTACGAGGTGTTCGGCCCGTTCCTCACCGAGGGCGACATCCTCGGGCACGAGCCGATGGGCGTCGTCGAGGAGGTCGGGCCGGGGGTGAGTTCGCTCAAGGTCGGCGAACGGGTGGTGGTGCCGTTCAACGTCTCCTGCGGTGACTGCTTCATGTGCGGCCAGGGCCTGCACTCGCAGTGCGAGACCACCCAGGTCCGCGACCAGGGCATGGGCGCCGCCCTCTTCGGCTACACCAAGCTCTACGGCGGCGTGCCCGGCGGCCAGGCAGAGTTCCTGCGCGTGCCGTTCGCGGACAAGCTGCCGATCAAGGTCCCCGAGGGCCCCGCGGACGACCGGTTCCTGTTCCTCTCCGACGTGCTGCCCACCGCCTGGCAGGGCGTCGAGTACGCCGCGGTTCCCCCCGGCGGAACGCTCGCCGTGATCGGCCTCGGACCCATCGGCGAGATGTGCGCACGGGTCGCCCAGCACCGCGGCGTCGAGAACGTGATCGGCATCGACCTGGTCGACGAGCGGCTGGCCCGCTCCGCCGCCCGCGGCGTGCACACCCTGGACGTGCGCGAACTCGGCAACGACCTCGGCGACGCCGTCCGCGACCTGACCAACGGCCGCGGCGCCGACTCGGTCATCGACGCCGTCGGCATGGAAGCCCACGGCGCCCCCGTCGCCGGCCTCGCCCAACGCGCCGTCGGCCTCCTGCCCGACGCCGCCGCGGCCAAGATCATGCGCACCGCGGGCGTCGACCGCCTCTCCGCACTACGCCTCGCCATAGACATCGTCCGCCGCGGCGGCACCATCTCCCTGGTCGGCGTCTACGGCGGGATGACCGACCCGATCCCGATGCTCACCCTGTTCGACAAGCAGGTCCAACTGCGCATGGGCCAGGCCAACGTCCACCGCTGGGTCCCCGACATCCTGCCCCTGCTCACCGACGACGACCCCCTGGGCGTGGACACCTTCGCCACCCACACCATCCCACTCACCGACGCACCCGAGGCCTACAACATGTTCCAACGCAAGGAAAGCGGCGCCATCAAGGTCGTCTTCAAGCCCTGACGGCCCGGGTGGGGCGGCGCCTGCGGGTCTGGGCTAGCTGAGGCGCAGGATGGTTTCCTCGATCTCGGCGTCCCGGGCGGCCGCGTAGGCGATCTCGGTGCCGGTGGTCGTGAAGCCCGCCCGCCGCAGGACTCTGAGCGAGCCGAGGTTGTCGCTGGCGGCGCGGGCACGCAAGGGCCGAACCTTGACCAAGTCGAGCAACAGGGCGAGGGCTTGGCCGGCGACCCCTTGACCCCAGACCGAACGGTCTATCCAGTAGGTGATCTCGGTGTCGCCCTCCACGACGAAACAACCGATGCTGCCGACGAGGTGTCCGTCGCGGGTCACCGCGCGCAGGGTGATGTCGTGGGAGGTGCGCAACTTCGACATGTGGGCGTCGAACGCCTGCCGGTCGTCGGGATCCCGGGCGGTGAAAGCGGCCATCCAGACCGACTCGGGGTCGCGCATCTGGTTGAACAGGGCGTCGAGGTCCGAATCCTCGACCAGCCGCAGTGCCACTCCCACCACTGATGTCCTCCTCACTCCACCGGCTCGCGACGCGAACGTAACAGCCGCATCCGACAATTCCTTTTAGCGCAGCTGCAAGATCTCGACTACACGGACCGCGCGGCGAGAGTTGGGTGTTGTGGCGCACCGAATGGATGCCACCGCGAAAGCGAAGCGGGCGATGCAGGAATGAGCCATGCCGCGCGTGCCCGACGACGGCGGTCGGTGTCCGCATGGAACCGGCTCGACGGCGAGGGTGTGGCACGGGACTGGTGGCGCTCACCCGGGCGCGGTGAGCGCGACGGCGACCGGGCAGGCTAGTTTGCTCGGGTGAGTCTCCTCGATGACGTGGCCGAGCGCGACGGCTGGCGGTGCTGGGTGTGCGATGAGCCGGTCGACGCGGACATGTCGGTGAACGACCCGCGGGGGCCCAGCGTCGACAGCCGGACCGCCGACCGGAAGGCCAAGGTCACCGAGCGGCTCGCGCACCGCGGGTGCAACACCCGCAAGGGCGCGGTCAAGGTGGTCATCGCCTGGCCGGACCGCCTGCACGTGGCCGAGCCCGCTCCCCTGATCACCGTCGCCGGGCGGCTGGAGCGCAAGGGTGGCCGGGAGATGGTCGCCCGCTGCCCGACCGAACGGGACGCGCGCGAGGCGGCGGACTGGCTGGTGGACCGCTTCTCCCGGCTGGTGCCCGGGCTGCCGGTGACCGCCAACGTCGAGCCGGGCGGCGGCCAGTTCCTCGTCATCCTGGCCACCGGCAGGCGCTGACCGGGCGGGACCGTGACCGCCTGAAGGCGACGCGCGGCAACCCGCCGCGACTGCTCGTCCCGCGGTCCGCGACCTTCGACACCGACGTCGCCCCGGCCGCGTGGGGCCCGTTCGGCGAGCCGGGGCGGTTTCACCCGGTCGTGCGGGTGCGACCGGGCTGACATCGGATTCCCGTTTGCCGAACGCGGTGTCGGGTATCCGCCCACTACCAGCCACACGGCCAGTGGAACGCGCTCTTCCCATTTCCAGGTACGCACCCCAGCCCCGGTGTCGTCCGGATCTCCCTGAGCGCGCCACGCCTCGACCGCGCTGGTCTCCGGGCCGTTTCCGGCCCTTTCCAGATTTGAGGGAATATGAGCAATGGCAGGAACACCATCATCCGCTCGCTGCACGACGTGGGTCTGAGCGCCTGGTTCGGCGGTGCCCTGATGGGCGCGGTCGGGGTGAACGGCGCCGCGGCCGACGTCGACGACGAGACCGAGCGCACCAAGATCGCCTCGTCCGGGTGGGCGCGGTGGTCGCCGGTGTCCGCCGCGTCGATCGCCGCCCACCTGGTCGGGGGCGCGGGACTGGTCATCGCGCAGCGCAAGCGGGTGCGGGCCCAGCCCGGGGCCAAGGCCAACACCATCGTCAAGACCGTGCTCACCGCGGCGGCGCTGGCGACCACGGCCTACAGCGGGGTGCTGGGCGCCAAGGTGGCGGCGGCGGGCGACGTCCCGGCCGAGAGCGGTACCAAGCCGGGGGACGCGACTCCGACCGACGTCGCGGCGGCACAGCGGCAGCTGCGCCTGCTGCAGTGGGCCACCCCGGTGCTGACCGGCGTCCTCGTCGTGCTCGGCGCGCAGCAGGGTGAGCAGCAGCGACCGCTGCAGGGTCTGCGCTCGGTCGGCAAGCGGGGGCGCGACCTGCTCGCCGGGTGAGGCGACTCCCTCGTCCCCACAGCGGGGGCGAGGGAGCCGATGGACGACGGCCCTGGGCGGGTGCGCTGGGCCGGGGATCACCGGTGGCGCCTGACGGGTCGGTCGGCTGGGCGCCCGGCTTGCCCGATCGCGGCCGGAATCAGCTCCGGTGCAGACTGACCTGCGCCCTGGTGCCGCGGGCGGCAGGTTCGGTCCACCAACGGGGCGGCTCAGCGGTTGTCGTAGGCGGCGCGGGCGGCGTCGATGTGGGGCAGGTGGGCGAGGCTCCACTCGAGCAGCGGAGCGGTGGCCTCGCGCAGGGTGCGGCCCATCGTGGTGAGCTCGTAGCTGACGTGCGGTGGCATCACGTCGCGGACCGTGCGCGTGAGGATCCCGTCGCGCTCCAGGTCGCGCAGGGTCACGGTGAGCATCCGCTGGCTGATGCCGTCGACGGCCCGCTTGAGCTCGGTGAAGCGCCGCGGGCCGTCCTTGAGGGTGCGCACGATCAGCAGGGCCCACTTGTCGCCGACGATCCCCAGGACTTCGCGGGCCTGGCACGGGTCCGGCACGGTTACCTCCAGAGAACCGGGGCACCGAGAAGTGCCTTATTGCCCGGTGCGCGTCGTGCGGACCACGATGGTCCCGGTTACCAAAAGGTACCGGGGCACGGGGAGGAACCGCACGACCATGGCCACATTTCTGCTGGTGCACGGCGCCTGGCACAGCGGGCGGAGCTGGGACCGGGTGGTCCCGCTGCTGGAGGCGGCCGGGCACCGGGTCCTCGCGCCGTCGCTGACCGGCTACGGCGACAAGGCCCACCTGCTGGGTCCCGAGGTCGGGCTCGGCACCCACGTCGACGACGTCACCGGCCTGATCGAGGCCGAGGATCTGCGCGACGTCGTGCTCGTCGGGCACAGCTACGCCGGGATGGTCATCTCCGGGGTCGTCAACCGGGTCCCGAACCGGATCGCGCACCTGGTGTTCCTCGACGCGATGGTCCCCGAGGACGGCGAGACCGCCGTCGACGTCCTCCCGGTCACCCAGCACCTCGTCGACGCCGCCGTGGACGGTTGGCGGGTCCCGCCGATGCCGGAGCAACCGCCGCCGCTCGGCCTGTTCGGGGTCACCGACCCCGACGACGTCGCCTGGTTGCGCGCGATGCTGTCCGACCAACCGGTGCGTTGCCTCCAGGAGCCGGTCCGGCCGGGCGACCCGGCCGCGCGCGGGGTCCCGCGCACGCACATCCACTGCGTCGGGAGCCGACCGGCGGGCATCACCCGGCGCCCCGTCCCGGCGGGCGAGCGGGTGCGGGACCTGCCCACCGGCCACGACTGCATGATCACCATGCCCGCCGAGCTCACCGAACTGCTGCGCGAGGCGGCCTAGGGCCGGTATCGAAGTCGGTCAGAGCCATTCGTTGATCGCGGCGATGTGGACGGTGGTCCCCAGGGCCAGTTTGTCGGCCCGCCCGGCTTGGCAACCGGTTTGGTCGGACGCAAAGAGTCCATTGTGGAGAGATGGCGGGCGCGGTGTGGTTGGGCCGGTTGCGGCCGTCGCGGGCCGAACGGGTGAGTGCGGGAACCGGCGACGAACAGCGCGTGAAGGGGCGGATCCGGTGCTGGAGCGGCGCGTCCGCGGCGGCCTAGCGTGGCGGCATGATCAAGCGGATGGCGATGGCGGCCGCGGTGTGCGCGGTCTCCTTGTCGGCGGCGGTGACCCCCGCCGCGGCGGTGGGCAACGGGGTCGACCCGGTGGTGACCGCGATCCGGGAACCGCTGAGCGGTCAGGTGGTCGACGAGTGGCGGTTGGCGGGCCGGGCGAGTGCCTCGGGCGTGCAGGTCGCGCCCGAGTGGGTGTTGACCACCCGGCACGCGCCGGGACGCGTGGGCGGCACCTTCGCGAACGCCTACGGGACCGCGACGATCGACGCGGTCACGTCGTGCGTCGGCAACAGCTGCGACTTGAGCGTGTCGCACCTGACGACGGCGATCCCGGCGCCCGCGTTCCCGGACCTCGTCGAGAGCGGCATCCTCGAGCACGACCTCACCTACGCGGGCAACACCCTGGTCGTGGGCTTGGGCGGCGGCAAGCTCACCGCGGCGTGGACGACGCCCGGTGGCAACCCGGAACTGGCGTCCCTGGCCGCCCCGCCCACGGCGATCCCCGGCGACAGCGGCGGCCCCGCCTTCTACCACCGCCCCGGTGACCCGACCGGCCACCTCGTCGGCCTCATGACCTACGGCGCGCCGAACCCGGTCACCGGCGTCCCCGAGTTCACCCCCGACCACCGCGACTTCATCACCGGCGTCGTCGGGACCGCGGTCCGCTGGACCACTGTGGACGGTCTCGGTCCCCGCCCGGACCTGCCCGCCTCGATCACGGACTTCACCGCCACCGCGACCAGCACCTCGGTCCGCCTCTCCTGGAACCCGGCGACCTCGAGCCCGCCGGTGTCCGCGTACACCGCCGTGCTCGTCAACCCCGCCGACGCCGCCGACCGCAAGCTGGTCCGGACCACCGCGACGATGGCGTCCTTCGACGTGCCCACCGGGGCACGGTGGGGCGCGTTCGTGCTGCCGGAGAACGCCAACGGCCTCGCGCGGGTCCCGGCGGGATTCAACCAGTCCGGCGACCAGATCACCTACCAGTACTCCCGCTACGTCGCGGCGGGCCCGCCGCCCACCGCGGTGAACCCGGTCGAGGTCACCTCCAGCCCCGGCGCGCTGCGCGTGCGGTGGACCCGCGGCCCCGGCGCGGTCGAGGACGTCAACCACACCCTGACCCGCCTGTGCGCCGGGACCGATCCCCAGTGCGCCAACCCGATCACGCAGCTCGACACCACGATCACGGCCGCTGACCTGGCGCTCCCCGCGGGCGCGGTGTACGGGGACAGGTTCGTGGTGTCCACACGCGACGCGAACCTCGCCGGCCCAGCCCCCGAGGTCCGCACCACGGTCCACTACCTGCCGCTGCGGCCGCCGACGGCACCGCGCACGCTGACCGCGCGGGTCACCGACGCCCAGCTCGTCCTCAGCTGGGACACCCGCAACGACTTCCAGCCGACGCTGAACGTGCCGCTCACCCGGTACCGCCAGCACGCCACCCCGGACCTCTACTCGTTCTACTACACCGACCCGCAGGGCAGGCGGCGCACGCTGGACACGGTGGAGGCCGGCGCGCCCCCGGTCCTCTCGCGCGTGCTCGACAGCCGCTTCCCGCCGGGGCGGTACGTACTGGAGATCGTGCCGCGCAGTTGGAGTTGGGGCCTCGGTCCGGCCACCAAGGTGACCGTCGACATCGGCGCCCCCGCGACCTTCGAGGCGGCCAGCGTGGTGCCGCCCGCCCCCAGGGTCGCGATCCCGAGCCCGCTCACCTGGCTCGAGGCCGCGCCGACCCCGGCCCAGGCGCCGGTGGAGTCCTACATCGTGGTCGAGCGGGTCAGCGGCCGCGTGTTCGAGTTCGGGCCCGAGGTCCGCTCATTCGCCCACGGTGTCACCGGACGGCAGGAGTGGGTGGTGATCGCGGCCAACCAGGCCTACGGCCAGTCCGCGGTCCCGTTGTCCCCGAGTCCCGACTCGCCGAAGTAGCGACCGGCGCCGGTCGTCAGGGTGTGTCGGTCGTGGGCGGTGGTTCAGCCGCGGGGTCTGGTCGCGGGGTGCTCAGCTGGTCGCGGAGGTAGTCCCAGACCACGGCGAGGAGGGCGGCCAGGGGCACGGCCAGCAGGCTGCCGGTGATCCCCGCCAGGGTGCCGCCCAGGGTGACGGCGAGCAGGACCACGGTGGCGTGCAGGCCCAGACTCCGGCTCTGCAGGATCGGCTGGAAGACGTTGCCCTCGAGCTGCTGCACCGCGACGATGATCGCCAGCACGATCAGGGCGTCGGTCAGGCCGTTGGACACCAGGGCGATGAGCACCGCGACGAACCCGGCGAACAGGGCGCCCACGATCGGGACGAACGCCGAGACGAACGTCAGCACCGCCAGCGGCAGCACCAGCGGCACGCCCATGATCCACAGCCCCAGGCCGATGAACACCGCGTCCAGCAGGCCCACGAGGGCCTGGGAGCGCACGAACGACCCCAGGGTGTCCCAGCAGCGCGCGGCCACGACCGGCACGTCCGCGGCCAGGCGCCCGGGCAGCTGCCGGGTCAGCCAGGGCAGGAAGCGGGGGCCGTCCTTGAGGAAGTAGAACATCAGGAACAGCGCCAGCACGGCGACGACCACCCCGTTGGCCACCGCGCCCACGCCGGTCACGGTGGCGTTGACGATGCTCCCGACGCTGTCCTGGAGGCGGTCGACCCCGGCGTCGAGCGCGCCGGTGACCTGGTCGTCCCGGATGTTCAGCGGTGGGCCCGACGCCCACTGCCGCACCTGCTCGATCCCCCGGCCCACACCGTCGGCCAGGTCACCGGACTGCGACGCCACCGGTATCGCGATCAGCAGCACCGTCCCGGCGGCGACCACGAGGAACAGCAGGGTCACCACGGAAGCCGCCAGCGCGGGGTGCCAGCCCTTGCCGCGCAAGAACCGGGTCACCGGCCAGGTCAGCGTGGTGAGCAGCAGGGCGATCACGACCGGCCAGACGACCGACCACATCCAGCCCAGGACCCACAGCGCCACGGCGGTCAGCAGCAGGACCAGCAGCGCGTCCAACGAGACCCGCGCCGACGTGCGCAGCGCGGACCTGGTCTTGGCGGCGTTCAACGTGTCACGCACGCCGGTCACCCTGCCACCCGTGCCGACCGAACGCCCGCTGGACCGCTGGTCGGGCCCGTGACGCCGCACGACCGGGTCCCCCGCGAAATCTTTTGCAAGATTGTTCGGTGAGGGTGTCGAAATCGGGGTCGCCCGTTCGACGCCCTGGTGAATCGGGGTTGCGACCGGGCGAACGGCCCGGGACCCCGGACCACTTGGAGATGATGACGATGCGGTTCATGGTGATCGCCAAGGCGACGGCCGAGTCCGAGGCAGGCGTGCTGCCCACGACCGAGGCGATGGTGGCGATGGGTCGGTACAGCGAGGAGCTGGTCAAGGCGGGCGTCCTGGTGGCCGCCGACGGCCTGCACCCGACCTCGAGGGGCGTGCGGGTCCGGTTCGAGGACGAGGAGCGCACGGTGGTCGACGGGCCGTTCGCCGAGACCAAGGAGCTGATCGCCGGCTACTCGATCCTGGAGGTGGCCTCCAGGGAGGAGGCCATCGAGTGGGTCAGGCGGGCCCCGAACCTGCCGCCCGGCCAGGTCGGCGAGGTCGAGATCCGGCAGATCTTCGAGGCCGCGGACTTCGGCGACAACGCCACCGCCGAGGTGGCCGCCTTCGCCGACGGCGTGGGTGAGCTGGGCCGGGCCAACGTGGCCCAGTGGCGCGCCGAGGCCGCCGCCCAGCAGGAACAGGGTGGGAACTGACCCCGCGGATGATCGTGCTCTCGGTGCGGTCGACCACGCGCCGAACCTCACGAGAGCGCGGTCACCGCGGGCGGTCGCGCGCGTCCGCCCGGTGCGGTTGAGCCTGGGCCCCCGATCCGACACCCGCCACGCACCGGGCGATCGAGGCGGTCTGGCGGAGCGAGGCGGCCCGGCTCACCGGGGACCTGGCCCGCCTGGTCCGCGACGTCGGTCGGGCCGAGGCCGGGCTGCGCACCGAGGAGATCGCCCGGGCGTTCCTGGTCCCCAACGGCGACGATGGCCCAGCGCGTTGTTCGGGCCAAGAAGACCCTCGCCGTGCGGTGGGCCTGCTACCTCGGCCTAGCTCGGAACGTGGGCGCGAGTGCGCTGATCCCGGGAGGCCAGCACCGTCCTCGTGCAGAGGCTGTCCGAGTTGCCCAGCGGGACCCACCACGCGCGGGTGCCTTTCGAGGTGCCGACCGGCGCCGAGCTCGTGCCCCGGCTGGCGTCCGCCCTCGGCGTGGTCTACCTGCTGTTCAACGCGGGCTACTCGGCCACCGCCGGTCCCGACCTCGCCCGCTCGGCGCTGTGCGTGGGGGGCGTTGCGGCTGGGCCGGGTACTCGCCGCCCCCGCGCCGGACGAGCCCGAGGCGCACGGACGGCTCGCGCTGATGGAGCTGCAGGCATCCTGCTGCGGGCCTGCACCGACGCCGCCGGCGAGATCGTCACCCTGCTCGGGACCGCGCCCGCTGGGACCAGTCGCTGATCCGGCGCGGACTGGCCGCGCTCGACCGGGTGGTCGGGACGCCCTCGTCGAGGAGAACGCGCCGGCCCGCTACCACCTGCTGCCCGCCGTGCGGGCCGACCTGCTGGTCAAACTCGTGCCGCCGGGCGAGCCCGAACCGAGTTCGAGCGGGCGGCCGGGCTGTCCGACAACGACCGTGAGCGCGCCCTGCTGGTCAGCCGAGCCGCGGCGTGCCCCTCGTGGGCCGTGCGCCGAGTCGACCACGGGGCAACGAGTCCTAATAGGATGGTCGGGGCGCAACGGCCGGACGGACAACCGGTCGAGGAAAACGCGGTACGACAGCGGATCGGGGCCGCCGCCGCGCGGACGCCGGTGCTGATCCACTCGGCCGCACTCTGCCGCCAACCCTGCCGCGAACCGATTCAGCGCTGTACGTTCGCGTTGTCCGGGTGCTGATCACCGAAAGGTCCACAACATGCGTCGACTGTTCCTCGCCGTCTGCTTCGCCGCCGTGGGTGTCGCGGGGGCGGTCGCACCCGCCGTCGCGGCCCCACCGCCGTTCACCTACATCGGCCCCTACACCACCGTGACCGAGTGCGAGGTCCAGGCCCAGGCGTGGCGGGACAACGGCAGCGACCGGTCCGCGTGGGCGAGCGAGTGCCTGTACAAGAGCACGTCCCAGTTCCCGGCGGGCTGGTACTTCCGCACCCTCTACGCCCCCGAGCTGCCCAGCTAGCACCATTTCCGGCGAGGTTGGCGGCCACTCGGGTACCGGTGGCCACCGCTTGCCCGGGTAACGCGCGAGAACCCGCAGGCGGCCGACCGAAAGGTCGGCCGCCTGTCTATTGTGGACTCAAGGGACCCGGCGTCAGCTCCTCGGGACGGGCAGTGCGGCGGCCAGGGTGGCCACCGTCGGGTTGTCGAAGACCAGCCGCAGGGAGGCGGGGACCCGGAGTTCGGCGCGGATCCGGGCGAGCACCTGCCCGGCCTTCACCGAGTGGCCGCCCAGGGCGAAGAAGTCGTCGTGCAGGCCGATGTCGGGGTTGGCGAGGACCTCGCGCCAGATGTCGCGGACGACGCGCTCGGTGTCCGTGGTGGGCTCGGCGGTGGCCCCGGCGGACCCGGTCAAGGCGGCCGCGAACGGGTCGGGCAGAGCGGCGGTGTCGAGCTTTCCGTTCTGGTTCACCGGGAGCACGTCGAGCGCGACCAGCACCGCGGGCACCAGGTGTTCCGGGAGCAGTCCACTGAGCTGCGCGCGCAGATCCGCCATGGACTCCGCCGGGTCGGTGGGCACGACGTAACCGACCAGCAGCTCCTCCTCGACCCGCACCTGGACGGTCACGTCCACCACGCGCCCGGTCTCCCGCAACACCGTCTCCACCTCGCCGGGCTCGACCCGGAAACCGCGGATCTTCGCCTGCCGGTCGACCCGGCCGAGGCACTCGATGAGGCCGTCGGGGCGGTACCGGCCGAGGTCGCCGGTGCGGTACATCCGGGAACCGGGCACACCGAACGGGTCGGGCACGAACCGGGCCGCGGTGAGGCCGGGCCTGCCCAGGTAGCCCCGGGCCACGCCGTCACCGCCGAGGTGGATCTCCCCGACCATGCCGGGCGCCACGGGTTCCAGGCAGGCGTCGAGGACGTAGGCGGTGCTGTTCGAGATGGGCCGCCCGATCGGCACGACCTCCCCGGCAACAACACTTCCGGCGGCCCAGGTCACACCGAAGGTGGTGGTCTCAGTTGGACCGTAGCCGTTCACCACGGTCAAGCCGGGCACGGATCTCAGCCGTGACACGGTGTCCGCGTCCAGCTGCTCCCCGCCGATCAGCAGTTGGCGCAGACCGGCGACGGTCTCCGGCGCGGTGGCGGCGAGCCGCCGCGCCAGCGACGTGGTGAGGAACATCAGGGCGACACCGTTGTCCCGCAACGTCTTCGCCAGGTCGGGTGGGGACAGCAGGTCGTCCTTGGGCACGCCGACGATCCGGCCGCCCGCGCAGAGCGGGCCCCACAGCTCGAAGGTGGCCGCGTCGAACGACGGGCTGGAGACCTGCGCGACCGCGTCGTCCGGTCCGAAGTGGACGTAGTCGGTCCGGCACACCAGCCGCACGATGTCGCGGTGGGTGACGCCGACCCCCTTCGGCCGCCCGGTGGAGCCGGAGGTGTACATGACGTAGGCCAACGAATCCGGGCGGGCACAACGAACCGCGCGGTCGGCCGGGAAGGTGGGCGATTCGCCGAGCACCTCGTCGGTGACGACGGTCGCCACCCCGCTGTCGGCGCACATGTGGTCCAGCCTGGCCGCAGGGTACAGCGGGTCGAGCGGCACGTACGCCGCGCCCGCCTTGAGCACGGCGAGGGCCGAGACCACCCAGCCGGCGCCGAACCCGAGCCGGATCCCGACCCGGTCCTCCAGCCCGACCCCGCGGTCGCGCAGCAGCGCGGCCAGCCGGTTCGCCCGCTCGTCCAGCTCCCGGTAGGTGAGGACTTCGGCGCCGTACACCGCGGCGACCGCGTCCGGCCGTTCGTCCACACGCGACTCGAAAAGCTCCACCAGGGTGCGCTCGCGCGGGTAGTCGGTCGTGGTGGCGTTCCACTCGACCACCGCGCGGTGGCGCTCCGCCGGGGTGAGCAGGACTGCGTCGGCCAACCGGGCGGTCGGGTCGAGCCCGCCGAGCAGGGTGCGGAACTGGTCCAGCACCGCGGTCATCTGGGCCCGGGTGAAGCGGGCCGTGCGGAACTTGAGGTAGCCGCCCATGCCGTCGCCGTCGTCGAAGACCTGCACCTCGATGTCGAAGAGCGACTCGGCGCTGGTGCCGTGCGCGAAGTCGAAGGTAACACCGTCCACTGTAGTCGGTCCGGCTACCGCGGGCGGGGCGGCGAAGACGACCTGGAACACCGGGTGCGGGTGCGCCGACCTGGGCGCGGCCAGCCGGTCCACGACCTCGCTGAACGGCGCGCCGGTGTGGTCGAAGGCGTCCAGGGCGGTCGACCGCACCGTGTCCAGCGCGTCCGCCCAGGTGGTGGCCCCGCGCAGGCGCAGGCGCAGCGCGACCATGTTCACCAGGCAGTCGACGACGTCCTCGCTGCCCGGCGCGTCACGCCCGGCGACCGGCGTGCCGATCACGAGGTCATCGCCCGCACCGAGCCGGTCGAGCAGCACGCCGAACGCGGTGAGCAGCACCATGAACGGGCTGGACCGCCCACTTCGAGCGACCTCGCGGACGATGGTGGTCACGTCGTCGGGAAGCTCGAACGGCACCACGTCCGCGGCCAGGGACGGGCCTGCGGGCGTGGCGAACGGCAGCGCCGTGTCCTCCGGCAGGTCCGCCAGGGTGTGGGCCCAGAACTCGATGTCCTCGTCGTGATCGTCGGCGGGCACTGGGCGGTGAGCGGCCCGCGGTGGGCGGGACGGATCGGCGTACCCGTCGAGGATGTCCTGCCGCAGAACGGTGAGCGAGTACCCGTCGGTGGCGATGTGGTGGGTGATCAGGATCAGTTCGTGGTCGTCGTCGGCGAGCCGGGCCAAGGTCGCTCGCAGCGGTGCTTCGTGTGCCAGGTCGAACCCCGTGCGCAGTTCCCGCTCTCGCAGCTCGGCCAAACCCGCCTCGTCGGTCACCGTGACCTCCCGCAGTTCCGGGAGGACGCCGGTCATGGCGGTGTCGCCGTCGTGGGTACTGCGCAGCGCCTCGTGCGACAGCCAGCACCGCCGCAGGGCCGCCCGCAGCCGGGCGGCGTCGAGCGGCCCGGCGATCCGCACGGTGAGCGGCACGTTGCACCAGGTCGAGTCCGGGCGCGTCTGGTCGAACAGCAGCATCTTTCGCTGCGCCGCGGTCAGCGTCCGACCCGGCGCGTTCTCCTTGGTGGCGCTGAACAAGGTGAACGTCGGCGCGGCGGCGATCCGGGCCTCCTCGGGCGCGGCGAGCCCGGCCCGGCCCAGCCACTCGACGAACCGCTCGCGGTCGTAGATCTGCCCGCCCTGGGTGTGGAACAGGTTCAGACTCGACGCGGGCACCCAGGCGGCGCCGAGCGCGCCGGCCTCGGCGGGCACGTCCGCGGTCTCCTCCAGGATGAGGACCGTCCCGCCGGGCCGCAGCGCCCGGGCCGCCCGCCGGAGGAGGTCCTCGGCGCGGTCGGGGCTCAGGCAGTGCAACACGTTGAACACCAGCACGACGTCGTAGTCCGCGCCGAGGTCGCCGGTCGACCAGTCGGCCTCCCGGAATCGGACACGGTCGCCGACTCCGGCCGCTGCGGCGTATGCGCGGCCGGCGTCGAGGGAACCAGGAAGGTCTACGACGTCGGCGCGCAGCTCGGGGTTCGCCGCACAGCAGGCGGTGGCGTAGCGGGCGTGTCCGCCACCGATGTCGAGCAACCGCCGGGCGGTACCGGGAACCGCGCTCGCTACGTCCGGCGCCACCGCGTCGGCCAGCTCGCCGAGCATGGCTTGGAACTCGCCGAGGGCGGCCGGGTCGGCGCCGAGCCAGCCGTAGAAGTCACCGACCGGCTTGCCGTCCACAATGGACTGCTCTAGGTCGGTCCACTGGTCGACGAGGACGCGGTGCCAGAACGAGAAAGCCGACCGGTAGCCGGTGCCCAACCAAGCCGCAGCCGGGGTAGCGCGGTACCCGGAGCCGTCCCGGGTGGCGTAGCCGAAGCCGGTTAGGGCGTCGAGGAGTACCCGCACACCGCGCGGATCGCCCCCAATCCCGGCAGCGATGGCGTCGGCGGTTCGGGACTCGTCACCGAGGTGGTCGAACACGCCAAGACGCAGAGCGGCCCCGGCGGCGCGGAAGGACAGCGCGTGCACGAGGTCCAGGTGCGGCGCGGGCGCGGCACCGTCGGTGAAAGCCTGGCGTTCAGCCTGCGGCAGTTCGAGCATCGGCTTCCCCCTTGTCGATCAGTGTGGTGGACAGGTTGTCGACGGCGGGCCGGGCGGCGGAAAGGCGGTTCCGACCGCGCGGAAGGACAGCGCCACCACGAGACCCGGCACTATTCGCGGAAGTCCGGTGGCCGACCCAGGGCAACTCGAGCACCGACCTCTCGATCAGCACGGTCCGCGGATTGCCGGCGGAAGGCAGGCCGTGTGCTCGGCTCCCACCGCGCGAAAGGGCAGCGTTTCCATGAGGCCGAGCGCTATTCGCGGAGGTCCGGTGGTCTATCCACCGCGACTCGGGCACCAACCCCTCGATCACTGCGGTCCGCAGGCTACCGGCGGTAGGCAGGCCGTGTGCTCGGCTGCGCGGAAGGGCAGTGTGTCCACGAGGTCGGGCGCCGTTGACGGGGGGCTGGCGGTCAGCCCGCAACTGTTCGAGCATCGGCTTCCCCCTTGTCGGTTGGCGTGTTGTCGTCCGGTGTTGTCAGCAGGTCGGGGAGGTCGTCGACGGCGCGCAGTACGGGCGAGGTGGCGGCCCAGGCGGCCAGGGCGATGAGTGCGGCGCCGGTGATGGCGAAGATCAGCGCGATCCCCCGACCATCCCCCACGCCGATCACTGTGCCGACCGACCCGGCGAGGGCGCCGCCCGGTCGTAGCAGCGGCTCGAAGACCAGGTCCGCCAGTGGTCCCGCGGCGGCGAAGCCGAGGGCGGTGCCGCCCTGGGCGGTCATCCGCACGCCGGCCATCACGCGGCCGAGTGCGCTTGGGTCGACTTTGGTCTGCAGCAACGACATGGCGCTGCCGGTGATCACCGGCAGGGTGAACAGGAACGCGGGCGCGAGCACCCCGATGAGCAGGGCCGACGGGGCGAGCGAGTGCAGTGCGAGGGCGATCCCGCCGATCGCGAGGAACACCTGGACGCCGGTGATCCGGCGGGTCGGGCCGCCCCACGCGGTCATCACCGCGCTGCCCGCGAACATGCCCGCGCCGCCGACGAACATCAGCACGCCGAGGGTCGAGGGGCCGGCGAAGGTCAGGATCAGGGGCTGGACCAGCACCCCGGCCATCCCGGCGGCGAGGTGGAAACCGCCGAGTAGCAGTAGGAGGTGCGGCAGGCCCGGCCTGCGGCGCAGCTCGCGCCACCCGCCGGTCAGCTCCGCCCAGGCGCCCTCCCCGGCCGACCCGGCGCGGTCCGGGCGGATCGCCCGCTCCGGCAGGCCGATCAGCAGGGTGATCGCGAGTGCCACGGCGTAGGTGCACAGGTCGATCAGCACCACCCCGCGCAGCTGCACCGCCGCGAGCAGGCCGCCGGCTGCGAGCGGGGCGGCGATCTGCACCGCGGGCAGCGTCTGCGCCAGGCCGTTGGCACGGCCGAGGTGCCGCTCGGGCACGAGGAGCGGGAGCACCGTGGTGAACGCGACCATCCGGAACGTCGCGCACATCGCGGTCGCCGCGGCGATCGGGTAGACGTGCCAGACCCGCAGACCACCGCCCGCGACGAGCGCCAGCAGCACGGCGGTCGCCGCGGCGGCCACGACGTCGGAGACCACCAGGACCGCCCGCCGGTCGACCCGGTCGACGGCCATCCCGGCGACCGGCGCCACCGCGATCGCCGCCGCCGCCTCCAGCAGCATGATCAGGCCGAACCGGGTGGCCGACCCGGTGAGCTGGAAGACCCAGACGCCGAGCACGAAGCCGGTGATCCCGGAGCCGGCGATCGAGACGAGCTGCCCGGCCCAGATCGCGGCGAAGCGGCCAATGCCGTCAGTGCGCACGCGACACCGCCGTGAGGTGGCCCGTCCGCGCCGGGTGGCGCGGGTGCGCGACCGCAGGCGGAACCCGAACGCCCGAACCACGCGCAACGCCCTCTGCGCGCCTTGGCCCACACACGGCAGTCCCGTGGTCGATGCCGCTCCCGGCGAGTTCGGCGGGGTACCGGGCACGAGCTGGTGCCTGGTCGGGTGGGATGCGGCGCTTCGCATGAGCGGCGGCGGATCGGGGCCCGGCGAGATCGAGGGCGGCCGCCGTCCCCCCGATATCCATGCTACCGGGTGGGGCCGACATGACGGGGCCTCGATGATCTTGGTTGTGGACAGCTCCGGGATCGGAGACCAGGCCGGGGTTCGCGGGTTCTCTGGTCTGGCCGTCGGTCTCGTCAGTGTGCACGCGACACCGCCGCGGTGGGGGCGGGGAGGGTTCCGGTCCGTACGAAGTGGTCCAGGTATCCGCGCAGTAGCGTCGGGTCGGCGGGTGGGCAGACGATGCCGCCCGTGGCGAGGCGGGTCTCGGTCGCGGTGCAGTCGAACTCCCGGACGCGGACGTCCGGGACCGGGCCGGAGGCCGCCGCTATCGCCGACAGTGCCGGGTCGCCCGACGCAGCCGCTGCCGTGAGCAAGTCCTCGTACCACTGCGCGTACGGGACCTCGCGTACCGGGTAGCCGTAGTCGCGCAGTGTCTCGGCTATCGCGGACGAGCTGATCGTGCGGCCGTTGTAGAAGTGGAAGTCCTGGCCGTAGGCCGACGGCTGGCGGGTCAGCCAGCCGATCGCCGCGGCCACGTGGTCGACGGGGGCCATGTCCTCGGCGACGTCGAGGTCGGGGGTCGCACCGAGCGCGGTGATCGCGCGTAGCTCGCCCGCGAAGAGGTCGGCGCCGGAGCTAGCACCGGTGCGGCTGTCGCCCGTGACTCGCGCCGGGCGGTGGACGCTGACCGGCAGACCGGCTTCCCGGGCGGCGCGGACCAGCACGTCGGCGACCCACTTCGTCTGCTCGTAGCCCCGGTCGAGCTGCTCGGGCTGCTGCGGCGCCTGGTCCTCGGTGACCGTCCCGGGCAGGTGCAGCGGGTACACCCCGAGCGTCGAGACGAAGTGCACCGGGACGCCGCCGTGCCGGGTGGCCAGCCGGAGCACCTCGATCGTGCCGGACACGTTGGCGGCCTTGAGCTCCGCATAGGATTGTGCGAAGTGGACAGTCCCGCCGCAGTGGACGATCAGGTCGACCGAGCGGGACAGCTCGTCGAACCGGTCCTCGTCGAGGCCGAGCCGGGGCGCGCCCAGGTCGCCGGGCACCGGCACGATCCGCTCGGCCGCCGACGGCGTCCAGAGCCCGTACCCGCGCAGCCCGCGCTCGATCCTGGCCAACGCGTCGGCCGCCGAGTCCGCGCGCGCCAAGCAATACACCCGCGCGGTCGTGTGCTCCAAGGCATCGGCGAGCAGGTACCCGCCGAGGAAGCCGGTTGCCCCGGTTAGCAGGATCGCGGCAGGCGAGCAGGCCCGGTCGACCGCGTCCGGTGCGGTGACAGGTCGGATGTCGTTAGGTAGCAAGGTTTCCGCGCGCAGGTCGACGTGGGCGGCGGGAGCTTGGCGGTCGATGATCGCGGCCAGCTCACCGAGTGAGGAAGCGTCGAACACCGCGCGCAGCGGGACGTCGACGCCGAGGGCCAGTCGGACCCGGGTGATCATGCGCGCGGCCAGCAGCGAGTGCCCGCCCAGCGCGAAGAAGTCGTCGTCCTCGCCGACGGCGTCCACCCCGAGCAGCGCGGCCCACTCGGCGGCCAGCACGCGGGCGGTCGCCGAGCGCGGCGGCACCGCGGACCTGGGCCGCCGCACCGGGTCCGGCAGCGCGGCGACGTCGAGCTTCCCGCTCCCGGTCACCGGGAACCGGGCCAGGCCGACGAACTCGGCGGGCACCAGGTACTCCGGCAGCGCCGCGCGCAGCACCGCGCGCAGGTCGGCCGGGTGGTCCGGGACGAGGTAGGCGACCAGGCGCTGGTCGCCCAGCTCGTCGGGGCGCGCGACGACGAGCGCGTCGGCGACCTCGGGGTGCGCGCGGCAGGCCGCCTCGATCTCGGCGGGCTCGACCCGGTGGCCGCGGATCTTGACCTGCCGGTCGACCCGGCCGAGGAACTCCAGCACCCCGTCGGACCGCCACCTGGCCAGGTCGCCGGTGCGGTAGAGCCGCGATCCCGGCGGGCCGAACGGGTCCGGGACGAACCGCGCGGCGGTGAGGTCGCCGCGCCCCAGGTAGCCGCGGGCGAGGGTGTCCCCGCCGAGGCACAGCTCGCCGGGCAACCCGGTCAGGACCGGCCGCAGGTTGTCGTCGAGGACGTACGCGCGCACGTGCGGCAGCGGCCTGCCGATCGGCAGCCGGGTGCCGGGTTCGTCGCCGACCACGGTGTGCAGGGTGGCGCACACGGTCCCCTCGGTGGGGCCGTAGTGGTTGACGAGGGTCGCACCGGTCAGCGCCGTCCACTCGCGCACAGCGGCGACATCGACGGCGTCGCCACCGACCATCATCGTGCGCAGCGGCGACGGGCCGGGAACACCGGTCGCGGCGAGGTCGTCCACCCACTTGCGCCACAACGGCGCCGCGGTGTCGACCATCGTGATGCCCTTGTCCGCGCACAGGCGCAGCACGTCGGCGCCGGACAGCGCCGCGGGGTCGTGGCAGAGCACCAGCGCCGACCCGCTGATCAGCGCGGGGAACACGTCGCCCGCGGAGGCGTCGAAGGTCAGCGGCGGGATCATCAGCACCCGGTCGTCGGGGCCGAACGGGTGCGCGGCGGCGAAGGCGGCGGCGAGGTTGGCCAGCGTGCCGTGCTGCACCGCGACGCCCTTGGGCGCGCCGGTGGAGCCGGAGGTGTAGATCACGTACGCGAGGTGGTCGCGGTCGAGCCCGGTCGGCGGCGGCTTCTCCCGCTCGTCGGTGCCCACCGCGAGCACCGGCCCGGTGAACCCAGGGAACGCCTCGGGCCGGTTGGTCACCAACACCTCGGGGGCCGCGTCGGCCAGCAGCGCGGCCAGCCGGTCGGCCGGGTGCGCGGGGTCGACCGGCAGGTACGCGCCGCCCGCGGCGTGGATCCCGGTGATGGCCACGATGGCCTCGACACTCGCGGGGAACCCAAGCGCCACAATGGTTTCCGGGCCGACACCGAGTTCGCGCAGCCGCCACGCCAGGGCGTTGGCCCGGCGGGCCAACTCGCCGTAGGTCAGCACCCGATCCCCGTCGACCACCGCGACGGCGTCCGGCGCGACCGCGGCGCGCGCGGCGATCAGGCCCGGCACCAGCGGCGCCGGGGAGAAGTCCCCGCCACTGATCAGGGCGCGTTCCGCGTCGGTGGTCAGGTCGACGTCCCGCACGCGGGTGTCCGGCGCGGCGACCACGGCGGCGGTGAACCGGGCGAACCGGTCGGCGAACAGCTCGATGGTCGAGGGGTCGAACAGCGCCACGTCGTACTCGAAGTCCACGATGATCTCGTCGCCGACCTCGAGGGCGCCCACCGTCAGGTCGATCTTCGCGGTGCCGGAGTGGACGAACTCGGGCTCCGACACCACCGTCCCGGCCAGCTCAAGCCGGGCGGGTGGGGTGTTGGTCAGGGTGAACCCCGCCTGGAACACCGGGGCGTGCCCTTGGCCCCGCGACGGCGTGACCGCGGCGACGATCCGCTCCAGCGGCACGTCCGCGTAGCCCATCCCGTCGAGCGCCACGTCCCGCACCCTCGCCACCAGCTCGCGGAAGGTCGGGTCACCCGCCAGGGAGGTGCGCAACGGGATCGTGTTGACGAACAGGCCGACCAGCGGCTCGTCCTCCGGTCGCGTCCGTCCGGTGACCGCGGTGCCCACCACGATGTCGTCCTGACCGCTGTAGCGCGCCAGCAGCGCCTGGTACGCCGCGAGCAGCACCATGTACATCGTGCCGCCCAGCCCGGGCAGCGCGGCCTTGATCGCCGCCGACGGCAGCACCCGCCGGTGCACGGCCCCCTCGAACGACTGGGTGGCGGGCCGCGGCCGGTCGGTCGGCAGGGCGAGCAGCTCGGGCGCGCCGCGCAGCGCGTCCGCCCAGAACTCCAGGGACATCTCACCGAGCGGGCTCTCCGCCTCCTGACGCTGCCAGCGGGTGAACTCGGCGTAGGTCACCGGAAGCGGCGGCAGGGCGGGCACCTCGCCGCGCACCAGCGCGGCGTAGGCGGCGCCGAGCTCGCCGAACAGCACGGCCTGGGACCAGCCGTCGGTGACGATGTGGTGCAGCGTGATCATGAGGTGGTGGTCGTCGGCGGCGAGCCGCAGCACCAGGACGCGCAGCAGCGGGCCCGCCGAGAGGTCGAACGGGCGGCGGGCCTCGGCGAGCGTCAGCCGCTCGATGTCGGCCGGGTCGGCCACCGCCACCACGTCCACCGGGGTCACGCCCGCCGCGCCGGCGGGTCGCACGATCTGCACCGGTTCGCCGTCGTGGTCGGCGAACACCGTGCGCAACGCGTCGTGCCTGGCCACCAGCACCTCGACCGCGCCGCGCACCGCGGTCAGGTCGAGCGGGCCGCGCACCCGGACCGAGACCGGGACGTTGTAGAGCGCCGAGTCCGGGTAGAGCGCGTCGAGGAACCACATCCGCCGCTGGGCGAAGGACTGCGGGGCGACCACACCGGAACCGGGATCGGCGCCGGGCGGGGTCACAGGGCCACCTGTTCGCGGACGAGGGCGCGCACCATCGCCTCGCGGACGAACGCGGGCAGCTCACCGGCGAACCGGCGCAGGTAGGCCGACGCGTGGTCGCGGTTGCCGGCGAGGAAGGCGAAGTCGGTCGGCACCATGTGCCGGATCGCCAGCAGCGGCACCGGGCTGCGCAGCGGCCGGAAGTCCGGGTTCCACAGCCCGGCCTTGTCCGGCGGGCCGTCGTGGAACTCGCCGATCATCAGGCCCCGGTCCACGTAGTCGGTCTTGAGGGCCTCCTGCGAGCCGTCGATCATCCGGTCGACGTCCTGGGCGGGCAGGTCGGGGAAGAGCACCAGGATGGTGGTGAGCTGGGCCGTGCCGGACGGGTTCGGCGCCAGCTCGAGGAACCAGTCCCGGTAGGGCAGCACCGCCTCGGCGACCGCCCGGGGATCGGCCGGGTGGCCGGGGTAGACGGCCAGGTAGAACCGGCCCCGGTCCAAAGAGGACTGGACGAACGGGCACACGCTCCCCCGCCTGCCCAGGCTCTCGTGCGGCCGGGCGAGGTACTGCCGGGCCCAGTCCAGGATGGTGCGCAGCTGCGCCCGGTAGGGCGCGAGGGCGGACGGGAGGAGGTCGTCCTCGATGTCGTCGACCTCGAGCAGGAGTCTGTCGGGGTCGTTGGCGTTGGTGAGCATCATTTCCCCTGACGCGACAGGTGGCGAACCAGCAAGGTCCCCGCGGCGGCCGCGGCGGTGGCGGTGGCGCCCGCGAGCCAGCCGAGAGTCGTGTTCTGCCTGCGGGAGCGCCGCAGGGCCTCGGCGTAGGGCGTCGTGGTGTGCGCGATCATCGTGTAGAGCGGCACCCACCGGCGGCCGAGCAGGCGGTTGAGCGCGAGGTCGGCCCTCTTGCGGGCCAGGAACAGCGGTGAGGACAACCGGTCGCGCAGCTCGACGAAGTTGGCCGCGGACAGGTCCGCCAGCACGTCGGTGTCCACCTTGCGGATCGCCTGGTACGCGGCGAAAGCGGCGCCGTGGTCGGCCGGGTGGCGCTCGAGGCAGCCGTCGAGGGTCACGCAGTCCTCGAACGCGGAGTTCATCCCCTGCCCGTAGAACGGGTAGACCGCGTGGCAGGCGTCGCCGAGCAGCACCACGCGGCCGCGCCAGTGCCACTGCGAGGTGCGCACGGTCACCAGGTGACCGGTCGGTTGGCTGAGGAACTGCGCCACGACGTCGGGCACCAGGCCGGTCAGGTCCGGGAAGCGCTCGGTGACCAACGCGCGCACCGCCTCGGGGGTGCGCAGCGCGTCGAAGCCGCCCGGGCCGGTCAGCGGGAGGAAGATCGTCCCGGTGAGCGACCGGTCGGCGTTCGGGTGCGCGACGACCAGTCCGTCGTCGGCGGGCCAGACGTGCAGCGCCTCCGGGTCCGCGCGCCGGTCACCGACCGCGCCCGCCGCGATGGCGAGTTCCTTGTAGCCCCAGGGCAAGAACTCCTGGTGGTAGTCGGCGGGCTCGCCGCGCTGCATCCGCGCCCGCACGGTGGAGAACGCGCCGTCGGCGCCGATCACGGTGCCCGCCTCGACCACCGTGCCGTCCTCGAACCGCAGCGTCACCGGGGTGTCGCCAGCACCCTTGTCGCCGCCCTTGTCGCTCCCCTTGTCGAGGTCGGTCAGGCGGGCGCCGAAGTGCAGCGCCACGTTCGCGGCCTCGGCGGCGTCGAGCAGGATCACGTTCAGGTCGTGGCGGAGCACCGACCGCAGGATCTGGTCGTCGCTGGTGCCGTAGGGGTGGTAGCCGAGGCTCCCGTCTGGCAGGTGCACCACCCGGCCGCGCATCGGCGCGGCGTGCGCGAGCACCTGGTCGAGCAGTCCGGCGTGCCGCAGCGCGGTGATCCCCCGCTGGGACAGCCCCAGGTTGATCGACCGGCCGTGGTCGCCGCCGCGGACGCGCGGGTCGGGCCTGCGCTCGAACACCCGCACCCGGTACCCGCGCCGGGCGAGCAGCACCGCCATCAGGCACCCGGACAACCCGGCGCCCACCACGGCGATATCTCGGCCGTCCCGGTCGCCCGAGACGTCGTGGACAGCACTATCCGAGCCGTCCGAGGACCCCGCACCCAATTGACGCCCCTCTCCTCCATGCGACGCGCCGCGTGCGGGCGGTTCTCCGGAAGTATCCATGAAGGACGCCCGAATTGATTGCTCCCTAAAATGGAATCGCACTGGTCTTTTCGGCGTAGCACACCGTTTCCGCACCGGGACGAGAGCGGTCGGCCGGGCGCCGGAGACGCGCTGCTGGTCGGTGGTCGTCCAGCGGTCGAACCCCGCGGCGGTGAAACTGGGAATGGGAATGCGCTCGGACAGTCGTGAACCGCATTCGCGACAGGCGGGGGGCGAGCGGCGTCGTCGGCCCGGAGTCCACCGCCGAACACCCCGTGCGGCGCGGCGGCCGAGGAGGTCTGAGGTCGTACCCTGCGGCGGTAGGTGTCGGACCAGCGGAGGAGCAGCACATGGTGATCGTCGCGGGGTACCTCGTCGTCGACCCGCGGGAGCGGGAGTCCTATCTCGCGGACTGCGTCGCCGTGGTCGAGCAGGGTCGTCGGGCGCCGGGGTGCCTCGAGTTCTCCCTCACCGCGGACCTGCTGGACCCCGGCCGGATCGTCATCCTCGAGCGGTGGGAGTCGCGCGCGGACGTCGAGGCGTTCCGGGGCAGTGGCCCCAGCGACGAACAGGGCGCCGCCATCCTGTCGGCCTCGGTGGCCGAGTACGACGTCGCCGACGTGCGCCCGCTGACCTGACCGGAGCGGTGCGCCCGGTTGTTACCGACCCGGGCCGTTGTGAACCAGTGGTTACCGGCAAGCCCCCCACCTGCGTGGACACGGCTGAACCGGTGCCACGACCTGAACAGCGCCGAACGTTCACTCAGCGTGCCGAATCCTGACTCCCCGCACCTACCGTGCCCTTGTTCGAGATCGGATCGGGATGCCCGTCCCGGTCCGCCCCGCACCGGTCACGGAGGAAGTGCATGTCACGATCCCTGCTCCCAGTGAAGGTGGTCGCCGCGGCGGCCGGCTTCGCCACCATCGCCGCGATGGCGGTGACCGGCGCCGCGGCCGCGGCGCCGACGGTCCCGGCCGCGCCCCGGGTGGCCCTCGCCGGGCAGAGCGCCCCGGTGCCCGCCGGTGCGCGCAAGGACGGTCCACTGCCCGGTGACCACCGGGTCGACCTGGCGGTCGCGCTGCGGCCGCACGACGAGGCCGGTCTCAACCGGTTCGTCACCGCGGTCAACGACCCGGGCTCCCCCACCTACCGCCACTTCCTGACCTCAGCGCAGTACAACGATCTGTTCGCGCCACGACAGTCTGATGTGGACACAGTGGTGAAGTACCTGCGGGACAACGGGTTGAGCGTCTCGGAGGTCTCCGGGAACCGGCAGGTCATCAGCGCGGCGGGCAGCGCCGAGCAGGTGCGCGGCGCGTTCGCCACCTCGATCAGCAGCTACACCGGCTCCGACGGCGCGCACTTCTTCGCCAACGACAGCGCCCCGTCGGTGCCCGCCGACCTCGCGGGCACCGTGCGCACCGTGGCCGGTCTGAACGACCTGCCGTTCGCGCACCGGGCGGGCGGTCCGGCCGGTCCCGGCGGACCTGCCGGTGGCTACACGCCCGCCCAGTTCCGCACCGCCTACAGCATGAAGAACCTGTCCTCGTCCTACGACGGCTCGGGCCAGACCGTCGGCCTGATCGAGTTCGACGGGTTCAAGCAGTCCGACATCGACGCCTGGACCAAGAACTTCAGCCAGCCGACCGTCACCCCCAGGGTGGTCGCGGTGGACGGTGGCAAGCCGACGCCGGGCAGCGACCAGCTGGAGGTGACCCTCGACATCGAGGCGGTCGCGGCCACCGCGCCGAAGGCGGCCCAGGTCGTCTACGAGGCGCCCAACAGCGACGACGCCTGGGTGCACGAGATGGCCAAGATCGCCAGCGACAACGCGATCACCATCCTGTCCGGCTCGTGGCTCAACGGCGAGAAGTGCGAATCGGCGCCGATCGCCGCCTCGCACGACTCCTACACCCAGCTCGCCGCGCAGGGCGTCACGATGCTCTCCGCCTCCGGCGACTGGGGCGCCACCGGCTGCGGCTACAACGGTGACAACTCCACGATCCAGGCCGACTTCCCGCCGAGCGACCCGCTGTTCACCGGCGTCGGCGGCACCCAGCTCAAGACCTCCGACAGCGCGGGCACCTACCAGTCCGAGTCGTGCTGGAACCAGGGCGGCTCCGGCAACACCCGCTCCGGCGGCGGCTACTCCTCGATCTACGCCCGCCCCGACTGGCAGACCGGCACCAACCAGTTCCGCTCGGTGCCCGACGTCGCGCTCGACGCCGACTACGGCGCCGGGGCGCTGTCGGTGTACGTCAACGGCGGCTGGCAGGACGTCGGCGGCACCAGCCTCTCCGCCCCGCTCTGGGCGGGCTACATCGCGATGGTCAACCAGAAGGCCAAGGCGGGCGGCAAGGCGAACCTCGGCGGGATCAACCCGACGCTGTACGCCATCGCCAAGTCCTCGCAGTACGCCAGCACCTTCCACGACGTGACCACCGGCGGCAACGGCACCTACAACGCGGGCACCGGCTACGACCTGTGCACCGGCTGGGGTTCCCCGCAGGGCGACAACCTCGCCGACCCGCTGATCAACGGCGCCACCCCGCCCGCGAGCAACGACTTCTCCCTCTCGGCGAGCCCGGCCTCGGTCAGCGTCGACCCGGGCAAGTCGGTCACCACGACCATCAGCACCGCGGTCGTCAAGGGCAGCGCGCAGAGCGTGGCGCTGTCCGCGAGCGGCCTGCCGACGGGCGTGACGGCGACCTTCACCCCGACCTCGGTGACCGCGGGCAACTCCGCGACACTCACCCTGGCCGCGTCGTCGTCGGCGAGCCCGGGCACCGCGACAGTCACGGTCACCGGCAAGGCGACCGACGCCACGCACACCGCCGCTGTCTCGTTGACCGTCAACGGGAACGGCCAGCCGGGCGACTTCTCGATCAGCGTCTCGCCGGGTTCGGCGACAGTGACCGCGGGCCAGTCCACGACCGCCACCGTGCAGACGGCGGCGACCACAGCGCGCGGTGGCGCGAGCCCCGGCGTGGTCGGTGGCAACCCGACCACAGTGGACCAGTACCCGTTCATGATCTCGATGCGGCGCGAGGGCAGCGTATTCCCGGGTCAGCAGTCGTGCAGCATGGCGCTGATGGGCCCGCACACGGTGCTCGGCGCGGCGCACTGCCTCAAGGAGAAGTCCGGGAACAAGTGGTTCATCTACGGGGCGACCAACCTCAACGACAGCGGCTTCCGGGCCGAGATCAAGGACACCTGGGTCGACCCGGACTACACCGGCTGGGAGAGCGGCCACGACGTCGCGGTCTTCACCCTCGACCGGGACGTCCCGGTGCCCTCGGGCATCACCTACCCGACGATCGCGACCGACCCGGCCGTGAACAAGGCCGGGACGATGGGCACCGGGATCGGCTGGGGCCAGACCGGCGCCAACTCGTACTCCGACGTCCTGCGCACGGTGCAACTGCCGGTCGCGACCGACACGTCTTGCGCCAACCAGCCGGTTCTGGCCTCCAACTGGAAGAACGACGGCTCGATGCTGTGCGTGGGCTACGCCGACGGCCACCAGGGCGTCTGCACCGGCGACAGCGGCAGCCCGTTCCTGGTCAACAACCAGGTGATCGGGGTCTTCTCGTGGGACGCGACCCAGTGCAACACCTACGGCGTGTACGCCCGGGTCACCACCTACGCCGACGAGATCAAGGCGCACCTGCCCGGCAGCACGCCGCCGCCCAGCGGTGCCATCGCGCTGAGCGCGAGCGGTCTGCCCAGCGGCGCCACGGCGTCGTTCGACCCGACCTCGGTCGACGCGGGCGGCTCGTCGAAGATCACCGTCAGCACCAGCGCGTCCACCCCGGCGGGCAGCTACCCGGTGAAGATCACCGGTAAGGGCGCGACGGCGGCGCACGACACGACGTTCACGCTGACCGTCCAGTCGGGCACGCCGGGCAAGCTGACCGTGCGGGACCCCGGCTTCCAGTTCACCCAGCACGGCACCCGGGTGAACCTGCCGCTGCAGGCCAGTGGCGGCACCGGTTCGTACCGGTGGTCGGCGACCGGCCTGCCGCCGGGTCTGTCGATCAACGCCAGTACCGGCGTGATCAGCGGTACGCCGACCGGCACCGCGCGGACCTACACCATCACGGTGACCGCCACCGACTCGGCGGGCGCCACGGGCCGGGTCCAGTTCAGCTGGTTCGTGTACTAGACCCGGACGGGACTGACCGACTGCGACCGCGCCCGGTCGCGGTCGGTCAGTCCCATTCCCAGCAGAGCCCGACCACGCTGGGGGCCACGTCGTCGAGCACCAGGTGCGCGGCCCCGGACGCGCCGATCCACAGTGGACTCCCGAACCGCTTCGGGCTGTCGGCGGTCGCCTGCCGGTAGGGCACGCAGCCCGCGGGCACGTCGCCGGTGCACTGCACCTGCAACACCAGCTCGCGCAACGGCCGGGTGAGCCTGCGGTGGTAGAAGGTCAGCGGGTCGCCCGCCGCGAACAGCCAGGTGTACTCCACGACCGTCCGCTCCCCCGCGTCGAGCCGCTGGTCAAGCATCAGCTCGGTGACCACGGCGCCCGCGTCGTCGTTGCGCCGGGTCCGGCCGGCCCGGCAGTACCGCGTCTCGGCCAGCCGCGGCACCGAGTCCTCGTTCCACAGGTACACCAGGCAGCGGTCGACGTGGTCCTCGGTGGCCTCCAGCACCAGCCTGGTGCGCACCCGGGCGAGCATCCGGTCGGCGACCAGCACGTGCTCGTGCACCGACAGCCGCCGCAGCTGCCCGTCCGGCGGCGCGTCGAGGGCGGCCAGCAGCGGGCCGTGCGCGGGCCACATCCGCCGCCGGTCCACCGCCGCGGGCACCCGCTCGGCCCGGACCCGGGGGCGCTGCGGGCCCAGCAGCGACACCAGCGAGGCCTGCGGCAGGTCGAGCACCTTCTCCAGCGCCTGCACCGCCCGCAGCGACTCGGCCCGCTCCGGTCTGCTGCGCCCGTGCCGCCAGTAGCTCAGCGCCGCCCGACTCACCCGCACCCCCTGCTCGGCGAGGTGGTGCTGGACCCGCTCCAGGCTCAACCGGCGCACGTTCAGCGCGTGGTCGAGCACCTCGGCGAACGTCCCGTGCCGCAGCAGCCTGCGCAGTTCCCGGTCGGCGGGCAGGCGCGTCGACAGGTCCACACCACCCGACATCTCGCCCTCCTGTCCCGGTCAGCGATTCGACCACTATCGCCGCTCACGCGATATCGGTCCAGCCCCCATTTCCCGGTGGCGGGCACCGGTCATCGTGCGTCACGCGAAATCGAATCCCTTGTGGGCCGATAATTCGGTTCGGGCGAATTGAATATCGGATAGGTCACCGCAAATCGGGTGCCGGGCGGACCGGCCGCTCACCCAACGTGGCTACCGGTATTCGGTGTATTGGCGGTGCCCGGCCGGTGTGCGAGCCGGGTCGAGCACCGCCGGTCCAGCCGCGTCGATCGACGCGGTTCCGGTGCTGCCCATGGCGGTGCAACTCGTCGCGCAGAATGGTGAAACCCTTTTCGACGCCGGGTTGTCCGGCGGCGAGCCCATAAGCGGCGGGCCTGCCGCGCGCGCCGGGCGCGAGCAATTTCAGCACGTCACCACCGCGCCGGATCCCGCCGTCCACCAGCACGTCGAGTCCACTGCCCGCGAGTTGCCCCGCGACCTCCGGCAGCGCCCGGGTGGCCCGGCGACTGGTCACGCGGGACGGCGACGTCGGCCCAGGTCGACGCCGGGTCGTCGGTGGCGCCCATGAACTCGCCCATCCGCCGGACCGACATCCGCCGCCCGCCGTCGGTGACGTCGCCGAAGGACACGCCCCCGGACCGCCACATGTCCCACAACCACCGCGGTCGGGGTGGCCGCGCGCAGGCGCCGCGCGGTGAGTTCGCGGTCGGTCCACACGCCACCTGCGACCACACCGCGCCCGGCGCGGCGGCGGCGACCTCCACAGCGGGGAGGAAGACCAGGCGCTGTGCACGAACACCGTGCCCCGCAGCCTTCGCCGCGCGGGCGACCGCGACGTCACCGGCCGGGTGGAACAAGCCGAGCAAACCCATGGGCGACACCATGGGCGACACCATGACCGGCACCGCGAGCCGCTGCCCGAGCACGGTCGTCGAGGTGTCCCGGTCGCGCCGCGGCCACCCGCCGGTCACCGCCGTGCCGCCGGGTCGGTGGGCGTGTCTTCTGCGTCGATGTCCTCTGCGTCGACGAGGTCCAGCAGCGGCAGTACCCGGGGCGCGAGCTGCTGCCGCAACGCGATCTCGGTGCGGGTTCGCGTGACGCCGGGCAGCGCCACCAGCCTGTGGACGAGCGACTCGACCCGCTCGTTGTCCCGCGTGGCGACCTCGCACAGCACGTCGCCCTGACCGGTCGAGGTCCACGCCCGCAAGACCTCGGGGATCTCCTCGAGCCCGGCGAACATGGCGTCCAGGTCAGCGGTGTCGACGTCGAGGCGGATGAACGCGCGCACCGGGACCGGTCCAGTCTGGCGAGGTTCTAGTGAGCCATTGGCCCAGTCATCCGGGTCGGCGGACCGCGGCGGTGACCGTCGCCCTGATGTGGTCGCGGAACCACCGGTGGGCGGAGTCGGTGTCGTGCCTGGGGTGCCAGGCCATCCCGATCTCGACGGGCGGCAGGTCCAACGGGATCGGGAACGTGCGCAGCCCCAGCGCCGCGGCGGCGTCCGCCAGGTCACCGGTCGCGGTGGTCAGGCACACCAGGTCGGTGTTGCGCGCCAACACCATCGCGGCAGTGTGCCCGGGCACCACGACGACGACATCGCGCCGCAACCCCTCCCGCTCCAACGCCGCGTCGATCGGACCGTGGCGCTTGCCGGTGCGCGAGATGCCGACGTGCTCCGCCGCGGCGAACCGGCGCGCGTCGATCGGACCGTCGAACAGCGGGTGGTCCGCCCGGGCCGCGGCGAGCAGCGGCACGGTGGTCAACCGCTCGGCGCGGGTCTCCGGGTCGAGGTGCCCGAGCACGCCCACCTCGACGTCGACGAGCCCCTGGCGCAGCGCGGGGGTGCCCTCGAGCGACTCGGGCGCGAACACCACACCCACACCCGGCGCCAGGGCCCGCACTCGGCCGACCAAAGACGTGGCCAGGCCGGCCAGCAGCAGGTCCCCGACCTGGACGGTGAACGTCCGGCGCAGTCCCGCGACGTCGAACTCCCCGGAGGAGGTCAGCACCACCTCGGTCCGCTCGATGAGCGCGCGCACCTCTGTGCGGAGTTCGAGCGCGCGGACGGTCGGCACCATCCGCTGGCCCGAGCGCACGAGCAGCTGGTCGCCCACGATCCGACGCAGACTCGCCAACTTGCGGCTCATCGCGGCGGGCGAGGTACCGAGCCGGTCGGCCGCACCGGTCACGCTGGACTCTTGCAACAGCGCGTCGAGCGCGGCGAGCAGGTTGAGGTCCACGTCCCCTCCACGGCCAGGTCACCCGGGATCTTTGCGCTGAGCGGGATGATTGTATGCCGGTCTTTGCATTGCCGGACATGCCTATCGCCGTCAGACTCGGGGGCGCGTTTGTGCCAGACGCGATGAGTCGCCCCGCCCGACAACCCGGCGGGCCGCTCCCTCTCGGTCGAGGCCACCTCGATCTTCACCCCGCGGCACAACCAGATCACCTCGGCCGACGACTGCTACAACCTCGCCGAGTCCTGCGCCAGATGAGCCTCCCGGCTGGCCCGTTCACCCCACCCAGCCAAGGCTGACCACCCCGGCCGCCGCTCAGTGCGCGGGCACGGGATGGGGCCGCTCCGGTCGCACCTCCGCCGGGGTGCGCCACCAGCGGCGCGACGCCAGCCCGGCCAGTACGGCGCCGGTCGCGTTGACCAGGACGTCGTCCACTGACGACACCCGGTCCAGCTGGAAGACGTACTGCGCCGTCTCGATCAGGATCGAGCAGCAGGCGCCGAGCGCCAAGATCCGCGGCACGGACGCCAGCGCGGCGAACCGCATCGGGGCGAAGAACCCCAGCGCCGCGAGGACCAGGAGGTTGCCGACGATCCCGATCGGTCCCATCGTGACCAGGTCGCGCAGCGGGACCAGGCTCAGCCTGCCGGGGACGACGCCCGCGCCCGAGCCCGGCATCAAGGTCAGCCACACCCACGGCACCGTCCCGTAGACCAGGCCCACCTCGGCCAGCGACGTCCGCCACGCCCGGGCGACACCGGCGGCCCGCCTGCGCAGCGCCAGCGCCCACGCCACCAGCACGGCCAACGGCAGGCCGACCAGCATCATGAGCAGCACGCCGTTCTCCGTGCTGAGGCAGCCGTGCCACCGCCCGGCCAGGCACGCCGGAGCGGCCATCAGCAGCGGCCGCCGCAGGGCGAACACCGCGCCCGCCAGGACGAGGACCGCCAGGACGACGAGCACGACCGTGCGCGCGCGGGGCGGTGCCGACGGGGGTGGGCCGTGGTTCATGCCCCCATTGGAACCGATGGGCTGTTGCGGTGGCGTATCCAGTTTTGGATACGCCGGCGATACCCGCGGTCCCGGCGTCCTCGGGACGGGCACGGGAAAGGGCCCGTCCGGCCCCTCGTGTTCGGGCCGGACGGGCCCTTGGCGTTCACATCGCCGTGCACCCGGGTTGTCGTGTCCCGGATTACCGGCCCTGCAACGACTTGACGTTGTCGCCGAAGCTCCAACTCTTCGAACCGTCCCAGTTGAGCGACCAGGTCATCAGCCCCTTGAGGTTGCCCCCGAAGCTGTTCCACGCCTGGGAGACCAGCGCGGGTGACATGTAGCCGCCACCGGCGCCCGGCTGCGCGGGCAGCCCGGGGACCTGCTTGTCGTAGGGCACCCGGATCGTGGTGCCCTGGATGACCAGGCCCTGGTTGAGGCACTCGGTCTGCTTGACGAAGCCCTGCACGGTCGCCGCCTGGTAGGAGTCGCCGCTGCAGCCGTACATGCTGCCGTTGTAGTACTGCATGTTCAGCCACCAGAGCTTGCCGTTGTCCGCGTACTTCTTGACGATCGGCAGGTAGGCGCCCCAGATCGAGCCGTAGGTGACGCTGCCGCCGGTGACGTAGGCGGTCTCCGGGGCCATGGTCAGCCCGAAGTTCGACGGCATCTGGGCCAGCACGCCGTCGATGATGCGGATGAGGTTGGTCTGCGAGGCGGAGAGCTGGTTGATGTTGCCCGCGCCGGAGAGACCGGTCTCGATGTCGATGTCGATGCCGTCGAAGTTGTACTTCTTCAGGATCGGCACGATGGTGGCGACGAACTTGTCGGCGACCGTGGCGGAGTTCAGGTCGATACCCGCCGCCGCGCCGCCGATGGACATCAGGATCGTCTGGCCCGCGGCCTTGGCCTGGCACATCTCCGCGGGCGTGGCGACCTTGACGTTGCTGTCCATGCCGTCTTCCCACAGCGCGGTGCCGTCGGAGCGGATCACCGGGAACGCGGCGTTGAGCACGTTGTAGCCGTGCTGCCGGATCGCCGGGTTGGCCACCGGCGTCCACCCGAACGGCGGGTGCACCCCGTTGACAGCGCCGTCCCAGTTCTCCCAGTAGCCGACGAGGACCTTCCCGGCGGGCTTCGACTTGACCGCGCAGGTGTCACCACCGGGCTCGGTCGTCGTGGTGGTCGTCGTCGGGGGCGTGGTGGTCGTGGTGGTCGTCGGTGAAGTCGTGGTCGTCGTCGGCCGGGTCGTGGTGGTCGTCGGCGGGGTGGTGGTCGTGGTCGTCGTCGTGGTCGGCCGGGTGGTGGTCGTCGTGGGCGGGTTGCCGTCACACGCGCGCAGGTCCGTCCAGAGCGACCGCCCCGCGACCGGGTTCCACCCAGCCCCCGGCCACGCGGTGTGCGTGACCTTGGCGCTGTAGAGCCTGCCCAGGTACGTCACCTCGGTGCCGGCGTTGTAGGTGGTGCCCTCGGCCCAGGCGGGGGCGGTACAGGGCGCGAGCGCGGCGGCGGAGTGCGGTGAGGCCTGCCCGTTGCCCGCGACCACGATCGTCGTCGCCACGGAAACGGCAATACCGGCGGCGACCGCGGCCGCCAATCTCTTGGACCTCGAAAATCTCGATGGTAAAGAAATGTTCCACATACCGTAATTATCATAAAGGGCTCAGCCCGTGTCCATACTTGCCCGTTCGCGCCAATCTCGATCTAGAAGAGCTCGCGGTGGAAGGCGACGTCACCCAGGTCATTGCCCGGAATTACCCGCAATTCACGGACATTCCCAGAATTGACGGCAATTCTGTCGACCGTCGAGAGACCCGGGTACCCGGGTCCCGCGGACGAGCCGGACCGGGCGCGCGAGAGGACGGCCCCCCGACCGGGCGCCGCGCTCAACCGCAGCCGGCCGGTGGCGCCCCCGTCACGCCACGGCGACGGGAATACACGACGTCGGGTAGCTCCGCCCGAGGTCCGAGCAGAGCTGGAGACCATCCGCCGCGGGCACCGGCCCGATCGAGACGAGGTCGGTGAACTCGGCGGGCCCGGCCTTCTGCTGGGTCACCTGACAAAGGTCTTGACGCCTGCTCAACTGCACCCGGTACGGCCGAAGCGCGGGCACAGCCGCCGCTCGGCGGTCGAGCACCATGGCGTCGTAGTCGAGGATGGTCTGACCGTGCAGCCGCAGGTCCTCCGCGGTGAGCGATTCGAGGACCAGCAACACCGTGCCCGGCTCACAGGACTCCATGCGAGGCGCGTAGGTGAGCCCCTGGGGACGACCGGGTTCCGCCGCTACCGTCTCGCGGGGTGCTTGGGCAAGCGGTTCCTTCGGCGCGCCGAAGACACCTGAGCCGAAGACACCGGCCAGGAACAGCAGCAGCCCCCACAACAGCACCACGCCGCGTCGCCGTTCCCGCTTGACACCCGACCACGCGCGGGCGCGACGCAGCAGCACGGGAATCTCACGCCAAATCCCCACTTGTTCGAGTGTGTTGTGGACAGTAGTCGCCTCCACAACACCACTCGACAGATCGGCAAAAAAGGGAACGTGCCAGACTTTGTCCGCCATCCCCCAGTGGGGTAGCAACACCTCGAGATCCAGCGCGACCACGCCACCTTGCCCTGGAATCAGATGAAACCGGGCCTCGCCGATGAAGTTGACCAGCCTGGAATCAAGCCAATCCGGATGCTCGAACCCATCGCGGTCCGGCGATGTTCGCAGAATCCCGCACAACTCGGAGTTTCCCAGGTTCTCGACGCGAACACGCATCCGATAGAGACCCGAGTTCGTCACTTTCCGCTCCGGCGGGAGCAAGACGAGGGCTATCCCGGGCTTCTCCTCGATGAGAAAGCGCCGGACATCGCTCGCCCACCACTCCTCGTTCCCCAACTCCTTGTCCGTCGCGACGACCGCCAGCTCACCACTGCCCGCGACAGGCTCGGTGGGCTTGCACAGCACCAACAAGCTGAGATGCGCACTCTCACCCGCGCCGACCTGGAAGTCCTCGACCTTCGCACCACCAGTGGCCACCTGCCACTCGAGCCCGACGGCACCGCGAACCGCGAAATCGAGACTGCGGGCACGCTGCGACGTGTTGGTGACGGTAAGGTAAAATGTCTCTCGCACGCCCGGCACAAGACGGGCCTCCCGCCTCTTGTGCCGAAGCGATAATTCGATGTCACGGTTTTGGGCGAGGGTAAATGTCACCCCTCCCTGAATGCTGCCGACCTGGAGTACCACGTGGGCGTCACCCGAGTGCTCGTTGTGCACGTTGCCCGACAACAACACCCTCCGATCACCCTCGGCAGCGCACCGCACAATAACACTGGTCTCGCGCACCAGACACCTCCAACGACGGGTCAGATTCACCGCGGCAATGGACAAATAGTGGACATCTTCCGCCTGGATGGACGAGCGGTCGCAACCGGTGGCGTGCGTTTCAACCTTCAGCCACGCGACAGACGGGAAAGGGCTGACCGCGACACCCACCTCGTCCGGAGTCGCCGCCGCACAGCCGAGCCGGTCGGCGCGAGGTTCCACGCGGGACCACCCGCCCGGTGGCTGCGCCACGGTGGCGACGGACGCGGGGAGCCGCTGGTCGATCTGCTCGGCGGTCCCGTCGACCCACAGGACCACCTCGACCACCCTCGTGATCGCGAGCACCAGGACCGTCGGCGTCTTCACCCCCGGTGCCGCGCGCCCCGCCGAGAACCGGAGTGTGATCATCGAGTTCCTGGTGGACGACGTGGACAGCGCACACCAGGACCTGCGCGGTGCCGTGGCCGATCACCTGACCGGGCCCAGCACGATGCCCTGGGGCAACCGCTCCCTCCTGTTCCGCGACCCCGACGGCAACCTGGTCAACCTCTTCACCCCAGCCGCCATCGCCAGGTTCGCCCGCTGACGGGAAAGCGGGGGGTGGCCGGTATTCGGCCACCCCCCGCTTTCCTCGCCTGTCAAAGGTCAGTTCACCGTCCAGCGCTGGAGGCTGCCGCCGGTGCTCGCCTGTTGGGTCACCAGCGCGCCATCCGATGTGGACGCTGTGGTCAGCAGTAGGCCGCTGCTCACCGAGCTGAAGGTGTAGTTGCCGTCGGACTGCTGGGTGGCTTTCCAGTGCTGGTTGGCGCCGCCGCTGCAGGTCCACTGGATGATGGCCGCGCCCGCGGTCGTGGCGCCGCCGTTGACGTCGGCGCAGAGACCGGACTCGACGTTGCGGAGTTCGTAGGAGCCGTCGGCCTGGGCGGTGAAGGTCCAGGTCTGGTTGGCGCCGCCGTTGGCGGTCCAGGTGTTCAGTTGGGTTCCCGCCGTGGTGCTGTGGCCGGGGACGTCCAGTGCCTTGCCGCCCACCGCGATGCTGTGGTTGCCGCCGAGTCCGGCGGTGCCGACCGCGGTGATGGCCAGGGTCTGCTGGGCGGCCGTGCGGCCGCCGCCGACCGGGTTTCCGGTGCTGTCGGTCCAGTGGCGGGTGGGGGTTGTCTCGACGAGCCTGCCGGAGGTCGCGGACAGGCCGAGCACCAGGCCGCTGTACCGGTTGACGAGCCGGTGGCCGGAGCCGCTCCGGACGATGAACCACTGCTGCCCCACGGTCGGACCACCGGTGCCCGCCGCGGTCACGGTCGGCGCGGTGCCCCAAGCCCGGGTGCCCACTGTGGACGAATCCACCCCGAGGAGCTGGCCGGTGGCGGCGTTGGTGATCCGGTAGGAGCCGTCGCCGTTGCCGGCGAACGACCACGCCTGCGAGGTGGAGCCGTTGCCCGAGGCGACCGAGGTGGTGGCCGAGCCGCCGGAGACCTGGGCGAGGACGCGGCCGTCGCCGTTGGCGATCTTGTAGGTCTTGGCCGGGTCGAACGGGGCGGCCGGGCGCGTGGCGTTGTCGACCGACACGTTGATGTACTCACCGGAAGCGTCGCCGGAGCAACCGAAGGAGCAGTAGGCGCGGAAGTTCTTGCCGACGATGGTGGAGTTGGTCTTGTTCACGCCGTCGACGAACCAGCGGTACCACGACGCCGTGTGGTAGCTGCCCGTGCCGCCGATCGCGTACCACTTCTGGGAGGCGAGGTCGTCGGTGGCGTAGTACTGCTGGGGCGCGTTGCCGCTCTGGTCGACCGCCTGCGGCTCACCGAGGTAGAGGCCCAGGTAGGCGTTGTAGGTGATGTCCATGACGAACAGCGGCGAGGTCGCGGGCATGGTGCCCGCCGCGATCTGCTGGTCGGCGGTGCCGGTGTTGGCGGGGTTGTACTCCTTGGCCGCGGGCGTGTAACCGTTGGGGTTGCCCGAGGACACCGGGACCAGGTTGCTCTCCTTGCCGCCGATGCCCGGCTGCGCCCAGCCGCCGTCGTACCACTTCTGCCAGGAGCCCGCGGCCATCTTCGACGAGATCGGCGCCCGCGCCACCCGGGAGTAGAACGCCTTCCAGCCACCGCTCTTGTCCACCACGCGCGAGCCGTAGTAGACGTAGAAGTAGCCCGATGCGGTGTCCACGTAGAGGCGCTGGTCGCCGTCGCCGTAGTAGTACGTCTGGTTCGGGAACGCCGTGGTGTCACCGCGTTTGGTGCTGTACGGCGAGGTGATCACGTGCGACTTGATCGCCCAGGTCTTGCCCTGGTTGGTGGAGACGGCGTAGTCGATGGCGTCGTAGTGCAGGCCGTCGCCGAACGGGTTGGGCGTGAACTCGTTGTGCACCAGGCCGTACCAGTCGCCGGTGTCCGGGTCGACCCAGGTCCCGATGAGGTCGCAGAAGTTCTTGTGCGCGTAGCTCGACCCCGAGGGCGGCGCGGCGGCCTCCTTCCCAGTCGGGCTGTTGTTGCAGCGCCAGGTGGTGTCGTTGTTCTTGTCGCTGGAGTTGGCCGGGTTCACCGCGTCGCTGATCGCGCTCGACCTGGTGGCGTTGTCGAAGTTGGTACCGGTGTAGAAGTCCCACCGCCGCGGGTCGCTCGCGCCGTAGAGGGCCAAGGACTGCTGGAAGTAGAACGTGCCGTCCTTGTCGATGTACGGGCTGGCGGGGGCGTCGGTCGGGTAGGACCAGGACCCCTTCGACCCGACCGAGACGGTGTAGCCGCCGGTGGGCGGGGCGGCCTCGACCGGGCCCGCGGTCAGCGCGCCGCCGGTCAGCACGGCGACGACGGCCGCCACGGCGGCGGCGCGCCTGCCGCGTCGAGCGGGTGGGGGTTCGCAGGTGGCAGGGTGCATCGGGACTCCTCAGTCGGTCGCGCGGGCCCGTCGCCGGGATCCGCTCGCGACGGCGCGGGCTCACGGGAGATGGCGGTTGTCAGCGCACCCGGGTGCGCCGCACACCGACCGCTCGGGCCACCGGCCCGCCGGGACATCCGGTCGGCGCGTGCACAACATCGTGCAGCCAATTGCACGAAGTTGCAAGAGATCACCCAACATTCACCATAACCGCGCAGCCGGATGATCATCCGGCGAGGGTTGACGTGACCGCGCTCACCTGTCACCGTTTCTTTCATTAATGCTCGAAGTTGCCACCTTTCGAGCACATTGACGCAGTACGCACCTTGGGAGCGCGCATGGCGAGGCAGCACGTGGCGTTCGGTTTCGGGTACGCGGTCCTGGCGGTGATCACGGCGGTGACGGTGCTGGACAGCGGGCCGCCCGCGATCGCGGACCCGATCGCCGCCAACACCTCCACCGCGATCGGCGTCAAGCCGATGATGGGCTTCAACAACTGGGCCAGGTTCACCTGCGCCGCCCAGGCGAGGCTCGACGGGACCCGCACCGGGTACTCGTTCCAGCAGTTCATGCAGGACCAGGCCAAGGCCATGAAGGACACCGGGCTGGTCGCGGCCGGCTACACCAACCTCACCGTCGACGACTGCTGGATGCAGCGCACCAGCGCGGGTTACCTGCACGGCGCGGCGAACTGGGGCGGCAGCTCGCAGCCCGGGTTCGACTGGGAGCTGACCGACTACGCCGACTACGTCCACTCCCAGGGCATGGAGACCGGGCTCTACAGCACGTCCGGCGTCAACACCTGCCAGGGCGTGCCCGGCGGCGTGCAGGGCCACGAGCAGGCCGACGCGAACTCGCTGGCCTACTGGGGCGTCGACTCGCTCAAGCTGGACAACTGCGGCACGACGTTCGACAACCGGCAGCAGGAGTTCACCGCCACGGCCAGGGCGCTCGGCGCGGCGACGGCCAACAACCCGCGCAAGATCCTTTTCAACGAGTCCGCGCCCGCGGGCGCTTCGCCCGCGCAGGCGGAGAAGTACCGCACGATGGACTGGGTGCGCGGTCTCGGCCAGATGTGGCGGGTGAGCCCGGACATCGCCGTGTGGCACGCGAACCCGGCCTCGGCGTGGGACTGGCAGCACGGCGCCGACTACTACGAGGGCGGCGTCCTGCAGAACCTCACCGACACCGTCGCCCTCGCCCGCTACAACGGCCCCGGCAACCACAACGACGCCGACATGCTGCTGATCGGCGACAACAACCAGCTCACCATCGCCGAGCAGCGCAGCCAGTTCGCGCTGTGGTCGGCGATGGGCTCGCCGCTGATGATCAGCACCGACGTCCGCAGGATGGCGGCCGACCCCACCGCGTACGCGACCCAGCTGGGCATCCTGAAGAACGCCGACATCATCGCCGTGGACCAGGACACCACCGCGGGCGGCTACCTGGCCTCGCGGTCGCCGGGCGTGGACGTGGTCGTCAAGCCGCTCGCGAACGGCGCCCGCGCGGTGACGGTCCTGAACAAGGGCACCAGCAGCACCAACTACACCATCGACCTGGCGCGGGTCGGGTTCGGGAACCTCACCTGCGCCCGGTCGGCCAAGAACCTGTGGACGCACACCACGAGCCAGGTGACGGCCTCGATCACCACGACCATCCCCGCGCACGACAACGCGATGTACACGATCGCCGCGGGCAACTGCGGCGCGGCGCTCCCGGTCGGTCAGATCCAGGCCGCCCAGCCCGGTTTCCAGGCCGCCGCCTTCTGCCTGGACGCCCACGGCGGCGCCACCGCGGGTGCCTCGGTCGGCCTGTACGGCTGCACCGGCAACAACAACCAGCAGTGGCAGCGCAAGGCGAACGGCCAGATCGCGTCGCTGGCCAACACCGGCCTGTGCGTCTCCGGCGAGACCACGGGCCTGAAACTGGCCGCCTGCAACGCGAATGACGCGAAGCAGACGTGGACCTACAACCGCGCGGGCCAGCTCAAGGCGAACGGGCTGTGCGCCGACATCGCGGGCGGCGCCCTGGACAACGTGAACGCGACCGTGGCCACCTACAGCTGCGGCAGCTACCAACCGAACCAGACGTGGAGCGCTCCCTTCAGCACCCCACCGGCTGCCTGACCCCTGGTTCGTCGGCGGGCGCACGGTCTCGCGACCGTGCGCCCGCCCCGTCACATGTGGACGTCGTGCCGGGAGGGGGCGTTCTGCTTCCGGCGGACCTTGACGACGTACTCCTCGACCGTGCGGCGGGAGATGAACAGCGCCTGGGCGATCTCGCGGTTGGTGTGACCGCCCGCCAACAGGCGGGCGACGTCCTGTTCGCGCGGGGACAGCTCGCTGCCGTAGCCGCGCCTGCCCCGGCGTGACGGGGTGGCCGCGCCGGTGCCGCGGATGCGGTGGCGGCAGCGGGCGGCGTCCACAGTGGCCCCCAGCGAGTCGTAGGTCTGGGCCAGCGCGTCGAACACCGCGAGGTCGGCGGGGGTCTCGCCCTCGGCCTGCTCGGCGAGCTGGGTGGCCCGGTAGGTCAGGCCCAGGCCCCGGTGCAGGTCGATCGCCTCCCGGTAGAGCTGGTCGGTCTCGTCTTGGTCGCCCGCCGTCGCGGCCAGTCTCGCCTGGCAGGCGGTCAGCGCGGCTCGGGCCAGTGGGGCGTCGACACCGCCCAGACCGGCGGCCGTCTCGGCGATGAGCAGCCGGGCGGCGTCGACCCGGCCATCGGCCAGGTAGCAGTCGACGGCCTGGGGCAGGATGTCGCCCGACCACACCCACGCGCCCTTGCGCCGCAGTGTCGCCACGCCGCGCTCCACGTGCTCGGCCGCCGCGGCGGTCTCGCCCCGGCTGAGCAGCATGCCCGCCATCCCGCCTGCCGCCGAGATGCCCGCCGGGTAGGACCCCTCCGCCGCCCGGAAGGCCCCCTTGGCCCGGACCCAGTCGCCGCGGGCCGCCGCCAGCCAGCCGCGGGTGAGGTTCAGGTGGCTGGTCAGCAGCAGGTTCGCGTACGTCCCGGCCAGGCGGTCGATCCGCTGCTCCAGCCCCGACCACCGGCCGCTGAACCAGTCCAGCCGGACCGCGGTCTCCTCGGCCGTGCCGACGACGTAGGAGGCGGCGACCCGCTCGGCCAGGGACGTCCCGACCCGCAGGAACTCCCGCGCCCGCGCGTAGTGCCCGATCCACGAGCAGGCGTCCGCCAGGTTGCAGTACGCCCGGGCGAGGTTGTGCACGTCGTCCGGGTCGCGCACCTCCGCGGGCGAGGGCAGCTCGGCGATGCGCTCCCAGGTGCTCGGGTCGCCGACGATGAGCCGCCCGCCGAGCGTCGTGGCGAGCATGGCGGTGCGCAGGGCCTGGGTGGGCAGGTGGTCGAGGATCCCCTCCACCCGGTCGAGGGAGACCTGCTGCTCGGCGATGGACGCGCTGCCCAGGTACGGCCCGGCCATGGCCGCCATCCCGCGCACGGCGCGTTCCGGCTGGTCGCCGAGCAGGTCGATGGCGTGCGCGATCTCCTCGGCGCCGCGGTCGACCTCCCCTGCCTCGCGCTGCAGCAGCAGCCCGAACCACAGGTGCACCTCACCCCGGACGTCCGGCGTCAGCCGCGGGTCCGACAGCAGGGCCTCGACCCGCGCGGTCACCTCGCCGCCGGGCAGTCCGGTCAGGGCGTAGCCGCACAGCTTGGTGGCCAGCCGGTTCGCGTCCTCGGCGCTGATCTCCGGGTCGACCAGCACCTCGGAGAGCAGGTGGACCGCGGCGGGCACGTCCTTGGCCTCCTCCGCGGCCTCGGCGGCGAGCTCGCTGTACCGCAGCCACTCGTCGGTCATGCCCGCCGCCTTGGCGTGCGCGGAAAGCCGGACAACGGGTTGGTTGTCCAGCGCCGACAGCACCGCCACGGCGCGTTCGTGCAGCTCCCACCGGCGGGGACCGGGCAGCGAAGCGCACACCGCGCGCCTGGCGATGTTGTGCCGGAAGCCGTACCTGTTCGCCGCCTCCTCCACGAGCACACCGGACTCCACCAGTGCGGTCAGGTGCTCCGTTCCCGCGTCCCCCGCGAGGGCGCCCAGGACGGCGATCGTCTCCGGCACGCCCAGCACGGCGGCGGCCTCGGCGATGGACCGGGCGGCGGCGGGCAGGGCCGCCATCCGGTCCCTGATCGTGTCCGCCACCAAGACCGGCACGTCGATCCCGTCGAGTACCCGCCGGGCGAGGTCGTCTTCGGCGCGCACGTCGCGCACCGGGTCGCGCAGCGATCGAACCGTCTCCTCGACGACGAACGGGATCCCCGCCGTCTCGCGCAGGAGGAGCTCGGCGAACCGCTCCGAGGTCACCTCGGCCCCCACGAGGGCGTCGACCATGGCGCGCACCTGCGCCGCGCCGAGGGGGCGCAGGACCAGGTCGACCCCGTGCGGGACGTGGAAGGCGCGGCCGAGCGGGGCCCCGGTCGGCAGGTCCTCGCGGCGGTAGGTCGCCACGACCGACAGGCCAGGCGGCGGGTTCCCCAGCACGAACCGCAGCACCCGGCGGGTCTCCTCGTCCGCCCAGTGCAGGTCCTCGAGCACGAGCACGGTCGGCCCCAGGGCGCCGAGCAGGTCGCGCACGGCACGGAAGAGCCGGTGCCGTTCGGCGTCGGGATCGCCGAGGGGGCCCGGCGCGGGCGGCAGCCGGTCGGCGAGTTCGGGCAGGTGGTCGCGCAGCGCGCCGGTCACCGGGCCGGGGTCGCGCAGCTGGTCGGCGCACTGGCTGAGGCAGTCCAGCAGGACCCCGTACGGGAACGGCTCGGCCAACGGCTGGCACGAGCCCATGACCACACGCGCGGGCCCGCCGCGGGCGGCCGCGGCGAACTCGGTGACCAGTCTGGTCTTGCCAACCCCGGCCTGGCCCTCGACGAAGACGGCCGACGGCGGGCACCGCACCGCGTCGAGCAGGGCGGCCAGTTCCGCGTCGCGGCCGATCATCGGCAACGCGCCGGACCGGACCTGGAGGGGACTCGCGCGACCCTCAGCCATGCTCGCTCCTGTCGGTGACCCACCCGCGGGGAATTCCCGACAGGGTAGGTCCGCGAGCGGGCGGGCGTAACCCCGCTCCGCACGGCACCGCGCCCGTGACCGATCCCGTACCCATACGGGTCGGCACCACACTTGTTCGCCGATCGCCCAGGCCGAAGGGTGAATCCCGAGCGGCCCGATGTCCCAAACCCCCTGCCGACGGCCGCTCGAACGCACGATGGAGGAATCGATGCAAGAGCGCAGAAGTCGATGGTTGTCGAGCGGGTTCGCCGTCGCGGTGACCGCCGCCGCCGCCGTGACGACCGCGGGTGTGGCCGTGGCGCAGCAGGCGGAAGCAGCCGTCGTCCAAGCCCAGCACCCCTACGCCGGGCAGTACATCGTGGTGCTCAAGGCCGGTGCCGGCGCCGCGGCCGGCGGCCAGGCCGCGGCGCTCACCCAGCGCTACGGCGGCCAGGTGACCGACACGTACTCGGTCACGCTGAACGGTTTCTCGGTCCGCTCGCTCTCCGAGCAGCAGGCGCGGCGGCTGGCGGCCGACCCGTCGGTCAAGTCGGTGCACCAGGACGGCACGACCAGGGCGACCGCCGAGCAGCCGAACCCGCCGTCGTGGGGCCTGGACCAGATCGACCAGCGCACCACCACCCTGGACAGCAAGTACACCTACCCGAACTCCGGTGAGGGCGTGACCGCCTACACCATCGACTCCGGGGTGTACGCCGCGCACACGGAGTTCGAGGGCCGGGCGAGCTACGGGTACGACTTCCTCGACAACGACACCGACGCGAGCGACTGCTACTTCCACGGCACGCACGTGGCCGGGACGATCGCGGGCAAGACGGTCGGCGTGGCGAAGAAGGCCAAGATCGTGGCCGTGCGGTCGCTGGACTGCAAGGGCTCCGGCCCGGACTCGGCCACCGTCAGCGCCATGGAGTGGGTCGCCAAGAACGCGGTGAAGCCCGCCGTGGTGAACATGAGCCTGGGCATGGACACCGTGGGTGTCGGTGACGAGCAGGCCAAGGCCATGGTGGCCAAGGGGATCGTGGTCGTGGTCTCCGCGGGCAACGCGGGCCAGGACGCGTGCGGGGTCAGCCCGGCCCGCGTCCCGGAGGTGATCACCGTCGGGTGGTTCAACAAGGACCGCACCCGCGGCGGGAACTACGGCACCTGCGTGGACCTGTTCGCACCCGGCGGCAACATCTACTCCAGCGACCAGACCGGGAAGTACCGCAACTCCAGCGGCACGTCCATGGCCGCCCCGCACGTGGTGGGCGCCGCCGCGATGTACCTGTCGGCGAACCCCAGCGCCACCCCGGCGCAGGTCAGCGACGCGCTGGTGCGCAGCGCCTCCCCGGACCTGGTCAGCAACCCCGGGACCGGCTCGCCCAACAAGCTGCTCTACGTCGGCGACATCGGCGGCGGGACGCCGCCGTCGAAGTGCGGGGTCAAGGCCAACGAGGAGGACGTGGCCATCCCCGACGCGGGCGCCGCGGTGGGCAGCTCGGTGAGCCAGGACTCCTGCTCGGGCAAGGCATCGGCCGCGCTCGCGGTCCGGGTGGACATCGACCACGGCTACACCGGTGACCTCGCTGTCGACCTGGTCGGCCCGAGCGGGACGTCCTACCCGCTCAAGAAGTCCGGCGGCGTGGGCGAATCCGGTGGCGTGCACCAGAACTTCACCGTGGACGCCTCGCGCGAGGACGCCAACGGCACCTGGAAGCTCGCGGTCCGCGACGTCTACCAGTTCGACACCGGCACCCTCACCGGCTGGTCGATCACGTTCTGACCGGACTGTCCCAAGTCCGGTGAACCCTGCCATTGAAGGAGAACGATGAGGAAACGACACCTCGCCGCCGCCGTGACCCTGGCGCTGGCCGCGGTGACCGTGGCGATCACGACCAGCGCCGGTGCCGCCCAGCCCGACCGGATCAGCATCGCCGCGAACCCGACCGCCGACCTGCGCGGACCGGACGCGAGCGCGCAGATCGTCAACGGGACCAAGACCACCGTCAAGGAGAACCCGTTCATCATCGCGGGCATGCGCGTCGGGGGCGGCGGCCCGCAGGGGCAGTCCTGCACCGCCTCCGTGGTCGGCAAGCGCAAGATCATCACCGCCGCGCACTGCATGATCGACGCGGTCGGCGACAAGAGCTACATCTACGGTGACGACGACCTGAACTCCCCGGGCGACGAGACCTTCCGCACCAAGGTGGCCTCGTTCAAGACCCACCCCAACTACACCGGCAACGGCGGCTGGAAGACCGGCTGGGACGTCGCGGTGGTCACCACCGCCGACGACCTCCCGGTGCCGGAGGCCCAGTGGGCCAAGGTGGCCGGGTCGGGCGACACCGCGCTGAGCGCGCCGGGCAAGTCCGCCCTGTCCCTCGGCTACGGCAAGACCTCGTCCAGCGGTGGCTCCGGCGAGCTGCGCAAGACCACGCTGCCGATCAACGACCCGTCCGGCTGCAACGTGTTCGACATCAAGGTCAACGGCGACCTGATGGTGTGCTCGGGCTACAACGACGGGCGCACGGCGAACTGCTCCGGCGACAGCGGTGGCCCGCTCATCGTGGACGGCGTGATCATCGGCGTCTCCTCGTGGGGCTCCAGCAAGTGCGACCGGTACAGCATCTTCGGCAGGCTGACCAACGCGATGGGCGACTGGGCCAAGACCGAGATCGGCGGCGGCACCCCGCCGACCGACGGCACGTTCGCGGTCGCCCTGTCCCCGGCCACCGGCAAGGTGGACGCGGGCAAGTACGTCTCCACCAGCGTCACCACCAAGGCCGGTGACCAGGGCGCGGAGAAGCTGGAGCTGAGCGCGTCCGGTATGCCCACCGGGGCGACCGCCACCTTCCAGCCCACCTCGGTCAACTCCGGCGACGTGGCCAAGCTGACCCTGCAGACCTCGGCGACCACCCCGAACGGCACCTACAAGGTCACCGTGACGGCCAAGGGGACCTCCGGGTCCAAGACCGCCGAGTACACCCTCACCGTCGGCGGCGGCACCCCGCCCACCGACGGCCCCAAGCCGTCCGTGTCCCCGAACGCGGGCACCGTCGGCCCCGGCGGCTACGTCAACCCGACGGTCACCGTCACCGGCGGCACCGGCACCATCAAGCTCACCGGCACCGGTGGCCTGTCCGCGCCGTCGTTCTCGCCGCCGACCATCAAGCCCGGCGGCACCTCGCGGATGACGGTCGCGGGTCCGTACCAGCGCGGCACCTACAAGGTGACCATCACGGCGACGGACAGCGCGGGCAAGACCGGCACGACTGAGTACACCATCACGGTGCGCTAGTTTCCCGAGACGCTCCTCGCAGGGAGCCCGTGGAGCCAGTGACCGCCTCGGCGGCACTGGCTCCACGGCTGTCTTGGGGAAGGCGGGGCAGGCTCAGGTGAGGGTCACGCAGACGTAGCCGTAGTCGGCCCAGTACGACGGTGTGACCTTGAACCACGCCGTGCCGCACACGGACGGGGCCGTGCCGCCCCAGTTCTGGTTGAGGGTGACGGTGAAACCGGTGGACGAGGGCGAGTCCTGGTTGCTGGTGTTGAAGGTGGGGCCGGCCAACTGGAAGTGCCCGTAGAACGGCGTACAGTTGTTGTCCACACTGGCTGAGGTCACGTACCAGCTGACTGGGCCCGTGCGGGTGGCGTCCACCGAAACCCGCACGCAGCGGTTCGCCGCTACGCTAGTGGCGCTCGCGGCAGGCGCGCCGACGACCGATAACCCCGCCACGGACAGGACCGCGCACGCCCCCGCCGCAATCTTTCGCACAATGGACACGACTCCACGCCTTTCGATGCGGGGCGACCGAGAGCGCGAAACGCGACACCCCGCCGGATTCCCCTATCCGCGATGCGTCGAATTCGACGCTCGGAAGAGCGTATCGCCGCGGGTCCGGATCGTCTCTACTCTTTCCGGGCGCACCTGATCTCCGCAAATGAGGTAAGAGCGCCGATTTCGAGCGATCGCGAGGAGTTATCTCCACCGTCTACAGTGTCGCCGCCGGATTCGATCGTCCCGGTGAGAGGTATTGGCGACGAGTGACTCGCGCATCGAGACATCCGCGATTCCCGCCTCGGGCGACGCACCTTTTGTCACCGGTCATTGTGGTCTCGGCCACCTCGGGAACCAGGACGGACTGGCGCACGACCACTGCGTCAGATTCCCCTTCCCGCGTGAGGTGTTCGATGTCCGCTCCCCCAGTTGACGATGTGATTCCCACCAAGGCGCCGGTGGCCGAACGGTGGTCGGTGGTGCCGCTGCTACGCCGGTTGCACTTCTACGCGGGCGTGTTCGTCGCGCCGTTCCTCGTCGTGGCCGCGGCGACGGGTCTGCTGTACTCGCTCGCGCCGCAGATCGACGACGTGCTCTACGGCGACGTCCTCACCGCGTCCACCACCGCGGGCACGCCCCGGCCGTTGGCCGAACAGGTGGCCGCCGCCCAGGCGGCGCTACCCGAGGGCACGGTCACCTCGGTCTCAGTGCCCGAGGACCCCGAACTCGCGACGCGGGTGGTGTTCACGGCGCCCGGGCTGCCGGAAGAGCACTCGAAGGCGGTGTTCGTCGACCCCTACACCGCTCGCGTCCAAGGCCAGTTGACCACCTGGTTCGGGTCGACACCGGCCGCGACCTGGCTCGACGAGCTGCACCGGGACCTGCACCTCGGTGAGACGGGTTCGCTCTACTCGGAGATGGCCGCGAGTTGGCTGTGGGTGATCGCGCTGGGCGGTGTGGTCCTGTGGCTCGTCCGCCAACGCACCGCGCGCAGGCGCGTCCGGGCGGTGGTGCTGCCGGACACCAAGAGCAAGGGGGTGCGCCGGACCCGTTCGTTCCACGCCAGCCTCGGCGTGTGGACGTTGGCAGGCGCGCTGTTCCTGTCCGCCACCGGTTTGACCTGGTCCACCTACGCAGGCGACAACTTCGCCGCGGCGCTGGTGGCGCTGAACGCCAAGGCCCCTGTCCTGGACACCGCGTTGCCCGGCACGTCCTCGACCGCGTCGGGCGAACACGCCGAACACGGCGGTGGGACCTCGGGCGGAGCCACTGCCGTGGCTCCGGCGACCTTCGACCGCGTGCTCGACTCGGCGCGCGCCGCGGGGCTCGACGGACCGATCGACATCGGCGTGGCGAGCGAGCCGGGCACCGCGTGGACCGCCGCGCAGGCCGACAACACGTGGCCGATCCGCCTGGACAAGGTCGCGGTCGACCCCACCACGGCGGCCGTCACCGCCCGCACCGATTGGGGCGACCGGCCGCTGCTGGCGAAACTGTCTTCACTGGGTATCCAGGCCCACATGGGTGTGCTGTTCGGCCTGGCCAACCAGATCGCGCTGTTCCTGCTGGCCGCGGCGATCCTCACGCTCGTCGTGCTCGGCTACCGCATGTGGTGGCAACGCCGCCCCACGCGCGCCGACCGCCGCGCGTCGGTCGGCGCACCTCCGCGCCGGGGAGCGTGGCGGCAGCTCCCGCTGTGGGCGCTCGTCCCCGCCCCGCTGGTGCTGATCGCGATCGGCTGGGCGATGCCGGTCCTGGGCGTGAGCCTGCTCGCCTTCCTGGTGCTGGACGGCCTGATCGGCCTGTGGCGCAAGCGGACCGCGAGCCCCGCGGGCTCGTGACCGGGTCCCGCTCCGGGTGTGCTCAGCATTGAACACACCCGGGGCGGGCGGACACCGGGTCGGTGGTGCGTGACCGATCCGGCGTGGCACGGGCCGATCAAGCCGCCTCGTGGTGGCCGGTCGGTCGGAGGTGTCCCTTGCCCCGGCCGCGCGCGGGCGCCGGTTCACCGGTGGACCCGGTGGGTGCGTCGGTGTGCGAGTCGGTGTCGCGCAGCGCCGTGCTGTCCGGCGCGGGGCGCTCGCGTGCGGCGCGGCTGACCAGGACCAGCAGCACCAGCCCCACCAGCAACGGCGCGTGGGAGGCGACCCGCGACACCGTGGCGGTGCCCTGGGCGAGGTCGTGGACGGACAGGCCGACCAGCAGGGCGACGAACCCGGCGAGGGTCGGCAGCAGGCCCGCCGCCCTGGTGACCGACACGGCGGCGAACAGCAGGCCGACGCCGAGGGCCAGGTTCCAGGCCGCGCCCTCGTTGAAGACATGACCGGCGATGCCGCCGGTGTGCCCCGCGTGGTCGCCACCGGTCGCCCCGGAGAGGAGTTGGGCCAGGGCGATCCACAGCTGGGTGAGCGCCACGACCGCCAACGCGAGCCTGGGCACCAGCGCAACCGGGCGCGGACGGCGGGCGAGGACGGCTTCGACGAGGTCGGGCCCGGGATCGGCGGGGCGCACCCGGATCAGCCTGGTGGCGGCCGTCGCCCGGACCTGCCACTCGACGCAGGCCGGGCAGCGCGCGAGGTGCGCGTCGGTGTCGCCGGCCGGCACGGGCTCGGTCTCGCCGTCGAGCCGGGCGGAGAGGGCCTCACGGCAGGTTGTGCAGTCCACATCCCACTAGTCGCTCCACGCGGCCAATCGGTTCCCACACCCAGGCAGCCACTCCACCCGGCCGCGGCTCCCACGCCCGAATAGTCGCCGTGCCCGGCGGATCAGTTCCCACTCTCAGGTAGCCACTCCACCCAGCCGATCGGCTCCCACACCCAGGCAGCCACTCCACGCAGCCGATCGGCTCCCACACCCAGGCAGCCACTCCACCCAGCCGATCGGCTCCCACACCCAGGCAGCCACTCCACCCAGCCGATCGGCTCCCACACCCAGGCAGCCACTCCACCCAGCCGATCGGCTCCCACACCCAGGCAGCCACTCCACCCAGCCGATCGGCTC
>NZ_BSTR01000006.1:67507-89443 GCF_030269645.1 Actinokineospora sp. NBRC 105648 | reverse complement strand
CTCCCACACCGGGGTAGTCACTCCGCGCGGCGGGTCGGTTTCCGCGCTCGGGTGGTTACGATCCCGCTCGTGACCGCCCCCGACCACGACGACGACGCGACCCGCTGGGCACTGCGCGCCCGTACCGGCGACCGCGACGCGCTCGAGCGCTTCGTCCGCGCGACCCAGCGCGACGTCTGGCGGTTCGTCGCGCACCTGGCCGACCCGGGCGTCGCCGACGACCTGGCCCAGGAGACCTACGCCCGCGCGCTGGGCAGCCTGCCCGGGTTCGCCGGGCGCTCCTCGGCCCGGACCTGGCTGCTGGTGATCGCCCGCCGGGTCGTGGTCGACCAGGTCCGCACCGCCCGGGTCCGCCCCCGGATCACCAGCGGGGCGGAGTGGGAACGGGAAGCCGACCGCCGCCGCGCCACACCGGCGTTCACCGGCGCGGTGGAGCTGCACCTGCTGTTCGACGCCCTCGACCCCGACCGGCGCGAGGCCATGGTCCTCACCCAGGTCCTGGGCCTCCCCTACGCCGAGGCCGCGGCGGTCGTCGGCTGCCCGGTCGGCACGATCCGCTCCCGCGTGGCCCGCGCCCGCGACGACCTGATCAAGGCCATCGGCGGTCACGAGGCGACCGAGGTCAGCTGATCCCGGTCACTGGGTGGTTCTGGTCGGGGTGCCCTTGTTGGATCGAACTCAAGGCGCTGCCCAGCTATCGGGTTGAGGTGGCCGCGGACTTGGTGCAGGCGCCAGGCATTCCGTCCGGCTCATGTTCGACGGCCGCTCTATGGTGTGGTGTCTGTGTTCGGCGTGAACCCGGAGACCAGCCATACGGTGTAACCGGTGCTGGTGGGCGTGTTGATGGGTAGGCCGCCGCTTTCGGTCGCGACTGTTTCCTGGTCGAGGAGCGCGCCCGTCGTGGGGTCGAAGACGAGGACCAAGCGCTCGTTGGGGGTTGCCGAGCGCGCGTTGTCGTTGGGTGTGCTGAAGGCGATTCCCTTCCGTCCCATTCGGTCGGTGGTCTCGCCTTCGATGGTGACGTCCGGCCTGGTGGCCAGGGTGGTGAGTAGGGCGTTCTGCGTCTGCGGGGTGACGACCTGGGAGGACCACACCTCGGCGATCAGGTCGAACCACTGCGCCGCAGGGGGATTCGTCTCCTGGGCGGTGCGGAGGGTTTCGGGTGTGTGGCGACCGAGTTCGAGGCCCCCGGTGATCTCCTCGCGGTGCACGGGGCCGCCGTCCTGGGTCGTCTGGAGTCGGCCGGTGCCGTTGGCCTGGAGCCACAGTTCGCGGTCGTAGACGGCGATTCTCGCGCCGGAGATGTCGGCGTCGGAGGTGCCGGTCAGGCCCAGGCTCCAGGAACGGGTGCGCAGGTAGTGGTAGGGGCCGGATCCTGGTGGCGCGGGCTGCGCGGCCGCCTTGGTCGCCAGGTCCGCCAGTACGCCGGACGAGGTGCCCTCGACGGGCCGGTAGGTCAGCGCGGCCGCGGTGGGGAGGACTTGGTCGGGCGCGAGGGCGGGCAGGGCGACCGAGACCACCACAGCGGCCGCGATCCCGGCCCCGATCACGGCCAGCACCCGGCGACGGGTCCATCGGGACATGGGTTCGGGTCGCGCCGGCTCCTCAGGGCCCTCGATCGCCGTCCACCGCGGCACCTGGTCACGCCGCACGAGGCTCAACACGGCCTCGTCGGGAATCCGTTGTGCCGCCATCCGAGCGACAGCCCGGCTTGACCTACCCACGACCCACCTCCGGGGATTCGACCTTGTCCAGTGTCTGGTCCGCCATGGCTGCGTCCAGATCTTCCAGAGCCGTGGCGAGATGCCTGCGAGCGCGGTGCACCCGCACGGTGAAGGCCGTGATCGAACAGCCCGCCACAGCCGCCGCCTGCCGATACGGCAACCCGTCCCAAACGGTCAGGATCAGTGCTTCGCGTTCGTGTTCCGGCAGCCTCAGCAACGCCGCCATCATCGTGAGGCGCCCGACGACCTCTGCTTCCACGCTGCCCGAGGTGTGCAGTTCCCGACAGCGAGCGAGTTCCGCGGATACCGCGTCCTGCCGCTGGGTCCGGCGGCCGTGGTCGTAGATGATGTTGCGGGCGGTGACCAACAACCACGCCACCGGCGGGTCCGGGAGATCGAGACGACGACGCCACGCGATGAGGAACGTCTCGTCGACGACCTCCGGGGCGTGGTCGGGGGAAACCCGCCGCAAGGCGAAGGCGAGCACGCGCTCGTAGTGCTGCTCGTACATCCGCGAGAACTCAGACCCCTGCACGTCGCCCTCTCCGCGTCGACCACGACCCCACACCTAGTAGTGGTCGCCGGAGCGGCGATCCTTACCGACACGCCCGAATACTTCCGCTCCAACCCGGTCCATGCCCTTGTTGGCGGGGTTGCCGACCACGCCGCACGGCGGGAACCCGGGCCGGGAGCGGGGCGATAGTTCGGACGCGGACGGCCTTCAGGGGTCCGCGCGGCCAGGAATGGCGTGCGGTGGGCCTGTCCGGTCGTCAGAACTGGTCGCGGTGGCGCTCTTGTTCGAGGAGGGCGTCGAGGTCGGTGAGCCGGTGCATCGACGCGACCGCTCGGCTGGTGCGGGGGTTGCGGTCGAGCAGGTCGTGGTGGCGGTCGACCCAAGCCCAGTAGCCAGCGGTGAACGGGCAGGCGTCGGCGCCGACTCGGGTCTTGGGGTGGAAGGGGCAGCGGGGGCAGTAGTCGCTCATCCGGTTGATGTAGGCGCCGCCCGCGGCGTAGGGCTTGGTGGCCAGTCGGCCGTGGTCGGCGTGTTGGCTCATGCCGATCACGTTGGGTGGCATGACCCAGGCGAAGCCGTCCACGAAGGCGGCGGCGAACCACTCTGTCAGGTCGGCTGGGGCGTAGCCGCGTTGCAACGCGTGATTGCCCAACAGCATGAGTCGCGGGATGTGGTGCACCCAGCCCCGGTCTCGGACGCCCGCCAACGCGTCGCGCAGGCAGGCGGCGGAGACGGCGTCCGCGTCGAGCTCGCGCCACCACCGGGGCAGTGGCGTGTGGGCGCGCAGCGCGTTGGCGTCGGTGTAGTCGGGGCCGAAGTGCCAGTACAGGTGCCACATGTACTCGCGCCAGCCGAGGATCTGGCGGATGAAGCCCTCAGCCGCCGGCAGGGGTACGTGTCCGTCGCGGTAGGCGCGCTCGGCGGCCTCGACCGCGCGCAGCGGGTGCAGGACCCCCAGGTTCAGCGGGACCGACAGCAGCGAGTGCGACATCGACCAGTCCTCGGCGAGCATCGCGTCCTCCCAGCGGCCGAACGTCGGCAACCGGTGCTCGACGAAGCGGCGCAGCGCGCGCTCGGCCTCGGCAGGCGTGACGGCGAAGCGCCGCGGCCCGTCCACGCCGACGGTGTCGACGCCCATCGCGTCGAGGTCGGCCCGCACCCGCTCGTCGATCTCGTCCTCGCGCGGCTGGTACGGCCCGGGAACGCCGAGCGTGCGGGCGCGTTTCGGTGGCGGCTCGCGGTTCTCCGCGTCGAGGTTCCACTGACCACCCACCGGTTCCGGGCCGTCCATCAGCACGCCGAAGCGGCGTCGCTGGTCGCGGTAGAAGGCCTCCATCTGGAACCGGGTGCGCTCACCCGCCCAGTCGCGGAACTCCGCGCGCGGCAACGCGAACGTCGGCGTGGGCAGGATGTCGGCCACGAGCCCCTCATCGCGCAGCTGTCGCACGAACCGTTCGGCGGCGAAGGATGTCGGCTCGTGCACCAGCACAGGCCTACCCACCGTGCGCAACCCCTGCCGGTACGTCTCAGCCCTCAGCAGCGTCGCGCGGTCACCGAGATCGGCGGCGCAGTGCCGCAGCGCCGAGAGCACAATGTGCAGCTTCTGCCGGTGATAGCGCTTCCTGCGCAGCGCCGCCGCCGACTCGATCAGCACCACCCGCCGGTGCGCGTGTTCACCACCGTGCACATGGGAGCCGAGTTGATCGGCGAACAGCCACAGCGGCGCGTCCTCAACCACGCGAACACCACATCACGCGATCTCGATCGGGCGAGGAGTCGCAACCGACGCGGATCCGCGCCAACACCACGATTCCACTTGCGACGACAGCGGCGCGGAACCTCACGGACATGGGGCCACCGTATCCACGGAACCTCGAATGCGCAGCACGACCGCGGCGCCACGCTGAGAGTTCAACCGCAGAACCACTGGTACAGCGAGGTTTTCGGCTCCCCGACGCAATCGCGAGCCGGGCTCGGGAAGCCGGGGGCCACCTCAGCACGACTCCACGTTGGACACACGAATCGGGCTTCAGGCCAGTGCGTTCAACCCGTCTTCCCACCGCTGACGCCGCTCGGCGATGTCCTGTTCCCACCACGGAGTGCCACGCTCGCCCAAGGCGACCTTGGCGGCGTGCACACGGCTCCGGGCGTCGCGTTCGGCGACCGGGTCCTGGTTGCGGAGAGCGGCACCGACGTCCCGCCGGGCCCGCATCAACGCGCCGCGCAGCCGGGTCGCGATCTCGTCTGGGATCTCGGGGTCGGTGGCTCGCCAACGCCTGCCGTTGATCACGACGTGGTGGCCGTCCGGCGTGCGTTCCGGCTCAGTGTGCCGGGTCCTGACCGGCTCGGGCTCGACGGCACGACGGGTCGGCTCCGGCTCCCGCCGATCGGTCATGCCACCAGGATCGCACCAACCGGCTCACCCCGCCCGAGGGCGGGCCGTTCCCGTCTCGTCGGGCGCGTGGCCGCCGGACCTGGGAGCTTGGGACCATGCTGGCTACCTGGCGCACCACCGACGAGGTCTTCCGGTTCGCGTTCGACGGCCGTTTCCGCGTGCCACTGGGCCTGGTCGGGGTGACACCGTCGACCGCGTGGGTCCGGGTGGCCGACGGCGGGCTCCAGGTGCGGTTCGGCCCGTGGGCGCTGGCGACGCCGCTGGGGAACATCGCGGGCACCGAGGTCACCGGGCCGTTCTCGGTGTGGCGGGGCATCGGCACCCGGCTGTCGCTCGCGGACCGGGGGTTGACCTTCAGCACCAACGTGAACGCGGGGCTCTGCGTCCGGTTCCGCGAGCCGGTGCCCGGTCTGGAGCCGACCGGCCTGCTGCGCCACCCCGGCGTGACCCTGACCGTCGCCGATCCGGACGCCCTCGCTCGGGCACTGGCGGCGTAAGCACCGCGGCGCAAGTCCCTCAGTTGAGCTGTTCGGCCAGCCCGACGACGATCCCGCCGGGGCCTCGGACGTAGCAGAGCAGGTAGATGTCCTCGTACCGTGCCACCTCGCCGACGAGTTCGGCGCCGTGTGCACGCAACCGGGTGAGGACGTCCTCGATGTCGTCGACGGCGAACATCACTCGACGGATGCCCAACGTGTTCGCGGGCGCGTCCGCGGGCTCGGCGCGGATCGCCTCCGGCGTGTGGAACATCGCCAGCTCGATCCGGCCGTGGCCGTCGGGCGTGCGCAGCATCGCGACCTCCTGCCGGACGTCGTCGATCCCGATGACCCGCTCCACCCAGCGCCCCTCGACCGGGCCCCGGCCCTGCAGCTCCATGCCGAGTTCGACGAAGAACGAAATCGTGGCGTCGAGGTCGTCCACCACGATGAGGACGTTGTCCATCCGCTGGATCGCCATACCGGTCTCCTCGCTGTCGCCCCGCACCCGACACCGTACTCAACCCCGCGCCCCGGCGCCCCACGGCCATTGTCCACAGTAGACAAGAACAGGCCGGAGTCCATGGCGGACAAGGACACCGTTTGTCCAACGCCCAACGAATCGGTGGTGAACCGGCGCTCGGGCGGCCCGCCAGGGCGGCTACGGTGCGTGCATGAACCAGTCGGTTCCCGTGTTGCGAACTGTCCACCAGCTGGCCGACACCACCTCCCTGACCGATCCCCAGGTGGTCATCGGGGCCGTCTCGGCCGTGCTGACCATCGTGATCTCGCTGGCCGCCTGGTGGGCCCGGCGCAAGCGGATCAGCTGGCGGGTGCACCTGGACACGCCGATCGGCCGCACCCCGACCCTCGGCGAGAACATGATCGACGTCGAGCTGCGGGACAGCCGCCGGGGTGGCGCGCCGGTGCCGGACGCGAGCCTGGCGCTGATCCGGATCATGAACACCGGCAGCGCGGCGATCGGCGTGGCCGACTTCGAGACCCCGCTGCACCTGGAGTTCGGCGGCCGCCGGGTGATCGACGTGGACGTGGTCGAGGCCAAGCCACCGGTGCTGCGGATGCTCAAGGCGCTGGAGGAGGCCAAGTCCTGGCCGCCGGTCGGCCAGGACAAGCTCGACCTGCCCAAGCTGCCGTTCAACAGCGGCGACCGGGTCAAGCTGCTCGTCCTGCTCTCCGGCGACCCCGCGGGCGACGGCGCCGCAGTCGACTGCGACGGGATCCTGCACGGCGGCGAGGTCGTGCACGACACCACCCGCGGCGACGGTCCGAGCAAGCGGACCATGTGGCTCCGGGCCGGGATGGCCGTCGTGCTCACCGCGTCCGCCGCCCTGATCGTCTCCGGCCTGACCAGCGGCTCGGACTCGCACTGCGTCGCGGGCACGATCGGCGTCGAGGGGTCCAGCGCGTTCGCCCCGGTGGCCGCGGCGCTCGCCGAGGAGTACACGCGGCAGTGCTCGGCCGCGCACATCAACGTCAAGGCCACCTCCAGCGACAGCGGGGTGATCAAGCTGAACAGCACCGGCGGCACCGGCGAGCTCACCATCGCGATGAGCGACGGGGAGGCCATCGACTCCTACCCCTGGCTCTCCGGCCGCCAGGTCGGGAACGTGACGTTCGCGGTGGTGCTCAACAACCAGGTCCAGGTGACCAACCTGGCCAGGCAGGAGATCAAGGACCTCTACAACGGCAACCGGACGGCGTGGCCGTCCGGGCAGCAGGTCCACCTCGTCAGCCGCGACTACCACTCCGGCACCCGGGCGGCGTTCGACCACCGGGTGCTCGACGGCAGCGAGCCGAACCCGACCTCGCACAACTGCCAGGACCGGGACCCGGGCGCCGACGGCACCGTGCTGCTGTGCGAGATGTCCAGCGCCGACGACGTGCTGAACCGGGTGGCCGGGATCGACGGCGCGCTCGGGTACGTGGAGGTCACCAAGGCCGCCGAGGAGAAGGGCTTGCACACGGTGTCGATTGACGGCATCAGCCCGGCCCCCGGCGGCGACCGCTCGCACTACCCCTTCCAGGCGGCGGAGATCCTCTACACCTACGGGCAGCCCGCCGCGGACAGCCTGACCGCCGCGTTCCTGCGGTTCGTGGACGGCGAGACCGGCAAGAAGATCATCACGGACATGCACTTCGGCACCGCGTGAGACCGGCCGGTGTCCATCCACTGTGGACGCCGTCCGGACGGCGAGCCCACCTGCAGCGCCAGTGCGGGTCCAGAGCCGACCCGCGGGCCGCGGTTAGCCCGCGCCACTAGGGCATTGGGCCGATACTGAGCCGCGTCGCTTGGTACGGAAGCGTCGGCGGGTTGCGTGGTCCTGCACAGGTTCTGAACGCCGCTGGAACCGCTGGGAGCGCCCGCGGGCGGTCGGTACCGTGTCACCGACGTGCCGCGATGGTCGTGGTGGTGGCTGAGTCGGGGACCAGACCCGGGGTGGGCAGGAGACGGTGGCGGGGTCTGCCGGGGCACGGGAGTTGGCGGAACGGCTCGCCGAGTTGAAGGCGCGCAGCGGGCGCAGCTACGACAGCATCGGCAGGCGCGTCAACCTGGGGAAGTCGACGGTCCACCGGTACTGCACCGGGGCCGCGGTCCCGGAGCAGTTCGGTGTCGTCGAGCAGATCGGGTTGGCCTGCGGTGCCGCGCCCGCGGAGCTGCTGGAGCTGCACCGGCTCTGGGCCCGCGCCGTCTCCGCCGCGCCGAGCCCCTCCCTCGAACCGGCCGAACCCAGCAAACCCACCGAACCCAGCAAACCCAGCAAACCCAGCAAACCCAGCAAACCCACCGAACCTAGCAAACCCAGCAAACCCGTCGAACCGGACGCGGCGGTGCTGGTGCCCGAGATCGCCGCTCGCAAGCGGCGACGGCGGCGGTGGTGGCCCGCGGCGGTCGTCGGCGCGGCCCTGCTGGTGCTGATCGGTGGGTCGACCCCGGTGCCACCGGCACCGATCCCGCAGTGGGTGTCCGGTCCGCAGTGGATGCGGCCGCCGACCCCGGTGCCCAGGGAGCTGTTCGGGGTGACGATCAACAGCGCGGTCGGCGCGATGCCGTCGTTCCGGGTCGGCGCGGTGCGGCTGTGGGACAGCGGCACGCGGTGGTCGGAGGTCGAGCGGCAGCGCGGCCGCCCCGACTGGGCCACGCTCGACCGGCTGGTCGACGGGGCGCGCCAGGCCGGGCTGCCGGTGTTGTTCGTCTTCGGCGGCACACCGCACTGGGCCGCGCCGACCGGGCCGCCCACGCCCTACAGCGACAAGTCGTCGTCCGCGCCGCCGGACGACCTCGCCGACTGGGACGCCTTCGTCACCTCGGTCGTCGAGCGGTACCGGGGCCGGATCGAGTCCTACGAGCTGTGGGTGCTGGGCAACGACAAGCGGTTCTACACCGGCAGTGTCGAGACCCTGGTGGAGATGACCCGGCGGGCGGCGGCGATCCTGCGGGCCGCCGACCCCGCCGCCACCCTGGCCTGCCCGGGCATGGGGCAGCTGTGGACCGACGAGGGCATGGCCGTGCTGCGCCGGTTCGCCGAGCTGGGCGGGTACGGCCACTGCGACGCCGCGAGCGTCAAACTGTTCCAGCGCCGAGCAACCGACCCACCGGAGTCCATGCTGGAGCTGACCGCGACCGTCGACCGCGAGCTGCACGCCGTCGGGCTGCACCCGCCGATCTGGAACACCGGGACCACCTACACGATCCCGCTGGAGGGCAAGCTCGACGAGCGGATGAGCCGCGACTACGCGGTCCGGTTCTTCCTCACCGGACTGTTCGCCCACGACACCAACCTGGAGCGCATGTACTTCTACAACTGGGGTGGCACCCGCGTCCCCCTGGTGCTGCAGGCCGTGGGCGGGGCGCCGACCTCGGCGGCGCTGGCCGTCGAGCAGCTCCAGGTGTGGCTGGCCGACGCGCGCGTGCGGGGCTGCGGGCGCGGTCGCGGCAGCGGGCTGCCCGACGCGGTGTGGCAGTGCGACTTCGTGATCACCGAAGGTGAGCGGGACTACCCGGCGAGCATCCTGTGGACCCACGCGGGAACCGCCACCACGACCGCTCCACCGGGCAGCCGCGCCGTGCGGCACCTCGACGCCACCACCGATGTGCTGCGCCCCGGCGAGCCGCTGGTGGTCACCGAGGAGCCGGTGCTGGTCGAACGCGGCTGACCGGCATCCCGCCGGCCGCCGTCCCCGCAGGTCAGAGCCGAGCCCGCGTCCCGTTGTCCCGTCTTGGTCCACACCGCACACCCGGCCACCGGACCGCTCTTAGAGTCTGGCCACCACAGGCAGTTCGAGGAGAGGACCCCCGTGCGCTTCAGATCCAGACTGCTCACCTTCCTGGCAGCCACCCTCATGCTGACCGGGCTCACCTCCGCGGTGACCACGACCGCGGCCCAGGCCGACCCCTGCCGGGCCGGTGTCATCTGCGGCGAGGTCAAGAACGAGACCAACCGCACCCTCTACGCGCGGTACAAGGACGACGACAGCGGACCGTGGCAGGTGCGCGCGCTGGCCCCCGGGCAGAAGCTCGGCGGGTGCTCGTCCCCGTTGTCGTGCCTGGACATCGACCAGGTCGAGATCCCGGCCGGCTGCGTGGCGCGGGTGAGCGTCGGCGGCAACGAGCGGTACTTCCCGATGGGCTGGGACCGCTTCTCCTCGGGCGCCTACGTCCGGGTGCTGGAGCTCAAGTGCCGCGACGGCCGGGTGTACGCCTGGGAGAACATCTGGAACGACGAGAACAACGGCGGGCTGAGCTGCAGCTGGCCGGAGGACGACTACAACTGGGGCGACAACTGCGGCAACTTCCGCAACCGCGCCAGCGCCGTGCAGAACAACGGCAGCACGACCTACAACAACGCGATCAACCTCTACTACCACACTGACCACACCGGGGCGTGGGCCTGCCTCGGGCCCGCCAGCGTGTGGCGCGACCTGCGCTGGAACTACTTCAGCTGGGGCGCGGGCCGCGACGGCTACACCTACGCCATCAACGACGAGATCGCCTCGTCGAAGTGGGTCAGGACGTGCGGCACCCCGTGACGCGGTGCGCACCCGCGCGCTGAGCTCGCGTTGCCAGGCGGCGCCACCGATCAGGTGGCGCCGCCTGCCGTCGGGTAAGCCCGCACGGCAACACAAACGGGCATTTCGTCCACAAAGGACTTCAGATCGGTCGTGCGCCCCGCGCCCCGGCGTGCCGTGCGAGCGGTCAGCCCGGGCGGCGGACCAGGTAGGCGTCGCCCCTGATGCTGCCGCCGGTGTACTGCCACTGCAGGTCGTCGCGGGTTCGGGTGAGGACGACATCGCCCTCGGTGACGCAGTTGCCCGCGTCCGTCCTGGTGATCAGTTCCCGCATAGTCAGCGTCGTGGTGGTCATGCGAATCAGGGAAAGGGTTCCGCTGCAAGCGAACGCCGGGGCCGGGTTGTCGAAGTCGGAGCTGTAGGCGACCTCGTGCTGGCCGTTCTCGCGGATGGTCAGCCGCATGTAGTAGTCCCCGGCTGGTCCCACGGGCACCTGCCGCACTGGCTCGCGAGTCTCCCAGTCGCCCGCGAACCCCTCCGGCAGCGTGGTTCGGGCGCACTCGCGCGTGGTGAAGACGCCCTCCTGCTCCCTACCCGGGTACGGCCCGCGCGGGCCGCGGAAGTTCTTCATCCCGGCCTCGCCCCACATGCCGCGGTAGCCCCACCACGGCTCGGCGTCGGCGGCGCGCACCTGCGACCAGGCGCGCCACAACCGGCCCTTCGTGGTGATGTCGACGCCGCCCGGGTGGTTGAACATGCCCGCGGTCGGGTACGACCCGTGCGCGCCCTTGGCCGCGAGCACCGTCGGGTGTCCGTCGTCGACATCGAGGTCGGCCCAGTCGACCGTGCAGGTCGGTTCCTCGTGCTTCCAGAACGTCACCGCGACCGGCTGTTCCCCGCGGACCTGGACCGCGACGCGCTCCCAGTCGCCCTCGTGCTTGTTGTTGTAGTCGTTGTAGCCATAAAAGAACCAGTACACGAACGCGACGAGCCCGGACCCGTCCTCGTGCCGCTCCCAGTACGCGGGCGCGCCGAGCGTGCTGTCGCCGGACCGCGCGTCGTCGTCGAGGTCGAGGTAGAAGCCCTGCGACGAGCGCACGGCAGGCACGTCGTCGGTGGTGTCGTACTCGATCCCCGCCTCGTGGTCGCAGCTCGGCGTCTGGGTCCCGACCGGAACGGGGTAGGCGCGGTGCCGGTACCCGCCGTCCTCCCCCAGGCGCTTCGGCTCCACGCCCTCCGCGACCGGCTCGGGGTCGTCGCACAGGTCGCCGTGGTCGAAGCGCAGCGCCGAGCGGGTCACGAAGTCGGTGGCGGCCATGGGGAAGTTGTCGTCCCCCTCGGCGAGCCAGACCTGCGGCGCGAACCGCTGGGCGAGCACCGCGGCCTCCACACCGGACGGCCCAGCGGTGGTCGCCACCCTCGGCACGGGATCCTCGCACCCGCTCACCAGCGGCACGAACGCGATCAACGCGGCCACGAGCGCGCTCCTGTGCATGCTTCCCCCAGTTCACCAGCACGGACGCGGGTAACTGTAGTCGCCCGCGAACGGGTTTCGTCGTCGAATCGATGCAAGCACCGCGGACCTGATTCGAACAATTGTCGTGGTGAATTCCGCATACCCCACGGGACTACGGAGGATCTCCGGCGGATTCCCGAAGCGGGGGCACCGGCCGCTCCGGTGTGCTTGGGCCACGAAATCCGGATGAGAGGGGAACTACGGTGCGAAAATGGATCGCGGTCGCGGTTGCGACCGTGTTTGTCGCGGCGCCTTCAGGGGTGGCCACGGCGGAGCGGGGCGCCGACGGCGGTTTGCGGGACTCGCTGGAGGCGTTGGTGCGGTCGGGGGTCACCGGCGCGGTGGTCCGGGTCGACGACGGGCAGCGGGTGCGCACCGTCACCAGCGGGGTGGCCGACCTGGCGTCGCGCAGGCCGATCGGCGCGGCGGACGACTTCCGGATCGCCAGCGTCACCAAGACGTTCGTGGCGACGGTGGTGCTGCAACTGGTCGGCGAGGGTCGGATCCGGTTGACCGACACCGTCGAGCGGTGGCTGCCCGGCGCGGTGCCCGGCGGCGACCGGATCACGCTGCGGCAGCTGCTCAACCAGACCAGCGGGCTGTTCGACTACACCGAGGACCAGGCCTGGCTGGCGACCGCGCTGGCCGACCCCGCGCGGAGCTGGGCTCCCCGGGAGCTGGTCGCGGTGTCGGTGGCGCACCCACCGCTGTTCGCGCCGGGCGCCAAGTGGGCCTACAGCAACACGAACTACGTCCTGGCCGGGTTGATCGCCGAGGCGGTGACCGGGCGCCCGCTGGCCCGGTTGGTGGCCGAGCGGATCACCGGTCCGCTGCGGCTGCGGGACACCTACCTGGCGACCGACGCGCGGGTGCGCCCGAACCACGTCCACGGCTACCTCCCGGCCGCCGACGGCGGCTACACCGACACCACGGCGTGGACCCCGACGATGGCGGGCGCCGCGGGCGCGGTGATCTCCACACCGCCCGACGTGGCCCGCTTCTTCCGGGCCCTGCTCGCCGGCGAGCTGCTGGACCGGCGCGGGCTCGACCAGATGCTGACCACCGTGCGGGTCGCCGAGCGCAACGGCGGGTACGGCCTGGGCATCTACTACATCGACACCCCGTGCGGCCGGGTCTGGGGCCACGCGGGCGACTTCCCCGGCTACCACACCATCGCCTACCAGGACCGCTCCGGCAGGCGCAGCGCCGTGCTGATGGTGGCCACCGACCTGGACCAGGAGCCCGGGTCGCTGTTCGACCAGACCGTCAACACCATGGTCTGCCAGATGCTGGGGCGGCGCTGACCTGCGCGCCCGTGCCCGCTGACCAGGTGAAACCTGGTTGGGCCGGTGGACTGGGTGGGACATCTGGAAAGAATTCCGGGGGACGGTGTCGGATCCGGGCAGCGGTGTTCGTTGCCTGGGTGAGCGGCGGCCCGCACGGGACGTCCCGGACCACAGGAGATGATCCTCAGATGCAGTACCTGGTTTCCGTGATCGACGACAAGGGCACTCCCGGCAGCACGGATCGGCAGCCCGCCATCAGCGCGTTCAACGACCGGCTGATCGCCGAGGGCTACTGGGTCTTCGCGGGTGGCCTCGCCGACACCGACGCGGCGACGGTCGTCGACAACCGGGGCGAGCAGCCGGTGTTCAGCGACGGGCCGTTCGTCGAGTCGAAGGAGTACCTCGCGGGCGTCTGGGTGTGGGAGGCCCCCGACCTGGACGTGGCGCTCAAGCTCGCCGCCGAGGCGTCGAAGGCCTGCGACCGCAAGATCGAGGTCCGGCCGTTCCAGTGAACGACGTCCACGAGGCGGTCACCCGGGCCCACCACGACGAGTGGGCCCGGGTGGTCGCCGCCCTGACCAGGCGGTTCGGCGACCTCGACCGCGCCGAGGAGGCGGCGGCCGAGGCGTTCGCGACCGCCGTCGAGCGCTGGCCCGCCGACGGCGTGCCACCCAACCCCGGTGCCTGGCTGACCACCACCGCCACCCGCAAGGCCATCGACCGGATCCGACGCGAGGACAAACGCGACGACAAGCACAAGGAGGCTCTGATGGCGCACGACGACAGCCCGCCCGAGCCGCTGGGCGCCATCGACGACGACCGACTCCGACTGATCTTCACCTGCTGCCACCCCGCGCTGGGGACGGAGGCGCGGGTGGCGCTGACCCTGCGGATGGTCGGCGGTCTGACCGTCCCCGAGATCGCCCGCGCCTTCCTGGTGCAGGAGAGCGCCATGGGGCAGCGGATCACCCGCGCCAAGGCCAAGATCAAGGCGACCCGCATCCCCTACCGGGTGCCCGCCGCCGAGGACCTCCCCGCACGCGTCTCCGGTGTGCTCGCCGTGCTCTTCCTGGTGTTCAACGAGGGCTACCTGGCCACCGGCCCCGACACCGACCCAGTGCGCCCCGGCCTGACCGCCGAGGCGATCCGGCTCACCCGACTCATCCGCGCCCTCCTGCCCGACGACGGCGAAGTGGCCGGCTTGCTGGCACTGATGCTGCTCACCGAGGCCCGCCGCACTGCCAGGGTCTCGACGCGCGGCGAACTGATCGCCCTCGACGAACAGGACCGCGGCTCCTGGGACGAGGTAATGATCGCCGAGGGCCACCAGCTGGTCCGCGAGCGCCTGGCCACCGGGGTGGCCCCGGGCCGCTACCAGGTCCTCGCCGCCATCAACGCCGTGCACACCTCCGCCCGCGACGCCCGCGACACCGACTGGTCGCAGGTCCTCGCCCTCTACGACCAGCTGGTCCGCCTCGACGCCTCACCGATCGTCGCCCTCAACCGAGCCATCGCGGTCGCCGAACTCGACGGCCCGGAGGTGGCACTGGCGGCAGTCGACCACCTCGCGGACAAGCTGACCGACTACCACGCCTACCACGCCACCCGCGCCGCCCTGTTGCGCAGAGTGGGCCGCAGCCAGGAGTCCCGCGCCGCGTACGACCGGGCCATAGAACTGGCGGGCAACACCGGCGAGATCGCCTACCTGACCCGCCGCCGCGACCAACTGGGATAGCGCTGCGGATATTTGGGCTGGCGGTGGTCGAGCATGGAATCGGCCCCAGTGCGATTGACCCAGTGCGGCCAGTCCAACGTGATCAGCCCAACGTGATCAGCCCAGTGCAAGCGATTAGCGGTAAGCCCCGAGAGGGAAGACAGCCCACGCCCCACCCAGCCGCAGCGAGAACAGCCAAGCGCTCGATCAGGTGGATCAGCTTTGTCTGGGGAGAAAAGAGGCGCTAGCCTGGCCCAGGCGGTGGGTATCCCTTTCCCACCCGCTCTACCCACTGCGCCTCTTTTCTTAGGGGCCCCAGACAAAGCTGATCCACCTGATCGAGCATGCCCACCCGAGCAAGCGCCGATGGGCTCCCGCATGAGACCGGCCCGGCGCTCACCAGGCAGGGCACGCCCCATGGCTGCCGCGTCGGCACCTACTCGGCATGCCCGATGAGCCGGCGCGTCGGCGCCCACTTGGCATGCCCGATGAGCCGGCGCGTCGGCACCTACTCGGCATGCCTGATGAGCCGGCGCGTCGGCGCTTACTTGGCGGGGCATGCTCGATGGGCTGGAGTGGCTTTGTTTGGGGCCCCTAAGAAAAGAGGCGCCGCGGGTAAAGCGGGTGGGAAAGGGATACCCACCGCCTGGGCCAGGCTAGCGCCTCTTTTCTCCCCAAACAAAGCCACTCCAGCCCATCGAGCACTTGGGTGGGGAAGTGGCGGCTGGGTGGGGGTCGGGTTGGGAGAAGGGAAAGTGGCTGCGGCGTGGAGTCGGGCCGAGGGAAGGGAGGTAACTGCTGGGTGGGGGTCGAGCTAAGGGAAGGGAGGGTGGCGGCTGGGTGGGGGTCTGGCTGAGGGAAGGGCGGGCTGAGGGAAGGGGCTGCTGGGTGGAGCCGGGCTATGGGAATGGCTTTGTCCGAGCGGCTGGCCGTCATCGCTCAGCGCTTCGGTCGGGGTGTCGCGCTTCACCGCGCCGCCGAGCGGCTGCTGGGCGGCGGCCTCGCTTCGGGCATTTGGCAGTGTCAGCGGGACCGGACCAGATGTCTGGCTGGGGAACAAGTTCGCCCATCACGCACCTGGCAGCGGCGGCGAACCGGGCCGGTTGTCGTGTTGCCGAGTTGAGGCTTGCCCATCGAGTTCGCGGCAGCGCGCGGCTGGCGGAGTTCCGGCGGCGGTGGGGGCGTCGTGTGTCGGTTTATTCCAAGCGGTCGCGCGCGGCGGTTGGCACTCTGTGCTGCATGTCCCTTGAGGAGGTCTTCGCCTTCCACCGGCAAGAGGTCGGCCCGGTGCGGTTCGTCGAGTCGTTCGGCGGTTGGGTGGCCACCCGGTACGCCGATGTGGACAGGGTGCTCACCGACCACGCGGTGTTCTCCTCCGATGAGTTGCGCTACAGCGCCCAACCGGTCCCGCACGGCTCGAACCCCTTGTTGCGCGGCCTGTCGGCGACCGATCCGCCTCGGCACCACGTGTTGCGTCGGATCGTCAGCCAGGTGTTCACCCCCCGGGCCGTGTCGTCGTTGGCGACGTTGATCACCGCGCGGGTCGAGGGGCTGCTGGCCGCGGGCGGGTCGACGTTCGACCTGGTCAGTGCGGTGGCCGCGCCGTTGTCGGTGCACACGGTCGCGGGTCTGCTCGGTGTGCGTTCGTCGCGGTGGCCGGACTTCGTCCGGTGGACCGAGGCCATCACGTCGTTCTTCGGCGGGTTCACCGAGGACGAGGCCCGGCAGGACGCCTTCCACCGGGCACTGGCGGAGATGGCCGCCTACTTCCACGAGGAGTTCGAGCGGCCGACGGGCGTCATCGCGGCCCTGGTGGCGGCGGACCTCACCGAGGACGAGCTGATGGACTTCTGCGCGCTGCTGCTGGTCAACGGCCACGAGACCACCAGGACCCTGCTGGTGAACGCGGTCCTCTGCCTCACCTCCCGGCCCAGGCCCACCGACGTGCGGACCACCGTCGAGGAGGTTCTCCGCTACCTGCCGCCCACGGGCGGGACAGACCGGTTCGTCACCCGGCCCACCACCCTCGGCGGCCAGGAACTCCAGCCGGGGCAACGGGTTGTCGCGATGATCACCGCGGCCAACCGCGACCCCGGGGTCTTCGCCGATCCGCACACCTTCGACCCGGACCGCGCCGTCAACCCGCACCTGTCCTTCGGCCACGGCGTCCACTTCTGCCTCGGCGCCCACCTGGCCCGCGCGCAGGTCCGCACCGCTCTGACGGCCCTGCTCGACCGCCGGTGGGAGATCACGGACCTGGACACCCACCGGACCCCGGTCGGCATCGACGTCCTGGGACTCACCCTGACCACCGGCCCGCGCCGCTGACGAGCGGGCGCGCCGCGCAGACCGGAGAGGCGACGCCGAGCTCCTCGGCCGCGAGGTAGCCGGCGATCCACTCACGCGCGTTGGCTGCCGCTTCTCAGTCCGCTCAGCGACAGGTGGGGTGGGACACCGTCCCACCCCACCCGGTCAGCCTGCGGAGATCAGCTCACCCGCGAGGTGTTCTCCGACAACAGCTTCAGGCGCCTGGCTTCAGACCCGCGGGGTGCAGGACGTCGGCTCACCGGACTGCGCGGGCAGCGAGATCGCGTTCCACGCGGCCTTGGTGCGGTTGTAGAGGTTGCAGGTCGGGTCGAGGTTCTTCGCCGCGGTCAGGGTGGTGACCCGGTACTTCTTGTAGGTCATGCCGCTGGTCTTGAGCAGCATGCCGCCGTAGAAGACCTTGCCCGCGTCCTTGATGCCGACGCCGGTGACCGCGGTGTTGTTGCAGGTCGGGCTGTTCGGCTTGCCGCCGCCCGGGGCCGAGCCCTCGGCGAGCAGGTAGAACCAGTGGTTGAGCGGGCCCGCCGCCTTGTGCACCTCGGTGCTGGGGATCGAGGAGCTGTAGCAGTTCGGGTCGTTGTTGACCAGCGACGGGTTGTACATGTTGCGGATGGGGCCGCGGCCCTGCAGGTTCACCGTCTCGCCGACGGTGTAGTCGGGGCGGTCCTTGGGGTTGTTGGCGTAGGCCTCGGTCAGCGCGCCGAAGATGTCGCCGGTGCCCTCACCCAGACCGGCCTCGCGGGAGGTGCCGCCCGGGGTGTTCTGGTCCAGGCCGTGGCCGTACTCGTGGCCGACCACGTCCATCGAGGCGATCCACTTGTTGCCCGAGTTGTGGCCGATGGTGATCGAGGAGCCGTCCCAGTAGGCGTTGAGCTCGTTCAGGCCGACCTTGCCCGGCCAGCTGCGCCCGGAACCGTTGTGGCCGTTGCGGCCCAGCCAGTCCTTGAGCATGTTCCACTCCTGCTGCGCGGCGTAGAGCAGGTCGCCGCAGCCGGTCTCCTTGCTCGACGCGCTGCCGGTGCCCCAGGTGTCGGAGGACTTGGTGAACACCTGGCCGCCGCTGTAGTCCGCGCACTGCAGGCCCGGCCGGGTGGAGTCGGAGAGCCGGTAGCTGCCTGCCGAACCGCTGGTGGTGATCGACACCTGGCCGTTCCACTCGCTGTTGAGAGTGCCCTCGGCGGCGTCCTCGACCTGGTCGAGCACGGCGCCGGTGGTGGCGTCGACCCAGACGGTCAGGTGGCTGGGGCCGCCACCGCGCTTGCCGCCGATCAGCAGCTGCTCCCAGGCCAGCGCGGGCTTGTCGTCGGTGACCTTGACGACGAGCCTGCTCGCCTGGGCCTGGCTGGTGCTCGCCTGCAGCCCGCGCGCGGTCCGCTCGGCCTCGGCCTTGGTGACCTTCGCGGTGGCGCTCGGGACGGCCACCGGCGCGGTGGTCCCGGCCACGGTCGCCCGGACCTGGCCCTGACCGTCGGCCAGCACCGCGGCGTCGCCGCCGACCACCGGCACACCGCGCCAGCTGCGCTGGTAGCTGATCGAGTACAGGTCGTTGAGGTACGGGGTGACCTGGTCCCGCGTGTAGACCTCGTCCGGTCCCTTGGCCAGCGCCTCCAGACCGGCCGCGGCACTGCGGTCGGCGGCGGAGACCGCGAGTGCCTGGCGGTCCTGGGCCTGGTTCGGGTGGTCCTGACCGGCGAACACCGGTGGCGCGGCGAGCACCGCACCGCCGGCCAGCACGGCCAGGGCGACCCCGGCCGTCAACGCTTTGCGCTTCATGAGTACTCCTCGTGGGCAGGGTTGCGCGTCCGGTACCGCTCGCCGCCGCCCGTCGTGGGCGACCCTCCGGCGACCGGCCCCAGTGGGGGTACTGGCGACGCAGAGGTGTTCCCGCGTCACCGAGCGCAACTGAGCATTCAGAGGTGATCGTGCGGCAGTCAACGGAATCCGTGGTGGGAACGCCTGTTTGTCAACATCAGGCAAATCCGCGGCGCGGGACGATTGGCCTTGATTTCCGGAATATTACCTGGTGAATGCGTGCGAGGACGTGGCGCGAATACGCAACTGGCGAAATCTGTCATGCGGACGCGTTGGGGTGGGCCGTCAGTGCTATGGCCCCGAATGGCCGAGAAGGGCCCGCGGTGCACGATGACCGAAGCCCGCCAACGGGTGGCGGGCCACGGTGCCGGCCCACGAACGCGCACGTGGCCGCCGACTTCGAGCGAATGGGAAACTGGGAAATACACACCCTGAACTGCTCACGTGGCATTCATCGCCGATAGTTTCATGAGCACCACTCGGATTCGCTCGGACTTTCCGCGGAGCTCACGCTTGAGCGGCGCACATGACCGATTTGTTCTTGATGCCGTTTCCCGCCCGGGGCGTGGCACGGCATCGGCGAGGTCATTCGGAGCACGTGGGCGCGGGTGCTCACCCGGGTTGTGGTCGCAGCCCGTCGAGGATGATCCGGGCGAGGTGCTCCGACCGTTCCCGGCTGGTCTCCGCCTTGGCGTGGCGGATCGCGGCGAAGGCCCCGGCGACGAGCGCCAGCACCTCGTCGACGGTGACGTCGGGGCGCACGACGCCCGCGGCGTGGGCGCGGTCGAGCAGGTCCGCGACCTGGCGGGTGAGGTTCGCCGCGAGGTCCGGGGCGGCGGTGCGCAGGTCGAACTCGGCGGCCATCAGCGCACTCTTCACGGCCGCGTTCTCGGCGCCCACGGCCACCATCCGCGAGAGCTGGGTGAACAACGCCCCGGGGTCGTCGGTGGCGGCGAGCGCCCGCGCGGCCACCACCAACTGCTCGAGCTCGTCGATCACCACGGCCAGGTAGAGAGCTTCCTTGCTGGGGAAGTGCCGGTGGACGGTGCCGGGCCCGACACCCGCGCGGCGGGCGATCTCGTCGAGCGGGACACCGAGGCCGTCCTGTGCGAACAGCCGCCGCGCGGTCCGCAGGACCAGCTCACGATTGCGGCGCGCGTCCGCCCTCGGTTCCCGGTCGAGCTTGGGCGCTGTCGAGGAGTCAGGTTCGGCGCGCTCGGCCGGTCGGCTGTCCATGGTCGCTAGCGTAACCGGGGCGATGCCCCGTATTGTTCCGGCTGTAACCGGGGCGGCGCCCCTCTTGCCCCCCGGGCGACCACGAGGGAGCACGCCGATGACCGCACACGACGCCGGAGCCCTGGTACGACGGATGCAGGAGTGCTTCAACACCCGCGAGTTCGACCAGGCCGACGACCTGTTCACGCCCGACTTCTTCAGCCATCCGCTCGGCACCACCGGATTCGGGGCGGGCAAACGCCTCTGGCACGGCCTCGTCGCCCACTTCCCGACTACCGTGTCGTCGCCGAGGACATCCTCGTCGACCACGACCGAGTCGCCGTCCGCTCCGCCGTCGAGGGGATCCCGAAGCGGGACGACGGCGTCCAGCCGATGCTGATCGAGATCTTCCGCGTCGACGACGGCAGGCTCGCGGAGATGTGGGACTCGCGCAGGGGCTCCCACTCGAGGTCCTCGGCCAGCTGTGACCGACGAACCTGGTCCGGCGGAGCGGGGTTGACGGTGACACCCCCAGCGTCACCGTCTCCCCACTCGCGCAACGCGCCGGACTCGCGGGGCTCACGCGTCCAGTGCGTTCCGCCTGGAGCGGAACGGCTGCCCTCGGCGGCCGAGGGCTGTCAGGCTTGCGGTATGGCGGAGATCCTCCACTTCAAGCAGAACCGCACGCCCGCACCGGACCGGGGGCCGGAGCCGTTGTGGCGCGAGGTGCTCGGTCGGAACCTGCGCGCGACCAGGGAGTCTCAGGGCGGTCGGCTGGTCGACGTGGCGGAGCGGGCGGGTATCTCGCCGCAGTACCTCTCGGAGATCGAGCGCGGCCGCAAGGAGCCCTCGAGCGAGATGATCGGCGCGGTGACCGGGGCGCTCGGGGTCGACCTGGCCGACCTGCTGACCGACGTCGCGGGCGACCTCCGGCGGTTGCGCGACCCGGGTCCCGTGGCCCGGCATCGTCGCCCCGCGGGTCCCGTGCTGCGGGCCGCCTGAGGTAGCGAACTCAGATCCAGCGGGTACGCGACCCGGCCCGCGCGGCCCGGCATCGCTCCGCGGCTCCGGTGCTACAGGCCACCTGAGGCCGCCACCTCAAGTCCGGCGGCTACACGACCGATCCGCAGTCCGGCAGCGTCGCCCCGCGGGTCCCATGCTGCGGACCACCTGAGGCCGCCACCTCAGATCCGACGGCTACTCGACCCGGACCCCGCAGTCCAGCAGCGTCGCTCCGCGGGTCCCATGCTGCGGACCACTTAAGGCCGCGAACTCAAGTCCGGCAGTTGCGCGACCCCGATCCCGCAGTCCGGCATCTTGGCCCCGCAGGCCCGTGCTGCGGACCACCTGAGACCGCGAACTCAAATCCGGCCGATGCGCGACCCGGGTCCCGGGCCGGCGGCTCGGCGTCGTCCCATAGGTCCGGTCCTGCGGGCCGCCTGAGGCCGCCAGCTCAAGTCCGGCGGCTACCCGACCCGGGTCCCGCGGTCCGACAACATCGACCCGCAGGTCCCGCACTGCCGACCACCTGAGCGCGCGAACTCAAATCCGGCGGCCACCCGACCCGGGCCCGCAGTCCGGCAGCGTCGTCCCGCGGGTCCCGCACTGCCGACCACCTGAGCACGCAAACTCAAATCCGGCGGCCACGCGACCCAGGCCCGCGGTCCGACAACATTGACCCTCAGGTCCCGCACTGCCAACCACCTGAGCACGCAAACTCAAACCCGGCGGCCACCCGACCCAAGCCCGCAGTCCAGCAACATCGACCCTCAGCTCCCGCACTGCCAACCACCTGAGCGCGCGAACTCAAACCCGGCGGCCACCCGACCCAAGCCCGCAGTCCAGCAACATCGACCCTCAGCTCCCGCACTGCCAACCACCTGAGCGCGCGAACTCAAACCCGGCGGCCACCCGACCCAAGCCCGCAGTCC
>NZ_BSTR01000006.1:0-67409 GCF_030269645.1 Actinokineospora sp. NBRC 105648 | reverse complement strand
CCGGCAACGTCGACCCGCGGGTCCCATGCTGCAGACCACCTGAGTGCGCGAGCTCAGGTCCGGCGGCTGCGCGATCCGGGTCCCGCGGTCCGGCAGCGTCGTCCCGCGGGTCCCGCGCTGCGGGCCGCCCGAGGTCGCGGGGTCAGGTTCGGCGTTCCATGACCTGGTCCGCGAGTCCGTAGGCGACGGCGCCGAGCGCGTCGAACACGCGGTCGCGGTCGGTGTCGTGGCGGAGCTGCTCGACGTCGTGGCCGGTGTGGGCCGAGAGGATCCGCTCCAGCTGGGTGCGCACCCGCACCACCTCGTCGGCTTGGAGGATCAGGTCCGGGATGGTGCCCCGCCCCTGCGCCGCGGGTTGGTGTAGCACCACCCTGGTGTGCGGCAGCACGGAGCGGCGCCCGGGCGCGCCCGCGGCCAGCAGCACCGCGCCCGCCGCGACGGCCTGACCGACGCAGGTGGTGGCCACCGGCGCCTTGATGAAGCGCATGGTGTCGTACAGCGCGAGCATCGCCGACGGGTCACCGCCCTCGGAGTTGATGTAGAGGCTGATCTCCTGGTCCGGCGAGTCCGCCTCCAGGAAAAGCAGTTGGGCGATCAACGCGTTCGCCACCCCGGAGTCGATCGCGGTACCCAGGTAGACGATCCGCTCGGAGAGCAGGTGCGAGTAGACGTCCATGATCCGCTCGCCACCGGCACTCCGGGTGATGACGCTGGGAATGGTGTAGGTGCTCACGCGCGGACTCCCGTCGGCGTACCGAGCCCGGGCGCGTGGGTGCGCACGGGCACGACCTGGTCGAGACTGTGGACGATGTGGTCGATGAAGCCGTACTCACGGGCCTGCGCGGTGGTGAACCAGCGGTCGTGCAGCGAGTCGGCGAAGATCCGGTCGATCGGCTGACCGGTGTCCTCGGCGATGATCCCGAGCACGGTGTCCCGGGTGTGCCGCAGGTCGTCGGCCTGCACCTCGACCTCCACCGCCGAACCACCGATCCCCGCCGAGCCCTGGTGCATCAGGACACGGGCGTGCGGGAGCGCGAACCGCTTCCCGGGCGCACCAGCCGACAGCAGGAACTGCCCCGCGCTGCACGCCAACCCGAGCACCAGCGTGGCCACATCGCACGGCACCAACCGCATCACATCGCGGATCGCCAACATCGAGGCCACCGACCCGCCGGGCGAATGGATCCACAGCGCGATGTCCTTGACCGGGTCCTCACTCGCGAGGGAGAGCAACTGGGTGGCGAGCACGGTCCCGTTGTCGTCATCGAGCACACCGTCGAGAACCAGCACCCGCTTGCTGAAGAACCGTTCCCGAAGCCGGTGGTCGAACAACGGCTGCCTGTCGTCGTTGGTCATGCCTCCACAATGCCGCCACCCCACCGGACTTCGACGGTTTATCCGCTGTGGGCAGATCAGCCCTCAGCAGGCCCATGGGCCCGGACCCACTGGTACACAACAGAACCCCTAGCCAACGACCGCAGCGGGATCCACACACTCCCCACCCACGCGGCCAGCTACCCCACTACCCAACCGCAGCGGAAAGCCTCCATGCCTCCCCCCGCTCGATCGCAACAAGATCCCAGCCCCGCTGGACGCAACAAGATCCCGCCCCCGCTGGTACCGCAGCGGTCAGGCCGACCACGCTGGAACGCAACGCCCGCTACGGATGCTCGATCTAGTGGACTCGCTTCGTGTGGGGGGAGAGCACCGCTAAACTTGCCGTGTGGTGGGGATGCCCTTCACCCGCCCTTCTTTCCCACCGCGGTGCTCTAGGGGCCCCACACGAAGCGAGTCCACTAGATCGAGCCCCCATCTTTTCCTCGGGCAGCCCATGTCTACGAGCCACTCGTAAAGTCGACCCCCGGGCGGCACACCTCATGACCTGCCCGAGTAAAGCGGAGGCTCGATTGGGTGGACTGCCGTAACGGGTCTTGCGTACCAGCGGGCTCGGCATTTGGAGATTGAAGACTTCAAGACCCGAGGCTCTGGTTGTGGTTGGAGGGTCCACAGTGATCGGCGCGCCAGCCTGCTGGCTACCACCTGAACCTGTTCCCCCGCAACGGTTCCCGAAAACGCCCGCATCCCGGCCGCGCGGGCGGCCGGGATGGTGGGTCAGGATTTCCCCGGTGGGGTCAGCGCGCGGGGATAGGGCGCAGCCAGCCGCGGGGTGCGGGGGCGAGGCCGTGTTGGACGTCTACCAGTGCCTTGCGCAGCGCGGTGGTCACCGGGCCCGCGGTGCCGTCCCCGATGAGCCAGTGGTCGTCGCCGTCGTGCACGCGGCCGACCGGGGTGACTACCGCGGCCGTGCCGCAGGCGAAGACCTCGGTGATCCGGCCGTCGACGCAGTCCTGGCGCCACTGGTCGACCGAGATGCGCTCCTCGCTCACCGGGTAGCCCAGCTGGGCGGCCAGGGTCAGCAGGGAGTCGCGGGTGACGCCGGGCAGCAGGGTGCCGGTCAGCGCCGGGGTGAAGACCTCCGGGCCGGACTCGCCCGCGCGGACGAAGAACATGTTCATGCCGCCCATCTCCTCGACCCACCGGCGCTCGATGGCGTCGAGCCACACCACCTGCTGGCAGCCCGCCTCCTGGGCCAGCCGCTGGGCGACGAACGAGGGGCCGTAGTTGGCCGCGCACTTGACGTCCCCGGTGCCGCCGGGCACCGCCCTGGTGTGCGTGCGGCCGATCAGGACCGAGACCGGGGCGAAGGCGTCGGCGCCGAAGAAGCCGCCCGCGACGAAGGCCATGAGCAGGAACAGGTACTCCCCCGACGGCCGCAGCATCAGGTTCGGCTCGGTGGCGAACATCAGCGGCCGCAGGTAGATGCTCAGCTCCGGGTCGTCGGAGAGCAGGTGCTGGTCGAGGGCGACCAGGTCGTCCACCGCCGAGAGGAACGCCTCCTCCGGCAGCTCGGGCATCTCCAGCCTGCGGGCCGAGGCGCGGAAGCGGGTGGCGTTGCGGTCGGGGCGGAACACCGCGACCGAACCGTCGGCCTGCCGGTGCGCCTTGAGGCCCTCGAAGATCACCTGGGCGTAGTGCAGGCCGATCGTGGCCGGGTGCAGCGGCAGCGCGGCCAGCGGGCCGACCCGCCGGTCGTGCCAGCCGTCGAGCGGGTTCCAGGCCATGGTCACCATGTGGTCGGTGAACGCGTCCCCATGGCCGGGCCGGGTGGGGGTCGGGGCGGTCAGCTCCAGCGTCATCTGCGTGCTCCTTCTCGGTCTGGGCGCGGTCCGGCGCCTGGGCGCTCTCCGGTGCGGACAGCGCCTAGGCCAGCGGCGCGAAGTAGTAGGTGATCCGGCGGGCGAAGCGGCCGTCGGCGGCGAGCTCGAGGAACTCGGCGAAGCGCAGGTGGACCTCGTCGCCGGTGCGCAGCAGGCCGTGGAACTCGCCGTGCACGGCGACGTCGCGGCCGGTGGCGAGCACGGTGGTCAGGGTGTGCGCGCCGGAGCGGATCGAGCGCGCCTCGCGGTAGAAGGTGGCGAGCCCGGCGTGGCCGACCCACGGGTCGTAGCCGGGTCGGGTGTAGACGCAGTCCTCGGTGAACAGGGCGAGCAGGCCGTCGACGTCGTCGGCGTCGACCCGGTCGTAGACCGCGCGGGCCAGCGCGGCCCCGTCGGTGACTCGTTCGGTCTCGGTGACCGCCATGGCCTTGCTCCAATCGGTTCGGGGGCGCGGTTCCTCGGCGAGGGCGTAGGTGGCGCAGACGACGGCGGCGCGGGCCGCGGCCAGCGAGCGGGCCAGCTCCGCCCGACGGGCACTGGAACCGGGGGTCTCGCTGTGCGCCTTCTCCACGGCCGCGGCGGCGATCGCGGCCGACTCGGCCAGGCACAGCACCGTTTCGGCCAGCGGGTCGGCCCGGTCGCCCGCCGCCCGGACGGCCTCGACCAGGCCGTCGAGCAGCCACAGCCGCGACGGGCCGTCCAGCGCCGGGTGCTGCGGGTGCGTGGTCGACATCAGTCGGTCCCGTTCCCGACGACGCACCACTCGAGGACGGCCATCGCGATGGTCATCTTGTGGTGGGCCTGCCGCCAGGCGCGGCTGCGCGGGCCGTCGAGCACCTTGTCGGTGACCTCCTGGCCGCGGACGGCGGGCAGGTCGTGCAGGAAGATCGTCCCCTCGTGCGAGACGCGCTCCAGCAGGAACTCGTCCACCTGGTACGGCTCGAACGCTCTCAGCCAGTCGGGGTCTGCCTTCGAGACCCCCATCGTCTGCCACCGGCTGGTGTAGACGACGTCGACGGTGTCGGGCAACGCGTCGAGGTCGTGGTGCTGGGTGATGCGCTCGGGCTTGCCCACCAGCACGTCGGCCGGAACGCCGTAGCCGGGCGGGGTCACCACGGTGAGGGCCAGGCCGGGGGTCAGCTCCACCGCGCGCACCAGGGCGGCGGCGGTGCTGTTGCCCTCGCCGACGTAGAGCAGGTGCCTGCCGGACAGGTCGCCGAACTCCTCGCGCAGGGTGGCGATGTCGGCCAGCGCCTGGGTCGGGTGCTCGTACTGGGTGAGCGCGTTGACCACGGCGATGTCACCGACCTTGGCCAGTTCGCGCAGCTCGGCGATGTCGCCGTTGGTCCGCACGACCAGCGCGTCGAGGTAGCTGGAGAGCACCCTGGCGGTGTCCTCCAGGGACTCGCCGGTGGTCAGCTGCAGGTCGTCGGGCCCGTAGGTGATCACCTGGGCGCCGAGCCGGGTCGCCGCGCGCCAGAACGAGGTCCTGGTCCGCGTGGACGACTTCTGGAAGTAGACGCCGACCGCGCGCCCGGCCAGGGCCGAGGACCGCTCACCCGCGCCGAACTCCACTGCCCGGCCGGTCAGCGCGTCGACGTCGGCGGCCCTGAGGTCGTCGAGGGAAATCACACTCCGCATGTCTGTCCCACCCCTGAGTTGGAGGTCACCTGCTGTGCCACGGGCCAAGTCTGGGTCGGCCGGGCACGCCCGGGCGGCGCCCCCGGCGGCAGCTCACGGGCAGTTCAGCCCGCGGTCCGGTCGGCGGGCTGCTCGGCGCGGGTGTCCGGGTCGGACTCGGGGCCGGTGCCGCCGTCGAGGCGCAGGTCCCGCACGTGCGGCCGGGACAGGGCGTAGCCGAGCAGCGCGGCGAAGCAGAGCCCGAACGCGGTGGTGGCCGTGGCCAGGCTGGTCGCCTTGGCCAGGAACCCGAAGGCTGCCATGGCGACCGGGGCGAGCCCGTCGTCGGTGACGCTGAGGATGGAGCTGGCCCGGCCGACGTACTCCTCGTCCACAGTGGCCTGGAACGCCCCGGAGAGCAGCGGAGACGCCAGGCCCGCGACGATCCCGACGACGATCATCGCGCCCATCGTGACCGAGTACGACGCGAAGCCCACGAGCACCAACGCGGCCGCCTGGCCGAGCAGCAGCAACAGCGCCGCGCGCAGCGGGCGGCGCGGACGCCAGCGCATGGCCACCACCGTGCCCGCCGCGGCGCCGACGCCGATGGCGCCCGAGAGCCAGCCCAGACCCGCCGCGCCCCAACCGTTCGCGCTCACGTGCAACGCGAGCCCGATCGAGAGCACCGGCGAGACGAACACGTTCAACCCGGACAGCGTGATCACCAGGTCGCGCACCCGCGGTGTGCGGCGCAGGTAGTCCAGCCCGTCGCGGACGTCGGCGCGCACGGACACACCGGTCGACTTCGCCCGGGGCCAGCGGGGCCGGACCAGGATGAGCACCACCAGGATCACCGCGAACGACAGCGCGTCGGTCAGCATCGCGCCGCCGAGCCCGTACCCGGCGACGAGCAGACCACCGATCGGGGCACCGAGTACACCGGCGAACCGGCTGATGAGCTGGCGCAGCGCGGAAAGCCGCACGAGCTGGTCCTTGGGCACCAACTGCCGGGGGAACGAACTGCACGCCGGACCGTAGAAGGCGTCCGCGACGCCGAAGAGGAACCCGACCACGATCAACAGCCCGGCCGAGACCCCCTGCGCGGCCAGCACGGCCAGCGCGACACCGAGCACCACGATCCGGGCGATGTCGCTGGTGATCATCATCCGCCGGGCGTCGAGCCGGTCGGTGAGCGCGCCGCCGAGCAGCATCAGCAGCGCGCGGGGCAGCGTGGCGCAGGCCAGCACGAGACCGGCCAGGCCGGCGTCGCCGAGCTGGGCGGCGGTGTAGGCCAGGGCGACGAACCAGATCTCGTCGCCGATCTGGGACACCCCGTTGGCGAAGGCGTAGCCCAGGGTGGCGGGGTCCCGCCACAGCGGCGGGGCGGTTCGCGCTGACGGCGAGACCGGCGTGGACGTGGTCACGTGCGCACCTCTTCCGAGACGGGTGCGCCGGTCTGGGACCGGAGCACCGCGGCGATCGCCGCGAGCGGCGCTGGATCGATTGGCCACGGGTGTGCCGCGACGATCTCGTGCTGGTGGACCGAGCAGGCGGGGCGCGGGCGGTCGACTGGCGGTACTCCCGCCGTGGACGGCCCGTTCCACCCGGAATGAGCGCGCCGTGGCGGTATCGCCGCAAGCGGCGCCGAGTCGGTTGACTGGTTGGCCGGACGGACGGGTGTCCACAGGAGACGTGGTCGCCCGCGGACCTCCTCCGAAGCGGCTGCCCCGAGCAACGCTCGGGGGACGCACCGACCTCCTGCGGCGACCGCACACGCGGTATGCGGGCGTCGGCGGCCGATTGACGGGCAAGGCGGGCGGGTGCCCGCGGTGGACGTGGTCACGTGCGCACCTCTTCCAAGATGGCGCCGGTGTGGGACCGGAGCACCGCCGCGCGGCGCTGGGTCGGTCATCCGCACGTGCCCCGCGGCGATCTCGTGCTGGTGGACCGAGAAGGCGGGGCGCGGGCGGTCGACTGGCGGGACTCCCGCCGCGGACAGCGCACTCCATGCGGAACGAGAGCGGCGCGACGAGATCACCGCAAACAACGCCGAGTCGGCTAGCTGGTGGGCCGGAAGGGCGAGTGTCCACAGGAGACGTGGTCGCCCGCGGACCTCCTCCGAAGCGGCTGCCCCGAGCAACGCTCGGGGGACGCACCGACCTCCTGCGGCGACCGCACACGCGGTATGCGGGCGTCGGCGGCCGATTGACGGGCAAGGCGGGCGGGTGCCCGCGGTGGACGTGGTCACGTGCGCACCTCCTCCGAGATGGGCGCCGGCGTGAGACCGGAGCACCGCCGCGAGCGGCGCTGGGTCTGCCGACCGCAGAACCGGCAGGACGGGAGTCCGCGGACGTGGTCGCCCGCGGACCTCGTCCGAAGCGGCTCGGCCGAGCGGGGTTCGAGTGACGCACAGACCTCCTGCGGCAACCGCACGCAGGTGGTGCGGCTGTCGGCGGCCGAGTGGCGGGTCGGGCGGGCGGGTGCCCGTGGTGGACCTGGTCACTTGCGCACCTCTTCCGAGATGGCGCCCGTGTGGGACCGGAGCACCTCGGCGATCGCCGCGAGCGGCGCTGGGTCGGTCATCCGCAGGTGTCCCGCGGCGATCTCGTGCGTACGGACCGCGCCCGTGACGTGTGGGAGCCAACGGTCGGCTGGGGGGCCGTCCGGGGTGTGGCTTCCCTCGGCGGTGAACAGGAGCAGGTCGCCGTCGAAGTTGCCCGGGGTGAAGCGGTCCATCAGGCGAGCGTGGTTGGCCGCGGCGGTGGCGAGGGCGGTGACCTCGGGGGTGGTGAGCATCGCCAGGACCGGGTTGGCGCGGCGGGCCTCCTCGGCGATGTCGTAGGGCTGGGCGGGCCACGCGTAGTCCGCCGGTGGCTCGCCGATGAGGATGGACAGGGTCTCGTCCGGGGTCACCTCGGTGGTCCGGCCCGCGGGTACGGGGTAGGCGTCCATCGCCGCGAGCAGGGCGACCCGCTCACCCATGTCCTGCAACAGGGTCGCCGCCGCGTGGGCGACGAGTCCGCCGAAGGACCAACCCAGCAGGTGGTACGGCCCGTGCGGCTGGACGGCGCGGATCTCGCGGACGTAGCGGCGGGCGATCTCCTCGACCGACCCGGGCAGCCCCGGCTCGGTCGGGACGGAGGTCTGCAGACCGTAGAGCGGGCTCGCCAAGTGGCGCAGCAGCCCGGAGTACGACCAGCTGATGCCCATCCCCGGGTGCACGCAGAACAGCGGCGCACCCACTCCCCCGGTCCGCAGCGGCAGCAGTACGCCCAAACCGCCGTCAAGACCGTCGGCGTCGTCGCGCTTGGCGCACAGCGCGGCGACCGTGGGGCGGCGGAACATCGTCCGCACGGTCAGCGGCATGCCCAAGACCTGCCGGGCCCGGCTGACCAGTCGGGTGGCGAGCAGCGAGTGTCCGCCCAGCTCGAAGAAGTTGTCGTCCACGCCGACGCCGTCGACCCCGATCACCTCCTCGAACAGTCCACAGAGGACAGACTCGCGCGGGGTGCGGGCGGCGCGGCCCACTGTCGCCCGGGTGGTGTCCGGGGCGGGCAGCGCGGCTCGGTCGAGTTTGCCGCTGGCGGTGACCGGCAACGCGGTGAGCGGGACGTAGGCGGCGGGCAACATGTAGTCCGGCAGGCTCGCCGCTGCGGCTTCCCGCAGTGCGGTGTGCTCGGCGGTGCCCACTACGTAGGCCACGAGCCGCTGTTCGCCCGGGCGGTCCTCCCGGACCACCACCGCGACCTGGGCGACCCCTCGGCAGGCGCCGAGGACCCGTTCGACCTCGCCGAGCTCGATCCGGAACCCGCGCAGCTTCACCTGGTCGTCGGTGCGGCCGAGGAACTCGACCTGCCCGGTCGCCGCCCACCGGGCCCGGTCGCCGGTGCGGTACATCCGAGTCCCTTGTGGACCGTGCGGGTCGGCGACGAACCGACCCGCCGTGAGGCCGGGGTTGCCGAGGTAGCCGCGGGCCAGCTGGACACCGGCCAGGTACAGCTCGCCGGGCACCCCCGGCGGCACCGGGCGGAGCGCGTCGTCGAGCACGTAGGCCCGCAGGTTGGGCAGCGGGCGGCCGATCACCGGCGCGTCGCCCTCGACCCGGTGCGCGAACGCGTCGACCGTGCATTCCGTTGGGCCGTAGAGGTTGTAGGTCGCCGTGTCGGCCGCGGCCAGCTCCCGCCACAGCGCCGGGGGCACCGCCTCGCCGCCGAGGACGAGCAGCGGCACCCGGTACTCGGCGGGGTCGAACAGGCCCGCGGCGATCAGGTGCGTGGCGAAGGACGGGGTCACGTCGAGCAGCTCGACCCGGTGCTGGCGCAGGTAGCCGACGACCGCGTCGGCGTCGCGCCGGACGTCGTCGGTCAGCAGGTGCAGCTCACCGCCCTGGGCCAGCCGCAGCGGGCCCTCCAGCCAGCTGTCGAACGAGGCGGGCGCGGTGACCGCGACCCGCACGGGGGCGCCGCCGGTGTCGACCAGCGCGTCGCCGTGCTGGGTCGCCATCAGGTTGGCCAGCGCGCGGTGGCTGACGACCACGCCCTTGGGCTTCCCGGTCGACCCCGAGGTGTAGACGATGTAGGCGGCACTGTCGGGCAAAGTATCCACAGTGGACAATGCGGCGTCCGCGTACCCGTCCAGCACGTCGTCGGGCACTGGCTCGGTGAGCACGACCGCGGGCACGGTCTCGGCCAGCACGTGGTCGCGACGCGCGGCGGGCAGGTCCGGGTCGACCGGCAGGAAAACCGCCCCCGCCTTGAAGACCGCGAGCAGGGCGACCATCAACTCCGCCGAGCGCGGCAGCGCCACCGCGACCACCCGCTCCGGCCCCGCACCGAGATCACGCAGATGACGGGCCAGACGATTGGCCCGCGCGTCGAGCTCCGCGTAGGTGTGCCGGTCGTCGCCGCAGACCAGGGCCACCCGGCTGGGTGTGCGCCGGGCCTGGCCCTCGAAAGCGGCGGTGAAGGTGGTGTCCGGCACGGGCGTGACCGGGCCGTTCCAGGTGTCGAGCACCCGGTCCCGTTCGGCCGCGGTGGTGATCTCCAGCCGGCTCAGCCGCCGGGTCGGGTCGGCGAGGAGCTGGGTGAGCAGCGCGGTGAACCGGTCGAGCAGAACGACGACGGTCGCCCGGTCGAACAGCTCGGTCGCGTACTCCAAGCCGCCGAGGATGCCCGCGGGCGCGCCGTCCGGCCCGGTCGTCTCCACGAAGGTGAACGACAGGTCGAACTTGGCCACCCGGACCGGCACCGCGACCGGCTCCACCGCGGTCCCGGCCAGCCGCAGGACGCCGTCGCCGCTGGTGTTCTGCAGCGCCACCATGGTCTGGAACAGCGGTTGCCGCGCGGTGGAGCGGACCGGGTTGACCGCCTCCACCAGTCGCTCGAACGGGACGTCCTGGTGGGCGTAGGCGGCCAGGTCGGCGGCGCGGACCCGGGCCAGCAGCTCGGTGAGGTCCGGGTCGCCGGAGGTGTCGGTGCGCAGCACCAGCGTGTTGACGAAGAACCCGACCAGGTCGTCGAGGGCGTCGTCGGTGCGGCCGGCGATCGCGGTGCCCAGCGGGATGTCGGTGCCCGCGCCGAGCGCGGTCAGCAGCACCGCGACCGCGGCCTGCAGGACCATGAACGGCGTGCCGCCCTGGGCCCTGGCCTGCGCGACGAGCGCGGCGTGCAGGTCGGCGCCGAGGTCGATGTCGACCACGTCGCCCGCGGCCGAGGCCACGGCGGGGCGCGGCCGGTCGGTGGGCAGCGCGATCTCCTCGGGCAGCCCGGCCAGCGTCGCGCGCCAGAACGCGAGCTGACGGGCGAGCGTGCTGTCCGAGTCGTCCTCGCGGCCGAGCAGCTTCTCCTGCCACAGCGTGTAGTCGCCGTACTGGACCGGCAGTGGAGTCCACTGTGGAGGTTCGCCGTCGAGCCGGGCGGCGTAGGCGTCGGCGAGGTCGCGGGTCAGCGGCGCGAGCGACCAGCCGTCGGAGGCGATGTGGTGCACGGCGAGCACGAACACGTGCTCGTCGGGGCCGATGGTGATCAGCGTGGAGCGCACCGGTGGGCCGTCGGCGAGCCGGAACGGGTGTTCGGCCGCGGCGAGCACGAGCCGCTCGACCTCGCCCGGGGCCGCGGTGACCAGGTCCAGGTCGGCGGCGGGCGCCGGGTCGAGGACCTGTTGCCACGGCACGCCGTCGGCCACCGGGTAGACCGTGCGCAGCACCTCGTGCCGGTCCAAGAGGTCGCCGAGCGCGGCCCGGAGGGCGTCGGGGTCGACCGGGCCCGCCAGGCGCAGCGCGAGCCAGGAGTTGTAGGTGGCGCCCGCGCCCTCGAGCTCGGTGAGGAACCACAGCCTGCGCTGGGCGTAGGAGAGCGGGAGCCGCTCGGGGCGGTCCAGGACCGCCAGCGCGGGCCGGGCACCGGCGAGCGGGTCGAGCCCGCGGTCCACCCCGGCGACGGTCGGGTCGGCGAACAGGTCGCGGATGCCCAGCTCGGCGCCCAGGACCGTCCTGATGCGACTGATCAACCGGGTGGCCAGCAGCGAGTGCCCGCCCAGGGCGAAGAAGTCGTCGTCCACGCCCACCGACGGCAGGCCGAGCACCTCGGCGAACAGTCCGGCGAGGATCTGCTCGCGCGGGGTGTCCGCGGTCCGGCCACCGGGGTCGGCGGCGTACTCGGGTGCGGGCAGCGCGCGTCGGTCGAGCTTTCCGTTGGTGGTCAAGGGAAGCGCGTCGAGCACGACGAACGCGGCCGGGACCATGTACTCGGGCAGCACGGCCGCTGCGGCGGCGCGCAACGCGGCCACGTCCAGAGCCGCGTCACCGACCAGGTAGGCCACGAGTCGCTGATCGCCCGGGCGGTCCTCACGAGCGATGACAGCGACCTGCCCGACGCCGGGCTCGCCCGCGAGGACCTTCTCGACCTCGCCCGGCTCGATCCGGAAGCCGCGGATCTTGACCTGGTCATCGGCCCGGCCTAGGTACTCCAGCACCCCCGCAGGGGTCCACCTGGCGACGTCGCCGGTGCGGTACATCCGCCCACCGGCGCCGAACGGGCACGCGACGAAGCGGGCCGCGGTCAGCTCGGGCCGCCCGAGGTAGCCGCGGGCGAGCTGGACGCCGCCGATGTACAGCTCGCCGCGCACGCCGGGTGGCACCGGGCGCAGGTCGTCGTCGAGCAGGTACAGGGCGCTGCCACGACCGGGCAGGCCGATCGGGACCGGGCCGGGGGCGAGGTCGGCACCGGGTTCGACCCGGTACTCCGCGCAGCCGACGGTGGCCTCGGTCGGGCCGTACTCGTTGATCACCGTGGCGCCCGGGTTGCGGCGGCGCCACTCGCGGAGCTGGTCACCGGTCAGCGCCTCGCCGCCGAGCACCAGCTCACCGGAGGGAGACCAGTCGGCCGGTCCGGCGAGCAGCAGCGCCAGGTGGCTGGGCGTGGCCTTGAGGAAGGTGGTGGGGACCTGACCGGGCGCGGTGGCCGCGTCGAGGTCGGCGAGCCGGACGCGGCCCCCGCTGATCAGCGGTCCGAGCAGGCCGGTGACCGACAGGTCGAACGACGACGACGAGTGCATCAACGCCGACCCAGTGAGGCCGGGGTAGTGCTCGACCGACCACCTCAGGTAGCGGGTGACGCTGTCGTGCTGGACGGCGACGCCCTTGGGCCTGCCGGTGGAGCCGGAGGTGTGGATGACGTACGCCAACGCCGTCGGGTGCAGCGGTACCCGCAGGTCGGTGTCCGCCCGCTCGGTGCCATCTAGCTCGTCCAGCACCAGGGCGGGGTGCTCGGGCACCGGGTTGTCGACGGCCCGCACGGTCAGCAGCACGACCGGCCGGGTGCCCTCGAGCACCTGTCGGACGCGGCCCTCGGGGTAGGCCGGGTCGATCGGCACGTACGCGGCGCCGGACTTGAGCACCGCCAGCACCGCCACCAGCGACTCGGGCACCCGGGGCAGCAGCAGGGCCACGAACCGCTCGGGTCCGGCGCCGAGGTCCACCAGGCGCCGGGCGAGCCGGTTGGCCGCGGCGTTGACCTCGCGATAGGTCAGCTCCACGCCCGCGTGCTCGACGGCGACGGCGTCCGGTGTGGCCGCCGCGTGCCGCTCGAACAGCTCGTGCACCCCGGCGTGCGGCAGGGTGCACAACGGCTCACCGGTGTCCCCGACCAGCCGCTCGCGCTCCTGCGGGGTGATCACCTCCAGGTCGCTCAGCCGGACGGCGGGGTCCTGGCAGACCTGGGCCAAGACCCGCACGAGCCGGGCGAGGACGGTCTCGACGGTGCCGCCGTCGAACAGGTCGGTGGCGTACTCGACGCCACCCTCCAGCCCGGCGGGCGCGCCCTCGGCGTGCGTCTCGGCGAAGGCGAACGACAGGTCGAACTTGGCCGCCGCCGACCGGACCGACATCGGGGTGGCCGTGAGTTCTCCCTCCACGGCAACCGCCCGCTCGTCGCGGTTCTGCAGCGTCAGCGAGGTCTGGAACAGCGGGTGCCTGCTACTCGAGCGCTCCGGGTTGAGCACCTCGACCAGCCGCTCGAACGGCACGTCCTGGTGGGCGAACGCGGCCAGGTCGGCCTCCCGGACCCGGGCCAGCAGCTCGGCGAAGGTCGGGTCGCCCGCGGTGTCGGTGCGCAGCACGAGCGTGTTGAGGAAGACGCCGACGAGGTCGTGCAGGGCCTCGTCGCCGCGCCCGGCCACCGGGGTGCCGACGACGATGTCGGTGCCCGCGCCGAGCCTGGTGTAGAGCGCGGCGAGCGCGGCCTGCAGGACCATGAACAGCGTCGTGCCGTTGGCCCTGGCCAGCCGCAGCAGCCCGGCGTGCAGGTCGGCGGCCACCACGATCGGGACCACCTCGCCGCGGTGCGAGGCGATCGGCGGGCGCGGCCGGTCGGTGGGCAGGACGAGCTCGGCGGGCAGTGCGGCCAGCCGCGCGCGCCAGTGGGCGAGCTGGGTGGCGGCGGGGCTGTCCGGATCGTCCTCGGTGCCGAGCAGGTCGCGCAGCCAGAGCGTGTAGTCGGCGTACTGCACCGGCAGCGGAGTCCACTGTGGAGCGCCACCGGCGGCCCGGGCGGTGTAGGCGGTGCCCAGGTCGCGGGCGAGCGGGCCGAGCGACCAGCCGTCGCAGGCGATGTGGTGGATCACCAGCAGCAGCACGTGGTCCTGCTCGGCGACGGTGAACAGGGTGGCCAGCACCGGCGGCTCGACGGCCAGGTCGAAGGCGTACCCGGCGGCCTCGGCGAGGTCGTCGGCGAGCCGGTCGGGGTCGGTCGAGCGGGTGTCGAGCCGCATCCCCAGGTCGGTGACGTGCTGCCAGGCCTCGCCGTCCTCGGCGGGCAGGACGGTCCGCAGGCTCTCGTGCCGGGCGGCGATGTCGTCCAGGGCCGCGGCCAGCGCGCCGACGTCGAGCGGGCCGGTCATCCGCAGGGCGACGGTGACGTTGTAGACCGAGCGCCTGCCCTCCCAGCCCTCCAGGAACCACAGCCTGCGCTGCGCGGGCGACAGCGGCAGCCGCTCCGGGCGCACGGCGGGACGCAGGGCCGGGCGCGGCGCGGCGTCCAGGCGCCCCACCAGGCCCGCCACCGTCGGCGCGGTGAACAGGTCCCGGATGCCCAGCTCGGCGCCCAGGACCGTCCTCACGCGACTGATCAGCCGGGTGGCCAGCAGCGAGTGACCGCCCAGGTCGAAGAACCCGTCGTGCACACCGACCTCGGGCAGACCGAGGACCTCGGCGAACAGCCCGCAGAGGATCTCCTCCTGCGCGGTCCGGGGCGTGGCCACCGCTGACACCGACACCTCCGGCGCGGGCAGTGCCTCCCGATCCAGCTTGCCGTTCGCGTTGCGCGGCAACGACTCCAGCCACATCACCGCGGACGGGACCACGTACTCGGGCAGTGTGTCAGCGAGCGCGCGCAACACGCGTGCGGTATCGCCGTCGCCGGTCAGGTAAGCCACGAGTCGCTTGTCCCCTGGGCGATCCTCGCGAATGACGGCCGCGGCTTGCTCGACCCCGACGACCGCAGTGGCCGCGCGCTCGACCTCGCCCAACTCGACGCGGAACCCGCGCAGCTTCACCTGCCCGTCGACCCGACCGAGGAATTCCATCACCCCGGCCGAGCGCCACCGGGCGAGGTCGCCGGTGCGGTACATCCGGCCGCCGAACGGGCACGCCACGAACCGGGTCGCCGTGGTGCCCGGTCGACCGACGTAGCCGCGGGCCACGTGGTCGCCGCGGACGTAGAGCTCCCCGACGCCGCCGACCGGGACCGGCCGAAGATCGGCGTCGAGCAGGTACATGGCGGTGCCGTCCATGGGCGTGCCCAGCGACAGCGCCCCGGTCAGCGGCCTGCCCGGGCCGAACACCTCGTAGCTGCAGAAGACCGTGGTCTCGGTGGGGCCGTAGACGTGCATGACGGTCAGCCCGGGGCACTGGTCGAGCACCCGGCGCAGGACCGTGGGCGAGAGCACGTCGCCGCCGGTCCACACCACGTCCAGGGCGCGCAGCGCGTCGATCTCGTGCTCAGCCATCGCCGCGAACAGGGCCGTGGTCATGTAGGCGGCATCGACCGAGCCCGCACTGAGCACCTCCGCCAGCACGTCGGTGTCGATCCGGCCCTCGGGGACCACGACCACCTGGCCGCCGTGCGCCAAGGGAACCCAGATCTCGTAGACGGCGGCGTCGAAGGCGGGCACCGAGTAGGACAGCACCCGCCGCGGCCCGCCCGCGTAGGCCGAGTCGCGGACCAGGGACGCGACGTTGTGGTGGGTCACGCCGACGCCCTTGGGGCGACCGGTCGACCCGGAGGTGAACATGACGTAGAGCAGGGCGTCGGGGTCCACCGGGGCGTCCGGGGCCGGTTCGGACCCGGCCGCGTCGTCGGCGATGACCACCGGCAGCGCCATCCCCTGGCCGCGCGAGGGCCGGTCGACCAGCAGCACCACCGGCTCGGTGTCGGCCACGATCGACCGGACCCGCTCCAGCGGGTAGCTCTCCACCAGCGGCACGTACACCGCGCCGAGCCGGGCCAGCGCGACCACGGCGGCCACGGCGTCGACCGAGCGGTCCATCAGCACCGCGACCGCGTCGCCCGGGCGCACGCCGTGCCACCGCAGCAGCCCGGCGATCCGGGCCGACCGGTCCGCCAAGTCCGCATAGGACAGTCGAGAACCACCGCACGCCACCGCGGTGGCGTCCGGGGACGTGCCGACCTGCCGGGCGAACAACTCGCCGACCGACAGCGCGGGCTCGGGTGTCGCGGGCACGTCGTTGTACTCGGTGACCAGGGCGTGCCGTTCGGCGGCGGCGAGCACGTCCAGCTCGCTGAGCCGGGCGGCCGGGTTCGCCACGACCAGTCCCAGCAGGCGCCGGACCCGCCGCGCGAGGGTCTCGACGGTGGCCCGGTCGTAGAGGTCGGTGGCGTACTCGATGGTGCAGGCCAGCCCGTCGGCGGACTCGGCGAAGGCGAAGGTGAGGTCGAACTTGGCGACCCGGGTGGTCACCTGGCGCCCGGCGGCGGGGATGCCCGCGAACTCCGCCGGACCGGTGCCGGAGGTGGCGTTCTGCACGGTGAGCATCACCTGGAACAGCGGGTGCCGGGCAGGCGTGCGCCGCGGGTTCAGCTCCTCCACCAGCCGCTCGAACGGCACGTCCTGGTGGGCGAAGGCGGCCAGGTCGGTCTCCCGGACCCGGGTGAGCAGGTCGGCGAAGGTGGGGTCGCCCGCGGTGTCGGTGCGCAGCACGAGGGTGTTGACGAAGAAGCCGACCAGGTCGTCGAGGGACTCGTCGGTGCGGCCCGCGACCACGGTGCCGAGCACGATGTCGGTGCCCGCGCCCAGCTTGGTGCACACGGTGGCGAGCGCGGCCTGCAGCACCATGAACAGCGTGACACCGTGCGCGCTCGCCAAGCGCAGCACCGACTCGCGCAGGTCCGCGTCCACGGTGAAGGGCAGGATCTCGCCCACGTGCGAGGCGACAGCGGGTCGGGGCCGGTCGGTCGGCAGGGTCACCTCGGCGGGCGCGCCCGCCAGCGACTTGGCCCAGAAGCCGAGCTGGCGGGTGAGCAGGCTGTCCGGGTCGGCGTCGGTGCCGAGCAGGTCCCGCTGCCAGAGCGTGTAGTCGACGTACTGGACGGGCAGGTCAGTCCACTGTGGAGTTCCACCGCCGATCCGCGCGGTGTAGGCGGTGGCGAGGTCGTCCAGCAGGGGGCCCAGCGACCAGCCGTCGGCGGCGATGTGGTGCGCGACAACGGAAAGTGCGTGGTCGTCGGGGCCGAGGACGTGCAGCGTGGCACGCAGCGAGGTCTCGGTGGCCAGGTCGAACGGCAGTGCCGCGTCGGCCTCGACCGCGGCGTCGAGGTCGGCGAGGTCGGTGTGCACGACGCGCAACGCAGCGCCCGCGGGCAGGACGCGCTGGCACGGGACCCCGTCGTGGGTCGGGAAGACCGTGCGCAGCGTCTCGTGCCGCCCCACGACGTCGGCCAGCGCCGCGGCGAGCGCGTCGTGGTCGAGCGGCCCGGTGAGCCGCAGGGTCACCGGCACGGTGTAGGTGGCGTTCACGCCCTCCAGCTCGCCGAGGAACCACAGCCGCTGCTGGGCGTGCGAGAGCGGCGGGCGCTCCGGCCGGTCGTAGCGGCGCGGCGCGGGCCGGGTGTCGGCGGCGGCGCGCAGGCGTTCGCCGAGGCCCGCGACCGTCGGGGCCTGGAACAGGTCGCGGATCGTCAGTTCCGCGCCCAGGACCGTCCTCACGCGACTGATCAGTCGGGTGGCCAGCAGCGAGTGCCCGCCCAGGTCGAAGAACCCGTCGTCCACCCCGACCTCGGGCAGACCGAGCACCTCGGCGAAGAGCCCGCAGAGGATCTGCTCCTGGGGTGAGCGCGCCGCGCGCCCGCGACCCTGCTCGTAGTCGGGAGCGGGCAGCGCCGCGCGGTCGAGCTTGCCGTTGAAGTTGTACGGCAACGACTCCAGCCGCACGAACGCCACGGGCAGCATGTAGTCGGGCAGGGTCGCGGACAGCCCCCGGCGCAACGCCTCGGGCTCGGCGGTGCCGGTCAGGTAGGCCACCAGCCGCCGGTCGCCGGGCCGGTCCTCCCGCACGACCACCACCGAGTGGCCCGCGTCGGGCAGGCGGTCCAGGGCGTGCTCGATCTCGGCCAGCTCGATGCGGAACCCCCGCAGCTTCACCTGCCCATCAACGCGGCCGACGAACTCCAGCACCCCGCCGGGCCGCCACCGGACCAGGTCGCCGGTGCGGTACATGCGCTCGCCCGGGACGCCGAAGGGGCACGCGACGAACCGCGACGCGCTGAGGCCGGGCAGACCCACGTAACCGCGGGACACCTGCGTACCGAAGATGTAGAGCTCACCGGTGCCACCGGTCGGAACGGGCCGCAGGTTCTCGTCCAGCACGTACTCGTGGGCGCCCGGCAGCGGCCTGCCCAGCGGCACGGCGGACGGCAGGGGGCGCGGTAACAGGCCGTGGATGCTGAACACCGTGGTCTCGGTGGGTCCGTAGGCGTGCATCAGCCGCAGGTCGGGGCACTCGCGGAACACCTTGTCGACCGCCGCGCGGGACAGGATGTCGCCGCCGGTGGACACCTCGCGCAGCACGCCCAAGGCGCCGATCTCGGTCTCGGTCATCGCGGCGAACAACGCCGTGGTCATGAACACGGCGGTCACACCGCGGGTCTTGATCACCCCGGCGAGCACGTCGGAGTCGACCGGGCCCTCAGGCACCACAACGACCTCGTTGCCCGCGAACCACGGCGCCCAGGTCTCGAACACGGTGCCGTCGAAGGAGGGCACCGAGTAGCACAGCACCCGCCGGTGCGTCTCGTTGCGCCAGTAGGACGACGCGGCGTAGGCGGCGACGTTGGCGTGGCTGACCGCCACGCCCTTGGGCTTGCCGGTCGAGCCGCTGGTGAACATCACGTAGGCCAGCGCGTCCGGCTCGCCCGCGACGCCGGGGTTCTCGACGGGGTGGTCGTCGAGGTCGGGCGGCAGCTCGGTGAGCACGAGCACCGGGGATGTCGTGGCCAAGAGGTGATCACGCCGGGCATCGGGCAGGTCACGCGCCAGGGGTACGTAGGCGCCACCGGTCTTGGCCACCGCGATCGTGGCGATCAGCGCCTCGGGCGAGCGGGGCAGCGACAACGCGACGAACCGCTCCGGCCCGACACCCCGGTCGATGAGCCAAGCGGCGAGCCGGTTGGCCGTGGCGTTCACCTCGGCGTAGCTGAGCCGCCGGTCGCCGCAGGAGATCGCGACGGCGTCGGGGGTCCGCTCGACCTGCTCCTCGAACAGCGCGCCCAGGCAGCCGCGTGCGGGCACGGGGTCGATGTCGGTGGTGTCGTTGAACTCCGTGGTCTGGAGCCGGAACTCGTCGGGGGCGTGCACGTCGAGCCGGTCCAGCGTGCGGGTGGGGTCCTCGGCCGCGGCGGCGAGCAACCGGACGAGCTGGTCGAGCAGCGTGGTCACGGTGACCCGGTCGAACAGGTCGACGGCGTACTCGACGGCGCCGTGCAGCCCGACCGGCGCACCGGCCTCGTCGAAGTCCTCGGTGATGGCGATGACCAGGTCGAACTTGGCGGCGTCGAGGGCCACCGGCAGCTCGGTGAGCACCAAGCCGGGGAAGCCCGCCTCGCCCCTCGCGTTGTTCTGGATCGAGAGCATGGTCTGGAACAGCGGGTGCCGCGCCGTGCCGCGGCTGGGGTTGAGCAGCTCCACGAGCCGCTCGAACGGCACGTCCTGGTTGCCGAACGCGGCGAGGTCGTCCTCCCGGACCCGGCGCAGCAGCTCGGCGAAGGTCGGGTTGCCCGAGGTGTCGGTGCGCAGCACGACCGTGGTGACGAAGAACCCGACGAGGTCGTCGAGCGCGTCGTCGGTCCGCCCGGCCAGCGCGGTGCCGAACGGCACGTCGGTGCCCGCGCCGAGCTTGGTGTAGAGGGCGGCCAGCGCCGCTTGCACGACCATGAACAGCGTGGCGCCGTGCGCGGCGGCCAGGTCGCGGAGCGCGCCGTGCAGCGTGGCGTCGAGCCGGGTGGAGACGACCTCGCCGCGGTAGGAGGCGACGGCGGGGCGGGACCGGTCCCAGGGCAGCGTGATCTCGTCCGGCAGGTCGGCGAGCCGGTGGCGCCAGTAGTCGAGCTGGGCGGAGAGCAGGCTGTCCGGGTCGTCCTCCTCGCCGAGCAGGTCCCGCTGCCAGAGCGTGTAGTCGGCGTACTGCACCGGCAGCTCGTCCCAGCCGGGCGCGGTGCCGTCGAGGCGGGCGGTGTAGGCGGTGCCCAGGTCGCGCAGCAGCGGTGCGAGCGACCAGCCGTCGCAGGCGATGTGGTGGGCGGCGATCACTAGGACGTGGTCGTCGGGGGCGAGCGCCAGCAGCGACACCCGGACCGGTGGCTCGACCGACAGGTCGAACCGGTGCGCGCGGGTCGCGGCGAGGGCCGCGTCGAGTCCGCCGTCGGGAACCTCGACCAGGTGCGGGGCGATGCCCGCCTCGGCCACGGAGAGAATTCGTTGGCAGGGAACGCCGTTCTCGGCGGGGAACACCGTGCGCAGGGCCTCGTGCCTGCCGACCACGTCGGTGACCGCCTCGTTCAGCGCGGCGCGGTCGAGCGGGCCGGTCATCCGGTGGGCCACGACCACGGTGTAGGTGGCGCTGGGGCCCTCGAGCTCGTTGAGGAACCAGAGCCGCTGTTGGGCGAACGACAAGGGGATCATGACAGCCCAATCGTGTTCGTGGTCGGGATCAGCGGGGTCAGCAGGGGCGCCGGGGCCGGTTCCGGCCGCCCGGCCGGGGTCGCGGTGGGCGTTCGGCGGCGCAGCGCCGGGCGCGCCTTGCGCAGGCCGCCGAGCAGCGGGACGAGCCCGGCGACGGTGGGGTTGCCGAACACCTCGCGGATGCCCAGCTCCACGCCCAGCTCGGTGCGGACCCGGCTGACCAGCCGGGTGGCCAGCAGCGAATGCCCGCCCAGGTGGAAGAAGTGCCCGTCGAGCGAGACCGACGGCAGCCCGAGCACCTCGGCGAACAGTCCACAGAGGACCTTCTCCTGCGGTGTCTCCGGCGCGCGGCCACCGGTGTCCACGCGGACCGGTTCCGGCAGTGCCTTGCGGTCGAGTTTCCCGTTGGGGGTCAACGGCAACGCGTCGAGAACGACGAACGCGGTGGGCACCAGGTAGTCCGGCAGCCGGTCCGCAACGGTCGCCCGCACGGCGGCCACGTCGAGGGCGCCGTCGGGCACCAGGTAGGCCACCAGGCGCTTCTCGCCCGGGGTGTCCTGCCGGACGATCACAGCGACCTTGGCCACCCCGGCCAGCCCGCCGATCACGTGCTCCACCTCGGCGGGCTCGACCCGGAAGCCGCGGATCTTGACCTGGTCGTCCACCCGGCCGAGGAACTCCAGCAGACCGGCCGCGGTCCAGCGCACCAGGTCGCCGGTGCGGTACATCCGCTCCCCCGGGGCGCCGAACGGGCAGGCCACGAACCGGCCCGCGGTGAGCGCGGGCTGCGCGGCGTAGCCCCGCGCCAGGCCCCGGCCCGCCATGTACAGCTCACCGGCCACGCCGGGGGCCACCGGGCGCAGGTGCTCGTCGAGCACGAAGGTGGACTTGTTCGCGATCGGCTTGCCGACCGGGATCGTGGTGGCGGTGATGTCCTCGGGCCGCACGGTGTGGCAGACGGTGAAGATCGTGTTCTCCAGCGGGCTGTACCCGTTGACGATCCGCAGCCGCGGGTACTCCGCCCGCGCCCTGGCCACGTGCGCCACCGACAGCGACTCCCCGCCGGTCATGACCTGGTGCAGTCCGGCGTAGACGCCCGGGTACTCGTCGAGCAGGAAGTTGAACAGGCTGGACGACAGGTAGGCGGTGGTGATCCCCTTGTCGCGCAACAGGTCCCGCACCGCGGCCGGGTCGGTGCGCTCCCCCGGCAGCAGCACGCAGGTGCGGCCGTGGAACAGCGCGCCGAACAGCTCCAGCGCGAAGGCGTCCCACGGGACCGGGGAGCACTGCAGGAACACCTCGCCGGGGCCGAAGTCGATGAAGTCCTGGTTCACCAGCGTGGACACCAGCGCCCGGTGCGGCGTCATCACGCCCTTGGGCGTGCCGGTCGAGCCGGAGGTGAACATCACGCACGCCAACCCCGCCGGGTCCACCGGTACCGACGGCGCGTCGCCCTCGGTATCCACTGTGGACAGAACGTCCACCAGGCGGGTGCCCGGGTCGGCCAGCCGCTCCCCCAGTCCGGCCCGGGTGAGCACCACCCCGGCGCCGACCCCGCGCAACACCGACCGCAGCCGCTCCACGGGGTGTTCGAGGTCGAGCAGGGTGTACGCCCCGCCCGCCTTGAGCACCGCGAGCAGCGCGACGATCAGGTCCACACCGCGCTCGAGGTAGACACCGACCACCGCGTCCGGCCCCACCCCCAGGTCCACCAGGTGGCGGGCCAGCCGGGCGGCGCGGGCGTCGAGCCCGCCGTAGGTCAGCTCGTCGGTGCCGGAGACGATGGCCACCGCGTCCGGCGTCGCCGCGGCCTGCTGCTCGAAGCGGCCGGTCACGGTGGTGTCGGGGACCTCGACGGCGGTGTCGTTCCAGGCCCGCACGACCAGGTCGCGCTCGGTGCCCGACAGCACGTCGAGCGCCGAGAGCGGCGCACCCGGCCGGGCCACCCCGGCGGCCAGCAGTCGGAGGAACCGGTCCAGCAGGGTCCGCACGCCCGGCCGGGCGAAGCGGTCGTCGCCGTACTCGACCGCCAGCGAGATCCCGGCGGGCAGGCCGTCGTCGGAGTGCCGCTCGGTCGCGGCGACGGTGAGGTCGAACTTCGCCCCGCCCATGCCGCCGAAGTCGGTCTCCACGACCAGACCGGGCAGGTCCGGGGCCACCCCGCCGGTGCTCTGCAGCGTGAGCATGGTCTGGAACAGCGGGTGCCGGGCGCTGGAGCGGTCCGGGTTGAGCACCTCGACCAGCCGCTCGAACGGCACGTCCTGGTGGGCGAACGCGGCCAGGTCGGTGTCGCGGACCCGGCGCAGCAGCTCGGCGAAGGTCGGGTCGCCCGCGGTGTTGGCGCGCAGCACGAGGGTGTTGACGAAGAACCCGACCAGGTCGTCCAGGGACTCGTCGCCGCGGGCGGCGACCGGCGACCCGATCGGGATGTCGGTGCCCGCGCCCAGCGCCGTGTAGAGGGCGGCCAACGCCGATTGGAGGACCATGAACACCGTCGCGTGCTCGGCCCTGGCGAGCACGGCGAGGTCGCGGTGCAGGTCGGCGTCGATCGCGGCGGTGACGACCCCGCCGGTGTGGCTGGGGACCGCGGGCCGCGGCCGGGTGTCGGGCAGGTCGAGCTCGACCGGCAGGTCGGCGAGCGCGCGGGTCCAGAACTCGGTCTGCGCGGTGAGCGAACCGTCCTCGAGCAGCCCGCGCTGCCAGAGCGTGTAGTCGGCGTACTGCACGGGCAGGTCCGACCACTGTGGACTGTTCCCGCCCAGCCGCGCGGCGTAGGCCGCGCCGAGGTCGCGGGTCAGCGGGGCCAGCGACGAGCCGTCGCAGGCGATGTGGTGCAGCACCAGCAGCAGCACGTGCCGGTCCGGCCCGGTGCGGTAGAGCCCGAACCGCAGCGGCGCCTCGGTGGCGAGGTCGAACTCGTGCCGGGCGTACTCGGCCACGAGCTCCGCGACGCGGGACTCGGCCACCTCGGCCACGGTCAGTCCGGTGGTGGGCCGGTCCAGGATCCGTTGGTGGGGAACGCCTTCCACCGCGGGGAAGATCGTGCGTAGCGGCTCGTGGCGCCCGATGACGTCGGCGAAGGCGAGGGCCAGCGCGTCGGGGTCGACCGGGCCGGTGAGCCGCAGCGTGAGCGGGATGTTGTAGGCGGCTCCCGCCCCACCCACCGCGGCGGCGAACCAGAGGCGTTGCTGCGCGTAGGACAGTGGCAGTCGGTCCGGCCGAGGCACCGGTCGCGGGCCGGGGCGGTGTTCGGTCTCCCGCAACCGCTCCAACAGTCCCGCGACGGTCGGGGTGAGGAACAGGTCCCGCAGGGCCAGGTCGGCGCCCAAGACCGTCCGCACCCGGCTGACGAGGCGGGTGGCCAACAGGGAATGGCCGCCCAGGGCGAAGAAGTCGTCGTCCACGCCCACCGACGACACACCCAGGACCTCGGCGAACAGCCCGCAGAGGGCCACCGCGCGCGGCGAGCGCGCCGGAGCGTCGCCCGACTCGTGCCGTGGCGCGGGCAGTGCCTGCCGGTCGAGCTTGCCATTTCCGGTGCGCGGCAATGACTCCAGCACGACGAACGCCGACGGCAGCGTGTACTCAGGCAGCGTCGCGGCAAGCCCGCGGCGCAGAGCGGCCGGGTCCGCGTGCCCGGTGACGTAGGCGACCAGGCGCTTGTCCCCCGGGCGGTCCTCGCGCACGACCACGGCGACCTGCCCGACGCCGGGCAGCGCGGCGATGGCGTGCTCGACCTCGCCCAGCTCGATGCGGAAGCCGCGGACCTTGACCAGGCTGTCCACCCGGCCGATGAACTCCAACACCCCTTCGGCCCGCCACCGGGCGACGTCGCCGGTGCGGTACATCCGTCCGCCGAACGGGCACGCCACGAACCGCGTCGCGGTGACCCCCGGCTGACCCAGATAGCCACGGGCCACGTGCGACCCCGCGACGTACAGCTCACCGGTGCCGCCGACCGGGACCGGCCGGAGGTCGGCGTCGAGCAGGTACATGGCGGTGCCGTCCATCGGCGTGCCCAGGGACAGCGCGCCGGTCAGCGGCCTGCCAGGGCCGAAGGTCTCGTGGCTGCAGAACACCGTGGTCTCGGTGGGGCCGTAGACGTGCACGACCGAGGTGTCCGGGCAGTGGTCGAGCACCCGGGCCGCGGCGGCGCGGGACAGCACGTCGCCGCCGGTCCAGACGACCGACAGCGCGGCGAGCGCGTCCAGCTCCGCGTCGGCCATCGCGGCGAACAGCGCGGTGGTCATGTAGGCCGCGGACACCGCGCCGGAGCGGATGACCCCGGCGAGGACCTGGGTGTCGACCGGGCCCTCGGGCACGACGACCACGCGGCCGCCCGAGCACAACGGCACCCACGTCTCGAACACCGCGGCGTCGAAGGCGGGCACCGAGTAGGACAGGACCCGGTCGTACGAGCCGGACCACGCGCTGTCGCGCACGAAGTCGGCCACGTTGGCGTGGGTCACCGCGACGCCCTTGGGCCGCCCGGTCGACCCCGAGGTGAACATGACGTAGAGCAGGGACTCCGGCGCGGGCTCCGGGGGCGCGACCTCCACCACCGCCTCGGCCACCGACAGCGCGGGCACACCGAGGTCGCGCACGTTCGGCGCGGCCGCGTCGTCGGCCACCAGCACCACCGGTCGCGTGTCGGCCACGATCGAGCGCACCCGGTCGAGCGGGTAGTGCTCGGTCAGCGGCACGTAGACCGCGCCGAGGCGGGCCAGCGCCACGACCACCGCGACGGCGTCGACCGAGCGGGCCATCAGCACCGCGACCGCGTCGCCGGGGCGGACCCCGTTGCCGCACAACAATCCCACGATCTGACCGGACCGCGCTTCGAGCTCGCGGTAAGTGACCTCGCGGTCGTCGAAGCCGATGGCGACCGCGTCCGGTGTCGCGGCGACCTGCCGGGTGAACAGCCCAGCCACGGTGGCCGGTGCGGGCGCGGGTGGCACGGCGTTGTAGCCGTGCACCAGCGCGGCCCGCTCGTCGGCGGCGAACACGTCCACAGCTGAGAGCCGCGCCAGCGGGTCGGCGCACACCGCGGCCAGGACCCGGAGCAGCCGGGCCGACAGAGAATCCACAGTGGACCGGTCGAACAGGTCGACGGCGTACTCGACGTCCACGCCGATGCCGTCGGGCCCGCCGTCGGCCGCACGCCGCTCGGTGAAGGCGAAGGTCAGGTCGAACTTGGCCGCGCCCGCCGCGCGCGAGTCCAGGGTCGCGGTCAGGCCGGGGAAGGCGGCGTCGGCGGCGCCCTGCACGGTGATCATGGTCTGGAACAGCGGGTGCCGGGCAGCCGTGCGCACCGGGTTGACCGCCTCCACCACCTGCTCGAACGGCACGTCCTGGTGGGCGAGTGCGGCCAGGTCGGTCTCCCGGACCCGGTCGAGCAGCTCGGCGAAGGTGGGGTCGCCGGAGGTGTCGGTGCGCAGGACCACGGTCGTGACGAAGAAGCCGACCAGGTCGTCGAGCGCCTCGTCGGAGCGGCCCGCCAGCGCGGCGCCGAGCGGGATGTCGGTGCCCGCGCCGAGTTTGGTGTAGACGGCGGCCAACGCGGCCTGCAGCACCATGAACACGGTCACGCCGCGGCGCCGGGCGAGGTCGCTGACCGCGCGGTGCAGGTCGCCGTCGATGGCCAGCGGCAGCACCTCGCCGCGGTGGGAGGCCACCAGCGGGCGGGGGCGGTCGAGCGGGAGGCCCAGCTCCTCGGGCAGGTCGGCGAGCGCCCCGGTCCAGAACCCGAGCTGCTCGTCGGCGACCCGGTCGAGCAGCTCGCGCTGCCAGAGCGTGTAGTCGGCGTACTGCACCGGCAACGGAGTCCACTGTGGAGCGCCACCGGCCGCTCGGGCGGCGTAGGCGGTGGCCAGGTCGGTGAGCAGTGGGGTGAGCGACCAGCCATCGGCGGCGATGTGGTGCAGCACCAGCAGCAGGACGTGCTCGTCGGGGGCGAGCGCGTAGAGCCACGCCCGGATCGGCGGGGCGGTCGCCAGGTCGAAGGTGTGCCTGGCCGCCTGGTCGAGCAGGTCCTCCAGTCGGTCCGAATCGGCGTCGAGGCAGGTCAGTTCGACATCGGCCTGGTCGAGGACGCGCTGGACAGGGGTGCCGTCCACGGCGGGGAACACCGTGCGCAGGGTCTCGTGGCGCGCGGTGAGGTCGGCCAGCGCGCCGACCAGCGCCGTGCGGTCGAGCTTGCCGCTGAGCCGCAGCGCGAGCGGGATGTTGTAGGTGGCGCCCGCACCCTCAAGCTGGTCGTGGAACCACAACCGGTGCTGGGCGGGCGATAGCGGCATCGGGTCGGGGCGCGCGGCCGGGCGTGGCGGCTGCCGGTCGGCCGCCCGCAACCGCCCGGCGAGCCCGGCCACGGTCGGTCGGGCGAACAGGTCGCGGATGCCCAGCTCGGCGGCCAGGACCGTCCGAACGCGACTGATCAACCGGGTGGCCAGCAGCGAGTGCCCACCCAGGTCGAAGAACCCGTCGTCGACCCCGACCGAGGGCACGCCCAGCACCTCGGCGAAGAGCCCACAGAGGATCTCCTCGGTCCCGGTCCGCGGCGCCCGGCTGGTGCTCGCGGTGTCCGGCGCGGGCAGCGCCGCACGGTCGAGCTTGCCGTTCGCGTTGCGCGGCAATGACTCCAGCGCGACGAACGCCGAGGGAACCATGTAGTCGGGCACGACGTCGGCCAAGGCCCGGCGCAGGCCCGCCGGGTCACCGGTGCCGGTCACGTAGGCCACCAGGCGCTTGTCCCCCGGCCGGTCCTCCCGGACGATCACCACGGCCTGGTCGACCTCCGGCACCGCGGTCAGCGCGCGCTCGATCTCGCCCAGCTCGATGCGGAACCCGCGCAGCTTCACCTGCCCGTCGGCGCGCCCGACGAACTCCAGCACGCCCTCGGCCCGCCACCGTGCCAGGTCGCCGGTGCGGTACATCCGGCCGCCGAACGGGCACGCCACGAACCGCGCCGCCGTGAGCCCCGGCTGACCCAGGTAGCCCCGCACCACGTGCGACCCCGCGACGTAGAGCTCGCCGAGCCCACCGACCGGGACCGGCCGGAGGTCGGCGTCGAGCAGGTACATGGCGGTGCCGTCCATCGGCGCGCCCAGCGACAACCGGTCGACGTCAGTGTCCTGAAAGGACTCGTGACTGCAGAAGACCGTGGTCTCGGTGGGCCCGTAGACGTGCGTGACAGTCGTCCCCGGGCACTGCCGGAGCACCTGGCGCAGGGCCTCACGGGACAGCACGTCGCCGCCGGTCCACACCACCTCCAAGCCCGCCAGCGCCTCGGCCTCGTCCTGGGCCATGGCGGCGAACAGCGCGGTGGTCATGTACGCCGCCGTCACCGCCCCCGAGCCGATGACCCCGGCGAGCACGTCGGTGTCGACCCGGCCATCGGGCAGCACGACCACCGACCCGCCCGCGCACAGCGGCACCCAGGTCTCGTAGACCGAGGCGTCGAACGCCTGCACCGAGTAGCAGAGCACCCGCTCGTGACCGCGGCCCCAGGCGTGGTCGCGCACCAGCGCCACCACGTTCGCCCTGGTCACGGCCACACCCTTGGGCACGCCGGTGGAGCCGGAGGTGAACATCGCGTAGGCGAGCGCGTCCGGCCCGACGGCGATGTCCAGGTCGACGGGCGAGTAGCCGGCGAGCACCGACGCGGGCGGCTCGGCGTCGAGCACCAGCACCGGGTTCACAGCGGCCATGACGGCGGCGGCGCGGGCCGCGGGCTGGGCGCGGTCGATCGGCACGTAGGCCGCGCCGGACTTCGCCACGGCGAGCACGGCGACCACCGCGGCGGCCGAGCGCGGGATGGCCAGCCCGACGAACCGCTCCGGCCCGGCGCCCCGGGCGCGCAGGTGCCGCGCCCAGCGGTTGGCCTTGGCGTTGACCTCGGCGTAGGTCAACTCCTCGGCGCCGCAGCGGATCGCCACCGCGTCCGGGGTCAGCGCGGCCCTGGCCTCGAACAGACCGGTCAGCGACCCGGACGCCGCGGCGGGGGTGTCGTTGTAGGCCACGGTCAGGGCGTGGTGTTCGGGCGGGTCGAGCACGTCGATCCGGGAGAGGGCGCGGGTGGGATCGGCGGCGACCTGGTCGAGCACCCGCAGGTACCGCCGGGCCAGCAGCTCCGCGGTCGGGCGGTCGAACAGGTCGGTGGCGTACTCCAGGGCCAGCCGCAGGCCGTCGGGGTGCTCGACCAGCTCGAACTGCAGGTCGAACTTGGCGGTGCCGCCGGAGCGCACGTCGACCCGAACGTCGAGCCCGGCGAACTCGCGTCCCGCCGCGGCGTTGTTCTGCAGGGCGAACAAGGTCTGGAACAGCGGGTGCCGGGCGGTGGTGCGCGCCGGGTTGAGCACCTCGACCAGCCGCTCGAACGGCACGTCCTGGTGGGCGAACGCGGCCAGGTCGGTCTCGCGGACCCGGTCGAGCAGGTCGGTGAACGCGGGATCGCCGGAGGTGTCCGTGCGCAAGACGACCGTGTTGACGAAGAACCCGACCAGGTCCTCGAGCGCCTCGTCGGTGCGCCCGGCGATGGGCGAGCCGAACGCGAGGTCCGTCCCCGCGCCGAGCTTGGTGTAGAGCACGGCCAACGCCGCGCGCAGCACCATGAACAGCGACGCGCCACTGGCCTTCGCCAGCCCGGTCAGCGCGGCCGTGGTCGCGGGGGCGACCTCGGCGTGCACGACGTCGCCCTCGGCACTGGCCACCGCGGGCCGCGGCCGGTCCAGCGGCAGGTCGAGCTCCTCCGGGAGCCCGGCGAGCTGGTCGGCCCAGTAGCCGAGCTGGGTGGCCGCGACGCTGTCCGGGTCGTCCTGGGCACCGAGCAGGTCGTGCTGCCAGAGGGTGTAGTCCTGGTAGGTCACGGGCAGCTCGGGCCAGCCCGGCGCGCCCCCGGTGAGCCGGGCGGAGTAGGCCAGCCCGAGGTCGCGCACCAGCGGCGCGAGCGACCAGCCGTCGAAGGCGATGTGGTGCAGCACCAGCAGCAGCACGTGCTGCTGGGTACCGCCGGGGTGCTCGGGCGGCACCGCGAACAGCGTCGCCCGCAGGGGGATCTCCGTGGCCAGGTCGAACGTCATCCGGGCGGCCTCGGCCACCCGGCGCTCGCACTCGGCCGCCGACTCACCCACACCGGCGAGGTCCACTGTAGACATGTCGACAATGGACCCGTCGACTGCGGACCCACCGAGGGCGGGCAGCACGTGCTGGCGCGGCACGCCCTCGGGGGCCGGGTACACCGTCCGCAGCACCTCGTGCCGGTCCACCACGTCGACCAGCGCGCCGTGCAGCGCGGCCGGGTCCAGCGAGCCGCTCAGCCGCAGCGTCACCGCGACCGTGTACGCCGAGCCACCCCCTCCCTCCAGCTCGTCCAAGAACCACAAGCGCGCCTGCGCGAACGACAACGGAACCACGGAGATCCACCCCTCGTCTGGTGCGTGCCGGGACCGGGTCCCGGCGATCGGGTCTGCGTCAGCCGCCCATCGCGACGATGAGGGAGGCCGGGCGCATGTCGGTCCAGGTGCGCTCGATGTAGTCCAGGCAGGCGGCTCGGGTGTCGCGCTCGTGCACGACGGTCCAGCCCGCGGGCACCTCGACCGCCTCGGGCCAGAGCGAGTGCTGGTTCTCCTCGTTCACCAGGACCAGGAAGACGCCGTCCTCGTTGTCGAACGGGTTGCTGCTCATGTGGACACTCCTTTTCGGTTCGGGTAATCGGATCCGTGGTGGTCAGCGGGCGGCCGGGTCGAACTCGCGGCGGCCCCACCGCAGGTGGGACCAGTGCTCGTCCAGGTCGGTCGGGTCGGTCACCGACTTCGGCGCCTCGGGCGCGGTCACCCCGGCCAGGCCGTTGGCGCGCAACCAGGTCTCGGAGTAGACGCTGTCGAGGTAGCGGTAGCCGTCGTCGGGCAGGATCGCGACGGTGACCGCGCCCGGGTCCTGGGCGGCGTGCCAGCGGGCGGCCAGGAACGACGCCCCGCTGGTCGGACCCGCGAAGATGCCGTGCGTGGCGTAGAGCTCGCGGGTGGCGTGGAAGGCCGCGCCCGCGCCCACCCAGTGCACGTCGTCGTAGGCGGTGTGGTGCACGTTCCCGGCGTGGATGCTGCTGCCCAGGCCGCGCAGCAGCCGGGGGCCGTTGCGGTCGCCGAAGATCACGCTGCCGGGTGTGTCCACACCGGACAGCCGGGTGTCCTGCCCCGCGAGCCGCAGCGCGGCGGCCAGCCCGCCGGTGGACCCGCCGGAGCCCACCGGGCCGACCAGCCGGTCGATCGGGCCGAGGGTGTCGGCGAGCAGGTCGGCGACCACGTCGTAGGCGGCCGGGTTGTCCGGGTTGTCGTACTGGCCGGGCACGTAGCTGCCCGGGTTGCGCTCGGTCAGCTCGCGCACCCTGGCCAGCCGGGCGCCCTGGATGCCGCCGGGGGCGTCGAAGGCGTCGACGATCTCCACCTGGGCGCCCAGCAGCTCCAACCGGGTGCGCAGGTTCGCGTCGATGGCCGGGTCGCCCACCACGATCAGCGGGTGCCCGTACCGGCGGCACACCAGCGCCAGGCCGAGGCCGAAGGTGCCCGAGGACGTCTCGATCACCAGGCCGCCGGGGGCGAGCAGGCCGTCGCGGCGGGCCCGGTCGATGATGAAGCGCGCGGGCAGCAGCTTCATCAGGGTGAACGACGCGGCGTAGAGGTTGGCGCCCAGCTCGATGATCCTGGGCAGCTCGGTGGCCTCCACCACCGAGGGGAACGCCTTGCGCGCGGTGTCGGGGCTGGTGCTCGTGGTCACGGTCATGTCCTCATCCACCCGTCGTGAAGAGCCATACGTCGTCGATGCCGATCCCGGCGAGCAGTCGCCTGGCCAGCTCGCACCGGCGCCGGTGGTCCGGCTGGTCGGCGTCGAAGAGCAGGCTGGCGATGTCGCCGCTGTGCGCGGTCTGCAGGCCGACCGCGCCGGTGCGCGCCACCAGCGCGGCGATCCGGTCGAAGCCGGGCACCGGCAGATGCCGCTGGTTGATCTCGGCGCTGGCCGTGGCGACCGCGCCGAGCCCGGCCGCGTCGCCCGCGGCCAGCGCCGCGCGCAGCCGGGCGCGCAGCTCGTGGAACCGGGCTATCTCCGGCGGGCCGTACTCGGCGGGTCGCAGCGCCAGCGTGTCCACACCGGACCCGGTGCTGCTGGTGCCGAAGCCCACCGCGGCCAGCCGGGGCAGCCGCCTGCCGAAGTCCTCCAGCACGATCCCCTCGCGCTGGGCGAACAGGACCGCGGTGTCGCCGAACATCAACGAGTCCGACGCCGTCTCGGCCCGCACCGCCAGCTGCGCCACCAGCCAGTCGGGCAGCGCGCAGTCGAAGGCGTCCTGGACCGCGCGGATGGCGGCCAGCACGTCGCTGGTGGACGAGCCGAACCCGCGCGAGGCGGGCACCTCGCCGCGCAGGTCGAGGTAGCCGCCGGTGCACGGCCACCCGAGCACGGCCAAGGTCTCCTCCGCGGCCCGGCGCGCCTTGACCTTGTCGACCTGGCGCACCACCACCGACGGCAGGTTCACCGGGGTGTAGGTGGCCCGGGTCCGGTAGAGGTCGCAGGGCATCGTGAGCAGGCCGCGGTGCAGCCTGCCGTCGGCACCGGCGAACACCCCTTGCAGGATCTCGCCGTGGTGGGTGCTCGCCGTCGCGACGCCCGTGCGGGCCGGTGGCGGTTCGACCACCCCGATCGCCGACTCGCCCGCGGCGGTCGGGTACCACTTCTCGCTCATCGTCATGTCCGCTCCGCAGCCCGTCTCTTCGCGAGGTAACTGGGCGATTTCGCTGCTGTGGCAAGGAAAACCGTGCCGGTGGAAGCCGTAGTGGAAAACTAGCCGAGCCCAGGGGCCGCGTCGGGCACCCGCGTGGGCAGCACGTCGGCGGTTGCCGGGGTGCCCGGCAGCCACAGGTCGTCGGCGTCGAGCGCGCCGGTCGTGTACTTGCCCAGCGCGCTCGTCAACAACCGGATCTCCAGGGCCAGCGCCTCGACCAGCCGCACCAGCCCGCGGTCGGGGTCCTCGTCCACCGCGACCAGGGCCGCGCGACCGAGGCCGACCGCGCGGGCGCCCAGGGCCAGGCACTTCACCGCCCGCGCGCCCTCCCACACCCGGCCGCTGGCCAGCAGGCAGCCGCCCGGGACGCCGACCCGCCGCAGGCACTCGGCGAGCGGGAGGCCGACGGTGTCCAGGAACGCCGTCGGCGCCCACCCGCTGCCGCCCTCGGCGCCGTCGACGGTCACCGCGTCCGCGCCCGCCGCCCAGGCCACCGCGGCGGCCGCGGCCACGTCCCGGGCGCCGGGCAGCTTCACCCACACCCTGGCGCGCGGGAAGTTGTTGCGCATCAGGCGGATCTGCTGCCGCAGGATCTCGTCGGTGAACGTGCCCGGACTGCTCGAGCGCAGCACCCGGTCGTCGGCGAAGATCGCCGCGAGGGCGAACTGGTCACCGACCCGGCGGGCGGCCTCAGCGCCGAGCACGGTCATCCCGCCGAGCCCGGGTTTGGCGCCCTGGCCCACCTTCAGCTCGAAGGCGAGCCTGCCCGCGGCCAGCAGCGGCGCCACGGCCGGGTCGCTGTAGACCAGGTTCCACACCTCGGCGTCGGCGTCCTCGGTGCTCTGCTGCACCACCACCCCGCCCACGTCGTCGGGCACGCGCTCCAGGTAGGCCCGGACCCGGGCCAGCAGCACCGCGCCCGCGTCGGCGGTGTCGCGGCCGTACCCGTTGACCGGCACCACGTTCTCCCCGATCACCATCGGGATGCCCAGCTCGCCCGCCTGCCGGGCCGCGGCCACCCCCAGCCCGGCGCTGCCGAGCTGGGTCGAGCCGAAGGCCGAGAGGTAGAGCGGCAGGGTGGCGGTGAACCCGCCGACCGAGGTGCGGGTGTCCACATCGGAGTAGACCGGTTCCCGGCCCAGCTCGATCAGCTTCTCCAGCCTGCGCGGCATGAACACCGGCGGCACCAGCCGGGTCCGGTCCAGTTCGTCCACAGTGGACCGATCGGGTGCTTCCCCGTAGACCTGCTCACCGTAGCCCGACAGCTCGGGGAACACCGCGGCGGCACCGGAGCGGGCCCGGTCCCGGATGGCGGCCTCCGGCAGGCCGTGCGCCCGGACCGTCACGGCGCCACCAGACCCGGGACCTTGGGGTAGGCGTTGACCTGCCACACCGAGTCCAGCCCGGTGAGGAACCGGGTGAGCCGCTCCAGGCCCATCCCGAACCCGGCGCTGGCCGGGATGCCGTCGCGGACCATGTCCAGGTACCACTTGTACTTCGCCGGGTTCTCCCCGGTCTCCCGCATCCGGGTGACGATGGTGGCGTAGTCGGACTCGCGCTCGCTGCCGCTGACCAGCTCGCCGTACCCGCCGGGCACGATCAGGTCGAAGTTGCGCAGGGTGCCGGGCCGCTCGGGGTTCTCGCGGTCGTAGAACCCGCGCGAGCCCTTGGGGTAGTCGGTGACGAAGAACGGCCTGCGCGCCTTGTGCGAGAGCAGTTCCTCGCCCTCCCACTCGATCTCGGCGTCGGCGCTCTGCGGGTACTGCAGGTCGTGCAGCGCGGCCACCGCCTCGGTGTGGGTGAGCACGTCGAACGGCTCGCGCAGCAGCTCGGCGAAGACCACCGGGTCGCGGCCCAGCGCGGTGAGCTCGTCGCCCGCGGTGCGCAGCACGTGCCGCACGACGTGCACCAGCAGCCGCTCGGCCAGCCTGCGCGCGTCGGCCCGGGTGCCGCCGGAGATCTCCACATCGATCTGGTGGAACTCGGCGAGGTGGCGGCGGGTGTTGCAGGTCTCCACCGGCTCGGCGCGCACGTTGGGGGCGATGAAGAACAGCTTGTCGAAGGCGAGCAGCGACGCCTGCTTGTAGAGGATGCCGCTGGTCATCAGCTTGTAGCGGTGGCCGTAGTAGTCCACGTCGAGCTGCTTGGAGCCGCGCACGCCCGGGTCGGTCACCGGGCCGATCACCGGCGGCAGCAGCTCGATGAACTCCTCGCCCGCGAGGAATGACCTCGCGGCGGTGAGCACCTGCTGCTGCACGCGCAGCGCGGCGCGGGTTACCGGCGAGGCCAGGTGCTCGGGCGGCGACGGTGGCAGGTAGCCGGGTTGGGTGGTCGTCGGACCCGGTGCGGTGATGGTCATCTGTACTCCCAGGACGGGCCGGTCGACCGCGCCCGCGGTGGCGGGCACGCGGTCGTAGCGGCGTTGCAGGTGCGAGAGCGCGGCCAGCAGGCCGGTGGAGGTCGGTCCGCGACCCGCGGTGGCGGGCCCGGCGCGGAAGGGCAGCGAGCCGGTGTCGGCCCAGCGCAGCCGCCCGGTCGGGTCGATCTCGCCGGTGGCCCGGCCGGCGTTGTCCGGGTGCAGGCAGTAGGGCACGTCGAGGTAGCCGAGGCGGAAGGCCTCGGGCAGCGCCTCGGCGACGGTGTCGGCCAGCCCGAGCACGGCCATGACCAGCGCGCGGGCCTCGGTGTGCACGGTGGTGTCGGCCGGGTCGGGGTCGGCGTCGGCCCAGCGGGTGGCCGCGGCCACCTCGGCGGCCAGCCGCAGCGCGGCGGTGTTCTCCGCGATGGTCGGGATCCGCCAGGCCTCGGCCTCGGTCTTGACGATCAGCCGGGCGGCCCCGGAGCGCACCGCCAGCCGGGCGCTGGCCTCCAGCACGGCCGCCGCGCCGTGCGGGGTCTTCGGGTAGAGGCCCATGTAGGTGTAGACCACGACGTGCCAGTCCACCCCGGGCAGCAGTTCGGCGGCCAGCCTGCGCAGCGCGTGCACGGCTTCCTCGTCCTGCTCCTCGTCGACCTGCTGGGCGTAGCTCAGCGAGACGCTGCGCAGGCCGTGCTGGGCGAAGAACAGGCCCTCCAGCACGCTGATCGCGACGAGCATGCTGGGCGGGCAGAGCTGGCCGAGCATGCACCCGCCGAAGGTCTCCACGTGCGCGCCGCCGCCGGGCGCGGCGGCCAGGATCTCCGCCGTGCGCGACCAGTGCCCGACGGCCTCCCGCAGCGGCATCCGGCTGTAGGGCAGGCAGTAGGACACCGGCCCGCCCTCGGTCGCGGTGAGCCCGGCGGCCAGCGAGGTGCGCACGATCTCCTGCGGGCGCGCCGAACCGTGGCGCACCTGCACCGGGAAACCGGTGTCGCGGACGCCGTCGAGGACGGCCGCGGTCCGCTCGGCGCCGTGCGAGACGATCGGGAACCCGTTGAGCGGCACGCCCGCGGCGAGCGCGCGGTCGGCCGCGGCGACGTCGCCGACGCGGGTGTAGCTGTCGATGGTCAGGGTGCCGACGGTGGTCGCGGCGACGCGCTTGGTGGCCAGCAACCCGGCCCGCGAGGTCGCGGTGTCGCTGAAGCCCATCCTCGGCTGCACCACCAGCCGCCCGGCCGCCCTGGCCTGGGCGACGAACGCGCCGAAAGACCCGGCCGCGGCGGTCATGACGCGACCCTGGCGCGCAACTGGGCGAGGTCGTCGGCGAAGGCGGCCAGCTCGGTCTCGGCGTAGACGCGGTCGAAACCGGCCGCCAAGAGCTGGTCCCGGCGCGCCGCCGCGGTGCCGTCGTCGCCGTGGATGCCGAGCTTGCCGCCGATCACCAGCGGGGTACCCGCCAGCTCGGGGCGGGCCCGCAGCCGGGGCGCCACCCGCACGGCGTCGGTGAACCCGTGCCCGTTGACGGTGCTGATCACGACCAGCCGCGGCCGCGCCCGCGCGCACTCGGCGACCAGCAGGTCGTCGGGCACGCACGGGCCCAGGTTGAGCACCGGGTGGCCGATCTCCCGCACGAGCAACTGGAGGTAGACCAGGTTCCAGGTGTGCGAGTCCGAGGAGGTGCCGCTGATCACGACCGGCTCCCCCGACAGTGGGGACATCATCATCCACGCTCACAAGAGTCGTTGTCCGGCTTGGGTTCCCGGGGTTTCCGGTCCTAAGAGAACGGTAGGTCCGGGCAGCCGCCCCGACCGGCAGTTAGCGCGGCAGCCGCACGGCGTCTGCGCGCGCGGCCCGGGAGACGGCGACCCCGACGACGGCGAGCGCGGCCTCCGCCCGCGCGGCGGCGGTCGAGGCCGTGGCCGCGGTGGTGATCACGTGGCCGACCCGGTCCTGGAACGAACCGGTCGGCTCGCCGAGCCGCGCGCCGACGGCGGTCGTGACCCGCGCGGCGGCCACCCCGGGCAGGGCGGCGGCCTCGCGCAGGCCGCTGACGGCGCTGACCACGCCCGGCCCGCGGGCGAGCACGAACCGGATCGCCGCGGCCCCCGGACCACCCACCGCGGTCGGCGGCGGTTCCCCGCACGCGCGCGCCACGCAGGCGTCGACCAGGTCGAGCCCGGTCGCGGCGGCGACCACCGCCGGGATCATGCCGCCCGCCAACCGGGGGTTCACCTCGATCAGCACCGGCCCGGTCGGGGTGAGCCGCAGCTCGGTGTGCGCCGCGCCCCAGCCGACGCCGAGCGCGCTGAGCGCCGCGAGGGTCGTCTCGACCAGCTCGTCGCGCTCGGTGTCGCGCACGCGTGCGGGGAAGTCGTGCCCGGTCTCCACGAAGAACGGTTGCGCGCCAAGGTGTTTGCCGGTGATGCCCGCGACCGTGTCACCCACGGTCTCCACGGAGAACTCCCTACCGCGGGCGAACCGCTCCACCAGCACCACGGGCTCACGCGGGGCGCCGCGCTCGTCGGTGGTCATGGCGAGCAGGACCCCGACGGCGCGGGCCACCTCGTCCTCGTCGGCGCACAGCCGCACCCCGAGCGAGCCGGACCCGGTGGCGGGCTTGACCACGACCGGGAAACCCAGCTCGCGCGCGGCGAGCACGCCGTCGACCGCGTCGGTGGTGACGACCCGGAACCCGGGCACCGCGATCCCCGCCCCGGCCAGGGTGGCGCGCTGCCACGCCTTGTCCCGGCACGAGCGCACCGCCACCGGGTCGGGTCCCGGCAGGCCGAGGTCCGCGGCGACCTCGGCCGCGGTGGCGATGAAGTACTCGGAGCTGGAGGTGATCCCCACGACCCGCGACAGCGACCGGCACGCGGCCAGCACCGCGGCGGCGTCGCCGGTGTCGACCACCAGCCGGTCGACCGAGTCGGTGTCCAGGTACGGGTAGCGGCCGGGCGCGGCGGTGAGCACGATCGGCCGCAGCCCCCTCGCCCGGGCCCGGGCGCAGAACACCTGACCGGAACCGGTGGTGTTGCTCTCGACGAGCACGAACCAGGCGGTCATCGGGCACCGCCCGCGAGCGCGGTGACCTCGGCGTCGAGGTGGGAGTCCGCCGCCAGCAAGGCTTCGCGGTGCCCACGGGCGAGTGCGGCGCGCCCGGCGGCCGCCGCGGCGGCCTCGGCGAAGATCGAATCGAATGCGCCTGGTCCACCGCCCCGGTCGGTCTCGGCGACCACCGAGGGGAGTGCGCTCGCGGGGAGCCCGAGGTCGCCCAGGTCTGTTGTGCCGGTGGCTACTGCGGTACGGACTGCGGCGCCCACGGCGTGGTGCGCGGCGCGGAACGGGGTCCCCGCGCGCACCAACCGGTTCGCGGCTGCCGTGGCCATGGTGAAACCGCGTTCCGCCCGCTCGCTCATCCGATCGGCGACCGGAGTGGCGCCGCCGACCAAGACCTGGCACAGCAGCACCGCCCCGGCCACCGCCGCCAAGCCCGGCCGGGCCGCGGCGACGGCCTCGGTGCCGACCTCGATGGTGTTGGTGAACGGGGTCGACTTCGTCATCGCCGCCGCGGCCGTCCAGGCCCCGATCGCCGCGCCCGCCTTGGCCTTGACGTGTTCGAGCAGGAACGCGTTGCGCTTCTGCGGCATCGCCGAGCTGCCGCCGACGAGCCGGTCGGGGAAGGCAACCAGGCCGAACTCCGCGCTGCTCCACAGCTGCAGGTCGGTACCGAGCCTGCTCAGCGTGATGCCCAGCCCGGCGACCGCGGCCAGCACCCGCAGCAGGACGTCGCGGCTGGCGACCGCGTCGACCGCGTGCGCCGGACCGTCGGAGAACCCGAGCAGGCGCGCGGTGAGCGCGGGGTCGAGCGGCAGGTCGGTGCCCGCCACCGCGCACGCGCCCATCGGACACCGGGAGAAGCCCTCGGCGGCGGCGAGCACGGCGTCGAGGTCGCGGCCCAGCGCCACCGCGACGCCGAGCAGGTAGTGGCCGTAGGTGATCGGCATCGCCGCCTGGAAGTGCGTGTACACCGGCATGACGACCTCGCGGTGCGCCCTGGCCCGGCCCAGCAGCACCGACTCCAGCCGCAGCGCCTCGGTGAGGAACCCGGTGAGCCAGGCGCGCAGGCCCAGGATCGTCGTGGTGGCCTTGAGGTCGTTGCGCGACCGTCCAGTGTGGAGCTTGCCGCCGACGTCGTCGCCGAGGCGGGCGGCGAGCTGGTTCTCGTACATCAGGTACGCCCCGCGCGGGGCGGGCACGCCGTGCAGGGAAGCGAAGTCCTCCGCGCGCAGCGCCCGGATCTCCCGCAGCAGCGACCCGGCGGTGTCGGCGTCGAGGAGGTCCTGCCGGGCGAGCATGACCACGTGCGCCAGGTCGACGGTCGAGATCAGGCGCAGTTCCGCCGCCAGCTCCGCCGGGGTGGTGCCGAAGACCATGGCGGCGGTGCGCGCCCGCAGGCCCGTCGAGAGCCTCCCGGTCTCGAGTGCGGCGCTTTCCCGAGTGGCACGGTCTCGTGCGGCCGGGTCGAGCGTGGTGGTCACATCGCCTCCTTGGCGGTGAGTACCGGGGCGGCCGCGGCGCGGAGGTGCGCGACGACGAGCCCCAGCACGGTGAACCGGGTCCGGTCGGTGTCGTCGGCGCAGCGCACCAGGCCGCGCACGAGCAGTGCCCGCACCAGCGGCGCGCAGGCACCAGGGCGCAGCCCGCTGGCCCGCACGGCGTCGACCATCGACCAGCCCGCGCGCAGCCCGACCAGCCGGGCCAGCAGCGCCGCGACCGCCGGGTCGAGGGTGGCGACCGCGCGGCGCAGGTGGGTGTCGAGCTGCTCGCCCGCGACGCCGAACGGGTCGTCGGCCAGCTCCTCGGCCAGGGCGGCCAAGGGGTAGACGGTCAACGCGGCGGCGGCGGCCTCCAGCGCGAGGGGGATGCCGTCGAGCGCGCGGCAGAGCGCGGCCACGCCGGTCGCGGTGTTGGCTGTGAGGGCGAACCCGGGTTGTAATCGCGACAGGTGCGACACGAGCAACCGGACCGCCGGGACGGCCCCGAGGGCGACCGGGTCGCCATCGGCGTCGAGGGCGGGCACGGGGAGCGGTCCCAGTGGGAACACCCGCTCCCCCGCGAGCCCCCACGGGGTGCGGGTGGTGAGCACGATCCGCAGGCCGGGGCAGCGCTGCAACAGCTCGGGGAGTGCGTCGCGGTCGACGTCGTCGCGGTCGTACCCGTCCAGGACGAGCACCGCGGCGGTGTCGCCGACCAGCTCGGCGAGGTGCGCGGCGGCCACGTCGGCCCCCCGGGACAGGCCGCGGAAGGACGAGCCGAGCGCGGTGCGGACCAAGGCGGCCAGCGAGTCCGGCGCGGGCGCGACCGCCGCGGCGCTCCACAGCACGGGCAGGTCGCCGAGCGCGCCCGCCACCTCCAGCACGGCCCGCGACTTGCCCACGCCGGGCAGGCCGACCACGGTGACCAGCCGCTGGCTGCCCGAGCGGGCCAGCTCGGTGAGCACGGCCACCTCGGCGGCGCGGCCGACGACGGCGTCCAGCGGCGCGGGCGGCGGGGCCGAGGTGAGGTCGTGCGCGGGCGTGGCCCAGCCGGGGGCGGCCGAGGCGGTCTCGAACTCCACCCGCTCCCGCCCGGTCAGCCCGAGACCGTCGGCGAGCAGCCGCACGGTGTCGCGGCGCGGCCGGTGCGCCTTGCCGAGCTCGAGGTCGCGGATGGCCCGGACGCTGACCGTGGACAGCCCGGCCAGCTGGTGCTGGGTGGCGGCCCTGCGGATGCGGTGGACCCTGAGCAATTCGCCGAATTCCCGACGCGTGTGCGGTATGCGCATTTCACTTCCCATCACGTTCTCCCACGCCGAACCAGGTCGCGGCGCCCCGTGTCTCCAGCATCAGCACGCGCTTATCACCCCGTTATCGCGTGACCAAGCGGGCGGGCCCGCGCCCGCCGCATTGGCGATAACGCCGCGATGCCGGGCGTTTCTACTGTTGGCACAGACGGTCGGACAGCGAATACCGACCCGGGGAAAAGGGGAATCCGATGACCGCCACCACCGCGCTCACCACCGGCACCGCAGTCACCGCCATCGGCCGGGGCGCCGCCCGGACCAACCTCGGCGACACCCCGTGGGGCGGCTGAGCCGCCACCGCGGGCTCACCCGGTGAGCTTGGCCAGCTCCTTGCGGATCTCGGCCGCACCGCTGAGATCCATCGTCCGCTCCCGCAGCGCCAGTGCGTCGGTGAGCACGGCGACCGCCTCGTCGGTCCGCCCCAGCAGCGCCTTGACCGTCCCCAGCCGGTGCAGCACCCGGCCCTCGCCGACCACGTCCCCGGTGGACCGCACGGCGGCCAGCACCTCGGCCAGCTCCGCGTCCGCCTGGTCGAAGTGGCCCTGCGCGACCAGCAGCCCGCTCAACCGGTAGCGCACCTGCACCTCGACCCGCCCGCTGCCGACCCGGCCGCAGATCTCCAGCGCCGCCAACAGGTTCGCCTCCGCGTCGGGCAGCTGCTCGGCGTCGAGATCGAGCTGGGCGATCTGGCAGAGCACGTGCGCCTGGCCGACCGGGTCGCCCGCGGCGCGGAACTGGCCCAGCGCCACCCGGTAGCCCATCAGCGCCGGGTCGAGGTCGCCGCGCAGGTGGTCGACCAGCGCCAGGTTCCGGCGGGCCATGGCCTGGCCGTGCACGTCGCGCAGGTCGGTGAACTCCACCAGCACCGGCTCCAGCAGCTCCTGGGCCGCCGAGAGCCTGCCCCGGCTCAGGTGCAGCGAGGCCAGCGAGCAGCGCAGCACGGCGAGCCCGCGCCGGTTGCCCGCCGCCTCGGCCACCTCCAGCGCGCGCCGGTGCGTGTGCTCCCAGTCCTCGAAGTGGCAGCCGGACTCGAACAGGGTCACCAGGGTGATCGCCAGCTCGCAGCAGGTCTCGTCGAGCCCGGCGGCCGCCGTCAGCTCCACCGCCGCGCACAGCGTCGCGCGCTCGGATTCCAGCCACCCCAACGGATCGGCGCGCACCTGGTCGAGGTACTCCGGCGCGGGCACCCAGCGCGGCTCGACGCCGCGCAGGATCGCGTAGTCGCCACCGTAGACGCGCCGGTGCGCCGCGCCCGCGAGGGCGAGCCAGCCGTCGGCGACCCGGCTGACCGCGCGGCGGCGCTCGCCCTGGGTCTCGGTGGCCTCCAGGCGTTCCCGGGCGAAGAGCCGGATCAGGTTGTGGAACCGGTAGCGCAGCCCGCCAGCGTCCTCGGCCGCCTCCAGCATCTGCTCGTCGACCAGCAGCTCCAGCAGGTCGGCGGTGCGCGGGGAGTCGTCGTCGAGCAGCGCGGCGGCCACCCACACCGGGAAGCTCGTCACGTCGAGCACGCTGAGCCTGCGCACCAGCCTGCGGGCGTCGGGCGGCAGGCTGTCGTAGCTCAGCGCCACGCTCGCCCGCACGGCCAGGTCGCCGTGGGCCAGCTCGTCGAGCCTGCGGTGCTCGTCGACCAGCCGCCGCACCATCCAGCCCAGCGAGCGGCTCGGCCGCGCGGCCAGCCGGGCGGCCAGGATGCGCAGCGCCAGCGGCAGCCCGCTGGCCACCTCGATCAGCTCGGCGGCGGCCACCGGCTCGGCGTCGACGCGCTCCTGACCGACCACCGTGGTCAGCAGCCGGTGGGCCTGGGCGGGGTCCATCACCTCCACGTCGACCAGCCGGGCACCGGCCAGCCCGGTGAGCCGGGCCCGGCTGGTGATCAGCACGACGCAGCCGCTGGTGCCCGGCAACAGGTTCTGCACCTGGGTCTCGGCCGCGGCGTCGTCGAGCAGGACGATCATCCGGCGGCGGGCGAGCAGGCTGCGGTACATCTCGGCGCGCTCGTCGAGCGCGTCGGGCACCGACGAGCCCGCCACGCCCAGCGCGCGCAGGAACCGGCCCAGCACCTCGGCCGGGCCGACCGCGCGGGCCCGGGTCCCGCCGAGGTCGCAGTAGAGCTGCCCGTCGGGGAAGTCGGCGGCGGGCAGCCGGTGGGCCACGTGCACCGCGAGCGCGGACTTGCCGATGCCGGGCTTGCCGAGCAGCACGACCACCCGGGTGGCCGCGCGGCCCGCGCCGGCCAGCAGCAGCCCCTCGGTGCGCGCGACCAGGTCGGCGCGCCCGGCGAAGTCGGCGATGTCCCCGGGCAGCTGCAGCGGCACCTCCGCGGGCACCGCGCGGTCCGGTGTGGCCGCCGCGGGCGCGGCGGTGTCCCGGTCGGACCCGGCGGGGTCGGCGGACTCGGCGGGGTCGACGACCCGGACGCCGATCCGCACGGCGCCGTCCCGGGTGGACACGGTCCGGCCGACCGGGACGACGCGCAGGGTGTCGTCGTCGGCCAGGATGGCCCGCTCCAGCCTGCGGAGCTCGTCGCCCGGCTCCAGGCCGAACTGCTCCACCAGCAGCTCGCGACCGTCGCGGTAGACCCGCAGCGCCTCGCTCTGGCGGCCCGCGCGGTGCAGCGCGAGCATCAGCTGGCCGCGGGCGCGCTCGCGCAGCGGGTGCTCGTTGAGCAGCGCGGCGACCTCGCCGACGAGCTGGTGGTGCCGGCCCAGGCGCAGCTCCAGGTCGAACCGCGACTCGACGGCGTTGAGCCTGCTCTCGTCGAGCTGGCCCGCCCGGACCTGCAGGATGCGGCTGGGGATCCCGGACAGCGCGGGCCCCCGCCACAGCGCGTCGGCCGACCGCAGCACCGCGGCCGCCTCCGCCCATTTCGCCGCGGCGGTCAACGCGGTCGCCTCGGAAACCAGCACGACGAACCGGTGGTGGTCGACCCGGTCCTCCTCGACGCGCAGGAGATAGCCCGGCGAACGGGTGATGATGGTCGCCCCGCACTCGGCCTCGGCCAATTTCGCGCGCAGCGAGGACACGCAGATCTGCACCTGGGTGCGCGCGGTCGCGGGCGGGTCCTCGTACCAGACGGTGTCGACCAGTTGCGCGATGCTGACGACCCGGTTCGGCTCCAGCAGCAGCGCGCCCAGGACCACCTGCTGTCGCCCCGGCGCCACCCGCAGCCGGGTGGTCGCGCCCGTGCCGACCTCAAGCGGACCCAGGATCCGGTAGTCCGGCACCGCGGCGGGCACCCCCTGGCTCGGGCTCACTCGCTCCCCCTGTGGACGGCGGCGTCGGTTTCACTGTAAGCAGATTGCTGCCGCGAGGCCATCACCAAATACCTGATACTCGCCGACCGGGCACAACCGTGACCTGCGATTCCGGCGAATAGGAAAGGATATCAACCGGCGGCGAGCGACCCATGGTCCGAGCGAGTGAAGACGGCGCGGGCAATTGCCGCCGATCGGCGGTAGAACCGCTAATCCGGTGACACCCTGTTGTCCCCATTTACCGGAACTCGCCACTCTGTCGGAATTGCGGTATCAGAAGTCCGGCGCGATCGGCGGCCGGGCAACCGGGAGCGGGCGGCGGGGTGGGCCCAGGCCGAGCCCCGCGGGGTCGGTCGGTCCGCGACACCCCGTCTGGTGTGGACCGCCCGGCGCGGGTCCACGACCGACGCACCGGGGTCACACCCAAGTGGTCACCGCGGCGGGAGACCCCTCACACGATCTTGGCCGCGATCAGCCGCTGCCAGATCTCGCCCTGGTCCACCACCTCGACGCCGAGCTTCTCGGCCTTGGTCAGCTTGCTCGCGCCGACGTCGGCGCCGGTGATGAGCAGGTCGGTGTTGGCCGAGACCGAGGACGCGGTCGTCGCCCCGGCCTTCTCGCAGAGCCGCTGGAACGTCGGCCTGGGGACCTTCTCGCCCGAGCGGGGGTCGTTGATCGCCCCGGTGACCACCACCGTCTTGCCCGCCAGCGGCGCGTCCGAGGCGACCACCGGCGGCAGGTCCTCCGCGCGCACGTCCAGCGACACCCCGCGGTCGCGCAGGCGCTCGAGCTCCGGGCGCAACCTGCCCAGGTGCTCGAGCAGCGACGCCGCCACCTTCGGGCCGATGTCCTCCACCTCGACCAGACGGTCCTCCCCCGCGTCGGCGACCTCCTCCAGCGACCCGAACCCCGCGCGGCACAGCCGGGTGGCGGTGCCCTCGGAGGCGTTCGGGATCGCCAGCCCGATCAGCGCGCGGCGCAGCCCCACGCCGCGGCTCGCCGCGATCGAGTCGACCATGCGGGTGGCCGAGACCTCGCCCACCCGGTCGAACTCCAGCAGCTGCTCCCTGGTCAGGGCGTAGAAGTCCGACGGCTGCTCGAGCAGGCCCGCCTCGGCCAGCCGCTCGATCCACACCGGACCGACCGCCTCGATGTCGGCCGCGGCCCGCGAGGCCCAGTGCACCAGCCGCCGCACGGTCTGCGCGGGGCAGCCGAGGTTGACGCAGAACAGCTCCCGGCTGTTGCCCTGCTCGACCACCGCCTGGCCGCACGACGGGCACACCACCGGCGGCACGATCTCCCGCTCCGCGCCGGTGCGCGCGGACTCGTCGAGCACCCCGGCGACGAACGGGATCACGTCGCCCGCCCGGCGGACCAGGACCACGTCGCCGATCCGGATGCCCCGGGCCTTGATCACCTCCTGGTTGGCCAGGGTGGCCTTGGTGACCGTGGTGCCGCCGACGAACACCGGCTCCAGGTGCGCGACCGGGGCGATCTTGCCGGTCTTGCCGACGTCCCAGACCACGTCCGCCAGCACGGTGGTGCGCTCCTCGGCGGCGAACTTGAACGCCAGCGCCCCGCGCGGCGAGCTCGACCGGGTCCCGGCCGCGGCGTAGGCGACCCGGTCGGCCAGCCGCAGCACCGCGCCGTCGAGGTCGTAGTCCAGCCCGGCGCGCCCGGTCTCGATCGCGGTGATCACCTCGTGCGCGGCCGCCGCGTCGGCGCAGTGCCGCATGTCGGCGACGCTGAACCCGAGCGCGCGCAACCCCCGCTCCAAGTCCGCGTCGGCGGTGTCGGCCTCAGCGGTGTCGAGGTCGAAGGCGAAGAAGAACAGCTCGCGGCCCGCGACCGTGGCCGGGTCCTTGGCCCGCAGGGTGCCCGCGGCGGCGTTGCGCGGGTTGATCAGCGGCTTGTCCGGGTGCGCCGCGTTGTAGGCGGCGAAGGTCGAGCGCAGCATCACCGCCTCGCCGCGCACCTCCACCCGGCCCGGCGCGTCGACCCGCTCCGGCACGCCGTCGGCCAGCGCCCGTACCAGCGGGGTGACGTCGTCGCCGGTGGTGCCGTCACCGCGGGTGACCGCCCGGGCCAGCCGTCCGTCCTCGTAGACCAGCGCCAGCGACAGCCCGTCCAGCTTCGGCATCACCACCACCGACTGCCCGGGGAAACGCGCGAAGAACGCCGTGACCTGCTCGGGCGTGGTCGCCTTCTCCAACGAGAGCATCGGCCGCGAGTGCCGCACCGGGGCATGCAGCACCGCGGGCGCGCCGACCTGGTCCAGCGGGTTCGGGTCCGGCGCCAGCCCCGGGTTGGCCGCGATCAGCCCCCGCAGCTCGTCCTCGACCGCGTCGTACTCGGCGTCGGCCACCAGCGGCGAGCCCCGGTAGTAGGCGTCGCGGAGCACCACCACCCGGTCGGCGAGCTCTTGGATCCGTTCCTGCGCGTTCACGGCGAGGACATTACCGCTGGCCAACGACACCCCGGCCGGGCTCAGGCGCGGCCGGCAACCAGTTCGATCGTTGACAGTTAGAACCCTTACAGTTAGAGTTCTCAGCATGGACGCACCGAAGCTCAGCACCGCCCTCGAACTGGTCCGCTGGATCATGTGGGCCCAGCGCAAGGCCGCCGAGGACTGGGTCCGGGAGCGCGAGCTCAGCTTCGAGCAGGGGTTCACGCTCGGCTACCTGGTCGACCACCCCGGTGCGATCCAGCGCGACATCGCGCAGATGACCCGCACGAGCGCCGCGAGCGTCTCGAGCCTGCTGCAGGGGCTCGAGCGCCGGGGTCTCGTCGAGCGGCGCACTGAGCCCGGCGACGAGCGCAGCAAGCGCGTCTACGCGACGCAGGCGGGCGTCGAGCTCATCGCCGGGTTCGACCCCGCGATGGCGGCCACCGACGAGAAGATCCTCGCCCCGCTGGACGAGGACGAGCGGGCCACGCTGCACGCCCTGCTCACGAAGATCACCGCGGAACTGGCGCAACCGACCAGACCGTAACCACCGCGCGGCCAGCCGCGCCCCCTGAGACACCCCTCGCCGTGCCGGCGTTCGCCGGCGCGCGCTCGAACCTGCCCGGAGAAGGAGCAGCCATGAGCACCACGAACCTCGAAACCCCGGTGAAAGCGGACGCCGTCGGCACCAACCGCTGGTACCTCTCGGCCGCGCCGATCATCCGCGCCCTGATCCACCTGTGCGTGCCGATGGCCGCCGCGATGATCGTCGGCGCCGTCTACAACCTCGTCAACGCGGGCTTCATCGGCTCGCTGCACGACACCGCGCTGCTCGCCGCGATCACCCTCGGCGCCCCGATCCTCGGCCTGGTCATGGCGGTCGGCGGCGTGTTCGGCGTCGGCGGCGGGGCGCTGATCTCCCGACTGCTCGGCGCCGCCGAGCGCGATCCCGCGCGCGCCGACGAGATCAAGCACGTCTCGTCGTTCGCCGTCTGGGGCTCGGTGATCGCCGGGGCCGTGTTCGGCGGCGCCGGGCTGCTCCTGCTGGACCCGCTCGTGTCGCTGCTCGGCGCGGACGCCGCCGCCGCACCCGCGACCAGCGCCTACATCGGCGTCATGCTCGCCTTCGTGCCCGTGCTCGCCGCGTCGTTCTGCCTCGAGCAGATCGTGCGGGCGGAGGGCGCCGCGCGCCAGGTGATGGTCGGGCTCATCGCGTCCACGATCGCGAACGTCGTGTTCGACGTGCTGTTCATCCTGGTGCTGCACTGGGGCGTCGCGGGCGCGGCGCTGGCGATGGGCCTGTCGAACCTCGGCGTCGTCGCCTACTTCGCCTGGTGGCTGCACCGGCACAGCGAGCACGTGAGCCTCGCGCCGCGCTGGTTCACGCTCGCGCCCGACGTCATCAAGCCGGTCTTCGGCGTCGGCGTCGGCGAGCTGCTCCAGTCCTCGTTCCTCATCGTCACCTCGCTGGTGCTCAACAACCTCGCGGTCGCCTACGGCGACAACGCCCTGGCCGCCATGGGCATCGCGGTCCGCATCGCGCAGATCCCGGAGTTCCTGGTCATGGGCGTCACGATCGGCGTGCTGCCGCTGCTCGCCTACTCCTACGGCAAGGGCGACCGGGACCGCCTCACCTCGGCGCTGCGCGTCTCCGCGATCACCGTCGGCGGCATCGTCCTGGTCTTCTCGACGACGGTGTTCCTGTTCCGCGAGCAGGTGTTCACCGCGTTCTCGGCGGACCACTCGGTCCTCGCGATCGGTGTCACCATCCTCACCGCCCAACTCGTGGCCATGGTGGTGAACGGCTTCACCGGCCTGATCACCTCGCTGTTGCAGGCGACCGGCCGGTCGGTGGCGGCGATCGTGATGTCGGTGTCCCAGGGTGTCCTGTTCATCCCGATCGTGCTGCTGGGCAACGTCTGGTTCGGCCTCGCGGGCATCATCTGGGCGCTGACCGTCACCGAGGTCATCGTGTTCCTCGTCGGGGTCCTGCTGTGGCTCACCTCCCGCCGCGCGATCGACCAGGGCCTCGCCGAGGGCAGCCCGGAACGCGCCGAGGAGGTGCTGGAGCACGCCGAGGCCTGAGCCCGGGACCGGATCCGCCGGCGGCTCACCGCGGCCGAGATCGGTTGGCAGGACGGGATGTCCAGACCGATTGGTCCACTTGAGACGACCGCGGGCGCGGCGGTGCCGGGTGCGGCGGACTGTCCCGCCGCACCCGGCACCGCCCGGCTCAGGCCGTCAGCAGTTGCGCACCCACTTGATCGGCTGCCAGTCGTAGAGCCAGTCGTCGGACGGGGCCACCGAGGTCTGGACGACCGGCCCCTCCGGGACCATGAACTTGGCCACCGTGCCCCTGGTCTGGTTGTTGTGCCACGAACCGACGCTGACCCACGGGATCTCGTACTGGCGGCACGAGTACATGGCGATCTGGCTGCCCTGCAGGTTCGTGTCCGAGTAGGCGCAGAAGTACCCGTAGGCGGCGCGCGGCGAGCACGCCGCCACGACAGCCGCTGCGCCGCGGGTGGCGGCGAAGTCCCGCGGGTGCGCCTCACCCGGCAACGCGATGGACACCTGCGCCGCCCCGTCCACGTCGACCTTGTTGAGCCCGACCTGCTTGCCGCCGAGCACAGCGATCGTGTGGTCGACCTCGGCCCGCAACCAGGCCGACTGGTCCGCGGTCAGCCCGGCGGCCCTGCCCTGGGCGGCGAACCGGTCCGCGCCGGTCGCCTCGGCCTGGGCCGCCACGCTCCCGGCGACCAGCGCCGCGACCGCCGCGACCAGCACGGACGCCGTTCGAAAAAGCCTCTTCACCTGGAGATCTCCTTCTTCCGTCGGCAGCACCGGTGACGGTCCGGTCGATTGTCCACAAGGGACCATCGACCCCGAGTCGACTGCTGCGCCAGGAAAAGCTCTCCACGTGCGGTATCGACCGGACACCGGTCGACCCCGCCGTCGATCACGCGGCCCCGGCGAACGCGCCGAGCGGCCGGACCCACCTCGGCTAACCCGTCGCGGCCCGACCGAACCCCACCAGCGTGAACTCCCCAGTTCGCACGTCGCACCCGATCAGCGGACGCGGCTCAGTCGTCCGCGCCCACCACAGCCGTCAGGTCACCGGTGTCGAGAAACACCCGCTCGCGGCGGGCAGGCGCCCTCGGGCGCCCCACCGACCGTACCCACGGGTGGTTACCAACGGCAACTGCCAAATGACTGTGTGTGCGACATTTCCCCCATAGCCGCCTACTTCAGTCACCACGGTCAGTGGCCGAGCCGACGGCCCGCTGGACCCGGCCACGCGCCGACCGGGTCGGTGGTCGCCTCGACCACCGCTCCCGAGCGGCACGCCGCCGGTTCCCGCGCTCAGACCTCGCCGAGCCGCCACTCGGGCCGGATGTAGTGGCAGGTGTACCCGGCCGGGTAGCGCTCCAGGTAGTCCTGGTGCTCGGGCTCGGCCAGCCAGAAGTCGCCCGCAGCGGTGACCTCGGTGACGACCGGGCCCGGCCACTTGCCCGAGGCGTCGACCTCGGCGATGGTCGCCTCGGCGACCCGCTTCTGCTCGTCGGTGTCGTAGAAGATCGCCGAGCGGTAGCTGCTGCCGATGTCGTTGCCCTGGCGGTCGCGCGTCGTCGGGTCGTGGATCTGGAAGAAGAACGCCAGGACCTGCCGGTAGGTCAGCCGGGCCGGGTCGAAGACGACCTCGATCGCCTCGGCGTGGCCGCGGTGGTTGCGGTAAGTGGCGTTGGGGACGTCGCCGCCGGTGTAACCCACCCGGGTGGACACGACGCCCGGGTGCTTGCGGAACAGGTCCTGCACACCCCAGAAACACCCGCCCGCGAGGACGGCTCGCTCGGTCACCGGGGCCATCTGGTCACTCCGTTCCCGGATCTGGTCGATCCGCGTTCGTTCTGCTCGGTACGCACTGTCCAACGCCGGACGGCCCGCACTTCATCCCGACGACCGCTCTCACCCGCTCCCGGACGAGGCGCTCAGCAGGTCGAGGATGCCCGCCCGCACCGGCGGCCTGCCCCCGGCGACCAGGGTGAACGTCGCCTCCCGCAGGAGGCGTTCGGCGGGGTGACCGACCTGCACGGCGGCGCTACCGGTGGCGACCACCAGGGCCGACGCGGCGCGCAGCGCGAACTCGCTGCCCGCGGCGCGCGCGGCGAGCAGCGACACCGCGTCGGTCAGTCCGGCGTCCAAGCAGTCGCGGACGGACTGCCCTTGCGCGCGGAGCCTGGCCACCACCTCGTCCTCGCCCGTCTCCTCGATCAACCGCAGGCAGCGCTCGGCGACGCCGAGGGCGAGGCAGCCGTTCAGCCGCGACCCAGCGGTCTGGTTGGCCAGGAAGGTCGCGTGGTCGACGGTGGCCAGCACGCGGTCGGCAGGCACGTGGAAACCGTCGAAGCGCAACCGGACGGTGTTGGTGGCCTGCGCGGCGATCAGCGCCAGCGGCTCGGCGGTCAGGCCGTCCGCCGGACGGGCGTCGATCAGGCTGTGGACGATGGTGTCGCCGTCCCGTCCCGAGATCTGGAGCACGTCGACGATGCCCCAACCGCTGACGAACGGGCCCTCGCCGTCGTAGACAACACCGTCGGACACCTGGCGCACCCGCAGCCGGGGCGGCGTCGGCACCGCGCCCGCGAACGCGACCCCGCCACGCAGCACGCCGCGCACCGCGTCCGCCAGGTACCGCTCGCGCGCCGCCGCCTGCCCCGCGGCCAGGCCCAGGACCACGCCGTGGTGCTGGACCCAGGTGAAGGTGGTGGCCAGGCAGCCGCCCGCCAGCGCCTCGAGGATCTCGGCCACTTCCGGCAACCCCAGACCCGGCCCACCCACCTCAGGTGGCGCCGACAGCCCGTAGAACCCCTCCGCGGCCAGCAGCTCGAAGTGGCTCGCCGGGATCCGGCCGCTCGCGTCCACCGCCGCCGCGGCCGGGAACAGCACGTCGTCGGCGATCTCCTTGGCGCGCTCCACCAGATCGGACATGGACCCAGGCTACCCAGGCCCGGCTCGCTGGGGTCGCGACGACGCCACCCCAGACCCGATCAGTCTGGTGTGGACAGTCAAGCGGCCGCGACCGGGACTGCCGGTCGGCGGTCCCAGGGCGGCACCGCCCCGCGGCATCCCCGATCGGCGCGGAGGTCGTCATGTGCGCGGCCAAGAACGCCGCGAAGCTTCGAGACGACGCTGCCGAGCGCGGTGGCGGAACTCATCGGGCGGCAGGCGGCGAGCCCGGGCCCGGCTGGGCAGTCGCCCGCCGGAATGATCGTCCGACCTCGGCGAGGTTTCGCCCGGCCGCCCGCTGACTACCCTGCCGACACCAGGTGCCGCTCAGGTGCCTCGTGGAGTCAGGACCGCGACCATGTCCTCGTTCGCAGACTCGGATGCCGACCACGCCCACCACGACCAGGTCGGCCAACCGCACGACGCCACCGCCGAGGGCCCGGTCGCCGACGCCGAGGCCGAGGCGGCCCGGATCAGCGACTCGGACCGGCCGCTGGGAACGATCGGCAAGCGGTTCGACCGCCGCTCGCCGTTCCTGATCGGGCTCTACGCCGCGGCCGGGGTGGCGGTGACCTACGGCCTGGTGCTGGTGCTGACCGGGCTGCGGGAGATGCTGCTGCTGGTCGGGGTCGCCCTGTTCATCGCCGTGGGCCTGGAGCCGCTGGTGTCCTGGCTGGTCCGGCACCGCCTGCCCCGCTGGCTGGCGGTCACCACGGTGTTCCTGGGCGTCGCGGCGGTGATCGGCGGGTTCCTCGCCGCGGCCATCCCGGTGGTGGTGGAACAGGCGACCCAACTGGTCCAGCGGGCACCGGAGTACCTCCAGCAGGCCCAGGACAACAGCTCGTGGCTGGGCAAGCTCAACGACCGCTTCCACCTGCGGCAGGCGGTCGAGGACTCGCTCAGCGGCGGCGCCGGGCTGCTGGACGCGGGCCTCGCCGTGTTCGGCGCGGTCAGCGACCTGCTCATCCTGATCGTGCTGACGATCTACTTCGTGGTGGACCTGCCGCGGATCCGGGTCGCGCTCTACCGCCTGGTGCCGAACTCCCGCCGCCCCCGCGCCATCCTGATCGGCGACGCGATCTCGGCCAAGGTCGGCGGCTACGTGCTCGGCAACGTGGTGATCTCGGTGATCGCGGGGGCGACCACGCTGATCTGGCTGCTGGTCTTCAACGTCCCCTTCGCGCTGCTGCTCGCCATCGCCGTCGCCGTGCTGGACCTGGTGCCCGTCATCGGCTCGATCATCGGCGGCGCCGTCGCCAGCCTGGTCGCGCTGACCGTGTCCGGCCCGGTGTGCCTGGCGACGATCGGGTTCTTCGTCCTCTACCGCCTCGTCGAGGACTACGTCCTGGTGCCCAGGATCATCGGCAACGCGGTCAAGGTCCCCGCCCTGGTGACCGTGCTGGCCGTCATCCTCGGCGGCGCCCTGCTCGGCGTGGTCGGCGCGCTGGTGGCCATCCCCGTCGCCGCCGCCGTGCTGCTGGTCGCCGAGGAGGTGCTCTACCCACGACTGGACCGCGCCTGAGCGCCCGCACCGGTATGTCCTAAGAGGACAGTCGCCCGCACGCGCGGTCAGGTGGCGGTCCTCCGGAGCGCGCCCTGGTCATCCCAGAGCTGCCTGACCCGGGCCATCCCCCGGCTGGTCAGCGACTTCACGGTGCCGACCGAGCAGTCCAGCTCGACCGCGGCCTGCGCCTCGGACAGGTCGTGCACCACCCGCGCGAGCACCGCGGCCCGCTGCCGGGGCGGCAACTGCTGCAACATGATCAAGACGTGGTCGCGGTCGACCACCGCCCCGGAGAAGTCCTCCAGGTCCAGCTGTTCGGTGAGTTCGTCCAGCGGGACCTGTGGTTTTCGCTTCGCCACCCGCAGGAACTCGTGGTAGATCGCCTTGCGGGCATAGGCGACCGCGTTGTCCGCCGGCACCCGACGCCACCGCCGCAGGCAGCGCAGCAACGCCTCCTGCACTATCTCCTCGGCGACCGACCGGCGACCGGTGAGCTGGATGTCCTCCACGCCAGTCCCGCCGCCAGGACATCACCCTGCCCGCGGCCGCGCTGCGGGGCGCCAACCCGCGGTTGATGGGCAGCGGCCAAGGCTCGGTCAGCACGGCGGCATCGTCGCCGAACTGCCCGCCCTGATCGACGAACTCACCGCGGGTACCTTCACCGCCGCAGCGGTCCCGGTACCGCTGAGCGAGGTCGAACAGGCGTGGAACACGCCCACCGACCCCCGCCCACGCGTCGTGATCACCATGTCCGACTAGGCGATCACCCGCGCTGGGCCGAGTGGCACCCATCTCGTGGACCCAGCGCGGTCCTCACGGGATCAGCTCTGCATCACGTGGTCGGCTCGGGCCCAGGCGCGGTGCAGGCCGACGGCGTCGAGGACGGCGGTGGTGAACGCCTTGGTCGACTTGGCCGCCAAGACGATCCCCGGCGCGGTGGTGTCGACGCCGGCTGCCAAGAGGGCCTGTTCACCACTCCCCCACGCGGCGATCGTCTTGCAGTGGCGGAACGCCTCTTGCAGCAGCACGGTCGACTTGATGTCCTTGAACTCTCCGGTCCCGTCGGCGAGGACGATGGCGTCGTACTCGATGGACCGGGTGGTCAACAGCGTCCGTTCGATGATTTCTTCCTTGCCGTCGGCCGAGAGGATGCCGCCGATGGGGGCGATCACGCGCACCACCGCTCCCCGGGCCTTCGCGGCCGTACGCAAGCGTGCGATGCCCGTGAGGTCGGATCCCGGGACGGCCAAGACCCCGATGACGCGGCCGGTGATCGGTCCGGGCTCGGTCACGACGATGGACAACGCGGGCGAGGGGGTGACGTCCTTGGCGGGCTTTCCCTTGGGTGCCTTCAGACCCAGGCCGGCGGCGACCTCCGCGCACAGGTCTGTGTCCACATTGGCCAGTTGGGCCAGTGCTCGTTCGCGGATGGGCTGCTCGTAGCACTTGCCCAGCTCGAAGGTGAACGCCTCGACCAGGTGCACGCGCTCGACCTCGGTCAGGCTCCGGTAGAACAGGGTGGCCTGGGAGAAGTGGTCCTCGAAGGAGACCGGGTTCGCCCGCACCTTCGGGCCCTCGACCTCGCGCGGGAGGTGGACGTAACCCTGGTCGCTCACCCGCGGGAGGTCCCCGTCGATGCCGTTGGGCAGGTAGGCGACCTGTCCCTTGTGGACGAGGGTCTGGTGCATGCCGTCGCGCAGGTTGTCGTTCACCGCGGCGTGCGGGCAGTTGATCGGGAGCTGGGTGAAGTTGGGGCCGCCGAGCCGGGTGAGCTGGGTGTCGAGGTAGGAGAACAGCCGCGCCTGCATCAGCGGGTCGTTGGTCACCTCGATGCCCGGCACCAGGTTCCCGGTGTGGAAGGCGACCTGCTCGGTCTCGGCGAAGTAGTTGTCCGGGTTGCGGTTGAGCGTGAGCCTGCCGATGACCTGGACCGGCGCCAACTCCTCCGGCACGATCTTGGTCGGGTCGAGCAGGTCGATGCCCTCGAAGGTCTCCTCGGCGCTGTCGGGCAGCACCTGGATGCCCAGGTCGTACTCCAGGAACGCGCCCGCGTCGATGCCGTCGGCGAGGTCCCGGCGGTGGAAGTCCGGGTCCGTGCCCGCCGCGAGCTGGGCCTCCTCCCAGACCAGCGAGTGCACCCCGGCTACCGGCTTCCAGTGGAACTTCACCAGCGAGGTCGCGCCGTCGGCGGCCACCAGCCGGAAGGTGTGCACGCCGAAGCCCTCCATGGTGCGGTACGAGCGCGGGATCCCCCGGTCGGACATCGCCCACAGGACGTGGTGGGTGGCCTCGGTGTGCAGGGAAACGAAGTCCCAGAAGGTGTCGTGCGCCGACTGCGCCTGCGGGATCTCCCGGTCCGGGTGCGGCTTGCCCGCGTGGATGACGTCGGGGAACTTGATGCCGTCCTGGATGAAGAACACCGGCATGTTGTTGCCGACCAGGTCCACGTTCCCCTCGGCGGTGTAGAACTTCACCGCGAACCCGCGCACGTCACGCACCGTGTCCGCCGAACCGCGCGACCCCAGCACGGTGGAGAACCGGGTGAACACCGGCGTCTCCCGGCCCGCCTCGGCCAGGAAGGCCGCCTTGGTCACCGACGCGGCCGCGCCGTTGGCGACGAACACCCCGTGCGCGGCGGCACCGCGCGCGTGCACCACCCGCTCCGGGATCCGCTCGTGGTCGAAGTGGGTGATCTTCTCCCGGAGGTGGAAGTCCTCCAGCAGGGACGGCCCGCGCGGGCCCGCCTTGAGCGAGTGGTCGGTGTCGGACAGGCGCAACCCGTGCGCGGTGGTCAGCTCGTCGCCCTCGGCCCCGCGCGCGGTCCGCGCCACGGGGGCGGTGGTGGGTCGGACTTGCTTGCGCTTCGAAGGCACCGGGCATCTCCTCGGTCGGACGGGGACGAGCACCGGCGGCCCCGGCGGTACCCGGGTACCCACCGGCGGGGAGTCCAACCAGGCCACATCGCCAGGCCACCCGACCGGGTACGGCCGCCGCGGCCGCGGGATGGCGCGGACCGTCCAGCCCCCGCGCGCTGGGGCGAACGGTGCAGACAACTCAACAGAGCCGATGAACCCCTTGCGGCGTAAGAGGAGAAGATCATCGAAGCCGCCCCCGAACGGCACCTCTGCGCACCGGCCCAGCCATGATCATCTTTAGCCGGACGCGGGAACCTCCCGCGAGGATGGGGAAAGATGGCACAGCGGGCAGTGCGCTCGACGCTGGCGGGGCTGGCGGTGGCGGCGGCGACGCTCACCGCGGTCGCGGTCCCGGCGGCCTCGGCGCAGGCGGCCACCCTGCCGAACTTCCGGGTCGGCCTGCAGGTGGCCGACGGCGGCGGGTTCGGCGGGGCCGGGGTGGAGAAGTTCACCACCTACGCGAAGTTCGGCGGGAGCACCTCGGACTGGGCGACCGACAGCGACTACTACGACCCGGACGCGGTGCTGGTCGACCTGGCCGCCGCGCCCAGCGGGGTGCTCGGCGCGGTCGACTTCCGGATCGGCGTGCAGGCCAGGGAGTCCGACGGGCACCTCGGCCCGGCCGAGTTCACCCCGTGGGCGAGCCAGGGCGGCGGCACCTCCCCGCTGGCCACCGACGACGACGGCTACGACCCCGACGGCTACCGGGTCATCGTGGAGACCCGGGCGTGGACCGCGCCGTTCACCCCCGACGACTTCCGCCTGTCGGTGGAGGCCGTCGACGGCGGCATCGCGGGCGTCCCGGCCTTCACCCCGTGGGCGAGCCAGGGCGGCGGCAAGAGCCAGTACGCGATCGACTCCGACGGCTACGACCCGGACGGCATCCGGGTCGGACTCGAGGTCTACTAGCGGAAAGCCCCTTGTGGGCAGGCGCGCGCCTACCCACAAGGGGCGGTCTCAGTCCTCACGCGGCCGACTCCCACCGCACTCAAGTACACAGTGGACTCTCGGATTAGTACATGGACTCTTGGATCCCGACCGGCGGTGAGCGCGCGGGCCACCCCCGATCGCCAGTGCGGCAAGCCAACCCCGCTGGAACGCAACACCCGCTACGGATGCTCGATCTAGTGGACTCGCTTCGTGTGGGGGGAGAGCACCGCTAAACTCGCCGTGTGGTGGGGAATGCCCTTCACCCGCCCTTTTTTCACCACCGCGGTGCTCTAGGGGCCCCACACGAAGCGAGTTCACTAGATCGAGCCATGCTAGAAAATCGGGCAGCCCATACGCACGAGCCACCGCGAGGTCACTCCTGCAAGATCGGCCCGGCGTTGCAGATCACGGTGTCCGAAGCCCGCGCGGACCCGTAGCCGTCCTGGTAGTAGACATCGGCGGTGATCAGCTCCCCCGGGGTGCACAGGCGTGCGCCGGTGGTCTCCCGGTTCCGGTTGTACTGGAGCGTCTGGTTGTTGACCCGCCAGCTGACGCGGCCGTTCTCCTCGTCGTAGAAGTCGTAGGCGCTGGAGTTGCAGACGTACTGGGAGCTGCCGCTCCAGCAGGTCACGCCGACCTGGGTGACCGCGCCCGCGGTCGACGCGGCGGACACTACGAAGGTGCCCGCGACCGCGCAGGACGCCACTAGGGTGGCAAGTTTCATGTCAAGCCCTTCAGGTTCACCGCGCCGGACCACTCCGGGAGTCGGACGGTCGACGGTACAAGCGTTGGGCCACCGGCGAAATCGCCCATTCAGCACCGCCCCGCGCACCAGATGACCGAACGAAGCCGACCGAACGGTCTGAAAACCCGGTCTCCTCCAGTTGAACCGCGTTCATCACCGCAGCGCGCCGCGGCACCTCGACGGAGCCCACGACTTCCGTTAACTGGCAACGGTTTCCCGAGCCCCTCCGGCCGTTAGCATGGGTTAACCGACACTTCGGAGGCGGCATGCACCTCACCCGGGTTCGTCGTAGGCGTCCCCTGCTCCTGATAACCGCGCTGTTCTCGGTCGCGGCGCTGACCACGGGAGCCACCGACGCGCTCGCCGCCCCACCCGATGAACCCGCACACCCCTGGCAGTACGACCACTGGCCGCAGCAGCAGCCGTGGCAGCAGTCCCCGGACGGCGCGCGGGTCGCGGCGCAGGCCGGGTTCCCCGGCCCCGTCGACCCGCAGAACTGGGTGAACCCGGACCACATGACGTGGGAGCGGGACTACCGCAAGATCCCCGGCACCACCTGGGCCGACCCGGCCGCCAAGGGCACGAAGCGCACGTTCAAGGGCGCGCTGGTCCTGCTGGACTACCCGAACCAGCCGTTCGTCGTGACCCAGCCGTCGCACTCGACGGTGTTCGGCAACCCCAGCACGGAGGCGCACGACATCCCGCGCGACCGCGTCGGGCAGTTCTACCAGGACTTCCTGAACAAGCCGGGCGCGCTCAACCACGGCCACACCGTGCACGAGTACTGGATGGAGAACTCCGGCGGGCGCTACGGCGTCGACCTGAAGGCGTTCGGCCCCTACACCTTGCCCGGCAAGGATCACGAGTACGCGCTGGAGTTCCAGTCCGGCACCGGTTGCCCGACCGGCGACAAGTGCGACCGCGACCTGCGCACCGACGGCCGGGCGGGCTGGGTCGCCGACGTCGGGCCCGAGGTCCCGGCCGGGTTCGACTTCGTCTACTTCCTCTCTGCGGGCCAGGACGAGACCAGCACCTGGGAGGAGTTCGGGAGGATGAAGTTCGCGACCAAGGAGGACGTGTCCGACGCGTTCGGGCCGCCGGACGACACCCTGCCGAACTGGACCCGCACCCGCTACGTCGACTGGACCTCGTGGGCGTCGGGCTCCACCCTGTGGCCCAACGCGGGCGACGGCTCGTCGACGCAGGCCGAGAGCTCGGGCCAGGGCGTCTACGCGCACGAGCTGAGCCACCTGCTGGGCATCGGGGACAACTACAACAACCCGTACGCCAACCCACCGCGCCGCGACTACAGCGGGATCTGGGACATGCTCTCCCGCGGCTCGTTCAACGGGCCCGGCGGCCCGCACTCGCGCTGGGCGATCCCGGCGACCGGGGGCGCGTCGATGGGCGCGCAGCACATCCTGCGCAACAAGATCAAGCTCGGCATCGTCGACGAGCGCAACGTGCTGCGGCTCTCCCGCGAGGCGCTCGCCGACTCCGGCGTGGTGGTCGCCCAGATCACCGCCCGCGCGGTGCAACCGGGGCCACGCGGGCTCTCGGGGGTCAACATCGCGTTCGGCACCGGCGACCACACCCCCGCGTGCGAGGTCAGCACCAACCCGTACTGCGACGGCGGCGGGTACCAGAACTACACCGTCGAGGTCGTCGACCGGATGGGCTCGGACTCGTTCACCCCGGACGCGGGCGTGCTGCTCGCCAAGACCAAGGACGAGGACGACGCGCCGTTCGCCTGGGTGGTCGACGCCAACCCGCAGGACATCGGCATGACCAACTACGTGCTGCCGGACGGGCGCAAGGTGCCCATCACCATCGGCGACTACCGGCAGCTCTCCGACGCGCTGTTCCACGCGGGCACCGGCTCGGGCAGCGAGTACGAGTACGTCGACCAGGCCAACCGGCTGCACTTCTACGTGCTGAAGGTCAAACGCGACACCAAGGGCGTGCTGTCCTACACCGTCGCCATCCGGTCGCTCGACGGCGCGGGACCGCAGAGGCGAGGCGTCCGGGTGCTGCCCACCGTGAGCCGGACCGGCCCGGACGGGGTGGCCACCTGCCGGTTCCCGCTGATCAACACCGGTCGCGGCGCCAAGCCCGCCGGGCAGCACCCGGAGGACGTCAGCGCCTACCTCGACAACGACGTCTACCGGGTCTCGGCCACCGCCGAGGGCCGCGGCTGGAGCGTCCAGGTACCCAACACACTGGCCACGGCGAAGTTCGGCCGCGAGGTCCAGGTACCGGTGCACGTCAAGCGCGACGGCGGCCCGCCGCTGACGAAGGTGACCTTGACCGCCACCTCGGAGAGCAACCCCGCCGCGACCGCGACCACCACCTGCGTGGTGGTCGGCCGCTGACACCGGGCACCTTGAGCCACCGCGGGCGCCCAACGCGCCGTCCCCCTGACCGGTCCGGTCAAGGGGACGGCGCGTTGGGAAGCGGGTGGGGATCGCGGACCGGTCCTGTCCGCAAGGTGTGCCAGGGTCGCTCCTGGACGCGGACGAGGCGCGACCCGCACCGTGCGAGCGGTGCGCGGTCGGTCGAGACTGTCCACGGCACACCACGAATGGAGCAACCCGATGAGCCGCGAGTTCCAGGTCACCTTCGACGCCCACGACCCGCGGGCGCTGTCCTGCTTCTGGCGCGACGCGCTGGGTTACGTGCACCCCGCCCCGCCCGGGGTCGAGGTGCCCGAGGGGGCCGACCCGCTCGACGCCTGGGACGAGTTCCTCGAACGGGTCGGCGTACCGCCGGAGCAGCGCGACTCGAGCTCGGCCGTCGAGGACCCGGACGGGCGCGGGCCGCGGCTGTTCTTCCAGAAGGTGCCCGAGGACAAGATCACCAAGAACCGGCTGCACCTCGACGTCCGCGCGGCCCCCGGCCTGCGGGGCGACGAGCGGATGGCGGCCCTGGAGACCGAGGCCGACCGGCTCGTCGCCCTCGGGGCCAGCCGGGTGCACCGGGTCGAGCCCGCGCCCCCGTTGAGCGCGGGCCACATCATCCTGGCCGACCCCGAGGGCAACGAGTTCTGCCTGGACTGACCTTTTCGGGCAGCGGCGGAATCGCGCGCTGGGCCGTTATACGCAGGGCGGCTGGTAGCCGTCGACGCGCAGTCCGCGGAAGTCGAGCTTGTTCGGGGTCTTGCCGACGAAGACAAACCCACGCGCCTCACTCAGTGCCGAAGCGAAGGAGTAGGACGGTTTGCCCAATTCGGGCAGCCACGTCCAGTTGTCCGGGGTGAAGCTGAAGAACTTCTGCACGACCTTTCCGCCCGTCGACGGCACCAGCGTGAGCCACTTGTCGCCGCCGCTCCAGTGCGAGGCGGGGCGCAGCTGGAGGTAGAGGTCGTCGGTCGCGCTGTAGGTGAGCCAGAAGCCCGACGACGTCGAGAGGTTGGCCTGTGCCTCGAACTTGTTGCCCAGCCAGACGACGATCACGTGCCACTCGGCCTTGAGCAGGGTGACCTTGGCCGCGTACCCGCGGCCCTCGCGCACCAGCAGGCTCCCACTGGCGGGCACCGTGGTCCCCTCGCCGGAGGCCAGCCACTGCTGGTAGCGGTCGATCGACGGGGCGGTGCAGGCACAGCTCCGCCCGGCCGGGACGTCGGTCGTGGCCGCGTGCGCGACCGCACCCGAACCGAATAGGGAAAGCGCGAGAACATAAGCGAACGCGGCGAACATCTTGGCGAACGAGCCTTTTGCCCGACCGTTGATTGACTTTAGGCGCATTCTCGAAAAATTAGCACAACTCGATTAACGCCTGAAGCGCGCGCAGAACCGGCGGCACGTGGGAAATTGCCAAACGGGCGGGTGGGTTGACCGCGATCGGCCATTGCGCTGAGGTCGACGTGGGCGGTCCGGCCCGACCGGTGGACCGTCCCGGCGGTCACTCAGCGACACCGCCGAACCCCGAAGGAACCCACAACCGCGCAATCGGGTGGAGTCGACGTCGACACTCGTCCCCGGCTCGATTGTACGTCGTACGGTGAACCTCGGGATCCAGGGGCCTCCGGGGGGTGTGGCGTGTCGGTGCCATGGCGTGGCGATCTGCCCGAACCCACTCCCGCGGCCACCAAGGAGCTCGCGCGGGTGGTCTTCTCGCCGGTCGAGCGGTGGGGGTGGGAGTACGCGCCCGCACCCGCACCCGTCGAGGGACCGGACGAACCACAGCCGGTGTGGAAGGAGCCCGCGAGCCTGGTCCGCGCGCGAGCGTTCCGCCGCGCCAGGTTGCGGGCGCTGCCGGTGCTCGCGACCGGTGTGGGTGTGGCGACCGCGCTGGGCGACCTGGCCGTGGGCGGCGTGCTGGCGGGCGGGGTGTTCCTGGCGGGCATGTCGGTCGTGGTGGCGCGCCAGTGGCTGGTGCCGAGGGCGCGGCTGGCCGAGGGGCTGCGGGACCGGGCGGAGCGGGTCGACCGGTTCGAGCGGCGGCAGCGGGAGTGGGCGTGGCAGCGGGCCCAGCGGGACGCCGACCGCGCGCGCCAGGATCAAGCCGACGAGTGGTTCCCGCTGCGCCCGATCAGCGGGACCACCCGGGTGGACGTCTTCGGCGGGACCGGGGCCGGGTGGGCGGGCCTGATCACCACCGTCGGCGGCTCGGTGCTGCGCTCGGGCGGCAACGTCCTGGTGGTCGACTTCAGCGAGCAGCGCGTCGCCGCCGGACTGGTCGGGCTGGCCCGGCAGGTGGGGGTGCCCGCCGCGGACCTGACGCTCACCCACGACCCGGTCGGGGGCTCGCTGCTGCAGGGCCTCTCCCCCGCCGACGTCGCCCAGGTCGTGGCGGGCGCCGTGGCCACCATGCGGTCCGCGTCCGAGGCGAGCGACCTGCGGATCGTGGACGCGGACGTGCTCAAGACGGTGGCCGAGTGCCTCGACGGCCCGATCACCTTCGCCCGGCTGGCGGCGGCCCTGCGGCTGGTACGCGGGCACGACTACGCCGGGACCACCGCCGAGCTGCTCGACCTCACCGAGGCGGGCAGGCTGACCGGCCGCATCGGGCTGGTGGGCACCACCGAGCGGGTCGCGAACGCCTTGCAGACCCTCACCTACCTGACCGAGCTGCTGCACGTGGACGAGGCCGCGCACGCGGACACGGCCGCCCCGCTCACCTGGGCGGTGTCCGGTCTGACCGTGCTGACCAGCGCGGGCCCGCACCCCGACCGCAAGGACTTCCTGGACCGCCTGCTGTTCCAACGGATCCTGCACGCCCTGCGCGCCAACCCGCGCCGCGGCGAGCGGGACGTGGTGTTCGTCGCGAACGCCGACCACATCGGCGTCGAGGGCCTGGAGGCGTTGGCGAAGCACGCGCGCCGGGTGGGGGTGCGGCTCGTGCTGCTGCTGGAGCACCTGCGCGGCGACCTGACGCGGCTGCTCGGCGGCGTCGGCAGCGCCACCATCCTGATGCGGATGGGCAACCCGGAGGAGGCCAAGGCGGCCGCCGAGTTCATCGGCCGCGAGCACACCTTCGTGCTCAACCAGGTCACCGACCAGGTCGGCACCAGTCTCACCGAGGGCAACAGCGAGAACTGGGGCAACCAGAACAGCACCTCCAGCAACGAGGGCACGCACCTCAACAAGCCGAAGAACGCCTCGGTGTTCGACCGCAAGGCGGGCAGCACCGGCGAGTCCGCGGGCACCGCGACCTCGCGCACCAACAGCTGGGGCTACGCGGTCACCGAGTCCTACACCGACACCGAGAACACCAGCACCGCGGTGTCGCGGGTCTACGAGTACACCGTCGAGCCGACCAGGGTGCAGGGCCTGCCGCCGACCGCCTTCATCCTGGTGGAGACCGGTCCTGACGGGCGCCGGGTCACGATGGGCGACTGCGACCCGGGCATCCCCCTGCGGCCGCGGGTCGCGATCACCCCGCGGCGGGGGTGAGGCGTGCTCGACGGCGTCGTGTTCCACCGGGTGCTGACCGCGCCGCGCAGGCCGAGCGACCCCGACCGGCCGGACCCGGTGCCCGCCCAGCTGTTCGCCGCGCTCACCGCCGCGTACTCCGAGCTCGACGCGGACGGGGTGCTGGTCTCGGCGTGGCAACGGCTGCCCGGCGACCTGCGGCTGCGCGTGCTGGTCGGCGGTCGTCCGGCCTTCCCCGCGGCACGCGGCCCGGTGACGCTGCTCTACCCGCCGGGCAGCAGCGCGGAGGTCGTGGACACCGGCGAGGTGCTGCGGTCGTGGGCCGCGCACCCGGCGTGGGTGGCCTGCACCGGGCAGTCCGACGCGCTGTGGACGCCCGACCAGGCCGCGCGGCAGAGCCGGGGCGGGTTCGACGACTACGTGGCGCACCTGGGCACCGCCTTCGTCTGGCTGGTCACGGCCGAACCCGTGCCCGCCGAGCACGTCGACCTGGAGCTGGCCGCGCTCGCCGCGCGCCTGCCCAGCCTGCGGCTGCGCGAGCGGGACGAGGCGGGGCGGGTCGCGCTGGACCGGGCCACCGGGCGCTACCGCGAGCTGTCCCGCGCCCGCGGCACCGGCCTGTGGCGGATCCGGGTGCTGGTCGGGGCCGACACCGCGGTGGCGGCCCGCCGGGCGGCGGCGCTGCTGTGCGGCTCGTCCGACCTCGACGACCAGCCGTACGCGCTCGCGCCGGGGTGGGCGGTCAGCTCGTTCGCCGACGCCCTGGCCACGCTGGTGGACCGGCCCGACGGGCACGCCACGCCGTTCCGCGGCACCAGCGAGCTGCTGGCCGTGCTCGCCCGGCCGCCGCGCCGCGAACTGCCCGGCCTGCGCCTGGTGGAGCTCGTCGACTTCGACGTCACCCCGGAGACCGCGGGGCCGATCGCGGTGGGCACGGTGCTCGACGACGCCGACCAGCCCGTGGGCCCGTTCACCGTCACCACCGAGACGCTCAACCGGCACACCTTCGTCGCGGGCGCGACCGGCGCGGGCAAGTCGCAGACCGTGCGGCACCTGCTCGAGCAGGTGCACCGGCACGGCGTGCCGTGGCTGGTGATCGAGCCCGCCAAGGCCGAGTACGCGGCCATGGCGGGCCGGGTCGGCGAGGTCACCGTGATCCGGCCGGGCGCGCCGGACGCGCCGCCGGTCGGGCTCAACCCGCTCGAACCCGAGCCCGGGTTCCCGATCCAGACCCACATCGACCTGGTCCGCGCGCTGTTCCTGGCCGCCTTCGACGCCGACGAACCGTTCCCGCAGGTGCTCAGCCACGCGCTCACCCGCTGCTACACCGACCTGGGCTGGGACCCGGTGGTGGGCGAGTCGCGGCTGACCGGGGTGACGCCGAAGTACCCGGACCTGGCCGACCTGCGGCGCACCGCGCTGGAGGTGGTGGCGGGCATCGGGTACGGCAAGGAGATCACCGACAACGTCCGCGGCTTCATCGACGTGCGCCTGGGCTCGTTGCGGCTGGGCACACCGGGGCGCTTCTTCGAGGGCGGCCACCCGCTCGACGTCGCGGAACTGTTGCGGCGAAACGTCGTTCTGGAGATCGAGGACGTCGGCAACGACCAGGACAAGGCGTTCCTCATCGGCGCGGTGCTGATCCGGCTGCACGAGCACCTGCGCGTCCGGCACACGCCGAACCCCGGTCTGCGGCACGTGACCGTCATCGAGGAGGCGCACCGGCTGCTGCGCAACGTCGCGCCGGGCAGCCCCGCGGCGCACGCGGTGGAGCTGTTCACCGCGCTGCTGGCGGAGATCCGCGCCTACGGCGAGGGCATCGTGATCGCCGAGCAGATCCCGTCGAAGATCGTCCCGGACGTGCTGAAGAACACCGCGCTGAAGATCATCCACCGGCTGCCCGCCGCCGACGACCGCGAGGTCCTGGGCGCCACGGTGAACCTGGACGAGGCGCAGTCCCGGCACGTGGTCTCGCTGCCCGCGGGCCGGGCGGTCGCGTTCAGCGACGGGATGGACCGGCCGATCCGGATCGCGGTGCCGCTGGGCGAGGACCGCGAGGCCGTCCGGCCCGGACCGCCCGCGGCGATCCTGCGCCCGCGCGGCGCGGCCTGCGGGCCGCTCTGCCGCACTCGGGCGTGCTCGCTGCGGGAGGTCAACCGCGCCGTGTACCTGGCCACCGACCCGCGGCTGGTCCTGTGGCTGGAACTGCTGACCGCGGCCCACGTCGTCGGCAGGCAGGTGCCGGTGCCCGAGCGGGGGTGGCTCGACGGCCTTGCCGCCGACGACCGGCGGACCGTGGAGTGCGCCGTCGCCCACCGCGCGCAGATCGCGATCGGCACCCGATACCGCGGCCTGTCCCGGCACTACCAACCCGAGGCCCTGGCCGAACACGTTGCGGCGACGGCATTGCGGCAGCTCGACGGCGGTCGGCCGCTGTGTACTGGCGGCGAGACCCGCTGGCAGGCGGGCACGTTCAGATGGGTCGACGTGATGATCGCGCTCAAGGCGTCCCCGGCGGCCGGGCCACCGCACCCGCGGACCGCGGCGTGGGCGGCCCGCGGCCTGCACCTGCGCGGTGACACCGCGGGCGAGCAGCTGGAGGCGCTGCGCGGCCACCCCGACTCCTGGCTGCCCGACCACTCCGTGGTGACCGGCGGGTCCGCGGTGGCCGAGGCGGCGGCCCGGCTCAGCCGCGCGGCCACCGAGCGCGCCCGGCTCAACGAGGCCACCCGGTTCCTGGACATGCGCACCGGGTGGGCGCTCACCGTCTTCGATCGGCGGGAGTCGTGAGGATCGATTCCGGCCGCGAGTCGGCTGAGTCCCCGGCGGTGGAGGCCACCGACGGCCCGGAAGCGCGCCGCGGCGCGGAGAGCACTGAGCGCACCGGCACCCGCGACAGCGTCCCCGCCGAGGAGCTGGTCGACACGGAGGCGGTGGAACGGCGTGGCCTGCTCGACGACGAGGTGGCCCGCGCCTCCGCGGCTGAGTTGGACCCGGCCGACAAGGGGGGCCAGCTGGAGCGCGGTGGCCGGGCGTTGCACAAGCACGCGAGCCGGGACTCCAACACCGGGCAGTGGCCCTTACCTGAGGGAAAGCGGACCCCGGAAGCGTGGAACGAGCTCGGCCGCGTTGAGGTGGACAAGATCCTGAAGGACGATGGGCGCACGGAGGAGGTCCGCCGTGGACGGATAGGCGGGGAGTGGCGGCCGACGATAGAAGTCAGGGACAGCACCGGACGGGGGATCCGGACCGACGAGAGCAGCGGGTTCGTGACACTGCTGGACGAGAAGGAGGAATATGATCAACATTGAGTTCCGGCCCGATCACGTCACGTTCTCCGACACCAGCGACTCGACGGAGTACATCCTCGAGTTCAGCGACGAGGAGCAGTACCCGAAGGGCGCCATCCTCGCCATCGCCCGGCCGGACGATGGCGGCTGGGACGACGTGGTGCTCACCGTCAACCCGGACATCGGCGACGTGCCGGTGGCCCTCGTGCTGTGGGCGATCGACGTGGCCCGCGGGCGGATGGCCTGACCCGTGCGCCTGGAACGCGGCGACACCGCCGGGTCCCCGGTCGACGCCGAGCGCCCGGCCGAGCCCGGCGACCGGGACGCCGAGCGGTACGGAGCCGACGTGCGCGCGGGCGTGGACCACCACCGCCACGGCGGCGGGGACCACATCCCCGGCGTCGGCCAAGACCCGGAACGGCTCGCCGAGTACCTGGACGCGCAGCGACCGAACCTCACCCACGTCGACACCCACACCGGCGACCGCGCCGGGTACGACGCCGACAAGGGCATGGCCGTCGTGCACGACAGCACCAAGATCTACGCCCGGCACGAGGCACAAGCGGAGTTCGCCGAAGGCGGCCGGTACACCCCGGCCTGGTGAACACGGCCGCCCAAACGCCATCCGGCAGCCCACCCGAGAAGCACGGGAGGACTGCCGGACGACGCTCGGCCCTCACCTATTCGGGAATTGATTCGATGTGGAGTTCACCGGATCCTTCTTGTTCGACCAATCGCCCGGCGGCCCGCGCCGACAATCCCCGTGGACGCCTCTCGCGCGACATCGAGCGGGACTCACGGGTCGGTGCGCCCTAGTACTCCAGCCGCACTTGGTGATCTTCGTGGTGTAGGTTGTCGATCTTGTGTTGACTGATGAGGATCTTGACGCCTGGGTGGCCGGGTTGGATGAACTGTTCGCCCAGGTGGCGGGCCGGTTCTACCG
>NZ_BSTR01000005.1:120600-260234 GCF_030269645.1 Actinokineospora sp. NBRC 105648 | reverse complement strand
TCCGCCGAACAACGTTTGACCACACCATCCGAGCCGTCGCCGGACTCCTCTCCGACCACCAACACCGAGACCGCCGCCAACCCACAACGCGGTAACCCCGCAGACCCAGCCGCAACACCTTCTGCCCGCCCCAACCATGCACGAGGTCGTTAGCTTCGCGATCAGCCGCTCGTGACCCTCGGACCGCGCCCCACATCGGACACCGGCCCAGCGACACTTCCCCGCAGGTCACGACTTGGACGGCTGCTGACGCGGCAGGTGGTGTCGGGCGTAGGTCTCGATGGCTGCGGCGAGCCAGGCGGGTAGGTCTGGATCGGCGTGCTCGGCTATCGACCGTTGGGTGGCGTCGGTCAGGTAGAGAGTGCCCAGGGCGGAGTATGCCTCGGGTGTGGGTTGCCAGTAGTGGCATACGGACTCGTAGTGCTCGGTCACCGCGTCCTGGGCGGCGGGGGCGTCTGGTGCGGTTCCGGCGCGCATGACCTGGGCGAGCCGTCGGAACAGGGCGGTTCCCTGTGCGGCCGCGTGTTCGTAGTCGCCGGTGGTGAGGTCGGTGCCGGTGGAGTCGAGGGCCGCGGTGCTGTGTTCCCCGTACGCGGCTTGGAGGTTGTCTCGCATGGCCGCTCGGTCTCGTCGTAGTCCGGTGAAGAACTGGTCGGGGTCGGTGATCCGGGCGGCGGCGAGGTCGGCAGCGGTCTGCTCGACGGTGGCGATGATGTGGTCGAGACGGCGGCGCTCGTCCTGCAGCTGTGCCAGGTGCGCGCGCAGCGTGGTCGCTTCGTCGGCTTGCTCCCGCAGGATCTCGCCGATTTGTTCCAGCCCGAGGCCGAGTCGGCGTAGGACCAGGATGCGTTGTAGTCGGAGCAGTTCCGTCCGGCCGTACCAGCGGTAGCCGTTGGCGGTGACGCGGTCGGGCGGGAGCAGGCCGATCGCGTCGTAGTGGCGCAACATCCGCGCTGACACACCGGAGGCCTTCGCGACCTGGCTGATCGAGTGGAGCACGGCGCCGATTCTACGGGCTTGACCCTCACACAGTGTCAACTTTTACCGTCACCTCCATGGCAACCACCATCACGAACGCACGTGTCTTCGACGGCGAGCACCTGACCGGTCACACCGCCGTGCGCATGGCCGGGGGCCTCATCGACGCCGTCGGTGGTCCTGACCTGCTCCAGCCCGGTGACGAGCACGTCGACGGACAGGGCGGCACGGTCTTGCCGGGGCTGATCGACGCGCACGTGCACCTGCTGCCCGGCGCGCCCCGGCAGGCGTTCACCTTCGGGGTCACCACGGTGCTGGACATGTTCAGCAAACCTGAACTGGTGCGTGTGGCGACGGCGCAGGGCGCCGAACCGGACGCGGCCGAAGTGCGATCCTCCAGCATCGGCGCCACCGCACCCGGCGGCCATCCGACGATGATGTACGCGCCCTTCCCCTACCTGCGAAACCCACGGGAAGCCGAGGCGTTCGTCGCCGACCGACTCGCCGAGGGGGCCAGCTACGTGAAGGTCCTCTACGACGACGGCACCAGCGGCGGACCGATGGCCATGCCGTCGTTGGACGTGCCGACGATCGCCGCACTCGTGACGGCCGCGCACGATGCGGGCCTGCTCGTGGTCGCGCACGTGTCCACCGCCCGTGCAACCATGGATCTGCTGCCCACCGGTGTAGACATCCTGGCTCATGCGCCCGTCGATCCGCTCTCGGTCGACGAGGCGCAGGTGATCGCCGAAGCGGGCGTCGCGGTCATCGCGACCCTGGCTGTGGCGGACGGGTTTCCCGACGCCGACGGGAGAATGCCGTTGCTCCGCGAGCCCAGTTTGGCCCGCAGGCTGGGCCCGGCCTGGTCCGAGGCGGTCCGGCGGCAGGGACAGCGCTGGATGCCCCCGCAACTGCCGGACTTCGCCGCGGCCAGCGACAACGTGCGACTGCTGCACCGAGTGGGCGTGCCCCTGCTGGTCGGCACGGACGCGCCCAACCCAGGGACCGCGCACGGGGCCAGTGTCCACCGCGAACTGCGAATGCTCGTGGCGGCGGGCTTGGCCCCGGCCGAAGCCCTCACGGCGGCGACCGCCCGCACCGCCGACATATTCGGCCTGCACGACCGGGGCCGTGTCCACCCGGGACTGCGCGCCGACCTGGTCCTGGTGCGCGGACGACCGGATCGGGACATCACCGACACCCAGCGGCTCGTCGCGGTGTGGAAGCGGAGCACCCGCGCCGACCTGGACCGGTACGTGGGATCGGTCGACGAACACGACGGCCTGGCCGCGCTGCGCGCTCAGACCGATAAGGTCATTGCTGCGGTCCGGCAGATGCTTCCCCCGTCTGCATTCGGCGCGGCACCGGGAGCAGCCGAGATGTCCACATCGGACATTGTGATCCGTTCGCCGCGCTGAAGACGACGAGATCATCGGCTACCTCCAGCACACCGACACCGGCTGGCGACCGCTGACCGCGTTCCACGCGGCATTGGCCGAACCCGCCACGCGCGAGGAGGCCGAGGACCTCCTCGAACGCGACGGCCTCACTAGCCTCAGCGACCCCTGGTGGGTCCAGGAGGGGGCCAGCCGGAATACGCCAGAACGGGCCGCGGCCTCTGGTAGCTGTTGATCAGTGGCGGGGGGACCGCTGGGATACGGGGAGAAACCTGCCAAGTAGTCGGCTCGTGCCTGGTCAGGCGCCGTTGTCGGCGAGTGGGCGGTAGAGCGAGGCGACCGAGGGGTGTTGGCCGGCGTTCTTGCCGGTCTTGATGGTCAGTTTCTTGACGATGTCGGGCATCGGGGTGCCCTTGTCGCGCAGGGCGCGGGCGAAGTGCACGTCGTCCTCGTCGATCAGGGGGTTGATACTGGCAGGCTCCATGATCTCGGGCGCAGGCGACTGCATCGTCCCCGAAGGTCACCTGAAGCACTCGTGGCAGGGTATCGATAGATGTCACTGTTCGTAAACGATGCAGTGCGGGAAGTCACGACGTGGGAAGGTGGCGGTGGCGCACCTCAGTCCGTGCAGAGGGCGGAGGCGTCCGTAGGCAGGGAGACTTTTCGTGGTGGCTGTGGTGTCTCAGGCGGAGCGTGTGGAGCGGTTGCGGGCACAGTTGCAGGGCCGGCCCGTCACGGGCCGGGGGCAGCGGCTGGCGACGTCGACGCGGGATTCGGGTCTGCTGTACGGGGTGGTGTTGCGGGCGGCGTCCCGGCTGGACGCGGGCCTGGAACGGACCGACCTGGAAGCAGGGTTCCTGCGCCCGCTGGAGTACGTGCTGAGCGTGCAGGAGATCCGTGAGCTGGGCCGGGTGTACGCCGAGGAGGCGTCCTCGCGCCGGATGGATGAGATCTTTCCGCCGGCACTGACCGGGCGGTCGATCGCCGAGGGGTACTCCGTCGCGGATCTGCTCAAGGACCTGCCGACGATGACCGGCGCCTCCTCGCAGGCGAACGTGAACGTGGTGGACGTGGCCTCCGGCGAGGGGACGCAGTCCTTGGACACCGAGGAGTTCCGCCAGGGACAGAAGGAGGCCGGCTGGGGGGTCACCCTGGTGACCTCGTCCGAGCGCGCCCGGCAGACCGATAAGCCTTTCCACGCCCGGGTCCTCCTGGACAAGTTCCACTGCGTGGAGGACACCAACGAGGTCAACCGGGACGAGATCTACTGGGCACTGAGCGCGGGCGGCGACGACTTCACGAGGAACGTACGCCGGACCAGGGAGTACGGCGCCGTCAGCAAGGGCGACTGGGAGACTTTCCTGCCCGAGGACGCGGTCCTGTTCGACGGGACCATCCAGTATGCCGTGGGTTGTCACATCGGCTGTTGGGAAGCCGACGACAGCGACGGCGACTTCTACAGGGAGATGTCCCGCAGGCTCGTCCTCATCTCGTTGGAGCTGACGAAATTCGCCGACATCATCAGCGATTTCCCCGCGGGCCAGTGGGAGAACATGCAGGAGTGGATCCAGCTGGCCGCGATGGTCGCGCGTCTCATCGCCGAGCTGATCGCGTGGCTGCGCAACGAGGACGACTTCGTCCAGGAACGCACCTTCTTCCTCGACCGTGCGGCGATCGCCCAGCTGGCCTCCCGGCCCGGCCGGAGCGACTCCTTCCGGTTCGAGGGCGACGGTGGCATCTTCGACCTGTACATCAAGTGGGAGGGAGCCACGCCCACCAACGCCGTGACCACGGTCAAGAACACCGCGGACACCTGGAGCGCTCCCACCCGTGTCAATCCCAACAGCTCCACCACCGACACACCCGCCCTCGCCACCTTCGACGGCGTCCTGCACTGCGCTGTCCGCGGCGGCAACTACATCTACCTCAGCCGCCTCGAAGCAGACCGGTGGAGCGACTTCTACCGTGTCCCGCAGCTCGTCACCCACCATGCCCCGGCGCTGGCCGTCTTCGACAACAGGCTGTACCTGGCCTACACCGGGCAGGGCGACGATCCGCAACTGCTGTCCTCCGCCGACGGCACCACCTGGTCCCCCCAGGTCAAACTGCCCGGCAGCGCCACCACCGGCCCCGCCCTGGCCGTACGCGACGGCGTCCTGCACTACGCCCGCGGCCTCAACGGCCGGCTCGTCTACGACCACTCCGCCGACGCCCGCACCTGGACCAACCTCGGCCCGGTTCCCGGCGGAGAGCACAACGGCATTCACACCCTCAGCTCCCCTGCGTTGGCCACCCATCGCGGCACGCTCTACCTGGCCTACCAGGACCTCTGGAGCAACCGGGTCGTCATCAACACCAACACCGACACGGGCTGGGGCACCGCCTTCACCCACAGCGGAGAAGCCTTCGCCGCCCCCTCCCTCACCGCCCGCGCCGACACCCTCCACTGCACCATCCGCGGCTACGACAGCAGGATCTGGCACAGCAGCCTCACCGGCGCCTGCACCGCCTGGACCGGCTTCGAGCGCATTCTCGAAGACCCCATCACCATCTCCGGCCCCGCCATCGGCTCCCTCGACACCGGCGAACTCCACGTGGTCTACCGCGCCGTCGATTTCTGACCGCACGCGCCCCAAGCCCCCAGCCCGGGACACGCCGCGACACCATCCTGCGATCAGATCCAGCGATCACGGGTGTGGGTAGTCGGCGTCCAGGCAGCCCGGGGAGAACGATCACGGTCGGCCAGTACGTCGGCTGGGGGCTGCTCTGGGGTTCATGGAAAGAGTGCGGGACGGGTGTCGGTGCCGGCTACGGTCCGCTTCGTGCCGGTGGAATTTCCGATTGACGAGCAGGCTGAGGCGTATCCGATCGTGGGCGGCAGGGCGGCGTATCCGTCGAAGGTCGTCCCGGCGTCTGCGCCACCGCCGGAACGTGACGGTGCGCTCCGCCCGGCCAGTCCGGCCGAGCGGAGCGCACCGTCCGCGGTCAGGCGCTGCTCGCAGGTCCTAGTGGCGGGATAGACTGATTGGCTTGCAGTCGGGGGTGGCGCAGACGAGCTCGTTCTGGTCGTCGGGGAGCATCCGGCTCGTGATGCGCTGGGTGGCCGGGCGCGCCTGGTACTCGGCAAGGATGTTGCCGGCGCCGTCTACCACGACGATGACGGAGGGGACGGTCGTCCCGCCGGTGACGACGAGTTGGGGCCTCGCTCCGCGGTACCGGACGCTGAAGGTGCCCCAGTCTTCCGCCTGGACGTCGATCGGCGCGACCACGGTCAGGGCGCTGCCGCTGTCGTCCTCGGGGTGGATCTCGGTGACCTGGATCGAGCCCGGGGCGGGAGCCGCGGGACCGTCCCCACTTCCCGGGATCGCGCCGAGATCGGTCACTTCAGGCGTATCGGACATGGTGTCTCCGATCTGTCTGGTCGGCACGCTGCCTTCCTGGTCAGAGCATTGCATCAAAGATCAGCACCAGGCAGGAGCTCCGGGGGAACGGCCGGGATCCGACGAGGGCGCAACCCAACCGCCCACAAGGTCCTGATGCGGTGAGCACGAGGTCGTCGTGATCGCCCTCTCAAGCGCCCGTGCCGGTGCTCCCGCCGTCGGGGGAGGCCAGGTTCTCCACCGGGTCGTCCGTACTGCGGATCGCGGTCTCCAGACGATGCGAGAACGCTCCGAGGTTGGACCGCTGGTCGGTGACGGATTTGATCGCGACGTCGACCTTCGCGATAGGGGAGTCGGTGTCAGCCGTCGTGCCGGACGTGCTTTCAATCGCCACAGTCGTCCCTGCCTTCTGCAGGGTGCGGTCGAGGACATACGACCCCGTGCGTCTCCCACCCCACCCTCGTATCGTAGCGACCACGTGGCGCTCCGTATTCGGATCGTCCGTGTTCGCTTCCACGAACAGGCCCTTCAGCCCACGGAGACGGAGTAGCCGAGCCAGATCAATCTTCATCGGCGTCGACCGTGCTCGGGTCGCGCAACGCCCGCAGACCACCGCGTAGGTCGCCGGGCAGCAGGAATGAGTAGCGGCCCAGCAGATTGATGTGGTTGCGGCCCAACGGCGAGAGTCGGGCGGCATCTTCGTCGCGGACCTCGTGGCCACCGGCGCGGAGTTCGGTGATCGCGGCGTCGAGGTAGGGGGTGTTGAACAGCACGATCGCGTTGACGACCGTGCCCAGTGCGCCGAGTTGGTCCTCCATGCCCTCGTAGTAGGGCCCCGTAGCACTCAAGAAATTTCGGGCGGATACCCCTGACCTGCGGTAATGGGGGTCGGCCGGGATATGGGCGAAGGGGCAATGGCCTCGTGAAGCTGCTGGTCAGGCGTCGTTGTCGGCGAGGGCGCGGTAGAGCGAGGCGACCGAGGGGTGGTCGCCGGCGTTCTTGCCGGTCTTGATGGTCAGCTTCTTCACGATGTCGGGCATCGGGGTGCCCTTGTCGCGCAGGGCGCGGGCGAAGAGCAGATCGTCTTCGTCGATGACCTTGGGCCGGCCGCCGTGGTTGCCGCGTGCGGCGGCGGCTTGCTGGCCTTCGACGGTTTTCTCGCGGATGTAGTCGCGGTCGAGCTGGGCGGCGACGGCGAGCACGGCGAAGAGCATGGAGCCCATGCCGTGCGGGTCGTAGATCCCGGTCAGCGGCCCGCTCAGCAGCTCCAGCCGCACGCCGCCGCCTTGCAGTTGGGCGGACAGCGTCATCAGCTCGGCGGCGTTGCGGGCGAGGCGTTTCATCTCGTGCACGGTCAGGATGACCGGCTGGTCCGGTGCCGCGGACTTGATCTCGTGGGCCAGGGTGAGCGCCTTCTCCAGCTCGGGGCGGATCTTGATGCGGGTGCTGATCTTCTCGGAGAACACCCGCGTGCACTTCGCGGCTGCGAGCGCGTCGAGCTGACTTTGCAATTCCTGGGTGGCGGTGGAGCACCGCGCGTAGCCGATCCGGATCGGTACCCCGTTCGCTTCCGGCGCGGCCGTAGCGACCTCGGGCCCTTGCGTCCACTTCCTGCCCGGCCCGCGATCGGCCGGGACGGCCACGGTGAGCTCGTCGCGCAGCGACGGCACGAGGATGAACCGTGCAGTGTGATACTTCGCGGCTGTCTTCCCGGCGCGGGTGCGGCAGGCGCTGCCGGCGGGGACGTCGCATTGCGGGCAGGGGTGGCGTTCGACCGCGGCCGCGGCGTCGTCGGGTCCGAGTTGCATGCCGACAGTCTCGCAGAACTCTGTCAAAACCAAGGGTAGTTCTGAGAGGTGTTGTGCGAATCGCGACCTGAGGATCTTCGGGCCGAACGGGGCGTTCGCAGAACTGTCACAACCGGTCATTTGTGAGAACCAGAAGCGCAACCGCCACGCTGAGGTCCGTCGCAAGGGGGCGGTGTCGCAGACATCACCGTGTGGCGCACCGCCACCGCCCACCTTCTCCCGTGCCTGCCGGACGGTCGCGGCCCGTCCAGGGCTAGCGGGCGTCGATCTCCTCAGCCGGGTTCACCGCGGGTTTGCTCCGGTCCTGACGCGTGGCGGGTCACACTGGGAGAGATCCCCGGCGCCTTCATTCAGGCCGGAAATCCCGGCGAACTGCTGACGCGGCTGTCGGACCCGGCCATGGCGGTCACTCGTCTGAACGGGCACCACCGCGCGTCCGGTCGACGTCGACGCGCGGTGGTGCCCGTTCACCGCCGACTCCGTGTCCGAGGAGGCCGAGCCCGGCGGCCGGCCACTTCGAGCGTATCAGCGCCAGGGTCGTCGGAACCCGATCTTCGTCGCTGTCACCCCAATGGCAGATGAAGATCAACCTTTGTGTCGCGACCGGCGGCCGGGAAATTCGTCTCAGTGATCCGCACAGGCATCGGTGAGCTGTCCGGGTGAATCTCGGGGCTCTCCACGGTGAAGACGAAGGGAAACAACAGAAGGGCATGTCACGTTATTCGGGCCGCCCGCCACACCGATCGGCCGCCGCCGTGTCGTCTTCGGTCGTCAGCGGGTGAGGACGTGGCCGTCGTGCGGGCGGTGGTCGCGGGAGCGGCGCAGGTCGGCCAGGACGAAGGTGCGTTGGAGCCAACGGTCGGCGCCGTCGTAGCGGGGCTGGAAGGCGGTGCGGCCGTGCGCGGTGACGCGGTTGTCGATCAACGCCAGGTCGCCGGGGGCCAGTCGCGTGGTGTGGGCGGCGCGGTCGAAGGCGCGGGCGAGTTCGGCCAGCGCGGTGGTGGCGCGCGGGGTGAGCGGTGTGGTGGCGATCTGGGCCATGCGCATGTCCGGGTCCTCGGGGGTGCCGGACAGGATCGGGCTCGGTGGCGGGACCGGGTTGTCGGCGCCGAAGGAGGGCGGTGGTGCGGTGAGGAACTCCGGCTCCGACAGCACCTCGCGCGTCTGCGGGCTCAGCAGCGGGAGCACTTCGCGCAGGCAGGCGGTGCGCAGCCCGGCGACGCGGTCGTGGTCGGCGCGCAGGCACAGCAGCAGCACGTGGTCGGGCTCGTGGGGGTGGAAAGCGTTCTCGTTGTGGAAGGTCAGCAGGGCTGAACCGGTGTTGCCGGAAAACTGTTCGCGCCCGGGGACGGGGACGACGTCCTGGACGAGGGCGCCTGCCTTCTCGGCCAGGTAGGCGGCGGGGTCGCCGAGTCCACAGGCGATCATGGCGAGCACCGCGGCGGAGACGGAGGTCTCGCGCTGCACGGAGTCCGGGATCGAAGGGGTGGCGGGCAGGGCGGCCTGGTCGACGGGCAGGCCGTGGATCACCAGCACTCCTCGGGGCCCGGAGTGGCGGCGGAACCGCCGCACACCGCGGCGCAGTACCAGCGGCAGTTCGTCCCAGGCATCGCCGGCGCGCCGCACCCAATCCGGCGCGTCCACCAGGTCGTGTGCACCGCCGCACAGGGTCCGGGCCACGCGGTCGACCTCGGCGGTGTCGGTCGGGCTCAACTCCAGATCCGCAGCGAGGTCGGTGGAGACGGATTCGAACACGGCTGTCCCTTCCCATTCCTGGCACTTCGGTGTCCTGCGGGACGTCTGTGACCGGTCAGCGCCGCAACGAGGCGACGGCGTCGGAAATGTAGTGGTCTCCGAAGCGGATCAGCGGCGCGTACTGGGCCGCCCGCCGGTGGCGCATCAGACGCAGTTCGCCGACGGCGTTGTCCGGTCCCTGGGGAGACTGGGCGATGGAACGCCGCAGGCGCACCATCGAGTAGGCCAAGGCGACGTGGCGTTCGCTGTCGATGAGGTCGGCTTCGAGCAGCGCGTCCCGCGCCTCGGCCAGTTCCGGGTCTTTCGCGGCCAACCGCTCGTAGGGATCGGGGACCACGCCGAGGAGGTCCTTCATCGCGGCGCGGAAGACCTTGTAGGCGCTGTGCTGCCGCCCGCTCAACGCCTTGTCCACATTGGGCGGCTGCATGCTGGGACGCACGGAGCTCGCGTAGTACTCGACCGGGATCGTGCCCGCATGGGCCATCGCGGCGGGGAACCCGCGCACGAAAGCGGTCGCGTGCTCCAACCGTTCCACCGCCGCCTGGCGCGCCCGCTCGCGCAGGTGGCGCACGGCGTCGGTCACGGCCACCGCCGCGCAGAGGTTGAACAGCACGTGCACGTGGTGACCGATGATCCACCGCGCGGTCCACACCTGCTCCAGCGACCCCTCGACGTCGGGGCCCGGAGCGGATGGGCGCGGTGGCGGCGGGTCGCCCGCGGTGGGGCTACCGGTGAGGTCCACCACGGCCCGACGCATGGCCGCGACCTCCACCGCCAAGTCCGCGCCCGAGATCGGGGCGTGGCACAGATCGCGCAGACCGCGGTGCACGACCGAGACGCCGTGCAGAGCGGCCTGTCGATCCGACAGCTCCACCTCGCGGACCCGGAAGAACGACTCGCTCGTCGACCGCGGCGACAGGTCCTCACCCACGACCGCCGGACCACCGGCGGACAACGCACCCACCACCCCGCCCACAGCGGTCGTGGCCAGCCGTAAAGCCTCGGTGCGCGCCGCGGGACCGGCATGGGTGGGCACCCCGGCCAGAACTGCGGCCGCGTGCTGAGCCTCGGCCCACACCCCCGGGCCCGGTTCCGGGGACGTCCCGTCGATCCCGTAGGCCCGGAGCACCGCAACCGGCGGATACCGCGCGGGGTCTGACATACCCATACCGGGGAGTATTCCGACCTCACACATTCGCCAACGCCACCGATCGGGTACGGCCCGCACTCGTGCAGGTGACCTCAGCCACGGTCGTGCTGACGTCTCCTAAGGTGGCCTACCTGAACGGGGTGGCGACGCGCCGTATCGCCGACCTCGACACGCAGCTCTCCGACCGCATGGACGAGCTGACCGCGGACCACGCCCACCGCCCCGGCTTCGACACCGACGAGTGAGCCTGGCCCGGCGCGGAACAACACCCGCGGTTCCACGTCCAGCCGTGTTTTCGGTGGGCGCTCGGGCGGGGTCAGGTTGATGACCCAGTTGCCGAAGCGACGCCCGGTGTGCGTGATGTACGGTGGCGATGGTGGCCAGGTCGTCGGGATCCACGGGCTCGCCTTCGGCGGCGATCTCGTTGGCCGCGTCGGTGATGTCGCAGGCGGTGGAGTAGATGACCGCGTTGGCGATCAGCTCGTTGAACTTGACGACCTTCTCCTGGTAGTCGTGGACTTTGTGGCCGATGAGCCTGCCGCCGAACATCAGCCAGTCGGCGAACCCGTGGAAAGCCTCGTTGCGGTTGGTGATCGCGGTGATCTGCTCGCGCAGCGCCGGTTCCGACAGGTACCGCAGCAGGGTGATCGTGCGGATCACCCGCCCCAACTCGCGGAACGCCCGGTACAGGCGGTTCTTGCGGGAGTGGTTGGCCAACCGGCGCAACAGCGTCACCGACGACAGCCGGCCTTCCCGGATGGAGATGGTGGTGCGCAGCAGATCCGTCCGGTGCGTCTCGATCAGGCTCCAGTCGATGGCCTCCTCGCCGAACAGGCGGTCGATGTGCTGGTAGCGGGTCCGCTCCTTGGGCCGGTAGAACACCAGGTCGTGCCAGTTGCGGATACGGGGCAGAAGATCGAACCCCAGCAGCGCGGCGAGACCGAACACCGGCAACGACTGGCCTTGGGTGTCCGCGTGCACGGTGTCGGGCTGGATGTCGGAATCGTTGCGCAGCAACCCTTCGGTGATGTATACGGCCTCCCATACTCCACACGGGATGAAGTGGGTGAACGGGGCGATGTAGGTGTTGGAGACGTGCAGGCAGGCGATCCCGCCGTAGCGGATCGACGTCTCGGCGAGCAGGTTGTTCTCCCAGGTGTCGATCTGGGTGCCGTCCGCCGCCGCGACCATTCCCGTCGCCCACATGCCGGCCACGTCCAGCTGGTTGAACGCGTTGATCACCACCGTGGACGCCTTGTCGATCTTCCCCGCGGTGTGCTTGTTCTGCGCCAGCGACAACTCGTACACGCTGACCTGCCCACGCATGTGCGCGGCCACCTGGCTCGTCCCCAGCAGCGTGCCGTGGGCGAACACGGTGAGCACGTAGCGGGCCATCGCGTCGCGGATCTTCGGATCCGACCTCGACGCGGGCCCGAAGTGGCGGTGCCAGCCCAGCAGGTATGCGGCGCAGCATCGGCCGCCCGTCCTCCAGCACCAGGTCGGTGTTGCCCGGATACCCCGCGTCCACCGCCTCGGCGGTGACCGTCAGCTTCCGCCGGTAGAAAGCGGGCAACTCGGTCGCCTCGGTCGGGATGCCGGCCTGGGCGCAGAACGCCTGCGCCAGCGGTGCGCACTCCTCCACGACATCAGCTGGGCGTGCAGGTTGGCGAAGGAGTCCGACCCGGCCACGGCGATGTCCCCGGAACGCAGCTCGGCGGCAAGGTAGGAGAACACGCACACCTCCAGGTGCCGCCGCACCAGCAGGCCGGGGCGGGGCTTGTCGCGCAGGATCTTGCGCCACATCACCGACGCGAACGCATCCACGTCCACCGCCAGCGTCACCTTCTCCGGCACGCCACCGCGCCCCGGCCGCTCGACGATGACCGTGTCGCCGACGTGGCTCGCGCGGGAGTTGCGGTGCGCGCGGATGAACTCCACCTCGTCCAGCACGGCGCGCTCGGCGCTGGTGGCCTCCAGTTCGATCGAGTCCAGCAGAGTGAACAGCGTGGGTCGGTGCGAGCGGTAGCGCTGATCCAACAGCGGCAGGTAGTTTGTTGCCGTGATGCGCCGAGACCGCCTCGTGCGCGCGCCGGTCAGCGCCTCCAGGCCATCGGCCTGCTCCAACGTCTTGAATACCAGGCGTCCGGCCCGCTCGATCCCCACCGCCATCGGCTCCGCCGCGTCGATCCGACCGGCCTGGGTGTCCTCCGGTGCCGGGACGTCCGCCACCGCAGTGGCCTCGCGGACCACCGACAGGACGACGCCGAACACTCCGAGCAGACGTTCGGACTCCGCCCGGTGCGCCTCGTGCAGGGCCTCCAGGTGGTCGCGGCCCCTCTTTGGATCGCGCCCATGCGCTTGCAGAACATGGTCACCACCTCGTCCCGCGCGTTCGTCCCGCGCGTTCGTGCGAACGGTGTGCAGTAGGCTGATGACCAGGGTGATCCGCTTGTCCTCGCCGACCTTGCGCAGGTCGGCCACGTCGGTCACCTTCGCCTCCCGGCGAAGTGCGCGACCTTTCCCGGCGGTACACCCGCAACCACACCTCGCTCGGCCCGAGTGCGTCCAGGGCCCGCAGGTGCGCCAGGCGGGCCTTGAACTTGCCCAGCGACGCGGCCTTGGCCGTGTCCTTTCAACCGGTCGAACCCGCTGCGCCGGGTGATCGGGTCGACCGGCAACAGCCGGGCCAACCGCGACCGCCCCACCCCATCCACGCGGGCGGCGACCAGCGTGAACAGTGCCGTGTTGACTTCGGTCCGGATCGTCGAGGCCATCGCTTCCAGGGTGGTGTAGCCGGGCAACTCGCAGCGGGCGCGGACCAACTCCTCCAACGCCACGTTGATCAGGTCGGCCGGGTTGTCCTTGGTCTTGCACCGCGTTGCGGATCGCGGTCTCCGCGATCTCCCGGACCCGACCGGGCTCGTAGACCACGCCCAGCCGGTCCCGGACGAACTGCCGATGCCGTTTGGCGGTCCGTTCCGCGTCCTGTTCCAACACGACGTCGGCCGGCGACTCCAGCACGCCGCGCACGTGCGCGGCGACCACCTCGGGCACGTCGGGCAACTTCGGGAAGTAGCCCACACGCTGGTAGGACTTCAGCCACACCACCAGGACCAGCATCCTGCGTTCGGCCACGAGCCCACTGGGACTCGGCGGCCGTCGGCGTGAATCCCTCGGCCAGTTCCCGTGCCGACACCACCCGCGCGAACCGCGGGTAGGCGGTGCGATCGATCGACGCCACCCACACACCCCAGAACGATCATCAGCCGGTCGTGGCGCACCCTAACCACCTCGACCGGCCGACTCGCTAGCGCCCTCGACCAGCGTCTGGAGCCACCGGCGCCCGTTTCTGGCGGATTCCGGCCGACCCCCCAGGACGGGCCAGGACACTGGAGAGAGGCCCGGATCCAGGAGGCACGGCAGGACTGCCTGCGTATCCGGTGGACAGATCCTTTGGCCAACCAACCCGCATACTGGCACTGGATCGACGCGCGGGCCGTGCCGGTTCGCCGCCACCGCCTCGCGCCCGACTTCGGCACCCCCGGGGCACCATCCGAGGACTAGCGACGGGACATACCCCACCGTTCACCCGCGAGCGGTGTCATGGCCCAACCGGTCAGTCCATCAAGTGGCCGAACAGGGCGATGAGCGAGGACTCGACCTGCTCCCGTGCCTGTGTCTGGTTTTCGGCGTTTGCGATGAACAACGCGCCTTCGATGACGGAGCTCAGGATGAGTTGCGCGTGCATGTGGACCGGCGCCGGGCCATCGGTGCCCCTTGTTTCGGCGAGCAACGCTGTGAGAAGACCCAGTCCATGCTCGGACTCGATCTCGCGCCAAGTTTTCCAGCCGAGCACGGCCGGTGCGTCGGTCAGCGCGATGCGACGGACATCCGAGCGTTCGCAGATGTCGAGGAAAGCGGACAGGGAGCGCCGCAGCAGATCCCCCCGCCCGTCGGCGAGGAGGCCGCCGAGGTCTGCGGCGATCTCCGCCTCGAGTTGTTCGAACACGGATCTGAAGAGCCCGCGCTTGTCCTTGAAGTGGTGGTGCAGCGCGCCCCGGGTGACGCCCGCCGCCGCCACGATGTCGTCGGCGGGCACGGCGGCGAACCCGCGGTCGGCGAAGAGCCGTCGCCCGGCCTGGAGCAGGGCGGCCCGGGTAGCGTCGCGTCGATCTTGTTGACTACGCGCGGGCATTGTTCTCGACGAAGTCGGTGACGAGGTGCGCGAGGACCGCGGGTTGGTCTTCCGGGACGAAGGTGAGCGAGTCCTCGATCCGGCTGATCGTCGCGGCCGGGAGCAGCGCGGCCAGGCGTTCGGCCAGCTCGATCGGGAAGTGGGTGTCCTCGGGGGCCCAGGCGAGCAGCACGGGGCGGGTGAAGTGGTGAAGCCGGCCCGCGGCCGCGAGTGTGTGCCGTCGGTGCACCTGCCGGAGAAACGCCCGGAGATCGCGCCGGATTCGTGGATCTTCGCGCGCAGGCCGGATATAGGAGTCGAGTGCCTCCCTTGGTATTGGACGTTTCGCGAGTCGGCCGAAGGCCAGCGGCGACCGCTGGACTAGGCCGAGTTGTAGCGCCCGCACCAGCAGCCACGTGCCACCGGGGACCTTCGCCAGCAGGGGGAGCAACGCGAACATCGGCGGGAAGAACCTCGCGAAGCTGTCCGACGGGGTCAGCACGACCCGGCCAATCCTGTCGGGGTGCCTGGTCATCAGAATCTGGGTCAACGCCCCTCCGGTGTCGTTGGCGACGACGGTGACGTCCCTGATGTCCAGCTCCGCCATGAAGGACGCGATCAGGTCCGCCAAGCCGGGCGGGGAGTAATCCACCCGCGGCATCGGCAAGTGATGTGCGCCGAGCGGCCAGTCGACCGCGAGGGTCCGCAATCCCGCGCGCGCGATCTCCGGCACGACGCGCCGCCACAGATCGGCGTTCACGAGCAGGCCGTGCACGAACAACACGACCGGCCCGTCTGCGGGCCCGTCCTCGAAAAAGCGCACGGTGCCCGCCGCCAGGGAGATCTCCCGGCTCACGCCCAGTCCATCAGGTCGACTCGGAAAAGGGTTCATGGCTGTAAGATACATACGGTATGTATGTATTGCAAGCATGCCGAGAGGGCGCCCTTCGGCGGCCCGTGACGGTGATCAATCCTCCAACACGGTGTGTGCTAACGGTGTCCCACTTGGACGTTGGCGCCTGGTTCGCCGTGGTTAGCGGGTCGTCCGCCGACGGTGCGACTGCAGGAGGACCGTTGCGGGAGATCGTCTATGGGTGGGTGGTCGTTGTGCTTCATCCCATCCGGGTGGGCCGCATGGTGCGAACCCTTGCTGAAGGCGGGGCGGATCGGGCCGCGGTCCCGAGCCGGAAGCGTCTGCAGGACGCTGAGGCCCGGTTGCGTCACTGTGGGGACGCGATCGGGGCGGCGATCGGTCCGACGGCGCTGGTGGACGCGGTGAGCCGGGGGCAGGCCGAGAGTCGGTGGCGCGAGCTGAGCTGGACGGGGCGGCGGAACCGGGGGATGGTCAAACGCGGATGATCTTCTGGTCAGCCCATCACGGCGCCCAGTGGGCCGAGGCGACCGGTCGGCCCCAGGATCCATCCGAGACACCGGGTGAGTGGAGAAGTCCATCGAGGGGGCCGGATTCCCCGGTCACAACCACCCGCAGGCAACTCGCCGTCGACAAGCCCTCCGATACTTCCTCACTCCTCGCGTGTTTTCCGCGAGCAGACCCCAGTCCTGGTTCCTGGCGGGGCCGAAGCGCGTGATCGACGGGGTGCCTAGCCGGGTGGGCGGTGCCAGTGTCATTGTCCGCCAGCCGCTCGCGAGACTCGGTACCACCAGCGGGAGTACCAAAGGATGGGAACAGGGCTGACCAGTGGTTTTGTACCGGTAGCCTGGTGGTGCAGGCGACCTTCGGGGTGTCCGCGCCGGGGTAGCGCCCGTGGTGCGCGCTCCGTCCCGCCCCGCTTGGGGTGTCCTCTCGACCCGTACGGGCAGGCTCCATCGACCTCCTATGAGTGGCGAGGTTCCGCTAACGATCGTTCTCGACGGGTGATGTTGCGTCCGCCTCGACTTCGTCGACGTCATCGAAAAGGTCCAGCGGCATGTCTGTCGGGCAAGTTGCTTGGCTTCGGCGAGTGGCTACGGCAGCGCGGCGGCCGACCGTTGGATCTGGCTGGTCCTAGCCGCCCACACGCAACTGCGCCTGGCCCGCCCAATGGTCGCCGACCTGCGCCACCCCTGGGAATGCCCCGCCGAACCCGCCAAACTCACCCCGGCCCGCGGTCATACAGCACCTCGCAAAGGGGACGTCACACCGGTGGCGATGATCACCCCATTACACCGTTCCGAGGCACCCAGGGGGATCCTCAGACCCGAGGGGCAGTGGCGGTCGGTCGCTGTGCGGCTGCGGGAGGCGACGAGCTGCCGTCATCGGGTGCCGCGATACCTCGCGATCATGCGGTCGGACTGTGAGGCGCGGAGGAGTCGTCGCGTCGGGCATGCGAAGGGGTGCAGGCCGGGAGGGTGAAGCCTTCACAGGTCAGGGGCGGGTGGCGCCGCTGCGGCCGACGGCGATGATCCGGTCACGGTACGAGGCCACGGCCGGGGTCTCCATGGTGCGGTAGTCGTCGACCGGGACGGCCGTTGACCACGCCGTGGGGCTGGCAGGAATCGGCTCGGTGCCATCGGAAGTCCTCATGTGCGGTACACCCTCGGAGTCGGGAACAGGGCGATCAGTTTCCCCCACGGCCGCCAACCCGCACATCGTGGAAGATCGCATGCCTTCGGGGTATGGGTTCTCGACTCCTTCCGCGCCTTGGCGAGTGACACCGCCGAGCCGGCCAGCGTGCGGAAGGCGCAGATCAGGATTCCCGTCTCGCGGTCCCGTGTCGTCTATGTCGACTGCGCCCCCGTAGCCATCGCCGACCTCGGTCTGCCCGTCCGCAAGGAGGATCCATGCACCGGGGTGATCGAGGCTGACCTGCGGTACGTCGAGCAGGTACTCGACCATGTCCGGCGGTGTCGAGCTGTCAGCCGTAGCTGAGCACGGCCGCCGACGTCTTCGCCGACTGCTGGGCTTGAAAGACAGGATCCGGTCGGTGTTCGCGAGGTTGCCTTCCTCGAGCGATTCCGTCGACCCACTTCCGGCCGCTGACGCATGCCGTACCGGCGTGGTATTTGCTCATCTACCGCGCAGAGAAGGTTCAAAATGATCGTACTTCCTTTACTATCCAGTGATTCCGCCAGCCAATGTCTACCCGAGTCGGGGGAGCGTGGGCAGGCCGCACGCACAGCAGGCTGAGCCCGCACGTCGGTCGACCTCCATCAGTGCCCGAGTAGGTGCCTACGCTCGTCTGCTTCGTTCAGCTCAGGGTGAGAACGGTCCGGTTTCGGAGCTGGTGTTAAGTCCTTCGGGCCTGAAGCGCGACAACCGATGCTGAGCAACGCTCACGAGACTGGTGTTCACTCCAATCGCGCTCTCGCGGCTGTGTCCGCACTTGATGGCTTCTCTCAGGGGTGTCGGTCGCAAGGGGCGACTCCTCACGGCCGTTGGTACGGCGATCGCTCAACCTACGGGTGCCCTGTCGCCGAACATGTTCAACCTTGGTGATCAGGTGTCGATACTCAGCGTGGCCGCGCTTGGCGCGCAAGAGGGACCGGTGACTCGGTCGGGTCCACTCCTTCGGGTCTTGCCTGCAGCGACAGCCGCTCATGTAGTTTCTGTTACAGAGCAGCAGGTTGGGCGCCCCCTGTGCGCCTTTCTCTTCCGAACGCCGCTGAGTTTATCGGCCACCTATGAGGACGGGTTCGTCGTCATGCAAAAAAGTGATTTGCCGGAGGCGCTGCGAGGTGACGCTGATGGGGTGATTACCTTGCCGCTGAGCGGTTTGGGGTCGACCGCCGGAGCGGGATCGCTCTTCCCCGGTGCCACGTTGCGGTTGATTCGGGAGGACTGGGATCCGGCGGAGCTGTGGGTGACCGGGCGGGTGTCGCTCGCCCTCGGGGGCGACGCGGTGGCGGGAAGGGTCGATTTCCGGTGCTCGGAGGAGCAGGTGTCCGGTATCGCGGTGACGCTCAACCTGCCGGATCTGCGGATCGGCGAGATTGCGCAGCTATACGGGTACGTGCTGCCTGCGCTGCCCGCGCCCCCGGTGACGGGTCTTCGGTTCCAGGCCGACGCTCAGGGGTTCGCCCTGGCCTTGGACGGGTTGCCCGCTGACGGCGGCATTCTCGACCGGGACGGAGCGCAAGCCTTGGCCGTGCCTGTTCCGGGAGGGTACGTCGTCGCGACGCTTTCGGACCTGACCGCTGACCAGGTCGAAGCTCTGGCCCTGCCCATCGCGGGCCCGCTGCCTGCCGGGTTGTGGCTTGCCCTGCCGGGTGGGCGCGTGGTTCCGGTCACCGCTCCCGTGCCCGCCCGGCCCGTTGCTTCCGGAGGCGCTGACGGACTGGGCCGTCCCAGAATGGTCCCCGCTCCTCTGCCGTACGCGCAGCACCCCTATCCGGGACTTTCCCCGCGTAGCCGGGCGATTCCCACCGAGAACGGCTTTGTGGTGCTCAACCCGCCGAAGTCCGTCACGCCGGGAGTGGCCTGGCTGCCGGGCGGGAAACTGGACGGCGAGAGCGGCATCGAGATCGTCTACAAGAGGAACCCGCTGGCGATCATGGGCGCGTTGCAGGTGCGCCCGCACCCGGAGCCGTATCACGCGGTGGTCGGCGGTCTGCTGACCTTCGCCTTCGGTGGCGGGACGAGCGGCAAGCGCGGGCTGTACGGCATGGGTACCGGTGCGGTGGTCCTCCCGCGCGCCGGTGCCGACGCCTCGTTCTTCGCCTTCGCCGCGCTCGGCGCGGAACCTGGTGTCGGCATCCCGGCGTTCCGGCTGCGCGGGGTCGCGGCGGGGTTCGGCTGGAACAGCCGTCTGCGCACGCCGGGACTCGGCGACCTGGACTCGTTCCCGTTCTTGCAAGCGCTGCACGACCCGTCGGCGATCGGCGGTGACGAGACCGACCCGGTGCGCATCCTGACCACGCTGACCGGCGGCACCAGTCCGTGGATCACCCCGCGCAAGGGCGAGCTGTGGGTGACCGCAGGGCTCGCATTCACGATCGGCGAGCTGATCGACGGCAGCGCCATGGCGTTGGTGCAGACCGGCGCGGACTTCACTGTCGCGCTGTTGGGCACGGCCGGGACGTCGTTCCCGAAGAGCGGTGACAAGAAGTACGCGCGGATCGACGCCGGGCTCCAGTTGGTGGTCAAACCGACATCCGGTGAGCTGGCCCTCGCGACGTCGCTCAACCCCAGCTCCTTCGTCATCGACGAGAACTGCAAGCTCCGCGGTGGCGTGGGGTTGATGCTCTGGTACGGCGACCACCCCAACGCCGGGGACTTCGTCTTCAGCGCGGGCGGTTACCACCACGGCTACCGAACCCCCGCGTACTACCCCAAGCTGCCTAGGATCGGCTTCGACTGGGCGCTCGGCGGCAAGGTCACCGTCTCCGGCAACGCCTACTTCGCCCTCACCCCGCGCGCCGCGATGGCCGGCGGTGGTCTCGACGTGCGCTACAAGTCCGGCGTCATCAAGGCGTGGTGCACCGCCGCCGTGGACGTGCTCATCGAATGGGACCCCTTCTACGTCGACGCGGGGCTCTCCTTGTCCATCGGGGTCGAAGGCTCGGTCAAGGTGCTCTTCGTCCGGATCACCGTCCGCCTCGAAGTCGGCGTGTCCCTGCGTGTCTGGGGCCCGCCGACCGGCGGCCAGGCGCGGGTGAAGGTGTGGTTCGTGTCCTTCACCATCGGCTTCGGCAAGCCACACCGGGGGAGCGGGTCCCGCAACGACCTGGACTGGCCCGCCACTCGCCGGATGCTGCCCGAGCCGGGCGCGCGGGTGCGGCTGCGGCCGGGCGACGGCCTGATCGCCGAAGGCGACAGCACCAACCCGGGCCACGGCGACTGGCTGGTCAAGGCGTCGGGGTTCACCTTCGGCACGGACGCCCAGGTGCCGCTCAGCAGCATCGGACTTGCCACCGACGCCGGGGACAAGCCCATCGGAGGGCGGTCCTTCGGCGTCCACCCGATGGGCGTGACCGATCTCCGGACGAGCCAACGCATCGAGGTCCACGCGGCGGGCAGGCGGGTCGACCTCGCCAAGTGGAAGGCCGTGCCGCAGTACACCGCGCTGCCGCCGCAACTGTGGGACGACAGCGGTGACCCCGAGCACGGCGAAGGACGGGAAACCCACCTCACCGGGGTCACGCTCACCTCACCCGACGCCGACTATGGCGCGTCGACCGGCTACATCGGCGAGGACACCTTCAAGTTCGACCCCATCTCCCCGGAAGGCGTGGTCCCGCTGAGCGCCGACGATGTCCCGCCGACCCCGGCCCCCACCCGACCCGGCGGTGTCGTGGACCTGATCGCGGCGACCGTGGACACCACCACACGACAGGCCCGCGGGAAGGTGCACGCGCTGATGGACAGCCTGGACCTGACCACCGGCGGCGCCACAACCGAACTTCCCGGCTACGCCAAGACCGTGAGCCGGGTCTTCGCCGCGGAACCCCTGCTCATCGCGGGCACGTCATGGGGAGCGGTCTGATGGCGGAACCCCAGCACCGGACGCGGTTCTTCGACCACCGGCTTCCGTCGCTGTACTCGGGACGGCACACCATCACCGTCGGACACACCCTGGCCGGGGACAGCAGGGTCGGCGACGACCTGCTGCCGGACCTGCGGCAGCTGTTCGAGGTCCGCCAGCCGCGCCTGCGACTGCTGCCGGAGGACGTCACGGCCTGCTACCCACTGCCCGGCTCCCAGGGCGAATACGGGCAACTGCTGCCTCACATCACCCTCACCCGGCCCAGCTTCCCCTGGTTCCACCTGCTGCGCGGCACCACCGAAGGTTCACCCTGGCTGGCGCTGCTGCTGTTCCGAGGCGGTGAACTGCCCGAGGACCCGCTGGCCGTGGGCCAGGTGAAGGTCTGCACGGCCGCCGAACTCGTCGCCGGGCAGGCAGGCCCAGGCCGGCCGCCCGTCCTTGACCCGCCGCTGTACGACGACGAGCGGGAGGTGACCGTCACCAGCGTCCTGGTGCCCGGCCCGCTGTTCACCGCGATCTGCCCGACCACCTACGAACTCGGCATGCTCGCGCACATCCGCGAGGGCGGCCCGCCGGACGCCACCCGCGTCGTCGGCACCGACCCGCCGCCCGACGAGAACGACGTCAAGGCCGTCCTGGTCTCCGGCCGCTTCCCCAGTACCGGCGGCATGCAGGTCGCCCACCTCGTCTCCCTCGAAGGCTTCGAGGACTACCTGGACGGCAAAACCCCGCCCCCGGCCGCCGGGCTGCGGCTGATGTCGTTGCACTCCTGGGCTTTCACCTCGATCGACGACGGACAACGGGGGTTCGGCGAGATCGCCCGGGAACTGGCCGCCGACCCCGCACCGCTGTTGCGCCACCACCCGCTGCCCGCTTCCTCCGACGTGCCCCGAGCTTTGGACCTGCTGCGCCACGGCGGCACCGCCCTGCCGCAGGGGTTGGAGTCCGGGGAGACCACCGTTGGCTTCTACCGAGGCCCGTTCACGGCGCTGCCGGCGCACGAACTGCCGCAGGGCAGGGGCTTTCGGCTGAACTCGGCAGGAGAAGGTCTGGTGTACGTGGAGGAGCTGGGGGTCTACGACACTGGATACGCCGTCGCCTTCAGCCTCGGCCGCACCCTGGCCTTGGCCGACAGCCAGTTCCGCACTGCCCTCATGGCCTTCCGCAAGGAGGCGCGGCACACCGTTCGCAGGCTGCTGGCCTTCCCGGAACTGGGCTCGACCGATGACGGTGTCGCGGCGGCGAACGACACCCGCGTCGCGCGGCGCGCGTTCGACCGACTCCTGGGCGAGGACGGGCCACTGGTCAGGGCGCTCGCGCGGCCGGGCGGCGACATCAGGGCCGCGGGCCGACGTTCGGCGGCGCGCACCCCGGAACCGACACCGCTGACGTCCGACCGGTTGCGGACCGCGGTCGCCGACGCGTCCACCCGCGCGGTGCTGACGGCCGCCGTCCAAGCGCAGTTGCAGCCGGTCCGGGCGTGGCTTACGCGCTTGGCGAGGCTGGAGACGGTGCCGTTCGGGCACCTGGTGCCCGACGAACGGCTGCTGCCGCCGGAGTCGGTGAGGTTCTTCCATGTGGACACCGGGTGGATCGACGCCGCGGTCGACGGTGCGTTGAGCGTCGGTGTCGGGCACGCGCTGGACGCCGACCTCAACGGCTTGGCGCGGGAGCTGCGCGACATCCCGCAGTTCGCTTCGGGGGTCGTGGTCCGCTCCGAACTCGTGTCCGGCTGGCCCGAGATGGTCACTACCGCGTTCAGCGGGAACCGGGAGTCCCGACCGCTGCGGCAGCACGCCCTGGGGGAGGATCTGCTGATCCTGCTGTACGGGGACGTGGTGGACCGCTTCGCGCTCGCCGAACCGCCACAGGGCTTGCACTTCGGGTTGAGCTTCGACAACACCACGGAGTTGCGCTCCATCGTCCGCCCGGTGGGCGAGGGGCTCGGCGACTTCCCCTCGGACGGTGGCGGGTACGGGCAATTCCTGCGGCCGGGCGGGCACGACGTCCTCGACATCGAGCGCCGTCTCGCGCCGGCGCTGGCCGCCGCGCACTCCGTACCGGAGCTCTCCTCCGCGCAGTTCGCGCTCCAGTTGGTCAAAGCCCCGCTGCTGCAGCAGTTCCGCTCACGCCCGTCGTCCGCGCAAGTCACCGAAGAGGCGCTGTAACCCATGGCCCAGAACGACATCATGGTGGTGCCTGTCGAGGTCGCCGCGTTCGCGGTGAACCGCAAGGTGCGCGACACCGACGACACCTATGTCATGCACCGTTGGCAGGCGAGCTTTCTCACCTTCGCCCGCAACGCGCCGCCGGAGCCCGCGCCGTTCGGCAACCTGGAGCAGTGGCGCGACGACCCGGACCGCCTCGGCGCCTACGTCATGTGGCAGCTCCCGGAAGGGTTGTCGCGGGGCAGCGAGACCGAGGACGGCGTCGGGAACTTCCCGCTCGTGCCCAACAGGTGGCTGGTGACCCGGCGCTGGGACGGCGGCGTCCGGAGCTGGCTCGTCGAAAGCGACCACATCGGCGACGACGGCACCGTCTCCGCCCTCGACCCGGACGCTCCGACCGCCACCCCGACCCTCCTGGGCCGCAAGCACGACCTCACCGCCACTTCTCCCTGGCGCGAGCCGGCCGACCGCCGAGAGCCGTTCCTCACCGCCCTGGGCCCCGGACTGCTGTCCTTCTCCGCCTACCAGCCATACAACACCAACGTCTTCTCCATCCACGACACCTTGGAGGACGTGACCACCGACGCGCGGGTCAGCTACCGCGTGATCGGCTGGTACGCCCAGGAAGACAGCGACATCCTGCAAAGCAAAGGTGAGTTCGGCGAACTCATGGACGAGCTGGAGTGGATCCTCCCGTCGGGGAACGGCACTCCCCGGCGCTCGCTGTACGCGGGTAGCGTGCTCGGGATCGACTGGAAGCCCGACGGTCCCGTCCCGGAGTCGGACAACCCGCGCCCGGAGGAAGTGGTCGTGGCCATCGGCAACTCCACCGCCGAGGCGTCCGCCGCGCTGGAGGACCAGTACGGCGGCGCGGGCGCGCTGGACGGGGAGGCGGCCCGGCTGTTCAAGGCGTTCACGTTGGGGGCGCTGGACGAGCTCGAACGCGGCGACGGCGACCTGCTGGTCGAGCGGACCGCGCACCATTCGGGCTTCGGCCCGACACCGGGCGGTTTCGCCTGGCGCGTGGTCGATCGCGGCACGCCCGCCGACGACGGCGCGCTGTCCGCCGCCGAGATCGCCCGCGAGCGCCGTGCCGAAGCGGACATCATCGCCACCCTGAATACCAGGCAGCGGGAGCTGGACGCGGAGGAGCGCAAGCTCCGCGACGCCCAGGAGCACCTGTTCCACCTCTGGTCGCTCAACACGCGGCGGTTCAAGCCGGAGTTCTTTGCCGCCCGCATCAGCGGCAAGCTCGACTCCGACGTGGAGGGGTCGCCGGCCCACCGGGTCGCCACGCTCACGTCCCGGGTCGCGGAGCTGCGTGCCGAGTTGCCCTGGTCGTTGGACCAGGACGAGCTGGCCACCCGCGCCCGCGCCTACGCGGTACGCCAGGGCATGCGCGAATCCCGCGTCCTGCAACGCGTTCCACTGGAACCGTTCGAGGAGTCCAGCGACCCCGTCGTGCTGCTGCGTGGCGCCAACCTGCACGCGCCGCTGAGCCGGGACACGCTGCTGCCCTGCCGCGTCGCGGACCGGCTGGTGAAGGCCGTCGGGCCGATCAACGAGGCGACCGTGGCCGGGGACGTCGCGCTCGTCAACACGAGCGGGCTGGTCCCGCTGGTCCCCAAGCTGCTGGCGGAGTTCTTCATCCTGGACCGAGCCCTGGCTCAAGGACTCGACCTGGGCACCTCGCAGGGGGCGCTGCCCGAGTACGGCACCCAGCCGTGGCGCCAGCCCTGGCAGCCGATGTACCTGACCTGGTCGGCCAACTACGTGGCGATCCCCTTCCAGGAGCCGGACGGCACCGAGAACTGGTACTTCGACCGCGAGCGCTACCGCTGGACAGGCGGCGGGACCGTCGACCACCGCATCGCCGTCGCCGGCCGACAGGTGCTCACCCCCACCAGCGGCCACCAGCTCGAAGGGCGGCTGGCCGCCTACGCCAACGGCCGCAACGACCTCGACCAGCAGATGATCCGCTCCCTGCGCTCCCGGCTGCGCGAGACCGACGAACTGTCCCAACGCCTCGACGGGCTCTCCGCGCAGATCGGCCAACGGCTCACCGGGTCCGGGCTGCGGCCCGGCGGGGCGCTCGGCGCGCTCATCGCCGACGGCGACCAGGGCATCCCCCGACCCGGCAACTTCCCCGACGAGGACGAGGACGAGGAGTGGGAGGACAGCGACTTCCAGGAACTGCGCTCCGGGCAGGTCGAGTTCACCCGCCTGGCCGTCGTCGACCGCTTCGGCCGCGCCGTCAACCTCATCGACAACCCGCGCCACTTCGACTTCGCACGGCCCAGGACGTTCGTCCCGGACGAGCAGGTCGGCGAGATCGAGCAGGACCGGTTCGCGCAGCTTTCGCCCCGGCTGCTGCAACCCGGTCGGCTCGCCTTCCACTTCCTCGACGGCAGGACCGGCGAGGAGATCGACGTCACCGCCGGGACGAACCCGGTGTGCGCCTGGCTGATCCACAACCGGCTCGACCAATCCATCGCCTGCTACGCCCCGGAAGGCGCGGCGCTCGGCGACGTCCGGGTGCTGGTCGGCGAGGGTGGGCGGGACGAAGTCACCTGGAACCCGCTGCCCGACTCGCCCGTGCTCGACCTGGACGACCTCGCCGCCGTCTCGCCCCACGCCCACCGGTTCCTCGCCGGCGTGCGAGGGCAGGGGCCGGCCGGCTTCGACGCGCTGCGGCAATACTTGGACGACGCGCTCGCCGCGATCGACCCCGACGGGCCCGACGACACCTCGCTCGTCTGCTTCTTCGGGCGCCCGATCGCCCTGGTGCGAGCCGAACTCGGCCTGGAGCTGTGCGGCCCCGCCCGCCGTGACGTGCACTGGCGGACCATCTTCGACCAGCCCGAGCCGGAACTGCTCGGCTACCGTTGGCGGGTGCGCCTCGGCGAAGCCGCCCAGATCGACGACGGCCTGATCGGCTACGTGCGCGGCGACGACTACGACCACATCGAAACCGCCCTGGACACCGCCGACGACGGCTACCTCAGGTCGATCGGCAACGGGGAACGGCTCAAGCTCACCTTCGACGGCCCCCGCGCCGTCGTCACCATGCTGCTGGACACCAGGGCGGCGGTGCACGCGACCACCGACATCCTGCCCGTCGGCAAGGTTTTCGTGCCGCAGGAGTTCACCGACCGGGCACTCGCCACGATGTCGGTCGCTTTCCGCGCGGGCCCGCTGCTCGCCGCGGTCGAACCGGACCCCTCCGGGCCGGACGCCGTGCTGGCACCGCGCCCGGCCACGGCCACCGGCACCTGGTCGTGGGCCGAGCCGGACGGCGCCACCTGGCCCCGTTCACCCCTGACCACACCCGACCCGGCAACGTGGCCGCAGGGGACCCGGCCCCGCGTACGCACCGGCTTCATGATGCTCGACGACGCGGCGGGCGCGAGCCGGGAGGGCTCGGGCTGACCGCGAGCCGGCCCCGAACCGTCCGCCGTCCCACGAGGAGCCTGCCCATGACGGAGTTCACCCCGGCCGCCGCGCCGCTGACCGACGACAACCGCGTCGCCTTCGAACTGAGCACCACCCCCGTGCCGGTCCGGGTTTCACCCGGCACGGGCGACGCCGAGTACGCCAAGCTCACCTTCGTCGCGACGGTGACCGGCTCGGGCCGCGTCACCCTCAACGAGATCACGGTAAAACTCCCGGCGGGAGCCAACTCCCACCAGCTCGCCACGTCGCTCGACGGCGTGGAGGCCACCGTCAACCGGCCCCGCTGGGCCTACACGGGCATGGAGCAGTCCACCTTCTCCTTCCGTCCCTCCTCCGGCAGCGAGGCCGTGGACCCGGGCGCGAGCCTGACCATCACCCTCGACCGCATCCCCGTCAACCGGGCGATCGGTTCCGCTCAGGTGGCCGTCACCGCGCACTGGGACAACGAATCGGGCACCGGCAGCACCTTCTTCGAGGTCTCCAAGTTCCCGCAGGGCTTCTACGTCAAGGACTTCATCCCGGCGCCCGCCCAGGTGAACAACGGAGGTGACGTCGAACTGCGCTGGCAGGCATCGGCCGGCGCGACGCTGCACCTGCTGTGGGAAGGGGTGCAGTACGACGTCACCGGGCGCAGCGAGTTCACCGTGACCGACATGCGCCGCACCACCGTGTTCTACCTGCGCGCCACCCACGGCACAGCCGAGCAGACCCTCGGCGCGGTCGTCGGCGTCCCCGACCCGGACATCGAGGTCAACAACCTCGTCGTGACCGGAGACCTGCGCACCGACCGGATGGAAACCCGCACCCTGGACCGGATTCGGATCACGCGACCGCCGGACCTGGACACCGCCGCCTCGGCGGAATTCGATACCCCGGTCCGCGCGTCGGACCCGCAGGAGGCGTGATGTCGCTCGTCCGCCACCTGGTGGCCCCGCCCGCGGGCCGCACCAGCAGCGCCGCCACCGACCCGCTCGTCTTCGACCTGTCGGTCAACCCCGACCCGCTGCGGATCTCGCCTTCCAGCGGCCCGCCCGCCAAGGCCGACCTGATGGTGGTGGCCTCGCTCGCGGGCGAGAGCCCCGTCGAATGCCGGTCCTTCACCCTCACCCTGCGGGTCGGCACCGGCGAGACGGACCTGGCCTCTAGCCTCTCCGGTGTCACCGCGCGCATCAGCCTGGAAGGCTGGCAGGGCACGGTGAACGCCACCGCCCGGACCGTCACCTTCGCCCCGGCGCCGGGCTCGCCCCCGCAGACCGTGTTCGACGCGGACACCGGCGTGACGCTCCAGGTGATCGGCCTACCCGTGAACCAGCGCATCGGACTCAGCCAGGTCGACGTCGAGGCCTCCTGGCGGCCACCGGACACCGCCGCCTGGCAGCAGCAGACCGCCCGGCCGCAGGTCGGCAAGTTCCCCCTCGGATTCCACCTGAGGTCCTTCGTCGCTACGCCGCTGAGCGTCCCGCGCGGCGGCGCAGTCAAGCTGCGCTGGGACGCCAGTGCCGCCACCCACCTCGCGCTGCACTACGACGGCCGCACCCACCCCGTGACCGGCGAAACCTCGGTCACCATCACCGACATCACTCAGACGACGGCCTTCCACCTGCGGGCGGTCGCCCAGGACGGCGCGGGCAGCGTCGAGCGGACCCTCAGCGTCATGGTGCACGTGCCCGACTTCGCCCAGACGGTCGCGCGGATCATCGTGCACGGGACGCTGCAAGCACCCGAGATCAAACCGGTGACCGCGAGCGCCCCGCTCGTCTTCCCGCAACGACTGCCCACCATCGCCGGCGCGGTGTACGACCCCGCCACTCGGACGTGGGAGGAGACCCACTGGAGCCGCAGCGCACTGCCGCTGCGCGGAACCGCGATGAGCCAAGGCCCGGCGATGCAGAACATCCTGGGAGTCGCCGGTCGGATGGTCTACCAACCGCTGGGGTCGTCGGGTCTCGTGGGTTCCTACTTCGACGGCTACGCCTGGACCACGGTCGAAGAACCCTTCGGCCCGGGAGCCGACCCGGCCCTGGCGTGGTACGGATCCCGGGGGCTCTTGCAGGCCATGCGGTGCGTGTACCGCGGTGCCGACAACCAGGTGATGCAGAGGGCCGTGTCCGGTTCATGGTGGTCCGAACCCGAACCGGTCCCAGGGGTGATCACCGCTCAACGCCCCGCGCTCGCGAGCGTCCTCGGACAGAAGCTCTTCCTGGTGTACACCGACGGCCACCTGAACTTCGCGACCCGCCGCGTCGACAACTGGTCCACGCCCCGACGGATATCAGTGGCACCCGCCTCCACCGGCCCGCCGGCGCTGGCCGTGCTGGGCAACACAGTGGTCTGCGTGTACCAGACCGCCGCCGGGTATCAGGTGCTCTACGAACGTTCAGGTTCCTTCACCGACAACGCGAACTGGGTGGCCGGGCCGGTGGTGCACGCAGGGGCGCAGGGCGATGGGCCGCCCTCGCTGGCAGTCGCCCACGACCGAGTCCACTGCGTCTTCCGCGATGCCACCGGAACGATCCAATACCTGATCTACGACGGGACCTCCTGGACCCCTGCGTCACCGGTCCCCGGCGGTGGATTCGGCCACAGTCCCTCACTGGCACTGCTTAAGGACCGGCTGTGCCTGTTCTGAACCGTCCGAGAGCCGTCCGGCTAGCAGGAGAGCAGCCATGACCACCGACGCCGCGACCGACTCCACGACCGCCCCGACAGCGTTCGAGGACGCCTCGTCGGAGGTTGGTGTCGAACTGCGCTACGCGCTGGCCAGCAGACCCACTCCGCTGCCTGCGTCGTCAGCCTCCGGCGCCTACCGCCTGGCAGACCTGACGATCGTCCTCACCCGTCGCTCCACCGACCCGATCGAGTGCGGCGGCATCACCGTCACCGTGCCCGTGGGCAGCGGAGCCACCGCGCTGGCCGCCGCGACGATCGGGATGACGGCCGCCACCGACACCCCCGGCTGGACCGGCGCCGTCGCCACCTCCGGCCAGGTCACCTTCACCCCGCCCGGTGGCGCGGCACAGATCGCCAGGCAGAAGGGACTCTCGCTCCTGGTGCGGACGTTGCCCGTCAACCGCACTGTGGGCCGAGCACTGCTCACGGTGGCCGTGCGCTGGCGTTTGCCCGGTGAGTCCACAGAGGACTCTTGGAGTACCGAGACGGTCACACTCGCGATCAGCAAGTTCCCCGCCACCTTCAGCCTCGGCGACCTGCGCGCGTCCGCCGGACGCATCGCACACGGTGACAGCGTCACCCTCACCTGGCAAGCGGCGGGCGGCGATTTCCAGCTCCTCTACGACAAGGCGGACATCTCCGTCACCGGCAGCGAGAGCTACACGGCCCACAACATCACCCGTGACACCCTTTTCCAACTGCGCGGCACCTCGTCGTCCAGCTCAGGTCAGTTGGAAGCCGTCCGCTCCACGTTGGTGACGGTCACCAACCCCGACATCGTCACGCACTCCTTGACCGTCACCAAGGCCGTCGTCACGGACCGGCTCGCAACGGCGCGGTACACCGTGCCGTCCTTCAGCGCACCCACCCTGGAGCACCGGCCGGACCTGTCCATGCGGATCTTCAACCCGCTGATGCGCCTCTGGGGAGCGCCCACGCGACTGCCGTTCCCGCCGGCCGCCTCTGCACCGGGCTTGGCCGTCCACGGAGGGAAGCTCCACCTGCTGTTCCGCCCCTACGACAAGGAACAACTCACCTGGGCCACCTACGACGGCAGGACGTGGCGGACCCTCTCCGGCTTCACCGACCCCGTCGCACCGGCCCCCGTCTCGCTCATCGCGGCGGGCACCTCACTGATCTGCGCCTACCGCACCCCGGACGGTCGGCAACTGACCCGCACCAGCACCAACGGCACGACCTGGGGAACCGCCTCCGAGATGCCCCCGCCGGGATACGGAGCGACGTCGCTGTGCTGGGACGGCACCACCCTGTACGCCGCCGTGCGAACCCATTCCGCGCTTCCGGTCCTGGAAGTCAAGAGCCGCACCGGCCAGGAACCGTGGCAGGACTTCTACAGCTACGGCGTGCTCAGGCCTGAAATACCGATCGGCTCTCCGGAGCTGTTCTTCCGGAACCGGACCTTGATGTGCCTGATCCGCACACTGGCAGGTTCCGTGGTATCGATCCGGAAGGACGCGGAAGGGGTGCTGACAGCCCACGACGAGGGAATGCGATCGTCACACGACGTCCGCCTCGTGACCACCGGGAGAGGCCTATTCGTCCTGTTCCCCGACTCCGAGGGCGTACTGCACTCAAGGTCGTCCGACGGCACGGAGCCGACCCCGGAAACCCCCACAGCCTGGACGCCCGCCGTTCCCGTCGACGACTACCGCACTACCGAAACCCCAGCTCTGGCCTGGTATCGCGACCGGATCATCGCCATCGGCCGCACCAGTGCTACCCGTCCCTGACCGGAACCAACCGCATCAGCCGCAAATCGCGACTTCCCGGAGACACTGCGCTGATAGAGGCGACGGCGGGCAGTCACGATCAAATAACTTCCCCGGGTTCGGAGGTGGTGTCATCGCCCAGGCGAGTGCACATCCGAGTGTGCCGTCCAGTACGACTGGGTCATATCTTCGTCATCTCGTCGTTCGAGCACGTCGTGCAGCTCGGGCGCCCGGTCGGCAGGACGTCGATGCCCTCGTGTGGATACCGGTAGCCGGTGGCCCGCGAGTCCGGCGTCGAAGGCCAGGCGGTGGCCTGGAGCCTTGGCGGGACTCGATGCGGGCGTGGTGGTCTGGCGCGGGCCGAGCGGCGCTACGGGGCGACTCGACCGACGACGCCGCCCTGCTCGACGTCTGCTGGTCAAGGACGAGGAGGGCGACGTGGTCATGATCCGTGAGGCCTTCGAAGAGCGCGCCACCAACAGCCGACTGCATGTGGTGGACGACGGTGTCGAAGCGCTCGCGTTCTTGCGCCGCGCCGACGGCTACGACGACGCACCTCGACGGGGGCGGATCCTGGTGGACCTGAGGATGTCGCGCAAGGACGGGCGCGAAGGCCTCGCCGCGGTCACGGCCGACCCCGTGACTGGCCGCGATCTCGGTGGTCGTGTTGCCGACCCGCGCCGCCCAGGCGGATGTGCTCAGCAGCTATTCGTTGCACGCCTACTTCCACATACCAAGCCCATCAGCCTGGGCGAGTTCGTGGCCGCGTTCGGCAAGGTCGGCGAGTTCCTCGCCGCCGCGTTCCGGCTGCCCGCCTGAACCGCTTGCACCGAGACGGCGGGGCGATGTCTTCGCGCGGGTCAGACGTTGCGGTAGGTGAAGTACCAGCCGGTCCCTCTTTGGTAGCAGCCGTAGGTGGGGTAGAGCGCCGCGTAGCGCTGCTTGTCCGGTAGACACGAGGCCTCGCTCGGGTAGGGCCCGACGGTGACCGAGTCGGCGTGCGCGACCCCGGGGACCACCACCGACAACGCGGCAGCGACGACAGCGACGATGGCGATACGCATGCGACTCCTCGGTCAGAGCGACAAACCAACACGCACATGCTGCCAACACCGCGGCACCGGGGTACACCGCCGATCGTGTCTTGGTCCAGACCACTGGTATGGCGCGAAGCAGATGCGCGTGAGCAAGCGCCCCTCCGGCGGTTCGGGTGCGCTCCACGTCGCCAACCTTCGCTGGCTGTGCTCACCCGAGCAATACACCTGGCTGCCTGGGGACGTCGGCGCAGGCAACTCGTCGAGGCCGAGAACTTGGGCGTCGACGTCGTCGACCGGACCGAGATCTAGCCGGCGGCTCATCGGGGTCGACGTTCCTGGGCCGCGGGTGCACGTGGACCTGTCGTCGTGTTCGGCTGGGTTGCGGCGGGGGGTTTCGGGTGGCTAGCTTCGTTTCGGTGCGAGAGGTGATGGTGGTCGGTGCGTACTACGTCGACCTGGTCTTCAGCGGTGTGCCGGTACCGCGGTCGGGTGGGGAGGTGTTCGCGGGCGGCTTCGAGGTCGTACCCGGAGGCGGGTTCAGTCCGGCGATGGCGTTGCGGCGGCTTGGACACGATGTGGTGTGGGCGGCGTCGTTCGGGACCGACCTGTTCAGCCGCGAGGTGTCGGGGGCGGCGGAGCGGGAGCGGCTGGACCCGGTGGGGTTTGTCCGTCTCGATGGCCCGCTGCGCAGCGTGACAGCTGTCCTTTCCGGACCTGAGGACCGCACGATGGTCAGTTTCCAAGACGAGGTGGTCGACTTGGCGCTGCCGGAGCTGGTGGCTGAGCACCGGCCGCGGGTGGTCGTCCTTCCGCTCCTGCGGTACGGGCAGCGCGCTGTCGAGGAACTACGGGCGGTGCGGGAGTCGGGGGTCGCGGTGTTCCTGGACTGCCAGGACGTCCCGGTCACCTTGGCGACGCCGACCGTGCGAGAGGTGTTGGCGGCCGTGGAGGTGTTCTCCCCGAACGAGGAAGAAGCATTGCGGCTCACGGGGGCCCACACGGCGGAGCGCGCCGCGCGAGAACTGGCCCGGTTCACCCCGACGGTGGTGGTCAAGCGCGGGCCCGCAGGTGCTGTCGCGGTGCGCGGTGACCAGGTGCGCGCGGTGTCCGCCCCGTGTGTGCCGGTGGTGGACACGACCGGGGCGGGCGACTGCTTCGGCGCCGGGTTCGTGCACGGCATGCTGACCGGTGCGGACCTGCGGGGGTGCTTGGCGGCGGGGGTGGCGTGCGGGTCCGCGTCGGTCACCGGTGTAGGGTCGAGCGCCGCGCCGACCTCGGCGGAGTTGGCTGTGTGGCAGGAGCGGCTCCCACCCGGGTGACACGCGTGCTCGGAGTCACCGGAAGATCGTTTCGAGTCCTAGGCTCGATGGTGTTCACTTGTACGTCACCAGGGAGTCGACATGGCGCGAGTACTCGTGACCGACCTCGATGGAACCCTCCTGGCGGGCACGGCGGCCGAGCGGGCCCAGCTGCGCGATGCGCTGACCGACTCCGGTGTCGTGGTCGTCCTCGCCACCGGGCGCGGCCGCGCCTCGGTCGCGGAGGTGTTGCGCGACCCGCTGGTACCGCGCGCGGACTGGGTGATCTGCGACGTCGGCTCGACGGTCTGCCACGGGGACCTGCGAGTCGACCACAGCCTTCAGGGTCACCTCAGGCGCGGCTGGCCGGGCGCCGCCGCGATCCGGGCCGCGCTCGAACCGTTCGACCTGGTCTACCAGGAGGGCGTGCCGCAGGAAGGCCGCTGTTCCTACCTGGCCGACGTCGTCCCGCCCGGTCTCGCCGAGGAAGCGGCGCGTCTGGGTTGTCACGTGCTGCACTCCGGCGGGTGGTACCTCGACATCCTGCCACGCGGGGTGGACAAGGGCGCCGCCGTGGCGGAATTGGCCCGCCGTGAAGGATGGCACCTCGCGGATGTGCTGGTGGCGGGCGATTCGCTCAACGACCTGTCGATGCTGCGGCTGGAAACCGAATCCGTCGTGGTCGGGGGCGCCGAGCCCGCGCTGGCGGCCGAACTCGGCGTCGAGCCCGCCGGCTCCCTGGGCGCCGTCGCGATTCTCGCGGCCTTGCGCCGCCTCGGTTGGGTCGATCAGCGGCACCGCTTGGTCGTCGGCTACCACCGCAGTCCCGTGCTCGCCCACGACGGCGGCTGGCGTCCGCCCAGCAGTCCGAACGGCATCCTCCCGACCTTGACGTCCGTCTTCTCCCAAGGGCTCGGTGGCGTGTGGGTCACCGCAGCGGTGCCCGAACCGGCCGCCGCCGACCACGGGACCGGGTTGCCACTGGAGTTCCTGTCGCTGAGCCGGGCCCGGTGGGCGGGCTTCCTGAACCGCACCGGAAAGGAAACCCTCTGGCCCCTGCTGGTCTCCCGCCCGGACCTGACGCGGTTCGACCCGGACTGGTGGTCGGACTACCGCGAGATCAATCGCCGCTTCGCCGAACACATCGACGCGATGTCCCGACCGGGGGCGACGGTGTGGCTGCATGACTACAACCTCTGGCTCGTCCCCGGCTTCCTCCAGGCCCACCGCCCGGATTTACGCGTCGGCCTGTTCCACCACACCCCCTTCCCGGAACCGGCACTCTTCGACGCCCTGCCCACCGCGGGTGAGGTGCGCTCCTCGCTCGCCGGGCTGGACTGGGCGGGCTTCCACACCGCCGAGTTCGCCCACAACTTCCGCGCCGCCATCGGCCCGGGCCCACGCCTGGGCGTCCACCCGCTGGGCGTCGACCGCACCTCGATCGAGCGCCTGGCCGTGCCCGCCGGTCCGCAACCGCACCGCGTGATCCTGGCCGTGGAACGCCTCGACTACACCAAGGCGCCCGCGCTCAAAGTCCGTGCCGTCGGCGACCTGCTCCGCGAGCGCCCCGACCTACGCGGCACCATCGTATTCCGCCTGGTCTGCCCACCGCCCGAGCCCGGTATCACCGCCTACGACGAGACGCGCCGCCACCTCGAGTCCATGGTGCGCGAAGTGAACGCCGCCTGGTCCACACCGGACTGGAGTCCGGTCGACTACCGGCCCACTTGCCTGCCGTTCGATGAGATCATCGCCCAGTACGCCGCCGCCGACACCTTCTGGGTAGCCTCACTCCACGACGGCATGAATCTCACCGCGCAGGAGTTCATCGCCACCCAGCACGCCGTGGGCGGAACCGGCGCTCTCATCCTCTCCCGCCGCGCGGGCGCGGCGTCGGTGTTCACCGCGGGCCCCGTGTTCGTCGACCCGTCGTCGGCAGCCGACATGCTCCACGCCCTGCACACCGCCCTCGCCCTGACCACCACCGAACGCGCGGCACGCTTGAGCACCCTCGCCGAAACCCTCGGCCACGCCACCCCCATGGACTGGGCGACCCACATCCGCGACGAGATCTCCGGCCGCGGCGCGCTCCCGCACGCTGACGCAGCGACTCAGAGTTGCTTGCTCAGCGGAACCCAGCCATCCCGCCCAAGATCCCTCAACCCCGCGAGATGACCGAGCGTTGACTCAGGTGTCGCCCACGCCGGCACAAAGGTACTGTCTGTCGACAAGAACGATCTATAAAGCACCTCTTTCATCCTTGGCTGGATGGGTTGGCTGGGAGGGATTCCGAGTCACGGAGGTATTGATCGTCGGCATGTCGGTGCCGGGAATGAGGCGACGCCCTCGGCAGGACGTCAATCTACCAAGTATTCGATCGTGGCCGGGCCTCGGCCGCTGCGGGCGCCCGAGCTCGGCAGACGACGGTCGACAGCCAGGATGGCGCGCCTCGGAGGAGGTTCGTCTCCAGGAACTGCTCGCCGTCCACGCCGTCGGGGAAGCGGATGGTGGTCACCGGCCTGCCCTCCAGGTGCGGGAGCAGGACCGGGGCGATGCGGGAGTAGTAGTTGATGACCTCGCCCTTGGTGAACCCGTCAGCCGGGTAGAGCACCTTGTCCAGATTGGACAGCTTGAGCTATCGTCTCCCGGCCCGCACGGTGATCCGTCCGCCCGGTGCCGTGTCGCTCGGCATCGAGGCGGGGAGAGGACGTGGGGTCGGTGGGAAGCTTTCTGTGCGTGCCCCTATTCATCAACGATGAGCATGCGGGAGCCATCAACTGCTAGAGCGTGCCAAGCCGCGGGTTCGCTAATTCTGACGATGTGCTGCTGGAGCTCTACGCCACCGCGGTCGAGGCGTTGCGCTCCCTCAGTCGCTACGTCCAGGCCCACGACCTCGTTGTGCAGCTGCGGGGCGCGGTGGAATCGCGCGCGGTGATCGACCAGGCCAAGGGCATCATCATGGGCTCTCTTGCCATCTCTGGCGACGCGACGTTTAGCTGCTGGCGAGTAGTCCCAGCGTGACCACGTCAGGCTCCGCGTCTTGGCCGAGCGCCTCGTTGCCGCGGTTGCTACTGGCGGCGGGTGAATCACCTGCCGTGATCAGTGTTGCCGGCGTCGCCCTGTGTGCGGTGTGACTTCCATGGTGTGTCCTGGAAACTGGTCGTACTTGGCGGGGCCGTTGACGTGTCGGGGGTTGAAGATTTTCGCTGGTTCGGTTCAGGTGATGGGGGTGCCGCCGGTGACGGCGATGGTTTCGCCGGTGGTGTAGCTGGATTCCTGGGAGGCGAGGAAGACGTAGGTGGGGGCGAGTTCGGCGGGTTGGGCGGGGCGTCCGAGTGGTGCTTGGGCGCCGAAGGAGTCGACTTTGTCCGGGGGCATGGTGGCCGGGATGAGTGGTGTCCACACGGGGCCGGGGGCGACTGAGTTGACGCGGATGCCGCGGTCGATGAGGTTGAGCGCGAGTCCTTTGGTGAGGTTGACGATCGCGGCTTTGGAGGTGGCGTAGTCGAGCAGGTTCGGGGAGGGTTGGAACGCCTGGATGGAGGAGGTCGTGATGATGGACGCCCCCGGGGGCAGGTGCGGGAGTGCGGCTTTGCAGAGCCAGAACAGGGCGTAGACGTTGGTCTTGAGGACCCGGTCGAATTGCTCGGTGTCGATGTCGGGCAGCCCGGCGTCGCGGGACATCTGGTAGGCGGCGTTGCAGACGAGCACGTCGATGCGCCCGAAAGCCGCGACGGCTTGGTCGACGACGCGGGTGTTGTCTGCTTCGAGGATCAGGTCGCAGACGACCACTTCCGCGCGTCTGCCCGCGTCGGTGATCAGCGCGGCGGTGGTGGCGGCGTCGTCTTTCTCCTCGGGGAGGCAGGTGATCAGGACGTCGGCGCCTTCGCGGGCGAAGGCGATGGCCACGGCGCGGCCGATGCCGGAGTCCCCGCCGGTGATCACCGCCGCGGTGTCGGTCAGTCGGCCCGATCCGCGGTAGGTGTGTTCGCCGTGGTCGGGTTCGCGGTCCATCTGGTCGGTGGGGCCGGGGTGCTCGATGGTCTCCGCGGACGCTGGGCCCGGGTACTGGCTGCGCGGGTCGCGGCGGGTGGTCTGGTCGGCCATCTGGCTCTCCCCGGGTCGGCTGGCGATCGCGGTGGGGATGCCCGGGCCGCTGGCGGTCAAAACCGCTGTGTCGGGGTCTCAGTCGTGGAGGAAGGTGCTCAGGGCGGTGGCGAGTTCGGTGGGGGCTTGCTCGGCGATGTGGTGGCCGGAGTCGATGCCGTGGCCGCGCAGGTCATCCACCCAGGCCTGCCAGATGGCCAGGGGGTTGCCGTGGAGGTCTTCGAGTCGTCACGGGTAGACCACAGGACCAGGATGCGCCGCGCCGCGCAGGTGTGTGCCAGCGGCGGGGGCGGCCCCTTCGTGCGCGCGGTCGATGGTCAGGCCGGCGCGATAGTCCTCCAGCATCGCCCGGACCACGTCGGGGGTCGCGGACGTGCAGGTAGGCGTTGGCGGTCAGACCGGCAGCGTCGATCGCGTGCACTGTGACGTACAGTGCAGGTGAGTGAGCGGCCGCTTGGTGTGTTCTCCGGTAGCTGTTCCTGGGTGCACCCTCAATATCCAACGCATCGGCGCCTCTTACCATGCTGGTGTGCTGACCCCTGCACATCCCGTGGCTTAGCAGGCGAAGCAGCGCCGGATCGCCGTGGTGTCGCCTGTTAAGCCACGGGATATCCACGCCTGATCAGAGCCTCCGTTGGGCTCACGTGTCCGCGAACGGGTGAGCCCAACAGGGCCGTGCAGACAAGCTGACGGTGGTTCGCCGCCTGATCCAGCAGTCAAGCCGTGTTGACCGAACCCCTCATCCCACCCCCATGGTGAGGTGGGGACTGTTGACCTCGGAGTGAAGAGATGAATCTGTTTGCAGATCCGATCACCGGCCAGCGGCACCTCATCGGTACCTGGCGCTACGTGGGCGCTGTCGCGGAGGCCGTCGGTTTCGGGGTCGAGTCGGTCACCGCCGACCAAGACGGTCCGGTGTCGGCCTACATCGCTGTGGACGCCCACAGCGCAGTGTGTCCACGTTAACCATTCGCTTTCCTGTGGGACGAGAACACAGGCTGTCCGTCGCAGTGGAGGCCGGGGCCAGCCTGACCCGCAAGGCCCATCTCACCGCCGCCCGCACGCTCCCCGCCTCCTCGCTCGTTGGCGACTTCCACCACTCGGTCGCAACAAACCCCCGTTCCATCGGTGCCCTCGGCGGCCTGACGCGCGGATCCGGCAGTCAAGCGGAGGCGATTGTGGCGCTACGGTGGCACTCACCAACTGAGGAACGGACCACACCATGACGGCGGCAACAGGCTCCCACCCCTCTGCCGCGGAGCCCGCGACGGCCAAACAGGCGGCGGAGGACGACCTCCTGGCACTGTTCGGGCAGTCCACCGCCGTGTTCGCCTCGCTGCACGGGCCCGACCACCTGCTGGAATCGGCGAACCCGGCGTTCCTCACCGCCATCGGCGAGCACCGGTCCCGAACCGGCAAACCGTTAGTGGAAGCCATGCCCGAGTTGGCTGAGCAGGGGTTCATCGCGCTGCTCGATGAGGTCTACCGCACCGGTGAGACCTACACCGGCCGTGACGTTCGGGTCGTGCTCAAGACCGGTCCGCAGGCGCGGGAGGGGTTCTTCGACTTCACCTGCGAGCCTCGTCGCGACGCCCAGGGTGGTGTCGTCGGGATTCGGGTGATCGGTGTCGAGACCACCCAGGTCAAGCAGGCACAGCGATTGATGGCCGAGCATCGGGCCCTGCTCGAGCAGATCGCTCGGCAGGCTCCCCTGGCCGAGGTGCTCGACGGGATGGCCCGCTGCATCGAGAACCTCAACCCGGAGGAAGTCCTCGTCTCCGTCCTGCTCGCCGACCCCGACGGACGCCACCTACGCCACGGGGCCGCGCCCAGCCTGCCCGGGTTCTACAACGAGGCCATCGACGGCATCGCCACCGGTGAAGGCGTCGGCTCCTGCGGCACCGCGGCCCACCGGCGGGAGGCGGTCATCGTCACCGACATCGCCACCGACCCGTTCTGGGTCGACTTCCGCGACCTGGCCGACCAGGCGGGCGTGGCCGCCTGCTGGTCCACTCCCATCCTGGCTCGCGACGGGAGCCTGCTGGGCACCTTTGCCATGTACCACAGGGTCCCCCGGGTGCCGCATGACTTCGATCTCGCCCTTGCCCGCGTCTTCGCAGGCACCGCAGCCCTGGCCATCGAACGTCACCACAACGAACGAGCCAGGCGGGACGCCGAGGTCCGCGCCGAGGCGGTCCGCGCCCAGTTGGTCGAAGCGGTACGCGCCGAACAGGCACTGCGGGCCGAGGCCGAGCAGCGCGCCGCTGCCGCCGCCGAACTCACCGCCCGGATGCGCACTGCCGCAGCCGCCCAAGCTGTCCAGCCGCACCCCGAGCATTGCCAACTCGGCGGCGCCGACGGGTGCACCGCACCCGCGGAACTCAAGGTCGCCGACTCCTGGGGCGACGCCGCTTGGGGGTGCCCCGCCCACGTCGAGGAAGCCATCCTCACCGTGCGGTCGGCGTTCATCGCCAGCGAGGAACTCGGCGGCCTCACCGCCTACCTCCACCGCGGTCCCACCCGAGCAGCAGACACCAATCCGTCCTGACCGACGCCGCGCCCGTCCGCCCCTGACGAGCCGCAGCGGCAGCCGGGCGCGGGTCCGCGATCCGGCGATGATCAGGGACGCCTCGACCGCGCGGTCTACGACCACGTTTGTGGTCAGAAAGGGGACGGCGACGCACCCGGGTGCACTGTCCGGTGGTGGTGTGGACTGCACTGCCGCCGGGGTATGAGCGCGGATCGTCCCGACAAGCAGTCCGCTCTGGCGTCGTCGGCCGTGTTCCGGGGATTTCGGCCGAGTACGACGTCGACGGCCGCCAGGATGCGGTGGACGCGTTGTTGCATTGACCGGACGGCCGCGTCGCAGCGCTGGAGGTGTCGTCCCTAGGGCCCGCTTAGGGGGTTCGCGTCATGAACTTCCTCGACCGGCGCGGTAGAGGCCGGCATCGAGGTCGTGACCCCCGCGCACGACGAAAGCAAACACCTCCCAGCCTGCCTGACCTCCAACGCTGAGGCGGCGGCCGTCACACCCCTGCCGGTGCTGTCACCGTCGTTGCCTACACCTGCACCGACGACACCGCCAGATCGCCCACCGCCGCGGGCGCCAACGTCATCACCCTTACCGCCCGAAACGTGGGGGCGGCAAAGGCGGCGAGGCTTCGCCGGGATCGCCCACCTCGGCCGCTGGCTCGCCACCGCCGTCGCCGACACGCTCGTCCCCCGAACATGGTTCACCGATCACCTCGCCCACCAATACCGACGTGGCGGCAGGCCAGGTCGACGTACTTGACTGGAGCACTTGGCCCGTCTGGCTGCCCAATCTCTGCCAAGCCCGCTACAGGCGTGAACCCGAACACGTTCACGGCGCCAACCCTGCACCGCCGAGGCCGACCCTCGCCGTCGGCGGCTTCTCCGCCCTGCGGGCCCACGCGGACGTGCACTACTCCATGGCTCCGCCCACCCGCATGACGGGTACCCCGCCGAGTCCTCATGCCCAGCAAAGTGCTGGCCACGATCAACCACACAGCCAGCCCGACCCACCACCGATGAGTGACCTCGAACGCGATTGACCCCTTGGTGGCCACCGTCGGCCATCCACCGGGTTGCGAGACGGCCCTCAGCCGCCGAATCGGGTGGCTAGAGTGGGCGCGGGCGGTTGCGGGGCGGCCCTGCGGGGCGGTGTTGCGTCGCGGCGGGGGTATTTCGCCAGGAGTTCGGCCCGCCAGGCGGTGAACGTGGGGTCACCGAGGGTGTCCTGGAACAGCCCACCGCCGATCCATCGGAACACCGAACCGGAGCGGTCCAGGGGGAACCAGGTTTCTCCGGCACCGCTGAGGCCCGCGACGAGGCCCTCGGGGGGCTGTGGTGTCCACCCGAGGGCGGTCACGGTGTCCAGGGCGCGCAGTCGGCCGAGGATCCCAGGCAGCACCCGGGCCGGCTGGGATAGGTCCAGGTGCTCTCTCTGCAGAGGACCGCTGTCGTCGACGGCGTCCAGGGACATCGCGATGTCGCCGCCGAACTGCCCGGCACGCCCCAGCACGATTTTTTCCTGCAGCAGCGCTCGGCCGGTGCCGTGCAGGCGTAGCCGTGTGCCACGGTGCGTCGTGGCGTTGTCCGACACCACGAACGGGAGTGATCCCCAGGACAGCGCCGCCCCGTCGCCCACGGTGGCGTCCACTGTCCAGGACGAGGGCTGCTCGCCGCGGTAGGCGACTGTGCCGGTCGACTCGACGACCTCGAGCCACGCCCCATCGGCCACGTCGATCTCCACGTGGACGCGGTCGCCCGACAGCAGCAGTGCGCCGTTGGCGATCAGCCCCACGCGCGCGCCGTGCGGGTCGCGGTGCAAGGCCCGCACGGACAGCCGACCGTCCTGGGTACGGAGGTAGCAGCGCCCCGGTCCTGGCGCGACGCTGATGTGGGTCACGCGCCCGGCCCAGCGGCCGCGCTTGCCCGGCCGGGGGTGTGCGAGTGGGTGGTGCCGTCGGCGTGTGTGTGCGGGGCCATGGGGCCGGGGTCGATGGGCGTGTGGTCGCCGCTGCGGTGGGTGTCCAGCATGCCCAGCACCCAGGCCACCAGCTCGTCGATCGACGCCGCGTCGGTGCGGGACAGCCCGATGACGGGACGGCCCTCGCGTGCGGCTGAGCCTTCGCGGACCATGCGCTCCACGTCCACGCTCACGTAGGGGCCCAGGTCCGTCTTGTTGACGATCAGCAGGTCGGCCCGCGCGATGCCGGGCCCACCCTTGCGCACGACGTCGCCGCCGCCCGCCACGTCCAGGACGAACAGTTGGGCGTCCACCAGGGCCGGGGAGAACGTGGCCGTCAGGTTGTCGCCACCGGACTCGATGACCACCAGGTCGAGGGGGTCGAAGTCGGCCTCCATGTCCTCGACGGCGAGCAGGTTCGCGGTCACGTCGTCACGGATCGCGGTGTGCGGGCACGCGCCGGTTTCCACGGGGCGGATGCGCTCGGGGTCCAGGACGCCCGCGGACTTCAGGAAGCGGGCGTCCTCGTCGGTGTAGATGTCGTTGGTGATCACGGCCATGCGCAGCCTGTCGGACAGGGCACGGCACAGCAGCGCGATCAGCGAGCTCTTGCCGGTCCCGACGGGGCCCGCTACCCCCAGGCGCATGGCACGGGCGGGGGTCTTGGTGGTCTCAGGCACTGAAGAGTCTCTCTGTCGTCGTGTCGTGGGTCTGTGCCCACCGCTCGATGAGCGGTGCGCCGCCCGAGGGGATTTCATCCGGGGTCCGCAAGGGGGCGAGCTGCCGCGCCATCCGGTCGATGTCGGGCAGCAGGTCGCGCACCCACGCGGTGGCCTGCAACGGGTCACCCGGCTCGAGTTTGAGCAGGGCCGCGGTCACGGTCTGGGCGTCGTCGTAGCCGACTAGGCGGGCGAGGTCGACCGGGCACAGGTCCGCGCGGTGCGCGAGCAGGCCCAGCACGACCGGACGCGCCCAGTGGCGTGCCCGGTCGTCGGTCGGGCCGGGCCACAGGGTCTGCAGGACACGCAGGTACCCGCGGCCCAGGCGCCTGCCGTTGGCGCGCAGCGCCGGGCTCGGGGTCCTGGCAGCCCAGGCGGCCTCGACCGCGTCGAGGTCGCCGCCTTCGGCCGCCACGGCGCGCGCCACGACGGCGGTCCCCGCTTCCACCCGGGTCACCGTGCGCAGGCGGGCCCGCAGGTAGGCCGGGACCTCGGCAGGGGTCGTGCCTGCGCGCAGGGCAGGCTCCAGCCCGGCGGACTGGGTGTGCCCGCCGGACGGGAGCCGGGCATCGCCCAGCAGCGCGAGCAGCAGCGACGAGGTGCTCACCGGCGCCTCAGAACATCGTGTAGAGCTGGGCCAGGGGCAGCCTCTCGGCCATCGTCACCGGCCTCGGCTCGATTCTGGTGCCGTCGACGGTGATCTCGAAGGTCTCCGGGTCGATGTCGATGTCCGGGGTCTCGGCGTTGAAGACCATGTGTTCCTTCGTCGTGGCACGCGTGTCGTTGACCGCCACCAGCCTGCGCCGCAGCGCGAGGGTGTCGACCAACGTGTCCCCGGTGAAGAGCGAGGGCTTGCCCGGGTTGCGGGAGTGCCACTCCTGGTAGCTCTGCTCCTCCAGTGCCCTCGGGGACACGAAGGTGTAGGACAGGTCCGCGCCGATCGCGTCGGTCATCCCCGGGCGGATCAGCTGCGGCTGCGGTGTGGAGATGGAGGCGTTCGGGTCACCGAGGTTCCCGCGCACCAGCGCGCCGCCCTTCATGACTAGTTCAGGGCGCACGCCGAAGAAGCGGGGATCCCACAGTACGAGGTCGGCAAGCTTGTCCGGCTCCACCGAGCCGATGTGCTCGTCGATGCCGTGGGCCACGGCCGGGTTGATCGTGTACTTGGCCACGTAGCGCAGGGCGCGGGCGTTGTCGGCGGGTCCTGGGCCGATGGAGCCGAACCGGCCGCCCATGACGTGCGCGACCTGCCAGGTGCGGGTGATCACCTCGCCGATGCGGCCCATGGCCTGGGCATCGGAGGAGGTGATGGACATCGCGCCCATGTCGTGCAGGACGTCCTCGGCGGCGATCGTGCTGGCGCGGATGCGGGACTCGGCGAAGGCGTGGTCCGCCGGGTCGTTGAGGTTGAGGTGGTGGCAGACCGCCAGCATGTCCAGGTGCTCGGCCACGGTGTTCTCCGTGAAGGGCAACGTCGGGTTCGTGGAGGCGGGCAGGACGTTGACGTCACCCGCCAGCTCCATGATGTCGGGGGCGTGTCCGCCACCGGCGCCTTCCGCATGGAACACGTGGATCGGGCGGCCCTTGAACGCCCTGCGAGTCATCTCGACGAACCCCGCCTCGTTAAGGGAGTCCGCGTGCAGGGCCACCTGCAGGTTCCACCGCTGCGCCGCGGTCAGGGCGGCGTCGATGGCCGCCGGGGTGGAGCCCCAGTCCTCGTGCACCTTGTAGCCACCCGCGCCCGCCAAGGCCTGCTCGGCCAAGGCGTCCTGGCTGACGGTGTTGCCCTTGCCGAGCAGCAGCACGTTGACCGGCAGGTGGTCGAGGCTGCGGTGGATGTTCAGCAGGTGCCACGGGCCCGGTGTGACGGTGGTCGCCTTGGTGCCCTCGGAGGGACCGACACCGCCACCCACCAGGGTGGTGGTGCCGGTGGCGAGCGCCTCCATCACCTGGGAGGGCGAGATGAAGTGCACGTGGGTGTCCACCGCGCCCGCGGTGAGGATCTTGCCCTCGCCCGCGATGATGTCGGTGGCCGGGCCGATGTGCAGGCCCGGCGTGACACCGCCGGACACGTCGGGGTTGCCGGAGCGGCCTATCGCGACGATCTTGCCATTCTTGATGCCGACGTCGGCGCGCACTACGGGGCGTTCGGTGCTCTCGTCGAACGGCACCGCGGGCTTGGCGTCGAGGATGGTCACGTTGGTGATGACCGTGTCCGGGGCGCCGTCGGCGCTGGTGGTCGTGCCCTGCAGCATCGACTCGCGGATGGACTTGCCACCTCCGAAGATGGCCTCGTCACCCCCGAACGTGAGGTCGTGGGTGATCTCGATCCACAGGTCGGTGTCACCCAGGCGCACCCGGTCGCCGACGGTGGGACCGAAGGCCTTGGCATAGTCTTCGCGGGAGATCCGCATGTCTGTCTCCTGTGCTGTTCAGCCGGTGTCGGATGCCGCGGATCAGTCGAGGTCTTCGTCGCCGGGCTGCTTGTCCAGGCGGATCCCGGGCACGACGCGCTTACCGCCGATCGCCACGAGCGTGTACGGGCCGTCCGGGTTGGACATCGGCTCGAAGCGCAGGGACGCACCGGAACGGATGTCGAACCGGTTGCCGTGGACCCGTTCGGCTGCCGCGTCCTGCGTCTGTTCGGCGAGCGCCTTCGACTTCGCCCGGGCGGCCTCGACCTCGGCGGCGGTCGGCTTTTCCGGCAGCACGTCGAGCTGCTGGACCTCGGCCTCGGTGAAGAACTTGAGGTCCGGGTTGATGTCCGCCAGGTGCACGTGCGAGCCAACCTGGATGGGACGATCGCCGATGTTCTGCACATGGACACCGTCGGTCTTCGCCAGCCCCTGGTTGAGTTCGAGGTCAGGCGCGGTCGGGTCGGTCCAGATGTGCCCAGGCCCGTAGCGGAATGGCAGAACGGTGGTTGGCGGCTCGGTGGTCGGCGGGGTTGCGGTCGGCGGCGCGGTGATCTGGAAGTAAGGCACGGGTCCCCTCAGGCGATCGGGTCGTGGATGGTGACGAGCTTGCGGCCGTCGGGGAACGTCGCCTCGATCTGGACGTTCTCGAGCATGAGCGGAACGTCGTCCATGACGTCCGCCCGCGTGAGCTGGTTCTTGCCCTCAGCCATGAGCTCCGCGACGGTCTTGCTGCCCACGCGCGCCTGCTCGATCACCCAGCAGCTGAGGTAGGCGACCGTCTCGGGGTAGTTGAGCCGCACACCCTGCTCCTTGCGGTAACTGGCGAGCATGCCCGCGACGCTGAGGAGCAGCTTCTCCTGTTCCGACGGGGTGAAATGCACTCGTGCTCCCTAGTGGTCCGTCTGCGACTTAACGCGAATGTCCGATGGCGCCGGTCGGGAAGCCGACAAGGCGCCGTAAGCGAGCTATGGGGGGTGCACCCGAGAAAGGGGGAACCCGGCGGGGTTCCCGGCCTCGCAGTCACCGGCTCGGCGAGCCCAGATGTCAGGGGTGGCCAGGTTCACCACGGGACAAGGGTTGCGTCCCGTCAGGTGCAGATTTGTTTGTTCGCACAGTGCGTTTGGTCGTCGAAGGCTTACACCCCTCCTCGTCGGTGCATTCCCGTCCGACCGCACGCGACACCAGCGCTACCACGTGTCCCGCTCCCATGATGATCGACGCCGGAGACGCTACTGGCATTCGGCCGATCCCGGACAGGGGCAAATGGGTTAACGGCAATACCTGAACACCGAGCGTTCACGCACTGTCAGTAAGTGCAATCGCCCGTGACGGTGAGGGCCCTGGCCACACCCAAAAACGCGGCGAAGCGCTGCTGCGCTGCCGTGGTCAATTATGTGGCCAACGCGACCCGGAACCCGCAACAACTGCCCCGCCTGCTATCGGCGTGTTCGACGACTCCGTCGGAATTCTCAGTGGTGGTCTTGTGGGCTGATGAGGGCGCCGTGGTGGAAGCCCAGGCGGGGGTCGGACCAAACGCGCAGTCCGTCGATGTGGTCGTGCAGGTCGGGCATGCGCACGCGCGTGCGCACCGTACACGCCGGGTAGTCATAAACGGTGATGGTGTTGAGGCCGCGGTTGGCGGTGAACAGCAGGGTCTGGTCCGCGGAGAGTTGGCAGGCGTAGACGCCGTCGATCAACGTTCCCCGGCTGACGCGCAGCGCCGCGAGGAAGTGCTTCGTGCTCGCCAGTGCCGATCCCCTGGTAAGGGCGTCGAGCACCTGTCGAGTGGCTTGGCGTCCTGCCTTCACCTGCTGCCGCATGTCGGGGCGTTGGTCGATGATGCGGTAGGAGGAGAAGTCGGCCAGGTCGATGAGGACGATGGTGTTGCTGCCGCCGGTGCAGTAGATCAGCTCCCGGTCGGAGATGCAGACGTCGGAGTTGATGTGCGCGGGGATGTCGCTCGCGGCTGTCCAGTGCCGCAGGACCTGCCCGGTATCGGCGTCGATCTCGAAGGCGTATTCCTTGAAGTGGGCCATGGCCCACTCGTGCCAGTCGCGGCCCTCCTGCGGCACGACGCGGAAGGACAGGGCGTAGAAGCGGTCTTCAGTGGGATGGGTGGCGACGTGCCAGCAGGTGGCGGGCAGTTCGACCGTGCGGGTGGTGCGGTAGTGCAGGTCGAAGATGCCGACCTCGCACGCTTCGCCGCGCCGGGGGTGGTCCATGCCGCCGTAGACGAGGTGCCGGCCGGAGGCGGTCCGCTTGATGGCGTGGGGGAGTTTGAGGTCGTGGGCGCCGATGTTCTCGGCGGCGGTCAGGTGGTTGACGTCGAACTGCCAGAACGACTCCCCGACGGCGGTGATCCCGGTCGAGCCGTCCAACCACACCGCGTGCGTGCTGCCCTTGATGGAGGAGTCGGTGGGCTCGAAGCGCAGCGTGGAGACCCGCTCGGTGTCCTCGGGTCGCTCGGTGTCGTAGAAGGCCAGGTGCTGGCCGGTGTTGCCGAGGAACCCGAGGCGCCGGTCCGGGCTGAGGGTGATCGCGTGCCCGCCCGCGAGCCCGTCGTAGTACTCGATCCGCGAGGCGTGCCGCCCGCTGACCGGGTCGTAGCCGAACACGCACACCCCCGCCCGCCCCTCCAACCCGTTGAGCCCGTTACCGTCCAGGGCGATGTGGAACGCGTACGGGAAAGCCGCCGCCGCGGAGCCGCGACCGGCTTGCTCAACCGGGTCCATAGTGTGATCGAAGCACGCCCGACCCGGACGGAGCATGTACCAATCGGGTGACTGAGCCGAGGCGGCGATGGCCGATCGCTGACCGGTCGGGCGTCGAATGCGGCAATCAACCGCCTGCGGTGAAAGAAAATTCAGGTAGGTTTGAGGTTGTCCCCTTGAATCGGACACCCTGATCCCAGACTGTCAAGCCCCGGGTTTGATGGAGACTGTGATGTTCCCCGTGTCAGGCAGGCTTGACCTCAAGGGATCATCGCTTCGTCGTGTTCGATCAGCAGTTCGCTCAACTGTCCGACCAGTCTTACCCGGCAGGAACGTCCGTTTAGTACGACAACGACAGGTTGCGACCCGCCGGGGGAGGTGGTATTCGATCTTGGTGTGGTTGAGGATGCGCGGTCGTGGTCGGCGGGGTTCGACGCGTTCATGGGCGGTTTCGCGGCGAGGTTTCCGCCTGGGGAGTCGCGGCGTCAGATGCGTTTGCTATGTCAGGGGTTTGTTGTCTGAAGTGGAGCGGAAGAACGGGTGGACCCTGGCGGAGGCCACCGGCCAGAAAGGCCCGCATTCGACCACCCGGTCGAACCCGACGCGTTCGAGGACGGCGTTGACGGCCTTGGCGACGAACTTCGCCACGAGTAGCCGATCACCAGGATCAGCAGGAACGCCACGAGCTTGGGACGAAGGTGGCGATGGCGCGCCAAGCGTCGGAGACGCCCGCGCCGAAGTCGACCGCCGCGACGTTCGTGACAGCGGAGTGTTGAGGGGTCATGGTCGTCCTCTCGGAACCGAGGTGCACCCTGCTCGTCAGAACGAAGCTGTGTCGGGAGTTGCCCGATCCCCGACCCCCAAACACCTGTTGACCGATCCGGCGCACACTCGTGCGCGTTTCGTCGTCGAGTGTCCGCCGGTGGATCCCCGCAGCCGCGGTACCCACGCGCCCGGGCCGCAGGCGCCGTCTTGCGCAACCGTCATGCTGAATGGCTTGTCATTGCTCCGAGCGGTCCTTCGAAACAGCGACAGACAGCTGCTCTTGCGATTTTGTTCGACGTATTTCTGTCATAAGGTGCGATATTGATCGTCGCAGCGGATCCGGGATGGCAGGGCTGGAAAGGGGCGAGGACACGAGTGGCCATTGTGCCCTCGTCCCACCCCTCGTCCGGGGTTCCGCTGTCCGCCGTCGACCGGCGGGACCGGCCAGGCGATGACGGGGCCGACGCCCTTGACCCCAGACCAGGACCTTGTCGACGTCGACCGCCGCGCTGAACGCGCCGCACGCGTCGACGAGGACCTTCTTGACGTTGACCAGGTTGGTCGCGGTGACGGTGGTGTGGTTGAGGGTGTCCTCGACCGTGACGATCTCGTTGCCCGACAGCGTCCGGTCGATGTGGAGGTTGAGCGTGATGGGCGCGTTGATGGTGGTGTCGTTGCACGAGAGCACGGGCGCGTTCACGGTCCCGCCGTTCTGGCAGTCGAACCCACCGGAGGGCGGGTTGGTGGCACCCGCCGTGCCCGTCGCGAGGAAAGCGAACGCGGCCGCAGCACCGATCACCGAAGCGAGCTTCTTCACGGTCATTGTCTCCCTTGTCGCAGAGTGTGTTTCCGACGTTGAGGACAATGTAAGTGGATCACGATGGTGTGCCGCCACGCGATTCCAGGTAACACCGGAAAAGTGGAATGATCTTGGCTGGCGTGTTAATCGTGCCGTGATCACCCCGTCGTCAAACGACGCCGACAGGGTGATCACGACAGCCCTGTCGGATCAGTTTGGACGAGGCGGGCGACGTACAGCGTCCGCGAACATTTGACCTGACATCAAACTTGCTGGATTCTTTCTGTCGACGCGGTGTGGACGTTGTCCGCTCTGCGGGAGGAGGTGGTCGGCGCGACGTCGCGAAAGGGTGCCAAGGTCGGCGTGTTGGCTAGGCTTCGCCGGTGTCCGATCTGCCTGGCGCCGCCGACCGCATGAGCGTGTTGGAGGCGATCACCGACGTCGCGCTGCGCCAGATGGAACTCGACGAGTTCCTCGCCGTGGTGCTGCAGCGGGTGCGCGAGCTGTTCGAGGTGGACACCGCGACCGCGGTGCTCTACGACCCGCGGACCAAGCGGCTGGCGGTCGCGGCCACCGCAGGGATCGAGGAGGAGGTCCGCCACGGCGTGACGATCGGGCTGGGCGAGGGCTTCGCAGGCCGCGTCGCCCTCACCCGCGAGCCGGTGGTGCTCGACCGGGTGGACGAGACGACGGTGGTGAGTCCGTTGTTGTGGCGCAAAGGCCTGCGCGCGCTGCTCGGTGTGCCGATGCTGGCTCGCGGTGAGCTGATCGGGGTCCTGCACGTGGGCTCGTTGGCCCCGCGCGCGTTCACCGACACCGACAGCAAGCTGCTGCACCTGGTCGCCGACCGGGTCGCGCTCACCGTGCAGGCCGAGCAGAGCGGCGCCGAGCGTGCCGCGACCACCGCGCTGCAACGCAGCCTGCTGCCCGCCAGCTTCCCGGTGGTGGACGCGGTGCGCTTCGCCGCCCGCTATGTCCCCGGCGCGCCGACGGCGGTCGGCGGGGACTGGTACGACGTTTTCGCCCTGCACGGGAACCGACTGGGCGTCGTCATCGGCGATGTCGCCGGACACGGCCTGGCAGCGGCGGTGATCATGGGCAGGTTGCGCAGCGCGCTGCGCGCCTACGCCCTGGACTACGACAGGCCCGCCGAGGTCTTGGGCAAACTGCACCGCAAGGTCTCCTACTTCGAGCATCACGCGATGGCCACCGTCAGCTACGGCGTCATCGACCTGACCGCCCGCCGGATCACCCTGTCCTCGGCCGGTCACCCACCACCCGTCCACGCCAGCCCCGACCACCCCGCCGTCCTGGCACCCATCACCCTCGACCCACCGGTCGGGCTGGACATCCCCACACCCCAGGGCCGCCACGACACCACGCTGGACCTGCCCGACGGATCGGTCCTGGTCTTCTACACCGACGGCCTGGTCGAGCGCCGCGGCCACTCCATCGACGTCCTCCTCGACCGCCTCACCGCCACCGTCGTGCCCGCGCCCCCGGACGCCATCTGCGTCCACGTCATGGACGCCCTCATCGGCGCCGAACCCGCCAACGACGACGTCGCCCTGCTCGTCATCCAACTCGTCCCCGACCCCAGCCCCCACGAGAGCCACGGTGTCGCACCAGGACACGGGACACCACCCGCCCAGCCCGACGAGCCGAACAGGGCCGAGTAGTCGACTGCGTGCAGCCGGACGCGGGCCGATACTGCGGCGAGCGCCAGCGAGGGTGAAGCGTTCGGCGAGGGTCTTGGCGTAGGTGGACGGGGCTCGAGTGAGCGGACACCGACCTGTCGAGCCATCGGTCCTGCTCCGTGCGTGGTCCCGACGGCGACCTACGTGGGACGTTGAGGTGGTCACCTGGCCGGAAGAGCGGCCCGCTTCGTCGAGAGCACGGAAAACAGGTCGCCCGACCTCCCGACTCGGTCGAGGACGTCGTCGGCGGTGAACACGAGCTGTCCCGGCCTGCGGCAGGCGTCGACTTCGTCCCAGGTGATGGGGGTGGAGACGGTGGGGTGTTCGCGTCCGCGCAGTGAGTAGGGGGCGATGGTGGTCTTGGCGGGGTTGTTCTGGCTCCAGTCGATGAACACCTTGCCGTGTCTGTGGTTCTTGGCCATGGTGGCGGTCACCAGGTCGGGTGTCTGGGCGGCGAAGCGTTCGGCCAAGGCTTTGGCGTAGGTGGAGGGGCGTTCGGGTTGGCGGGTGAGGATGCCGGCGTAGACCTGCATGCCTTTGGACCCGGAGGTTGTGGCGACCGGGGTGAGCCCATCGGCGACGAGGACGTCGCGGAGTCGTTCGGCAACACGGCAGCACTCGACGATGGTGGTGCCGGGCCCGGGGTCGAGGTCGAACACCAGCCGATCCGGGTGGCGCCTAGTGGGTCCGGGACCGATCGTCCATTGGGGCACGTGCAGTTCGAGGGCTGCGAGGTTGGCCGCCCACACCAGCGCGGCCAACTCGTCGAGCAGCGGGTACTCGATCGTCCCAGGGCCAAGGCCACTACGGGCACCGGATCTCGCCAGCCGAGCGGTGGGCAGCCACGGTGGCGCGCCTCGGGGGACGTTCTTCTCGGAGAACTGCTCGCCGTGCACGCCGTCGGGGAAGCGGATGGTGGTCACCGGTCTGCCTGCCAGGTGGGGGAGCAGGACGGGGGCGATGCGGGAGTAGTAGTGGATGACCTCGCCTTTGGTGAACCCGTCGGCCGGGTAGAGCACCTTGTCCAGGTTGGACAGTGTCAGTCGCCGTTTGCCGGCTTGCACCGTGATCCGCTCACCCGTCCCAGCGTTCGTGACGGGTTCAGGCTCGGATTCCGCGGCCGGGGGTGATCCAGTTCGGACGTGTGGTGCGATGACGTCGGCGGGATCACGGTCCTCCCGCAGACCACGCCAGGCGGTGTGGCGGAGTCTGCCCGCGCCGCGGGTGAACTGGCGGTAGACCACCTCGCCGACCAGGACGGGATCGACCCACCGGGCGCGGCGGACGTCCTCACGTGGCGGGTCCACCGCGAACGGGTGACGGGGGCGTTCGAGGGCCTGGAGGCGGTCTTGGAGGGCGGAGCGTTCGCGTTCGGTGAAGCCTGTGCCCACGTCACCGAGGTAGACCAGGTGGCCGGTGTCGGGGTGGTGGGCGCCGAGCAGCAGGCCGCCGAGGATGCCGGTGAACCGGCTCTGCCCGGGCCGCAAGCCGCACACGATGACCTCCTGGGTCTGGATCAGCGGGTGCTTGAGCCAGGCCTCCGAGCGCTGCCCCGGCACGTAGGTCGAGGCCCGCAGTTTCGCGATCAGCCCCTCGTGCCCCGCAGCGGCCACCCGCTCCAGCAGGGTGGCTGGGGTGAGCCGGTCAGCGGTGAGCGCGTCGAAGGTGACCGCGGGCACCACCGACACGAGATGCGGATCGGGCATCACCAGGTGTTCCAGCAGCGCGCGCCGCTGGTCGTACGGGGCGTGCAGCAGGACTTGATCGCCGAGCCGGAGCAGGTCGAAGGCCAGGAACCGGACCGGCACGTCGTCGAACCGCTCGGTGCGGCGCGGCGAGGAGCTGTGCTTGCGGTAGCGACCGCGGCGTTCCTGCAGCGCCCCGAAGTCCGGGCGCCCGTGCTCGTCGTAGACGACGATCTCGCCGTCGAATACCGCCGCCTGGCCAGCGAGTGCCGGTGCGAGCACTCCGGCCAGGGTGGGGAACTCGTCGGTGAAGTCGATCCCGTTGCGACTGGTCAGCACCGTCGAACCGTCGGCGGCGACCCGCATCGCGCACCGGTAGCCGTCGAGCTTGTGCTCGTAGGTCCACTTGTGCCCCTGCGGCAGTCGGCCCCCGTCGGGCTTGGCCAGCATCGGCTCGACCCACTCCGGCACGCCGACCGAGATGTCCGCTGCCATCGCGCTCGCTCCCCGTGTCGTGGGTCGCCGGTGAGTGACCACTGAGGACTCAACGCTAACCGTGCGACCGCCAATACGCGACGCCGCCGACCCACAGTCATCCCCGTCACGATCGCACCGAACTGCGTGAAGTCACGCTGCGGCGCCGATCACGTGCGCCACGTACCTCGATCCCGCGTCGCGGTCCCCTACACGAGGGATGCCTCAAACGGGAGCGAACACATGTTCGACTCCTGGGTTAGAGTTCGTCCATGTTCGACGACCGATCCCCTGATTCAACTGTCCACTATAGACATACCAACGCGGGGGTTCGGGTCGCGGTGTTGCCTGCCACCTGCAAGGTAGGCGCCCACTCGCTTCACACCGTTGGTTATAAGGCCCGGGTGGACCGGGTCGCCGGTGTTGTGCGGATCTCGTGCGACAGCTGTGCCGAAGTGCCGGATGTCGATCACTTCTGGGTGCTGAGGACTGCTGGCGCCATCCCGGACCTCGCCGAACTCGACGACGAGCCGTGCGGGCACATCGTCCCGCTCATGATCGACCCTAGAGGGAGAGGCCGATTCCCGTCTTCAGCCGACAGGACCGCGGAGGCGCAACCGCGACGGTCGGGCTCCCCGTAGGGGCCGACCAGCCCCTGGAGTCGCACATGCGTTCGAGGGTGGGTTATGGTTTGCGAGTCTTGGTGGGCGGGTCGGCGGGGAAGGTCAATCCGCCCACCAGGGCACCATCGGCCCGGCTGCAAGCTAACTCCGCCTGAGCGCAGAAGCGGGTCAGGTTTCTGGCTGAACACCTCCGCGTCAGGGCCAACCAGCACGTCAAGGAGCAGTTGTTGGCCCGCAGACGCACGGGACCTGATCACCGTGCGCTCGACCCGGGAATTGCCGTACTTGGTTGCTGCGCGCTTCGACGGGTCATACCCTGATACAACGGGCTGTAGTTGATCGGCGACAGAGAGCGCAAGCGCCCCGACGCGCGTCGTTGCGCGCTGGCGCCTGAACACAAGCTCCTGCGCAGACGAGGCCGGTTAGTGCGAAGCGGAGGCTCCAGGATGGCGTCAAGACGTGAGCGCTTCGTGCAACGGCGGAAGACGTGCGGGCTTACGCAGGAAGGGCTGGCTGAACGGCTCGGTGTCGAGCGTTCGACCGTGGTCCGGTGGGAGGGTGGCGACCCGCTCTCGTCACCGCAGCCGTGGTTGCGGCCGAAGATCGCGCGGGTGCTGCAGCTGTCCCTAGACCACCTGGACGAACTGCTTGCCGACATCACCGAGGCCGGTGCGAGAATCGAGCCAGCGGAACCGGTGACTGATCCGCAGGTGCCTGCGGTGCCGGATGGTGTGCTGTTGCCGGTGATGGTGGATGGCCGCCCGGTGCTGGTGCCTTTGGATGCTCGTACGGTGGCGGCCAGTGGGTTGGGCCGGTACCTCAGCGATCGGATTCCGGAGCTTGGGCCGTCGAGGAGTCCGGCTGTGACCGCTAGCGAATGGGATGCGATGAGTCCGTTGAACCGTCGCTCGTTGCTCAAGCACGGGATCGCCGCCACCGCGTTGCCTGCTCTCGGTTTGGACGAGTTGCGGCAGGTCGCGAGCGCGATGGACGACGCTCGGCGGTATCTCGACGGTTCGGTGGTCGACTACTTCCGTCGTCAGCTCGACGTGTGCAAGCGCGACGACGGCACGCTGGGCACGAGGAAGACGCTGCCGATGGTGCTGGGTCTGCTCGGGGCGGTCGAGGAGCATGCCCGTGAGGTCAAGCCCGATGTGCGCCGTGGGCTTTTGGCGTTCGGTGCGCAGACAGCGGAGTTCGCCGGGTGGCTGTATCGGGACGCGCGGGACATGGGGCGGGCGTTGTTCTGGCATGACCGGGCGACGGAGTGGGCGCAGGAGGCCGGGGACATGCCGATGCAGGGCTATGTCCTGCTGAAGAAGGCGCAGCTGGCCTACGACGAGCGGGAGCCGCTGCGGATGTTGACCTTGGCGCAGGCGGTGCAGAGCGGTCCGTGGTCGTTGCCGAAGCGGGTGCGGGCTGAGGCCGTGCAGCAGGAAGCGCGGGCCGAGGCCATGTTGGGTGCCTCGGTGGACGCGGTGGAGCGCAAGCTCGACCAGGCCAGGACGCTGCTCTCGGCCGGTGGTGCGGGCGAGTCTTCGACGCTGGGCGCTCACTACGGTGAGACGTTGCTGGCGATGCAGACCGCCGTCTGCCTGACCGAGGTCGGGCAACCACGTCGGGCGGTCGCGGTGTACGCGGAGTCGCTGCGTGAGAACACGTTCTCGCCGCGGGACTACGGATTCTTCCTGTCGTGGATGGCGGCGTCCCTGGCTAAGGCCGGTGAGCCCGACCAAGCGGCCTCGACCGGGTTGGCGTCGGCGGAGCAGGCGATGCGCAGTAAGTCCGAGCGTACGAAGCAGGAGCTGGTGCGCGTGCTCGACAGCCTCAAGCCGTGGCAGGACCGATCGGCGGTGAAGGAACTGCGCCACGCCGTGAGCGCGTAGGCCCCAGCGCGGTCACGCCCCCGCCTTGACCCACTCCGCGATCGAGCTGATGACCGCGACTTGCCACGTCTGGGTCTGGGGGTCGGCGTACTGCGGGTCGTCGGGCACGGCGATGCCGTGCTGTGCGCCCTCCAGCTCGATCAGCCGGTGCTCGCACACGAGCTGGGCGACTGCGGATCGGGATGATGCCACCGGGATGAAGGTGTCCTCGGTGCCGTGGACGATCAGGGTCGGCGCGGTGATCTCGGCCAGTGCCGTGCGCGGCTGGAGCCAGAACACCTCGTTGAGGATCGGCCTGCCGAGCTTGAACGACGGCGAGTGCCCGACGTAGCCCTGCTCAAGGAGCTGGCGACCGGCCTTGTCGCTGATGTGGTCGTTCGTCCAGGCGCTTTTCTCGTCGACGAAGCGCTGTTTGTAGTCGATCAGCGGGTTGATCAGGACCAGGCGGTCGACCTCAGACGGTCGCTTGGCGGCGTAGTAGGAAGACACGCCGCCCGAGAAGCTTGCGGCCAGCAGCGAGACGACCGGTACGTCGACCAGGCTCTTCAGGTGTTCGATGCCTGAGCGGATCGCGTTGAGCACGCCCGAGAGCGACAGGTCCTCCTGGCGCCCTTCGCTCTCGCCGTGGCCGGGAAGGTCGATGCGCAGGGACGCCACGGCCTGGTCGGCCAGGCCCGCAGCAATGCGGGTGAAGAAGCCGCCTTCCTCGCGGGTGACCCCGGCACCGTGGACCAGCAGCACGGCGTGCGTCGGCGGGCCGTCGGGGGCGTCGAAGGTGGCTCCGAGCTGCAGGCCATCGAGCGTTCGGACGGCGGTGGTGGTGCTCCGGGTCGGCATCGAGACGCTCCAGGTAGTCGTCGAGTGGCAGTCCCCATGATCCCAGGAGACCAGCGAAGCCACCCGCGAGCACCACTACGTGCCTACCGAGGCCGCTGTCGTCGAGCAAGCGACTCGACCAGCCGTTGACCGATCCCGATGCCGATTCCGGTCAGTACCGCGGTCGCCATCTCTCTCAGGCCGGCACGACGTCCCGCTGATCCACCGTCGAGGACAGGCTCGGGACGCGTCGGGGTGGCCAGCGGATCCGGCCCGGCCGCGTCGGTCGTGCTGCTCGGGCGGGCAATACGATGGATCCGGTGCGCGGCGTCCTTGAGTTGTGTGGCCACCGGTTGGTCGTGCCAGACCACCAACTCCAGACGCCCCAGGTCCGCCAGTTCCGCGAATCGGTGATCCGCAGAGGCGACCAGGAAGCTGCGGCACCCCAGAGAGGCGTGTACCCGGCGGGCATGGGCGAGCAACACCAACTCTGCTGCGTTTGGCCCCGGCGCCACTCGCAGCGCGCTCACCCCCATCTCCGCCAATGCGGAGCCGACGAGGTCGTCGGCCAGGTCCGCCCCGGAATACCCGGCGACCACGTGATGCACGGTCCCCGCTGCGGCCAGCACCGCTTCCACCCGCGCTACCAGCACCCGACGCCGCGGGGTGGACCCGCCGACGCTGTTCTCCAGATCGATCAGCAGGACACGCACCTCGTCACTCAGCACGATCACCAAGCTTGGCAGCTCACCCGGGTGGCAAGTCGAGACGACACGGCGGTCGTCACCCGGTCAGGTGTCGCTGCACGGGTGGCATGCCGCTTCAGAGTCGCCGCACCGACGCCTCAGGGTCGCTCTGGATCACATGCGTGATTCCGGATCTAATCGCTGTCGGGGCGACGAACGGCTCGGACCGACGCAGCGTGCGGTACCGCTGACCTGCAGTGCGCTCTCCCAGCTGTACGGCGACGGCGGTCTCATGAGATCGCAGGGCGGAGATCGTCATTGTGGAAGTGTTGCAGCGCAACACATTTCCGTGCGGGCGGACAGAGAGACCGATAATCACTACAGTTGGGGGCAAAGAGCCCAGTGTCGGCCTGGGCATCGCAGGTGGACAGGCTGATCCAGTAGAACCGGACGCTGCGTCCTCGCTCCCGGTTGCCGCGGCGACCATCTTGGGGATCTATTGCACGCCGTCGTGTCCTGAGGTGCGACAGGACTCTCCGGGTGCCGTGACCCGCTTTCCCAGCGCCGCGGCGGCATGGCGAGGTGGCTTCCGTTGCTGTCTGCGCTGCCCACCTGGCGAGGTATCGCTCCTTCAAGGGAATCGACAAGACCGTGGCCTTGCGAGTCGGGCGGTCCGGCTGATCGACGATGGCTTGGTTGTGCGGGATGGTGTGCCCGAGTTGGCGCGAATGCTCGGTTACTCCGAGCGGCATCTGACCCGGGTCGTCACCTCGGAGCTGGGCGCGGGGCCGTTGGCCTTGTCCACGATGCGGTGCGCGTACTTGGCCCGGTCGCTGATCGAGACGACCACGCTTCCGATGCAGGACGTCCGAATCGCGGCGGGGTTCAACAGCCTGCGCCAGTTCAACGACGTCATCCGCTCCGTCTACGCGCGATCCCCGACGTGGATGCGCCGCGCCGCACGAGACCGGCCACGGCCCCCGGAGGTCTGGGGTCGGATCACCGTGCGGTTGCGCACCCGCACCCCCTTCGACGGCCAGGGGTTGCTGCATGACCTCGGCGCTTGCGCGGTCGACGGGGTGGAATGGGTGGGCCCGACCCAGTACGCGAGAACGTTGCGACTTCCCGGCGGTCCGGCGACTGTCCGTCTCCGTTTCGAGGCCGACCACGTGGACTGCGCGGTTCGACTGCATGATCTCGCCGACCTTGGCGCCGCTGTGGCTCGGATGCGAGCGTTGCTCGACTTGGACGCGGATCCGGACGCTGTCGACCACGTCCTGCGCGCCGACCCAAGACTCGCACCGGCGGTGACGGCCAACCCGGGCATCCGGCTACTCGGCAGCACTGACGGCACCGAGACGCTGGTGCGCGCACTCGTAGAACACTCGGACACGACGTCATCACCTCAAGAGAAGATGAACAGGCTCGTCAGCGCCGCCGGGGAGAAACTGTCCGAACCAGACGGTGAACTGACCATGCTGTTCCCCACCGCGACCGTGATCTCCAGGCACGGCTGGAACTTTGTGCCGCCCTCGGTCCAGCGGACAGTCCGTGCGGTGTGCGTGGACATCGCTTCCGGAGACTTGCCCCTGCACGTCGGGGTCGATCACAGCGCGTTGTATGCCCAGTTGCACTCCTATCCCGGCATCAGCCCGCGGATGGCAGAGCACGTCACCGTGCGGCTGCTCGGTGATCCGGACCGCCTCCGCGCCGATGATCCGGAAGCCCGAGCCGGAGCGAAGGTTCTCGGCCTACCGGCCAAGATCAACGACCTGGCGCGACACGGCGAAGGGTGGCGACCGTGGCGTTCCCACGCGCACGCGCACCTCGTCCGCACCTCCCACACCAGCAAGTTCCACCCCGACACCACAAAGGCACCGCGGTAGTGGCCAGTGCGACCCCACCCAACCACGAGGCCAACGCTCAGGCAGCACTGCGTGAGATGGTTCCCGCTGCCGCGATGGTGCACGCGACCCTGGCGAAGGCCGCCGCGACACGCGAACTCGCTGTCGCTGTGGCAGCGCTGGCTCACGCTGTCTGCCTTCGCACCGCGGATGCCGTTGAGGCCGGCGGCACCACCGGCTCGCATTGATGGGAACGACCGATCGGAGCACGTCGTGCGCAAAGGAATCCTGCGAGGGTATGGCCTGGGCTCCCCGACCGGGACGCCCGATCGAACCGTGGAACCCGCACCTCGGGTCATGGTCCGGTTCACCTGCCGGCGCGGCCACGAGTTCACTGTGCCCTTCGCCGAGTCCGCTGAGTTGCCTGCCTCCTGGGAGTGCACACAGCACGGTTTGGCGGATTGCCCGGCCGTCGACGATCACACAACGCGGCCCGGCCCCGACGGCAAACCGCTGCGCACGCACCTGGTGATGCTCATGGAACGTCGCACGACCGCGGACCTCGACGCGTTGGTGGACTCCGCCCTCGCCGCCGTTCGCCGCCAAGGTGGCGCGCAGCCGGGGTGTGTGTGCATCGCCGGGCGGCCGTACTCGTTCGCATTCCCTACCGGTGGCGCCTGATCGCCCGCGGTCGAGGCTGCCGGCCTCAGCCGACAAGGTCGTCTGATGTGGACAGCAGGTCCAGGGCGTCAGGCTGGCAGAACGCTTGGCCGTAGGTGGATGTACCGATCGGCACGAGCACGCCGCGGTCGACGAGATCCGCGGTGACGTCTTGGATCCCGCGGACCGACGTCCTGTACTCGTCGACGAGACGACGGTTGTTGAACATCGGGATGCTGAGCGTGGAGGCCAGAATTGCCCGCATCCTGCTGTTTCTGCGTGAGGGCAGAGATGCTGTCAGGCGCCGGCGGAGTTCGTCCACGAGCGTGATGAGCCTGATCTCCGAGCGGCAGGACTCCGTCACGCCGCGGGCGAAGAACGCGACGTAAGGGCTCGAGCTGGCCCGTCTTCGAGGCGAGCACGACGTGGTCGCGGTACTCGTCCAGGTTCCGGTCGATCCACGCCGAAACGGGTAGCCACTGCTCACGCAGCAGGCCGAGGCGCGCGAGTTCCATCCCGACGTGGAGCCTGGCGACGTGTCCACGATCCTCATGGATCGCGTGGGCGGTGAGCAGGTGATGGTGTGCGATGGCGACTTTCGCTGTGGTTGCCAGCGTCTCGTGGGTATCCGCCCAGGCCCTGAGCCGCTTCAGCGTCACCGTCTGGCCGGCGGACACGCCGTCCGGCGTCTCGACACTCGACCCGAGGGCGATGCCGGTCGCCATCAGATACCGGTCCAGGTCACGTTCGGCGTCGTGCCGCTTGAACCCGGGCAGGTGCGCGAACAGCACCTCCCGGAGAGCGAAGTGGCCTCTGTCCAGGTGCGCCGACCGCTGGATCTCGCGCAGTTGTACCGACCAGGCCCATGTGGACCGGAATGGTGAATGCGCCGCGATCTCGTCCAGCCGTGCCATGGCTTCTTGTGCGTCGCACACCAGCCGATGGGTGCGCGAACTCATGGGCAAGTCCGGCGGTAGCGGTAGTACAGGGCCCGCCTCGACGCAGGGCTGGGTGGGCGCCATCCGCGGCGAGGTGGATCGCGGCTCTGCTGCTGCTCGTCGGAGAAGCCGTACCCGTTCTGCCGCACCGTCATCGACGTCGACCAGCATCGCCAGCGCGGTGTCCAGGGTCCGCGCGGCGAACCGCGGCTCGTCGTTGGCCTGGTACGCCGCGGCGAGGTCGACCAGGATGCCGGCGTGCTCGGCGATGAGCCCGGGAGTAGCGGGGAATCGCTGATGAGCGCGCCTGAAGTGGGCTGCGGCAGCACCGGGTCGAGCAGCTTCGGCGAAAACTTGCCTACCAGGGCCGAGCGGCGGGCGGCAGTGAGGTCGTCCTCGATCGGGGTGTCGAGTGACCGAAGGGCAACGTCGAGGGCCTGGTGCCAGCGACCGGAGATGCGGCAACGTGCCACAGCAGCCTTGAGCGTGTCTTCCGCATCGGGCTCAGCGGGCACGGACGTTGCCCCACAGCAGGATGTGCAGGCGGGAGGTGAGGTTCCAACCGCGGGCGAGGACCGGGTCGGCGAGCAGTCGCATCCGGTCGAGGATGGTGGTGCTGTCGGTGCCTTCGGGCATGATCCAGACCGGGTCGAGGCCGTACTCGGTCGCCAGGGCCTCGACTTCGGCCAGGTCGTCGGGGGTCTGGACGACGAACTTCCAACTCGCCTTGCCCGAGGCGACGAACTGTCGGATCACCGCGGGCCGGATCCTTCGGGGCAGCACCATGGTCGAGTGTGCGAGCTTGGGCGAGACGGTGAACCGGGTGACGGCCGCGACGATGTCCGGGGTGGGTGTGATGGTCCCGGAGGTCTCGACCTCGATCTCCGTGGCCAGACCCGCGGCGGTGATCGCGGTGAACAACGGTTCCAGCGCGCGTTGCTGGAGGAGTGGTTCGCCTCCGGTGACGACGAGCAGGCTGCTCGGGCCGGTGCGCAGCCAGGCCAGGATGTCGTCGACGGTGAGACGGGTCTGCTCTGCTGCCGGGTCGTGGCGCGCGCGGTCCCAGGTCTGTGGGGTGTCGCACCAGGTGCACGCGAGGTTGCAGCCGTAGAGGCGCAGGAACCGCGCCAGTTTGCCGGTGCTGGTGCCTTCGCCCTGGAAGGTGGGTCCGAACAGCTCGTTGACTGCCAGCGTCGTCGTTGTGGGTTCGGTCATGAGGTGGCGGGTTCGTAGACGGCGGTGTTGAGGCGCGTCTCGCGTACCAGGACCCGGTCGATTCGGGCGCCGTCGGCGCGGGGCAGGTCGACGAGTGCGCTCTGGGCCACGCGCGTGAGCAGGACCGCGGTGGCTTCGACGGTGGGCCAGTCCAGTCCGTGGGCGAATTGCTCGGCGGTGTCCCCGGGCTCTTCGAGTCCGAAGCGGAACACCTTGTTGCCCGTGGCGGTCAGCGGGTTCACCAGCTGGTCCTGGGCGCCGAGCATGGTGCCGTGGTCGAGGTGCTCGTCGATCCAGTGGCGGAGACGGGCCTTGAGGGCTCCGAACTCGACGACGGTCACCTCGGGGCTCAGCTGCGCGGCGCTGACGGTGACCGCGGTCGTCCAGGAGTGCCCGTGCAGGCTGACGCATTTGCCGCCCAGGTGCGGTAGTCGGTGCGCGGCCTCGAAGGAGTGCTCGACGGTGATCTTGTACGACATCTCCCGGATCACCTCCCTTTTCCCGGTTGCCGCCTCTTAGCGGGTCCGCGGTGGGCGGTCGGGGGTCGCCCACCGCGGACACCCCTGAGCCAACTGTCTGCCGGTGTGGATCACCAGAGCGGCCGTGCGGCGGGTGTGGGGCGATCATGGAGCGGCACACCTTCTACGCTGAGCAAACAGTCACGTACTGTGTGCTATAGCGGCTACGGGAGGGGGACAGACCATGGCAGGACGGCCTCCTTCTCCGTTGCGCCGTGCCCGGGAAGCGTCGGGGTACACGCAGGAGAGCTTCGCCGCGGAACTCGGCATGGAGCGCACGTCCATCGGCCGTTGGGAACGGGGAGTCCAGGCGCCGTACCCCTGGCAGCGGCAACGTGTGGCCTTCGCTCTGCGTGTGTCGCTGGACGAACTCGACGAGCTGCTGCGCCGCACTCTTCGACGGGCCCCGTCTCCTTCACGCGACACGGCCACCGCGCCCTCGCGCTCCGGTGAAAAGACCGGCACCTTCACGCTGGAGGCCGACGTCATCGCTGCGGCAGTGCCCGACCTGCGACGCTCGCTCGACAGCCTCGACCTGCCAGATGACGGACCGACGAGAACCCTGGCCGAGCTTCGGGCGGACGTAGCCCGCATGAGCGAGGACCGTCTCCAGGCCCGATACGTTGATCTCGCCCATCGACTCCCGGTGGTCCTGGCCGAGCTGGGCCGCGCCGGGCAGCTCGGCGGCCAGGCCGAGCAGCGATCCGTTGCTGCGCTGCTGACCTTGGCATTGCGGGCGGCTGACGGTGTCGCGTTCAAGTTCGGCTACCTGGACCTCTCCGCCCGCCTCATCGACCGGATGCGAACAGCCGCCCAACGAGCCGAGGACCACCTTCTGGCAGCCGCAGTCTCCTACGTGCGCACCGAGACCTTCTTCGCCAACGGCGACCTGGTGACCGCGGCCCGCGCCCTAGACCTCGCCGTCGACGAGCTGCCTGCCCGCGGCACGCCGCCGGTCGCCAGTGCTGCGGCTCTCGCAGCCCTGCACATGCGAGCTGCCGTCGTCGCCGGACGCGCCGGCAAGCCCGACTCCGCGGCCGAGCACCTGCGCGAGGCCCGCCGGGCCTGCACGACGGTGCCCGAGGGCGTCTACCACGGCACCGCCTTCGGCCCCGCCTCGCTACGCATCCACGAACTCGCCGTCGCCGTCGAACTCAGCGACCCGGTCGGCATCGAACGCGCCTCGTCCTGGTACCCACCGCCCGAGCTTCCCGCGGAACGACGCTCGCACTACTTCATCGACCTCGCCCGCGCCCAGCTCGACCTCGGCCGCCACGAGGACGCCCACGCGAGCCTGCAGACCGCCCGCCAGGTCGCGCCCCAGCACGCCCGAGCACACCCACAGGTTCGCCGGACCCTGACCACGCTGTTGTCCACCCACAGCGCCCCCAGCTCCGGCCTGCTCGACCTCGCCGACTGGGCCGGTGCCCGCTGAGCCCTAGTGAGGCTGCAGCAGGTCGGGCAGTTCGAGCAGGGAGTCGATGACCCAGTCGGCGTCCCGTCGGACCAGCGGGTCGTCAGCCCACAGGTAGCCCCAGGGACCGCGCCGGATCAGGACGGTCCGCAGGCCCGCCGCTTTGGCCGCGACGACGTCGTTGTCTCGGTGATCCCCGACGTAGACGACCTCGTCCACACCGCCCGGCGTCATGGCGACGACTCGCTCGAAGAACTCGGGAGCGGGTTTGGCCACGCCCCACTCGCCCGAGGTCGCGACCCGATCGACCGGCAGGTCCAACTCCCGCAGCAGGGTGCCCACGCGGGCGGTCTGGTTCCCGGCCACACCCACCCAAAGACCTTGTACACGGAGCTGAGCAAGGGCGGGCCGGACATCCGGATACAGGTCATCCTCACCGATAAGCTCACCCCGGCCAGCTTCTTCGCGCAGCTGCCGTTCGTGGGCCAGGTCGAAGCCGGGGCGGAAGTACTGGAAGGCCTCGGCATTGTCCCGGCCCGCCGCGGTGACCGCGCCCAGCACGGTCGAGAACGTGTGGCGGGAGACGCCGACCCAGTCGGCCCACGCACCCCACTCCCGCGAGTCGTCCAGCAACGTCTCGCCCACGTCGAACACCACGGCAGTGACCATGCCCTTATGACATCAGATCGAGGGCATGGTCAGCTCACCGGCGCGCGGGAAGCATCTGCTGGAGTAGTTCGGGAGACACGTGGACCGGCCCGCCGTCATCGATACGCGATTATTCATTTTCCATTTCGTCTTTGTTGGATGAAGATTGTTCGATGACCGGCGTTACGAGGGCCTGCTTCTTGCAGCGGACGGTCTTGCCGGTTCCTAGTTCCGCTTCGGCGAACATCGGCGCGAGGCTCAATTTGTGCTTGTGGCATTGGAGGGCCGCCATGTTTTGCAAGAATGACAAGTCGTAAACACAGGTGGTCGAGTCGCCGGGTTCTAGCCGTTTCGGTAGCTTGTCGCCCCAGTCGCCTCCCCCGAGGATGCCGTAGCGTTCATTGGTGGGAGCACGAAAAGCGATATCCTTGACTGTAAGTGCCGTCCTTCCGACGTTGCTTACAGTCACGAAGAAAGCCACTGGGCCGTTGATGCCGTTCTGAGTGGCTGTTCGCTTGATCCCGTCTATCGCTTTAGGGCCCAGAGGAAGAGTGAAGAATCGTTGAGAAAGCTTGTCGATTACTCCGATACGCAGATCAACGTTGGCTCGTCCGCCGGTCAGGAACCAGGCAAGGACCTGCCAGCCGAACGCGGCGCCTGAGAGGGCCAACGCGACGGCGGAGAATACAAACGATGCGACAGTCACGTCGGAATTGTCTCCGACTCGCCCGCGATGTGCGACTCGCGCCGGCAAGGTTGCTCCCTGCGCGTCAAGCTCACCTACACGGCTTGTGGGCGATCGCGGCGAGCCAAGTTTTGTCAAGGGCGTTAGATGCCAGAGCGGGGCCTGGCGAGACACACCATCGCGCCGCCGATGCGACGCCGGGGGCGACGAGCTGCAAGTCGCTTAGCAACTCGGTGAACTCTGAGGTGCTGCGGATGGTGACCGGTTGCCCGATGCTTCCGTAGAGCGCGCGTAGGTCGAGGAGACGGTTGACGACTTCGGCTGGTACGCCGTCGGTGCTCAGGTGGGTGGCGATGAGGTAGGACCCGGGTGGCATCAGGTCCGTGTAGGTGGCGAGAGTTCGTTCGTTGGTGCCGGGTGGGAGGAAGTGCAGCACGTCGGAGAAGATGATGGCGACGGGCTGGTGGGGGTTGATCAGGCGATCGTCGTGCGTGATGGTCTGCCACAGCCTGCTGCTGGATCGAAGGTCGGCGTGCAGGACGTCGTGCCGGTTGGGGGCACCGTGCTCCTCCACAGCCAGCTGGGTGTGTGCGATGGCCACTGGGTCGATGTCGACGTAGGTGCAGCGTCCTGTTGGGAGGACGTTGTCGACGAGTTCGTGTGTCATTGGTCGTATTGGTGTGCCGCAGCCGAGGTCAAGGAATTGCTCGATACCGCGGTCGGCGCAAAACTTGATGGCCAGGGCGAGAAAACGACGATTGAGTCGAAGGAGGTCGGGCAGTTCCGGAAGGATGGCTGTGGCGCGGTCGGCGAAATGGCGGTCGATGGCCCAGTGCAGGTCGCCGCCCAGCAGACGGTTGCTGATTCGGCTGGTGTGTGGTCGTTCGAGGTCGATGGTCGGGAGGCGATAGGCGTGGGGGTCGCCGGAGATGGGCATGGGTGTGCTCCAAGAGAAACCGTGGTCGGTTACCTGGCGCGGATGTCCACTGGGGAGCTTCGCGTCTACAGGGCGGCGGCGGCAGCGAGTCGGCCGAGGATGGGTAGCGGGGTGAAGTTCTCGGCGTGGGTGACGCCGATGCGTGCTCCCCATAGGCGGGCCAGGTTTTCGGCCATGGGTCCGAAGTGGTCCACGATCGGTTGCGATGCATGGGCCGCGAGGGCGCGCGTTTTCGTGGGCCAGGTCGTGGAGATGTCGACGATCGTGTGCGCTGGCACAGGGCCGTCGAGGGTGAGGCTGTTGTAGGTGTCGGTGGTGTAGAGCCGGCGGGGGTGTCCGGTGGCGATGACGACGTCGGGCAGGGCTTCGAGGACAGCGTGGGCGATGTGTCGGTGGTCGGGGTGCACGTCGTTGAGTGGGTGGGTGAGCACGACCTCGGGTCGGATCACCAGCAGGAGTTCGTGCAGCGCCGAGGTGGTGGGCTGGGCGTAGTGCCGCAGGTCCGCGCCGAGGACCGCGGCCCCGACGGCTGCCTCGGCATCACGGGTTGGTTTGTGGTGGTGGGGTACGGCGATGGTGACGGTGGTGCCGGCGTTGGCGCAGAGGGCGAGGGTGCCTCCGGCCCAGAGTTCGGCGTCGTCGGGGTGGGCCATGACGGTCAACACGGACGCGGGTGCGGTGAACGCGGGTGTGGTCATCGTGGTCACCAGAGCCCGAGGCTGTCGATGATCTCACCGGGTGGTGGCAGGGTGCGGCTTGGTTGGCCGGTGGGCGCGATGGGCAGGGTGAGGTCGGTGCGCATGGTGACCAGGTCGCGCCAGCCCAGGACTTGTTCCCAGGCGGCGGACACGGCTCGTCCTTTGGTGCCGGTGAGTCTGCCGGAGTCGGGCAGGTGTTCCAGTCGAAGGCCGTCTGCGAGGAGTGTGGCGGCGGTGCCGGGGCCGATGCCGGTGACGCCGGGGATGTTGTCGGAGGCGTCTCCTTTGAGGGCGCAGAAGTCCGGCCACTGGCGGGGGGTCACCTTGTAGCGGGTGAAGACCTGGTCGGGTCCGATGTGGCGGTGTCCGGGGCGCATGGCGGTGTTGAGGACGTGGACGTGGTCGGTGAGTAGTTGGTAGAAGTCGCGGTCGCCGGACATGATCCGCACGGGCCGGTCCGGCTCGGCCCTTTGGGTATGGCGGACGAGGGTGGCGATGACGTCGTCGGCTTCGGCGTACTCGAGTTCGATCCAGGCGAGGTCGTGGGTGGTGAGTGCTTTCTGGACGTGGGGGATGGCGCGGATGGGTTTGAGTGCGGCGTCGTCGAGGACGCGGTTGGCTTTGTAGTCGGCGTCCGTGTCCTGGCGTTCGGCGGAGCCGTGCTCGCCGTCGAAGACCACGAGCACTTCCGGTTGGTTGGTGAACTCCTCGCGGATCGCTACGCGTAGTAGTGCGAAGAAGGCGAACTCCGCGGTCAGGTCGCGTGTCTTGTTCCGCGACATGACCGGCGAGGGGAACCCGAAGGCGCCGCGCCAGAGCAGGTTGTGGCCGTCTACCAGGAGCAGGGGGACGTTGAGCATCACCGCACCGCCTTCAGGAATGTCTGGGCGACTGTGGTGGGCAGATAGTCCCGCGAGCGGTAGTAAGCAGCCCTGGATAGCGCTGTGTAGCGTACCGGATCGGCCAGTAGTCGCTGCGTGGCGTTCCACAGCCCGTACTCGCCGTGGAAATGCGGCACGATGACGCCGCCGAGGCCGTTGCCGATCAGGGTGGGTAGGTTGCCGACGTCGAAGGCGATCACGGGGGTGCCGACGCTCATCGCTTCGAGGGCGACCAGGCCGAAGGTTTCCTTGAGCGAGGGCACGATCACCGCGGCTGCGTTGGCGAGCCACGGTGGTACCCGGTGCCAGGGCAGTCCGCCGGGTCGGACGGTGGCGAAGTGCAGGTTGGCGGCGGCTTGGGCGCATCGGTGCCACTCGGCGAGCTGTGAGCCGGTGGCGTGCTCGAACCCGGCCTCGGCCAGGACGACTTCGATGGGTCGTTCGATCACGTGTCCGGCTTCCAGGAGAGCCGGGACGTTCTTTTCGGGCCCCAGCCTCGCCAGGATCCGCACCGATCCCACGCCGCGCAGTTGCGCTCTGCGCGCGCCCGCTCGCCGCTGGTGGTCTCCCAACAGCGCGTTCGGCACGACCTGCCAACCGACGGTGTCGTACGCGTTGGCTCGGGCCTGCTCAAGGACCGTGGTCGAGGGTGCGATGACCACGTCGGCGCGATGCAGGGCAGGGGTCAGGTCTTCGGCGTGGCCGAGGACGTGCATCGCCAACACCGAACGGGCCCTGCTTTGGGGTGCGATCCGGCCGAGGCCCCAGAGCCCGTCGACGTAGACGGCGACGTCGACTTGGTGGCGTCGGAACAGGGCGCGTAGGTCCGCGGCGATGCTCTTCTCGCTGCGGGTGATCGCCGAGCGCAGCTCGTCATCGTCGGCGGGGAAGGTCACTCGCAGCGAGTCGAGGACGATGAGGTCCTCGTCGGGTTCGTCGTCGGAGGGTGTGCGGACCGCGGTGATGATGATGGCGCGGTGTCCGAGCTGGCGCAGGCCAAGGGCGAGGGCGGCGGTGGCGCGTTCCATGCCGGCGGGCGCGTCGGATGTGTAGGAGGCCAGGACGAAGGCCACGGTCATAGGGGTTTCAGCCATGGCGTGTGGCCTGGGCGGGTGTGGTGATGTCGGTGGTGGGTGTGGTGGGGCGGCGTTCCCAGGGGAAGCTGACCCAGTCCGATACCGTCCAGACGAAGTAGTCCGGCCGAGTCTGTGCTCCGGTGTTGACGCACAAGGTCGCGCTGATCACCTGCGCGTCGGCGGCGAGTGCGGGTCGTAGTGCGTTGTGGACCTTGTGCAGGGTGGCGCCGGTGCCGCAGATGTCGTCGACCAGCAGCACGGTACCGCTGAGGCGCTTGTCGGCCGATAGGCGCTGGAACACCCCAAGGTCCACGCTCACCTTGCCGGTGGCCTGCCGGTAGATCGCGTCATCGGTGTTGTGCCGGGCCCGTACGGTGCGAGCGCCGATGCCGAACCGGCCGGCCAGGATGCGGGCCGGGGCGACACCGCCGTGGGCGATACCGATGACGTGCTCGACCCGCGGGTGATCCCGCTGGATCGCGGTGAACAGCAGCTGCGTCGCCTCTCGGAGGGCGTCCGGGGTGACCCGCCAGATGAGCTGGTGCTCGAAGACGCGCTGGGCGGTGACTTTACGGCTCATGCCGAACCGTCCCGTCCGGACAGGGTCAGGCTGGAGGTGTGGGTCAGCGGGCGCAGTCGGTTGATCGCTGCGACGTCGGCGTCGTTGCGCCACACCAGGCCGTCGGCGCGGACAACGGTGAATCCGGCCGCTGCGGCGCGGGTGCGCAGCCGGACCGCGACCGGCACCTCGCCCAGCTCGGCGATTCGTTCGGCGGCTTCTTTGTCGCTGAGCTGCTCATCGGATGCGATGGCGGTTCCTTCGCCGATGGGGAGGAACTGCAGGAACGTCACCCCAGTCGCGCCGAGTGTGGCCGCCAAGTCGACCATCGCGCGGATGCTGGTGATCGTGGAGCGCATGAGCACCGTCTGGATCTGGGTCGGGATGTTGTGCGCAACCGCGGCGCGAATCCCGCTGATGGCGTCGGTGAAGCTACCGTCGCCGCGCCATCGGTCGTGCGTTTCCGCGGTCGGGCCATCGAGGCTGACCCGGATCGCGTCCAGGTGGGAGGCGAGTGCGTCGGCTCGGCGGGCGAGGTGGGTGCCGTTGGTGGTCACGCTTACCGCGCACCCGCCTCTGATCAGCAGGTCGGCCAGGTCTGCGAGGTCGCGCAAGAGCAGGGGTTCGCCGCCGGAGATGTCCACACCCAGTACGCCCGAGCCGCCCAGCATTGCCGCGACGTGGGCTCGGCGCTCCCGTGGGAGTTCTGGCACCGACTTGTCGTCCAGGCAGTGTGGGCAGGACAGGTTGCAGCGCACGATGGGCGACCAGCACACACTCACCGGCACGGCGCCACCCAGGTCACCGGGGTGGACTTCCGGATAGGACTCCACGGTCGCCGGGTCGAGAGCAATTCGGGCGGGGGCTGATACGGGGGTGGGCAGGCGGTAACTCTGGCCGGTCAGGGGGTCGTAGACGACGCCGGTTCCGCCACGCGTACCAGTGGCGAACATGCGTTGGTCGGGGTTGTTCGTCACGGCGGTGCGGATCATGGGCCTTCCTTGCAGTGCTGGAGCAACGTGGACATGTCGGCGATGAAGCCCTCGGTCCTTCCCTGTGGAGCAGGTCTGTCCAGTAAGGACTGGAAGAGGGCCACTGTCCGAGGCAGGGTGGCCGTCTTGTGCTGCCATTGCTGGGGAGCATCAGGTGGGTCGAGATGGAACCCGACTGCTTGGCGCAGTGGGATGACCAGCAGCCCGGCCGCGATCAGGCAGGCGCCGAGGTAGGTGTCGGCCATGGCGCGGCCGATCCGGTCGAACTCGCTGTCGAACCCGCCGATCTCCAGCACCGCGGACCTGGGCGCCGCGAGTACGGCGCTGGCGACCATGCGGGGCAGGTCCCAGTCGTAGTAGCGCCTGCCGTGGCCGAGGTCGATGAAGTCGCGGGTGCCGTCCAAAGGGCGCCCGTCGAGGGGCTTGTCCAGCGTGATCCCGGTGTAGGGAAGTCGTCGGCCGGCTGGTGGTCGCCACACGACGCGGGTGTCGAACTCCAACCGTGGTACCCGGGCGAGCAGAGCGGGGTCGCGGAAGTGGTCCTCGTAGGCCAGGTGGTGCTGGAATCCGACCAGCAGGGTGGTGTCGGTGGCGCGAGCGGCGATGTCGGTGATGACGTGCGGTGGCACTACGACGTCGCCGTCGAGGTAGAGCACGGTCTCCCCGCCGGCGAGCGCGGTGCCGACGTTGCGCGCAGTCGCCGCGCCCATCCGCCGAGGCAGACTCACGAACCGGTCGACGACCCGATGCGAGGAAGCGATGCGGGCGGTGTCGTCGGTGCTCGCGTCGTCGACCACGATCACCTCGAACCGGTACCGGTGGTGCTGGACTTCCAACGCGTCGAGCACCGTGCGCAGGCAATATCCGACTTGCCGCGCGGGAATGACGACCGAAACGGTCCGTGATCCCGCCAGCCAGCAGTGGGAGGGGGTCGGCTCGTGCCATCCAACGCCGTCGGAGATCGCCTGCCAGCAGTTCGTGCTGGAGGCATGGTTGTTGCTGCGCTGCAGGAGTTCTTCGCGCAGAGATCCGGTCACCGCACCCACCCCCACCTCGCCAGGACGGCGGCTGCGCCTATCCAGTCGCCGGCGTGCGGCATCACGGTCAATCCGAGCGGGGGCGCGTAGTCGAACAGGCTTGCTACTGCGGCCATGTACATCGGGTCCAGGACCACCAGGACGTGACGAAGTGCCAGCGATGAGAGATCGACGGCCAGCCGCGGCGTCACCCGTGCGCGTAGTCGCTCGGCTTCCGCGGGAACGCACAGCTTGTGGTCGTAGCTCTCGATCGGCTCATCGGCGTGCAGGAGACCGTGCTCGGCGGACACGATCCGGACGCGAGACCGGTACCCGATCGGCAGGTGCTCGCGCAGGTGTGGTGTGAGAGCGCCCTGGTAGAGGTCCAGTGCGGGAACCGGCCTACTGCTGACGAGCTTTCTCCTGCTGCACGAGACGATGATCAAACCCTCTAGCGCCGCGATGTGAGCGGCGGAACGCAGCGTCGCGGTCATGGCTTGCGCACCACGCGGAACCCGATGCCCGGCGAGGCCAGCTCGGCTGGGGCCGCGTTGAGGAAGGTGGTCTGGGCGTAGAGCGGGGGTGAGGCGTAGGAGCCGCCGCGCAGGACGACGCCGTTGCCCATGGTCACCCGCACCGTCCACTCCCACACGTTGCCCGCGACGTCCACCAAGCCCTGCGGTGTCGCGCCACCCGGGTGCGCGTCGACCGGAGTCGTCGCGCCGTGGCTGGAGTCGCGCAGGTTCGCCAGCTCCGGGCTCCACGCGTCCTCGCCCCACGGCCAACGTCGACGCTCGATGCCGCCGGCCATCCACTCCCACTCCACCGAGCTGGGCAACCGACCGCCCAACCCGCGTGCATAGTCGGCGGCCTGCGTGTGGGTGAGTCCGGTCGCCGGGTGCAGCCCGTCCTGCCCGCGGTGGTCGCCAGTGAGTTGGGCGAAGGTGATGGGTGTGCGGGTCCACAACAGGGTGGCGACCGTTCGGGGGCGGGCCTCGTCACCGAAGGCGCACAGCCCGCCGGGCACCTCGATCCAGTCGATGTCCATGCTCATCCACCGATCAGGAACAGGTCTTCGACGTTGACGCGTGCGCGCACGCGACTCTTGGACTCGTTGGGGCGCATACCGAACTCGGCGAGTGCCCCGGTGATGGTGGCGAAGGCGCCGTGTGCGGACCTGTGGTCCAGGGTGAAGGCGGCGTAGTTGTCGGCGAAGCGCACGATCCGCAGCTCATCGAGCAGGTTGTCCACTCGGGACAGTCGAAGGTTGATCAGCAGCGGCGCCAACCCCGACCCGGGTGCGATCGGGTACGGCATCGCCGCCAGTGCGACGCGCATCCGGCTGAGGAACGAACCGTCGTGGATGTGTTTGGCGCACCAGTCGATGACCTCGTCGACCGTGGTGCCCTCCGACACCGAGGCCACGTCCACGTCGGCCACGGAACGGAACCCCGCGGCGTGGTGTTGCGCGGCAGCCCGGAGTGCGGTGATCCGGTTGCGGTGCGGGCGAAACCCGGACACCCAGTCCTTGAGCACCCGGGTTTCGAGGATGGGTTCGATGGCGTTGCGCATCGCGCGGTGCACGAGCCGGTCGATCATCGTCGGGACGGTGGTGAGCATCTGCTTGCCGGTGTAGGTGGGGATGCACACCTCCCGCAGCGGCCCCGGCTTCCACGTCCCGCCGGCGAGGTCGCGTGCGAGCGCGGGCAGCAGGTCCGGTGCGCGGCGCCGCAACTCCGCCAGCGTCATCCGGTCCGCACCGGGCGCGGATGCTCGTCGACCGCACTGGCGCAGGGCCGCGCGAAGCCGCTTCTCGCTCAGCATCGGCATCAGCGAGTGGGTCTGCACCACCGGGACGGGCGATGGCGAGACCATCTCGCGATGCGCTAGCGTCGACGGTGCTTGGGCGGCAGGAACGATCCGCTGACCACCGATGACCGGCTCGCACACCAGCACGCGCGAGCTGTGGTCGACGGAAAGACGGCCCCGCCCAGGCCCAGTCACACGCTCGTTCCCGTCCTGCATGGGTCCTCCTACGCGCTCTGGTAGACGGTCGGGTCGTTGATGTCGTTGTCGCGGAACGCTTCCCGGCGCTCGACGCACGAGCCGCAGGTCCCGCAGTGCGTGTCTTGGCCGCGGTAGCAGGTCCACGTACGCGCGAACGGCACCGCCAGGGCGGTCCCGATGCGCACGATGTCGGTCTTGCTCATCGACACGAACGGGGCCAGGACCTCGAAGCCTTCCGGGAGCAATCCGTCGTTGGCCGCGGCGACGCTTCGGCTGAAGCGGTCGACGAAGGTCGGTGTGCAGTCCGGGTAGATCGTGTGGTCACCTGCGTGCGCGCCGAACGCCACCGCGTCAGCCCGCAGTGCGATCGCGACGGAGACGGCGATGTCGAGCATGACCGCGTTGCGGTTGGGCACCACGGTCGTGGCCATCGACGTGTCGGTGTAGTGCCCGTCCGGAACCGGCATGGTCTCGTTCGTCAACGCCGATCCCGTCAACAGGACGCCCAGGCTGGTCAGGTCGATGACCTCGTGTCGGCTGCCCAGCAGCTCGGCGATCCCGCGGGCGTAGTTCACCTCGACCCGGTGCCGCTGGCCGTAGTCGAACGACAGCAACGTCAACCGGCTACCTCGCGCGGCGAGCCAGTACGCCAGCACCGTGGAGTCGAGTCCGCCGGAGGCGATGACGACCGTGTGCCGCGGGTGTCGGTGCTCCGCCGACGCGTCCGGGGTGTTCACCACGCACCGCACAGCGAGGACGTCCGCCGGGCCGCACCGACGACCGCCATCCAGGGCGGAAGCTCCCGGGCCGGGTCCGGTGGGACGAGCCACCGCGGTTCGCTCTCGAGTACGTCGGCGGAGGGCAGCGGCATCGTGGTGCCGACCGGCTCCCACTCGACCTTGAGCCGCATCAGCTCGGCCACGGTGGACTCGCGCATCACGGTCCGAGCCTGGGTCAGGAACACCCAGGTGGTCGGCTCGCCGGGCATGGCGATGACCGGAGCGTGCAGCATCGATAGGACGAGCAGGTGGTTGACCTCGCAGGCGAACCCGGCGCGCATAAACAAGGCGTCCACGGCCTCGCCCAAGCGCACACCGGTGACGCCGGTCAGCGCCTCCGTGGTGGTCGGCCACGTCAGGATTTCGGTGTAGTAGTCCGGTAGATCTAGCGCTCGTTGGGCAGCCTCGTCAGCGACAGGCGTGATCACGATGGCTCCTTCATCAGGGATGGAACGGCGGAACCGGAGTCGAATGGGACGAAGCTCCGGTCCCGCCGCGGATCGAGGGGTCGCGACCAGGTCGCCACACACCGGGGCGGCGCTGGCGAGTCAACGGATCGTTGGCAGTCGCCGCCCTGGAGGCTGCGGATCGCTATCTAGCGTCCGACGGAACCTGTTCGCTCTTCCGGATGAAGCCCAGACCGAACTGGCCCGCAGAGGAGATGGCATATGCCAGTTCGGGGGAGGGAGGCTGTCTCCGCTCACGCCGATGTCTGCCAGCGGCCGAAGGCTCAGCACGCTGCCTCGCCCGAAACGCAACGGCCAGAAGCGATCCGACCAGCACCAGGGCAACTGCCGCGACGATCACGACCGGCATACGTCGGCACCTTGCGGTTCAGGGGTCGCGGTGGGACCACGGCTGGAACCCGTGGCCCCACCGCAACATGGCGGTGAAGCGGCATGGCCCACGACGGAAGGAGGCGAACCGTCGCTGTACCGCTCCACCATGCTCTCTGACGAAGCGCTCTCGAACTGGCCGGGTGCACCGGGCGCGGGCGCCCCGGCCTCCCTGCGGGCGGCGATGAGCACGGAGTGGAACTCCTCGGCCTGTGCCGGGCCGAGGGCGGCCACCTCACCAGGAGGCACCGTCACCACCACCGTCGAGCCACGCACGTGCACCAGCAGACTCCGCGGCCGGTCTACAGCGTCGTGACACTGCACCGTCCACGGTTCGCGGTCGATCAACATGCGTCACCGCCTCGCGCGGTGGGGGTGGTCCTGCTCCGTACCCGTCGACACACCAGCTGCACGAGGAAACGCATCACAGCGAGCTTGGTCTGTGGGTATCGCGAAACCGTCGGTTCCGCGAATCGCTGGGAGACTGTCATTGTCTGCTCCGATTGTCAGCGAGCCCCTATGAGATTGTCCTGAACTCTTCTTCTCCCGATAGAGCGACACCGCCCACGCCAAGCCGAGTCGAGACCGGACCAGCGAGGATGTCCCCAGCCGCAGCGTGTAGGCCGATCGGCTAAGGACACGCAGCACAGCTAAACGCGCATAGCGCCGTGCGAACCAGAGCGGCCGTGGGGCGGCTGCGCGGCGGCCATGGAGCGGCGTGTGGTGTGACCAGCGGAATTTCGGCGAGCCGTGCGGCGTGCCGATCGGGTGAAGTCGCCTTTGAACTGCACGGTCGCGATCATCGGCAGGTGGAGCAGGCCGGGTCTGATCGGCTTAGCTGCGAACGTCAAAGCCATGAGTTAAGGAAGACGGCGATCAGTGCCCCGCCGATCAGGAAGGGGCCCAAGGGGACCGAGGAAGATCCACTGGTGACTCGATCGGCGGAGCGAAACGTTGCTAGCAGCACCGCAGGAACTACCCAGCAGGCGAGCGCAAGAACCCAGCACAGAAAGGTGCCTGTCAGCACAACCCGCCACCCCGCCCACCCCATCGCCAAGCCGAGCAGGCCGCTGAGTTTGACGTCTCCTCCGGAGATCAACCCGGTTCTCGCGAGGTAGGGCGCCCCGTAGAAGACCAGCAGGGCGAGCATCGCGACCAAGGAGCGGACGAACGCCGCTGGTTGGTGCTCGACGACCGCGGCGACGCCGAAGAGGATGAGCAGCGTCGGGTAGGTCGGGAAGATCAACCGATTGGGGAGTCGTCTCTCGGCTAGATCGTTGGCGGCCAGGGGCACCGACACTGCGCCGAGTGCGCTGTAGGCGAGCAGATGGGCCTCCGGCCCCATCCGCCACGCCAGGGAGGCGAAGAGGGCTGCGGTGGCGACCTCGAGGACAGCGGGAGGTGCTGGGGTCGCCGTCAACCGCCGGAGCAGCGCCCCGGTGGCAAGCCCAACGATCCCCCAAATGGCAATTTCCCACACTCCTGGTCTACCCATCGCCGCTACTCCAAGTGACATTTGCTCAATTCGCTGTAGAGAATGACAGCCAATCGTGAGCTGTTGCTACCCATTCAGGTGAGATTTGACCACCCAATGAGTGTTGTGCGGGCCTGTTGCTCGTTAGTCCTTTCGGGTGGTTTTTGGGATGGGTTCGTCGTTCCAACTCTGGTGTTGGACCTATTGCACCTTGCAGTAGGACGGGGCACGTCGGGTACACGTGTCGAGGTCGGGGGCGACCTGGTTGGCAGATGGGGGATGGGATTGTGGGAACGGACGGCAACACGCTGCGTCACGGTCATCGCCGTGCCGCCGCAGTCGTGGTGTTGGCAGGAATCTTTCTCACGTCGTGCACTCAGGACATGGCGGGAAGTGCTGGTGATCCGGTTGCTAGCCGAGCCGGTTCGACATTGCCCAGTGCGACGTCAGTCCAGCCTGTGTCTCCTGCGGACGCTGCCAAGGATCGGGCCGTGCGCTCGTATGTGGGCATGTGGCAGAACATGACGGAGGCGGCCACGACGTCGGATTGGCAGTCGCCGTTGCTATCGCAGTACGCCACGGGGGATGCGTTGTCCGCGATCTCGCGCGGCATGTACGCGGACAGCGTGAATGGCTTGATCACCAAAGGTGCGCCGAAGAACTACCCGCAGGTGACCTCGGTGGACCCGGCGGTGGATCCGGTGACGGTGATGATCGGTGACTGTGGGGACTCGACCGGTTGGTTGAAGTACCGAAAGGCGGATGGGCAGTTGTCCGACGACAAGCCCGGGGGCAGGCAGGCGATCACGGCTGAAGTGAAGAAGCAGGCGGACGGGGTGTGGCGGGTGACTCGGTTCGCGGTCAGAGGGGTGGGGTCATGCAGTTGATCAGCAAAGGGGCTGTTGTCCTGGGATTCTCGGCCGTGGTCGGACTGGCCTGCGCTGTTCCGGCGTCCGCGGACAACGGTTGGGGCACGGTGAACTGCGACCAGTACCCCTATCCGGGGTGCGAACTCGGTGCAGGAACAGGTAGTCAGCCCGGGGGACCGGATCGCCGAGCTCAGGATCGCGTGCCTGGAAACGGGAGCGCGAAGGGGAACGGCAACCCCAGCCGGGGTCGATACGAGGGGGACACCCTTCTCGATGACGTGAACCTGGCGAACTGCTCCTACGAGCGAAGTGGCTACCTGCCTCCGCCAGGCGCCGTGCAGCACACGGCATACATCCCGCCGTCGAAAGGCGCGCCCACCGTGCAATCCGCTGTCTACCACCCCGCGGGACGGCAGGGTGCGGCGCGGCCAACCGCCGTGTTTGCGATGGAGCCGGGGCAGGAACCTGGTGCCTGGTACATCTACAAGTGCACCGGTCCAGGTGTCGGGGATGCCCTCTATCGGCCACCGGTCTGGATGCCGGACGGCGCACCGCCTGGCGCGGCGGCCCCGTTGCCCTCGCCCGCTGAGCTCGCAGCGCAGGCACGCAGCCAGTTGAGGTTGCCGTCGCTGACGATCGCCGCCAATCCGGCAGGAGAACAACTCGTCGTGTTGCCCACTTGGCTCTGGATGGACCCGGCGGGATGGCAGGACGTCTCGGCCACAGCCGCGGTACCGGGTGTGTCGGTGACCGCTGTGGCGCGGCCGACTGGTGTGTCGTGGTCGATGGGTGACGGGTCCACGGTCACGTGCACCGGACCTGGTGTGGCGTTCCCTGCGGGTACCGATCCTGGCAGTAGCTCACCTCAGTGCGGCCACACCTACCGTTCCTCCTCGGCTGGGCAGCCCAGCCAGGCGTTCGCCGTGGCGGCGACCGTGCACTGGACGGTGACTTGGTCCGGTGCCGGCCAGTCCGGGGCGTTCCCGGACATGACCACCACCTCGACCGCTGCGTTCCGAGTCGCCGAGTCGCAAGCCTTGGCCACCGGGGGCCGCTGAACAGCGCCCGCCTCGGCCCGCTTCGGGTCCGAGACGGACGACAACCACAGAACAGATCACCCTCACCCGCGTCGCGGATCTTGCTCCGAACGACGTGGCACGCGACAGCCATGCCTGGAGGTGGACAACCGGTGACCACGACAACGAACTCCGACCACGCGGCCAACGGCCGTGCCAAGCAGTTGCCCCGTTCGTGGAGCGATCGAGGCGGGAAGCTCAGCGCGCCCCGGCTGACAACCGCCGCCCGCCGCCGCAAGGTCCCCTATCTGCTGCTTGGGGTGCTGCTGGTGCTGGCCTGCACCGCGGCTGGGGTCGTGGTCGGTACAACGGTGGGCGACCGGGAGCAGGTGTTGGTCTTGGCCGGCCCGGTCACGGTCGGGCACGTATTGTCCTCTCAGGACATTCTCCAGTCGAGCCTGGCCAAGGGAAACGACCTGGGCGCCATCCCCGCGGACGAGTTGCCCACCGTGGTTGGTCAGCCGATTGCCTTCAGCCTGCCCACCGGAGCATTGCTGACACGCGCCGTGCTCGGCACACCGCGAGTTCCTCCTCAGGGGCAGGCAGTGGTGGCCGTGGCAGTGAAACCAGGTCAGTTCCCTCCAGACCTGTCACAAGGAACCCGCGTTGCGGTGATCGTCATTCCGGGGACGAACGCCACCGGGGGAACGGCACCCTCCGCACCGTTGTCGTGGTCGGCGACCGTCACCGACGTGCAGTCCAAGCCCAACGACCAGAACACGGTGGTCGCCTTGCTGTTGAACGAAGCGGATGCTCGCGGGCTTGCGTCGGTTCCAGCAGGGCAGATCACCTTGCTCGCGGTGAACGGGGGCGAGCGCTGATGCTGGTCGTGGTGTTCTCGCTCAAGGGTTCGCCCGGTGTCACCACTCTGGCGCTGGCGTTGGCAGCTCGTTGGCCAGAGGGTCCGCAGCCGATCGTTGTCGAGTGCGATCCCGCTGGGGGAGACCTCGTGGCGCGGTACCGGCTGGAGCAGGCGCCGGGCCTGGTGAGCCTGGCCGCCGCGGGCCGCCGCAGCAGCGATCCCGGCTTGCTGCAGCAGCACACGCAGGAGCTGCCCGGCGGACTGCGGGTAGTCGTGGGTCCTGTCGGCGCGGAACAGGCCAGAGCCACGTTGGTCGAGCTGGCACAGCAGCAAACCTCAGCCATGCGAGCTGCCGCGGACACGCCGGACACCGTGGTGATCGCCGACTGCGGGCGGGTCGACCCGGACTCCCCGGCCATGTCCATCATCCGATCGGCCGACGCAATGCTGCTCGTCACCCGAGCCCGCGACGACCAGCTCGCCCACGTGTCCGGCAAGCTGCGTTCTGTGGCTCGGTGGGGCCGCCGACCCGGCCTGGTCGTCGTGGGCGAGGGCTACCCGACCAGCGAGATCGAACGTGCCCTTGGTGTCAACGTGATGGGTCGGATTCCTCACGAGGACAAGGACGCGGCGGCGTTGGCCGGCCGGCCGGGCCGTGGGCGCAGCCCGGCCAAGTCGAGTCTCGGTCGAGCTGCTGCTCGGATAGCCGCCCAACTCGTCAGCCAATACGCCGAGCCGAGTCCGACCACAGCACACATGCCGCGGCTGGCTTCGCCAGGCCCTTCTTCGGACGAGCCAACCTTCGCTGCTGACAACGAAAGCGGTGCCCGGTTATGACGAATCCTCATGCACGCGGCACGTCTGCGGCCGATGATCGAGTGCCGTTGTGGCAGCAGCAAGCACTGCCGACGCCCGCGCCGGTGGAGGTCATCGCCACACCGGAGATCTCACCGACGCAGCGGCTGCGCACGTACCTGCGCCAAGAACTCTCCACGGGGCTGTCCAACCGCATCCGTGAAGACGAGGACGCCCAACGTCCTGCCATGACACCGGCACAGCGGCGGGCTTTCGCCGAGGCGATCCTGGCCGATGCCGCCGAAGCCCATACCCAGACCGAGCTCAGCCGTGGCGGCAGCGTAGTCCCGCCGGAGGTCGAAGGGAGTCTCATCGACCAGGTCCTCAACGAGATCTTCGGACTGGCCGGCCTGGAGCCACTGTTGGCCGACCAAGGGATCGAGAACATCAACATCACGGGTGACCGCGTGTTCGTCAAGTACGCCAACGGAAAGCGCGATCGGCTCGCCGCCGTCTCGGGTTCTGACGCCGAACTTGTCGAGCTGATCCGCGACTTGGCCGCGCGGTCCGGGATGGAGGAGCGCCGCTTCGACCGCGGCAGCCCCATCGTCAACTTCCAACTTCCCGGTGGCGCACGAGTCTCCGCGGTGATGGCGGTGACCGCGCGGCCGTCGGTCTCGATCCGCCGGCACCGGTTCGCCCAGGCCACTCTCGCCGAGCTGCGCAGGAAAGGCTCACTCACGGAGGGGTTGGAGTCGTTGTTGACCGCGATCGTGCGGGCGAAGAAGAACGTTCTGATCAGCGGCGGGACCGCGGTCGGCAAGACCACCATGTTGCGGGCGCTGGCCTCGGCGATCCCGCCGTGGGAGCGACTGGTGACCATCGAGGACGTACTCGAACTGGGCCTGGACGACAACGAGGCCGCTCACCCGGACGTGGTCGCGCTGCAGGCCAGGGAAGCCAACATCGAGGGCCAGGGGGCAGTCACCCAGTCCGACCTGGTGTGGCAGAGCCTGCGGATGTCACCGGACCGGGTATGCGTCGGCGAGGTTCGTGGGCCGGAGGTACTGCCGCTGCTCAATGCGATGTCCATGGGCAACGACGGCTCCATGGGAACCATCCACAGCAGCACCAGCCACGGCGCATTCACCAAACTCGCCGCCTATGCGTTCCAGGGACCGGAGCGGTTGACCCTGGAGGCGATCAACCTGCTCACGGCCAGCGCCCTGCACTTCGTGGTGCACCTGGCCTGGTCCCGCGGCGAAGGCTCGACTCGCGTGGTGTCCTCGATCCGCGAGGTAGTCGACGCCGACGAACGCCAGATCGTGTCCAACGAGATCTTCCAGCCCGGCCCCGACCTGCGCGCGGTCCCAGGGCACCCGATGCGCACCGACACGCTCGACGAACTCATCGACGCCGGCTACAACTCGGACTTGGCCGACCGAGGCACCAGCGGATGGCGACCATGAACAACCCCACAGCGCTGTACGGGCTTCTCGGACTCGGCACCGGCCTAGGCCTCGTGCTGCTCGTCCGCTGGTGGCGCGGCGACACCAGCGCTAAGGAAGCGTTTGCGACACCGACCTGGCGCACGAGGTGGCGTGTCCGCTACCGCGGCCAGCACACCGGCCGACGACTCGCGATAGCCGGTGCGATGGGACTCGGCGTTGGTGTGCTCACCGGCTGGATCGTCGGGGCGTTGCTCACGGCCCTAGCCGCGTGGGCCCTGCCCCGGCTGGTCGGTTCGGACCCAGCGCGCCATCGCCACATCGATCGCATCGAGGCAGTCGCGGGCTGGACCGAGATGCTGCGCGACACCCTGGCCGCTGCGGCCGGCCTGGAGCAGGCGATCATCGCGACCGCTCGAGTCGCGCCGACGCCGATCCGCGCACAGATCCTGGAGGTCTCCGCCCGCGTCGAGAGCGGCGACCGGCTGGCACCGTCCCTGCGCCGGCTTGCCGACGACCTCAACGACCCGACCGCCGACTTGGTGATCAATGCCCTGATCGCCGCAGCCGAACGCCAAGCCCGCCAACTGGCGGCGCTACTGGGTCGTCTGGCCGACATCGCCCGCGACCGGGTCGAGATGCGCCGCAGGGTGGAGACCGGTCGTGCTCGAACCCGCACCACCCTACGAGTCGTCGTGATCACCTTCGCCGTCTTCGCCGGTGGCTTGATCGTGTTCAACCCGAAGTTCCTCGCCCCCTACAGCACCGCGGGCGGCCAAGTGGTCCTGCTGCTCATCGGCGCGTTGTTCGTCGTCGCGTTCGGATGGCTGCGCCGCATGGCACACATCGAGGAACCAGAACGGATTCTGACCAACTTCGACGCCACCCGCGATCTCGCCGCCCACGAGGAAGGCCGGACATGAACGACGTAACCATCATCGTCCTGCTGTCGGCCGGTGCAGGCTTCGGCCTGTGGGCGCTGGCCGTGTACGCCGTGCCGCGGCGGCCACCACTGGCAACTCTGCTCACCCACCTCGACAGCCGACCTGCCCCGCCTCCGATCCTGGCCACCGAGGAACGAGGCTGGGCAACACGACTCGGCCGCCCTTTCGTCAGCGTCCTTCGGCTAACAGGACTACCCACCGCTGCGGTGCGCAAGGATCTCGCCGTCACCGGGCGGGCGACCGACGCCCATCTCGCCGACCAGGCCGCTCTCGCCTTGACCGGGCTGTTTCTGCCCCTCGGACTCGACTTGGTGCTGACGCTGGGCGGCAGGCCACTGCCCTGGATGATGTCCCTGCTCAGCAGCCTGGGGCTGGCTGTAGTGGCATTCATCGGCTTCGACCTCGTCGTCCGCCGCGAGGCAGCGCGCAGACGAGCGACCTTCCGGCACTCCCTGTCGGCATTCCTGGACCTCATCGACATCTTCCTCGCCGGAGGCGCCGGTGTGGACGGCGCCCTGTCGGATGCAGCGGCAGTCGGGACGGGATGGTCGTTCGCGCAGCTGCGCCGGGCACTCAACGTCGCGCGGCTCACCAAGACCACGCCTTGGTCGACCCTCGCCCAGCTCGGCGAGGAGCTCGACATCGCCGAGCTCACTGAACTCGCCGCGGCCCTGTCCCTTGCCGGTACCGAGGGCGCCAAGGTTCGCGCCAGCCTGGCGGCCAAAGCCGCGGCACTGCGATCGAAAGGCGGTGCAGAGGCTGAGGCCGAGGCCAACTCGGCAACCGAGCGGATGAGCCTGCCCGCCGCGGTCATGGCGCTGGGCTTCGTCGTCTTCGTCTTCTATCCGGCGATGGCTCAGATCACGGCATCGCTATGACAACCAACCGTCTACCCGGGACACATCGGGAAAGTGTGGCGTACGAGGAGGAGATCATCCGTGTTGACACTGCTGTTCAGTCTGTGGTCGACCGCCCAGGACAAGTTGCGGGTCTTGGCCCGCGACGAGCGCGGCACCACCACCGAGAACATCATCTGGATCGCCGGACTGGCCGCGATCGCGATCGCGGTGATCGCCATCTGGGGGCCCAACATCATGACGGCGATCAGCAAGGTGAAGTTCAGCCCGTAAGACAACCTGTGGTTCGGACGACCCAGGTACCAGCGGGCGCCCCGCATCCAGCCCTGGATCGAGTCCGAGAGCTGTTGCGCGATAAGCGCGGTTCGACCACGGTCGAGTTGGTCGTGATCATGCCGTTCCTGCTGATGATCGTCCTGTCGATCGCGCAGTTCGCAGTCTGGTCCCACGCGAACCACATCGCCCAAGCCGCGGCGGCGGAGGCGCTTTCCGCAGCGCGAGTCCAAGGCGGCACTGCCCACGCCGGGCAGACCGAAGCGGACCAAGTGCTCGATCACCTCGGCCGCGGACCGCTGCACGACATCCAGGTCGAGGTACGTCGCGGCGCCAACGGTGTGTCGGTGGCCGTAACCGGCACCGCTAGCCCCGTGGTGCCGTTCTTGCACCTGTCGGTGCGCGCGGAGGCCGCTGGACCAGTGGAGGTATTCCGCCCTGCGGCTTCAGGAGGTGGACCGTGAAGGCCTCCGCACCTCTTCGGTGGCGGACATCGACCCCTGCCGTCGGGCAAGTCGGCTCCCTCGTTCGTGACGAACGAGGATCGGCCACGGTCGAGTTGGTGATCATCGCGCCCTTGCTGATCGCGATGCTGCTTTTCGTGGTGTTCTGCGGTCGGATGGCCTCCACCAGCCAGCAGATCACCGACGCTGCCCATCAAGCCGCCCGCGCCGCATCCTTGGCCCGCACACCGGCCGCCGCAGCCAGCGACGCCCGCTCCACCGCACAGACCGCGCTGGCCAACGCCGGCGTGACCTGCCAATCCCTCGCGGTGAACGTCGACACCCTGGGCCTGCAGCCCGGCTCGACTGTCACCGTCACGATCACCTGCACGGTCGGCCTCTCGGACCTGTCCTTGCTCGGACTCCCCGGCAGCACTGACCTGCGCGACAGCTTCTCCAGCGTGGTCGACGTCCACCGAGGTGGCCCGCCGATCGTCGCGGAAGGGCAGGTGCCATGAACACCTCGTCCACCTCAGCGTTGGCCGCTGCACTGCGGCGAGCCGGTGCCCGGGCACGCGGCGCGGCCGATGACGAGCGCGGCCAGGTCACGGTCTTCGTCGTGGTGATCGCGACCGCGGTGCTGATGTTCGGGGGCCTCGTACTGGATGGTGGCCTTGCCCTCAGCGCGAAGTCCCGAGCACTGGGTCAGGCGCAAGAGGCGGCGCGTGCCGGTGCGCAAGCACTGGACCTGACCGCGTACCGCGCGGACGGCAGAGTGCGTCTTGTGCCAGACCAGGCACGCCAACTGGCCTTCGACTACCTGAACGCGGCTGGCGCATCAGGCACCGTCGCAGTTGACGACACCACGGTCACCGTCACCGTCACGGCCACCGAGTCCACCCAGCTGCTGCGCCTCGTCGGTGTCGACACCATCCAGGTGAGCAGCACCGGCAGCGCCCAACCTGCGCGCGGCATCGCCGCGTCGGCACCGTAGAGGCCGATGCGCGATGGGACGTCTCGCTGCAGACCCAAACTCGATCCGCTCGTGGCCGCTAGGCGCCGTCGCGGTGCTGGCACGCGTGCTCGGCCGTCTGGTCCAAGGGCTTGGCGCCACCGCCGTGTTGGCCACGCTCGTCGTCGGGATCCCGTGGGGCCTGATCCACTACATCGGGTGGCCACTGCCCGACCACGTGCCACGCTGGGACGAGATCCAGGCAACGTTGCTGAGCCCGATGAGCACCTCGTTCCTCCTCAACGTCCTGACCTGCGTCTTGTGGCCGGTCTGGGCCAGATTCACCTGGGACGTCGTGGCGTCGGGGGTCGACGCCGCAAGGCTGGCGCAGTGGCCCGAGATCCACACCGGCCCGCTGCGTGCTGTGGCAGGAGTGTTGGTCGGCGCGATCGTGTTCTCGGTCATCGGCCACCGCACGCCGGTGTTTGCCCCGGCGGCCCCTACCAGCGATCGCCCTGTCGCGTCGACGGCCGCGGCGGTCTCGCTCGTACCCGGACCATCGGTGCGCCCCCTAGCCTTCGCCAGCCAGAAGGTGCCGGAGGCCGAGCCGAGACCGCTTGTCGCGGCGCCGGGCACCGCGGTTGTTCGTGCGCCCTCCGGTGGGGTGTACGACAGCCTGTGGCGCATCGCCGCCCGCGAGCTGGGCAACGGCGCCCGCTGGCCAGAGATCTGGGAGCGCAACCGCGGTCATACCCAGGTCGACGGACGGGTTTTTCACAATCCCAACCACATCCGTCCTGGATGGACGTTCGAGCTACCGGCGCCTTCTGATCCACCACCGGCGGCGACTGACCCCGAACCAGAGGAGCAGGGGCAGCACACCGATCAGCCGCCCACCCCAACCACGGCACCGCCGAGCACCCCGCCGGCGCCCACGACGAGTCCGCGGAGCACCTCGGAGTCGAATGCGCCTAGGTCCACCGAACACCAGCAGCCGGTTGCCATTCGACCGGGTGTCCCGCACCCGGGCACGGGAATCTCAGTCGAAACGGGCGCCCACGTCGGGCTGGCCCTCGCTGCGCTGATCACCACGACCCTGGTCACCGTGCGACTTCGCCGACGCCGCCAGTACCGCCCCGGCAGCGGGATCCGAGATGAACACACTATCGCCCCGATCGTGCGCTCGCTGCGGATCGCCTACGACCACGCCACTCTCCCGCGCGACGACGACGGCGATCTCATCTACCCCGATCGAGTCACCTCTCCGGCCGACGACCTACGACGCCGCGCCGGTGTGACCGCGACCAGGCTGCTGCCCAGCGACGCGAGCACCATCGTCGGAGTTCGCCAGAGCGACGCGGTCGCGGTTGATCTGGCCCGCGCGCGTGGCCTCGGCCTAGTCGGTCCCGGGGCTGTGACCGCAGGCCGCGCCCTCGTGGTGGGTCTGCTTGCGGCCAACCAGCACAACGACACCGTGGTCGTCGTACCAAGGGCCGATGCCCTCGCCTTGTTCGGTCGGCACACGGCTCCCGAGAGGTGGCCCAGCGAACTGCGTGTGACCGAGGACCTCGACTCCGCTCTCGACGTGCTGGAGGCCGAACTGCTCACCCGTGCCCGCCAGTTCGACACATCCTCTGCACCGACCGCCATGGTGTTGGTCGCGACTCCGACACCGCACGCGGACCGTCGGTTGCAGGCGATCATCGACAACGGCTCCGCACTTGGTCTGGCCGGAGTTCTGTTCGGACAGTGGAGGGCAGGCGGCACGGTACGTGTCCGAGCCGACGGCACCGTCAGCGCCACCAGCCCGGACTTGGCCGACATGCTCGCGGGCACCCGACTGTTCACCCTTCCTGCCGACGATGCGGCCGGCCTGCTCGCCCTGCTCGGCGAAGCCACCGACCCGGCCGACCGAGTCTTCCCACCTCACCCCGACACCCACGGCACCACGAGCAGCCCCCTAGTCGATGACGAGCACATCACCGCCGCAGTTGACCCGGAAGGGTTCGAGCTCCCTGGGCACAACGTCAACGACCCTGGGCGCCGAGTACCTGCCGACGCGGTGACCCACCCCCCGAAGGTCCACGTTGACATTCCGCATGCACCGCCTGCCATCGCACCCAATGAGCCATCGGCGCCCACTGAACTGGAGCAACCACCAACCAACGACTCCGACAAGAGTCCTCGCGAGGTCCTCCCACTGGAGCTAGCTGTCCTGGGCCGAGCGCACCTTCACCACCGCGGTCCGGACGGGCAGATCGACCTCATCGATGGCATCGCTCCGAAGCAACGGGAAGTCCTCGTCTACCTGGCCCTGAAGCGTGGCGGAGCACGGCGCGAAACGCTCGCTGCGGCGATCTGGCCGGACGCCCCGCCTGACCGCCCCTATAACTCCTTCCACGCCACGCTGTCGCAACTGCGCCGCGCCGTTCGCAGAGCCGCCGGAGACGCCGTCGGCGACTTGGTGGTCAACGTTGATGGGCACTACGGCCTCAACCCCGACTTGGTATCGGTCGACCTCTGGCAGCTCGAAGACGCGCTGCAGGATGTCCGACGCAGCCACAACCAACAGGAGGCACTGCGCGCGATCACCACCATCCACCGTGGCTTCGAGCTGGGCGACGGTCTGATCAGCACTTGGCTGGATGCGCCGCGGGAGAAACTGCGCCGCGACGTTCTGGACGCCCTTGGCGCCTTGGTGGCGAACGAAGGCACCGTCCACGAGGACCAGAAGCTGGTTGTGCTTGAGCAGATCCGCGGCATGGACCCCTACAACGAGGCGGTCTACGAGGACATCATGCGAGTCCAAGCTCAAACCGGTCACCATCACGCCATCCCGCGCACACTGGCACTTCTCACCACCACGCTCGCCGAGATCGGCGAAGTGCCATCACGCTCCACAGTGGCCTTGGAAGAGTCCCTCCGGCTAACCCGCCCCCAGACTCGTGGGCACCCCTCATGACGGCATCCTGATCTACGACTTGGCTACGCATCGTCCGACGGCGCCTGCGACGTGCCCTCCCGCCGACTTCGCTGCACCCGTTCGATCATGCCGTGGTTCTGACCGATCCAGTTGATAGCCGGACGGAGCACCTCCAGGAGTTGCTGCGCGATCGGTGTCAGGTGATACGACGCCATCGGCGGGAAGACACTTTCATCGCGCGTCCTGCCGACCAGGCTGTCTCGCTCCATCCTCCGCAGGGTGCGATTCAAGGTGCTGTCGGCTATGACTCGTCGGTGACGCCCATTCCAACCATCGACAATCGTGCGCGACCGGATAGCATCCAGCAAAGCCACGTAACGCAATGGCCCTCCCGACAATGCCACCAAGACGTCCGGCTCCCACTCCTGACTCACCCAGTGGAGTAGGTCCCGTAGGTGTTGAAGGTCGTTGTCATCCCCGGTCGTGATCACGCCCGCCATGAATCCCCTCTAGCGTTCTGGCCGGTCAAGACTATGCTGCAAACACCGATCTTTCATGGGTGCGGTCGGTCAAGCACACTGTCCTCCCCGTTGCGGTCGAAGAGAGCGATTGTAGATCTCACCAGACCACCCTTAACAGCGACGCGGTGCCGGTGCCCCTCCATCCGTGGCCAACGCACGCAACTCAACTCCTTCGAGTGAACAAGTGTGGCGTGTGGGCGGCCGTCCTTGCGTCCTCCCGCCCACCTGCCTGCCTACCTACCGATCCCGCTACCTGCCCATCTGCTCGCTAGACGAGTACAAGGCGATCCCGGCGTTGTCCCAGCTCAGCACGCGAGGGAGACCTACCCGCGGCAGCTCCGACTGGCCTGCCGACAGGCAGATATAGCAGACGGTCTGGCCCGGCCAGTCTCCAAGTCATTTGAATTGCAAATCGCGTCTACTCTGGTAGATCCATGCGTCTGATATTCGTCTGTCCGAAACCTTTGCGTGTTTGCATTCTTGACTCTGAACATTTCCAATCCCTTTTGTCGCTCACCTCTTCGAGCTTCTCTAATGGAATGACGACCTGGCGAAATGCTGATTGGCGGAGTCTTCAGCATCCCGGTCGAGTTGTTGCGCGACGTCAACAAGTCGGGATTTCATTTTGCGCTCTTCTGAATCGGTAAACCATTGCAGTCTATAGAGAAAGTCTAGTCTAGACTGCTAGACTAGACTCAGCGAACAAGAGGTCAGAAGTTCGAGGCCGATAGTGGGGTCAGAGCACGTTGGCCCCGCGAACGTTGACAGACAAACGGTCTGAGTATCGCCAAACTCGAGGCCCTGCATAGTTCGGGCAGTAGCTAGAGCTACGCGCGACAGTAGCAATGTGATGCCGGAGTGCCCGATGGGCAGTAGCGGCGTGCCCCCCTTGTACGAGTACGACGATTGGCAAGGAACCATGATGCTGATCACTGAATGGTCAGTCCGACTGCTCTCTTTGTCGGATGCCCTATCCGTCCCCGACGGAGGGTTCTCCATTGACCCCCGCACTGGTGCGGACCTTCGCATCGGGTACGCGGTAGCGATCCACCCTGAACACGAACGCATCTTCACGAATCGGGTCACCGCCGGTGATCTGATCGAGTACGTGGCGGACGTCGCGGACACGCTCGCTCGACCGGGTCGAGTTTTGGGCGGCTGGCGTGACCCTGACAGCGGTTCGGTCTACCTGGACGTGTCGGCTGTGGTGTCCACGCTAGCTGAAGCTTGGTCGCTCGCGGTCCGATACAACCAGCTCGCCGTTTTCGATCTCGCATCAATGATGTCTGTGCAAGTCGCCACCACGAACACCGTCTAGTACGGCAGCAGCCATTCGGGTTGTGACCTGCGGGGATGTGTGGCTGGGGGTCGGTGTTCGAGGCGGGGCAGCCGCCTGTTGATCATGTGCTTGTGAGAACTACAGGATCGCGGGCGGCTGCCGATGTCAGGATAGGTGCTGGGTTGGCTGAGCGGAACTTGGGTGAGTTGACCGAGCGGTTGCGGCGGTGTTTCCGTCGGATCGAGCCGTTCGTGCAGGCCCGTAAGTACATGCGGGCGATGATGAGCGAGCTGCCGAAGCGGAATGGCTGGACCGTTGCCGAACATGTCGGGGACCGCACACCGAACCGGACGCAGCGGCTGCTGAACCGGGCGGTGTGGGATGAGAGCGAGGCGATGGCCGAGGTCCGGCGATTCGCGGTGTCCGGGCTGGCGGAGGCTGCTCGCAAGGGCGGGCGCCAGCGCGGGAAGCTGGTGATCGGGGCGCTGGACGAGACCGGACAGCAGAAGAAAGGTGACGCCACGACGGGTGTCAAACGGCAGCATATGGGCTGCGCGGGGCGGGTGGAGAACGGGATCAACACGGTGCACCTGTCCTACGTGCGTGAAGGCACCGGGCACGCGTTGATCGGGTTCCGGCAGTGGATCCCCGAGGAGCACGTCACCGACCCGGTGCGGTCACTGCGCTCGGGCCTGCCTGCGGATCTGGAGTTCCGCACCAAGGGACAGCTGGCCATCGACATCTGCGTGACCGCGGCCGCCGACGGGATCCGGCCTGATTTCTACTGCGGGGACGAGGTGTACGGCAGCTGCCCCGAATTGCGGGCCCACTTCGAGGCCGACGAGCAGGCATACGTGCTGCGGGTGGCGAAGAACTTCCCGATCACCCTGCCCGGCGGCACGGTGCTCTCGGCGGCCGAGGCCGTGAAGACGCTGCTCAAACACGAGCGGCAGTGGGAGATCCGCTCTGCCGGCAAGGGCTCCAAAGGCGACCGGTGGTACGCGTGGGCATGGATCGCCACCGCCTCACCCCGACACCACCTTCTCATCCGCAAACATCTACGCACCAACGAGTTGGCCTTCCACCACTGCTTCGTGCCCGAAGGTCGACCGCTGACCAAGACGCGGCTGATCCGCGCCGCGGGGCTGCGCTGGCCCGTCGAGGAAGGATTCGAGTTCGGCAAGGACTGCTTCGGCCTGGATCAGTCCCAGGTCCGGCTCTACACCGCGATCGCGCGGCACACCGTGCTCGTCTGCGCAGCCCTCGCGGTCTGCGCCGTCACGGCCGCACTGCTGCGCGACCGCACCGACAATCAAGCACCCGAACCAGTCCACCCGGACCAACCCCCACCCACCGATCCCGGACAGATCCCCTTCACCGTCCCCGAGATCAAACGCCTGATCGACGACACCACCACACTCCGACCACCCGGCCATACCGACCACTGGGTCAACTGGCGCCGCACACACCAAGCACGATCACGCTGGTTCCACAAACGTGCCAGACTCGCCCGCAACATCGAGATCACCCAGGTCAGCTAGCAAATGGCTGCTGCCGTACTAGACGACATCAGAATCTCGCATCGGCGCCCGTACTCGGGTGATATCACTCAGGAAGGCAATCCCGTGACTACTCGCCTGTACGCGGTCGCGTCACCGACAACAAATCAAGAGATCATCTCTTTCGCCAATGCCGTGGCGTACCAGTGGGGGTACGTCGATGCCACACGTGCGGCCGGTGGGCGTTCCGCACCGGTGCCGGACGGCTGGGCCTGGGCGTGGCTCGAATACACCCGACGCAACGCCAGTCGAATGGCGATTCAGGACGCATTTTCCCTCTGGGTTGACAGCGCAACCCTTCCCGGTCTGTCCTGATCGATTCGGCAACCACCCTTTCGTTCCTCAATTCTTGCATCCCGCGCGTTGTCAGGAGGCCCGGATGAACGTCATGACTCGCGATCACGCTCGGCGCGCTATGGCCGGGTACATCTCACCATCACCCGCGGACGACTGTATGACCTACTTCGCTCAGACCGGCTGTGTGCTCAGTCCGTCGCGACTGATCGCCCAACTCCGCCGAGAGTCAACGTCGGGCACCTACGCACCGGACGCGATCGCAGAGTTGGCGGCACTTCTGACCTGGGCGGTTGCAGAGTACGGCCCGTATACGATCGAAACCTACACCACCGTGTACGGCCCTTGGGAAACCGCCGATGATGGTTGCATCATCGGCGATGAGCGGCCGACCGATGCAGAAGACTCCGAGACTCTTCAGTTTCGCACCCTGCGGGATGCTGCCGACTGGCTGGAAAAGAATGGCCTGCAAAGTCCTTCCAGTGATCGCGGACCCTTTTCGCTGTCGGTTTGGCTGAGTGACGTCGACCCGTGGGTGCATCCCTACCACGACACCGTGACCTGGACGACAGTTCACGCGGGGCCCGGGTTCACTGACCGCCTGTGGAGCGCGTTGGTGTCGTCCGTGCGGTGGCGTTGACCCAATTGGCTACGTAGGCGGGTCAAATATGCAATGTCATCAGCGGGCCGTCGGAACGTGTTTCACGATTTGCCCCTCGATCGATACCCTGTCCGTATCAACATGTCAGAAGGTTGTGCAATGCTCGACGCCAACGACTTGATCTCCGCCACTCCAACCGAGATCGACACCGAACTAGCACGTATCCTCAAGCTGGTCGACGAGGCTTTCGCCGCGATTGCCCGTGTGCAAACGCGACGTAAGCGTCGGGCAAAACTGGGCTACGCCGACGAACCCGGCAAGGCTGATCCCGACGTTGTGGCCGCGAAAGCCACCATCGCAAGGTGCCTCAAGGAGTCCGAACCGCTCGAAGCCGAGTTCACGCGGCGAGGCGGATGGACCCGCGCATACCTGGTGAACAACACGAACGGCCATGTCCACAGGACAATGCAGTGCCGCACGTGCTACCCGACCACCGAATTCTACTGGATTACCGACCTCTCGGGAGCAGACGAGGACTACATCGTCGGTGAAGCCGGGGAGAAGGCTTGCACTGAGTGCTACCCCAGCGCACCGGTTGACGTGCTGCGCCGTCCCACTCGGATCAAGACCCCGGAACAGGTCGCCCGGCTCGCCGAGAAGGCCGCTCGCGCGACGGCCAACGCAGTCAAAGCCATCACCGCGCCCGATGGCGGTCCCCTGCGGACCAAGCGTGACGGGACGATCCGCACCGAGGTGTCCGCGCGCCGCGCGTATGCCGACGTCGTCGCCTACGCCCGTTACCTGCGAGCGACCGGGAGTACCGACCGTCAAGCGTTGATCGCCGAGTGCGAGCACGACGCCGAACTCATCCTTGCCGCGTTGGCAGCCAAGCACGCCCAGAGCGTCGAGGACGTGCGCGCGGAGCTCGCCGGGAGCGTCGACAGGAGATGGAAGCGGGAATACGGCCGCTGGTAGCAGCCCCCGCCTCTGTCCACTTGAACCCCTGCGTCCCAACGTACGGCCGCCCATCCATACGACCGCCGTCCGCGTTCGAGCTCCCGTCTCGGCGGCTTCGCGCTACGCGAATCCATCCCCGTCACTCTCACTGAACTGGATCACGCCATGACCAACCCCATCACCGATGACCGCCGCGCCCGCATCTACCTGCTCCGTGCGGCTGAACCTCCCGCCCCGGCGGTCCACGCCTTCGTCACGGCTCACGGCCCCGTGACGGCTGTCGAACGCATCCGAGCCGGAGCCGCACCGCCCGCAGTGCTCGCTGAGATCGTCCGGCCCGATCCCCGCCTGGACCTCGACTTGGACGCGCTCGACACCGGAGCCGCCGCCTTGTTGACCCCGGAAGATCCCGACTGGCCGCACGGGCTCCTTGCCGGACTGTCTCAGGTTGGTGTAGGTGCACCTCTCGGCCTCTGGATCCGCGGCAGGACCCCACTGGCCGCACTCACCCCGGCAACCGTGTCCATTGTTGGCGCGCGGTCCTCCACCAGCTACGGAGAGACCGTGGCCGCCGACTTCGCCTACGACCTGACTCGCGCAGGCGTGACCGTGATCAGCGGCGGCAGCCACGGTGTCGACGGTTCCGCCCACCGGGGTGCGGTGGCCGCGGACGGGCCGACGATCGCGGTCTTACCCAGCGGAGTCGATATGGCTTTTCCGATGTCACATAGCGGGCTGTTCGACCAGATCGTCCAGGCCGGTGGTCTGCTCATCAGCGAGTACCCGATCGGCGCTATCGCGACCCGTGCTCGAATTGTTGCCCGAGGCAGGCTTTTGGCAGCTCTCGGCGCCGCCAACGTCGTTGTCGAAGCAGCATCACGCAGCGGTGCACTAGCCGTTGCGCGCGTTGGTCGCGTGTTGGGCAGACGGGTTTACGCCGTCCCCGGTCCGATTACCTCCACGCAGTCGGCCGGGACCAACGAACTGCTTCGCACAGGCGAGGCACGCGCCATCAGCGCCGTCGCACAGATCGAGTACGGGTCGGGCATCCGATGACCGCCCGTGCGTCGACCGTATGGTCAGTGACGACCTTGGATAGAGCACGAGGTCCACGATGACTGAACAGGACGTCTACGAGGTCGCCATCGCCGAGCTCGGCCTACCCGCCGAGTGGACCATCACGGTGGCCATCCGGCCCCGGCGCCGCCTGCTGGCCATCGAAGTCCAGCCCGGTGGCGTAGTCACGGTCCTTATCCCGCCCGGCACCGACCCGGGCAAGGTCGCCGACTACGTCCGCAGGCAACGCGCCTGGCTCACGACCAACGTCGACCGCGCCGCCCACCTCGCCCCAGCCTTCACCGTGAAGCGGTGGGTCGACGGCGAACGGTTCGATCTACTCGGCACCCAGTACGACCTCCGCCTGGTGGAAGGTGGACCGGCCGCCTGCATCCAGCGGGATCCCCTGCCTTCTGGCAGGCAGAGCCTCCAGGTACGGCGCGCCCAGCCGGAGGTGATGCGGCGGGCAGTCATCGGCCTCTACCGCGAGCACGGCCTGGCCTGGGCTCGTGAACACGGCCTTCCCTACGAGCTGCGTGGTGGCATCCAGCAGCTCCGGTACGAGGTCCGCGACCTAGGCCGCCGCCGGTGGGGCATCTACAACCACGCCAAGCACCTGGTCACCCTCCACTGGCCCCTGTTCGGGCTGCCGATCGAGGTCATCGAGTACGTCCTCGTCCACGAACTCGCTCACGCCACTCGCCCTGGTGGACGGCCACACGGACCGACCTGGAGGTGGCAGGTAGCAGCGTTCATGCCCGACTGGCGCGACCGCCAAGCCGACCTCGCCATCGCAGGCCACCGCGCCTGGATGGGCGAGTGCCACCAACCCTGACGATCCAGGCCGCGGTCGTCAGCCTCTCCCGTCGACTCATACCCCCTCGGAGGAACTCCATCATGAATTCGCAAAAGCAACCACACAAGCGGAAGGCCGCGGTCTTCCCGACCGATCCGGCCGAGCACTCCCAGAAGATCGCCGAGGCGGTGGCCGAAGCATGGCACCGTGCCTACGGCTCCGAACGCATCGAGATCGCGGTCTCGGTACTGGCGATTCTGGCCCTCATCGCACCCGACGGCGACGAGGCTCTCGCCTTCGCCGAGGCACACCTCCTGAAGGGCGACGCGCAGAAGTTCGTCGAGTTCGCCCGGCTGCAATGGGCGATTTTCGTGCGGGCAAGGCCCGATCTAGCCCCTCGCGCATGGCCCCTGATCGAACCGTGGCACGGCAAGGACCCTATCGACGGCCCGGTCTTGGAAGCTGCCAAGCAAGTCTCAGACGCCGCCGTCCGATCGGGTCAACTCCACCTCACCGGCAATCGCCGCCGACGCGAGACCGACCTGTTCGGCGTCGTTCTCACCACCCTGCGCTCAGGCCGGGCAACAGCGGCCCGCGGCCAGTACTACACCCCGCGCTCAGTCACCGACCTGATGGTCCAACTGCTCGGCCCGCCGCAGGAGGGTGAGTCCGTCCTCGAGCCAACCGCCGGAACTGGCGGCTTCCTCCGCTCGACGGCCGAGGCCATGCGCGCAGCCGGCCGCGACCCGGCCACGGTCAGCTGGTGGGCGGTCGACATCGACGACCTCGCCATCGCCTGCCTTGCCGTCAACGCCGTCCTCTGGGAACTGGGACCAAAGGTGATCCTCGGCGTCGCGGACAGCCTCATCGACGACTGGACGGACCGCGCCCTGACGGAACGCAACAACGCCATCAGCACCGCTCGAACCCTGGACGCAACGAGTAAGGCACTACGACTTCTTGAGCTCGTCGGCCCTTCGACGGCCCACGAGCCTGACGTACCCAACCAAGCACCGCACTGACGTCCTCACACAACGACGCGCGCCGATCACCTGCTTGGACCTCGGCATCCCAACGGTGGCCAATCGGGCATGGCCCATGTCGTCGTCCACAGGGTAACGAAGACGATCTTCAATTGGCCATTGCGGATGCATCAGCCCAACTTCTCCGCGTTAGCTTGTCGGCATCATCTATGAAACGATGCCCTGTATGCTAGCGACGCTGCGGAGGTGTGTCAGGGCGTGGACGAGCTAAACGAAAAGGGCCGTCATATTCGACGGATTCTAGAGTCGGCCCAAGCTGTTAGAGATGCTAAGGATGCTTTTGAGCAAGCAAAGGTGGATGAGATGGAAGCCGTCAAGAGGCGGCTTGCTATGGGGGTGGCCCATCGCGAGGCAATAGAGTCCCATCAAAAGAACCTCATCGCGGGATGGAAAGCCAGGATTGAGATATCGGAACTTCTCGAAGCCGGAAAATTGAGCAAGTCCAGACTCTATCAGTTGATCGAAAAATTTGGAGCCGACTACCCGGGTGCTGTTTAGGTGCATGTTCGCATCAAGGAACCTAGGAATTGTCCCGAATGTAACGAGGGGGGCTCGTGGCGAGTGACTCGCATGGCGTGCTGACAGCCGACGCTACTGGAAAGTTGATAAACGAAGCTGCCGTTGAGGCAGATGATTGCAGTGACATCGGCACCAAGCTTCGTGAGACCCTTGCTTCGGCGTTAACGCAGCAGGCCCAAGCTGGCCAGCCGCCTACCGCGCAGTGGACGATCTGGGCGTTTGAGCTGCATGCTCAGCGCGACATGACCAAATCGGAGCAGTTCACACCTTGGATGGTATTCGGGGATGGGACGGCCGTCATGCCGTTTCTTCGAGAGATGCCCGACGATTGCGTGTCTTGGTGGGCGCAAATCGTAGATTTCGTGACCCATCCGAGGGCTACAGCGCGACTTCAGCATCTGTTGGTAGCACGACGCCATGGCAACGTAGGGCATCGCGCCAGGCGAGCCGCCGGAGGCTATCTAGCCCTAGCCAAGAAGCCGGACATTTACGCAGTAGAAACAGTCCAAACAGCACTTGACCTTGCGCTGAGAACGCGCCAGGTGGACATAGTCCAAGAAGCGGTGGAACGTGCGACAGCGTTGGCCAATGAAGCGCTGAATAGGGACCGACCAGCTCCAGGGGTCTTGCTTGGATTCATCGACCTATTAGTTCAGCACGGCCGGTCGATTCATGATATCGACACTTTCCTAAGTCAGGCGAGGCTGAAGTATCGCGGGGAGCCTCATCAGGAGGACTCAGTAGTCGCAAACCAGTTGAAACGCGCTCAAGGAAACCCAGAAACGATCCGGGAGCTCTGGGTCGATCGAGTTGAACTCTGGATAACGGCTGGTAAAGCAGTCGAGCCGCTGGTGCGAGTTGCCTATCTACAGAAGGCGGTCGAACATGCTAGGGCAAGTGGCCAAAAAGCCTTGATCGAAAGGACAACCGCCACTTTCCAAGATATTCGACTTGAAAGTCTGGGACTTACAAGCTTCTCGGTCTCAACAACTCTTCCGCAGGGTGGCCTGGAGCGTATGTTGAAGCCAATTACAGAGGCCGATGACTGGCAAACTGCTCTGCTGCACTTTGCGAATCTCGGCCCGTTTACTGGAGATGTTGCCGACAATCGCCAGCGGAGGGACGAACTGGCCCGAGAGTTTGTTTTTAGTCGACTCTTCCCGCCAATGCAGCTTGGAGGCGACAACCTTCCTCGCTTCAAGGCGACATCGGTTGAAGAGCAGGACGAGTATCACCTAGTTAAGCAAGAATTGCATTCGCTTCAGTTGTACGCAACGGTGGCTCTAGAGGCTCTGATCCGGGTAATTGCAAGGCATCCACTCCCCGCAGTTGATGAGTTGGCACGGCACTTCGCGTCGAACCCAATCATCCCACCTGGCCTAGCTCGCGCCGTGGCCCGTGCTTTCCTGCGATTCTGGGTGGGCGATGCTGAAGCTGCGGCATTCACTATAACTCCGCGCATTGAGGCGCTTGCTCGGAACCTGTTGATCGAGAACGATGAAGGAATTTATCGCGTGCAGCGGAATCAGACCCCTGGTCAATACCCGGGACTCAGATTCCTACTCGACAAGTTGCGTGATCGAGGTATGGACCCTTCGTGGCATCGCTTTATCCTTGTGCTGTGCGCGCATTCGGTTGGCTGGAATATTCGCAATGAACTGGCGCATGGTTTTCTTGACCAGCCTGGCGAGGTGGAAGCGGCTCTACTACTGCAAGCTGCGGCCTACTTAGCTTTGCTCCGTTGAGAACCGAAGCCGAAAGTAGAAGCATATTCACTTCCTATCGTCGTTTTCGAGAGTCTCCGGGGTTCCGAGCAAATCGCTGTACCCAAGTATGCAGGATGCTGCCTTCCATAGGGGTGATCTGACCTTCTGGACCTCGATAAAACCCGGGGCCTCATTGAAGCGTATTGCTGGCCGCTTCAATGCCAACGGCGATTCTGCAAGGATGCGCTGTCGATCGGGGTGTCCAACAATGAATCTGTGACAACCTGCAGCCTGGTCGAGGTTGCACTGTCGGACCCGTTTCGGTTCTACGCGTTCAACCGCGGGCCTAGGCTCAGGAGTCAAAACGAGCAGGTGTCCGGGGCTAAGGGGGAATCGGACTTCCTCAGCGTCAACGATCCCCGTTCCGCGGTAGCGATCTGCTCGCGAAGGGCGGTGCCAAATTGTCATAGGAGTATCTGAGGTGATCAAACGAGCCTTACGGGCAATCTCAAGGCTCCAGTGCATATTCAGCAGAAGTTCGGTGACCGGTTGAGTCGAATTAAATGGAATAGTAACGATTTCGTTTCTCGTCGCGGGAGTCAAGAGATCTGAATGAACCTCAAAAAAAGTTAGGGCGCCAGCTACCTCGCTGGGGATGGGCTTAAATCCGAGATGCACCTGCTCAAGGTATTCGGCCATTAGTGCTGAAGTTACACTGCGGTCTCCGGCGTACTTCAAGACTTCGTGAGGGAATGACGTGAAGGCGCGACTTTCGGGTGTTCGCAACTTCTGAATGGCCAAGTAGTATGCCAACGTCACGCGGTTGGCAGAATCGAGCTCTGGCAGAATATTGTTCGAGACTATTGCGTTTATGGCAGCATTTGCTTTTCCGTCGATGTCGGCCAAGTCATATTCGAGTGCGACTGAGAAGCTGCCGTCCGGCTCGTCGGTAGTGTAGAAGCCGGACTCGACTGCAACATTCTGAGTTTTGGTAACGACGATGCCGTGTCGATCTCGCCACCGCACTGCGACTCGGTCGTCGCGGCCAAATCTCGCCAGGTACGCACGGGGCACGAAGTGATGGCGCTTAGGCTTGTTCATTGGGTAGATCCTGCCATACATGTCGGTAGTCGACATCGGCGCCCGTACTCGAACCGCGAACTTCTTGAGGAAAGATAAGTGTGACTATCATCGTCACGCGTCCGAGGTGCGGGCGTTGTTGATGTCGCTGCCTCGACCACCGTGACTTGGTGACTGCCAACTTCGAGGCTTGACTGGGTCACCGTGTGACACGGCCTCCGCTGGCAAAATCGTCACCGGGGTATCGCACAGGGTGGATGCCGACTGGCTGGCCGAAAGTTGGGGCGTCGATCATTTTGCCTGCGCCGATGTAGAGGCCGACGTGGTGGATCTTTGTGCGTGGGTTGCCGTAGAAGACCAGGTCGCCGGGGGCTAGCTCGGCCTCGGCCACGCGGGTGGTCGCCTGGTACTGGGTGTGTGCGGTGCGAGGGAGTTGGACTCCGGCGGCGGCGAATGATGCCTTGGTCAGTCCTGAGCAGTCGAACCCGCCGTTGACGTGTACTCGGCCGTCTGGGAGTTCGGTGAGTTGTGGGCCGTTGCCGCCCCAGAGGTAGGGCAGGCCGCGTTGGCCGCAGGCGTAGTTGATCGCGGTGAGGGCGATGGGGTTGGGGGCCTGGACTAAGTTGCAGTCGCCGGTGCCGATGGTCGTGGTGGTGCAGGTGGCGTTTTGTACGGCGATGAGAACTTGGCGGGCGGCTTGTTCGTGTCGTGCGTAGGCGTTGGGGGTTGCTGAGCGTTGGACGGCTTGGGCTGCGTCGGTGACGGTCATCTGCTGCCAGCCGGGTATGGCGAGCAGGTGACGGTAGAACTGGGTGGCGGCGTAGGTGGGGTTGAGGATCTGGGCCGGGGTGCCCCAGCCTTGACTGGGGCGTTGTTGGAAGAGGCCGAGGCTGTCGCGGTCGCCGTGGTCGAGGTTGTTCAGCGTGGACTCCTGCATGGCGGTGGCGATAGCGATCACCCATCCCAGCTCCGGGACGTTCAGCTGCTTGCCGACGGCGACGATGGTTGCGGCGTTGGCTAGCTGGTTTGGCCTGTAGCCCGCGGGCCTGGATGACAGGGATGTTCCAGTGCACGTCAGGCTGCCGAGCGGGCTGTCGAGGTCGCCGAAGAGGACTTGGGCGACTCCGTCGATGGCGCCGCCGATCAGGGAGACGAGCGCGAGGCAGGCCGCCAGCCCCAGGGCGGCGGCTTTGATCATCTGGTGCCGCTTCTGCTGAGCGGGTAGTTCGGTTGTGGTGGCGGCATGGGTGGTGGTGCTGCCAAAGGGCCGGGTGGTGCCGGCGGGGTAGATGACGTCGGCGTGGTCGCAGGGGACGACGTGGGCCATCCGAGGGTGAGGTCGATCAGGTCTAGGCGCGCGGAGGTCGCTGGGGTGAGTGCTTGCCAGCGCGTGGCACTGGGGTCGAGGGCTCGGTCCGGGGCGACGACGTCGGTGGCGGTGGTGGCGACCGGGACCAGGTGCGGTTGGTCGAGCGCTTGCAGGGCACGGAGCAACGCGGCGCGGGCGCCGGTTTCGCGGCGGGTGGAGGGCAGCCACACGAGGACGGGGGTGGCGATGCCGGTGGTGGTGGCCAGCTTCTCGTAGCGGGCGAGTTTGTTCGCGAGGGTGGTGAGGGTTTCGGTTCCGAAGTCGAACTCGAGGAACCACTCGGCGTCGTGTCCGCGGCTGGTGACTCGGCCGTAGCCGTCGGGGCGGACTACGTCGCCGAAGAGGCGGTTGCATCGGGTTTCGGACCACCAGGCGGCGACGGTCAGGTCGTGGTGGTGGCGGGCGCGGTTGACCAGGGCGGCGAACACGCTGTTGACGCCGGTGGTGTGCGCCAAGCGCAGGGAGTAGGCGCGGCCCATCTCCCGGTCGCGGCGGTAGTCGAGGTCTGCGGGATCGAGTCCGGCCTCCCGGGCGACGGCGACGGCGCCCGCGGTGTCGAGGACGTAGTGCATGGGTGCAGAGCCGGAGGTGACGAACGGTTGCCACCGGTCGACCATTCGCCAGCGGTAGAGCTGCAGCAGGCGCAGGTTAGCTGCTCTGACCGAGGGCCAGGCGAGGGCCGCGATCTGGTGGCTGGTCAGGACCTTGTGCTCGTGGAGCATCCGGGCCAGCCACAGGTCGCGCGGTTGCAGGTGTCGCGCGAGGTTGGCGTGGTGTTCGGCGCTGGTGGCGGCGCGTGGACTCGTTCGCTGGGGCATGTGGCCGCGGAGGCTGCGTTGGTTCGGGGGGTTGGTGATCATGCGGATCTCCACGAGGACGCGGTGGAAGGAGGGCTCGGCACTTCGCGACCCAGGTCGCCGACGTGGGTCACGCCGCCCGTCGGGGGTCGGCAGAAGGTTGTGTTCGGGGAGAGTCAGCCTGGCTGGGTGCGGGTGGCTGGGTGTTGATCCGCGCGGCGATGCGGATGCGCTTGGCACGGCCGGGCACCGCCAGCGGCAGCTTCTCGGTCTTGATCGTGAACGGCTGGGCTTCCTCGCCGTTGACCACGAGCCGGACCGCGGCGTGAAAAACGCCGAGGTGGGCGAGGTCGTGGTCGGAGACCCGGGGCTGGGTGTGGCGGGCCAGTCGCTTGGCGTCCTCGGGTGAGGCCGAGAAGATCACCTTGGATCGGGCGTTGGTGGAGATGCCCTCTTCGAGTTCCTTGGTGAGTTGTGCGAGGTACTGGTGGGCGAGGGTGATCGAGAGCCGGTAGCCGCGGGACTCGGCGAGCATGTCCTCCAGGGGAGTGGGCATGGTGAGGAAGTTGTGGCACTCGTCAACGTAGAGAGAGCAGTCGCGGCGGTCGCGTTGCGGGAGCCGGGCTCGGCCACTGGCGGCCTGCCAGGTGCGGGCGACCACAATGGACCCGATCAGGCGCGCGGTGTCCATCCCGAGGGCGTCACGGGCGATCCGCACGAGGCAGATCCCGCCGTCGAGCACTGTGTTCATGTCCACAGTGGATGTTCCGCCGGCAATGGCGGTGCGGACGAAGGGGCGCAGGAGGAATCCGCGGAGCTTGTTCATCAGCGGTGCGACGACGTGGGCGCGGTGGGAGTCGGACAACTCCTCGTACCAGCGCCAGAAGCCACGCAACACCTCGTCGTGGACGTGGGCCATCGCGCGGTCGCGGAACGCGGAGACCGTCAACAGCTTGGGCAGGTCGATGAGTGTGGGCACGCCTGGTTGGGCGCGCAGGGTGAGTAGTCCGGCGCGGAAGATGTCGTCCGTGCGTGGTCCCCACGCCGATTCGTAGACGCGGCTAAAGATGCCGACGAGGTTGTCCACGACCCGGTCGGTGTCCGGTCCCTCCAGGGGGTTGAGGATCGGCGGGCGTGCCTTGGAGTCGGCGTCGAATAGCACGACCTTCTCGCCGAGGTGTTCCGGCAGGCGGGTGAGGATGTCGGATACCAGGTCCCCCTTGGGGTCCACGACCACCACGCCGCGGCCCATCTCGGCGTCGGCCAGGATCATCCGGGCCATGAGCTCGGACTTGCCGCTGCCGGTGGCGCCGAGGATGTGCAGGTGATGACGTGCGTCCGGGACACGCAACCCGACCGGCCTCGGGTGGCCGGAGTCGGTGATGCCCAGAGGCCTGATCTGGTCTCCGGCCGTGGGGACACCGGAGGGCGGGGGTACTGCTTTCGCCCCGGCACGCTGGAGCCCGGGGACTGCCTCGTCGGTTGGCAGGTGGGCGAGGGCGGCCAGTTCCGGAATCGAGAGCAGGTCACCGCGGCGTAAGCGGCGGTCGGTGAGGGCGCGCGCTGGGTGGCGCAGCCGGGCCCGCCGGTAGTAGTTGTGCTCGGAGTACGCGGCGAACGCAGAAGCGATCGCGTGGCCGCGACCACGCAGGTGATCACGTACCGGTCCAGGGTCCTCGGGTGGGGTGATCTCGGCTGTGACCGCGTATCGGACGAGCGTCTCGTATTGCGGACCGCGGTGCTTGGCCACGATCACCCGGTCCTGCGCCGAGGCTTCCAGTTGAGTCTGGTGGTCGAGCACGACTCGCGCGCCTGTCCTGCGCCACGGTGGCGTGTGCGGGGTGAGCAGGTCCAGCAACCGGCCGACGACGTGCACCGACTTCCCCGCTCGTACACGACGAGCAGCCCGACGGGCCTTGCGGACTCGCGACCCCGTCACCGGCCGGGCCAGGATCTGCACGACCGCCCGCTCGTGAGGGTGGAGGCCGACTGGAGCGCCGAGCAGTCCCCGGATCGGGTCGGTGGGGAAGTCCGAGCGGAGCGGAAGCGCCTCGCTCCGCGCCAACCGTAGTTCCCCGCCCACGCTCTCGACCTGCCGCTCCCCAGCGATCGAAGCAGGCAGCAGCGCGACGGCCGCGCCGAGGCTGGTGTGCGCGCCTGGCCAGGCGGCTTCGACGGCTCGTTCGACCATGCCCGGCGGGACCGTGCCCGGAACCCACAGTTGGATGCGCACACCGTCGGCGGAGAACACGTACTCCCACGTCACGTGCGGCTGACCGGTGACCCGGCGAGCCCACCGCGGCCGAAGCAACCCGACCAGGTTCGCCCACACCGCCGCGGCCCCATCGGGATCGACCGAGGGCGGCGCCAGAACGGTGATCACCCGGGCACCGCGGTGCAGCTCGGCGTGGCATCGGCGACTCCACCATCGGCCCACCGCCAGGAGGGCGGCACCGAGGAGCACCACGGTCGGGCCGACGATCGGCCCCCAGGTGATCGCCCAGCCCTTGAGGTGGTCCAGAACGGTCTGGACCGTTCCCCACGGGTCGCGTAGGTAGTCGCCGATCGGTGAGGTCACCACGTTCGATTCAGCAGCAGGCGTGTGCACGGCAGTTCCCCTTGATGACAACGGATGTACGGATCGCGAGCTGTCATGCGGCACGACGCTCGGTCAGGTCGGCTGCGGAGTTCTGGTTGTGGGGACGGCGTTCGGCATCGACTTCGGCCTGCCACTGGGAGAAGCGGCGGCCACGAAGGCGCCGCAGGTAGTGTGGGATGCGGTTCGCCGGGACGCCGACCAGTCGAGGACCGAGCACCGCGAGCAGGTCCGATGCTTCCTGTGACGCCCAACCTGCTTCCGCGATCGACGCCTCGGTGGGGAAGACGTCCGCCACCCGGTCGGTGTCGATGTCCAGCGCTGCGTCTTGGGTGCCACCGAAACTGAACACCCACAAGAGGTTCGGCGGCGGGTCTGGTTCGACGAGCCGGCGGAACCGGTCGACTTCCTTGGTGTAGCAGTAGAAGTTGACCGCTGGGCGGCTCCGGCAGATACGCAGCCATGCGGCGAGGTAGTCGTCGGAGAAGAAGTCCCCTGAGTCGTGGATGCGCACCCAGGCGCCGGTGAACTTCGCCGAGCTCAGCTCGGCGAGCATGGCGGTGGTCCAGCCGTCGAGGTCGTCGAGGACGAACTTCAGGTTCGCTTGGTGTTTCGCCCGCACGGTCGGCCACAGGTACGTGCCGTTCCGCGCGTAGCAAACGCTTCGGCATACCCCGGCTGATGGGCACGTGTTGTAGGTGCGGCCGTCGTCGAAGCGACCTGCCCATGCGGGCAGTGTCCAGTTCCACGCTCCGATGGAACGCATTTCTCGGTTCTGGGCCAGCAGCCTGGTCGGACGAGCAGCGGACGCGATTTCAGAAGGTTCGGGTAAGGACATGGTGGCTCCTCGGGCGAAAGGAGGTTCGGGTGAGGTGGGATCAGGCCGCGGTGTCGAGGTGAACGTGGCCTGCAGGGCCTTCCTCGAACTCGTCGCCGAAGTACTCGGCATCCGGTGCACCGAGATCGACCAGCGAGTCGTCGACTGGGGAGTCGGCATTGTCTGCGTACTGGGACAGTTCAGCCGGGTCGGTGGTGACCAGGTAGTTCTCGACGGGAGAGGCGATGGTCTGGAACGCGATCTGCTGGGTACCGGAGGACAGCAAGCCCTGACCTCGATCCGCGGACAGCAGGAACTGTCGGGCGCCTGCGGAGAGGTTGAACGTGTTCGCGATCTCGTTGATCGCTTGCGATGCCTGGCGCAGCAGGATCTGTGTCGCGGCGTTCGCGATGACGGCTTTGCCCAGGTCGGTGCTCAGGACATCGGCGGTGTCCTGGGTCGCGACGGTGAGTCCGGCCCAGTGCCTCCGCGATGCCTTCGCCATCCTGAACAGGAATCGCGCGCCCGCGGGCTCGCGCATGAGCAGCCAGGCTTCGTCGACGACGACCATGCGCGGTCTGCGGATCGAGGGGTTGCTGACCCGGCGCCAGATCGTGTCCAGGGTGAGCAGCGTGCCGATGGCCTTGGCTTCGTCGGGCAGGTCGCGCAGCGAGAAGACGGTCAGGTGTCCGTCGAACGTGGCGGTGGTCGGACCGTCGAACAGTTGCCGCCACGCTCCGTCGACATAGGGGTGCAGGCGCGCGGCGATCTCGTGCGCGGCCTCTTCGCCGCTGGCGGCCAGGACGTCCCGCAGGTCTCGCAGCAGGGGTGCGGGTCGGTTCCAGGTGCGCGGGTCGGACGTGATGCCGACCCGCTGGTACGTCGCGCTGATCCCGCGGTCCAGCGCGGCGCGCTCGACCGCGCCCAGCTCGGCACCGAGCAGGACCGTGATCACGGTGTGCAGGAACAACGAGCGGCGCAAGAGCGCGTCCTTCGGCGCCGAGCGTCGTCCGTCCGGTCGGGAGTGAATGGGCAGGTCGAACGGGTTGACCCGGACGTTCGGTGCGCCCACGTGGATGTAGGTGCCGCCAACGGATTCGCACAGCCTGCGGTACTCGTCCTCCGGGTCCACGACGCTGACCTCGATACCCCGATACAGCGATCGGAGCAGTTCCAGTTTCGCCAGATACGACTTCCCGGAGCCGCTTCGACCGAGTATCACCGAGTTGTGGTTGTCGAGGGAAAACCGGTCCCAGTGCACGAGGCTCTGCGATCCCATGTTGAGTCCGTAGAGGACTCCGCTGGGGGCGGAGATCGACGTGGGGACCGCGGCGGGCAGGTCCGCGCTGGTGAACGGGAACGCCGCCGCCAGTGCGGCCGTGTCGAACGTCCGGCGCATCGCGATCGCGTCCAGGCCCATCGGCAAGGTCGTGGTCCAGCCCTGCAGCGACCGGTAGGTGGTGTGTTTGGCGTCCATCAGCAGCGACGCGCACAGGGCCCGCACGGCGGTGACCTCGTCGGCTAGCTCCGGCTCCGACCCGGCGTGCACGGTGATGTAGAGGCCGATCCTGAACAGCTTCCCCTCGCCCCTGGCCACTCTGGACGACAGGTCGTAGGCGTCCTCGGTCGCGGCTTCCACCAGTGGGTTGTGCAGGCGGCCCCGCTCGGCGGTGTGCTGGCGGGAGCTCTCCAGTTTCGCCAACTGCTTCTTCAGGCGCGTGGCGGCGGTCGTGGGGTCGATCGGTTCGACGTGCAGGGCGACATCGAGTCGGCCCGGGTAGGTGAGCAGCGGGGTCAACCAGCCGGGGTGGACGTCGCGGGGGAATCCGATGATCGCCAGCGACGACACCCAGTCGGTGCCGACCTGCAGGTGTCGGGCGCTGACGGTGACGGCATCCGGGTTGAACGCCCCTGCCGACCGCGATGCCGACGGCGCCTGACGACGGGCGCGGCGGTGCTTGCGGATCATCGGGTTCGCCTCCGCTGATCGTCGTCGGCGCTGTTCTCCCACTGGTCCTCGATCGGGTCGGGTTCGCCGGTGGAGAAGTGGCCGGGGTGGTACGGGTCGAAGTACGACTCACTCGAGGTGGTGACGATCTCGTCTGCTCCGGCCATGCCCGCCGTAGGTGTCGGCAGTGAATCCGGGTTGCACGCCGCGGCGAGGACCGCGGTGACCTGCCCCGCGTCGAGGGCGGTGACGGTGATCCCGGCCGGGCCCAGCAGCTCGACCGCCTCGGAGAGTCGCCGCGCCAGCCGCGTCTCGGCCGCCCGGCGCTCCGCGCTGTCGCTCGGGTCGTCGCGTGCACTGCGACGGCGAGTCAGCGCGCTGAGCATCGCGCTCGGGGTCGGGCCGCTCAGCCCGTCGACCGCTGCGGCAGGCATAGGCTCCCGCAGGACCAACAGGACCTGGCGGCGGAGCAGGTCGTTGTCGGCCGAGAGCTGAGCGAGGTAGTCGGCGTGTTCAACGGCAGCCGCCTCCAGCGCCGCGTGCGGCAGCGCGCTGGCGCGGTCGCGGAGTTCGGCGATCTGCTGCGACAGGTCGAGACGCTCGGTGCGGACGAGCACCTGCACCGGACCGCTGAGGGAATGCAGGTACCGGGCGAACCCGGCGACCAGGCTCTCTTGCTCCGCTGGTGTGCGGAGGGCGAAGTTGACCGTCGACGCGACCGCGATCACGGCCATCCCGTCCGGCCCGAGGTCGACTACGCCGGTGTCACCGACACCGGTTGCCGGCAGGTGCAGCGCGGCGGGAGTCGGCACCGGCTCGGCTGTCGCGTGACTACCGGCCGCGGTGAGGGCGTGGGCGCTCAGCCACTGCGGTGGCGGCAGCACTCCCTCGGGGGCGGACACCCGGTGCCGCGGTGCCAAGCGTTGCCGGATCGCCGCGAGGACCAGTCGGTCCAGGCTGAGACCGTCGCGGCGGCCGAGGGCGAGGATCGCCGCGGTGGCGCCGACCGGGATCGCGACTGCCAGGTACACCGGCAGCGGCAGCCACCCGCGGGTCACCGTCCACCCCGCATACAGCACGAGACCGGTCACGGCGAGGATTGCCAGCTGACGCGCGGTCAACGGGCCGAGCAGGGTGTCGGCCATCTCGACGTCGGCGGGAATGCGAACGGGTGTGGTCATCAGGACGGCTCCTTCGGGCTCGGCGGAGTCGGGTCGGTGGTGGGCGGTCGGCGCACCGCGGGCGTGGGCGCAGCGGGTTTCGTCGGCACGGCCAACCGGTTGACGCGTCCCTGTGGGGTGATCAGTCCGGGAGCCCGCTGCGGACTGGGCCATCGACTGGGTGGCACGCGGTTCGGATCGTCGAGCTCGTCGGCGAGGGTGTGGCGTGCCTGGACCGGGTCGGTGCGGCGCACGGTGAGCGGCAACATTCCCGGCTCGGGCGTGATCAGCGGGCGCGTGACAGGTCTGGGCCGGGCTGCCGGGTTGACCTGCCCGCCGCGGGTGATCAAGGCGGGTGCGGTGGACCGCGGGCGTCGGCGGCCGGGCGGCACGCGGTTCGGGTTCTCGATCTCGTCGGCCACCGTGTGGCGGGCGCGGATCGGGTCGGTGCGGCGCAGCACCAGCGGCAACATTCCCGGCTCGGGCCTGATCAGGGGCCGAGCCACCGGGACCGGTCGGGCGTGGCGACGCACTTGCCCGGCAGGGCTGAACAGGTCCGGGTGGTCCGCGTCAGTGGGCTGCTGCCAGGGCATCACTCGGGCCGGGTCGTTGAGCTCATCTGCCAGCGTGTGCCGATGCTGGCCTACGGTCGAGTCGCCGGTAGGGCGGCGCAGCCGCATCGGCAGCATCCCCGGCTGCGGTGCGATCCACTTCTGCGCCCGCCGGGTGCGCCAGTTCCACCACGAGTTCTGCTGACCCGCCGTCGAGGAGCCACCAGAGGTCGGTGCCGGACGCCGCGGCTTGACCGAGCCCGCGGCGGCTGCCCGCCCCGCCCCACCGCGCAGCCACCCCAACGTCTTGAAGGCGATGAACCCCCGGATGGCCGAACCGATCAGCGACCGACTCCCACCGCCACCGCGGGCGGCCTTCATCAGCCAGGAGGGAATCCGGAACAGGATGACCATTAACGCCAGCGCGACAAGCAGGTTCACCAGGCCGGACGCGGTCGGCCCGAACAACGTGAAGCCACCCGGAGCGAGGAACACGCGCATCGCGGTGACTAGCGTCAGCGACTGGCACAGCTGGATGGTCAGACAAGCGCCGAACGTCCGCCACCACCACCGGGCGATGCCCTCGGTGGAGGGCAACACGTGGAACATCAACGCTAGGGGCGCACCGGCGACTAGGACGACCGTGACGGCCACGCGGACGACGTAGGTCAGCAGCAGGGCGACCAGCGTGCCCGCGATGAAGATGCCGATGAAGATGATCCAGATGCCACCGTTGAGCGAACCCATGATCAGGTTGCGCAGCGTCTCGCCCGCGGACACGGCTTCGACGCCGCCGCCCATGATCGCCTGCGCCAAGGCGTTGGCCAGCTCGATCGCCCGCGTCGCCACCCACAGCGACAGCGCCCCGGCGAGGAATCCGACGACGATGCGCGGAGCGATCTCCTTGACCCCGTGCCGGGTCTGCACGGTCTCGTAGCCCATGAGGACGATCCCGGCGATGAGGATCAGCACCGAGTAGCAGACCAGCACGATGCCCCAGGACTGGTTCCACAGCTCCCCGATCCGCGGGAGGTCATTGGGCGACGGGGTCGTGAGCAGCGTCTTGGACAGCAAGTCCAGCAGCGGGTTGAGCGCGGACTCGACGATCCCGCGGAAGAAGCCGTTGATCGCGTTGGTGATGCAGCCGCCGATGTCGCTGATGCCGCAGTCGGCGTCGCCGTTGCCACCGCCGCCCGGTTGTCCGGGAGTGCCAGGGATGCCTGGCGTGGTGGTGGCGCCTGGCTGCGGGATGCAGCCGAACCCTGTGCACGGCGTCGTCGACGTGGTGGGTGTGGTCGGGGCCGGGATGCACCCGCTCTGCGGGAGAGGCAGGTCCGTCGCACAGGGCAGCACCGAGGTCGGCAGCGGCAGGCCGGACACCGGCGGCAGGGTCGTCGGCGTCGGCAGAGTGCACACCGGCAGCGGGGAGTCCGGCTCGCAGGGCTGCACAGTCGGCAGCGGCAAACCGGGCTCGGTCGCCGCGACCAGACCCACCGCACCGGTCCCGTGTGGAGACTCGGCGCCGTTCACCACGATCGCGCCGCCCAGCAGGAGGACCAGGCCGATCACCAGCATCCACGGTCTCCGCCACCAACGGCGGACGCAAGAAGGGCTGGTGGCGCCCGTTTTCGGGGACCCGCCATCGACGACCGAAGCGGCGGTCGGCTGACTGTCCAGTTCGGCTCGATCGGGCCGCACTCGCTGGTCGTGGTGCACTACGGCCCCCCGACGATGCCCTTGAGCACCGTGACGATCAGCGGTGCCAGGGCCGCGAGGCCGTAGCCGATCGCCGCCGCCTTGAACGAGGTCTTGGCTCGCTCGATCTCCCCGGGGTCGCCGCTGCCCATCACGTACCGGACCCCGCCGATGGACAGGAACACGGTGGCGATGCCCGCGAGAATCCCCATGATCCAGTTGCGGATGTTGGTCAGGACTTCATCGATCGACTGCACGACGGCCAACACGTGGGTGGTCTCGGCGTGCGCGCCCGACGCCGCGGTCGCCAGCGTCAGCAGCGCGAGCGCGGTGGTCACCACGAGACGAGCGGCGAGGCGGCCTCGGGCGCGCGCGGCGGCGAACTCCGTGGTGGTCGGTGTGGTCGGGGTGGGGACGCGGTCGTGATGGGTGGTCAGGCCCATGGCGGCACCTCCGGAGTCGGCCTGGACGAGCGGGTGTGCGGGAAGGTGGGCGGGGTTTCCGCGCAAGGCAAAAGGCCGGATTCGGAGTCCTCTTTCTGCACCGAGCGTGACGGTTTCTTGGGCGATCCGGTGCCGCCGTTGCGCCGACGTCCGCTCACCGCCAGTGACGTTCCTGCCGGTGGGTCGGTCGTCGGCGCGGCCTCGGTGAGGGTGATTGACGCGAGCACGACGGGCAGGAGGGTGTCCGTGGGGTCGGTGTCGAGGGCCTGTTGGCGCAAGTGCTCGACGAGTCGGTCCTCGGCCCGCTCCCGCGCGCTGTAGGTGCTCTTGAGCTTCGCCTCGTGTGCCTGCGCCCACTCGGCGACCGACACCCCTTCCAGACGCGTGGCACCGATGAGGTCGGCCTCGGTCCGGGTCAGCACTCCCCGGGCGACCGCCTGGGCGAGCACCAGGTCCGGGTGGCCCCACGGCGTCCTCGGCCGTGTCGAACCGAACCCGTCCGCGGTCGGTCTCGGCGCGTCGAGCGACTCCTCCAACGCTGCCTGCCCGACCCGGCGTGCAGTCCATCGCAACCGCGCCATCACTCCCGGCGCGGCGAGATCGACAGTCGTGAGCGCTTCGACGAACCCGGACAGGACCGCGGCGTGTACGTCAGCGCGGTCGCCGCGGTAGCGGGCGGCCAACCACCGGGCGGTGCTGGCCAGGGCGGGCAGCGCCATCCCGACGCACGCGACCGTCCAGGTCGCTCCCTCGGTGCGCGACCGGGACACCAGATGCGCCCAGACCGCGTCGCGGGTCTGGCGGGTGCATTGCCTGCGCAGCAGTCGGTCCCGCAGTTCGTCCAACGGGATACGGCGGTTCGGCAGACCACGGAAGCGGCGGCCATTGACCGACAACGGGCTCGGCCCAGTCACCAGCCAGGTGAACGTGTCCCTGGCTGTATCCAAGGGAAGCCATTCATGTCTTTCACGGTCCCGATCAGGGCCGTCGACACGGTTGAACGTCATGGCGAAGTCCTCGCGACGAGAAGGTGCAGATCGACGCCGCAAGCAAGCCAGTTGCTCAACAAGAAAAGACCAAGACAAGAACAAGGACGATCATCTTGTCGCGCTTCAACGCTACTAAAGTCCGAGATCGGAACCGATCCAGACCTCGACGCCCCGCCGGTTCGGGGAGCGGGTTGCAAGATCGCTCTTAGTAGCTCTTGAGCAGGCAATTTATGTTGAGCTTAGTAGGATCGTAATCGCCGGACATCAGGTGCCACGGGCTGACTGGGTCAAGATTGACAGATTATGTTCATAAATCTCGATCCTTCGTGCGGCAACGGTGTCGTCGTTCTCGGTAAGTCGTTCCTTGAGGTGTCATTCCGCATTGGCCACCCATGGTGGAACCCTGTCTGTCTGGCATCGCTCGCTGTGAAATGAAGCCCGGCGAGGAAGAAAGTCCGGACAGCGGTGCGGAAAAACGGCCCCGAATCCGGCCTTATGAGGTGTCTGAGTGCGCGACATCCGCCGCTCCATCTCACAAGGAGAGCAGGCCAATGACACCATGTCCGCCGGAGAACGACCCGTCCGAGTCCGTAGGTCGCAGTGCGACGCGACCCGGTGCTCGCACCGTCCGGATGCGAGGCTCCGTCGGCCGCCATGACGCGCGACGAGCCACCCGACCGGCCACGGTCTGGCAGTGCGGTGGCGACGATCCCTGCGACGGCACCACCCTGCTGTCAGGATGGCTGCTCAAGGCGATCGTCAAGATCGTCACCGGCTACAGCGGACCCGGCGACCGCGTCCTGTTGCTGGCCCCGCCATCGACCGCCAACGAACCGGCCCGACGGACTCGAGTCGGCAGAGGACGCGGCCGGTACGACGGACTGCACGAAGCCGCCTGGGCCGTCAGCAGACTCGGCCGCAGCGTCCGAACCCGGACCGCCTACACCCCGGACGCCATCACCGACTTCCACGACGACCACGGTCCGCGAAGTCCGCAGTCGGTGTCCCGACCCCGACACGAGACCGACCCCACGCACCTGCCCGACCGCACCAGGCCCGGGTCGGACTCCTCGGCCACGTCCTCGTCGTCGGTGTCGTGCTCGGACACCTTCGACGTGGTCATCACCGCCGCACCCCCGGACCACACCGACTGGACGCGCCACGTCGACTGGACCGGCCTGCTGGCCCCACGAGGGATCGCCGCCGTCATCACCCACAGTGAGAACTCCGGACACCGCCTGATCGACCCGACAACCCGTCTGGTGCGCACACTCAGTGAGTGCGGATGGGCCTGGCTCGACCACGTGATCCTGCTCGAAAAGCTGCTCACCCCGCACCACGAGACCTCGACACCAGCTCTCGCGCGATCGCGGCGGGTCCACCACGACCTGCTGCTGTTCGCCCGCCCGGCAGGACCCGCTGCCGACCACGAGACCACCGGCGGGGAGGACCGCGATGCCTGACCCGACCACCGCAGGTCCGCTGTCGTCGGGGACTGAGGACCGGCTCCCGCTCTCGGTGTGGGTGACCGGCCAGACCGATCCCCAGACCCAACTGGCCGCCGGTCCCTACGTCGCCGAGACCGCCGCTGAGCTCCACCGCATCAACCCGGCCGTGGCCGCCCACGCGATCGCCCGCTACACCCGCCCGGGCGCGCTGGTGGCTGACCCCGACTGCGGAACCGGCACCACGCTCGTCGAGGCTCTCCGCGCAGGCCGCCACGCGGTCGGCATCGCCGCCGACCGCCGAAGCTGGGAAACCGCGCGGGCCAACCTCACCGCCGCAAAGCGCACCGGAGCGTTCACCGACGGCATGGTCCTCGCCAGCACGGCTGGCGGCGACGTCAACCACCTCGTCGGACTCGCGGGCCGAGTCGACCTCGTCCTCACCGCCGCCCGCCCACGCCTGGTTGACCCCGGTCCGGCCGCCGACCTCACCGCAGTCCTCGCCCGCGCCCGTGAGCTCCTGCGAACCGATGGGCACCTCGTCCTGGCCCTGCCGCGGGTTCGACGACACGGCCACCTGGTCGATCTGGCCGACCTGGCGACAACCGCCGCCCGAGCCAACGGACTCGTCGCCGTCGACCGCTGCGTCGCACTACTCGCCGAACTCCGCGGCCACCGCGTCCTCACCCACGCCTCTCTCGCCCACCGCCGAGCCGCCGAACGACACCGTCGGACCACCGGACACCCCATGGCCCTGCACGCACACCAAGACCTGCTGGTTTTCCAGCCCGCCCTGCCCACCGCGGCAACCACGGTCGCCACCCGACGCACCAATCCAGCTCGGTTCACCGTGGTCGTCCCGGCCGTCCGGCGCGACGACCTCGCCGCACTGTCCGCAGCCTGACCGGGGGACTCGAAACATGACATCCATTCCATTTTGGGACTCCGACGGTGTCACGCTGCATTGCGGCGACGCCACCGACGTCCTGTCGGCCATGCCGGACTCGTCGGTGCACTGCGTCGTCACAAGCCCGCCTTACTACGGGCTGCGCGACTACGGCACCGGCCGATGGGTCGGCGGCGCGCGGGACTGCGAGCACAGCAAGGTTCGCCACGCGGCAGCCGAGACTGACGATCCCGCGCTGCAGCATCGGCGATGCGAACGGTGCGGTGCTCTCCGTGAAGATCGACAGCACGGCCTCGAAGCCACACCCCAGGACTACATCAACCGGCTGCGTGATGTGTTCGCACAACTGCACCGTGTGCTGGTTCCGGACGGGACGGTCTGGCTGAACCTCGGCGACTCCTACAGCGCGCAACCGCCGGGCCGCACCCGCGACCCGATGGCCAACAGCACCCTGCACGGCGCCGCCGCGGCCACGACGCTGCGGGACTCGGTGCGCGCCGCTGCGGTCGACCGGACTCGTGCGCTGCCTCCAAAGAACCTGCTGGGCATGCCGTGGCGGACTGCGTTCGCCCTCCAGGCCGACGGGTGGATTCTCCGCAACGCGATCATCTGGCACAAGCCCAACGCGATGCCGGAGTCCGTGCAGGACCGGTTGTCGAACCGCTACGAGACCATATTTCTGCTTACCCGACAGCGGAAGTACTACTTCGACCTCGACGCCATCCGGGAGCCGTTAGCCCGCCCGGAAGCTATCGGCCAGCACATCGTGATCGGCGGCAACAACAAGGGGCGCCATGCCGGGATCGATGCCACTGCCCGCAGGCGAGGACACACTGCCACCGGCAGGTACGGCGCGAATCGCACCGCCATGCCCAGGTGGCGCGGAGACTCACTCGCACCCACCGGCCGCCAACACGACGCACGACACCCCAGCGGAAAGAACCCCGGCGACGTCTGGTCGATGTCCACCCGCCCGCTTCGCGAAGCGCACTTCGCGGCCTTCCCGATCGACATCCCGCTACGGTGCATCGCGGCCGGGTGTCCACCACAGGGAGTGGTTCTCGACCCCTTCTCCGGGGCCGCCACGACAGGCATGGCCGCCCGCCGACTCGGACGCGAGTACGTGGGAATCGACCTGAACCCCGAATACCACAGGATCGGGATCCGGCGTCTCCGCCTTGACAGCGGCAGCAACGGGGATGCGAGGGCCGCGGCATGACCAAGTTCAAACCCGAACACACGCCGGCCCGAGACGACCGTGTCGTGGAGCCGACCATCCTGCAGGGCGACGCCCGAGCACTACCGCTGGCAGACGACAGCGTCGACCTCGTGGTGACCTCGCCCCCGTACTTCGGGTTTCGCTCCTATCAGGACGGTGGTCGTCCGTACCCCGGCCAGTTGGGCGCCGAGGCAAGTCCGCACGAGTACATCGAGTCCCTGTTGGCGTGCACCCGGGAGATGGTGCGAGTCCTCAAGCCTTCCGGTTCGCTGTTCCTCAATCTCGGTGACAAGTACAACGGCACGAGCCGCGGCAACCGAGGCGCCCGCGGATCTGCCACCTTGCCCACGAGGGCCGTGCCGGTGAAGTCGCTGACCGGTATCCCCTGGCGCTACGCCCTGCGGTGTGTCGATGAACTCGGGCTGATCCTGCGCGCGGAGATCATCTGGTCGAAGCCGCGGGGGATGCCCGAATCGGTCCGGGACCGGGTGCGCCGCAGCCACGAGACGTGGTTCCACTTCGTCCTTCAGCCGCGCTACTACACCGCGATCGACGAGCTTCGCGAGCCGCACGCGGCATCGTCGTTGGCTCGCGCGACCCGTGCCTACCGTGCCGGGGACCGGTTCACCCCGGGTTCCCCGAACACGCTGGACCCGGCGCGGTTCTGCCATCCGGGTGGGCGGCTGCCCGGGTCGGTGTGGGAGATCGCTCCGCAAGCGTTGCGGATTCCAAGGGAATTGGGGGTGGATCACTTCGCGTCGTTCCCGGTGGAGTGGCCGCGGCGCCTGGTCCTGGGTTGGTCCCCGCATGCGATCTGCACGCGGAGCGGTCAGGGTCGACGTCGGGTGCCGCTCGGCTACGCTCTGGACCTCTCGCGTCCGCAGACCCGCCGGGCGCTGGAGTTGGCCGAGCAGGCAGGTCTGGAGCCCCGGCATCTGGCGGCCTTGAGAGCGGTCGGTCTGAGTGACACTCGTCGGGGTAGCGCGACTCAGTCCGGTGCGGGCAGCAACGCCTTCGACACCGTCGGCTTGGCCGCGCACGCCCGCGGCGTGCTGGGCGGTTACGCCCGTGAGCTCCTCCTGACCAACCCCACCGACTACGCCGAGACCTGCGAGTGCCCCGACACCTCCGCCTCCACGCGGCCGGCAGTCGTGCTCGATCCGTTCGGCGGCACTGGCACTACCGCGTTGGTCGCGTCCGTGCACGGGCGGCACGGCATCTCGATCGACGCCAGCGCCGATTACTGCCGCCTGGCCACTTGGCGGGTCCACGACCCCCGTCAGCGGGCCCGTGCACTCCATGGACTCCCGGTCAGACCCGCGCCCGGGAATGTGCCGCAGGCTCGGGCCGCGTGATCACCCGGCACCAGCGGGAGGCTGAGATGGGCAAGCCCGGACCGGATCGGTCGGAGAAACCTGGGGCAGTGCGGTTGATCGTCGGGGACGCTCTGCGGGTGCTGCGAACCTTGCCGGATCGGCAGGTGGATTGTGTGGTGACTTCGCCGCCGTACTGGGGGCAGCGGGACTACAACGTCGCCGGGCAGTACGGGAAAGAGTCCACAGTGGATGAATATGTGGATGCCCTGGCCGATGTGTTCGACGAGGTGGCGCGTGTGCTTACCGATACGGGCACGGTGTGGCTGAACTTGGGCGACACCTACGGCGGATCGTGGGGCAACTACATCGCCACCGGCTCGACCTCGGTGACGGCGACCCGTCGGTCGGGGCTGAGTCAGGGCAGGGGAAGGCCGCCGCAGTCACGCACTCGTCCGAAGGACCTGCAGGGCGTTCCGTGGCGGGTGGCGTTCGCTCTGGTGAAGCGTGGTTGGTTGTTGCGGGAGGCGATCGTGTGGTGCAAGCCCAACGCCCGCCCGGAGAGCACGCGGGATCGACTGTCCCAGACCTACGAGACGCTCTTCGTCCTCGCCCTCGGGGCGAGCCGTGACGGTTCGGGGAGCGCGGAGGGTGGGGTGTGGTCGATGCGTGCGCCGCGGGCACGGTGGGGGCACATCGCGACGGGGTCGGTGGAGTTGGCCGAGCGGGCCATCGGGCTGGGGTGCCGATCGGGTGGTGTGGTGCTTGACCCGTTCTCGGGTAGTGGCACGACCGGTGTCGCCGCGGTGAGGTCGGGGCGCCGGTTCGTGGGGATCGACCTCGATCCCGCGTGCCACGAGATCGCCTGGTGCCGTCTCGCGGGGCCGGAGGTTCAGGGGTGACCGGCACGGATCGGCCGGTGTTGACCTTCGGTGATCTCGCTGCGTTGCCGGTGACGGTGGATCTGATGACCGCGGCGCGGACCTTGGGGATCGGGCGCACGACCGCCTACGCGATGGCCAGGGCGGAGGAGTTCCCGTGCCCGTTGATCCGGGTCGGCGGCTCCTACCGGGTGCCGACCGCCGGGTTGCTGCGGCTACTCGGCCTGGAGCCCGCCCGCGGGGCGGCCTGACGGGGTTGTTCCACGCCTCGGGCGTGTCGGGCTCTCGGGCTACCCGCTGGGTGCGCGCAGCGCGAGGATCCCGGGCCCGAAACACCACCGAACAGAGTGGAGGTGGTCCCGGTGGCCCTGGGATCGGTATTTCGACGGTGCTCCTGCCGCGGCAGCGACGGCAAGGAGCTGGGCACGTCCTGTCCCAAGCTCAAACGCAGCGGCCACGGGCAGTGGTCCTATCGCATCGAACTGCCCGCCGACGCCGGTGGTGCCCGCAGGCCTCGCCGCCGAGCCGGATTCGACTCTGCGACCGAGGCGCAGGCGGAGCTGGATCATGCCCGGGAGCTGCTGGCCTTGCCCAAACCGGGCGCGGTCGAGGCGTTGCGGCGGGTCGGGGACGCGATCGCCACGGCGATCAAGGCCAAGCGGGCGCTGCCCCCGGTCGACCAGATCCGCCAACTCCTCAAGGCCAACCTGCCGGTACTGGTCCACCCCACGCTGGAGGAGTGGCTGCTGCAGTGGTTGCCAGGGCGCAAGCGGCTGGCCCGTAATACCTATCGCAGTTACGAGTCCCACATCCGTCTCTACCTGATCCCGTACCTGGGGGGCTTGCGGATCAACGAGATCCGGGTGGCTCATGTCGGGGACATGTTCGAGCAGATCGCCGAGCACAACGACGAGATCACCAATGCGCGCGCGAGCAAGGATCAGGCGCGGATCGCGGCGGTGAGGTATCAGCGTCCTGTGGGGGTGACGTCGATGCAGCGCATCCGGGAGACGTTGCGCAAGTCGCTCAATGACGCGATTCGGGCGGAGTTGATCACGTTCAACCCGGCCAAGTGGGTCGAGATGCCGCCCTCGGACCGCCCGAAGCCGATGATCTGGACCCCGGAACGCATCGAGCACTGGCTGGAGACCGGTGAGGTGCCCTCCCCGGTGATGGTCTGGACCCCGGACCTGACCGGCTTGTTCCTCGATCACATCGCCCAGCACCGGCTCTACGCCCTGTTCCACCTCATCGCCCACGTCGGTCTCCGCCGTGGTGAGGGGTGTGGTCTGCGGAAGGTCGACACGCATCTGCGGGCGGGCACGATCGACGTGCTCAACCAGATCGTCCAGTACGGGTGGGAGACCGGCCACGCCCGACCCAAGACGGACGACTCCGCCGCGACCGTCGCTCTCGACGCGGGCACCGTCCTGGTCCTGCAACTTCATCTCGCGCAGCAGGCGGCGGACAAGCAGGCCACAAGGGATGCGTGGGTGGAGACCGGACTGGTGTTCACCGACGTCGACGGCAGCGCACTGCACCCCGCCGATGTCACCGCCCTGTTCCAGTTCCTGACCCGCCAGGCCGGGCTACCGCCGATCCGGCTGCACGACCTGCGTCACGGTGCGGCGACGACCGCGCTGGCGGCGGGGGTGGAGATGAAGATTGTTCAGACCATGCTGCGACACGCCTCGATCACCACGACCAGCAATCTCTACACCAACGTGCTCACCCAGGTAGCCCGGGACGCGGCCGAGAAGACCGCGTTGATCATCCCTCGGGCGTCGGCGCGTCTTCTCGGGCCCTCCTCGGGCCCGCAGCAGACCACAGTGGACACACACCAAGATTCCTGTGAAACAGCAAATCCCCAGGTCAACGTAGAAGTTGACCTGGGGATCTGTGGTGCGCCGCCAGGGACTCGAACCCCGAACCCGCTGGTTAAGAGCCAGCTGCTCTGCCAGTTGAGCTAGCGGCGCTAGCCGGGGTCTTGCTCTCCCCGCTGACGGGAGAAAAGTTAGCACAGGGTGTCTGCCGGGCAGAAATCAGGGGGGTCCGCATATCGGATTGGACAGTGCCACTCCATCGTGTCGTCTGGTCGGGCACACTGTTCGTACAGGTCGGGGCTTGGGTGTGAGCAGGAACGGCAGGGTCGCTATGTCCAGGGGTGGACGCGCGAGGGCGTGGGTTGGACTGGTCGGGGTGCTGGCGGTCGCGGTGGCTGGGTGCACCAGCAACTCCGCTGAGTCGGCGCCGTCGAGCGGTGCGGTGAGTTCTGAGGCGACGGCGACCAGCACGAGCTCGGCGCCCGCGCCGAAGCCGCTGGCCTTGGCGTTGACCCCGGCGGACAAGGCGGCCGAGGTGGCGCCGGGGGAGCCGGTCACGGTGGCCGCTACCGGCGGCAAGCTCACCGAGGTCGTCGTCACCGGGCAGGACGGCAAGGCTGTTCCGGGCGCGCTCGCGGCCGACGGCGCGACCTGGCGGAACACTGAGGCGCTGGGCTACGGCAAGACCTACACCACCAAGGCCACGGGCCAGGACTCCGGCGGCAAGCCCGCCACCTCCTCCTCCACGTTCACCACCGCCAAGGCGAAGCGCCAGGCGTCGTTGTCGATGAATCCGCTCGATGGGCAGAAGGTCGGCGTGGGTCAGCCGTTGGCCTTCTACTTCGACGCCTCGATCGGGGACAAGGCGGCCGTGGAGAAGGCCATCACGATCACCGCGACCCCGGCGGCGGAGGGCGCGTTCTACTGGTTCAGCGACAAGGAGGTGCAGTGGCGGCCCAAGGAGTACTGGAAGTCGGGCACCTCGGTCGTGGTCGACGCGGCCGTCTACGGCAAGCACTTCGGCAACGGGGTCTTCGGCCGGGAGGACCGCAAGGCCACCATCACGATCGGTGACTCGGTGGTGGCGGTCGCCGACGGCGGGACGCACCAGATGACCGTCACGGTCAACGGCGCCGTCGCCCGCACCATCCCGGTCGCGCTGGGCAAGAAGGGCCACGAGACGCCCTACGGTACGTACACGATCATGAGCGAGCACACGAACTACGTGATGGACTCCTCCACCTACGGCGTCCCCGCCGACGCCGCGGGCGGCTACCGCACCAAGGTCGCGGTGGCGAGCCGGATGTCCAACAGCGGGATCTTCTACCACTCGGCCCCGTGGTCGGTGCGCGACCAGGGCGTCCGCAACGTCAGCCACGGCTGCATCAACATGTCCACCGAGAACGCCACCTGGTTGCAGAGCATCTCGAACAAGGGCGACATCGTGGTGGTGCAGAACTCCGGCGGCCCGGCCCTGGAGCCGTGGGACGGGCTGAGCGTCTGGCAGGTCCCGTGGGAGACCTGGAAGGCAGGCGGCAAGAAGTAGGGCGAAACGTCCGGGAACGGGGTCGACCACCGCGGTGGTCGACCCCGTTCACGTTGGTGCCGCTGGGGAGTGGCGGTCGCGTTAGGACTTGGGTGCGAACGGCGTCGCAGGTGGAGTGACCGCAGGTAGCGGCCCGCGGCCCAGGGCATGCTCGCCGGGAGCCGGGAGCCGGGAGCCGGGAGCCGGGAGCCGGGAGCCGGGAGCCGGGAGCCGGGAGCCGGGAGCCGGGAGCCGGCGGCTGGCCTGCCGAGCGGTTGTCCAGGGAACCGTTAGCGACTCCGTCAGCGGGTCGCGACGCGGATCTCGTCCCGGCCCACCGTCACGTGGTCGCCGGGGTGTACCTGCCTGCCGCGGCGGAACTCTTGCTCGCCGTTGACCGCCACCTCGCCCGCGTCGAGGAGGTCCTTGGCGTGCGCGCCGTCCTCGGCCACGCCCGCGAGCTTGAGCAGTTGGCCGAGTCGGATCATGTCGTCTCGGATCTCGATGTCGCGCATCGGTCCATCATCCCCGGCACGCGCGGCGGCCCCCACCCGGGACCGGGTGGGGGCCGCCGCTGTTCTAGGACCAGCGGTGCTTGGGTCTAAGCGGTACTGGGACTGACTACCGCGACTACAGCGCGCCCGTGTAGCCCTGGATCCAGGACTTGTGCGCGACCACGTCGGTGTAGATCGACGGGGCCTGGGCGCACTGCGAGCCACCGCCGGAGCGGCTGGTGGCGCCGATCAGTTCCCACGTGCCGCTGACCTGCTTGATCTGCGGGCCACCGGAGTCGCCGTAGCAGGCGCCCGCGCGGCCGCCGGGGTTGTTGGTGCAGATCTCGATGGAGCCGGAGATCCCGCCGCAGCTGCCGTCGGCGACGATCGAGGTGTTGAGCTCCTGCAGGGTGACCGGGGCGCCGCAGCCGCCGGGCTGCGGGCAGGTCTGGCCCCAGCCGATGATGCGGGTGGCGGTGCCGGTGGCGCCGGAGGCGGTCGAGACCCGCACCGGTGCCTGGGTGACGCTGGTGCTGAGCTGGATCAGCGCGATGTCGTTCGCGGTCCGGTAGCTCGGGTGCACGATGATCCGCGACGCCCGGGCGACGGTGCCGCCGCTGGTCCGGTTGGTGGTGCCGATCCGGGCCTGGACGCTGGCCGCCGACTTGCCCTGCACGCAGTGCGCGGCGGTGACGATCCAGTTCGGCTTGATCAGCGAGCCACCGCAGAAGTGGCCGCCGGAGGTGCTTTGCAGCGACGCCATGAAGCTGTAGGTCTGCGTCGCGTTGCCGCCGCCCACGATCGCGGGCGTCATGACCGGGCCGCCCTCGGGCGCGGCGGTGGCGGCCGACGGGGCGACGACCGCGGTGGCCGCCGCGGCCAACAGGCCCAGGAGCAGGGTGCGAACCTTCATTCGGGACTCTCCTTCCGCACCGGGGCCCTCGACCCGGTGACCCCCGAAAAGTAAAGAGTTCATGACTCTGGTGAACAGGGGTCAACCAGCGTCCCCACTTACCAGACCACCCCGCCCGCTACGCCCGAAAACCCCTCACCTGTCCCCTTCAGATACGCCCACCAGCCCATATAACGGACACCCCGCCCCGCAGACCGAACACACCCCAACACCCAACACGACGAAAAAAACGAGAAAACAGCCCCCACCCGACCCGATAGCCCCTGCCCGATGCGATCGGCGAAGCCGTGAGCGAGCCCCCGGTGCGAAGGCCGAAGGCCCAGCGAGCCCACCCAGCCACGCTGGGTCCGTAGCCGATCGCACCGTGGGGGGTCCGAGGGGCTCGGCCCCCCGGGAATGACGAAGGCCGACCCGGTTCGCGCACTCCGCGAACACAGGTCGGCCTTCGGCCGGGTGAGTGACGGGACTTGAACCCGCGGCATCCTGGACCACAACCAGGTGCTCTACCAGCTGAGCTACACCCACCATCGTCGCCGCGAGCGTTTCGGCCCGCAGCGCTTGAACATCGTAGCGCGTCGGTGTCGGCTACCTGAAACCGGTTAGGCGGTCGGGGGGTGCAGCACGGCCTCGGCGACGGCTTTCGCCTGCTCAGTGCTAGGGCCGGGCTGCGCGACGAACGCTGTTCCCCGGTAGTACCGCAGCTCCCGGATCGACTCGCGGATGTCGGCCAGCGCGCGGTGGGCCAGGCCCTTGTCCGGCTGCGCGTAGTAGATCCGCGGGTACCAGCGCCTGCACAGTTCCTTGATCGAGGACACGTCGACCATCCGGTAGTGCAGGTGGCCGTCGAGGGCGGGCATGTCGCGGGCGATGAAGCCGCGGTCGGTGGCGATCGAGTTGCCGCACAGCGGCGCGGTGCGGACCTCGGGCACCCAGGCGCGGACGTAGTCCAGCACCTGCTGCTCGGCCTCGGCGATGGTCAGCGCGGAGGCGCGGACCTCCTCGGTGAGACCGGAGCGGGCGTGCATCTCGCGGACGACCTCGGGCATGTCCGCGAGCTGCTGATCGCCCGCGTGGATCACCAGGTCCACGCCGTCGCCGAGGATGTTGAGCTCGGAGTCGGTGACCAGGGCCGCGATCTCGATCAGGGCGTCCTTGCCCAGATCGAGCCCCGTCATCTCGCAGTCGATCCATACCAGGCGGTCGGTCACCTGGGCGAGCTTAGTCTGACCGGTCGCATAACCTGCGCGTGTGTCGGATTCGACTAGGCTTCGGCCTGGTCAAACGGGGTGAGGGAGACGCACGTGGCGCAGGGGAGTCCGGCTCAGGAGATCGCTGGCGGGTACGCCACCGAGGGCCGCGCGGTCGAGCTGGGATCGGTCGTGGTGGACGGTCAGGTCGACCCGTCGGCCCGGGTGCGGATCCCGCTGGCGATGATGAACCGGCACGGCCTGGTCGCGGGGGCCACGGGCACCGGCAAGACCAAGACGCTGCAAGGGCTCGCCGAGCAGCTCTCCGCCGCCGGGGTGCCGGTGGTGATGGCCGACGTCAAGGGCGACCTGTCAGGACTATCGCACCAGGGCGAGCAGAGCGACCGCACGCTCGCGCGCGCGAAGGACACCGGCGACGACTGGGCGCCGACGGCGTTCCCCGTGCAGTTCCTCTCCCTGGGCACCGGCGGCATCGGCGTCCCGGTCCGCGCGACGGTCACCGGGTTCGGGCCGATCCTGCTGTCGAAGGTGCTCGGCCTCAACGACACCCAGGAGTCCACCCTCGGGCTGATCTTCCACTGGGCCGACTCGCGCGGCCTGCCGCTGCTGGACACCAAGGACCTGCGCGCGGTGATCGCGCACCTCACCAGCGACGAGGGCAAGGCCGACCTCAAGGGCATCGGCGGGGTCTCCTCGGCCACCGCCGGGGTGATCCTGCGCGCACTGTCCAACTTGGACGCCCAGGGCGGCGACCGGTTCTTCGGCGAGCCCGAGCTCGAGGTCGCCGACCTGCTCCGCCAGACCGACGGCAACGGCGTCATCAGCCTGCTGGAGCTGGGCAACCTCGCGGCCAACCCGGTGCTGTTCTCCACCTTCCTGATGTGGCTGCTGGCCGAGCTGTTCGAGGAGCTGCCCGAGGAGGGCGACCTGGACGCGCCCAAGCTGGTCTTCTTCTTCGACGAGGCCCACCTGCTCTTCGCCGACGCGTCCAAGGCGTTCCTGCAGCAGATCGAGCAGACGGTGAAGCTGATCCGGTCCAAGGGCGTCGGGGTGTTCTTCTGCACGCAGCTGCCCACCGACGTGCCCAACGCGGTGCTGTCCCAGCTCGGCGCCCGGGTGCAGCACGCGCTGCGCGCCTTCACCCCGGACGACCAGAAGGCGCTGTCGCAGACGGTGAAGACGTACCCGACGACCCCGCACTACGAGCTGGACAAGGCGCTGACGTCGTTGGGCATCGGCGAGGCGATCGTCACGGTGCTCAGCGAGCGCGGCGCGCCGACCCCGGTGGCCTGGACCCGGCTGCGGGCACCGCGGTCCCTGATGGACACCATCGGCGACGAGGCGATCAAGGCGGCGGCGGGCTCGTCGGAGCTCAACGGCAAGTACGGGCAGAGCGTCGACCGGGAGTCGGCCTACGAGCTGATGGCCAAGAAGGTCGCCCCGCCCGCCGAGGCCCCGGTGCAGGCACCCGCCGAGCCTGAGCACCGCGAGCCAGAACGGCGCGAGCCCGAGCACCGGGACGAGCCGGGGTTCTTCGAGAAGGTCATGGGCAACAGCGCCGTCCGCTCGTTCTTCCGCTCGGCCGCCTCGGCGCTGGGCCGCGAGATCACCCGGGGCGTCTTCGGCAACCGGAAGCGATGAGCTTGGGCCAGTCGGAGTAGGCCCTGTGGCGGTTCGGTCCGCGATGGATCACCCTTGTCCACATGGGCAAGGACGTGGAGTCGACGGTGTTCACCCGGGCCGACCGCCAGCGGTTCCGGCAGAAGGTCCGGCGCTGCCTGGACGTCTTCGCCCAGATGCTGGCCGAGTCCAAGTTCGAGGCCGACCGCCCGATGGCGGGCCTGGAGATCGAGCTCAACCTGATCGACGCCGCGGGCGACCCGGCGATGCGCAACGCCCAGGTCCTGGCCGCCATCTCCGACGAGGCGTTCCAGACCGAGCTGGGCCGGTTCAACATCGAGATCAACCTGCCCCCGCAGCGCCTCGGCCCGGACGGCCTGGCCCGGTTCGAGGAGCTGGTCCGCGCCGACCTGAACGAGGCCGAGGCCAAGGCGGCCAAGGTGGACGCGCACATCGCCATGGTCGGCATCCTGCCCTCGCTGCGCCGCGAGCACGTCACCAGTGCCACCCTGTCGGCCAACCCCCGCTACAAGCTGCTCGACGAGCAGGTCCTGGCGGCCAGGGGCGAGGACCTGGAGATCAACATCGGCGGCGCCGAACGCCTGGTCACCTCGGCCGACTCCATCGCCCCGGAGAGCGCCTGCACGAGCGTGCAGTACCACCTGCAGGTCGCGCCCGAGGAGTTCGCGCGGTTCTGGAACGCCAGCCAGGTGATCGCGGGCATCCAGGTCGCGCTGGGGGCGAACGCGCCGTACCTGTTCGGCAAGCAGCTGTGGGCCGAGACCCGGGTGGCCCTGTTCGAGCAGGCCACGGACACGCGCCCGGACGAGCTGAAGGCTCAGGGCGTCCGGCCCCGGGTGTGGTTCGGGGACCGGTGGATCACCTCGATCTTCGACCTGTTCGAGGAGAACGCGCAGTACTACTCGGCGCTGCTCCCACTGACCGACGACGAGGACCCAGCCGAGGTCTACGCGCGCGGCGACATCCCGGAACTGCACGAACTGCGTCTGCACAACGGCACGATCTACCGTTGGAACCGCCCGATCTACGACGTCGTCAACGGCAGGCCCCACGTACGGGTGGAGAACCGCGTGCTGCCCGCGGGCCCGTCGGTGGTCGACACCATGGCCAACGGCGCCCTCTACTTCGGACTGGTCCGGGCCCTGGCCGACCAGGACCGTCCGCTGTGGACGCAAATGAGCTTCTCCGCCGCCGAGGACAACTTCCACGCCGCTTCCCGGAACGGCATAGAGGCCCGCGTTTATTGGCCGGGTGTGGGGGAGGTCCCCGCCACGGAACTGGTCTTGCGCCGTCTGCTGCCCCTTGCGTACGAGGGCCTGGACGCGTGGGGAGTAGCGGCGGCAGACCGCGACCGATTGCTGGGGATCATCGAGCAGAGGTGCATCACCGGCCGCAACGGCGCCACCTGGCAGGTGGAGACGGTGCGCTCGTTGGAGGAGTCCACCTCGGTCAACCGCGAGCAGGCCCTACGGGCGATGGTCCTCGAGTACACCAAGCACATGCACACCAACGAACCCGTACACACCTGGCCGGTGGACTAACGCCGCTGTTCTTCCAGCCCAGACTCCGCAAGCCCTCGCGCACCCTGCGAACTCCGGCCGCCCTGCCCTGTCCCGCTGGGGTTCCTGCTGGATTTGTGGCGCGGGTCAGTTCCAGCGGATGGCTGGATTGGGTGGAGTGGCTTTGTTTGGGGCCCCTAAGAAAAGAGGCGCAGTGGGTAGAGCGGGTGGGAAAGGGATACCCACCGCCTCGGTCAGGCTAGCGCCTCTTTTCTCCCCAAACAAAGCCACTCCACCCAATCCAGCACGATGGTGGGGGGCGCGGTCACCCCTCGGGTGGGCAGGGCAGGAACCCCCAGTCACCGCTCCAAGAACTGCCCCAACAACCCAGGCACAGCCAAGTCGGCCAGCTCCACCCCAGCCCCCTCTCCAACGTCCAGCACCCGGTACCCCCCACTCCCAGCCGCAGTGATCGCGGTGAGCGTGAACACTCCCGCCCGCCGCTGGAACAGCGTTCGCCTCAGCTTCCACCCGATGATCCCGCTCCGCTGCAAAGCCACCGTGCGTCGGGTGAGTGAGCCGGACCGGGCCACCAGGTACCGATCAGTCAGCGCGTGCCCAAGATTCCGATACCGATCCAGTCCAACCAGGACGAACGCCGGAACCAGCACCGCCGCGAGAACCCACAACCATTCGGGCCAACCAGCCGTAAGAGTCAGGATCAACAGGATTCCGGTAAGAGCCACCGTAGGCACGATCGCACGGGTCAAGCGGCGGGAACGCGCGCGCACCGGATGTGCGGTAAGGGAAGCAGTAATAGGTGAGTCGCCGAGTACCTCCGCTGCTACCCGGTCCGCCTCGCTGCGCGGGGCTGGTGGGAGTAAGAGGCTGCTGTTGCTCCCCTTGGTCAATCCCGTAGTCACCGCGCTCAGCCGAGCGCCACCACCGGAGCGCAGCAGGATCGGCTCATACAGCGACACCCCTCGAAGCCGCTTCTCCTCGATGGACACCGACCGGGTGGTCAGCAACCCGCGGCTCACGTGCACGGTCCCGTTGGCGTGCCTGCTCAGCCGGTACCCGTGGTTCTGCAAAAGGTAGCCCACCAGCGACGCGATCACCGACAGCACGATGATCAGTCCCGCGACCACCGGGATGATCGTGGTCAGCGGAGCCGTGCTCAACCACCCGAACACCGCGCGGAGGATCCCGACCTCGGAGAAGCGCAGGTTCACCTCGTGCGCCAGGTTCATCCCGAACCCGACCACCACGCCGATGCTTAGCAGTCCGGACAGCGTAAGAGGCGCGTACCGGTACCAACGGTTGTCCAGTGCGGCGATCGTGGTGCCGTCGTCACGCTCTTGCACTACCGAGGTTTGCGCCCGGTGCAGGAGCACTTGCCGCAACCGGTCTGCCTCAGCGGAGGTGACCGCATCGAGTACCAAGGCCCCCTCGCCCGCGCCGCGCTCTTGTTGCCCAGTCCCTACCCGCACTGCGGACAGCCCGAACAGTCGGTGCCCCAACTTGGCTGTTAGGTCTACCGTGCGGATTCGGTCACGCGGGATAGAGCGCTTTTGGCGGAAGACAACGCCCTTGTGCAACTCGACCCGGTTGTCCGTGATGCGGTATTTGGTGGTGAGCCAAGAGAACAGGCCGTAGCTGACGACGAAGACGACCGCGCCGACGCTGGCCACGACCCGCCAGGTCTCCACGTTGCCCAGGAACACCAGCGCGAACAGCGCGGGCAGCAGGCCGAGCAGCTCGTTGAGCGGCCGCACGATGATCATGCGCGGGTCCAGCCTGCCCCACTCCGACACGGGCTCGACGAGCTCCGGCGCGACGGGCAGCGCACTCACGTCGCGTCCCCGGGCGTGGCCTGCGTGGTGGCGGCGAGGGTGTCCACGACCCGCGCGGCAACGTCGGCGTCCAGACCCTCGATCTTCACCGGACCCTGCGCGGACGCGGTGGTCACGGTGACGGTGGACAGCTTCAACAGCTGCTGCAACGGCCCCCGCTCGGTGTCCACGGTCTGTATCCGCGAGATCGGCGCCAACCGCCACTCTTGAGTGATCCACCCGCTGCGCGTGAACACGGCGTCACCGGTGGTCTCCCAGCGGTGGACCCGGTAGCGCCACTGCGGCATCACCAGCGCGTGCACGACCCCCACGACGATCGACACCACGAGCGTTACCCGCAGCCACCCGGGCGGGTCGTCGGCGAGGACGACCGCGATCAGCTGACCGACCACCACGATCACCCAGAAGATCGCCGCCTGCAGTGTCCACTGCAGAACCGCCCGCTTGCTGACCAGGTTCGCGGGCGCCCGCAACCGCCACTCCGTCTCGCTCACCAGCCCAGTGTGCCCTGGTCGGGGATGCGCCGACGTCAGCCTGGAGAAGTAAATGCCGGACACACTCTCGACCGGGCCAACGCCAGCCTGCCAGCGTTGCGCCTGTTCAGCGCAGTGTGCAGCAGGCAGTCGCTGCTGACGGCCTCGACTGAGTTGTCCTGCTCGGGGTGGTGGTTCGGTCGTTGTTCCAACCAGCTTCGCGTGCCGAAGCTGCGACCCGAGCCGCCGGTGCAGTCGTACCTGCTAACGCCGGCCGCCTCGTGTGCGCAGCACTTCCCAGATCAGGAAAGCGTCTTCCGTCGCATGTCCCGCCGCCAGCCAAGCGTGATGATGAGGATCGTCGAGCACGTTGGCCAGTGCCAGATGGCCCTCCTCCGGTGCGGGTCCGAGATCGTCCATTACGCCATTGAGGTCACGGACTAGTGAAACCAGGAAGGTCAGGTCGCTCAAGTGTCTGGAATGGAAAGCCTTCGCAGGCTTCGACCTGTGCTCGGTGGAGTAGGCGGCAGCCTTGATTTTGAGTGCTCGGGCGAGGTCGGGCAGCACTACATCCGCGGCTCGCGTGCCAGATGACGCATGAACTACCACTCGATGCTCCAATGCCTCTTTGCCGCCGAATACGCAGATCGTTTCCCCAGGGGGAGTGGTTGTCAGGTCCGGCGGTGGTCTGTCCCGAGAGTAGGGGCGAGTTCGTCGACCGATTGCCCCGCTTGGTCGATGTACTGTCATCGCCCAGGGGCAAGTCTGCGCTGCCGAGAACCGGTAGCGCAGACCATTGGTTGATCGTCATGGGCGAACAGGCTAACGGTCCCGCTTCAACAATTCGGCTGCGGCACGTTGGGATCGGTCGTCGCCTTGGTCAAGCAAGTCCGCGGCGGCGGCTGCGAGAGGAACCACCCCGGCGGAGAAGACCTCATCGAGAGGTACGCCCACTACCCTCAGTACCGCGTTGGGTGAGGCGGAATCCCAGCCGATTCCCCCGCGTTCGCGCAATGCCACGTGCGCATCGGAGGTGAGGTACAACTCCACCGAGTCCGCGCTGGACACGACCAGATTCGCACCGTGTCGGGAGCCGGCACCGATTCCGCCGAGTGCGACTCCAGGCTGGGCCTGGACGCGTTGCCGTAGCGCATCGGGAATGCGCGCCCTGATGATGTCGGCGCGCCTGCCGAACAGCCTCGGCCACTCCTGCAGCGGACGCTGGACGAATCGCGCGAGGCGGACCTTCTCGGAGGAAGGGATCTTCCAGGGCAGGGATTCCCCGGAGGCTAGCAGCAGCACCGTCCACGCGGCCTTGGGCGCCAGCGGCCTGCCGGGCGCGGGGTTCGCCGCGGCGCGGCGGAAGACGGAGTCGGAGCTGACCAGCAGAGACCTACCGGGCTTGATCGTCGTCAACTGGCCCGCCTTGGCCAGGTCGCGCACCTGGGCGGGAGACACCCGAAGGTGGCCCGCAGCCTCCGGCACCGACATCCAGCCTGGGATCTGATCGACCACGCGCACCTCCTCACCAGCGGATACTTAAACAATACCCCCTTCGAGCGGGGGTATTGTCGCGCCGAGCCAACTCGGCGTGCCCGCGTCTGATCTGTTCGTCTCGGGGACCACAGACAACGGGTGGGCGCGCAACGAGACAAGTTCGGTGGGGTTCGCCCGTCGGAAGCCGGTGTCGCGGTGCGGATAGCAGTGGCGATCGGCTTCGGGCACAGATGGGCTCGCCAGCCGGCTGTTCACCCATGCTTGGGCTGCGTCGGTAAGAGCCACGCGGTGGGGGAGGGGGTCGGTGTGTTCTAGGTAGGTGGAAATGCCCAAGATGGCGACGGTGAACGCGGTAGTGCTATCTGAGGGGAGCGGCCCGACCAACCCCTCAGCCTCGGCTGGGCGGTGGCCGGCTGCGATCAGGTTGAGCGCTAAGAACGCTCGGTCAACCCAGGCAGCACCTCGCCGGGCCTGTGTCCATCCGACTACCCGGACTTGCTCGTCCACCAAGATGTTCCGGCTGTCTAGTGCTGTGTGCAGCAGGTAGTTGCCCCCGACAGCCTCGACTGCTCGGTCTTCCCACTCGAGGTAGTGGTCGGTTGCTGCTCCAGCCAGTCCTGCGTGCTGTAGGCGTCGCCATGCGGAGAGGCGGGACCAGTGTTCGTCGAGGGGTGGGATGGCTAGGGAGCACTGACGCGCCATGGTGGTGACGGTCTTGACCACGGCTGGTAGATCTGCCGAGCCGGGGGAGAGGTTCGCGTGTTGTCCGGGGATGTGTTCTTGCCCGACCACCAACCATCCGTCGACAGCTACCGTCCAGTGCAGGGTGGGCGCGCACGAGGGTAGTTGGCCGCTGACCAGTACCGCGTGCTGGACGTCGCGGTAGCGGGGACTGGTGTGGTGCGCGCCCTCGCAGAAGACCGTGCCGTCCGGGGTGTGCAGGGTCGCGGTGAGGTGCGCTGGCTTGCCGGAACCCGGGTAGCCGACTCCGGCGACCGTGCCGCAGCGGTCGGTGATCGCGGAGCGGACGGGGGTGGGGAGGTCTGTCCAACCCAGGGTCATGGCCACAGGCCTGGGTTGATCACGAAGCCTGCCGCCGCCATGGCTCGGCTGGTTCGGCGCAGTGCGGCCTCGCCCGACTGCGGGAGGCACCAGGGCTTGTGGTGCAGGAAGCGGCCCGCGAAGGCGCGGCAGAACTCCGCGTAGTCGGTGGTGTGGACGAGGAAGGTGTGCCAGCCCGCGTAGACCACTGGGCCTGGCTCGAGCGGTTCGCCGCCGCGCGTGGTGGCGAGGGTGCAGAGGAAGGCGAGGGTCTGGTCGATCACGGTCTCGGCCCTCGGCTGGCGCACGTTGTGTGCGCGCATGTGGTGCTCGACCAGCTTGGCGAAGAGGCGGTCGGAGACCAGCGATCGACCGCTGATGATCTCAGGCGGAGTGCACATGGCCCAAGTGAAGCCGGACGCCACCCTTCGCGGGAGAGGCTGATTTCATCCATGTGTGCAGAGTGTGTGACAGGTGTGTCACTTGGTGTGTCAGGTTTGGCTTGGAGGTGCGGTCGGATGATTGTGTGCGCTACGTTCCGAGGTTGAACGACTACTGGGAGGACCCATGGGGCTTGACGGGAATCCCGCGCTGCGGGCCCGCCTCGACGATTCGGGGATGACCAACGGTGAGCTGGCCCGCGCGGTGGTGCGCGCGGCGGCCGCCGAGGGTGTCCACCTGGCCACCTCGGCCACCTCGGTCCGGCGGATGCTGCAGGGCACCCAGCCGTACGCGCCGGTGCCGCGGTTGGTGGCGAAGGTGCTGGCCAGGCGGCTGGGCTACGAGGTGACGGTCGCAGACTGCGGCTTCACGCCGAGGGGAGATCCGGAGGACACGTTCAACGGGTTCCGGATATCGCCGACCGTGGATGGGACGATCGCTACCGTGGCTGAGCTGTCGAGGCGGGACCTGAACCGGCGGAACTTCATGCTCGGCTCCGCCTTCGCGGCATCCGCCTTCGCCGAACCTGCATGGCTGGTGACCAACGCGCGCCCCACGCCCGATCTCGCTCGCGCGGGCGGGTCGCGGGTCGGCAAGCACGAGGTGGACGTGCTGCGCTCCACGGTGCGGCACTACGAGTCCCTGCACCGCCTGCACGGCGGCGGCCTGGTCCGGGGCCAGGTCGTCCAGCTGCTGCACCAGCAGGCGCGCGCGATGAGCGAGGTGGGCTACACCGACGCCGTGGGCAGGGAGCTGGCGGGCGCCTTGGCCGAGACCGCGTTCCTGGCGGGCCTCACCACGATCGACAGCGGCCGAGCCGCGCTCGGCCAGCGCTACTACGCGCAGGCGCTCGGGCTGGCGACCAGGGCGGGTGACAGTTCCTTCGCCGCCAACGTGCTCGCCGAGATGAGCCGGGTGACCATCGACATCGGGATGAACGCGCCGGACGCGGACGCCGTCGAGCAGGGTGGCCAGCACGCGGCCGCGCTGGCCAGGTCGGCGCTGCAGATGATGGGCGGCCGGGCCACCCCGGCGGTCGGTGCCTACATCCACGCCATCGAGGCGCGGGGACTCGGCCTGCTGGGCGATGGGCAAGGGGCGATCGAGGCGCTGGACCGGGCCCGCCGGTCGTTCGACCGAGGACCGCAGAACGAACCCGGGTGGCTGGGGCACTACACCGAGGTCGACCTCACCTCCGACATCGGCCAGTGCCTCCGCGACGCGGGGCGGCCTCGGCAGGGGTTGGTGATGCTCGAACGAGCCCTCGCCGCATTGCCCGCCAATCGGGTCACCTCCCGCGCCAAGACCCAGATCCACATCGCCGCCGCGCACCTCCAGCTCCGCGACTTCGACGCCGCTGACCACGCCATCGCCACAGCGCTCAACGCCGTCGACAGCCTGTCGTCGCAGCGGACGCTGGAGCGGGTGAAGGCTCTGCGCAGGCGCGCCAGGCAGGTGGGCGCCCACCAGGTCGACGAACGTGTCACCGCCTTCCTGTCGACCTGAGAACTGCTCCTGGATCAGGAAGTACTACCTCAGGCTTGCCAGGTCTCTTGAGCGGAGATCCTCCGCGGACACCGCGGTCTGGTTGTCCACCAACGCTTGCAGTGCTTCACCGTCGTCCCACTGGTTGACGTTCATCGCCGCTTGCACGCGTCCCGCGCGGGTCCAGAACGCGGTGAACTCGCGGGCGGTCAGATCGCCGCGGATGACCAGGTCGTCCTCGAAGGGGTCCCAGTGGCCGCGGACCTCCATGCCCAGGTCGTACTGGTCTGAGAAGAAGTAGGGGCTCGCGGTGTACGGCGTGGATTCGCCCAAGAGGTTGCCCGCGACCAACGCGCCCTGATCCTTTGCGTTTGCCCAGTGCTCTACCCGGATCCTCTTGCCGTATCGCGGGTGGAAGTGCGCGGCGATGTCCCCCGCCGCGTACACGTCCGGTGCTGACGTCCGCAGGGTCGCGTCCACGGCAACTCCGCTGGTGTCTGCCAGTTCCAGGCCTGCCGCGCGCGCCAAGTCGACTCGCGGGGCGGCGCCGACGCCTACGAGCACCACGTCGGCCTCCAGCGTGGTGCCGTCCGCCAGCGCGACGCCGGACACCACGTCCTCGGTGCCCTCGAAGCCCGCCACCCCGACGCCCAGGCGCCAGGTGACACCGTTCGCGGCGTGCAGGTCGCGGAAGACCTCGGCGATGGTGGGGCCCAGGGTTCGGTGCAGCGGCAAAGGAAGCGGCTCGACCACCGTGACGGACGCGCCGTGCTTCCGGGCCGCCGCAGCAGCCTCGCAGCCGATCCAGCCGCCGCCGACGATCACCACGCGGACGCCGTCGGCGAAGGTGTCGCGCAGTGCCAGCGCGTCGTCGAGGGTGCGCAGGGTTCGCAGGCCGGCGAGGTCGCCGCCGGGGACCGGCAGGGCGCGCGGGGAGGACCCGGTGGCCAGCAGAAGTCGGTCGTAGGGGTGCCGCGCGCCTGTGTCGTCCAGCACGGCCCGGTCGCCGAGGTGCACCGCAGTGGCGGTTGTGCCCGTGCGCAGGTCTATGTGCTGCGCTTCGTAGTAACCCTCGTCGTGCACCCAGTCCGGTTCGGACGCGTCCCCGAGCAGCACTGCCTTCGACAGCGCGGGTAGCTCGTACGGGCGGTGCGCGTCCTGCCCGATCAGGGTGATCACGCCCTGGTAGCCCCGCTCGCGCAGGCCCCCGGCGGCCGAGGCGCCCGCCAGTCCGGTCCCGACGATCACGACGTGGTGCGGCTCGGCCATGCCATACCTCCGGTGAGACAGGTGTGAGTCGAACGTTAGTGGGCAACGGGTTCCGGCGCCCTCCCGGGAAATCTTGAGATCACGTCACTTTCGCCGTCACGCCTCGTTACGGTCCGCGTCATCACATAAGACGTGGAGCGACCAGACGGTCGAAGGGCGGGTGCGGTGAACAGCCACAGGGAGTGGTCGGTCAGTTGTCGCGACATCGCGGGGCGCAAGCGCGACGTGACGGTGTTCGTGCGGCAGGGGAGAGTCGTCTTAGTGGCTCCACCGGGGGAGACGGCGATCTTGTCACCGCTGGACGTCGGCAGGCTGCGGGCGGCCCTGCGCGACGCCGTGGTGGACGCCTCGGTGGAGGTAGAGCACTGAAATGTCGCGCCCGCTCTTCCTACTGACGAGTAGGTAGTGGCAGGATCCGTGCCGAGGAGGCACGCGATGGCAACGTATTTCGTCACCGGGGCAACGGGGTTCCTGGGCCGCAGGCTCATCGAGCGGCTGGTGGCCCGGCCGGACCACACCACAGTGCACGTGCTGGTCCGGCAGCAGTCCATGGAGCGGTTCGCCGCGGCCGCGGCCCGCTGGGTCGGGCCCGGGGCGCGGGTCGTCCCGGTGATCGGTGATCTGACCGAACCCGGCCTGGGGGTCGATCCGACGGGTCTGGTCGGCGTCGTCGACCACGTGGTCCACCTGGGCGCGGTCTACGACTTCACCGCGTCCGACGAGGTCAACCGCGTGGCCAACGTCGAGGGCACGCGGCACGTGCTCGAGTTCGCCGCCGCGATCAACGCGGGCCTCTTGCACCATGTTTCGTCCATCGCTGTCGCGGGCGATCACCGCGGTAGCTATACCGAGGCGGACTTTGACCTCGGTCAAGGCCACCACTCGCCGTACCACGCGACGAAGTTCGCCGCGGAGAAGCACGTCCGCGCGCAAGACGCGGTGCCGTACCGCATCTACCGGCCCGCCGCCGTTGTGGGCGATTCGCGGACCGGCGAGATGGACAAGATCGACGGGCCGTACTACTTCCTCCCCGCGTTGACCCGCCTCGCCCGGCTACCCGCCGCGTTGCCTTTGGTCATGCCCGACCTGGGCGGCACCAATGTGGTCCCGGTCGACTACGTGGTCGATGCCATGGCCCACCTCATGCACGTCAAAGCCCCGTCCGGCACCGTCTACCACCTGACCGAGAACGGCAGGCAGCGCGTGGTGGACGTTTTCAACGCGCTCGCTGGGGCAGTCGGCGCGCCTAAGATCCGAGCGACACTGCCGGTACCGCTACCGCGCGTCCGGAGGATTGCGCCGCTACCGGGCGCGATCTTGGCGGAGTTCGGCATTCCAGCTGAAGTGTTGCCACACATGGACTTGCCGACGGTCTTCGACTCGTCAGCCACGGTGGCAGCCCTCGCCGGATCCGGTATAGAGCTTCCTTCCTTTGCCTCTTACGCACCTGCGCTCGTCCGCTACTGGGCAGCGAACCTCGATCCCGAACGCTCTTGGCTCAACGCAGACTCCCTGACCGGTAGACGAATCGTGGTGACCGGTGCGTCCTCGGGCATTGGTAGGGCTACCGCGCTTGGAGTTGGCAAGAGGGGCGCGGTCGTGCTCTTGGTGGCCCGCCGTCAGGCGGAGTTGGAGAGCGTGCGTGCGGAGATCGAGCAGGTAGGCGCAACGGCATCCGTGCACACGTGCGACCTGACCGACGCTGACTCAGTGGACGCGTTGGTCAAGGAGCTCGGCGTGGTCGACATGTTGATCAACAACGCGGGCCGCTCTATCCGTCGTGCGGTACACCTGTCCGTCGACCGCTTGCACGACTACGAGCGCACGATGGCCCTCAACTACTTCGCCCCATTGCGCTTGACCCTCGGTCTCTTGCCCGGGATGCGCGCCCGCGGCTTCGGTCGGATCGTCAACGTGACCACCATGGGCTTGCAGACCGACACACCCAGGTTCTCGGCCTATCTTGCGTCGAAGGGAGCGCTTGAGGCGTTCGGGCGTGCGGCTGGTCGCGAGCTCTTGGCCGACGGCGTGACCTTCTGCTCGGTAAGGATGCCGCTCGTACGCACGCCCATGATCGGCGCTACCGATGTGTACAAGGGCATCCCGGCAACGTCACCGGAGAAGGCAGCGGCTCTTGTGCTCAAGGCGCTATCCGGCGGGCGGGAGGTCGTTCAGCGCCCGGAGGGGTTCGCGATGGAGCTACTCCGCGTCTTCGCGCCTGGGCTCTCCCGACAGGTCCTCAACATCGCCTATCGAGTCACCCCGGAATCGGCCCCGGAAGCACGCACTCGCGCTGAGCGCCCCCTCGCCGTCCTCGCCACCGCACTCGTCCGGCCCGTCTGGCGCCGTCTTCGCTGATCCCTGGTACAGCAGCTCGGGCGGGATGTGGAACTCCACCTCGACCGTCGTGGCCTCCCGGCGCCGCACGTAGCGGCCTGGGCGGTCCTGGGTGGGTCGGGTGAGCGCGAACGCGGCCAGCCCGCCGAGGGTGAGCGCGGCGATCACGATCCCCATCGGCAGCGCCGTGCCCTGCCCGCCGACCCCGACCAGCGGCGCGGCCAGGCCGCCCACCACGAACTGCAGCACGCCCAGCAGCGCCGCCGCGGTGCCCGCCCGGTGCGCGTGGTCGGCCAGCGCCAGCGCGGTCGAGTTCGGCGTGACCATCCCGACGCTGGCGACCACCACGAACAAGCCCGCCAGCAGCGCAATCAGCCCCAGCTGGAACAGGATCGCCGCGAGCACCGCCAACCCGCCCGCGCTGGAGGCCAGCAGCCCGCACACCAGCAGCCGCCGCGGGCTGAACCAGCGCAACAGCAGCGCGTTGAGCTGCGAGAACAGCACGATCCCGAGCGCGTTGGTGCCGAAGACCAGGCTGTACTGCTGCGGGCTCATCCCGTACATGTCCTGCAGCACGAACGACGACCCGGCGATGTAGGCGAACATCGCGCCGAGGGCGAACCCGGCGGCCGCGGCGTAGGCGACGAAGCCGCGGTCGGTGCCGATCCGGACGAACGTGCTCAGCGTCCGCCCCAGGTGCGCCGGGCGGCGGTGCGCGGCGGGCAGCGTCTCGGGCAGCGCGACCAGGCAGACGATCAGCAGCAGCACGCCGAACCCGGCCAGCACCACGAAGATCCCCGACCAGGACGTCCGGCGCAGCACCTGCGCCCCGATCACCGGCGCCAGCATCGGGCCCAGGCCGTTGACCAGCATCAGCACCGAGAAGAACCGGGCCATCGCGGCGCCGGAGAACAGGTCGCGCACCGCCGCGCGGGCGATCACGATGCCCGCGGCCGCGCTGAGCCCCTGGGCCAGCCGCATGGCCGCGAGCGCGTAGACCGACGGCGCGATCGCGCACGCCAGTGAACTGGCGGTGTAGAGCACCAGGCCGACCAGCAGCGGCCCGCGCCTGCCGAAGGAGTCCGACAGCGGTCCGGCGACGACCTGGCCCGCGGCCAGCCCGAACATGAACGCGGTGAGGGTCAGCTGGATCTGCGCCGGGCCGGTGGCCAACTGCTCGGCCAGCTGGGGGAAGGCGGGCAGGTACATGTCGATCGACAGCGGACCGAACGCCGAGAGGCCACCCAGGATGAGCGCGAGCCGCAGCTTCATGGCTCGGGACGGGGGATACACCCGATCAGTCTAGGGAAAATGATGTTGTGGAGGGCATCGTCGTAGGCCGATAGGACCTAAGACACTCGATCACTTAACAGTTGTGGTCGGCTACCGGTGTCGGGCGGCTCGGTCACCCGGGCCGGTGACCACCGGCGATGGGCGCGACGGTGCCTGGCGGTCACCAAAGAGTGCGATCGGTGCGGAAATGAGGTGATCACAATCACCTGATAAGCGGCATACTGGGGGCTCACCTCGCTATGTGTCGGGCAACTGGGTCATTTCCTCCCCCGGACGGGTTTTCCCGCGCGGGTCGGCTACTGACCTGATCAGGGGCTTGACACACTGAACGCCGAGACGGGCGGGAGGGTGCCATGGCCGAGCCGATCGACGCGGTGCTGGTGGAGGCCGCGCAGCTCACCGCGGCCGGGCGGCCGCAGGACGCCATCGGGCTGCTGCGGCCGGTGCTGGTCGTGCACCCGGACAACTCCGAGGCGTGGTGCAGGCTGGCCGCCGCGCTGCTGGACGCGGGTGACCCGCAGCTGTGCCTGGACGCCGCCAAACGGGCGATCACCCTGGGCGAGCGCTCCTGGGCGCACCGGCTGGCGAGCCTGTCGCTGGCCGACATGGGCCGCTACGACGAGGCCACCGTCTCCGCCCGCGAGGCGGCCCGCAAGGACCCGCAGGACTGGCGCTCCCAGGTCACCCTGGCCGAGGTGCTCGGCCACACCGCGCCCGACGAGGCGTTGACCGCGGCCAAGACGGCCGTCGCCACGGCGCCGGAAGAGCCGCGCGTGCACGAGATCTTGGGCTTGGCGGCTAAGAGGGTGCGGGACTACAAGCTGGCTAAGAGGGCGTTCGGCGACGCCTTGCGCCTAGACCCGACCAACGGTGAGGTGCGCGCTCAACTCGCGCGCGTTGAGGCGTTGCGGCCGCAGAAGGCGGTAGTGCGGCCGGCGAACCGGCGGTCGAGCGCGTTCGCCAGGCGGCTGGCTGATGGCGAGTGGTCCGATTCGGACCTCTCCGGGTCGAGATGGGCTGCTGAACCCGAGGTGACCGCGGGTCCGGCTTCCCGGTGGACGGGGGAGCCGGAGGTGACCTCCGGCCCAGCCGCCCGGTGGACGGTGGAGGCCGAGGCGTCCGCGGGGCCCGCCTCGGGGTGGACCCTCGACGCGGACACCGCCGACGAGGCGGTCCCCGAACCGGCGAGCAGGTCGCGGTGGGCGCCGGAACCGGCGGTGGACGCGGAACCGAAGGCAGCGGGGGATCGGACGGCAGCGGGAGAAGCGGCGGTGGATGCCGAGGGGGTGCCGCCGTGGGCTCCCGAGCGCTCGCCCCGGTGGGCGAACTCCGACGAGGCGTGGGTGGCCGAGGCGGAATCGCCCGCTGAGCCCGAGGTGCCGGACGCCGCTGGGACCGGTGGGTCCGCGGCTGGCCGGGCAGGAGCGTGGCGGTCTGGCGGGCCGACT
>NZ_BSTR01000005.1:0-120502 GCF_030269645.1 Actinokineospora sp. NBRC 105648 | reverse complement strand
CTGGTGGTGCTGGGGCGCCGCGCGCCGACGGGCGTGGCGGGTTCGAGGCTGGCCGGGCGGAGGCCCTGAGGTCCGGCGGGCCGACTGGTGGTGCTGGAGTGCCGCACGCCGAGGGGACTGGTGGGTCCGCGGCTGGCCGGGCGGGGGCGTGGGGGTCCGGTGGGCCGACTGGTGGTGCTGGGGCGCCGCGCGCCGACGGGCGTGGCGGGTTCGAGGCTGGCCGGGCGGAGGCCCTGAGGTCCGGCGGGCCGACTGGTGGTGCTGGAGTGCCGCACGCCGAGGGGACTGGTGGGTCTGCGGCGGGTCGGGCGGGGGCGTGGCGGTCTGGCGGGCCGACCGGTGGTGCTGGAGTGCCGCACGCCGACGGGAGTGGTGGGTCGGCGGGGGCTTGGCGGTCCGGTGGGCCGACCGCTGGTGCTGGGGTGCCGCAAGCCGACGGCGGGTCGCGGTCTGAGTCGTGGCCACCGGTGGAGCGTCCGGTGTCCGCCGAGTCGGGGTCGGTTCGGTCGGCTGAGCAGGAGGTGTCCGTGGCGTCACCCGTTGCGGGCGGACCTGCGTGGACGGCCGGGGCTGACGTCGCCGATGTGGCGGAGGTGTCCACGATGCCCGAGGAAGATACGGCGACGGCGGCTCCGCCGTGGACGGTCGAGGCCGAGTGGCGGCAGCGGATCTACGGCGACCAGCCGGTGGCGCAGCCCGTGCCCGAGGTCATCCCCGTGCCCGAGGTCGTCGAGGTCGGTGGGTTCGACGAGGACGCCGTGCCCCCGCTCGAACGGCCCCGGCGCAAGGTCAAGCGGTCCAAGGGGACCGTGGACGGCTTCCCGGCGGGCAGCCGCAAGGGGGACACCAGGCCGATCCCGATCGTGGTCGACGACGAGCCGGGCAGTGGCATGTCAGGCAGCGACATCCCAGGCAGCGATATCCCAGGCAGCGACATCCCGAGCAGTGACATCCGGGGTAACGACATCCCGAGCAGCGACATCCCAGGTAAAGACATCCCGGGCAACGCCGTGCCGGTCAAGGTCAAGTCGCACTCGACCAAGGCGCACACCAAGGGCAAGGGGAAGGCCAAGCGGGCCGCGCGCGAGGCCGACCAGGCCGCCGGTTCCGCCGGGCACGGTCATGGCGAGGGCGCGGCTGTCCAGGAGGTCGCCGAACGCGGTTCGGTCATGGCCGGGTCGGCTCCGGCGCGACCGGACGCCGCTCCGCGCAGATCCGTCAAGCGCCCTGCCGCGCGTGGCTCCGCCGAGCGCGGTTCCGAGGGAGTGGCGCGGGGGCCGGCGTTCGGCCGGGCGGAGCGCATTTCGCTGTGGCTGATTTTGCGTCGTTGTTCTGGTTGGTTGGCGATTGGGGGATTTGTCCTGCTGATCGCCGGAATGCCCGAACCGAGTCCGCTGTTGGTGTGGTTCGCGCTCGCCTTGCTACTCACCGTGGTCGGCATGGGTGGCCTGGCGTACCTGGCCATCCCCCGGGTGAACCGGCTGGAACCCAAGGAGTTGCTACGCCGCGCGCCGCTGTTCTGCGCGGGGGCCGGGCTGCTCGTATTGGGCCTGTTCCTGCTGGGTATCTGGACTATCGCGCTGGCCGTGGGCAGCCTCGGCATGCAGTTGCTCACCCCGGTGCTGGTGCTGGCGGCGGCCGCCTCGGTGGTCGGCTGGTTCGGCCTCTGGCGAATGCGGGTGCACGGCCGTTAGAGTTTGCCCTTCATCACCCCAACGGGGGAACCGAACGACTACGGGGTGCGTCGGTTCGGGGTGGTTGGCCGAACTTCTCGCTAGGGGACTGCTGTGCGTGGTTTGAGCGGTTTGCTGATGGTGCTCGGATTCGGGTCCGCGGCACTGCACTTCATCGGGTTCGAGTACCGCCTGCTCGCCTGGGCGTCGGACTACCAGCCGATGGTTGGCCTGGGCCTCGGCGGTCTCGGCGTGCTGATCTACGCGTTGATCTACGCGTTCGAGAAGCCCAAGCCGCAGCCCCAGCTCCCGCCGCCGCCCGGTTACTCCTACGCCCCGCAGGACGGCCAGTCCGCGCCCGGTCAGCAGCCTGGTTACGCGCCGCAGGGTGGTCAGTTCGCGCCGGGTCAGGCCGGCTACGCCCCGCCGTCGCCCGCGGGCGGTTTCCCTCAGCCGGGCTACCCGCAGCAGCCGGGCTACGCCCAGCCGGTGACGCCGCAGGGCTACCCGCAGGGCGCGCCCCAGTCGCCGCCGCAGGGGTTCGCCCAGCCGGGTTACCCACAGTCGCCCGCGCAGGGCTTCCCGCAGCCGGGCTACCCCCAGCCGAGTGCCCCGGCGCAGGGTTTTCCGCAGGCCGGTGCGCCGCAGTACCCGGCGCCGGGCTACCCCCAGCCGCAGGGCCACCAGCAGCCTGGATACCCGCAGGCGCCGCAGGGCTTCGGCCCCCAGGGCTGAGCCGCTGGGGTCCGGCCTGCGCGCTGCCCGCGAGGTCGCGTGGCAGCCGGAGGGCGCTCCTTGAACTCCTCGGCGAAGACCAGCCGCTCGGATTGACCTCACCGGCGGGGAGCGATCTTGCCGCGCCCACGACCGGCCGCCATCGACCCGACCCCGGGCTGTTGATCACAAAGCCCCGGTTGCCGTGGGGGCTGGCGTGGCCGCCACCCCGGTGCCACACTCTGCGCGCTCGCACACTGCCGCACGGTGAGGGACGCTCATGGCCGGTCAGCCCGCCCAGTACCAGAACGAGATCTACCTGCACGGGCTCGCCGACCAGGTGCCGCCGTTTACCACGGACGCCACCCGGCTGGAGGCGGTGGCCGAGGAGCGGATGGCCCCCGGACCGTTCGGCTACGTCGCGGGCGGTGCCGGGTCGGGTGACACCGTGCGCGCGAACCGGTCGGCGTTCGGCCGGTGGAAGATCGTCCCCCGGATGCTGACCGGCGCCACCAGCCGCGACCTGTCGACGACGGTCCTCGGCACTCCCGTGCCCGCGCCGGTCCTGCTCGCCCCGGTCGGCGTCCAGTCGATCGTGCACCCCGACGGCGAGCTGGCCACCGCCCGCGCCGCCGCCGCGCTCGACGTGCCGATCATCCTGTCGACCGCCTCCTCGTACTCCCTCGAGGAGGTCGCCGAGGTCGCGGGTCCGCGCTGGTTCCAGCTGTACTGGCCCAACGAGCCCGAGGTCTGCGCCAGCCTGCTCCAGCGCGCGAAGGCCGCCGGCTACACCACCCTCGTGGTCACGGTCGACACCTGGACCCTCGCGTGGCGCCCGCGCGACCTCGACCAGTCCTACCTGCCATTCCTGCGGGCCACCGGCGTGGCCAACGCGTTCACCGACCCGGCTTTCCTCGCCGGGCTGGCGAAGTCGCCGCAGGAGGACCAGGCGATGGCCGTGCTGCGCTGGGTGTCGCTGTTCACCGGCACCGACAAGCGCTGGGACCAGCTGCCGTTCCTGCGCGAGCACTGGGACGGCCCGATCGTGCTCAAGGGAATCCAGCACCCCGACGACGCCCGCCGCGCCGCCGACGCGGGCATGGACGGGATCGTGGTGTCCAACCACGGCGGCAGGCAGGTCGACGGCGCGATCGCGTCGCTGGACGCGCTACCGGAGATCGTCGCCGCCGTCGGTGATCGGCTGGAAGTCCTGTTCGATTCCGGCATCCGCACCGGCGCCGACATCCTCAAGGCGCTCGCGCTGGGTGCCCGAGCAGTCCTCTTGGGACGGCCGTACATCTACGGTCTCGCACTGGCAGGCGAAGACGGTGTGCGGCACGCGGTCCGCGGCCTGTTGGCGGACTTCGACCTAACCCTAGGCCTCTCCGGGCACCGCACCCCCGCCGACCTCACCCCGGCGTCGCTGCGCCACACCGCATCCGCCTAGCGACAGACAGAGTTTGCCGAGACCATTTCCGGATCGCCCGACTGGCAAGCTCTCGCGCTGCGGACAAAGCACTCACACTGCTGACAAGGCTCTCGCACTGCCGAATCCCCTAGCAGCGCAAGCATTCCCCGCCAAGTGCTCGATCAGGTGGATCAGCTTTGTCTGGGGAGAGAAGAGGCGCTAGCCTGGTTCGGCGGCGGGTATCCCTTTCCCACCCGCTCTACCCACGGCGCCTCTTCTCTTAGGGGCCCCAGACAAAGCTGATCCACCTGATCGAGCAACCACCCCACCTCGGAGCGCGGGCTACTTCGCGTCGGCGTAGCAGTCGACGGCGATGGCCAGCAGGGGGAAGCGCACCGGAGTCTCCGGGAACACCAGGTCGCTCGCCTCCAGCGCCGCCGAGCTGATCTCCGCGGTGACCACGTCCGAGAGCTCTAGCGGGCAGTGCACCAAGACCTCGTCGTGTTGGAAGAACACGATCTGCGCCTCCGGTGCCACCGCGCGCAGGCGGCGGCGGAGGGTGGCCAGCATGGTCAACGCCCAGTCGGCCGCGCTGGCCTGGACCACGAAGTTGCGGGTGAACCGGCCCCACTCCCGGGCCGCCTGCCTGCCCGCTCTGTCGGTGGTCTCGTCGCCGGTGGTCGCGGTGCGCTCCCGCCAGGCGTCGCTCGGCGGTGGGCTGGTGCGGCCCAGCCGCGACCGCACGATCCGCCCGTCCTCGCCCGCCCGCGCGGCCTGTTCCACGTACTCCACCGCGACCGGGAAGCGCTTGCGCAGCACGGCGAGCAGCGGTCCGGCCTCGCCGCTGGTGCCGCCGTACATCGCCGAGAGCATGGCGATCTTCGCCCGGCCGCGGTCGCCGTCGAAGGCGTCGGCGGCCAGGCTGGTGTACAGGTCGTCGGTGGCCGAGACCTCGGCGAACCGCTGGTCGCCGGAGAGCGCGCCGAGCACCCGCGGCTCCAGCTGCGAGGCGTCGGCCACGACCAGCGACCACCCCGGGTCGGCCCGCACGGCGGTGCGCAGCGTGCGCGGCAGCTGCAGCGCGGCGCCGCCGCGGGTGGCCCAGCGGCCGGAGACGACACCGCCGACGACGTAGTCGGGTCGGAAGCGGCCGCCGTCGATCCACTGGTCGATCCACGTCCAGCCGTGTGCGACGTAGATCCGGGCCAGTTCCTTGTACTCCAGCAGCGGTTCGACGGCCGGGTGGTCGACCTCCTTGAGCACCCACGCGCGCGCCGAGGACACCTCGACGCCTTCGCGGGCGAACGCCTTGACGATGCTCGGCGGGTGGTCGGGGTTGATCGGCCTGCCCGCGAAGGCCGCGCTGATCCGCTCGGCCAGCACGGCGAGCTTGGCCGGGCGCGCGCCCGGCGCGGGGCGCGGCCCGAGCAGGTCGGTCAACAGTCCCAAGTGGACGTCCACGCGCCAGGGCAGGCCGAAGTGGGTCATCTCGGCGGCCGCCAGCCCGCCGGCGGACTCGGCGGCGACCAGCAGGCGCAGCCGATCGGGGTGGGCGGTCGCGGCGAGCCTGCGCTCCTGGTCCTCGAGCACGGCGACGGCTGCGGCGGCCGGATCGGCGCCGATCGGTGTGGTGCCGCGGTCGGCCTCGAACAGGGCGGGCTGTTCGCCGCGCGTCAGCGGTCGGGGGTCTTCGGGCTCGGGCAGCCCACGTGGCCGGGCCCAGGCGGCGGCGAGGTTGCGCGGGCGGCCGGGACGCTCCTCGAAGGCGAGCAGGATGCCCTCGGCCAGCGCGAGGTCGTGGCAGCGGCCCAGCCGCACGCCTGCCCGCAGCAGCGCCGGGTACGCCTCGTCCAGCGCGGGCACCACCCAGCGCGGAGACTCGCGCTTCTCCAGGTCGGCCATCCAGCCCGCCAGGTCGGGCACGTCGACGGGCCGCTCGCCGGGCAGCGCGACGCGCCCGGCCCCCTCGGTCCCTGGCACCGCGACGACCCGCATGCTCCGCATTCTGCGGCAACACCCTGACAGGGGATGGCAGTTGACTCGCCAGTAGGTTCTACGGGAAGGTGTTACCGGTTGGTAACACCCCGGGAGGCCCTGGTGAGCGAGTACCTGACGCGAGTGCGCGATCTCGCAGGCAAGGTGCCGACCGCGTTGCGCAGCGTGGACGTCCTGCGGCGGGCCGGTCTGGTGCCGCTGGGCAGGCCGGACCACGTGCTGCGTTCGATGATCGCGGTCCGCAGGCTCGGTCCGATCGCCGGTGCCGCGCGGGTCGCCGCCACCCGGGACCACCGGGCCATCGGCCTGGTGGACGAACAGGGGCCGCTCACCTTCCGCCAGCTCGACCGCCGCTCCAACGCGCTGGCCAGGGCGTTCGCCGCGCGCGGGGTCACCGCGGCGTCGGTGGTGGCGCTGCTCGCCCGTGATCACCGCGGGGCCGTGGAGACGATGCTGGCCGCCAGCAAGCTGGGCGCGCGGCTGTTGCTGATGAACACCGGGTTCGCCCAGCCGCAGCTAGTCGACGTGGCCGAGCGCGAGGGCGTGACGGTGTTCGTCTACGACCAGGAATTCACCCCGTTGGTGCAGGCGTTGCCGCCGGGTCTGCCGAGCTTCCTCGCTTGGGTGGACGACGTACCTGAAGGTGTGACCACGCTGGAAGAGCTGATCGCCAACGGTGATGATCGGCCGCTGCCGATGCCCGCGGAGCCGGGCGGGATGGTGCTGCTGACCAGCGGCACGACCGGCACCCCCAAGGGCGCGCCCCGGCAGGTGCGCTCGCCGCTGGCCGCCGCGCAGTTCCTCGACCGCATACCGCTGCGCTCCGGCGAGGCCACGATGCTGGCCGCGCCGCTGTTCCACGCGACCGGGTTCTCGCAGTTCATCATCTCCTTCGCGCTCGGCTCGACGGTCGTGCTGCGCCGCCGGTTCGACCCGGAGGCCACGCTGGCGGCGATCCAGGACAACCGGGTCACCGCGCTGGTTCTGGTGCCGACCATGCTGCAGCGCGTCCTCGACCTCGGTCCCGAGGTCATCGGCCGGTACGACACCTCGTCGCTGCGGGTCGTGTTCACCGCCGGGTCCGCGCTGTCACCCGAACTGGGGAACCGGGCGAGCCGGGTGTTCGGCGAAGTGATCCACAACCTGTACGGCTCGACCGAGGTCTCGGTCGCCACCGTCGCCACCCCCGCGGACTGGCGCGCGGCGCCGGGGACGGTGGGCAAGCCGCCGGTGGGGTGCAAGGTGGCGCTCTACGACGAGGCGGGCAGGCCGGTGACCGGTTCGGGCGTCACCGGGCGGGTCTTCGCGGGCAGTGGACTGGCGTTCGGCGGCTACACCGACGGGCGGCACAAGGAGGTCATCGACGGCCTGCTGTCCACCGGCGACATCGGCCACCTCGACGCCGAGGGCAGGCTGTTCATCGACGGCCGGGACGACGACATGATCGTCTCCGGCGGCGAGAACGTGTTCCCGGCCGAGATCGAGAACCTGCTGGTGGCGTACCCGGGCGTGGTCGAGGCGGCGGTGCTCGGCGTGGCCGACCCGGAGTTCGGGCAACGGCTCAAGGCGTACGTGGTGCTCGAAGCGGGTACGGCTGTGGCCGAGGACGAACTACGCGCGCACGTCAAGACCAATCTGGCCCGGTTCAAGGTGCCGCGCGATGTCGTGTTTCTGCCCGAACTGCCGCGCAACGCGACCGGGAAGCTGATGCGCAAGCGGTTGTTGGAACTCGGCTAATAGCACGCACTCGGCGCGCGACGCAACCATCCTGTGTCGGGAAATAAGCTCGATAAGCATGGTGCGATTTTGTTTGGCCATCGAAATTGTGCTTTGTTTTCCACAGTGCAGCCTCCGCGTGGAAGGCGTCAGCTCTAGTGCCCCTGAGCTGCGGTTATCTGGTTTGTCGCGGGCGTGAAACGCCGTTATCGTACTGGGCCGGCTGGGCGGGAATGGTTGCCCCGATCGGCGTAGTAGTGGCAAGTGGCAACTGTTGATAGGCGCGGTGGCTCCGCGTTGCATATCAATCACACAACGGCACGGATTCGGTGCCGACAAGTGCAAGTCGGGGCTAGGGAAAGGTTTTTGCATGAACACGAGTCGCGAAGGCCGTCGGGGCCGACTCGCAATGGGGATCGGGATCGCCGGGGTTGTCGCCGCCGCCACCGCCGTGGCCGTCGTGCCCGCCCAGGCGGCGCAGGGGCAGGTCCGGCTGGCGGACTCGCCGAACGCGATCGCGGACAGCTACATCGTCGTGCTCAAGGACACGGCGCGCACCGCCGACGTCACCAGCCAGGCCACCGGCCTCGCCACCCGCTACGGCGCCGAGGTCAAGCGCACCTACGACACCGCCCTCAACGGCTTCGCCGCGACCATGTCCGCCGACGAGGCGCGCGCGCTCGCGGCCGATGGATCCGTTGCCTACGTGCAGGCCAACCAGCGCTTCCGCGCGACCGGCACGCAACCGAACCCGCCGTCGTGGGGCATCGACCGGATCGACCAGGACGACCTACCGCTCGACGACAGCTACACCTACCCGACCGAGGCGTCCGACGTGACCGCGTACGTGGTCGACACCGGCGTCAACACCGCGCACTCGACCTTCGGCGGCCGCGCCTCGGGCGGGTTCGACGCGGTGGACAACGATGACGACCCGGAGGACGGGAACGGGCACGGCACACACGTCGCGGGCACCATCGGCGGCACGGAGTACGGCGTGGCCAAGGGCGTCAAGATCGTCCCGGTCCGCGTCCTCGACGACAACGGCAGCGGCTCCACCGACGGCGTGGTCGCGGGCATCGAGTGGGTCGCGGAGAACCACAGCGGCCCGTCGGTGGCCAACATGAGCCTGGGCGGCGGCGCCGACGACGCCCTCGACCAGGCCGTCCGCGGCGCCATCGAGTCCGGCGTGACCTTCGCGGTAGCGGCAGGCAACTCCGGCGACAACGCCGGCGGCTACTCCCCGGCCCGGGTAACCGAGGCGATCACCGTCGCGGCCTCGGACGACGCGGACAACCAGGCGAACTTCTCCAGCTACGGCTCGGTCGTCGACCTCTACGCACCGGGCGTGGACATCACGTCGTCGTGGATCGGCGGCACGGACAAGACGAACACGATCAGCGGCACCTCAATGGCCACCCCCCACGTGACCGGCGCGGCGGCCCTGTACCTCTCGGCCCACCCGAGCGCCTCCCCGTCGGAGGTCGCGGCAGGCCTGGTGTCGGCGGCAGGCTCGGGCAAGATCAAGAACCCGAGCGCAGGCACGGCGAACAAGCTGCTCAACGTCGGCTGAGCAAGGTTTCCCACAGTCTCTCGGCCCGCCCATGTCGACATGGGCGGGCCGATTGCCTTGCGGCACAACGGGTCTGCCCGCTGTTCCAGACGTGGTCGCGGGCGACGACCAGCGCGACGGACCCCTATCCCGGGAATACCGCTCCGCCAACTCCGCCGCACCGTCAGTCCGCCCTCCGGCACCGGCCCCGGCCCCCGACCCCCACCCCCAGGCCACTTCGGCCCCGGCCCCCGAACCCCACCCCCAGACCACTCCGCCCCCTGCATCCCATACGCAGCCAAAACACGGGCGGGAGGTGGTTGTCAAGGCATCTCTCCCGCCTTGACAACCACCTCCCGCCCGTAGTCACAATCGGCGTAGGGGATTCAGGGGAAACACAGGGTCAGGGAAACGCAGGAAGCACAGGAAACACGGGGACCACAACCCATACGGGCGCGAGCCACTGGCCCCGCCCGTTCGCCACCCGCGGCTACTCCGGGGTAACTTATGGGGCCAGTGCTCAACAGCAACGGAGGGTCCCGTGGACTTCGCGCACTCCGAGCAGGCCGCCGACTACGTCGAGCGGGTCGGTGAGTTCGTCCGCACCGAGATCGAGCCCGTCGAGCCCGGGTACCACCGGGAGCTGGCCGCCCTCGACAACCCGTGGGTGGTGTTGCCGGTCATCGAGGAGCTCAAGGCCAAGGCGCGGGCCCGGGGCCTCTGGAACCTCTTCCTGCCCAGTGTCTCCGGACTGTCCACCGTGGAGTACGCGCCGCTGGCCGAGGTGATGGGGCGGTCGGTGATCGCGCCGGAGGTCTTCAACTGCAACGCGCCCGACACCGGCAACATGGAGGTGTTGCACCTCTACGGGAGTGACGCCCAGAAGCAGCGCTGGCTCACCCCGCTGCTCGAAGGGGAGATCCGGTCGGCGTTCTGCATGACCGAGCCTGATGTCGCCTCCTCCGACGCCACCAACATGGCCGCGACCGCGCTGGTCGAGGGCGACGAGGTCGTCCTCAACGGCACCAAGTGGTTCTCCACCGGCATCGGTCACCCGAACTGCCGGGTCGCCATCTTCATGGGCCTGACCGACCCCGGCGCGCACAAGTACGCCCGGCACTCCATGGTGCTGGTCCCGCTGGACACCCCGGGCGTCAAGGTCGAGCGGCTGCTGCCCGTGTTCGGTCGCCACGACGAGCCCTTCGGTCACGGTGAGGTCAGCTTCACCGACGTCCGGCTGCCGCTCGACGCCGTCATCGCCGGTCCCGGTCGCGGGTTCGAGATCGCCCAGGGCCGCCTCGGGCCGGGGCGGATCCACCACTGCATGCGGTTGATCGGCCTGGCCGAGAAGGCCCTCGAGCTCGCCTGCCGCCGGGCCACCGAGCGGGTCGCGTTCGGCAGGCCGCTGGCCGACCTCGGTGGGAACCGGGAGCGGATCGCCAACGCGCGGATCGCCATCGAGCAGGCCCGGCTGCTCGTGCTCAGCACCGCCTGGAAGCTGGACACGCACGGGCTCAAGGGCGCCCTGTCCGAGGTCTCGCAGATCAAGGTCGCGGTGCCGAACACAGCCCTCGGGGTGATCGACATGGCCATCCAGCTGCACGGCGGCGCGGGCATGACCGACGACTTCCCGCTGGCCGCGGCCTACGCGGGTGCCCGCTCGCTGCGGCTGGCCGACGGGCCCGACGAGGTCCACCAGGGTGTGGTGTCCCGGATCGAGCTGAAGAAGTACCTGCCGTGAGCCGGGTCTTGGTCACCGGCGCGGGCTCGGGCCTCGGCCGGGCGATCGCCGCCGCGTACTCGGCCGACCACCAGGTCCTGGTCACCGACGTCGACGCGACCACCGGCGCGCGGGTGGCTGCTGAGCTGAACGCGGAGTTCCTGCACCTCGATGTCACCGATGACAGTTCGTGGCAGCGGGCGCGGGCGTGGTGCGAGGAGCACTGGGGTGGGCTGGACATCCTGGTCAACAACGCGGGCGTCGGCGCGGGTGGTCGGATCGAGCGGATCCCGATGGCCGACTGGGACTGGATCTGGGAGATCAACGTCAAGGGCGTGGTGCGCGGCTGCCACACCTTCGTGCCGCTGTTCAAGGCCCAGCACTCCGGGCACCTGGTCAACGTCGCCTCGCTCGCGGCGATCATGAACCTGCCGGGCATGGCCTCCTACAACGTCACCAAGGGCGCCGTGCTCGCGCTGTCCGAGACGCTGCGCCACGAGCTCGCGCCCGACGGGATCACCACCACCGTGGTCTGCCCGGGCTACTTCCAGACCAACCTCGGCGACCGGTCGCGCACGGTGGACCCGGCAGTCGGCGCGGTCAGCGAGAAGCTGATGGCGTCGTCGGGGATCAGCGCCGCCGACGTCGCGCGGCAGGTGGTCGAAGCGGTGGCGGACAAGCAGTTCATGGTCCTCACCCACCCAGAGGGCCGTGAGTCCGCACGGCTCAAGCGGCTCGACCCGGATGCGTTCGGCGCCCAGGTGGCCCAGTTCTGGGACCGGCTCCGGCCCGCCATCGAGCAGCAGGACAGTGCTGACCGGGACAGTGTCGAGGAGGGCGGGTCGTGACGCGCGAGAACATCCTGATCACCGGTGCCAGCTCCGGTCTCGGCGAGGAGATGGCCCGGCAGTTCGCGGCCAAGGGTCGGAACCTGGCGCTGGCCGCTCGTCGCGTCGACCGGCTCGCGGAGTTGCGCGCCGAGCTGACCGTCGCGCACCCGGACATCACGGTGTCGGTGAAAGCCCTGGACGTCAACGACCACGACGCCGTCTTCGCCGTGTTCAAAGAGTTCCGCGCCGAGCTGGGCACCCTGGACCGGGTGATCGTCAACGCCGGTCTCGGCAAGGGGCAGCCGATCGGCACCGGCTACTTCCACGCCAACAAGCAGACCGCGGAGACCAACTTCATCGCCGCGCTCGCCCAGTGCGAGGCGGCGGTGGAAGCGTTCCGCGATCAGGACTCCGGGCACCTGGTGGTGATCTCCTCGATGAGCGCCATGCGCGGTCTCCCGAGGAACCTGACCACCTACGCGGCGTCGAAAGCCGGTGTCGCCGCGTTGGCCGAGGGCATCCGCGCGGACACGCTGCGGACGCCGATCAAGGTGACCACCATCTACCCCGGCTACATCCGCTCGGAGATGAACGACAAGGTCAAGCGGACGCCGCTGCTGGTCGACACCGTGCCGGGGGTGCGGTCGATGGTGAAGGCGATCGAGCGCGAGCCCGGATCGGCCGCGGTGCCCGCGTGGCCGTGGGCGGTGATCGGGTTCGCCCTGCGGAACCTGCCGCTGGGTCTTGTGGCCAGGATGTCATGACCGCGCCCCGGGATGAGCCGCGCGCGGTGCGCGCCGAGGACAGCTTCGACACCACTGCGGTAGATGTGTGGGTCAAGTCCACTGTGGATGGTGTAACCGGCGAGCCGTCTGTCCGCCAGTTCCCCGGTGGTGCCTCGAACCTGACCTACCTGCTGTCCTACCCGGACCGTGAGCTGATCTTGCGTCGTCCGCCGGTCGGCCACAAAGCCGCCTCGGCGCACGACATGCGCCGTGAGTTCAAGGTGCAGCGGCAGCTCAAGCCGGTGTACCCGTACGTGCCGACGGTGCTGGGTCTGTGCGACGACCACACGGTCCTGGGCAGCGACTTCTACGTCATGGAGCGCGTTCCCGGCACGATCCTGCGCGGCGACCTGCCCGCCGGGTTCGAGCTGAGCCCGCCGCGGGCGCGGGCGTTGTCCACCACCCTGGTCGACCGGCTGGTCGACCTGCACCGGGTCGACCCGGTCGCGGCCGGGCTGGCCGACCTGGGCAAGGGCGCGGGCTACGTGGGCAGGCAGGTGCGCGGCTGGTCCGGCCGGTTCGCCGCCGCCCGCACCGACAACGTGCCCGACTTCGCCGCCGTGATCGCCTGGCTGGTCGAGCGGGCGCCCGCCGACGTGGCCACCGTGGTGATCCACAACGACTGGCGGTTCGACAACGTCGTCCTCGACGACGAGCTGGCCGTGGTCGGGGTGCTCGACTGGGAGATGGCCACCCTCGGCGACCCGCTGATGGACCTCGGCGGCGCGGCCGCGTACTGGATCCAGGCCGACGACGACGAGGTCTTCCAGCGCGCCCGCAGGCAGCCGACGCACGTGCCGGGCATGCTCACCCGCGCCGAGCTGGTCGAGCACTACCGCGAGCGGACCGGCCTGCGGGTCGACAACTGGGCGTTCTACGAGGTGTTCGGGCTCTTCCGGCTGGCGGTGATCATGCAGCAGATCTACTACCGCTACCACCACGGCCAGACGCACAACGCGGCGTTCAAGGACTTCTGGGCGTTCGTCGGCTACCTGGAGTGGCGCTGCCGGGAGGTGGCTGGCCGGTGAGCGTGGTCTACCTGATCCGCCACGGCCAAGCCTCCTTCGGCGCCGCCGACTACGACGTGCTCTCGCCCACCGGTCACCGCCAGGCCGAGGTGCTGGGGGAGGAGTTGCGTTCGCGCGGGGTGGACCCGGCGCAGGCGTGGTCCGGAACCCTTGCCAGACAAAGGGATACGGCGCGGATCGCGCTTGAGGCAGCTGGGGTCGACCTCCCGTGCCAGACCGACCCGCGGTGGAACGAGTACGACCACTTAGGACTCGTCCAACACCACCTGGCCGCCGCGCGGACGACCGGGCCCGCGTCCCCGCGCGAGTTCCAGGCCGTCCTCGACGCCGCGCTGCACAGTTGGGTCAACGGCGGCCCGGCGGCGGGTTCGTTCGCGGACTTCGAGGCGGGCGCGTGGGCGGCGCTGGCGGAGACCGAGGGCACCGCGGTCGTGTTCACCTCCGGCGGTGTCATCGCGGCGTTGTGCTCGCGGCTGCTCGGACTGCCGGGCGCGGCCGTGGTGGCACTCAACCGGGTGGTGGTCAACGCCGCCATCACCAAGGTCGTGACCGGCCGATCCGGTGCGACGCTCGTATCGTTCAACGAGCACGGCCACTTCGAGGGCCCGAACCGGGACCTGCTGACCTACCGCTGAGGGGTGTCGCGCCATGGCCCGTCCGAAGATCGAGCCGGTCGTCTGGCGCGCGCCCCGCCCCGGCCGCAAGCCCGCGGGGAACACCCTCCCCGAGCTCACCGTGCGGGCGGTCAACGGCAAGGGCGCCGAGGACGTGCTCGTCGACGCCAACGGCCACATCTACACCGGCGTCGACGACGGTCGGATCCTCCGGCTGACCGCCGACGGCCGCCGCCTGGACACCATCGCCGACACCGGCGGTCGACCGCTCGGCCTCGAGCACCACCCCGACGGCAGGTTGCTGGTCTGCGACGCCGACCGCGGCCTGCTGCTGGTCGACCGCGCCGACGGTGCCATCGAGGTGCTCGTGCCCGCGGGCCCGGACCTGCGGGTCTGCAACAACGCCGCGGTCGCCGACGACGGCACCGTCTACTTCTCCAACTCCAGCGACCGCTTCGACCTGGAGTTCTGGAAGGCCGACCTGCTCGAGCACACCGGCACCGGCAGGCTGCTGCGCCGGGACCCCGACGGCACCGTCCACACGCTGCTGCGCGACCTGCAGTTCGCCAACGGCGTCGCGCTCACCCCGGACGCCTCGGCGGTCGTCGTGGCGGACATGTGGGAGTACCGGCTGCGCCGCGTCTGGCTGACCGGCGAGCGCCAGGGCCAGTCCGATGTGCTCGTGGACAACCTGCCCGCCTTCCCGGACAACATCTCCACCGGGTCCGACGGCCTGATCTGGATCGCGATGGCCAGCCCGCGCGACCCGGTGATCGATCTGCTGCTGCGCACCCCGCCGGTGCTCCGGAAGCTGCTGTGGCGGGTGCCGGAACCCTTGCAGCCCAAGGAGAAGCGGGTGGTGTGGGCGCGCGCGATCGACAGCGCGACCGGTGCGGTGGTGCACGACCTCCACGGCACCGCGCCGGACTTCCACATGGTCACCGGCGTGCGCGAGCACCACGGACGGGTGTACCTGGGCAGCCTGGAAGAACGCGCGATCGCGTACTTCGACCTGCCCTGAGCCACGAACGGGGTTATCCGTTCCCTCACAGCGGTGGCACGCCGCGCCGTCGTCGGCCGCCCCGGGCACGATCCGGTTGTGCTACCAGCCGGTCGCACACCGTGACTGTCCGGGAGACCGCATGCCCAAGTTCGCCCGTGCTGCTGTTCTCGCCCTAGCCCTGGTCGCCACCAGCCTCACCACCGCGCTCACCCCCGCGCACGCCGACGACCCGGGCCGCGTCGTCGGCGGCGTGCAGGCGCCCAAGGGCGCATACCCGTGGCTGGCCAGACTCTCGATGGGCTGCGGCGGCTCGCTCGTCACCCCGAACATCGTGCTCACCGCCGCGCACTGCGTCAGCGGGACCGGCCCGGACACCCGGGTCACCGCGACCTTCGGCGTGGTCGACCTGGCCGACCCGTCGGCCACGGTGGTGGGCTCGACCTACATCCACCGGCCCGCGCAGTACACCAGCTCCACCCGCGGCTTCGACTGGGCGCTGATCAAGCTCGCCCGCCCGGTGTCGTTCCCGCTGGTGCGGCTGCAACCGGCCGCGGTCACCAGCGGACCGTTCCTGATCATGGGCTGGGGCGCGGCCAAGGAGGGCGGCCCGCAGCAGCGCTACCTGCTGCACTCCCAGGTGCCCTACGTCGACGACGCGACCTGCGCGGCCCGCTACACCGCGGGCGGCTACCCGTTCATCGCGGGCGCGATGCTCTGCGCCGGTGTGGTCGGCCAGGGCGGCATCGACACCTGCCAGGGCGACTCCGGCGGCCCGATGCTGGGACTGGACGGCACCGGGGCGATCAAGCAGGTCGGCATCGTCAGCTGGGGCATCGGCTGCGCGCGGCCGAACTACCCGGGCATCTACACCGAGGTCGCCACCTACTACCAGAGCATCCAAACCGCGATCGCCTCGTTGGCTTGACCGGGAGGCGGGACGGCCGCGGGTGCAGGGGACCCGCGGCCGTCCCGCTGTGATGTGCGCCTCAGCCGGGCGCGCGGTGGGCAGGTCTTCACATACCGGACACGCGAGCCCCCGACAGATGTTTGGTGTCGGCTTCGCGCGCCTGGTTTGCTTACCGCCGAGACGGTGCCGGTGCGGGCGCCGCCGCCAAGGCTGGAGGAACCATGACCGCGACCGTCGAGGGCAGCGGATCGCCGGTGGACGAGGCAGGACCGAAACCGATGTTCGGCGCCCCGCGCGCCACCCTGCCGCACTTCGCGACCTACCTGTTCATCCTCATCCCGTTCGCCGCGCTCATCGCCGCCGTCCCGTTCGCCTGGGGCTGGGGGCTGGGCTGGGTGGACGTGGCACTGGCCGCGTTCTTCTACACCTTCACCTGCCTCGGCGTCACCGTCGGCTTTCACCGCTACTTCACCCACGGCGCGTTCAAGGCCAAGCGCGCGGTGCGCGTCGGGCTGGCGATCGTGGGCAGCATGGCCCTGCAGGGCCCGATCCTGCACTGGGTCGCCGACCACCGCCGCCACCACGCCTTCGCCGACCGCGACGGCGACCCGCACTCGCCGTGGGCGTTCGGCACCTCGCCGGTGGCCCTGGTCCGCGGTTTCTGGCACGCGCACATGGGCTGGGTGTTCGACCGGCAGCTCACCAACGCCGAGCGGTTCGCCCCGGACATGCTCGCCGACTCCGACATCCGCCGGGTGGACAAGCAGTTCGGCCTGTGGACCGCGATCACCCTGCTGGCCCCGGCCCTGCTCGGCGGGCTGATCACCTGGTCCTGGTGGGGCGCGGTCACCGCGTTCTTCTGGGCCGGTCTGGTCCGGGTGTCGTTCCTGCACCACGTCACCTGGTCGGTGAACTCGATCTGCCACATCGTCGGCGAGCGCCCGTTCCGCTCCCGGGACAAGGCCACCAACTTCTGGCCGCTGGCGATCCTGTCGATGGGCGAGGCCTGGCACAACCTGCACCACGCCGACCCGACCTCGGCCCGGCACGGCGTGCAGCGCGGTCAGCTGGACATCTCCGCTCGGCTGATCTGGATCTTCGAGAAGTTCGGCTGGGTGAGCGAGGTGCGCTGGCCGACCCCGCAGCGCCTGGCGAAGCTGATGGCCAAGTAGTGCCGCGCACCGCCACCGCGCGCACGCCCGAGCGCGCCGAGCTGCTGGAGTTCCTGCGCGCCCGCACCCGGTGCGTGCTGATCACCACCCGATCGGATGGCGGGCCTCAGGTCTCCCCGGTCACCTACGGCGTGGACGTCGAGGGCAGGCTGGTCATCGCCAGCTACCCGCAGCGGGCCAAGTCGCGCAACGCCCGGCGCACCCCGGCGGTCGCGGCCTGTGTGCTCTCCGAGGACTGGAACGGGCCGTACGTGCAGGTGGAGGGCACTGCTGAGGTGCTCGAACTGCCTGCCGCGGTCGAGCCGCTGGTCGAGTACTTCCGGGTGATCTCCGGCGAGCACCCGGACTGGGACGAGTACCGCGCGGCCATGGTCCGGCAGGGCAAGTGCCTCATCCGGGTGACCATCGACCGGTGGGGTCCGATCGCCACGGGTGGTTTCCCGCCCGAGCTCGGCCAGCCGACGACTAGCTGACGACGACCCGGCGGGTCAGTACCCGGTCGAGGGCCCTGGCGCCCGCGGCGAGCGCGAAAAACAGCAGGGCCACGACGAGGCAGTTGAGCAGCACCCGCGGGTAGCCGAGGGCGTCGACGTCGATGAACGGGTACGGGTAGTAGTCCACGATGGGGCCGCGGACCAGGGTGAACACCAGCCAGAGCGCGGGGTAGATCAGCGCCAGGCCGATGACCCGCCAGTCGATGCCACCGCGCGGGCCGAAGAGCAGCCAGCCCAGCACGGTCAGCAGCGGCGAGGCGGTGTGCAGCAGGAAGTCGGCCAGCTTGGCGGCGCCCGCGAGCTCGTTGAGGCCGGCGAGGACGGTGTGGAAGACGATCCCGGTGACCGCGATGCCGATCAGGCCCGCCAGCCGGAACACCCGGAAGGCGGTGGACCCGCGCGCGGGGTTCGCCGCGAGCAGGGCGGTGGTGACCAGCACGATGACGTTGGACTGGATCGTGAAGTAGCAGAACAGGTTGACCAGCCGCCCGGCCGTGGTCGGGAAGAGGCCGGTGGTCGCCCCGGCGGTGACGAAGACCTGCACAACCAGCCCGGTGAGCACCGCCACCGCGGTCACCGCGAACCACACCCGCCCCGCCACCCTGCGCATGGCGCCAACCTAGGCTGGTGGCAAGAATCCGCAACCCAGCACTGTTGGTGATCACCTGTCCCCCTTCGGACGGCGGGTTACTACACCTATTGAGTGAAGTTAGCTAGCGCTCGGTAACGCAGTGCTCCATTCGGCCGATCGAACGGGTATGTCGGTGGAACTGAGGGACCTCGCGTGGGCGAAGCTGGCCGTCGCGCCCGCCAGCACACCCGCCTCGGCCGAGACCGAGGAGGGGACGGCGGTCGACTCGACGCCGGTCACCCGGATCCGCCGCGGGGTGCACCCACTGCGACCACCGGCCGCCGACAACGGCGGCGGGTGGACCGAGAGCGGCGGCGGTCGAGCCGCCCACTAGCGAGCGGTGGTCTGCCACCAAGCTCGGCTGAGGCTTTGGGTGCGGGCGCTCCGATCCGCTGTGGGCGCGCTCGGTGCGGCCGGCAGCGACAACGGTGGTCGCTGGTGGATCAAGGGTGGCGGTTGAGCGGCCCCCGCACTGGGCGGGTGGTGGCCCGCGAACCCACAGCGGGTTCCCTGGTCCAGGGCGCCGACCCAATCGCGCTGATCCATTCGTTCTGGGGCGGATCTGGCGGTGCGGTCACCGGCCGGTGCGGCTCCGCCCGGTTGCCGGGGGGCCGCTGTGGCGCACCCGGAGGTGTGGCCACTGGCCGGACAGTGGCTCCGCCGGATGGGTCGAGGGCGGCTGTCCGGGGCCTGGACAGGAGCGTGGCCGACCGAGGCGCACGGCGGTACAGGAGCGTGGTCGGCCTAGCGGTGCACGGCGACTGATCAATCTGGTGAAGCGGGTGCCGCAGGCCCTGCCCCGACTGGGCCTGGTGGCTGTGCGTTGTTTGTTCGCTGGTTCGTGAACCGGGGCTGGCGCCCGGCTCGGACGGCGTTTGTCGCGAGTGCGCCGCCGGTGTCGCCGACCTGGCGCGCGTCCCGTTCCGCCGCCACGCGCGGCCTTGTGGTTCGGTCGTGCTCGCGGTGTGGGGTGGTGCGCCGCGGTCTTCGCGCGAGCTGCCGGTGTCGTTCCCGAGTGGCAGACCGGTTGGTCGGGATTTGTTCCAGTAGCGGGAAAGCGCTGCGCAATTCACTGAATGAGACGCGTTTGAGCTGTGGTCTTGCGCACGCGCTCGCGTGGTGTGCGGGAGTGCGGTAACAATCGAGTTATAGTCCGTCGACTCGAGCGGGGGAGCCGCGTCGGTGTTCGTTCTCGTCCGTCGCGTGCGCAAGGGAGGCCCCCGCTGAACCCGCGCGAGCCTCTTGCGGTCAGCACCCGGACCACGCGTTCCGCCGTCGTGGTGAGCGCCGCCGGGCGGATCGACATCAGCACCGAACGGCCGTGGCGCGAACAGGTCGAGGACGCCTGCTCCGAGGAGACGGTGAAGCGGTTCGTCGTCGTTGACCTGTGCCGGGTGACGTACTTGAGCGTCGGCACCGCTCCGTTGATCGTCCGAGCGCACTACCACTGCCTGCACCGCGGCAGGCTCTTGCGCGTGGCCGCGCCTCTCGGGCCCGCGTTGCAGACGTTGTTGGTGACCGGCGTGCGTGACCTGGTCGCGGTTTACCGGGACCTCAACTCCGCCTTGGAACCGCCGGTCCGCTCCAGTTGGTGACCGGCCGCGGAATCCGCGGTGATCAATTCGGGCAGGCGAATGATCCGCCGGTCTTTTCGGCGTATTCCCGTCGGGTGTATTTCGCGCTCAGCGTCCGATATTGACCCCAACGAGTGAGTCGCTGTTCGACCGGGGTCACCCGGACGGCCCTGTGCCCGGCACGGTGACGAGCACTCTCGACGGCCGGCCTCGTCGTCAGTCGTTGGGGTCATGGCAGGTAGGCGCCCCCGACTCCGGAGCGGGTAGCGGCCCGCGGTGACCGAACGCCGCCGTGTGGTCACGGTCCGTGCGAGCTGGTAGCCGTTGAGACGCAGGTAGTCGATCCACCTCGGAGAGGAAACCTCAGATGAACCGTCACCTCGTTCGTGCCGCGGCCGCCGTCGCGGCCGCGGGTGTGCTTTCCCTGGCCGGTGCCGGCCTGGCGTCCGCCACCTCCCCCGAACCCTCGGCTCCGGAGTCGGCCACCACCAGCAACACCGCCGACCTCTACACGGCCTACACCGAGCTCTACGCGGCGGCGGCAAGCAACGACGAGAACGCGATCGCCGCGGCCGTCGAGAAGCTGCGCCCGGCCCTGGCCAAGGTGCGCACCACCGGGAACGCCGACCTGGTCGACACCGCCGCGGCCAAGGCGGGCGAGGTCGACAAGATCCTGCCGGTCCCGCTGCCGATCGACCCGGTCCTGGTCCTGAGCCTGCTCCAGGCCGTCCAGAACATCCTGAACGGCCTCGGCCTCCTCCCCAGCCTCCCGGGTCTGCCCGGCCTGCCGGGCCTCCCCGGGATCCCCGGCCTGCCCGGCCTCCCGGGTGGCCTCCCCGGTCTGCCGTCCCTGCCGGGTGGGCTCCCGGGTCTGCCGTCCCTCCCGGGTGGTCTGCCGTCGCTGCCGGGTGGCCTGCCCGGTCTGCCGTCGCTGCCTGGACTCCCGTCACTGCCCGGTGGACTCCCGTCGCTGCCGGGCGGACTCCCGTCGCTGCCTGGCCTGCCGTCCCTGCCGGGTGGTCTGCCGAGCCTGCCGGGTGGTCTCCCGTCACTGCCCGGTGGCCTCCCCGGTCTGCCCTCGCTGCCGGGTGGTCTGCCGAGCCTGCCCGGTGGTCTGCCGTCCGTCCCGGGTGGACTCCCGTCGCTGCCGGGCCTCCCGGGCCTGCCGTCGCTCCCGGGTGCCGGTGGCCTCCCCAGCCTGCCTGGCGGACTCCCGAGCCTGCCGGGGCTTCCCGGCGGCAGGCCGTAGTCCCACCCGCGCCGTGGTTCCGGTGCCGCAGCGGATTCCGGTGGCGCCGCAGTCCGGCGACGCAGCGGTTCTGGTGACCCAGTAGTCCGGTGCACGGCGGAGTTCGATCCGCACCAGCGCCCCTGCCCGTGATCGGGTGGCGGTGATCGTCACCCGAGCCCCGGTGGCCCACGAGGCCACCGGGGCTCGGCCCTGCCCGCGCTCGATACCCTCGCCCGCATGCGGCGCATCACCGGCAAGCAGGTCGTCGACCTCGGCCCCACCGAGTTCGCGGACCTGCGCGCCCAGTACGCGGGCGCGGTCCTCGACGTCGGCACCGGGGACGGCAAGCACCCGCTGCACCTGGCCCGGGCCCACCCCGACCGGCTCGTCATCGGGCTCGACGCGGCCAAGGACAACCTGCGCAAGGCCGCGACCAAGGCCTCGGCCAACCCCAAGAAGGGCGGCCTGGCCAACTTGATCTACCTGTGGGCCCCCGCCGAGCAGCTGCCCGCCGGGCTGACCGGCATCACCGAGCTGCACGTCCTGATGCCGTGGGGCAGCCTGTTGCGCGGTGTGCTCGGCTCGGACCCGGCGATGCTCGCCGGACTCGCCGCCGCCTGCGGGCCCGACGCGGCCTTCCTGATCACGCTCAACCTGCACGCCTGGCGCCCGCCGGTCCCCGAGGTCGGCGAGCACCCGGAGCCGACGCCCGAGTCAGCCGTCGAGGACCTTGGACCCGCGCTGGCCGCGGCGGGCTGGCGGCTGGACGCGGCGGCCTACCTCGGCGCCGACGAGATCGCCGCGCTGGCGACGTCGTGGACGCGGCGGCTGAACTCCTCGCGGGACCAGCTCGACGTCCTCGCGCTGACCGGCGTGATCAACCCTTCCGGCTGAGGCCGAGGACGAAGTCGTACGCCTGCTTGCGTGACCACCCGGGTTGTTCCGCGAGCGCTCGCACGAGAGTTGTCGCCGAGACCTCTTGCGCGAGGAGCGCCGACAGCAGCGCGGACGGCGCGACCTCTGGTGCCGAAGAGTCTGCTGAGGACTGCACCGGGTCAAGAGCGCAGAGTACGTCGCCGGAGCTAACCGTTTCCGCGATGTCCGTTAGTGGTCCCCAGACTGGGCGTTCGTCCCCGACGCGCAGCACGCTTGCGCTGGAGGTGCCTACTGCTCGGGCAAGTTCGCTTAGCCTGCGCGGCAGTTCTCCTGCCGGGCAGTCGAAGACCACACGGGACGCCGCGTGCGTGGTGGCTAGCCGTTGGACGTCCTTGCGCGGTAGCCCTGTCGCGATCAAGAGGGGCGCGGCGTGCGGTGCCGCTGCCGCGACCGCCAGCTCCGACGGCAGGTTTAGGGCCTCGACCGCGGGCCGAGTGGCCAGCAGTGCGCGTACCGCCGAGCTCGTCCCATCCACAGTGGACACCGTGAGCACCCGGCCCGTCAGGTCCTCTCGGCTCCCCAGGACCGCGCCGTGCGCGGTGGCGATCGCGCGGGCCGCCGAGTCCTCCGCCAGCACGACGTCGGCCGCGGCGCACTCGGCGGCGAGCCGGTCGTCGTGGTCCTGGCCTGCTCGGTAGCGGATCAGTCGGTCCTCGTCGCGGTCGTCGCGGGTGATCAGCACCTCGACCGCCGCGTCCGGGTCGGCCATAGCCGCCACCAGCTCGCGCGGCAGGTCGGCCGCCGCCAGGTCGGCGTCGGTGGCCAGGGTGTTCGGCAACCGCAGGCCGCTGCGCCGGACCACGCCCGAACCGCCGGGCCGCCACCGGGAGTTGGCCAGCGCGCGCACCGTCGCCGACACGCCCCCGGCGGTGACCGTGATCCGCAACCACCCGGCGAGCCCGACCGGCGGCGCACCGACGACAGCGGTGTCGACGCCGATCACGCAGGTGGCCCGACCGGTGATCGCGTCGTCTGCGGAGAACTCCAGCGTCTTGGCGTGCGTCGCGCGGATGTCGCGGTGCCCCCGGCAGCGCAACCGCAGCAGCTCGGTCGCCACTCGCCCTCCTCGCGCTGATGTCGCAGGCGAGCATAGTGGCCCGTCCGCGCTTACCCGTCCCCAACTGTCCCCGGGGGGGAGCAGGCAAGATTGACCCGATAGCGGTAACGCGCGGGGCTTGTCGCCGATGTCGGTAAGCAGCACGTGATCACCCGACGAACCGAGGGCGTATGCGTTTCGGCCGCAGCAAGGTCACCAAGCACAAGTGCTGCGACGGGTCCGTTCGGCACGTGTACCGGGACGTCAACGACGCCTACTCGATGACCCTCGGCGACTTCGACAAGAAGACCCGGGCGCGACTCGACGTCATGGAGCAGGCCACCGGCGAGTTCGAGCGGTCGCACTCCGCGCAGATGCGGGAGGCGTTCTTCCGGATCACCCAGGCCAACGACACCATCGCGATGAACTTCCGCGCGGTCTACATGGTGTACATGTCGGATCCCTGCGGGAAGTCCGACTACCTGGCCGAGCAGACCACCTACCTGCTCCAGGAGCACAGCCGGACCAACAACCTGCTCATCCGGTTGCAGGCCCTGATCGAGATCGCCCGCCTCGGGCCGAAACCCGGGCGCGACGCCATGGCGCAGATCTTCGAGGCGCTGGCCCAGCTGCCCGGCTTCGCCGAGCGCGCCGCCCAGGCGGAGATCGAGCAGACCCGGGCCGCCTCGCACGCCTGGCTCAAGACCAGCCGACCACCGGGATCGGTACCCGGACTCCCCGACAGCGGGAAAGGACAGCACCAGTGAGGGCCAGGGTCATCTGCCTCGCCAGCGCGAAGGGCGGATCCGGCAAGACCATGCTCACCGCGAGCCTGGCCACCTTCGTCGGCTCGCTGGGCAGGCGCGTCCTCATCGTCGACACCGACGCCGCGACCAACGGGCTCACCTTGCTCTACCTGACCCAGGTAGTGGCTTTCGCCGACACGGCGGCGGTCGAACCAGAGGGCCTGTTCGACGCCGACGCCCTGCCCGTCCGGGGTTCGGGTCTACCTGTGGACGTCGTGCCCCTGTCCGAGAACGTGGACCTGCTGCCCGCGACCTTCGTAGGTAAGAACACCGAGGACGTCCCGGTAGCCGATTACGCCTACCGCTTGCGGCAGGTGCTAACGGATGCGCGGTCGGAGTACGACCTGGTCCTGCTCGACGCACAAGCGGGTGCTGATGAGTACGCGCGCGTCGCGGTAGACCCACGGGTTTCCGACCGGGTGCTGATCGTGAGCGAGTACGACCCGATGTCGGCGGCGGGGGTGGAACGGCTGAAGGTCCTGATGGGGGAGGGGCTGGCGTACGCGCGCACGTGGATCGTGCTGAACAAGATGCTCCCCGAGTTCGCGAAGTCGTTCGGCGAGTTCCTGGAGATCGCCCGCTACGCCCCGCCGATCCCCTGGGACGCGGCTGTGGTCCGCGCCTACGCCCGCCGGTCGCTCGCGTTGGACCTGGAGTACGGCAACGAGCACACCGTGGCGATCATGCGGGTGCTGGGCACGGTGATCGGTGAGGAGATCGCGGACGACCTGGACCGGTGGGCGGACACCCGGGTGGAGCTGCTGCGCGAGCCGATCAAGGTGACCGCGGCCAAGCTGCGCTCCGAGGTCGCGGTCACCGAGAGCCTGGTGAGCCGCAGGCGGCGGGTGCTGGACCGGTGGCGACAAGTCGGTCTGGCGTTGACACTGCTACCGCTGGTGACAGTCGGGTGGCTATCCCTCTCCGCCGCCTCTCTCTCACTGTCGTTCTACCTGCTCCTGGTGATCAGCGCTGTGCTGGCGATCCTGGGCGTGGGCTTCGAGGTGCTCGTGCCGCGACTCCAGATCTCCGCCGAGATCAGCACCCTAGAGCAGCGCGTCGTCCAGCTGCGGGCGCGGCTGGACCGCTACGAGGACGTCGAAGACCTCGACCTCGACAGCCTGGTCACCCACCCCGACCGGCCGCGGCCCAGGGGCAGGTGAGAGCGCCCGCACCCCGGTCGGGTGCGGGCGCCCACCGCGCGGTCACGGGACCAGGGACGTCAGGATCGTGACCTCGGACTCGTCGTGCGGCAGGTACTTCACCCGGACCGCCGAGCCGGGCTGCAGCTGCGGGATCGAGCTCGGCGGCAGCGCCTTCTCCTGCACCAGGTCGAACATCGACCGGTCCGGCCGGGTGATCCGCAGGGTCAGCCGGACGACCGACCGGTCGCCGCGGACCTCGCCGGTCGGGGCCATCGCCAGCACGACCGCCTGGGCGTCGAGGCCGTTCTGCGCGATGTGCAGCTGCTTGGGCGTGACCAGGCCCTTGGCCAGCTGGATCTGGTCGAGCGCGGCCTGCAGCTCGTGCTGGGCGGCGTCGATGGCCAGCGTGACCTGGCCGTCGGGCAGGTAGCGGACCGGCAGCAGCGCGCCCGGCCGCACCGCGGCGAGCTCGGTCATGTCGACGAGCTGGCGGGCGGTGGCCCGGAACGAGCGGCCGTCGGGGGTGTCCACGTCCAGGACGATGTCCAGCTGCGGCTGGTCGTTGACGCTCAGGCCGGTCCGGGAGACGCCGACGACGGTGCCCATCCCGATCGGCGCGCCTGCGAACTGGCGGGGGACCGCGCCGCGCAGGGCGGCCAGGCCGCCGCCGAGCTTGTTGGCGACCGAGAAGAGGGTGGGGGCGACGAACAGCAGCAGGATCGGGCCCGCCATCCAGCCGTTGAGCCAGGCCAGCTCGTGCTCGGCGGCCAGGCCGGTCTTGACGTACATGGCGGTGAGGCCGAGGCCGATGACCAGGACGATCCAGGCGATCATCTTCATGATCGTGTCCTTTCGGGATGATGGGGTGTCTTAGGAGGGGGAACCGAAGAAGTCGGTGGACCCGACGGGCAGCGCGGTGATCTTGCCATCGGCGGCCACCACGACGACCTGGCCGTGGGTGGCGACGACCGTCGCGCCGCTGGGCAGCGTCACCGCGCGTTCGGGCGCCGAGTCGGTGGTCAGGGAGCCGACCACGGCGCCGGAGTCCAGGGAGATCGCGCTCAGCACGTCCTCTTTGTCGTTCACGGACCGCGAATGTTCCACTAGGACGTATCCGGAGGACGCTCCGGCGGCTGCCTTGCCGTTCACCACCACGTGCGCGCCGTGGAACACCGTGGTGCCCAACGGGGTCTCCTGGCCGTTCTCGCCCACCAGCACCAAGAGCGACCCGGAAGGACGTTCCCGCAGCTCCACCCGTGCACCCGGGCTCAGTTCGGCCTTGGTCGCCGTCGCGCTGGGGGTGGACTTCGAGCGGGTGACCGACAGGCTCTTCGCCCACTTCGCGGTGGTGGCCTCGTCGACGGGGGTGGCGGTGGTGGAGTCCAGCGGGATCTCCAGCACGGCGCCGTCGGCGTTCATGGCCAGCACCCGGCGCCCCTCGGGGTCGTACCCGTAGGCCGCGGGCTTGGCGACGAACGACCCGCCCAACCCGGCCACTCCGTCACCTCGGGCGACGATGGATCCGTCCCGTAGGTCGAGGACGATAAGACCGTCGTCGGTGGCCAGGTAGGCGTACCGCGTCCCGGCAGCCAGTACGTCTGCCTCCCAGATCAACTCGTCGGAGAGCTGCTTGTCCCAGAGCACCTCCCCGGTGACCGCGTCCGCGGCGGCGACGCGCACCTGGAACATGTCCTTGGCCATCAGCTGGAACATGCCGCGGGCGCCGTGCCGGTCGTAGGGCACCAGCAGGACCTCGCGGCCGTCGAGCGAGACGGCGCCGACCTCGGGGTGCACCTCGACGTCGGGCTCCGGGGTGACCAGGTAGGACACCCCGAAGAACAGGAACGCGAAGAGCACGAGCGGGATGAGCAGCAGGAATCCGGGCGGCACGCGGAAGGTCCGACGTGCGCGGCGTGGTGTCTCGTACGGCGCTACCGGCGTGTACGACTGCGGTAGGTGGCTCATGTCGCTCCCTCCGAGGTCTTGTCTGGCATGGGACAAGCTTCGCCGACGGGTGCCGCCTACCGATCACAGCTTTGCTCCGCGCACCTCGCTCACCAGCGCGGACGGCTAGGCTCGGCCGGGTGAGCACCGTCCACGCCCAAGCCGAGGCAGCGCTGCCGAGGGGACTGCTGATCGCGCAGGCGTGGTCGGTGCTGGGGGACGCCGTGGCGCCGCTGAGCAACGCCTCGGGCAGGCCGCTGGCCCGCACGGTCAAGCTGATCCTCGACCCGCTGGTGCTGCGCCCGGTGCTCAACCCGGGGTTCGCCGCCGCCGCCGTGCGCATCGACCACGTCGACGCGCTGCGCGACCGGATCACCGCGGCCGGGCCGGTGCTGGCCGCCACCGCGGCCTGGTTCCTGGTGCTGAAGAAGGAGCGCCGCCGCGCCGGGATCACCGACGGCAACCCCCAGGACCTCTACTTCCAGCGCTGCTACGAGCTGGCCACCGAGCACGGCGACCCCGGGCCGGACCGGGCCGAGGTCGCGGCGGGTGTGCTCGCCGAGGTGCACGGCCAGGACGGGCCCACAGTGGCGCAGCTGCGCGACTTCGTGGCCGATCCGGGGCACGCGGGAGAGCTGAGCAGGCTTCTCGACGCCGCCTGGGCCGACCCACCGCAGGCGAGGCCCACCCCGGCGGCCGTCCAGCCTGCTGACTTCCTGGCCACCTGCCCTGATCCTGACCCGGACCTGTTCGACGCTCTGGTAGCCGACCTGGCGGGTACCGCGGGCGCCGTTGAGCTGGACCGCCCAGGTACGGCTATGGATCACGGTCTGACGGACCGGGTGCAGCCCGCGCGTCCTGCTTTGGGCGACACAGCCGCCAAGCAGTCGCTACCCAAGCCGTTCGACCGATCTATTGTGGAGCGCTTGTTCGCGGCTCTTAGCAGCGCTTCGCGTACGGAGTTGGGTGCGGTGCCGGGTCTCGTGCGTCGGGAGATCACGCGGTCCGCGCGCCCGTGGCAGCTCGGTGAGGAGCCTGGCCGGGTCGTGATGGTGCTCGGGCGGGAGGCGATAGCGGGACTTGATGGCGCGCCAGCCAGTCCGGGTGCTGCCGCGCGGTTGCGCTCGCGCTGGGAACGAGAGGCGTACGTGCACCGAGTCTTGCGGATGCCGTCGGCGGCGCCGCAAGAGGTTCGCGCGGATGTCTACGGCGTGCGAAAGGCCTACCTGCGGCGGTTGTGGGTGCGTTTGCACGGTCGGGAGTTGCGGCGCGACACCGTTAGCGCTGACGGTCTGTGGGACTTGCTCGACGGGGTACTGCGTTCGGTGATCCTTGACCAGCGCGACCGGTTGCGTTCTGCCCTGGAACGGCAGTCGTCCGAGGGCTCGCCATGAGCACGCGAGTGGAACGTGGCGCGTCCGAGATCGTCGTCGGTGAGTGGCCCGCACACCCTGAGCACACCGCGGTGCTGGAGGCGCGGGGCGCGTTGTTGGCGTGGGACGTCCTTGTCGACAGCGGGCCCGCTGCTCGGATCCACGACCTGGCCCTGGCCGCGGAGTGGCTCTGGGAGGTCTACGGGCCGGAGGCAGCCGCCGGGATCCTGGGCGGTGCCACCGAGGTCGAACCATCCGCCGACGACTGGGTTGGGCGGGTCGCGGCCTACCTGAGCTGGGCGGAAGCATGGTGGCCTGCCTCTGCGGTCGCGGGTGTGCCCGCTCTTGACCCGGCTGTGCTGTCGGCCGAGCGCGCGGTCGCGCTGGCCGAGGTCGAGCACGTGCTGGACGATCCGGACGCGGTCGCGCGGGCGCTGTCATCGCTGTCATCGCTGTCATCGAGCGAGTCGGCTGATCCTGCGGTGCTCGCACTGATGGTGACCGTCGCTGAACTCGCGGAGGACTACGGGGTAGTGCTACCTGAAGCGGTAGCGCCCCGTCAGTCGCAGTTCGCTCTTGCGGCAGGGATTGGTGCCCGCGGGGATGGAGTGATAGTCCTAAGTGGATCAAATGCGGTCGATTGGGCTCTTGTGCCCGCGGGTGTGGTCGACGCGGGAGCCCTTGCGGAGTGGACCGTCGCGCGGCGGCAAGGTGGCACCTTCTTGGACGTCGCGGTCGTACCGGCCCCTGGTTTGTCGACCTGGCCTCGCTTGTCGGCGCGGTTGGGGCAGTTCGATGTTCCGTTGGACGGTACGGACGACCTTGGCAGGTTCGTCGGTAGCGCCTCGGTTCCCCCTACCGTCTTGCTCTTGCCGCCCGCACGTCGCGTGCTAACCGTCTACGCGCCCGACTTCGCTGATCCGCTTGTCTCCTCTGATCCCGATACCCCTGCCCGACGTGCTGCGATCATCGCGCACGCACAAGCCCGCGTGGGTGCTGCGACCTCGACGCTCACCGAGCGGCTGGCCGGTTCGCGGTGACCTGGAAGGACCTCAACAACCGCGGCGTGCTCTTGTTGCAAGAGGGTGACTTCGCGGGCGCTGTTCGTGCGTTGGAGGCTGCCTACCGCGAAAGCGTGGGCAACGACCGCGCTTCCGTGCTGGTGAACCTGTCCGGCGCTGTGGACCTGGGTGGTGACTCTTACCGCGCGCTTTATCTGTTGACTGAGGCGATCGAACTGGTCAACGATACCCCCTTGCTGTGCAACGTACTTGCGACTCGTGCGGACATGTTGGCCCGTCTCGGTCGAGCAGAGGAGTCTCAGCGCGATATTGACGAGGGATTGGCCGTCGCTGCCCCGCGCGAAGAGGCTCTGCTGCGCAACGCGCAGACGGGTCTGTTCATGATGACTGGCAGGCTTGCCGAGGCGGACGCGGAAGCTCGGTTAGTCGCCGAGTTGGCCGCGGTCCACATGCCTGAGTTGCTCCCACACGTGTACGCGAACCTGCGCCAGATCGCCGAGGCGGTGGGGGATACCGAGGCAATCCTCTCGGTCGAAGAGGCCAGCGATCGGTTCGGTAGTTCTACCGTGCTGGCCAATGCTCTTGTCGCGCGGGCGCAGCACCATCAGCAGTCGACGCGGTTCACTGACGCACTTGCCGACCTGGACGACGCGGCGGCCGCGGGTGCTGAACCGGTTGTGCTGCACAGCGTGCGCGCGTCGGTACTGACATCTGCCGGACAGTTCGGGGAGGCCGCCGTGGAAGCACAGGTCGCCCTCGAACTCGCTTACGCCTCGGCGCCGCACTTGGCGGCGTCCGTGCACAACATCCTCGCCGAGATCGCCGGTTCGACCGGTGACCCAGTGGAGAGTGCCGAGCACCTCGGCCTTGCCCGCGACCTCGCCGACGCGACCGGCGATACGGCGGGCATGGCCACGGCGCTGCTCAGCCTCGCCCGTCTCGCCTACCTGGATTCGGACAACCACCGCGCGGAAGCACTTTACGCACAAGCGGAACCGATTCTCCAGGGCAAGCAGTTGACGGTATGCCTACTCGGGCGGGCCGCACTGGAGGTCAGCCGTGAGAGGCCCTCGGCAGCACTACCTCTGCTGACCCGCGTGCTCGATCTCTTAGGCGACCAAGCATCCCCGACTGCGTTGGTCGCGGTGTATCAGGTGCAAGGGGGTGCGTTGGAGGCTCTTGGCGAGTTCGCCCGCGCGGACGAGCGATACGCAGCAGCGATGCACGTGGCAGAACAGGCAGGTTTGGGTCACGTGGTGCTAGGCGTCGCTTGGTGGCGCGCCGAAGCTCTCGTGCGGTGGGCATCCACCGTGACCGGCAGCGAACGCCAGGAGTTGGCGCGGCGCGCGCTCGACATCGCGTTGCCCGCCGCACTTGCCGCCGAGGCGGTGCGATACCGGTTCGCCCATGGCCCGCTGCGCGAGCGCTGGGTTGCCCTGGCGGCGGCACCGGCCACCCGCGCGGCGTTCACCGCCATGGCCGCCGTCGAGGACGTGGCCCTGGCGGCGGCGTACATCGATCACATCGCCGGAACCGTTTCCCTCCAGGCGGAAGAGACATCGACCCTCGCGCGTGACGAGCTGCTGTCGTTGCCTTTCCCACCAGCCGAGTCCTTCCCACCGGCGGAGTCCTTTCCAACCGCGGAGTCCTTCCCTGCCGAGGACGAACACCTCCCTTTCGCCGCTTCGTTCGTCGGCGGCGTGAGCGCCGATCCAGCGTTCCCGGCCACGGGTTTCGCCCTGCCGCCGAGGGTTCGCTTGGACCCTGCGAGTCCCGAGCCGTTGGATGCGTGGATCGACTTGGCCGAACAGCGCTACGGATTCCCCATTCGCGCGAGGTGGGCGGTGGCCTCATGGTGACCGTCCAGCTCAAGTTCGTCGACGCGGGCGACCTCTATGTGTCGTGGCGTTGGGAACACGCTCTTGACCAACCCCGCGTTCTTATCCTGCCGCGCGCTCTTGTGCAGGACGCGCTGGACGAGTTGGCGCACGCACTTCCGTCGCCGCTACCGGGAGAGTCTTCGCACCAAGCGCTCGTCCGCTCGATAACGCACGGACCATTGCTTGACCACCCTCGCGAGACCGCACTTGCCGAACGCCTCGCCCGAGCGCTGCTACCGGCCAGGCTTGCGGCCGAGCTGAACGAGCTGCTCACCCAGGGCGTGCGCCCGCACCTGCGCATCCAGCCCTCGCCGTCGACCGCCCAGGTTCCTTGGGAGGCTCTTCGCGTGGACGAAGGCGAGCGAGTCATCCACCACGCCGATGTCTCTGTGCTGCCTCCTGCCACCGTCCGCAACGCCCCTGACCGCCGGGTGTCCCCGTTCACGCCCGACGGTCAGGTAGTGGCGGTACTGGATCCCCGCGTACCCGGTTTCGACGACAATTCCGCCCTGGGGTCAGTGCTCGGCTCGATAGCCCTCTTACCCGAGGAGCCGCTAACGCACCTGCTCGACATCCACGGGTCCCGTCGCGAGGACCAAGACCGCGACTACCTCGCCACCGCCCTCGTCGACGCGTCCCGCTTCCTCTACGTAGGCCACGTGACAACCGGCGCCCACGGTCTCGACGCCCGCCTCCACCTCTCCTGCCGGGCCGACACCACGGGCCGGGCCGCGCCCATCGGCGCCCACCGCCCCCTGACCGCCGCTGACATCGTGTTGGGCCACCGCCCCGGGCCGCCGAGCCCGTGGCGCACCCCGAACCGCGCCGCCCTGATCGCCTGCGAGAGCGGCGGAGACCTCCGCTTCGCCGAGCCCACCGGACTCACCACCGCCCTCGTCCACACCGGCGCGGAGTACGTCGTCGCCACCCGCTGGACCCTCCCCACGGACGCGGGCCTGGCCCACCTGGCCCGCACGCCGCCGAGCACCTCGACCCTGGCGCCGGCCATCACCGCCATCCACCGGGCCCAGCGGTCGGCGACCCCGATCGGCGCCCTGGGTGCCTGGCAACAAGACCAGGCCACCCGCTGGGAACAGACCGCCGACCCGGCCCACACCCCGCTCATCTGGGCCGCCTTCGCCACGACTTGGGCACCGCACGGCCCGACTCACTCCGTCGAGCCGCGGGTCAGCTGAGCCCGCAGGGTCAAGGACTTCTCATCGGTGAACGCGACCAGGATGTCCAGTGCCTCCTGTCCACACCGCTCGGCGCCTGCTCGATCGCCGAGACCGGACAGCTCGTGGGCGAGCCGGGTGAGGTTCCTGGCCAGCTTCCAGCGGTCGCCCAGCTGCCGATGAGTTGCCAGCGCTCGGCGGTAGAAGTCGATGGCGTCGCTCCCGCGTCCGAGCTCGCCGTAGGCTTGGCCAGCTCCCGTCAGGGCCATCGCCTCGCGGCCACGGTCGCCGTTCTGCCGGCAGATCACCGCGGCCGCCTGGTAGGAGACCAGTGCGGTCTCGGCGTCCCCCACGGCACGCTGGGCGTTGCCCAGGTAGACCAGCGCGGTGGCCTCCCACAGCCGGTTCGCCATCTCACGACTGATGTCGACGGCCGCCGCGGCGAGGGCCAGCGCGGTGTCTCCGTCGGCCCGCACCCGGGCCAGGTAGCTCAGGGCCGTGAGCACCATCGACTCGTAGAGCCGGTCGTCGTGGACGCGGAACAGGTCCAACGACTCGCTGAGGTGTTCCTCGGCCTCACTCAACCGCCGCATCTGCGCGCAGGTGTACCCCAGGCTGTAGAGCACGGTGGCGAGCCAGTGCTCGTCGTTCAGACCTCGCGCCAGCGACATCCCCTCGACCAGCGCCGTGCGGGCGTCCTCGAGCCGGTGCTGGAACAGGTGGACCCAGCCGAGGCCGTTGAGCCCCTTCACCACACTGGGGACGTCGCCGAGCGCGCGGTAGTCGGCGATGGCTTCCTCGTGGTGGGTGACTGCCTCGTCCAGCCGCATCGTCATCCGGTTCAGCCGCCCGAGACTCTCGTGCATCACGGCCGCATTCGCCCGAAGACCCAGCTCGCGGGCGCACTCCAGGCCGATCAGGGACGTCGACCGCCAGTCGTTGAAGTGGTTGTAGGTGGAGTAGATCCGTTCCAGCACGGCGGCGAGGCGCCACGCCGTCGCCAACAACCGCGTCCCGGCCGCCGCGCGCACAGCCGCCTCGAGGTTGAACCTCTCCTGTTCGTACCACTGCGCGGCCTGGGCGGGCTCAGCGAACTGGGGTGCCGGTCGCGCCGAAGTGGGCTCCAGTGCGGAGAACAGGGTGATGTCGTGGGCGATCGCACGCGCGCAGTTGTAGGCCGCCCGCAGGTACCAGTCACAGACACGCTCGACCGCGGCGAGTTGTTCGTCCTGGGGAATCTCGAACTGCGCCCGATCGACCGCGTACGCGCGGAGCAGGTCGTGGAACCGGTATCGAGCGAACCCGCTGTGTTCCACCAGGCACGCGCCCGCGAGGACGTCGAGTGCGGTGCGGACCTGGCGGGGGTTACCCCCTGCCAGGGCCTCGGCGGCGCCCTCGCTGAACTCGCCCCCGGGGTGAAGTCCGAGCAGGCAGAAGATTCGCGCTGCCTCTCTCGGCAGTGCCCGGTAGGACCAGGCGAACACGGTGTGGACCGCGTGGGCTTCGTCGGGGTCCTCGGTCGAGAGCGTGTTCCACAGTTCTGACTCGTCCCGCAGGTCCGTGATGAGCCTGCTCAGTGGCATGCCGGGGCGGCTCGCCGCGCGCTCGGCCGCGAGCCGGAGCGCGAGCGGCAGGTTCGCGCACAGGCGGGCCAGCTCGGCGACCTCGGCCGGATCGTCGCCGCCGCGGTAGGCCCGGGTGGTCTCGGTGAGCAAGCGGATGGCTTCGGCCTCGGTGAGGGTCTCCAACGTCCGGCGCCAGGCTCCGTGGCGGATCGCCAGCCCCGGCAGGTGACTGCGGCTGGTCACCACGGCCATGCTCCGGCCGGACCCCGGGATCAGCGGGCGAACCTGCGCCGTCGTTCCCGCGTTGTCAAGGATGACCAGCATGCGCCTGTCGGCCAGGGCTGATCGATAGCGGCTGGACTTGCCCTCGGTGTCGTCGGGCACCGCGGCGGCGGGAACACCGAGCGCGTGCAGGAACCGCTCCAGTGCTTGGTCCGGTGTCACCGGCGGCCCCGGGTCGTACCCCTTGAGGTCGATGTAGAGCTGCCCGTCGGGGAAGTGGTCGCGGACCCGGTGCGCCCAGTGCAACGCCAGCGAGGTCTTCCCGACGCCGGCGGTTCCGGCGATCAGGCACACCACGAGTGTCTCGCCGCCGATGAGGAGTCCGTCGAGAGCGCTCAGGTCCGACAGCCGGTTGACGAACGCCCCGACCCCGCGCGGTAGCTGGAGCGGCAGTGCGCTGCGGTTCCCGCTGCCGTAGTGGAAATGGATGCCCCCGGTGACGTCGCGCGCCTGCACGACCTCACCGGCGCCGCCGGACAGCTGCGACTGGGTGTAGTCGCCACCAGGCTGGTCCGGCAGGTCGCCGCTCACCAGTGGAACTCGCCGAGGAGCTCTCGGACCTCCGCGTCCGCGGTCCGCGCCAGCGCGACCGTGAGCGGTTCGCCCGGGGTGACACCTTGGGCGCCGACGTCGTCGCTGATCCAGGACGGTACGTAGCCGAGCAGGAGCAGCCGTCGGTGGCCCGCCGCCGCGGTCGAGGGAATGGTCCGGTGCCAGAGGTTCCCGTGGATGAGCACCGCGTCGCCAGGTTCGAACAACAGCCGCACCTGACCCGGGCGGTCGCTCTGGTCGCCCAGCGGGATCCGCAGGTCGGTCCGCGTGTGCGAGCCCGGCAACAGGCAGAGCGCGCCCTCGGACTCGGACACGCGGTCCAGGTACACCAGGCAATGGATCTGGTGGGGGTAGCTGAAGAAGGCCGGAATCGGGTCCGGGATGACCGGGAGGTGGTTGTGCCAGGGCACGGAGACTCCCGCGCTGCCCGGGTAGTGCATTCGAGCCTCTAGGTCGACCCATACCTGGGGCCCGAGCACCGTTCGCGCGATCGAGAGCGCGGGCTCAAGACGTAGCAACTGGTGGAAGAGCGCGTCCTTGTCGAGTAGGCGGCGGATGTAGATACTCTTGTCCCGCACCCACTCGGCGCCCTGCTTGCCCTCTTCGGACTTCGCCAGGCCATGCACGGCCTGTCCCAGGGCGGCCGCGAGATCGGCGGGTACCAGGGCCCTGCGCACCAGGTAGCCGTGCCGCACGAGGTGGTCGAGCTCCTCGCCGGTGGCCTCAGCTGTCACCGAACGGGTGGGGTAGCCGCGCGCTTGGTCGTTGATCACGAAGTTCGTGTGCGTCCGCGTCTGTTCTCCAGCGGTCATGCCTCGCCTCCGGCGGGATCCGCGGGACGATCAGGCGCACGGAACCGTGAGCTCGTTGCTGCGAATCCCGGCCAGGAGTTCGGACAGCGGGAACGACCTGGCGTGGAACTCCCGCCAGGCGGCCCTGGCTTGTTCACGTCGTACCGGATCGTCGTTCTGGTTGATGTAGAGCAGTCGGCCATCGGTGTCGTAGCTCAGGTCCACGACCGTGTGGTCGTCGAAGAGCCAGGTGTCCGTGTGGACCACCTCGGGCACGTCCTCGCGGTATATGAACCGGATGTCCTCGCCCGCCGCGCCGTTGACGGCGTAGTACCAGTCAATTTCGAATTGGAGGTACGGCGAGAGGGTGTGGTCGATGATGTGTACGCGGCCCAGGTACTTGCCGTCGGCGACGCACGCCCTGATGTTCGCCACCCACGCCTCATTGCGCTCGGGCGGCAGGGGCTTGCCTGCCAGGTAGTGGTCGAAGTACTCGCGCTCCTCGGCCACGGCGTAACCGGGAAGTGTCTCAATTCGGGTCGCGGACTTCGAGAACTCCACGAAGAGTCGGCCGAACTGATCCATGTTCAGAATGATGGGAGTTTCCTTTCACCGCGAAATTCGTCGGTGGGGTCGGTAGTGGGATCACCGCCCGAAGGTGCCGTCCAGGATGTAGCGGGGGACTTCGACGGCGCTTTCACCCGGTGGGAGCAGCAATCCCGACGTCGCGGGGTCGACGTGGAACCCCTGGATGACAATGGTGTCGTTCTCGGTCTCGTAGACGGCCGGACACGGGCCGTTTCCGCACCCTGAGCCGCCAATCAGCCGGAGTTTCACAATATTCCTCCACGGTGATCGAATTGGACTCCTTTGAGGTTATCCACAGCCGTACGAGTTGACAACCGAGGCCACTCGCTTGCCGTAGCCCACTTGTCGATTTTTTGCCTGCCGGTGCCCGCGCTGCGCGGTCGCATTGGTGATCATACTGGCAGTGCCGCGCGCGCACCATGCGGGTATCCGTCCGTTCGGGCGAAATGTATAGCTCGTCCGGGTGGTCGGCGAGCGGGCTCAACGGCCTAGTGTTCGGTGAAGAGGACAATTGCTGTCCGTGCTGGTCAAATGCTGTCCTGATGGCGTTCGCTCGTCGAGGGAATCGCCAAGTGGCGTATCGGGGTGCCGTTGGTCTCCGACGAGTCGGGCGGTGCGGGCGCCAGGTCGGGGTCGGCGGCGCGTAGGCGGGCCAGCGGTCCGGTGGCGGCCGTGGTGACGATCGCGATCAGCACGATGACCGTGTAGCCGAGGGTGTTGATCAGACCCTGTTGGAGCCCGACGTTCGCGACGACCAGCTCGGTGATGCCGCGGCAGTTCATCAGTGCGCCCAGGCGCAGGGATTGGCGGCGGCCCGTGCCCGCCAGGGCGGCGCCGCCCGCCGCGCCGATGAACTTCGACAGGGTGGCCACGATGATGCCGCCCGCCAGCAGCAGCCAGCCGGTCGCGTCGCCGAATGCCGCGAAGCTGACCTTCAGGCCGACGCTGGTGAAGAACAGCGGGAGCAGGATCACCACGGCGAAGTCGTTGAGCCGCTTGGTCGCCCGGCCGACCACCGGGTACCCGCGGGGGACGACGCCGCCGAACAGCAGCGCGCCGACGATCGGGTGCAGGCCGATCGCGTCCGTGGCGCCTGCGAAGGCGGTCGCTCCGGTGACCAACAGCGCCATCACCGCGCGGTCGTCGGTGTCGCGGGTCTCGAAGCGGCGCAGCAGCGCCCGCAGCGCGGGGCCGACCACGGCGAACGCGAGCAGCAACAGCCCGACGGCCAGTGCCGCGCGCACCAGCAGCTCGCCCGTGCCGTGGGCGCCCGCCACCGTGAGGATCACGGTCAGCACCGCCCACGCCAAACCGTCCCCGACGGCCGCGACGGTGAGCGCCAGCGTGCCGGTCTGCGAGGTCTCCACGTTGTGGTCGGTGAGGATGCGGGCCAGCACGGGCAGCGCGGTGATCGAGATCGCCAGGCCGAAGAACACCAGGTAGAACGCCGCCGGGGTGCCCGAGGGGGCGAACCAGCGGGTCACCAGCGCGGCGAAGCCGAACCCGGCCGCGAACGGCACCGCGACCGAGCCCACGACGACCGCGCCCACCGTGGCGCCGACGCCGCGCAGGCGGTCGAACCGCATCTCGGTGCCCAGCAGGAACATGAACACCACCAGCCCCAGCTGGCCCGCCAGGTTCACCGCGCTGAGCACCGCGGGGGTGAACAGACCGTGGTGCAGGCCCGGCGCCACAGCGCCGAGGAGGGCGGGGCCGAGCAGCAGCGCCCCGGCCAGTTCGCCGACCACGGGTGGCTGCCGCAGCCGCGCGCACAGCGCGCCCAGCGCGTGGCAGACGCCGACGATCACGGCCACCGCGAGCAGGAACTTGGTGAGCTCTCCGAGTGCGGGCATGGAATTCCCTCCTGGGCGGGTCGACAAGCCTCGATGTCCTGAGTGGACCGTGCTGATCGGGGGTGCCCGCGGTCAGGCCGCGGTGACCACCAGGGCGCTGTTGAACCCGCCGTGCCCGCGGGCGAGCACCAGGGCGGTGTGCAACCGGGCCTCGCGTGGCTGGTCCAGCACCAGGTCCAGCTCGTCGGCGAAAGCTGACTGTCCAACATGGACAGTCGGTGGGATCACCGAGTCGCGCAGCGAGAGCAGCGCGGCGGCGACGTCGAGCGGCGCACCGCCCGCCAGCAGCCGCCCGGTCATCGTCTTCGGCGCGGTCACCGGGACCCCGCGGGGGCCGAACAGCGCGCTGAGCACCGCCACCTCCTCCGCGTCACGGGCGGGCACGCCGCTCGCGTCGGCGAAGACGACGTCGATGTCCGCCGTCGTCACGCACGCGTCCGCCAGCGCCAGCTCGATCGCCCGGCGCAGGCCGGACGGGCGGCCCGAACCCGGGCGGGGGTCGAAGGTGGAGGCGTGGCCCGCGAGCGTGCCGTACCGGTGCTCGGCACCGCGTTCACGGGCGTGCGCCGGGTCTTCCAGCACCAGCAGGGCGCCGCCCTCGCCGGGCACGCCGCCCGTGGCCGCGGTGTCGAACGGCAGGAACGCGCGAGCCGGGTCCCGCTCCGGGCTCATCGTGCCGCTGCGCGTGAGGCACAGCCAGGACCACGGGCACAGCGAGCCGTCGACGCCGCCCGCGAGCATCAGCGGCGTGCCGGTGCGGACGTTGCGGCGCGCCTTGGCCAGCACGTCGAGCCCGCCCGCCTGCTCGGCCACCAGGGTCGAGCCCGGTCCGCGCATGTCGTGCCGGATCGAGATCTGCCCGGTGTTGACCGGGTAGAACCACGCGAACGACTGGTAGGCGCTCACGTAGGCGCTGCCCTTGCTCCACAACGCCTCCAGCTCGCGCTGGCCGAACTCGAAACCGCCCGCCGAGGCCGCGGTGATCACACCGGCGGAGAAGGTGGGCAGCTCGGCCGGGCTCACCGCGGCGTCGGCCAGCGCCTCCGCCGCGGCGATCAGCGCCATCCGCGTCATGTGGTCGGTCTGCGGCAGCAGCCTGCTCGGCAGGTGGTCCCCGGGCTCGAAGTTCACCTCGCCCGCCACGTGCGCCCGGTAGCCCGCGGTGTCGAACCTGCTCACCGGGGCCAGCCCGCTGCGCCCGGCCAGCGTCGCCGCCCAGTACTCCTCCACGCCCCACCCGTTCGGTGACAGCGCACCGATCCCGGTGACCACCACGGGGCCCCACTCGTCCGCACCCGGCACTGGGCCGTCCTCTCTCTGTTGGTCCGCAGGGGTTCTCACCGGCTCTTGACGAACTCCCAGATCGTCTCGGCCAGGTAGGCGACCATCTCCTCGGTGAGCCGGGGGTGCACGCCCACCCAGAACGTCCGCTCGGTGATGGTGTCGCAGTTCACCAGCGAGCCGACAGTCCGGTGTGGACGGTCTTGGTACGCCGGGTGCCTGGTCACGTTGCCCGCGAAGAACTGCCGCGTGCCGATCCGCCGCGATTCCAGGAACCGGACCAGTTCGAGCCTACTGAACGGCGCGTCCGCCAGCACGGTGATCGCGAAGCCGAACCAGCTCGGGTCGCTCCCCGGGGTCGCGCTGGGCAGCAGCAGGTGGGCACGTCGGCCAGGGCGTCGCGCAGCTGCCGCCAGTTGCGCCGCCGCGCCGCGCTGAACGCGGGCAGCTTCGCCAGCTGGGTGAGCCCGAGCGCGGCCTGCACGTCGGTCGACTTGAGGTTGTAGCCGACGTGGGAGTAGGTGTACTTGTGGTCGTAGCCCAGCGGCAGCGTGCCCAGCTGGTAGGTGAAGCGCTTGTGGCAGGTGTCGTCCTCGCCCGGCAGGCACCAGCAGTCGCGGCCCCAGTCGCGCAACGACTCCACCACCCGCGAGAGCACCAGGTTGTCGGTCAGCACGCAGCCGCCCTCGCCCGTGGTGATGTGGTGCGCGGGGTAGAAGCTCACCGTGGCCAGGTCGCCGAACGAGCCGGTCTTCTTGCCCCGGTAGGTGGAACCGAGCGCGTCGCAGTTGTCCTCGATCAGGAACAGGTCGTGCTCCTCGGCCAGCGCGGCGATCTCCGTGGCGGCGAACGGGTTGCCGAGCGCGTGCGCGAGCATGATCGCCTTGGTGCGCGGGCCGATCGCCTCGGCCACCTGCTCCGGGGTGGGGTTGTAGGTGCCCAGCTGGGAGTCGATGAACACCGGGGTGAGCTGGTTCTGCAGGATCGGGTTCACCGTGGTCGGGAAGCCCGCCGCGGTGGTGATCACCTCGTCGCCCGGCCGCAGCGCGCGCTCGCCCAGCCGCGGCGAGGTCAGCGCCGAGAGCGCCAGCAGGTTCGCCGAGGAGCCGGAGTTCGTCAGGTGCGCCTTGCGGATCCCCAGCGCGCGGCCGAAGAGCCGCTCGAACTTCGTGGTGATCGCCCCGGAGGTGATCCGCAGGTCCAGCGCCGCCCCGACCATGGCGACCCGGTCCTCCTCGTCGAGCACCGCGCCCGCCGGGTTGAGCGGCGTGCTGCCCGGGACGAACCGGTCCGCCCCGCTCTGCTCCCGGTGGTAGCTGCGGACCTGGTCGAGGATCTGCTTGCCCAACTCGCTCATGCCGTGCCCCTTCTCCGCTCCCGTTCCCGCACCGCAGTCGGGATCGCACCCCAAGACGGTGCGACGGCCGGTTCGAGCCCAGGTCCAGCGCGGCCGCTCCAACCGCCCTCGACCCCGCGGCCCGAGGATCCGGGGACCCCGAGCCCAGACCCGAGGAGCCCTCCCATGAAAGCCCTTGTGCTGGCAGGCGGAGTCGGCAGCCGGTTGCGCCCGCTGACCTACTGCCTGCCCAAACAGCTGATCCCGGTGGCGGGCAGGCCGGTGCTGGAGCACTGCCTGGCCGACATCCGCGCCCTGGGGGTGACCGAGGTCGGCATCGTCGTGGGCGAGCACGCGGCGCAGATCGAGGCGGCCATCGGCGACGGTTCGCGGCTCGGCCTGCGGGTGACCTACCTGCACCAGGACCGGCCCGCCGGGCTGGCGCACTGCGTGCTGATCGCGGCGGACTTCCTGGCGGGCGAGGACTTCGTGATGTACCTCGGCGACAACATCCTCGTCGGCGACGTGGCCGCGGTCGCCGACGAGTTCCGCGCGCGGCGACCGGCGGCGCGGCTGCTGGTGGCCAAGGTCAGCAGGCCCGACTGCTACGGCGTGGTCGAGCTGGGCCCCGACGACACCGTGCTCTCGGTGGTGGAGAAGGCCGAGAACCCGCCGAGCGACCTGGCCATCGTCGGGGTGTACTTCTTCACCGCCGCGATCGTCGGCGCCGCCGGGCGGATCGTGCCCAGCGCGCGCGGCGAGCTGGAGATCACCGACGCGATCGCCCGGCTGATCGAGGACGGCGAGGCGGTCGTGGCCAGCCGGTTCACCGGGATCTGGAAGGACACCGGCACGGTCGAGGACCTGTTGGAGTGCAACCGGTTGCTGCTGGCCGACCTGCCGCCCGCGGTGCGCGGCGACGTCGACGTCGAGAGCGACCTGCGCGGCCCGGTCGTGGTCGAGGCGGGTGCCACGGTGATCCGGTCCACCATCCAGGCGCCCGCGCTCATCCGCGCTGGCAGTGTTGTCCGCGACAGCACCATCGGGCCGTCGGTGGCGGTGAGCGAGAACTGCGTGGTGACCGACGCGGACGTGGCGGACTCGATCCTGATGGCGGGCACGGAGATCCGCGGCCCGGTCCGGCTCACCGGGTCGCTGGTCGGCCGTGGGTCCGAAGTGGACTGTTCCGGTATCGGCGCCGACCGCTCGACCCTGCCCGCGCACCGGTTGCTGGTCGGGGACAGTTCGCGCCTCCAGCTGAACTCCCCGGCGAACCCGGACGGCCGCGTGCTGACCGCGGCCGAACTGGGCGAGCACCTCGACTGGGGCCGCGTAAACGGTTGCGTCGTGGTCAACGACGAGTGCTGACTCGAGCACGGCTAGACCGCGGAACCGACGTCGATCCTGCACCCGGACGTGAGCGGGCCCGACCACGCGAGCGTGCTCGCGGTGCACTCGCTGTCCAAGCGCTCCAACATGGCCGGGTACCGGGCGGGCTTCGTCGCCGGCGACGCGACCCTGGTCCGGCGGCTGCTCGAGGTGCGAAGGCACGCCGGGTTGATCGTGCCCGCGCCGATCGCCGCGGCGATGACGGTCGCGCTCTACGACGACCTGCACGTGCTCGCGCAACGGCAGCGCTACGCCGATCGCCGCACCCGGTTGCTGGAGGCGTTGCTGTGCCACGGGTCCCAGGTGCCGGGCTCCGCGGGCTCGCTGTTCCTGTGGGCCACCGAGGGACGGCCGTGCTGGGACACCGCGCGCGACCTGGCCTGACTCGGCATCCTGGTGGCACCGGGCAGCATCTACGGCGCGGCCGGGGACCGGTACGTGCGGCTCGCGCTCACCGCCACCGACGAGCGGATCGCGGCGGCGGCCGCCCGGTTGACCGGCTGAGCGCCCGCCCGGGGCGGTAGGGTCTCGGCTCAGCCAGACCGAACCTCGAGCCGGAGGACCCGAATGCCGCGAGGGCTCCTGCCTGACACGACGCCGGTGCGGACCAACCGGGACTTCCGGCTGCTCTGGTACTCCGGGTTCGTGACCTCCTTCGGCACCGTGCTCACCCTGCTCGCGATCCCGGTGCAGATCATGCTGATCACCGGATCGCCGCTGGCCGTCGGCCTGATGGGCACGGTCGAGCTGGTGCCGATGGTGGTCTTCGGGCTCTACGGCGGCGCGCTCGCCGACGCGCTCGACCGGCGGCTGATGACCCTGCTCACCGAGCTCGCCCTCGGGCTGCTCTCGGCCGGGCTGCTGGTGAACTCGCTGCTCGAGGAACCGCCGCTGTGGCCGCTCTACGTGGCGGTCGCCGCCGCCTCGGCGCTGCAGGGCCTGCAGGGCCCGGCGATGATCGCCATGGTCCGGCGGCTGGTGCCCGCCGAGCAGATGACCGCGGCGATGGCGCTCAACTCGTTGCGCTCCAACCTCTCCGCGATCGTGGGCACCGCGATCGCCGGGGTGCTGATCTCGCTGCTCGGGCTGCCGACGGCCTACCTGATCGACGTCGGCACGTTCGCGGTGTCGGTCCTGCTCATCGCCGGTGTGCGCCCGCAGCCGGTCGGCGAGCACGCCGCGCCCGCCTCGCTGCGCTCGCTCGCCGAGGGGGTCCGCTACGCGATGGGCAAGCCGGTGCTCGTCGGCAGCTACGCGGTGGACCTGGTGGCGACCGCGCTCGCGCTGCCGTTCGCGCTGTTCGCCTTCCTCGCCGCCGACCTGGGTGCGCCCTGGTCGCTCGGGCTGATGTTCTCCGCCACCGCGGTCGGCGGCCTGGTGGCCGCGGCGACCAGCGGCTGGGCCGAGCGGGTGCACCGGCACGGTCGGGCGGTCCTGCTCGCCGCGGCGGCCTGGGGCGCCACCATGGTCGCGGTCGGGCTGAGCCCGTGGTGGTGGCTGACCCTGGTGCTGCTCGCGCTCGGCGGGGGCGCGAACTTCGTCGCCGACCTCTTCCGCGGCACGATGTGGAACCACATCGTGCCGGACCGGCTGCGTGGGCGGCTGGCGGGCATCGAGGTGCTCGTAGGCTCGGCCGGCCCGCAGCTGGGTGACCTGCGGGCCGGCCTGTTCGGCAGCCTGTTCGGGATCCGGCGCGCCGTCTGGACCGGCGGGTTGGCGTGCGTGGCGGGCATCGGCCTGGTGGCCGTGGGCGCGCGGCAGTTGGCGCGGTACGAGTACGTCCCGGAGACCTCGGCGTCACCGACCGGCTGATGGTCGCGTCCCCGGGTGGGCCCCTGGTCCGACCCGGGGACCGCCTCGCGGCCGTTCGACTGCACGCGCAACGGTTTCGCGCTCGCCGAGGGCTCGGCGATGCTGGTGCTGGAGGAGTACGAGCACGCGCGGCGGCGGGCGCGCACGTCTACGCCGAGATCTCCGGGTACGCCTCGCGCAGCAACGTCTACTCGATGACCGGCCTGTGCCCCGACGGCGCCGAACTGGCCGACGCGATCACCTCGGCGCTGGACATGGCCCGGCTCGCGCCCGCCGACCTGGACTACGTCAACGCGCACGGCTCGGCGACCAAGCAGAACGACCTGCACGAGACCGCCGCGTACAAGCGCAGCCTGGGGCAGCACGCCTACCGGGTGCCGATCAGCTCGATCAAGTCGATGATCGGGAACTCGCTGGGCGCGATCCGTGCGCTGGAGGTGGCCGCCTGCGCGCTGGCCGTCGAGCACTCGGTGATCCCGCCGACGGCGAACCTGACCGAGCCGGACCCCGAACTCGACCTGGACTACGTGCCGGTGACCGCCCGCGAGCAGCCGACCCGGTCGGTGCTGAGCGTGGCGAGCGGGTTCGGCGGCTTCCAGAGCGCGATCGTGCTGACCAAGCCTTGATCCTCTGTGGATAGTCTGATGTGGATGAACGCGGGCAGGCGGCGGGGGAGTCCCCGCCGCCTGCCCAGTCCGCTCAGGAACCCGCGACGGGCAGCACGGCGGCCACCGGTCGGGGGGGGGGGGCGGTGCCGACCAGGAGGTCGAACTGGAGCCGGAGCAGCGGTTCCGACGGTGCGATCCCCAGTTCGTCGTCGAGTGTGCGGTGCAACTTCTGGTAGGTCTCCAAGGCGTCCGCGCGCCTGCAGTCCGCGTTCAGCGCCACGATCAGCTGCTCGTGCAGCCACTCGTCGTAGGAGTGCGCGAGCGCGAGGTAGGGCGCGAGAACGGTGCCCGACGGCAGGTCCACCAGGGCCGGACCGCGCCAGAGGTCCAGTCCGGCGCGCAGCAGTTCCGCCGCGCGCGCGGGTCCGAGCACACCACCCGCTCGGTGCGGATCTGCCTGCCCGGCAACAAGATCGTCTACAAGCAGATCAAGCCGCCCGCCACGATGACCGCGCACACCGGCCACTGGCGGTTCACCGAGACCCCCGAGGGGATCGTGCTCGGCGCCCGGCACACCTGCACCATCCGCCCCGAGGGCATGTCCCTGCTCGGCGAGGGCACCACGGTGCAGGGCGCCCGCCGCTACCTGCGCAAGGTGCTCAGCGCCAACAGCATGGGCAACCTGCGCCTGACCAAGGCCTACGCCGAGGAGCTGGCCCCGTGACCGGGAACGCCCTAGAGCCCAACGCCGACGAGGTCCTCGCGGGCGCGGCCGTGTACAGCAAGCGCCCGATCCTGGCCGCCTACGACCTGTGGGTGCTCGGGTTCGTGTGCTCCCGCGTCTGGCACTGCCCGAACGTCCACATGCGACGGCTCTACGACCGCAACGTCGACGCCCGGCACCTGGACCTGGGCCCCGGCACCGGGTTCTTCCTGGACAAGGCCAGGTTCCCCGGCGGTGACCCGGCCCTGGTGCTGCTCGACCTCAACGCGGACGCGCTGCGCCGCACCGGCGCCCGGCTGGCCCGCTACCGGCCGCAGGCCTACCAGCGCGACGTGCTCAAGCCCCTCGACCTGGGGGCGGCCCGGTTCGGCTCGGTCGGGCTGAACTTCCTGCTGCACTGCATGCCCGGTGGGATGGCGCACAAGGCCGTCGTGTTCGACACGGTGCTGCCCTACGTCGAGCCGGGCGGCCGGATCTTCGGCAGCACGGTGCTCTCGCACGGGGTCCAGCACGGCAAGCTGGCCCCGAAGGCACTGGAGTCGCTCAACGGCGACGGCGTGATGAACAACGCCGACGACTCCTTCGAGCAGCTCGACGCCGAGCTGGCGAAGCGCTTCCCGCGCTACCGCCTGTGGGCGCAGGGCTCGGTCGGCCTGTTCGAGATCACCGTGGTGTGACCCGTTCCGGGGAACGCCTGCCCCGGCGTTCCCCGGAACTGTCCAGTGTGGAGCCACGGGTCCGCGCGAGCGATTCGTTCAAGACCGCGCGACCCGGCGCGGCCGAGACTGCCCGCATGACCGAACGAACCTTCACCCCCGCGCTGGGCCGCTTCGCCTCCACGCGCTTCTACGACCCGGTGGCCTCCCTGATGCGCGAACGCCTGTGGCGCGCCCTGCTCGCGATGCACGTGGCCGCCCGACCCGACGATGTGATCGTCGACGTGGGCTGCGGTACCGGCTCACTGGCCCTGCTGCTCAACCGCGCCGAGCCGGAGGCGCGGATCATCGGCGTGGACCCCGATCCCGAGGTGCTGGACCTGGCGCGCGGCAAGGCGGGCGCGGACGCCCCGACCCTGGAGTGGCGGGTCGGCATGGGCGACGCGCTGGTGGAGCTGCTCGGTGCGGGATCGGCGACCGCGGTGGTGTCCAGCCTCGTGCTGCACCAGTGTCCGATCGGGATGAAGCGGGCGATCATCGCGTCGATGGCCGCGGTGCTGCGGCCCGGCGGCAGGCTCGTCATCGCCGACTACGGGCTCCAACGCACCTGCCTGAGCCGGCTGGGCTACCGCGTCGTGCAGCTCGCGGACGGCAAAGAGGACACCCAGCCCAACGCCGAGGGCGTCCTCCCGCACCTGATGGCCGAAGCGGGCTTGCACGACGTGCGCGAGGCGGACGTGGTGTCAACGATCACCGGCACGATCTCGATCTACGTCGCGCGCCGCGGGTGACGACCGAAGCGCGGGCAGCACGGCCGACGGTGTGAGCCCCATCATCTCGCGCAGCTGCCGGGTGAAGTGCGCCTGGTCAGCGAACCCGCCCGCGATCGCCGCACCCGCCAACGACTCACCCGCGCGCAGCGCCGCGGCCGCCCGGCCCAGCCGCTGCCAGACCTGCCACCGCCCCAGCGGCATGCCCAACTGCTCCCGGGCAAGCGCCCGCAACCGCTGCGGCGAGAGACCCACCCCGGCGGCCAGGGCGGGCATCGAGACCCGCTGGTCAACCCGGGTGTCCATCGCCGCGAGCAGCCGGGGATCAAGTTCACTGGACGGACGAGCGGTGGCGCGCCGGACGTCGTCCTCGTCCAAACCGCCCAAGTCCGCAGCTACGGTCACCCCGGCGCCACAGCGTTCCCGCAGCTGGTCGGCGAAGGCACAGTGCGGCTCGACGAAGAAGGTGCGCAGCCCCGCGGTCGCCAACAGCCGATGCCGCGCCATCGGCGGCACAACCAGCGCCACCGCGCGATGCAGCGTGCCGGCGTCGTCCACCATCCCCACCGCACCACGCACGGCGATGGCGATCTGAAAGGCGGCATGCCGGTGCACAGCACTGTCCGCAACCGGCCCCTGATACACCGCGTACCCAACCCCAACGGCGAACCGCGGCGCCTCCCCAACCTCCACACCGCAATGCTGCCAGACCCCAGCGCGAACCGCGCGCGCCGCCACGTTCTACCCGGGCACTAGGAGATGGCGACTGTGCCGCGCATCCGTTTAAAGCAGTTTTCCGCGTATAAAGCCTGATAGATCATCCCTGGAAATTTGCCCTTCGGCAACGAGTAGAATTACCGCGACCAATTCGAACTGGGTCACCTTGGGGGAGTATCCATTCACATAGCACATGGCCAGCACGGATGCGGCTGCCGCTCGCTTGTTGCCATCCAGGAACGGGTGATAGATCTTTGCGATCGCATAAGCGATGGCCGTAGCCTTGTCCATTATCGTGGGGTATAGATCGACGCCAGCAAAGCTCTGTGACGGTGCACCCGTGCACGCGTCGAGTTTGTCCAAGTTGACGACTTCGCTCACGCCATGCGGGCGCGAGATTTCCAAGACCTCGTCGGACGTGAGGTACCTCCACGATGACACGGAGATACCTTACGTCCGGTCCTCTAGAGTCTGCCGAGGAGGTCCAGCGCTTCGCTGTACTCTTCTTGGATCTTCGAATTCGCCTCGGCCAGCGACATCGGGTGCGGGCCGGGCCGGGTGAAATCCCGAGCGGGGAGTAGGGCGTGGGCGGCCTTCTCCACTTCGAAGACCTGCTCTTCGATGATCGTGGTCACCTGCCCACCTCCTGGATCGTCACTACTCGCTGCCGCTCGTGACATCAGACTAGCCGAGTCGACCCGGCTAGTCTTCCCTTGTCGCTGTCGGCGCGATCGCCGCTCCGGTGTCGAGTCCGGCAGTCGCCCGGTTGGCCGGGCACAGGGAGTTTCGTGTTCTCACTTTGAGTGACCTGGTGGTCGAGATCCAGAGGACTGCCAGCACTGCTGTGGATCTTCGTCTTGGCCGAGCAGTTGCCCGCCGCGCTGCCTCCGGGGCAGGCCGCCCGGCCGTGACCTCAACGGGCCGAGCGGGTGAGGTCCCAAGATGATGGTGCACAGATGGGCTTGCCTCGACGCTCCAGGGGATCGGTGTTCGCGTGAGTGCCCCTGGCAGGACTCGAACCTGCGACCAAGAGCTTAGAAGGCTCCTGCTCTATCCGCTGAGCTACAGGGGCGCGGGCCATGCGGCCGAGGCCGCACAGTAGTCCGTTACACCGGACTGATCGTCAAAGGCGGCCTCACCGTTTCCGCCAAGAACTGATCGGGTGACGAACGACGCTCTGGTGCGTCCGTTCGGGGGAGGGGCGGTTGCGCTATGCGCGCGGAAGTCTCTCCACGGCGCGCTCGGCGAGGGGTTGCAGGAGGCGCAATACCTTGTCCTCCGAGGTATCTCTCCTGGTGATCGCCACGACCAGCGATCTGTCGTCGCGCACCGCGACGGCGGCGGTGCAGGTTCGATAGCCGTCCGCCACCGCGCAGTGCAGCCACGTCTTGTTACCGAGCGTGTCCTCTTCGTGCCCCTCCGGCTGGTCGCGCCGGACCTGGTCGAGGGGTTTGTAGAGGGCCACCAGCACGAGATCGCCCGACGCACCCTGGCCGAGGGGGTAGCCGCAGGAGTCCGGGAAGGCGCTGGACCGGTGGGCGGGCGTACCGACCAAGCCGCCCGCCGCGTCCAGGTCTGGTTTGCTCAGCAGCGCGCAGAGGTCCACCCCGTCGACGGACCGCTGGGACTGCACGGCGGTGGAGGACTGGGCGGTGGACGACTGGGCCGTGGACACCGGGCCGAACCCGGCGGCGGGCACCGGTTGACCGGCCGTCGGCGCCCCGCACGCGGCCGCCAGCACCACACCGGCCATCACGACGAGTCCCCGCCTCACCGGTCCACGGTAGCGCTCTGGGAAACATGGCGACTCCAGCCCGCCCCGCGCGGCGATTACCCTCGTCGTGTGGCTCTCGACAGCTCTACCGACAATCCGGTCAGGCGCGCGGGGATAGGCCCGCTGCTCTTCGTGGGCGGCGCGCTGGCCGCGTTGATCGGCGCGGTCTTGGTCGCCGCGGCCTCCGGGAGCGATCGGTACACGATCCAAGGCCTGCCCACCCCGGACGCCTTCACTGAGCACGCGTTGACGGTTGTGCGGGTAGCTACCGAGATCGGCGCGGTAGTGACGGTCGGCTCACTCTTGTTCGCCGCGTTCCTCGTGCCGCCGCAGCGGTCGGGTGTGCTCGACGTCGGTGGCTACGCGGCCATGCGGACGGCGGGCTGGGGCGCCGCGCTGTGGTTCGTCGGCGCGTTGGCATCAGCGCCGTTCACCGCCGCCGACGCCGTCGGTAGACCTATCACCGAGGTCTTGCGCACCGACGTCCTGCTCACCCTCGTGGGCACCCTGTCGCAGTCACAGGCGTGGCTGGTCACTGCGGGTCTCGCCTTGGTCGTGCTGGTGGGCTCGCGGATCGTCCTCACCTGGGGTTGGACGGCCGTGCTGTTCGCCGTGGCGGTGGCGGGCATCGTGCCGGTCGCGGTCACCGGTCACTCCTCCAGCGGCGGCTCGCACGACGTGGCCACCAACAGCCTGCTCTTCCACCTGCTCGCCGCCGCACTGTGGGTCGGGGGACTGGTCGCCCTGCTCGCGCACGGGCGCAGGCGGGCCGAGAACCTGGGCATCGCGGCCACGCGCTTCTCCCGCGTCGCGCTGGTGTGCTGGATCGTCATGGCCGTCTCCGGCGTGGTGAACGCCTGGGTCCGCCTGCCCCTCGGCGACCTCTTCGACACCTGGTACGGCGCACTCGTCCTGGTCAAGACGATCGCCCTGGTGATCTTGGGTGTCTTCGGCTACTTCCAGCGGGAGCGCGGGGTCAAGTTCCTGGTCGAGAACGGCTCGCGGGCCGCGCTGGTCAAGCTGGCCGCCGTCGAGGTGCTGATCATGCTCCTCACCATCGGCGTGGCCGCCGCGCTGGCCCGCACCCCACCCCCGGAGGGCGCCTACGTCGAACCCGGACGCGTAGAGCTCGCGTTGGGCTACCCGCTCACCGACGAGCCCACCGTCGCCCGGTTGCTCTTCGGCTGGCGGTTCGACCTGGTCTTCGGGACGGCGGCGATCGTTCTCGCCGTGCTCTACCTGCGCGGCTACCTGCGCCTGCGCTCGCGTGGGATCACCTGGCCGGTCGGGCGGCTGATCGCCTGGCTGGCGGGCTGCTTCGTGGTCCTGTTCGCCACGTCGTCGGGCTTCGGCCGCTACGCGCCCGCGATGTTCAGCGTGCACATGGAGACGCACATGATGCTCTCCATGCTCGCGCCCGTGCTGCTCGTGCTCGGCGCCCCGGTGACGCTCGCGATGCGCGTGCTCCCTCCCGCGGGGAAGGACTCCCCGCCCGGGCCGCGTGAGTGGCTGCTGGCGTTCGTGCACTCCCCGGTCTCGCGGTTCCTCACGAACCCGGTGGTGGCGCTCGTGCTGTTCGTGGGGTCGTTCTACGGCCTCTACCTGACCGGGCTCTTCGACTCCGCGCTCGAAGAGCACTGGGCGCACCTGGCCATGAACGCGCACTTCCTGCTCGTGGGCTACCTGTTCTACTGGCCGGTCATCGGCGTCGACCCCGCCCCGCGCAAACTGCCGCACCTCGGCCGCCTCGGGTTGGTGTTCGCCTCGATGCCCTTCCACGCCTTCTTCGGCGTGATCCTGATGGGCACCCAGACGGTCATCGGCGAGCGCTTCTACCAGGGCCTGGCACTGCCGTGGAACACAGACCTGCTCGCCGACCAGCGCCTCGGCGGCGGCATCGCGTGGGCGTCGGGGGAGATCCCGCTGCTGGTCGTGCTGATCGCCCTGCTGGTCCAGTGGTCCAAGGCCGACGACCGCGAGGCCCGCCGCTCCGACCGGCGCGTGGACGAGGGCGCCGCCGACGACCTGGACGCCTACAACGCCATGCTCAAGCAGATGGCCGACGGCAAGAACCCGTCCTGAGCGCCTCGTACCCGCTCGCGCGCTGACTCGCTGGGTTCCGCCGCCCGCGGCCCACCTGCCTGCCGCGGGCAGCGCAGCCTACGGCCCACCGGCCAACCTGCCTGCCGCAGGCACCTGTCCGCCGGATCTCGTCTGGCGCGCGACCTTCTTCCCCCGGAAAGCCTTCGACTTATCCACAATCAGCCCAGCCATCCACCGATTTCCAGCGCCCCTCGCCAACCCCTCGCCACCCGGTCAACCTGGGACTACCGGCACGCCAGGTGCCCAGACGAGAGGTGGAGCAAGATGTTCGAGACCGTGGTGACCCTGATCGGCACCCTGATCGGGGAGCCCACCCGCAGGCGCTACTCGACCGGGTCGTCCACCCGGTTCCGCCTGCGCGCGGTGGAGCGGAGGTTCCAGCCGGACAACCAGACCTGGGTCGACGGCGAGTCGATGTTCGTCTCGGTCACCTGCTGGCGCGATCTCGGCGAGCACGTCGCCAAGACGCTCAAGCGCGGCGACCGGGTCATCGTGGTCGGCCGCCTCTACCACCGCGAGTACGAGAGCGAGAACCAGCACCGGCTCAGCGTCGAGCTCGACGCCCGCGCCGTCGGGCCCGACCTCAACTTCTGCGCGGGCGAGCTGGAGTGGATCTGGGACAAGCCCCGGGAGCAGGCCACCCTCCTGCCGGTCGCGGCCTGAGCGGGGTTTGCCGTGCGCGCGCCAAGGGCATTTCCCGTCCACACCCAGGACGGAGGACCACCATGCCGAACCCCAGCATCAAGGACGAGGAGCTCTACCGGGCGCTGCGCGAGCAGGGCGACTCCAAGGAGAAGGCCGCCCGGATCGCCAACGCCGCGGCGGCCCAGGGGCGCGACAAGGTCGGTGCCCGGGGCGGGCACGCGGGCTCCTACGACGACTGGACCGTCGAGGACCTGCGGGGCCGCGCCGCCGAGCTCGACATCGACGGCCGGTCGAGCATGTCCAAGGACGAACTGGTCAAGGCCCTGCGCGAGCACTGACGGGGCAACCCGTTCGGCGGTACCGGCCCGCTCCGCCGCGCGCACCCCCCGGTCGCGCTCATGGGCGCCGACCCACCACTCTACGATCGCGAGCATGGCCGAGTTCATCTACACCATGAAGAAGGTGCGCAAGGCGCACGGGGACAAGGTCATCCTTGATGACGTCACCATCCAGTTTCTGCCCGGCGCCAAGATCGGTGTGGTCGGACCGAACGGCGCGGGCAAGTCGAGCGTTCTCAAGATCATGGCGGGACTCGACCAGCCGAACAACGGCGAGGCGTTCCTCTCGCCGGGCTACACCGTCGGCATCCTGCAGCAGGAGCCGCCGCTGAACGAGGAGAAGACCGTCCTGGGCAACGTCCAGGAGGCGGTCGGCGAGGTCAAGGGCAAGCTCGACCGGTTCAACGAGATCGCCGAGCTGATGGCCACCGACTACTCCGATGAGCTGATGGAGGAGATGGGCAGGCTCCAGGAGGAGCTCGACCACGCCGACGCCTGGGACCTCGACTCCCAGCTCGAGCAGGCGATGGACGCGCTGCGCTGCCCGCCGCCGGACGCCGACGTCACCGTGCTCTCCGGTGGTGAGCGCCGCCGGGTCGCGCTGTGCAAGTTGCTGCTGTCCAAGCCCGACCTGCTGCTGCTCGACGAGCCCACCAACCACCTCGACGCCGAGAGCGTGCTCTGGTTGGAGCAGCACCTCTCCCAGTACCCGGGCGCCGTCCTGGCGGTCACCCACGACCGGTACTTCCTCGACAACCTGGCCGAGTGGATCCTGGAGATCGACCGCGGCCGCACCTACCCCTACGAGGGCAACTACTCCACCTACCTGGAGAAGAAGGCCGAGCGGCTGGCCGTCCAGGGCAAGAAGGACCAGAAGCTGCAGAAGCGGCTCAAGGACGAGCTCGCCTGGGTGCGCTCCAACGCCAAGGCGCGGCAGACCAAGTCCCGCTCCCGGCTCGACCGCTACGAGGAGATGGCGGCCGAGGCGGAGAAGACGCGCAAGCTCGACTTCGAGGAGATCCAGATCCCGCCGGGTCCCCGGCTGGGCAGCGTCGTGGTCGACGTCGCCAAGCTGCGCAAGGGCTTCGGCGACCGGCTGCTGATCGACGGGCTGACCTTCGACCTGCCGCGCAACGGCATCATCGGCGTGATCGGGCCCAACGGCGTCGGCAAGACCACGCTGTTCAAGACCATCGTGGGCCTGGAGAAGCCGGACGCGGGCTCGGTCAAGATCGGCGAGACGGTCCTGCTGTCCTACGTCGACCAGGCGCGGGCCAACATCGACCCGAAGAAGACCGTCTTCGAGACGGTGTCCGGCGGCCTGGACTACATCCAGGTCGGCCAGGTCGAGATGCCCTCGCGCGCCTACGTCAGCGCCTTCGGCTTCAAGGGGCCCGACCAGCAGAAGCCCGCGGGCGTGCTCTCCGGTGGCGAGCGCAACCGGCTGAACCTGGCGCTCACCCTCAAGCAGGGCGGGAACCTGATCCTGCTCGACGAGCCCACGAACGACCTGGACGTGGAGACCCTGGGCTCGCTGGAGAACGCGCTGGAGCAGTTCCCGGGCTGCGCCGTGGTCATCTCCCACGACCGGTGGTTCCTCGACCGCACCTGCACGCACATCCTGGCCTGGGAGGGCACGGACGAGGACCCGGGCAAGTGGTTCTGGTTCGAGGGCAACTTCGAGGGGTACGAGAAGAACAAGGTCGAGCGGCTCGGCGCCGATGCCGCGCGCCCGCACCGGGTGACCTACCGCAAGCTCACCCGGGACTAGACGGGAGAGCGGCGTGGCGGCCTGGAACGAGTTACCCGCGGGCACGGGCTCGTCGGAGTGCGAAGCACTCGTCGACGTCGCCGATCGCCTGCGGTCGAGCGCACCCGAACTGGCTGTCCAGTTCGCCGCGCGCTCGCTCGGCTCCGGCGCCGCCACGCCCGCGGTCGCCACGCGCGCGCACGTGCTGCTGGGCACCGCGCTCGTCCGGCTCGGCAGGCACGCCGAGGCGGTCGAGCCGGGGGTGGCCGCGCTGCGCGCGGTCACCAGCGGCGGCCAGGTCGACCAGGCCGCCGCCGTCCGGGTGGCGCTCGCGGCGTGCGCCCGGGTGCTCGGCGAGCCGTTGGTCGGGTGCGAGTTCCTCCGACCGGTCTTGCAGACGAAGACCGCCCGGCCAGCGGTCCGGGCGGCGGCACTAGGGCAGTTCGTCGCTTGCGCCGCGCACGTCGGCGGTCGCGACGACCTGGAGGACGCACTCGGCGAGGCCGACCGGCTGCTCGCCGCCGATGAGGACCTGGGTCTGGACGAGCGCAGGCTGGAACGGTCCCTGCTCGCCGTGCGCGCGTCGTCCTACCACCGCAGGCACGGCGACACCGAGGCCGCCACCGAGTCCGCGCGGGAGGGGCTCTCCCTGCTCAACCGCGTCGCCGACACGGGCACCGAGGGCGGCCTGGTCCGGTCGCGACTCGTGCTCGAACTGGTCTGCGCGCTGCTCGACGACGGTGACGTCGACGAGGCGTCCCGGGTGGCCGCCACGGCCCTGTTGGAACCCGTGCGGGCGACCTCGGCGATGGCCCTGGGCCGGATGCGACTCGCCCTGGCCACCCGCGTCCTGCTGCCCTCGGGTCGTGCCGAGCACGGCCGGGCCCTGCTAACCGACGTGGTGCGCAGCGCGGAACGCCACGGCCTCGACTCACTGCAGGCCGACGCGTGGACGTTCCTGGCGCACGCGGAGGAGGAGGCGTCCCACGCCACCGAGGCCCTGCACGCCCTGCGATCCGCGCGAGCCGCGGAATACCGCTACCTCCGCGCGGGCGAGGCGGCCCGGTCCGCGCTGACCGCCGAGGTAGGCGCGGTCCACGACGCGGAGAACGTGATTTCCTTGCTACGCAACACAGTCCGCCCCGCGGCGGTCGCGGTGCCTGCGCAGCAGGGAACCCGACAGGGCAAGTCCGGGCCGGGCCAAGCCACGGTCAGGCAGTCAGCGCTGCAACAGGCCGCGCTCAAACAGGCCGCGGCCAAACTCGCGGCGGCGAAACTGGCAGCGGCAAGTCAACCGGCCACTCATCAGCCGGCCGCACATCAAGCCACAAGTCAAGCGGCGACAAGTCAAGCGGCGACAAGTCAAGCGGCGACAAATCAAGCGGCGACAAATCAAGCAGCCGCATACCAAGCAGCGGCCAAGCAAGCGGCTGCTCGCCAGGCGGCCGCCAAGCAGGCGGCCCTTCGGCAGTCGACGTCGAAACACCCCGCCGCGCGGCAGGCGGACCGAGCTGCCGCCATCCTCGCCGACGCCGACACCGAACCCATGTCCCAGACCGACCGCACCGGCCCGAGCCGCGCGGACGCACCCCGCGCCCACACCGGCCGCGCGGAAGGCGCCCACACCGGGCCTGACGGCGACAACTCCGAACCCGGCCGCGATCGCCCAGCTCGCACGGATCCCGGCCGTGCCGCTCTGGATCGTGCCGCTGTCGACCGCACCCCCACCCTCCCGGCGACCCCTCACCAGGAGGGTGGTTTCCCCGAGGGCGGGGACCCCCGCCCGACCGGGTCACGGCGCCGCGAGGCAGATCCCACCGGCTCCGAAGACACCGTGGCACCACCCGACGCCGCAGGCGAGGACGCCATCGCCCACACCGTCTCCAGCCGTGGCGAGTCCGGACACGAGCAGCCCGGTGGCACTGAGTCCAGCCGTACTGACTCCAGCCGCAGTGCTTCCAGCCGCTCTGACTTCAGCCGCACTGACGCCGGCCTCGACGACGTCAGCCGCAGTGCTTCCAGCCGCGGTGAGTTCGGCCGCCCCGGAGCCGGTCGAGCCGACACCGGTCGCGCGGACGAGGTGACCGACCTGTCCGCGGCGTTGTTCGCGGCCGTGTTGGTGCGGATCAGTCCGGTGGGTGTGGCCGACCCGGTGGAGCCGATCGAGGCGCCGGTGCCGGTCGGCGGCGAGGTCACGCTGAACGCGCTGGCCACGCACGTCCGAGACCTGGCCCCCGGCACGGCCGAACTCCTCCGCTCCGACCGCGGCGAGTTCGCGGTGCTGTTGCCCGAGACCACCCTCGACGAGGCCGAACAACTGGCCACCGCCATCCGCGAGACCGCCGAAGAGGCGCACTGGCTCATCGACGACCACGGCCAGGAACTGACCATCCGCACCGGTGTCGCCGCCCGGCCGGGTACCCCCGACGGCCCTGATGAGGGCATCGAGCCGCTGCTCCTCGCCGCCCGCAACGCGTTGACCACCCTCGACGTCACGGCCCCGGCCCCGGTGGTCCCGCGCCGCGCCGACAACCTCCGGCGCGCCGCCCAGGCCAAGGCGGGCGCCGCCCGGAGGTTCACCGGAGCGGACCCGGCGGATGCCGAGGACTCACCAACCCTGCCGATCCTGCCCGGCAAACGCGCCGCGAGCCCCGGCGTCCTCGCGGCCCGCGAGGCCCTGCGCCAGCAGACAGCAGCCGCTGGCTCGCCGTCCGCCCAGGGTCCCGACCGGCTCACCCCTGCCACCTCGGACTCGCGGCCATCGCCAAGAAGGCGGTTCGACACCACGGACCCGTCACTGTCGACAAAGGACTCGTCGAACGTGGGGCCCCCCACGGACTCAACCACCCGCGCACCTTGGTCGCCGAGCCACGCCGCCGCGGAACCAATAGCCGAGTCGCCCGCCGAGCAGACACCCACACACCCCGCGACAACTTCATCCCGGTCGCCGAGCCACGGCCCAGCGGCCAACCCGTCGGCAGAGCACGCGCCTGCCGACTCCAAGCCCGCCAATTTCACACCTGCCGACTCCACGCCCGCCGGTTCCGCGCCCGCCGACTCCACGCTCGCTGACTCAGCGCTCGCCGGTTCTGCGCCCGCCGACTCCACGAGGGCCCCATCGTGGTCGTCGAGCCGCGACCGGTCCGAACCCGTCGGTGATTCGTCCACGGCGCACCGGCCACCCCGCTCCGCCGAGGCGGCCGCGGACACCGCCGTCGACTCGCCGGTCGAAGACAGTCCCTGGGCGATCGCCGACCCGCCGGGGCGGCGCGCGCGGGAGACCGCCAGGCCGTCCGGGATACAGGCACGGCTGAGCGCCGACTCGGCCACCGAGGGCACCGCCGAAGCCCTGCTGTCCGAGCTGCGGGCCCGAGCGAACGCGGAGTTCACCTCCGACAACACCAACCAGCCACCGATGTCGGACGAACAGCGCCGCCGCCCACGCCGGTCTACCGCCATTCCTCGGCAGGGCTCACCCGCCGGCGATGCCGCTGTCCACCACTTCTCCGGCGGCGTGCGCCGAAGCCACGCCGCCGAACCACCGGCGAACACCCCGGACACCTCTGACCAACCGACCCCCAACACCGGCACCGCCTCCGGTGCCCACCACCCACCGGCCACGGCCACCACGCCAAGCCCCAGCGATACCCCGGCCCGCCGCAGCGACCTCCTCGACACCCCTGCCACGACGCAGTGGCGCAGCGACACCACCGATCCCTCCGCAGGAACGCCGCAGCGCAATGCCGCGGCAGACCTGCCAACCACCCCACGCCGTAGCGACACCGCGGATACTCCTGCCACCACGCAGTGGGGCAGTGGCACCACCGACGCCTCTGCCGGCACGCCGCGTCGTAGCGCTGCTGTCGACCGGCCGGCCACCTCACCGCGCCGCAGCGATAGCGCTGCCACCGCGCGACGCGGCGATCCCCTCGGCACCCCTGCCACTACACCATGGGGCAGCGACATCGCCGATACAGCCGCTGGCACGGCGCGGAGTAGCGACGCTGCCGACACCCCCGCCACCACGGTGCGGCGTAGCGATACCGCCGATACGTCCGTCCCCGCGGGGCGTAGTGCGGTCCCCGACACCGCTGCTGGCACGCCCCGGCGTAGCGACACCTCTGACACCCCCGGCACGACTCCGCGACATGGCGATGTCGGGCACATCCCCGCCGCCACGTCCACGGCTGCCACCCCTGGAGGCATTGGCGCGCAGGAGATCGACGCCGCCACCGCGCACGGTCGCCGGGCTGCCCGCCGAGCCAAGGCGGCCGGTGAGTCCACTGTGGATGATCCGGGTTCGGTGTCCCCGAAGGACTCCGAGGGCACCGCCGATGCCCAGTCCGTCCTGAGCCGCTTCGGTGTCAGCGCTGAGGGATCGGGCGGCAGGCGTCGCGCCCCGGACGACGACGAGTACTACTTCGACCCCAACGCATTGGTCGGCACCGATCTGCCCGCGCCCCCGATGCTGCCCCCGTCGATGGGGGTGTTCGACAGCTTCCCCTGGGACGAGGGCCCCACCGCCCCCCTCACCCCTTCCGCCGTCATCGCCCGGCGCGCAGAGCCCGGGCCGCACCTGTCCGGTCCTTTGGACGCGCCCCGCCTAGGTGCCCCGACGTCAACCGCTGACACTCCCGCCCAGGAGTCCACCGCTTCCAGCACCCCCGCGAGCCAGGCCCGCGCCACGATCCCCGAGCCGCCCGTCGGGCCGGACATCCCCCAGCCCCCCGGCCGCACGGTGAGCCCTGAGACCCCGGAGCCCCCGACTCCGGAGATCCCCGAACCCCCGGACCCGTCCGAGATCCCCACTCCCGGCGCCCCGGGCACCCCCGAGGTCGACCCCCCGCCGACCACTCACACCGCCGCGGGCGGTCGTCGAGCCAAGCCCGACGCACCCGAATCCACCGCGCTGCCGACCGCCGCAGCACTCGACGCACCCAAGACAGCCGCGGCACCCGGCGCACCCAGGACAGCAGACGCGCCCGCTCGTCGCGTCCAACCCGAGCCCACCCACCCAGACCCGCAGTCCACCGCGGAGCCTTCTTCCACTGGTCGTCGCGCCAGGCCGGAGTCCGCTGACCCGGTCGCGACGCAACAGAAACCCTCTGGCACAAGGGAAAACTCCAACACCGCCAACGCGGGCACTGTCGCCAAGCCCACCCCGGAGGCAGCCCGGGCGGCTGACATCGCCGACCGCCGGGCCATCGATTTCGCGGCCCGGTTGCGCGGCCTGCCGCGCGCGTCCGCCCTCGCCGCCACCACCCCGGCCGAACCCGACTCCGCGCGGCTGTCCGCGCCGCCCGACCCCGAGCCCACACCGACCCCGGTCACGTCCACAGCCGGGGACGCGAGTCCGGCTGACCACCGTGACGATCCAGCCCACCGTGACGATCCGGACCAGGGAGACGATCCGGACCAGCGGGACGATCCCGCCCGCGATCCAGCGGCGGATCGCCAGACCCTGCCCACCCGCAGGCGGCGGCCGCCCAGCAGCAGGCGGGACCGGACCCACTCCAGCGGTCTCGCCGAGCTGCTCGCCGAGGCGCTGGTCGCGTTCCAGGCGACCCAGCCCGACGGTGGGCCCACCGGTGACGCCGAGTCCGACGCCGCCCGCTGGTCCGACGAGGGCTGGCCACCGGCCCCCACCCCCGACACGTCCACCGGCGACGACGAGGACGTCGACGACCTCACTGAACCTGTGAAGCTGGCCGACCTGCTCCGCTCGCCGGAGTTGCGGCAGCTCAGCGAGCACTGGCCCGCAGCCGACCCCTCGCCTGCCAACCCGTCGCCTGCCAACCCCTCGACTCTCGACCTCCTGCCCGCCGACCCCCCGTCCACTCCCGCACTCGCCGACGGCGCGCACCGCCAGTCGCCGTCCGCACACGCCGCAGTCCCGCCCGCGCACGCCGACGACCCGTCGAGCAGTGGTCACCACCGCGCCCCCGGTACCGGCCGCAGGCGCGCCCCCGAACCGCCCGCCGAGCCCTGGCCGGGCGAGGCCGACCGGGATCACCCAGGCGCGGACTCCGCCCCCTGGCAAAGCTCGGCGCACGCCCAAGATCCGCACACCGAGTGGCCAGACCCGCGCGGCGCATCGGCGGACGAGCGGGATCCGCAGCCGAACTGGCCGGGCTCCACCACCTCCCGCGCCCAACGCAGGCACTCCGCCGACTCGAACACCGACGCAAGAGACACCGACGCAAGATCCACCGACGCGCGAGGTGGGCAACCCGTGGGCCAGGCCACCGGGACGTGGCGGTCCTTCCCCACCGGGGACACCGACGACTGGCAGCCCGCCGACCGGTTGTCCGATCGCTGGACGACCGACGCGCGCGCCGCCGAGCCCGCCCCGGGGGAGGCGCGCCGGACCGATCTCTCCGGGTTGCCCACCCCGCCCAGTGGCATCCGCGGCAGGCACCGTTCGTCCGAATGGGCGCCCGCGGACATCGACAGCGGCGGATAGCGGCGAACAAAGGCGGACGAGGGCGGAAAGCGGCTGCCGACGGCGCAACGGGTGCGGCACGGTCTCAGGTGGATTTTCGACATCAGGACACGCGCAGGTGACCGACGTGCCACGGTAGGCGGAACAGGTAGTTCCCGTACTGGAAAACAGCATTTCACCCGCTGGGCCGCTCGATCCCGACCTGCGGGCCGGGGCCCGGACGGCACTAGTGTGTGGGGTGCATGCGGCACAGCGGCGTGCCGCCAAGCGTGGAGCCAAGGACACAATGACCTCGACTGGATATTCGTCCCGCACCGACGGAGCCGTCAGCGTCGACGGCTCGGAGTCGGCCGGACGGCCGGTCAACACCAGCCCGGAACAGACCAGAGACGACCTCATCGAGCGGGCCGCGCAGCAGGCGCCCGACATCGCGGACCTGCTGCGCCTGTACTTCCGCTACGTCCCGCCGGAGGAGGTCCTCGACGACCAGCCGGTGGACCTCGTCGGCGCCGTCCGCTCGCACCTGCAGCTCGCCGAGCGGCGGGTGAAGGGCCGCCCCGCGGTCCGGATGCTCAACCCCACCGCGGCCACCGACGGCTGGCGCGCCGACGGCTCGGTCGTGCAGATCGTCACCGACGACATGCCCTACCTCGTCGAGTCCGTCAGCGCCGAGCTGGTGCGCCGCGGGGTGCAGGTGCAGCGGGTGGTGCACCCGATCGTCGTGGTGCGCCGCGACCTGACCGGCGACCTCAAGGAGGCCCTGCCGACCTGCGACCCGGACGCGCCGCCCGCGGACGCCTTCGCCGAGTCGTGGATGTACATCGAGGTCGACCTGCTCACCGACGCCGACCGCGCCCGGGAGATCGAGACCGGCCTGCTCAGCGTGCTCAACGACGTCCGCGAGGTCGTCGAGGACACCGACAAGATGATGACCACCGCCACCTCGCTGGCCCGCGAGCTGGAGGAGAACCCGCCACCGCTGGACGCGGCGCAGGTGCACGACGGCGCCGCCCTGCTGCGCTGGCTGGCCGAGGGCCACTTCACGTTCCTGGGCTACCGCAAGAACGAGCTGGTCCCCAGCGGCGAGGACGGCGAGCCCGCCCTGCGCGCCGTGCTGGCCAGTGGCCTGGGGGTGCTGCGCCAGGACAGCCTGGCCGCGCGCAGCCTCACCGCGGGCCCGGACGCGCTGGCGCACGCGCTCGCGCCGAGCCTGTTAGTGCTCACCGAGGCCAGTGCCCCGTCCACGGTGCACCGCTCGACCTACCCGTACTACGTCGGCGTGAAGACCTTCGGCCCCGACGGCGAGGTCTCCGGCGAGCACCGCTTCCTCGGCGTGTTCACCACGAACGCGCTGCACGAGGACGTGCTCGACATCCCGGTCGTGGCCCGCCGGGTGCGCGAGGTGATCCACCAGGCCGGCTTCCCGATGGAGTCCTACTCCGGGCAGCGGATGCTGGAGGTCATCCAGAACTGGCCGCGCACCGAGCTGTTCTCCACCAGCGCCGAGTCGCTCTACGCCACCGCCACCGGCGTGCTGGCCCTGGCCGACCGGCGCAGGCTGCGCCTGTTCCTGCGCCGCGACCCGTACGCGCGGTTCTTCTCCTGCCTGGTGTTCATCCCGCGCGACCGCTACACGACCACCTCCCGCATCGCCATGCAGGAGGTGCTGCTCGACGAGCTCGGCGGCACGAACCTGGAGTTCAGCACGCGGGTGGGGGAGACCCCGCTGGCGCAGGTGTACTTCATCGTGCACACCGACCCGGGCAGGCACGTCGACCCGGACGTGCAGCGCATCCAGGAGCGGCTCACCGAGGCCGTGCGCAGCTGGGAAGACCGGATGGTCGAGGCCGTCTTCGCCGAGCAGCGGGGGCAGCTCGACGCGGGGTCGGGCACCGGGGTGGAGTCGGCCACCGAGCAGGGGCAGCGCTTCGCCAGCGTGTTCCCGGAGGCCTACAAGGAGGACTTCACCGCCACCGAGGCGCTCGCCGACCTGCGCCGGTTGCAGAGCCTGTCCTCGGACGACGACCTGGGGATGTCCTTCTACGTCCCCAAGGACGCCGCGCCGGGTGACCGCCGCTTCAAGCTCTACCTGACCGGCGGCGGTGTCACGCTCTCGCAGGTGCTGCCGGTGCTGCAGAACATGGGCGTCGAGGTCGTCGACGAGCGCCCGTACGAGCTGCGCCGCGAGGACGGCACCCGCTGGTGGATCTACGACTTCGGGCTGCGCATCGAGCCCGCGGTGCTCGAGGGCCGCACGGCCGAGCAGCTCGACCGGATCAAGGTCGACTTCCAGGACGCGTTCGCCGCGATCTGGCGCGGTGAGGCCGAGCCGGACCGGTTCAACGCCCTGGTCCTGCGCGGGTGCCTCACCTGGCGCCAGGCCGCGATCCTGCGCGCCTACTCGCGCTACCTGCGCCAGGCGGGCACGCCGTACTCGCAGGAGTACATCGAGGACGCAGTCCTGGCGCACACCCCGGTCGCCACCGCGCTGGTCCGGTTCTTCGAGAACTGCTTCGACCCCACGCTCTCCGAGCAGGCCCGCGGCGGCCACGCCACCGCGCAGGCGGCCGAGATCACCGAGTTGATCGACGGGGTCACCAGCCTCGACGAGGACCGGATCCTGCGCAGCCTGCTCACCGTCATCCGGGCGACGCTGCGCACGAACTACTACGTCCGCGACGCCGACGGCGCGCCCCGGCCGTACCTGGCGGTGAAGCTGGAGCCGCGCGCGGTGCCGGAGCTGCCCGAGCCGCGGCCGCGGTTCGAGATCTTCGTCTACTCCCCCCGGGTCGAGGGCGTGCACCTGCGCTTCGGCTCGGTCGCCCGCGGCGGTCTGCGCTGGTCGGACCGCAGGGAGGACTTCCGCACCGAGGTCCTGGGTCTGGTCAAGGCGCAGGCGGTCAAGAACGCGGTGATCGTCCCGGTCGGCGCCAAGGGCGGGTTCGTGGTCAAGCGCCCGGCCGCGCCCACCGGCGACCCGAGCCTGGACCGCGAGGCGTTCCTGGCCGAGGGCATCGCCTGCTACCGGATGTTCATCTCCGGCCTGCTCGACCTCACCGACAACCTGCAGGCCGGGCAGGTCGTGCCCGCCAGGGGCGTGGTCCGCTACGACCCCGACGACACCTACCTGGTGGTCGCCGCGGACAAGGGCACCGCCACCTTCTCCGACATCGCCAACGAGGTCGCGATGAGCCGCGGCTTCTGGCTGGGCGACGCGTTCGCCAGCGGCGGCTCGGTCGGCTACGACCACAAGGCCATGGGCATCACCGCCAAGGGCGCGTGGGAGAGCGTGAAGCGGCACTTCCGCGAGCTCGGTCTGGACACCCAGACCGAGGCGTTCACCGTGGTCGGCGTCGGCGACATGTCCGGTGACGTGTTCGGCAACGGCATGCTGCTCTCCGAGCACATCCGCCTGGTGGCCGCCTTCGACCACCGGCACGTGTTCATCGACCCGAACCCCAACCCGGCGGTCGGCTTCAACGAGCGCAAGCGGCTCTTCGAGCTGCCGCGCTCGTCCTGGGACGACTACGACCGCTCGCTGATCAGCGAGGGCGGCGGCGTCTTCCCGCGCACCCTCAAGGCGATCCCGATCAGCCCGCAGGTCGCGGCGGCGCTGGGCCTGCCCGCGGACGTCGGCAAGCTCTCGCCGCAGGAGCTGATGAAGTCGATCCTGCTGGCGGAGGTCGACCTGCTCTGGAACGGCGGCATCGGCACCTACGTCAAGGCGAGCACCGAGTCGCACGCCGACGTCGGCGACAAGGCCAACGACGCGCTGCGGGTCGACGGCTCGGCGCTGCGGGTCAAGGTCGTCGGCGAGGGCGGCAACCTGGGGCTCACCCAGCGCGGCCGGATCGAGTTCGCGCAGGCCGGCGGCAAGATCAACACCGACGCGCTGGACAACAGCGCCGGGGTGGACTGCTCCGACCACGAGGTCAACATCAAGATCCTGCTGGACCACCTGGTCCGCGAGGGTGGCCTGCACCGCGAGGAGCGCGACTCGCTGCTGGCCGAGATGACCGACGAGGTCGGCGAGCTGGTGCTGGCCGACAACTACCGGCAGAACGCGGTGCTCGGCGTCAGCCGGGCGCACGCCGCGCCGATGCTGTCGGTGCACGCCCGGCTGATCGACGCGCTCGAGCAGGGCGACGGGTTCGACCGCAGGCTGGAGGCGCTGCCCTCCCGCGAGCAGTTCAAGGCCATGGACAAGGCGGGCGAGGGGCTCACCTCGCCGGAGCTGGCCACCCTGCTCGCGCACGTCAAGCTGGCGCTCAAGGAGGACGTGCTCGCCAGCGAGCTGCCCGAGCAGGACGTGTTCGCCCGCAGGCTGCCGGAGTACTTCCCGACCCAGCTGCGCGAGCGGTACGGCCCGGACATCCACGCCCACCCGCTGCACCGGCAGATCACCACCACGCTGCTGGTCAACGAGGTGGTCGACGGCGGTGGCGTCTCGTACGCGTTCCGGCTGGCCGAGGAGACCAGTGCCAGCGCGACCGACGCGGTGCGCGCGTTCGCGGTGGTCACCCGGATCTACGACCTGCCGTCGCTGTGGGCCGAGATCGACGCGCTGGACAACGTGGTGCCCACCGAGGTCGCCGACGCCATGGTGCTCGAGACCCGGCGACTGCTCGACCGGGCGTCGCGGTGGCTGCTGTCGAACCGGCCGCAGCCGCTGGCGGTGGGCGCGGAGATCAGCCGCTTCCACGACGTGCTCACCGGGCTGGCGCCCTCGGTCGGTGACCTGCTGCGCGGTCAGGCCCGCGAGGAGGCCGCCGCCGACGCCGAGCGGATGGTCGCCGCCGGGGTGCCCGCCGCGCTGGCCAAGCGGATCTCGGGGCTGCTGGACGCCTTCGGGCTGCTGGACATCACCGAGGTCGCCGAGCTGGCCGAGCAGGACGCCGGGGTGGAGACCGAGCGCAGCGCGGTGGAGACCGCGGAGCTGTACTACGCGCTCTCCGACCACCTCAACATCGACGCCATGCTGACCTCGATCAGCGCGCTGGAGCGGGGCAACCGCTGGCACGCGCTGGCCCGGCTGGCGCTGCGCGACGACCTGTACGGGTCGCTGCGGGCGATCACGCTCGACGTGCTGCGGCAGGGCGATCCCGGTGAGCCCGCCGACGCCAAGATCGAGGCCTGGGAGCGCACCAACGCCTCCCGGCTGGGCCGCTCGCGCGCGGCGCTGGAGGAGATCCACGCCGCGGGCAGGCTCGACCTGGCCACGCTGTCGGTGGCCGCGCGCCAGATCCGCAGCATGGTCCGCTAGGCCACCCTTCCTACCGCCGGTGAGCTACTGACAAGTAATCACCGGCGGTAGGAAGGCCAGGCTGATGGGACTGCTCGCGGAGCCGTTGACCTTGTCCTGTGGGGCGACCCTGCCCAACCGGCGCTGAGGGAGCCGCGCAACGTGGCTCTCCCGCGCGATCCGGACCCGGCCGAGTACTCCGACTGGGCCTCGGTCAAGCTCAACAGCGCCGACTCCCAGCGCGGTGGCTTCACCGAGGACGAGTCCCTTGACGTCGTGCGCGCGCTGGGCGAGGCCGGGCTCGACCTGCTCTCGGGCACTGGAACCGCCGCCCGCTCCTGCCGCAAGACCGGTGTGCGGCTCACCGACAGCTGGGTGGAGATCCAGTGGCACCCACGGCAGACCCGCCGACCCGCGCCGCGGCGCGCTGCGGTCGCTGGTCACCGCGGTCACCGCCGATCCGCTCCACGCCCTGCGCCGGGTCCGCGGCTGACCCAGGGATAGGGTCATGCGCACCGGGATCGGCACGTGGGAGGGACATTCGTTGGGTGTGTTCGTCACCGAGGTGCGTCCGCGCTGGTCGGACATGGACCTCTACGGCCATGTCAACCACGCCAACACGGTGACCCTGCTCGAAGAGGCCCGGGTCGACCTGCTCTTCCGGGAGGCCGCCCTGCGCGGCGCCGACGACCTCGCCCGCGGCGTGGTCGTGGCGCGGCTGACGGTGGACTACCGGGCGCCGCTGTTCGCCAACGGCAGCGGCCTGCGGGTCGCCATGTCGGTGCGGGAGATCCGGGCGGCGTACTTCGTGCTCGACTACCAGGTGCACACCGGCCCGACCGAGGCCGACCCGATCGGGGTCACCGCCTCGACCACGCTCGCCCCGTACGATCTGGTCGGGGCGAAGCCGAGGCGGATCACGGACACCGAACGCGACTTCCTGGCCGCGTTCCACAGTGGGGGAAACGGTGCCTGACCTGCATTTCGACGATCCGTCCGAGCGTGCGGACCTGGGCGCGTTCGTCGCCAGGGCGGTCCGGCTCGACCAGCAGGCCGTCGTGCGCCTGCGCGGCCGCGAGGGCGGCCTGGTCGACGCCTGGGTGGCCACCCCGTTCGACGTCCTGGCCACCCGCACCGCGCGCGGCGTGGTCGACCCGTCGGACATGACAGTCTCAGGCAACGAGCTGCTGGCCGCGCTGGCCGTGGTCCGCGGCGACCACCTCGACCCCGGCCCGTCCCGCGACATGCTGTGGCGTTCCGCGCTGCCGCCGACCAAGCACTGGCAGCTGGTCGACATGCTGCCCGCCGCGATGGTGTCGGAGCTGGCGGACAAGGGCCTGGCGGTCGCGAAGGACAACGTGGGCCCTCAGGGCACCCCGCCCGCGTCGCTGCTCGACCAGGCAGTGCTGACGGTCACCGGCGACGGCCTGGAGATCAAGGTCCCCCTGCGCTGCCTGTTCGCCTTGTCCGGAATGGGTTTCCTGGCCGACAACGGCGCGGACGAGGTCATCCGCGTGACGGCCACCGACTCCTGGATGCGCCTCGACGCCCGCTACGGCGCCGTCGTGCGCCGCCGCCACGCCCTCTTGCCGCTCTTGGTCTAAGAGCGGTCACACCAGCCAGACGCTGGTTTCCGGGGGGAGCTCCGTGTCCGATACCGGCGCTGAGGACAGCAGGATCTCTCCCGGCGGGAGCGGCACCGGTGCGCCAGAGGTGTTGAGCGCGCAGATAAGCCCGCCGCCCTTGCGGCGGAACGCGAAGCACCCCGGCGGGGCGCCGTACCACTCCAGCTCGCCGCCGCTGAACGCCGCGTGCGTCTTGCGCAGTTCCAGCGCCTGCCGATAGAGCGACAACATCGAGTCTGGGTCTTCCAGCTGAGCCTCGACCGTCAGTCCTGCCCACTCCGGGGGCATCGGCAGCCAAGTCTTATCGCCCTCGGTAAAGGCGAACGGTGGCTCTGACCCTTCCCACGGCAGCGGTACCCGTGCCCCATCACGGCCGCGGTCGGTGTGCCCCGACCGCTCCCACAACGGGTCTTGTAGCGCCCAGTCCGGTAGTGCTACGTCCGGCAGCCCTAGTTCTTCGCCGTTGTACAGGTACGCCACCCCGGGTAACGCCAACTGCACCAACGCCATCGCCCGCGCCCGCCGCACTCCCAGGTCGCCCCCGCCGTAACGGGTCACGTGTCGGGAGACGTCGTGGTTGGACAGCGTCCACGTCGGCGGTGACTGGCCCGCCGCGGTCAGCGAGTGGTCGATGGCCCGCCGCACGGCGTCGGCGTCGAAGTCCGCCGCCACCAGGTTGAAGTTGAACCCCAGGTGCAGCTCGTCGGGCCGCACGTACCGGGCGAACCGCTCGTCGCTCTCGACCCAGATCTCGCCGACGGCCATGCTGCCCGGGTACTCGTCGGCGACCTTGCGGATCAGCCGGTGCACCTCGTGCACGTCCTCGTTGTCGAACCGCGGGTCCTCCGCCGGGTGCGCCTGCGCCCCGGTGATCCCGATCAGGTACGCGGGCATGTCCGGCAGCCCGGCGGGCTTGGCCATGCCGTGCGCGACGTCGATCCGGAAGCCGTCGACGCCACGGTCGAGCCAGAACCGAAGGGTGCCGACCAGGTCGGCGCGCACCTCGGAGTTGTCCCAGTTCAGGTCGGGCTGCCGCGGGGTGAACAGGTGCAGGTACCACTGCCCGTCCCGCGCCCTGGTCCACGCGGGCCCGCCGAACACGCTGGTCCAGTTGTTCGGCGGCTGCGCGCCGTCCGGGCCGCGTCCGTCGCGGAAGAAGTAGCGGGCGCGCTCCCGACTGCCCGGGGGAGCGGCCAGCGCCTCCTGGAACCAGGGGTGCTGGTCGCTGCTGTGGTTGGGCACCACGTCGACGGTGACCTTGATGCCGTGCGCGTGCGCGTCGGCCACCAGCCGGTCGAAGGCGGCGAGGTCGCCGAAGAGCGGGTCGACCGCGCGCGGGTCGGCCACGTCGTAGCCGTGGTCGGCCATCGGGGAGCGGAAGAACGGGGTCAGCCACAGCGCGTCGACGCCCAGCAGCTCGAGGTACCCCAGTCGGGAGCGGATGCCCTCCAGGTCGCCGACGCCGTCGCCGTCGGAGTCCGCGAACGAGCGGACGTACACCTGGTAGAACACCGCGCCCTGCCACCACAGCGCTGCCGGGTCGGGCTCGGTGGTTCGTCGCACGATTGTTCATCCTGCCATTGGCCGTGGCCGGACTCCCCGAAGTCCGATCGGGTGATCTGTGATCTTGAACCCGTCAGGTCCAGCTGTTGAGCATGCTGTTCGCGGCCATCTCCAGGTACTGCCAGAGCTGGGCCCGGTGCGCCTCGGCCAGCCCGACCTCGTCGACGGCCACCCGCATGCACCGCAGCCAGGCGTCCCGCTCGAGGGGCCCGATCGTGAACGGCTGGTGGCGCATCCGCAGCCGGGGGTGTCCGCGCTGGTCGGAGTAGGTGTGCGGACCGCCCCAGTACTGCATCAGGAACAGCCGCAGCCGCTCCTCGGCGGGACCGAGGTCGGCCTCCGGGTAGAGCGGCAGCAGCACCTCGTCGCGCGCCACCTCGGCGTAGAACCGCGCGACGATCTTGCGGAAGGTCTCCTCGCCGCCGACCGCGTCATAGAAGTTCTCGGGATTGCCCACCCCACCATCCTTACGCACGGGTGGCTAGGCGGGCGGTGACGGGGGGAACATCCGGCCCATCGGCGGCTGCACGCCCTCTTCCTCCATGGCCCCCATGGCCCGCGCGCGCAGCGCCCGCTGGACCGCCCACTGCCTGCCCGGGCGCACCTTCACCGTCATCCGGATGGTGATGCTCTCCGGGGTGACCTTCTCCACGCCCAGGATCTCCGGCGGCTCGATCACGTCGGAGGAGAACGGCTCCTCGCCGGTGACCTGGGTGGCGACCCGGCCGAGCACGTCGATCACGGCGTCCACGTCGGCGCCGTAGCCCACCGGCAGGTCCACCACGGCGACCGCGAAGCCCTGGCTGGAGTTGCCCACGCGCAGGATCTCGCCGTTGCGCACGTACCAGACGGTCCCGTTGACATCACGCAGCGTGGTGACCCGCAGCCCCACCGCCTCGATCGTGCCGCTGGCCGGGCCGACGTCGACGACGTCACCCACCCCGTACTGGTCCTCCAGCATCATGAAGATGCCGGACAGGAAGTCCTTCACCAGGTTCTGCGCGCCGAAGCCCAGCGCCACCCCGACGATGCCCGCCGAGGCGATGATCGGGCCCAGCTGCACCCCCAGCTCGCCCAAGGCGAGGATGAAGGCCAGGCCGTAGACCAGGAACGTGATCACCGACTTGAGCACCGAGCCGATGGTCTTGGCCCGCTGCTGGCGCCGCTCGGACACCAGCGAGCCCAGCGCCTGTGGGGCGCGCTCCTTGAGCGGTCGCAGCAGCGCCGGGGTCTTGCCGTTGCCGGAGGTGAGCCGGTCGATCACCCGGCGCAGCGCGAACCGGATGGCGAAGGCGATGGCGAAGATCAGCAGGATCTTCAGCGGTTTGGCCACCAGCCAGCCCGCCGAGGCCGCCAGCCACTCGTTGCCGGTCAGCCGCCACACCTCGGCGCACCAGGTGCCGTCCTCGGTGATGCACTTGGGCGGTTCCATGTTGAAGGGGAGCGTGGAATTCATCGGCGCCGACGATAGCCGGCCCCGGTCGAACGGGGCGAAACGGGTGCGCCCGGCGGAGCCGTTCACCGGGATTTTCCCGGGTGATCCGGGACACGTCGGATAACACACGTGCGCACCGGGCCTGGTTTGTGGTCGACTTAGGCAGCACCGGTGGAGGTGGTCGAGTGCCAGAGCGACAACCGACCCGCTTCGGCGCGCCCACTGGGCACGTGCCGCGGCCAGCGCTGTGCCCGGATCCGGGCCCCGCTCCCGCGCCCGCCCGAGACGCCCCGAGCTTCGTCGGCGTGCCCGCGCCACCCCCGCTCATCCCCCCGGTGACCACCTGGGGCAGGCGCCGGGTTCTCCTGCTCAACACCACTTTCGAGCCGCTCACGGCGCTCTCGCTGCGCCGGGCCGTCGTGCTCGTGGTGTGCGGGAAGGCCGAGGTCGTGCACGGTGACCCGGCGGGCATGGTCGTGCACTCGGCGACCTCGAGTGTGGTGATCCCCTCGGTGATCCGGCTCAGCAGCTACGTCCGCGTGCCCTACCGCGGCCGGGTCCCGCTGACCCGGGCAGGTCTGATGCACCGCGACCGCTACCGCTGCGCGTACTGCGGTGGTCGAGCGGAGACCATAGATCATGTGATTCCCCGCAGTCGCGGGGGGCAGCACACCTGGCAGAACTGCGTGGCGTGCTGCGCGAAGTGCAACCACCGCAAAGCGGACAAGATGCTCGCCGAACTGGGCTGGCGGCTGCGCGTCGTTCCGACGGCGCCACGGGGCCCGCACTGGCGGCTGCTGGCCGGGGTGGTCGACGCTGATCCGCTGTGGCTGCCCTACCTGGGCGAGCCGGCGGCCTGAACCGGGAGGACTAAGCGGTGGTGACGCGAGTGCCCGAGGTGACCCGGGTGCCGCGTTCCCGCAGCGTGACGCGGGTGCCACGGGTGACGCGAGTGCCCCGCTCCTGCGAGGTGACCCGGGTACCGCGGGTGACGCGAGTACCGCGCTCCTCAGCGGTGACGCGGGTGCCACGGGTCACGCGAGTGCCGCATTCCAGCGCGGTCACGCGGGTACCCCGAGTGACGCGGGTTCCCCTGGTTACGCGGGTGCCGCATTCCAGCGCGGTCACGCGAGTTCCGCGGGTGACACGCGTTCCCCTGGTCACCCGAGTCCCGTTCTCCAGAGCGGTGACTCGAGTCCCGCGAGTTACACGGGTGCCACACTCAAGGGCGGTCACACGGGTCCCGCGCGTGACGCGAGTCCCGCGGGTCACGCGGGTGCCGTTCTTCAACGCGGTCACACGGGTCCCGCGGGTCACGCGAGTTCCGCGGGTGCCGTTCTCAAGGGCGGTGACACGGGTGCCGCGCGTGACGCGAGTTCCCCTGGTCACGCGAGTTCCGTTCTCCAACACAGTCACACGGGTGCCGCACTCCAATGCGGTCACGCGAGTTCCGCGCGTGACGCGAGTCCCACGGGTCACGCGAGTGCCGTTCTCCAGCGCCGTGACGCGAGTCCCGCGGGTCACTCGCGTGCCGCACTCCAGCGCAGTGACCCGAGTTCCCCTGGTTACGCGGGTGCCGCACTCCAGCGCGGTGACCCTGGTTCCGCGAGTTACCCGGGTCCCACGAGTCACGCGAGTGCCGTTCTCCAGTGCCGTGACCCGGGTGCCGCGGGTGACTCGCGTCCCCCTGGTCACCCGCGTCCCGTTCTCCAACAACCACTTGCCCTCGCCCGCCAGCGCCGTGACCCGGGTACCCCTGGTCACCCGCGTGCCGCACTCCATGGCGGTCACGCGGGTCCCTCGGGTCACCCGCGTTCCCCTGGTCACCCGGGTGCCGTTCTCCAGCGCCGTCACCCGGGTCCCGCGCGTGACCCGGGTCCCGTTCACCGGCCGCTCGCCCCGTTGCACGTCCGTGATGTGGCCCAGCGACGTCACCCTGGTGCCGCGAGTAACCCTTGTGCCACGCTCGGTGTTGGTCACCCGGGTCCCCCTGGTGACCCGAGTGCCCCGGCCGCCTGCGGTCACCCGCGTTCCCCTGGTGACCCGAGTGCCCCGGGTCGCCAGATCCGCCCGGCTACCCAGTTGCGTGTCGTCATCCATTTGGGTGATGATCATGGCCACGTCGAGGGAAGCGATGGTGTACATGGAGTAGCCTCCTGAGGGCAGTTGCGCATCAAAAGAGCGGAAGGTTGACTTCGCAAGGGCCGTACAGGTGAAAGCTATGACCCAGATGCGTAACGGACAAGACGTCAACCCGCTCTCCGGGCCCCGGCGTGCTCAGTTGAGGCCGTTCGCCCCTTGCCGATAGGCCCAAAGAGCTACCAGTCACGACGTCAGTCGGCCGATCAGCCTTACCAAAAGAGCACCAACCGCTCACCCGGCGCGATCACGGGCGCGGCGCCGCGGGCTCGCTCCCGTGCGGTGTCCACACCCACAGGAGGCCTCGCGGCCGGTCAGGGCCTTGTCGGCTACCGTATCGCCTGTGACGCTCGCCGAGACCCTTCTCGTCTTCGCGGCGATCCCGCTTGCCCTCTACGGCGTGATCGCCCTGCTGACCCTGCGGGACAAGTTCGCCAAGGCCCCGCGCTACCGCCCCGGCCAGGAGTGGGGGTACGAGCCGGTCTGGTGGACGGCCAACCCGGCAGGCCTGGGTGCCGAGCACACCCCGCACGCGGACCACGCGGACACCGCGCGCCCGCGCACCGCCAAGGGAGGAGCCCGTGGTGGCTGGTGAACTCGTTCGGCACGACGCCGACACAGACAATCTCGTCGAGGACCCGGAACACGGCTACGGCGCCGTGCGCACCGCCAGCGGTCGCATCTCGGTGGCCAAGGAGTACCACCGCCCCGAGCCCGGCCTCCCGTTCAACACCGTCGCCCTGACCCGGCTGGACGAGGCGCTGACCCTCTCCTCCCGCGCCACGGGCATCGGCTTCACGGTCTACCTGGGCGACCTGGGCGCGGACACCCGCGAACGCGCCGAGGACCTGCACACCGACATCCCCGGCTCCGCCGACGCCGTCCTGATCGCGGTGTCCCCCGGCCAGCGCCGGGTGGAGATCGTCACGGGCAACGAGGCGGCGCGCCGCCTGCCCGACCGGGGCTGCAACCTGGCGATCATGAGCATGGTCGCGTCCTTCAAGGAGGGCGACCTGATCGGCGGCCTGGTGAGCGCCCTGCGCATGCTGGCCGACCAGGCGGGCCACGCCCCCAAGCGCTGACGCTGACGGCGCTCCAGCGGTCTCCGCTCACCGGACACCGCTGGAGCCCACCAGTCCCAACCCCCGCCGGGACTCGCTAGACCCAATGCGTGCGCGCCGCCTGGCCGGAGCCCACTAGGCCCGCCGCGCCAACCACAGGCCAGGGCCCCGGGCCACCTCGCTGGTCAGACCCCGGCACCTCGCAGACCAACACCACCAGAGCCGCAACAGAAACGGCCCGGTCCACAATGGACCGGGCCGTCGCCGTCCCACGAGATCAGGACCCGTCGAACTCCCGGGCCGCCAGTGCCCGCACGATCCCCGCACGCCCCTCCGACACCAACCGCCGCAGGGCGGGTGGGTGCTCGCCTGCCAGCCACTTGTCCGCGGCGTCCACCGTGCTCCGCGTCACCGCCCAGGCCGGGAAGAGGCCCAGTGCCACCGATTGCGCCCGCTCGCTGGACCGTCGGGCCCATACCGGTGCGACGTCCGCGAAGTAGGACGCGGCATACGGCGCAAGCAGGTCGCGCTGGGCCGGGTGCGAGAAGCCGCCGATGATGGACTCGTTGATGGCGTTGGGCAGGTTGTCGTCGTGGATCGCGCGGCGCCAGGCCTCGGCCTTGGCCTCGGGGGTCGGTCGCAGGGAACGGCTGCGCTCGGCCTGCCGGTGCCCGGCGGCCGTGGAGTCGCGCTTGAGCTCCGCGTCGATCTCGGCCTCGTCGGCCGCGCCGTGGGCGACCAGGGCGTGCAGCAGGCGCCAGCGCAGGTCGGTGTCGACCTGCAGGCCCGCAAGCGGGGCGCTGCCGTCGAACCAGCCCCGCAGCACCGCCAGCTTCTCCGCGTCCAGCACCGCACCCGCGAGCGAGTTCACCAACGCCAGCTGGTGGTCCGAACCGGCCTCCGCGGCCCGCACCAGCTCCAAGATCCGGTCGGTGTACTGCCGCCAGCCGGTCTCGCGCGCCCAAGCCGGGTCGGCGTAGGAGCCCAGCGCGGTCTGCGCCTGCAGCAGCAGCCGCTGCACGACGCCGACCTCGGTCTCGGCCGCGAGGCCGTGGCAGACCAGGGCGACGAAGTCGCGGGCCTTGAGCTCGGCCTCGCGGGTCATCTCCCAGGCGGCCGACCAGCACAGCGTGCGCGGCAGTGGTTCGGTGATGTCGCCGATCCGGTCGATCAGCGTGGTCAGCGAGCCCGGGTCGAGCCGCATCGTGCAGTAGGTCAGGTCGTCGTCGTTGACCAGCACCAGCTTGCCCCGGCCGACGCCGACCAGCTGCGGCACGTCGGTGCGCTCGCCGTCGACGTCGATCTCCACCCGGTGCGTGCGGACGAGCTTGCCCTCGACGTCGTCGTACACCCCGATCGCGACCCGGTGCGTGCGCAGCTCGCCCTTGCCCGGCTTGGCCCCGCCCTGCAGCACGGCGAACTCGGTGAACCGGCCCTCGCCGTCGACCTCGAAGCGGGCGCGCAGCGAGTTCAGGCCGGTGGTCTCCAGCCACTGCGCGCTCCACCAGGACAGGTCGCGCCCGGAGGCCTCCTCCAGCGCGCCGAGCAGGTCGGCGAGGGTGGCGTTGCCCCAGGCGTGCTTGTCGAAGTAGACCCGCAGCCCGGAGAGGAAGTTGTCCAGGCCGACGTAGGCGACCAGCTGCTTGAGGACGCTGGCGCCCTTGGCGTAGGTGATGCCGTCGAAGTTGACCTCGACCGCCTGCACGTCCGGGATGTCGGCGGCGACCGGGTGCGTGGAGGGCAGCTGGTCCTGGCGGTAGGCCCAGGACTTCTCGATGTTGGCGAAGCTGGTCCAGGCGTGCTCGTACTCGGTGGCGCTGGCCTGGGCGAGCACGCTGGCCCAGGTGGCGAACGACTCGTTGAGCCACAGGTCGTCCCACCAGCGCATGGTGACCAGGTCGCCGAACCACATGTGCGCCATCTCGTGCAGCACGGTCTCGCACCGGCGCTCGTAGGCGTAGCGGGTGACCCGGCTGCGGAAGACGTAGTCCTCCAGGAAGGTCACGCAGCCCGCGTTCTCCATCGCGCCCGCGTTGAACTCCGGCACGAAGCACTGGTCGTACTTGCCGAACGGGTAGCCGACGCCGAAGTTGTCGTGGAAGAACGCGAAACCCTGCTTGGTCTCGGTGAAGAGCCGCTCGGCGTCCATGTGCTCGGCCAGCGAGGCGCGGCAGTAGATCCCCAGCGGGATGGTGCCGTGCGAGTCGGTGAACTCCGCGCGCCACTGCGCGTACGGGCCCGCGACGAGCGCCACCAGGTAGGTGGAGATCCGCTTGGTGGTCTCGAACTCGTGCCGCACCGCGCCTTCCACGCCGCCCTCGACGTCGGCGACCGAGGTCGACGCGCCGTTGGAGATCACCTTCCACGAGCGCGGGGCGATCACCGAGACCTCGTAGGTCGCCTTCAGGTCGGGCTGGTCGAAGCAGGCGAACATCCGCTTGGCGTCGGCGGTCTCGAACTGGGTGTAGAGGTAGACGCCCTTGTCGACCGGGTCGACGAAGCGGTGCAGGCCCTCGCCGGTGTTGGTGTAGTCGCAGGTGGCCACGACGGTGAGGGTGTTGTCCACGGCCAGTTCCGGCAGCGCGAGACCGGTCTCGGCGGTGTAGCCGGAGACCTCGATCGGGGTGCCGTTGAGCTCGGCGGAGACGACCTCGCCCGCGATCAGGTCGATGAAGGTGGCCACCCCGGCCTCGCGGCTGGTGAAGCGCACCGTCGAGCGGGAGGCGAAGGTCGACTCACCCGGCTGGCCGAGCCCGTCGGTGAGGTCCAGCTCGATGGCGTAGGACTCCACCTCCAGCAGCGCCGCGCGCTGTTGGGCTTGGTCTCGGGTCAGGTTTGGCGCGGCCACTACGACACCTCGGCGAACTCGTCGGACGGACTGGGGCGGGGAAGCACGGAACTGACAATCGCATCCAATCACGCCCCACCCGTCCGTGGTGGCCGAGCCCGCTCGGGAAGCTTTCCCAGTGCGGGTGTGTTGCACCGGGCACGGGGGCGGGTGGCCGTCCTCGGCATGCGCTGTTCGCGACACCTGGAGACGTTTGATGACTGCTGTGCGGGACACCCCCGAGCCCGGGACCAGGACCAAGGTCGACTTCTACTTCGACCCGATCTGCCCGTTCGCCTGGATCACCTCGCGCTGGATCCTCGAGGTCGAGCAGCACCGCGACCTCGACCTGCGCTTCCGCGTGATGAGCCTTTCGGTGCTCAACGAGAAGCGGACCGACCTCCCGGAGAACTACGCCGACCTGCTCCAGCGCGGCTGGGGCCCGGTGCGGGTGGCCATCGCCGCGGCGCAGGCGCACGGCGAGGAGGTCCTGCGCGACCTCTACACAGCCCTGGGCACCCGGATCCACAACGAGGGCACCAAGGACTACACCGAGGCGATCAAGGCGGCGCTGGAGGACGTGGGCCTGCCCGCCGAGCTGGCCGACGCGGCTTCCAGCACCGAGTACGACGAGGCGCTGCGCAAGTCCCACCACGAGGGCATGGACCCGGTGGGCGACGAGGTCGGCACGCCGACCATCCACATCGACGGGGTGGCCTTCTTCGGCCCGGTGCTCACCGAGGTCCCGCGCGGCGACGACGCGCTCAAGGTCTTCGACGGCGCCCGCCTGCTGGCCTCGTACCCGAAGTTCTTCGAGCTCAAGCGCAGCCGCACCGGTGAGCTGAAGTTCGACTGACCACGGCCCGGTGATCACCCCCGGCGCGCCCGGTCACCCGGGCGCGCCGCGGGCGTGCCTTCCGGCCGTGCCGTCCGGCCCACCGATGTGACACTCTGACCCTCGGATTTGCGTTCAGGTGTCACAACCGGCTTGGAGGACTCATGGCTGCCCCCGTCACCACCCGCACCGGCCACGTCATCGGCGGCAGGCTGATCGAGCAGGCGGGCGACCGGATCGAGGTGGTCAACCCGGCCACCGAGCAGGTCATCGCCACCGTCCCGGCGGGCACACCGGCCGATGTGGACACCGCGGTCGCCGCCGCCGCCGAGGCGTTCCCGGCCTGGGCCGCGGTGCCGCCCGCCGAGCGCGCCGCCGCCGTCCGCCGGGTGTCCGAGGGCCTGACCGCCCGGCGCGCCGAGATCGCCGCGACGATCACCGCCGAGATGGGCTCGCCGATCGGGTTCGCCACCAAGGTCCAGGCGACCCTGCCCGCCGCCACGTCCGCGGGCATCGCCGACCTGGTCGAGGGCGGCTACTCCTTCGCCGAGGAGGTCGGGAACTCGCTGGTGCTGCGCGAGCCGGTCGGCGTCGTCGGCGCGATCACGCCGTGGAACTACCCGCTGCACCAGATCGTCGCCAAGGTCGCCCCCGCGCTGGCGGCGGGCAACACGGTGGTGCTCAAGCCGAGCGAGGTCGCCCCGCTCAACGCCAACCTGTTCCTGGAGATCCTCGCCGCCGCGGGCATCCCGGACGGCGTGGTCAACCTGGTGCACGGCACCGGCCCGGTCGTCGGCGAGGCCATCGCGGCCCACCGCGGGGTGGACATGGTCTCCTTCACCGGTTCCACCGCCGCGGGCAAGCGCGTCTCCGCGGTCGCGGCGGAGACGGTGAAGCGGGTCGCCCTGGAGCTGGGTGGCAAGTCCGCCAACGTGGTCCTCGACGACGCCGACCTCGCCCGCGCGGTCAAGATCGGCCTGGCCAACACCTACATCAACGGCGGCCAGACCTGCACCGCGTGGACCCGCATGCTGGTCCCGGCCGCCCTGCACGACCAGGCCGTCGAACTCGCCGCCGCCGCGGCCGCGAAGTACACCGTCGGCGACCCCCTCGACGAGTCCACCCGCATCGGCCCGATGTCCTCGGCCGCCCAGCGCGACCGCGTGCTCGACTACATCCAGGTCGGCATCGACGAGGGCGCGGACTTGGCCTACGGCGGCAAAAGGGACAACCTCCCCGAGCGCGGCGCTTACGTTCCGCCGACGGTCTTCGCGAACGTGCGCTCGGACATGCGCATCGCCCAGGAGGAGATCTTCGGCCCGGTCCTGTCGATCCTCCCGTACGCCGACGAGGACGAGGCGGTCGCGATCGCCAACTCCACTGTGTACGGACTCGCGGGCGCGGTCTTCAGCGCCGACACCGACCGAGCCCTCGCCGTCGCCAAGCGCTTGCGCACCGGCCAGGTCGACGTCAACGGCGGCGCGTTCAACCCGGTAGCCCCCTTCGGCGGCTACAAGCAGTCCGGCAACGGCCGCGAACTGGGCCGGTTCGGCCTGGAGGAGTTCACCGAGGTCAAGTCCATCCAGCGCTGAGGCAACCGGGGCGGGCGGGGCCGTCACGGACCCGCCCCGCACAGCTCAACCACTGCCGCGAGCAGCCCCGGGTTGAACACAAGGCTCCCATTCAGCGGTCGTCGGCACCGACGCGGTCTTCGCCGCCGAAGTCTTCGTCGTTCTCACGCCGCATGCGGTCGTGGTCGACGCGCGGCAGCTTCTTGTGCCGCTCGACCAACTCCTCAGCGGTAAGCCGCCGAACGAGGGGCTGCGGATCGGGCTCTTCGATCGTCTACCCCACCTGCCCGTGTTCCAGGGCGGGGCGGGTGGCGTCCTCGGGGTAGGGGGAGTGCCGCAACGCCTCTTCGACGGTCAGTTCACCACTGCGCACGCCGTCGAAGAGGCTGGCCACGGTGGCCAACTCCGCCCGCTGCGCCCGGACGAATCCCGCGTCGACAGGCTCCCCATGCCCTGGGACAACCGTGCGCGGCCCCAGTTCCAACAGCGCGTCGAGCGCCGTTGGCCATTCGAGCGGGTACCCGTCCCGCCCGATCGAGGGTGGCGCCCCTTGCTCGACGGTGTCACCCGCGAACACGACGGCCGCGTCGGGCACGTGCACCAGGACGTCGTTGTCGGTGTGCCCCCGCCCGGGGTGCACGAGGGTGACCACCCGGTCGCCCAGGTCAAGGGTCACTGGATCGGTCACTTCGTGGTCTGGCAGCACGAGCCGCGCGGCCAGCAACCGCTCGGCGAGTTCGTCCTTTCCTTGTTCGCGGTAGGTCTGCGCCCACTTCTCGGCCTGGTAGCGCCCGTGCGCAACCATTTCCGTACGGCAACCCGGGTGCGCCCACACCGGCGCGCCCTCGAACGCGGTGGTCCCGAGGAAGTGGTCCCAGTGCGCGTGCGTGATCACCACCGTCCACGGTAGATCGGTGACCTCCCGCACAGCCGCCGCCCACTCGGCCCCGTGTACCTCGTCCGTGCCGGTGTCGACCACGACGCACCGCCGCTCCCCGACCACCAGCCCCAGCGTCTGGTCGAGTTCGGCGTAGCGCCGGGCGTACACCCCGTCCTCCAGTTCGATCCACGTCATCGCCCGGTTCTACACCCTGCGCCGGGCGGTCCGCCGTTCGTGGTTCGCCCGCCCGCGCCCCCCGAACGCCCGGATGGGACACTGGTGCGGTGCGCGTTTACCTGGGTTCTGACCACGCGGGCTTCGAGCTGAAGTCCCACCTCGTCGACCACCTCGCCGCCGCCGGGCACGAGGTCGTGGACGTGGGACCGCATGCCTACGACGCCCTGGACGACTACCCCCCCTTCTGCGTCGAGACCGCCCGCCGCGTGGTGGCCGACCCGGGCAGCCTGGGCGTGGTCATCGGCGGCTCGGGCAACGGCGAGCAGATCGCGGCCAACAAGGTCAAGGGCTGCCGTGCCGCGCTGGCCTGGAGCACCGAGATCGCCCAGCTGTGCCGCCAGCACAACGACGCCCAGGTCATCGGTGTCGGCGCCCGCATGCACACGACGCAGGAGGCTACCGAGATCGTCGAGGCCTTCCTGACCACCCCGTTCTCCGGCGACGAGCGCCACATCCGCCGCATCAACCTGCTGACGGAGTTCGAGCGCACCGGCGAACCGCCCGCACTGCCGAATGCCTGAGGGCCACACCCTCCACCGACTAGCCCGCTCCCACCAACGCACCTACGCGGGCCAACCGCTGGCGGTGACCAGCCCCCAGGGCAGGTTCGCCAGCGGTGCCTCCCTTGTGGACGGTCAGGTCCTGGCGAAGGCGGAAGCGCACGGCAAACACCTGTTCCACAACTACGTAAACGGCCACACGGTGCACATACACCTGGGCCTCTACGGCAAGTTCACCGACGGCACCCCACCGGCCCCGGCCCCCGTCGGCCAGATCCGCATGCGCCTGGTCAGTAGTACACAGTGGACAGACCTACGCGGCCCAACCGCCTGCGAGGTACTGACTCCAGACGAGGTAGCCGCAATCCACGCCCGTCTCGGCCCAGACCCACTACGGCGCGACGCGGACCCGGACAAGGCGTGGACCAAGATCGCCAAGTCCCGCACCTCGATCGCGGTACTGCTGATGGACCAGTCGGTGGTAGCAGGCATCGGCAACATCTACCGGGCAGAGTTGTTGTTCCGCCACGGAATCCACCCCCTGATCCCCGGCCGCTCCCTGGACCACACGGTGTGGAAGGAGATGTGGCCAGACCTGGCCACCCTCATGCGCCTGGGTGTCCGAAGAGGACGAATAGACACAGTCCGCGACGAACACCTCCCAGAGGCAACCGGCCGTGCCCCACGCCAAGACCGCCACGGGGGAGAGGTCTACGTCTACCGCCGCACCGGCCAACCCTGCCTCGTCTGCGGCACACCGGTAATGGGCGAGGTCTTGGCCGCACGCAACAACTACTGGTGCCCAACCTGCCAACCTGCTTGACCAGCAGCAGGTTCACCGAACGAACCGCCAGCGCACTGCTAGCCCAGCCGGGCCGAACCGAGCGACCCTCCCAGCCTCGCCGGAATCCCGCCAGGCAGCCATTCCGCGCCAAGCGAGCCTCACCAACTACCGTGGTGCACCAAGCCAACACCGCTGGAACCCACCAGAAATCCGGGGTGCACCAGACCCGCCCACCCCCGAAGCCGCACTCATCAGCAGTCTGCTCGATTGGGTGGAGTGGCTTTGTTTGGGGAGAAAAGAGGCGCTAGCCTGGTCCCGGCGTGGGTGATCCCTTCCCCACCCGCTTCACCCCGGCGCCTCTTTTCTTAGGGGCCCCAAGCAAAGCCACTCCACCCAATCGAGCACCCCCACCAAAGCAAACCCCGACGGCACCCGCTTCAAGCGAACCTAGACGGCACCCGCCCGAAGCCCCAGCCCTCAACCCCGATCAGAACCCGTCAAACCCACCATCGAACCCGCCACCCGAGTCACCCCACCCAGAGTCGCCACCCCAGTCCGCCCCAGAGTCGCCACCCCAGTCCCCGCCCCCATCCGACATCGCGTCCGCCTGCCCCGCGTCATACCCCGACTCCCAGGCCGAGGCGTCCGGGATCCCCGCCATCCCCGAGAACATCGCGTCGAACAGCAGCACCGTCCCCAGCCCCCAGGCGCCCGCCACCAGCGCCGGCTTCCACCACGGCTCGCTGTACCACCCCCGCGGCACCGGTCGCCCGGCCACGCGCCCGCCCGGGTAGTAGTGCGGCGTGCTGCGCCCGGGTTCGGGCGAGGCCTCGTACTCGTGCCCCTCGACCCGCACCCGCCGGTCCTGCTCGACCCGTCCGGCCCGCTCCTGCTCGGCGTCGACCGGTAGCTCCGGTCCAGGGTCCAGACCCATCGCCGTTCGTGCGGCGCGCACGTAGTAGAGCCCCTCCATCGCGGTGCGGGTGACCAGCCTGCACTGCTCGGCGGTCAGCGCCTGGTCCATCTGCGACCCGGCCGCCGTGTAGCGCTCGGCGGCGTCGGCCAGGGCCTGGCGGGACGCCTCGTCCGTGCCGGTCAGGCTCATCACCTGCCCGCCCAGCCGTTCCACCCAGCGCCGGGCCTCGGCCTTGGCGTCGTCGAGCTGTTGGGCCCGCGCGCTGGTCCGGTTGCGCGCGACCAGGACGCCGATCGCCACCACGGCGACCAGGATGACCAGGAATACCAGCGTGCCGTCCATGCGGCCTCCTCAGTCCGGCTGACACGGACAACGAAGGACGCTACCGCTGGGGTTCCCGGCCCGCTGTCAGAAGATTTCCTGGCAGACCGGTTCCCGCTCGGCGAGGAACGCCGCCGACAGCGCCGCCACCGCCCCGGCGGTGTGCTCCTGGACCCGCCCGGCCGCGGCCAGCGCGGTGAGCCGCGTGCCGCCCAGGAAGGCTGCGCCCAGCTCGGTCGAACTGGTCGACAGGTCCGCCGCCGCCGTGGTCCGCTCGACGGTCGCCACCCCCGCCGACACGGTGAACCGCAGCTTTCCCGCGTTCCATGGGCAGAACTCGTCGGCGACGTCGATCACGACGTCAACCGGCGCCGAGTACCCCCGCATCGGCAGCGCGCGGGCCACGTCGGTGAGGCGGATGTGCAGGGCGTGCAGGGTCTTGCGCACGGTGGCCCGCGGGTCGAACAAGATCAACGGCAGCAGGTCGTCGGTCGCCAGGTTCGCGGTGAGCTCCGCGGCGTGGTCCAGGTCGAGCAGGTACCGCCACAGCGCGGCGTGCGCCTGCGGGGTCAGCGCGACGAACTCGTGCACCGAGACCTTGCCCGCGGGCCCGTTGTCCTCCCACACACCGCGCACGCGGAACGCCGCATAGCCCTCGGGATGGATCACGAACCGGTAGGCCGAAGCGTCGCGGCGGGCCGCGACGGAGTCGTGGTAGTGGTATTCCCAGTTCACTTCCTCGCGCCCGAGCATCCCCACGCGGGTGGCGGCGTACTGGTCGTAGATCTCGTGCACCAGCGGCCACGCCCGCTCGCGCGAGAGCTCCCGCACCCGGTCGGTGCCGAGGTCGATCCCGGCTCGGAACGGCGCCTTCGACCTGATCGTGGCGTCCTGGGTCTCGGTCGCCTGGCCGAAGCCGAACCGGCCGTAGATGGGCGCCTCGGAGGCCCACAGCCCGCTGATGGCCGGGCTCGACTCGGTGAGCGTCGCCCGCATGATGCGCGTGAGCAGTCCGCGCCTGCGGTGGTCCGGGGCCACCGCGACGCTGCTGACCCCGCCGAACGGGACCAGCCCGGTACCCGGCAGGCAGACGGTGCGGTTCAGCACGAACAGGCAGCCGACGATCTGGTCGCCGTCGAAGGCGCCGGTCGCCGGACCGCTGCCGAGGATCGGCCCCAGCATGGCCTGGAACTCCTCAGCCCGGTGGTCGAGTAGGAACGCTTGTGCCATCAGCGCGGCGCTGCCCGGCAGGTCGGTCTCGGTGATCGCGCGCAAGGTGTAGGTGTCCACGACACCAGGTGTCTACGCGGGTTCAGGGGATTGCGCCAGGCAATTGCGTGACCCGTTAGAGTTACCCGATGGGGTTACCCATCACCTTTCGGGCGGGTGTCCGGTGAGGGTGGGCGCACCGGTCCTGGTCCGCGAAGCCACTCCGGCCGACGCGTCCGAGATCGGCCGAGTCCACGCCGAAGCCTGGCGCGCCGCCTACCAAGACCTCTTCGAGGGCGACCTGTTCCGCGTGCTCGTGGAGCGGCGCCGGACCGGTTGGCCCGCCCGACTGGCGAATCTGCGCGGCGACACCGTCCTGGTGGCGCTGCGGACCGATCGCGTCGTCGCCTTCGCCCGCCACGGCACCCACCCGGACAACCCGCACGACGGCGAGCTGAGGGCCCTCTACACCCACCCGGGCTCCTGGGGCAGCGGCGTGGCCCAGACCCTGCTCGACGGTGTTTGGGAGGGCTCGGCCGGCTACCGGAGGTTGCGGCTCTGGACCCTCACCGGCGCCAACCGCGCGCGGCGGTTCTACACCAGCGCGGGTTTCGTCGAGACCGGCCTGATCCGGGAGCGCGACTACGGGGACGGCCGACCGGTGCTGGAGGTGGAGTACGCCCGCAGACCCCCGAACCCGAGCTGACACGCCCGGCCGGCCACGCTGCGTTCGTCGTCCCGCAGAGCCTGGTGTTGCCTCCACCGGCGTCGCACGGGGGCTTTGCCGCCATGTTGTCACTGACTGGATCCACCCGCCCGATCGGCTGTGTGCACTCCCCGGCGCCAGCGTGCCTCGCCGTTTGGCTGCACCAGCACGTAAGCGAGCCGGTCGGTCGGGCGCTCGGCGGCAGGTAGCCGCGCCGGACTTGGATTCCCGGCGTCCGCGTCCTGTCGTCTCGAGGTGCCCTGTCCGGGCGCGGGTATGGGGTACGTGGGCGTCGGTGTCGCCCTATCGAGGACCGAGTTCGCGCGCACGCGCTGTCATCAACTACCCGTTGGTCCACTCCCCCGGCGCCCGGGGCTGAGGTGAGATCGGCTCGTCGTCACGCTGAGTCGCCGCTCGCCCCACCCCGGCCACGCGGGATCAGGTGAAATAGGGCTCGGACTCGTCCACGCAGTGCTCGACCACCGCCCGGGACCCGGCGGGCAGCGCCAGCTCGGCGGGCCGCTCGGGCTCGACCCACCGGGCCCGGTCGGTCCGCAGCCTGCCGCCGACCGGCCTGCCGCGGAAGCAGACCGCCAACTCGGTGCTCCAGGGTTGCGAGTCGTCGCTGTACACCCCGATCAGCCCGGTGATCTCCACCCGGACCCCGGTCTGCTCCTCCACCGCCCGCACGGCGGACTCGGACAGCGTGTCCCCGGTGGGTTGCGGGCCGCCCGGCAGTCGGTGGCAGCGGTCACGTTGGCCGTCGTGGCGCAGGAGCAGCAGGCCGGCGTCGTCGAGGACCAGGACACCCACACCCACCGACGCCCGAGAAGCCGTGGCGGTGTCTGAATAGCCGTATTGCGACATGTGTCCTGCCTACCGAACCAGCGGCCACCCGCACCATGGCCTTTGATCCGTTCTTGGCGCCGGAGCCGGTAAATCACCCAGCTGGCTGTGGTGCAGGACACGTCGTTCGGTGTTAAGACCTGAAGGCCGGACGTCCGACGGCCAGAAGGCCTTGTGACCTAAGGAAACGGCCAGTCCCGAGGGACTGGCCGTTGATCCGAGCGGGCGACGGGAATCGAACCCGCGTAGCTAGTTTGGAAGACTAGGGCTCTACCATTGAGCTACGCCCGCGGAGGGCCGAGCGTTAAACAGCCTAGCGGGTCACGCTAGGCTGATCCCGCACCACCCCGGGCTGTGGCGCAGCTTGGTAGCGCATCCGCTTTGGGAGCGGAGGGTCGCAGGTTCAAATCCTGTCAGCCCGACGGGCGATGGGCGACCCGTGTCCACGGAGTTCGTGGACCGGGTCGCCCGTCCTTTGTCCTGGGGGCCGAGCCCCCAGACCCCCACGGTGCGTTCGGCTGCGGTTCCGGCGTGGTTACTTGGGGCTCGCTCACGGCTTCGCCGATCGCGTCGATAGCGAAGTGGGCTCGCGCACGCCTTCGGCGATCGCATCGGAGGGCCGGGCGAGCCGGGCGGGCTTGCTGGCGGCTTTGGTGGTCGCGTTGCGGGTGGCCGCAGGGTGGGGGGCCTGCTGTGCGGGTCGTGGTTGAGCTGGTGTGGTGGGCTAGTTGCCCAGTGTTGCGCTTACTTTTCCGGCCTTCGCGTCGGCCTCGGTGACGGTGATCTTGCCGCGGTGGCTCACCTCGACCTGGTAGTAGTCGTGGCCCGCTGTGACGGCCACGCCGAACTGGAACGTGCAGATCGAGCCCACCGCCAGAGGCGTCCCGAGGTAGTCGACGCCGAGGACCGTGCCGCTGCCGTCGTAGACGGTCACGGACGTGCCTGAAGCGATGTCGGAGTACCCGCCCGTGCCCGCACAGGTGTTCCCCGACCCCCTGGTCATACTGCTGCCCGCGTGGAGCTCGAAGGTTCCGCGCAACGTGAACCTCTGCGGGCCGGGCGGTGCGCTCGCCTGGGGTGGCGGATTGTCGCTGTTGGACACCACGACCCCGAGGGCGGTGGCTAAGCAGGCGATGACGACTCCGGCGGCGGCGAGCGCGATCTTCAGCCCGCGGTTGGCTGGTGGTGCCGGCTGCTGCATCGCCAGGTTCTCGACCGGCACGTGGTCGGTTGGCGTTGTCATGCGGAACAGATCGCCCAGTGTGCCGGTGCCGCCCATGCTTGTCTTGTGCGCCCGGGAAGTCTGTCGCGGGGACACCTGGAGTGGGGTGGCAGGGAGCGCGGGGGCGGGAGGTCGCTTCCCGGCTGGAGTGCCGCGCTCCCTGCCGGGCCTCAGCAGTCCCGGAGTTCTGGGGACTGGTTGAGCAGTTGGCCGCGCGGCGAGATGAAGGCGCGGTAGCGGTCGCTGTCCACCGCCGCCGGGGTGAAGGCGGCGACTCGGTGGCAGTTCTGGAAGGCGAGCTTCACCCCGAAGTGGCGCTCCAGGCCGCCGCGGATGGAGTCGGAGGCGAGGGCGCGGAGCAGTTGGCCCCGTTCGGTCTCGCTGGGTGGGGGGATCTCGTTGTCGGCGAAGCCGGTGGCGTCGACCGACGTGGCGACGCCGGAGATCACCTCCCAGGCGTAGGGGAGCGACGCGCGCACGCAGTCGACGAATGCCGCGTCGTCTACCGGTCCTGCCTCCGCTCGTGCCAACAGGTCTGCGGGAACATCGAGAGACATCCGCACCTCCAGATAGGGGGCCTTCTCTTACTGCGTACCCCGCCACTTGAACGGTGGACAAGAGCGCGGGGCACACGCCACCGGTTCAGCCCAACCTCTTGCCCTTACCGCGTGCGGTCAGTACTGCCCCAGAGGTGAACATCGGAGTTTTCCTCCTCGCACCCCGCTTCCCCGGCCAAGACGACCAGACAGCCCTAAGACGAGCCGTCGACATCGCCCATGCTGCGGAGCGAAGTGGCCTAAGAGACCTCTGGATCGCCGAGCACCACTTCATGCCGTACGGCACTTGTCCCGACGCCACCGCTCTGGCCGGGTACCTCCTAGGCGCAACCGCCCGCATCGCCGTAGGGACCGCAGTGAGCGTCCTGAGCACTACCCACCCGGTAGCTCTCGCCGAGCGCGCGCGACTGCTCGCAGTGCTCAGCCGGGGACGGTTTCGCCTAGGCGTAGGCCGCGGTGGCCCGTGGGTCGATCTTGAAGTCTTCGGCTCTTCCGTCGACCGCTACGAGCACGGTTTCCCCGAAACACTCGCTGTCTTGCGGGAAGCCCTCGCCAGCCCCACGGTCCGTGGCACCGACCGGTTCCCTTTTCGCGAAGTCCCGCTCGTCCCCACCCCCGAAGAGCCCCCCACGGTCCACGTCGCCTGCACCTCGCTCCGCTCGGTAGAGCTAGCCGCCCGAGAACACCTACCGATGCTCCTAGGCATGCACATGTCCGACGACGAGAAACGCGCCTTCGTGAACCACTACCGCCGACACGGTGGACCGGAGCATGCGGATCACATCTCCACAGTCGTCGTGCACGTCGCGGACTCCCGGGAACAGGCAGTCCAAGAGGTCATGCAAGCCGCCCCCGGTTGGCTGCGTGACGGTCTAAGAGCGCACGTTCCCGTAGACGGCAGGCAACCTCCCACCCGCGATCCCGTGGCCTACGCACGCCTCTTGTGCGACCTGCACCCGGTAGGCGATCCCGACTACTGCGCCCGCCGTCTGGCCCAGAGCGCCGAGCGCTCGGGGGTCGGTCACCTCATCGCGATGGTCGAGGCCACCGGCACGACTGCGCACGCGCTGCGGGCCGTGGCGTGCCTGGGCACCCCGCCGGGGTCCGACCTGGGCAAGCTCGCCTAGACTCGGGGGTCGATCCCGGCCGCCGCGCCGCGCGGGCGGGAGGTACCCCTAAGCAGTTCCAGTCAGTCGCACGAGGAGATCACGTTGAAGAGCACCGTCGAGCAGCTGAGCCCGACGCGGGTACGGATCAACGTCGAGGTGCCGTTCGACGAGCTCAAGCCGAACTTCGACCGCGCATACCGCAAGCTCGCGAGCCAGGTCCGCATCCCAGGCTTCCGTCCGGGCAAGGCCCCGGCCCGGGTCATCGAGTCGCGCATCGGCCGCGCGCCGATCCTCGACGAGGTCGTCAACGAGGCGATCCCGGCGAAGTACCTCGAGGCGGTCAACGCCGCCGAGGTCAAGGCCCTGGGCCAGCCCGACATCGAGGTCACCAAGCTCGAGGACGGCGACCACTTGGCCTTCACCGCCGAGGTGGACGTCCGGCCCGAGATCACGATCCCCGCGTACGGCGAGTTCTCCGTCACCGTCGACGACCTCGAGCTGGCCGACGCCGAGGTCGACGAGCAGCTCGACGAGCTGCGCGCCCGCTTCGGCACGCTGACCGGCGCCGACCGCCCGGTCGAGACCGGCGACTTCGTCTCCATCGACCTCTCGGCCACCGTCGACGGCCAGGACGTCGAGGAGGCCAAGACCTCCGGCCTGTCCTACGAGGTCGGCTCCGGCGAGCTGATCGAGGGCATCGACGACGCCCTCGTCGGCGCGTCCGCCGGTGAGACCAAGACCTTCAAGACGACCCTGGTCGCGGGCGAGTTCGCGGGCAAGGAGGCCGATGTCGCGGTCACCGTGCAGACGGTCAAGGTCCGCGAGCTGCCCGCCGCCGACGACGACTTCGCCCAGCTCGCCAGCGAGTTCGACACCATCGACGAGCTCAAGGGCGACCTGCGCGAGCGCCTCACCCGGGTGAAGAAGATGCAGCAGGGCGTGCAGGCCCGCGACAAGGTCCTCGACGCGCTGCTCGAGACCGTCGAGGTCCCGCTGCCGGACAAGGTCGTCGAGGCCGAGGTCGAGTCCCGCCAGCACGACGCCGTGCACTCCTTCGACCACGACCAGGACAAGCTCAACGAGTTCCTGGCCACGCAGGAGAAGACCCGCGAGGAGTTCGACGCCGAGGTGCTGGCCGACGCGGAGAAGTCCGTGCGCACCCAGCTCATCCTCGACTCGATCGCCGAGGCCGAGCAGGTCTCGGTCGACGACAACGAGCTCACCGAGCGGATCATCTACCAGGCCCAGCGCTTCGGCGTGAGCCCGGACGAGTACGTCCAGCGGGCCCAGCAGTCCGGTCAGCTCGGCGCGATCTTCGCCGACGTCCGCCGCGGCAAGGCGCTGGCCTCGGTCGTGCGCCAGGCCGTGGTCACCGACGCCTCCGGCAACAAGGTCGACCTCTCCGAGCTGTTCGGCTCGGTCGAGGAGCCCGCCGCCGAGCAGGCACCCGCCGAGGAGACGGTGGCGGCCGACTGAGCGCTGTTTGACGCTCTGAGCGAAAGTGGGCGGTGTCGGGAAGTCGGCGCCGCCCGCCTTCGTTAATGTCGGTCGAGAGATCCAAGCACCACCCAGGCCAGAGACTTTTTTGGGAGAAGGCAGGCAGACGTGACGCAGCACCTCTCGCCCCACATGCGGTCCGCCACCGCGGGGCTCAACCTGAACGACTCGGTGTACGAGCGGCTGCTCCGTGAGCGCATCGTCTTCCTCGGCTCCGAGGTCGACGACGACATCGCCAACCGGATCACCGCGCAGCTGCTGCTGCTCGCTGCCGAGGACCCCGAGCGGGACATCACGTTCTACATCAACTCCCCCGGCGGCTCGGTCACCGCGGGCATGGCGATCTACGACACCATGCAGCTCATCGACCCCGACGTGGCCACCTGGGGCATGGGTCTGGCCGCCTCGATGGGCCAGTTCCTGCTCTCCTCGGGCACCCCGGGCAAGCGCTACGTGCTCCCGCACACCCGCGTGATGATGCACCAGCCCTCCGCCGGTGTCGGCGGCACCGCCTCCGACATCGCCATCCGCGCGCAGGTCTACGCGAAGTGGAAGCTGGAGATGGCGGTCATCACCGCCGAGCAGACCGGCCAGACCGTCGAGAAGGTCACCGCCGACGCCGACCGCGACCGCTGGTTCACCGCCGAGGAGGCCAAGGAGTACGGCTTCGTCGACCACGTGGTCAGCCGGGCCGTCCAGGCGCCCAACCCGAACTGACGAGCACGGCCGCAGAAAACAGGAGCTTCCCGTGAGTGAACTTCACCTCCCGCAGTCCCGGTACGTGCTGCCGTCCTTCGTGGAGCGCACGAGCTACGGGGTCAAGGAGTCCAACCCGTACAACAAGCTGTTCGAAGAGCGGGTCATCTTCGTCGGCGTGCAGATCGACGACGCCTCGGCCAACGACGTCATGGCGCAGCTGATCTACCTGGAGTCGACCGACCCCGACCGCGACATCACGATGTACATCAACTCTCCGGGTGGCTCGTTCACCTCGCTGATGGCCATCTACGACACCATGCAGTACGTCCGCCCGGACATCCAGACCTTCTGCCTGGGCCAGGCCGCCTCCGCGGCCGCCGTGCTGCTGGCCGCGGGCACCCCGGGCAAGCGCTTCGCGCTGCCGAACGTGCGCGTGCTCATCCACCAGCCCTCCACCGAGGGCGTCTACGGCCAAATCTCCGACCTGGAGATCCAGGCCGCCGAGATCCAGCGGGTGCGCCGCGCGCTGGAGACCACGCTGGCCCGGCACACCGGCAAGGACGAGGCCCAGGTCCGGCTCGACATCGAGCGGGACAAGATCCTCACCGCCGCCGAGGCCAAGGAGTACGGCATCATCGACGAGGTGCTGCCCTACCGCAAGCTCTCGGCCAAGGCCTGAGCGAGGCCCAGCACGGCCGGGCAAGGCAGCACGAGTCGTCGTAGTTTCCTGCGCCCGACGCGGACGAGCGGTCGAAAAGGGCCGACACACCGGCCCGGATCGGCCTACGGTGTGCGATGAGGTCCAACGACCCGATTCGGCCGCGTCGGGTACCAGGTTCTCCCGCAGAGCGGGGGTGGACGGGTACCGTCGGAGGCAACGGTCGCGACCGGGCCGGCCACGCAGCGGAGCGATCCGCGGTGTGACCGGGGCGGACGCGGTCCGGACATTCAGCCAGGCGCACTTCCCCCAGGTGCGCCGGAGGGGACAGAGGTCAGCGGTCATGGCACGTATCGGTGACGGCGGAGACCTGCTCAAGTGTTCTTTCTGCGGGAAGAGCCAGAAGCAGGTGAAGAAGCTCATCGCCGGCCCAGGCGTGTACATCTGTGATGAGTGCATCGACCTCTGCAACGAGATCATCGAGGAAGAGCTCGCCGAGGCCGGTGACGTGAAGCTCGACGAGCTGCCCAAGCCCGCCGAGATCCACGAGTTCCTCGACCAGTACGTCATCGGCCAGGACGATGCCAAGCGCTCGTTGGCCGTTGCCGTCTACAACCACTACAAGCGCATCCAGGCCGGTGACCGCGCCCGGCCGGAGGGCCGTGAGTCTCGTGAAGAGACTGTCGAGCTCGCGAAGTCGAACATCCTGATGCTGGGCCCGACGGGCTGCGGCAAGACCTACCTGGCGCAAACGTTGGCCAAGCTGCTCAACGTCCCGTTCGCCATCGCCGACGCCACCGCGCTCACCGAGGCGGGCTACGTCGGCGAGGACGTCGAGAACATCCTGCTCAAGCTCATCCAGGCCGCGGACTACGACGTCAAGCGCGCTGAGACGGGCATCATCTACATCGACGAGGTCGACAAGATCGCTCGAAAGAGTGAAAACCCGTCGATCACCCGCGATGTGTCGGGCGAGGGTGTGCAGCAGGCGCTGCTGAAGATCCTGGAGGGCACCACCGCGAGCGTGCCGCCGCAGGGCGGTCGCAAGCACCCGCACCAGGAGTTCATCCAGATCGACACCACGAACGTGCTGTTCATCGTGGCGGGCGCGTTCGCGGGCCTGGAGCGGATCATCCAGGACCGGGTCGGCAAGCGCGGCCTGGGCTTCGGCGCCGAGATCCGCTCGAAGGCCGACATCGACGCGGCCGACTTCTTCTCCGACACGATGCCCGAGGACCTGATCAAGTTCGGGCTGATCCCGGAGTTCATCGGCCGGCTGCCGGTGCTGGCGAGCGTGACGAACCTGGACAAGGTCTCCCTGGTCCAGATCCTCACCGAGCCGCGCAACGCGCTGGTCAAGCAGTACCAGCGGCTCTTCGAGATGGACGGCGTGGAGCTGGAGTTCACCGAGACGGCGCTGGAGGCGGTCGCCGACCAGGCGATCCTGCGCGGCACCGGTGCGCGCGGCCTGCGGGCGATCATGGAGGAAGTGCTCCAGTCGGTCATGTACGACATCCCGAGCCGCACCGACGTGGCGAAGGTGGTCATCACCGAGCAGACGGTCCGGGAGAACGTGAACCCGACGATCGTGTCCCGGCAGCCCTCGCGCCGCGAGCGCCGGGAGAAGTCCGCCTGAGGTATCCCGCCTGAGGTAGTGGGCGGGCGGCAAGACGGAACCAAGGCCGTGCGGCAACGCACGGCCTTTTCCGTTGGTGCGGGGGGTTAGAGCGTGCCCGCTGGCAGGTCGAAGACCCCGAGCTTCTGGCCCTCGGTGTGGGCCCGCCACTCCGCGAAGGTGAAGGCCACGGAACCCGCCTCGGGCCGATTGGAGTTGCGCACGAGGACTTCGCCGTCGGTCAGCATGACCTCGACGCAGTTGTTCCCGTTGGAGGAGTACTTCGTCCATGTGTTGGGCCGCAAGGTCATCGTGTCACCCGATCCGGTCGACTAGAGCGTGCCTGCGGGCAGGTCGAATGCTCCCAGCCTGTGGCCTTCGGTGTGCGCCCGCCATTCAGCGAGGGTGAAGGCCACGGTGCCGGACTTCGGGTGGTTGGAGTTGCGGACGAGGACTTCGCTGCTGGCCAGCATGACCTCGACGCAGTTGCTCCCGTTGTCCGAGTACTTCGTCCAAACGTGAGGCCGCAAGGCCATCGTGTCACCCGATCCGGTTGGCTACAGGGTGCCTGCGGGGAGGTCGAAGACGCCGAGCTTCTGGCCTTCGGTGTGGGCCTGCCACTCGGCGAAGGTGAAGGCGACGGTGCCTGAGTCCGGGTGGTTGGAGTTCCGCACCAGGACTTCGCTGCTGGTCAGCATGACCTCGACGCAGGAGCTGCCGTTGGAGGAGAATTTCGTCCACGTGTGGGGCCGCAAGGCCATCGTGTCACCCGATTCACTGATCGCCACTGAGGTCTTCCATCATATCAACGCTCGTGAGCGGGTCCAGAGCCTTCAACCGGACGTCATCGAACTTGTTGATCGCCTCGGTGACTGTTGAATCTCGCTCGAAGAACAGGTCGCCGAGTGTCGTATCCACGCTGGCGATCTCGTGGATCGTTCGGTCGAAGTTGTAGATGGTGACCGTGGCGCCGATCAGCTCATGCTCACGGGCCCCGAGCGGTAGTACCTGGACGGTGACGTTCTCCCTCGTTCGGCAGAGTTCAGCCACGTGGCGGAGTTGCTGACGCATCACCACCGGACCACCGATGTTCTTCCGCAGCGTGGCTTCACCAACTACAGCCCACAGTTGAAGCGGTGACTCCGTCTCTCGCGTGAGGACATCCGCCAAGCTGAGCCGGTATCGCAATCTGGTCTCCACGAGCGGAGTGACATGCCCGCTTGGGGCCATGATCGCCCGGGCGTAGCTCTCTGCCTGCAGGATTCCGTGGAACACCTCTGGGCTGTAGAAGCGCATCTGGCGTGCGGCTCGGATCAGGTCTCCTGCGCGGCGCTGGTGGGGCTGGATGTCCATGCCTCCCGAGATCCGGGCCACCGCTCGGTGCGCCTGGCGGTTCACCGCGAGCAGGTCGGCCACCTGGTCGTCGGGGGAGCGGTACAGCTCCAGCAGGAGCGTGAGGTTGCCCTGGCTGACCCGGGTCCGGCCCTGCTCGATGTTCGAGATCGTGGTGATCGTGCAGTCCAGCTTCTCCGCCGCCTCCTCTCGGCTGATATCGGCCTCCAGGCGCATGCGCTTGAGGGTCGCGCCGACCTGGATCCGGTCTGCGGTGCGTCGCTGTCCGATTGCCACGATTCACTCCATCGGGTGCCGTTAACTTGGTTAATCGCATCCTATGCTGAGCGGGTCAGCCGGGCGAGGCGATCGCCCACACCATAGCGACATCGGGTAACCGTTCGCACACCGACCGTTGGAAGGCGGCCGCACATGTCCGTAACCGGGTTCAAGGTCAGCACGTGGTTCAACCTGGGCAAAGACTGTCAGATTGAATATTCGGTCATCGGAGGTGAGATCGAGTTCGCGCTCGGCCCCGACGGTGGCGACATTCAGATCGTCACCACCGAGGAGGGGCTGGAGAACCTGATCGAGGTGACCACGAAAGCGCTCGCATCTGTGCGAGAGCAGCCCTACGAGGACTGACGGAGAGGCGGCGTCAGGCGCGCGTCAGCGGCGCGTGCCTGCCGACGAACCGCAGCACGTCCGGCACCACGCCCCGGTAGAAACCATCCCCGTGCCCGCCGGGCCCGGTGAAGGCGACCTCGGGCGTGGCCAGCCGGATGAACTTGCGGGCACCCTCGATGAAGTGGTCCTCGGTCCCGCACCAGATGCCGACCGGGGTGCGCCCGAGCTTGTCCACGTTGCGCAGCGGGTCCAGCGAGGCCCACTCGTGGTTGTTCTTGAACGCCCGCCTGCTGCTCATCTCGCGCCACGACATCAGCAGCCCCGGCGAGATGGCCGCCACCGCGCTGACCGGGCGGTTCAACTCCTGCCTGCGGCGGGCGTAGAGCAGCGCGCCGAACCCGCCCATCGACACCCCCGCGCAGGCGAACGGCGTGCCGTTGGCGTCGCCGAGCCCGCGCTCGCGGAGCCACTTGGGCACCTCGTCGAGCAGCATCGCCATCGGGTTGTCGCCGACGTGGTTCTCGTGCCAGTAGTTGTCGCCGCCATCGATCGCGACGAACGCGAACGGTGGCAGCGTCCCGGCCTCGACCTCCCTGGCCAACGACTTCGCCAGCCCGGTCGGCGCCGCCCGCCGGGCGTCGCCGCGCAGTCCGTGCAGGAAGAGGCACACCGGCAGGTTCTTCGCGGGCAGCTCGCTGGGCAGGATGGTCACCAGGTCCACGTCCGCGCCGCGCGCCGCCGACCGCACCCGCTCGGTGCGCACCACCGGCTCCGGCGCGGGGTCGAAGACCTGCGCCAACGTCTGGAGCACCGGCAGGCGACCGCTGGCCGCCCCCAGGGCGATCCCGGCGGTGGCGGCCCCCGCGGCCCCGGCGATCATCAACGACCGCCTGGTCACCCGCATCCGCGCGGCACCCGCCATGACCCCTCCACGCTCCCCGACTACCCACAAGACGTACCAAGGCACGCTCGCGTTGCGGCGGATGCCGCCCCCTGACCACCCCATCGTGAGAAGACCGCGATACGTTTCTCGGTTCAGTGACTGAACGTGGCCACAACCAGGGGAAGTTCCCCCAACCAGCCCACGCGTCGTGGCGGGAGTCACTCCGGTCGCGCCCGTGCTCAGGCGCCGACGACCCCTCGGGACCGGAGATCGGCGATCGCGGCGGCCGGGTAGCCCAGCCAGTCCAGGACGGCCTCGGTGTGCGCGCCGAGCGCTGGTACGGCCGCCGGGTCCCAGGTCCAGGCGTCCGCGTCGACCGGTGGGCGCAGCATCGGCACCGAACCGCCCGGCACCGCCACCTCGGCCCAGCGGCCCCGCGAGGTCAACTGCGGGTGGTCGCGCAGTTCGGCGACCGACCGGGTCCTGGCCACCGGGACGTCGGCGGCGTCGAGCGCGGCCACCAGGAAGTCCGTCGTCCGGGCGTCGAGCCGTGGCTGCAGCCGGGCGTGCAGCTCGGCCCGGTGGTCGACCCGACCGGACACCGTGTCGAACCGCGGGTCCTCGGCCAGGGCCGGGTCGAGCACCGCACAGAGCCGCCGCCACTGGCCGTCGTTCTGCACCGCGAGGTGCACCGTGCCGTCAGCACAGGTGAAGACCCCGTACGGCGCGATTGTGGGGTGGTGCGAACCGTGCCGCTCAGGCGCCTGACCGGTGCCGAACGCGTACAGGGCGGGCTGGTGCATCCACTCGGCCAGCGCCTCCATCAACGTCAGCCGCAGCGTCGCGCCTTCGCCCGTCCGGCCGCGCCGCACCAACGCCGCCAAGACCGCCGCGTGCAGCTGCACGCCGGCGGCGATGTCCGCCACGGAGATCCCAGCGCGGGCGACGACTTCACCATCACCTGTCGCCGCGATCAGACCCGTCTCGGACTGCACCAACGCGTCGAACGCCTTGCGGTCGCTGTACGGGCCGCCCTCGCCGTACGACGACAGCTCGGCCGCGATCAACTTCGGGTGCGCGGCCCGCAGGCTCTCCGGGTCCAGCCGCAACCGGCGAGCCGCGCCGGGGGAGAGGTTGCACATCACGACATCCGCCCGGGCCACCAGCGCCGCGATCACGGCAGCGCCCTCGGGCGCCTTGAGATCGACCGCCAGCGATTCCTTGCCGACGTTGGTCCACGCGAAGTAGCTCGACACCTCGCCGCACGAGGAGTCGTAGGCGCGGGCGAAGTCCCCGGCCCCCGGTCGCTCCACTTTGATCACCCGCGCACCGAGGTCGGCCAGCAGCCGGGTCGCGTACGGCACGGCGACGGCCTGTTCGAGGCTCAGCACGACCACACCTTCGAGTGGTCTCACTCGACCCGTCCGTCGCCCGTGTAGAGGTTCATGCTGTCGCCGCGCAGGAAACCCACCAGGGTCATCCCTTGCTCGTCCGCCAACGACACCGCCAGCGACGACGGCGCCGACACCGCCGCGAGGACCGGTACGCCTGCCATCGCGGCCTTCTGCACCAACTCGAACGACGCCCTACCGGACACCAAGAGCACCATCCCGCGCAACGGCACCCGGTCTTGCAAGAGCGCCCACCCGAGCACCTTGTCTACCGCGTTGTGCCTACCAACATCTTCTCGCACAACAAGTTCAGCGCCGTCGGCGGTGAACAACCCCGCGCCGTGCAGACCACCTGTGCTGGCGAAGACTTTTTGCTTCTCCCGTAAGACATCTGGCAAGCCAGATAGCACTGCCGACGAAACGCGGACAGGGTCTCCTGCGGGCGAGAAGCGTGTCTTCAGCTTCACCGCGTCCAACGCCGCTTTCCCGCAAACGCCGCAAGAGGACGTTGTGTAGAAGTTCCGCTCAACACCGGTTTCCGGCGGGGGAACACCATCGGCGAGCGCGACGTCGAGCACGTTGTACGTGTTCTGCCCAGAATCGTCCACGCCGTCGCAGTAGCGCGCGACGGCCACATCGGACCGTGCGCCGATCACACCCTCGGTGAGCAAGAACCCGTGCGCCAGCTCGACGTCGTGGCCCGGCGTCCGCATGGTCACCGCCAGGGCCTTCCCGCCGACGCGCAGCTCCAGCGGCTCCTCGGCGGCCAGCGAGTCGAGCCGCGACCGCCGTCCGCCGGGGCCGAGCCTGACCACCGGCCTGCGCACTGTCACCCGTCCCATGCCCCCAGCCTAGGCGGGCAAAAGGACGGGGGCCGCCCTCGACGCCTGCGTCCGTCGAGAGCGGCCCCCTGGGGGAACTGCCGGTTCCTAGCTCCGTTGCCAGAGCGACGGAACGTTCGGCGGCTCCCAGCCGGTGAGGGAGTAGTGCCCCTGCAGGCAGCGGTAGCTGACACCCGCGTACGTCACGGTCGCGCCGGTGGCGTAGTTGGTGTTCGCCGCCCAGGTGGTGTTACCCGGGTTGCCCGTGGTGGTGGTCGTCGGGTTGGTCGGGCGGGTGGTGCTGGTGGGCGGGGTGGTGCCCGAGGTCAGCAGCTGCAGGCCGAACGCCTGCAGGATCTCGTTGACCGGCTGGAAGTAGAACGTGCCGCCGGAGGTGCAGTTGCCCGAACCGCCGGAGGTGACGCCCTGGGCCTGGTCGCCCGCGAGCCACGAGCCACCGGAGTCACCGGGCTCGGCGCACGCGTTGGTCCGGGTCAGTCCGGACACGGTGCCCTCCTGGTAGGTGACGGAGGCGTTCTTCTGCTGGATCGTGCCGCAGTGCCACCCGGTCGTGGAGCCCGAGCGGCAGACCGACGCGCCGACGGCGGCCTCGGTGGAGCCGGCGACCGGGACGGTGCCGGGGTAGCGGTTGACCAGCGCGCGCGGGGTGTTGCCCGCCGCGACGCGGACCCAGCCGTAGTCGTTGCCCGGGAAGCTCGAGCCGCCGACCGAACCGCTGGGGTTGGAGGTCTGGGTGCCGGTGGTGCCGCAGTGGCCCGCGGTCACGAACCCGCCGTTGACCGAGAAGCCGATCGAGCACCGGCTGCCGCCGCCGAAGTTGTAGGCGTTGCCACCGATGACATCGATGAGCGGCCGGGGCTCCTCGGACGAGTTCTCGTACCGAACGGCGCTCGCGTCGACACCACTGGCGGCGGCCCATGCCTTGGCCGCGTCCTGCTTGCCCGGCTTGGTCAGCACCACGACCGCGTTGGTGTTGACGTCGACGTACCAGCCGGGGACCGACTTGGGCGCCTTGACCGAGGTGCTGTCCAGCTTGCCCTTGAGGGCGTCGAGCTGGGCCTGGCTGCGGCCCACCGTCTTCGGCACGGCGCCGAGCGCGCGGACCTGGTCGGCCTTGGCCGGGTCGGTGAGCGCGACGGTCAGGGTGTTCGCGCCCTGGTCCAGCCAGGCGCCGCCGAAGGTGTTGCCGAGGGTGCCGCGCAGGGCGCTCTCGGTGCGGGCGGCCTTGTGCTCGCGGTCCAGGCGCTGCCGGGCCTGGTCGGGGCTGAGCTTGAGGTCGCGGCCGAGCGCGGCCAGCATGTCGGCGTTGGCCGTGTCCGCGGCGGCGGCCGGGGTGGACTGCCCGGCTGTCGCGGCGGGGGTCAGGGCGATCGCGGTCACGAGACCGCCCGCCGTGAGTGCTGCCAGGGCGGCAGCGGTGAGCTTCCGATTCATCACGCTCTCCAAACGAGGGCGAGTTGTGCAGGGTAGGAACCCCGACGGTAGGAGGCTGATAGCCCGTATTGGTACATACCAATAAGGTCATATCTCCCTTTTCCCGCACTACTGGGAAGGTGGCAACATGAATGACATCCCCGCTCCCGGCGGCACCCCGCCGACCCGCCGTGTCCTGGTGACCGGCGCGTCCGGCGGTATCGGCGCCGCGATCGCGCACGCCTTCGCGGCCCTCGGCGACCGCGTCGCGGTGCACTACTCATCGAGTCCGGAACGCGCTGATCAGGTGAGGGTTGGTCTACCCGGGGACGGGCACGTCACCGTGCGTGCCGATCTGGCGGACCCGGCCGCCATCCCGCCGTTGGTGGCCTCGGTCGTGGCCTCGCTGGGCGGGATCGACGTACTGGTCAACAACGCGGCTGTGCTGACGCCCGCGCACCCGCCCGTGGGCACGGCGTACCCGGATTGGGTAACGGCGTGGCGCGACGTGCTCGCGGTGAACCTGTTGGGGGCAGCCAACCTCACCCATCAGGTGGCAGCGCAGATGATCTCGCAGGGCACCGGTGGTCGCGTGGTCAACGTAGGTTCCCGCGGCGCTCTTCGCGGGGAGCCCGAACACCCCGCGTACGGCGCGAGCAAGGCGGGGCTGCACTCGCTCGGGCAGTCACTCGCGGTCGCGCTGGCGCCGCACAGGATCGCGGTCACGTCGGTGGCGCCGGGGTTCGTGGAGACCGACCGGGTGTCCGGGCGGCTGTCCGGCGCGCAGGGACAGGTGATCCGGTCGCAGAGCCCGTTCGACCGGGTGGCCGAGCCGTCGGAGATCGCCTCGGCGGTGATCTACCTGGCGTCCCGGGAGGCGTTGTGGGCCTCAGGCGCGGTTCTGGACCTGAACGGCGCCTCTTATCTGCACTAGTCGCGGGTCGCGGTGATCGCCTGGGTGCGATAGCCCATGGTGAAGCTGCCACCGAATCCGTCGATGACGGATCCGGTGGCAGCTTGCAGGTCTGCCAGCGGCAGCTCGCCCGCGCCGCCGCTGGTGGCCATCTGGTCCAGCCACTCGTCGCGGGTGTAGGTCCGCTCCCAGTCGAACTGCCACTGCTCGGGACTGCTGAACGCGCCTGCCTGGCTTATCCCGTCGGTCGCCGCGGTCAGCAGTCGTGAGTACCCGTCGCTGACCGTCCACGGGTTGAGCGGCGAGTCGGGGGCGACCCGTCGGTGCACCTCCGCGAACGCCTCGCCCACCTCCGGCGCCGGCTGGAAAACGTTCCAGAACAAGGCGAGCAGCCCGCCGGGGCGCAACACCCGCGCTGCCTGGGCGGCGCCCGCGACCGGGCCCACCCAGTGCCAGGTCTGCCCGGCGGTGACCACGTCGAACGTCCGGCCCGCCGGGTCCCACGCCTCGAACGCCGACACCTCGACCTCCACCCCGGTGCGGCGCGCGAACTCGGCCATCCTCGGGTCGACGTCCACGCCGAGCACCTGGGCGCTCGCGGCCTGGAACTGCCGGGCGGCGATGCCGGTGCCGCAGCCGACGTCGAGGATGTCGCGACCCCGGGCGACGACCGCCACCACCAGCTCGTCGGGGTAGCTCGGGCGGGTCCGGTCGTAGCGTTCCGGGTTCGACCCGAACGACTCGGCCATCCCGCGCCGGCGGTGCGACGGCTGCTCCGACGGTAGAGTGGGCATGTGCCCACTCTAGTGGGCGCGTGCCCACTCGTCGATGGAGGCGCGGTGCCGACCGGGGTCCAACTTCGTGACGCGCGCGGGCAGCTGTTCGACGCCGCTGAGCGCGTCCTGCTCCGCGCCGGGCCGAACGCGCTGACCAGCCGTGCGGTGACCACCGAGGCGGGCTGCGCGAAAGGTGTCCTGCACAGGTACTTCCCCGATTTCGACGGGTTCCTCACCGAGCTCGTACTGGATCGCGCCGCCCGCATCGATGGTCAATCCGCTGCCCTGTGCGAATCCGCTGGAACGGGCACCGTGGCGGGCAACCTCACGGACGCGCTGCTGTCCCTGTTCCAGTCGGTCGCGGTGGCGATCGTCGGTCTGGTCACCTTCCGGGACGAGCTGCGCCGTCGGCTGCGTCAGGCGCGGCCCGCGGGTGGGCTCCCGGTCCTCACGGAGGCGGCTCAGATGATCGCCGCCTACCTCACGGCGGAGCGGGACCTGGGGCGCATCGCGGCGGATGCCGATGTCGACACGCTCGCGCCGACGCTGATCGGGGCGGCGCACCTCCCGTTCTCGGACCGAGAGGGCACTCCGCCGGACTTCGCCTCCGTGCACAAGATCGTCGCCGCCATCCTTGCGGGGGTCTCTTAGCGGTCCGTTAGGGTCGGAGCGATGAGATACGACGTGGTCGTGGTCGGCGGCGGTCACAACGCGCTCGTCGCCGCTGCTTACCTGGCGCGTGCGGGTCGGTCGGTGCTCGTCCTGGAACGGCTAGGACATGTTGGTGGGGCCGCGGTTAGCGCTAGCCCGTTCCCGGGTGTGCGTTTGTCCCGGTACTCCTACCTGGTGAGTCTGCTGCCGGACCGCATCGTCTCCGACTTGGGTCTTCGCATTCAGCTGCGTTCGCGTGCGGTGTCCTCTTACACGCCGATCGAGCGCGACGGCGTGCACACCGGCCTGCTGGTAGAGCGCACGCCCGGAGCGGCTACCGCTGACTCCTTCCGCGCTCTTACGGGATCTGACGCTGAGTACGAGCGCTGGAACCGGTTCTACGCAGACCTCTCGCGCATGGCAGCTGCATTGGCGCCGACGCTGCTGGAGCCTCTTCCTACCCGAGAGCAGATTCGCGAGGTCGTGGTACGCGCGGTCGGTGAACATGTCTGGCAAGACGTCTTCGAACAGCCTCTTGGCCGAACGCTTCTGCAGACGTTCACCGACGACACCGTGCGCGGGGTCGTGGCGACTGACGGGCTGATCGGCACGCACACATCACTGGAGTCTGCGGATCTCTTGGCAAATCGCTGTTTCCTGTACCACCTGATCGGTAACGGTACCGGCGAGTGGCGTGTTCCGGTAGGCGGTATGGGCTGCGTGACCAGGGAACTCGAGCGCGTCGCGCGGTCGGCGGGAGCCACCATCCTGACCGGCGCCGACGTGCTGGCGATCGACGCCGATGATGAGTCCGCCCAGGTCCGGTACGCGCACCGCGACACCGAGGTGGTCGTCGACGCTGCCCATGTGTTGGCCGGCGTGGCGCCCGCGGAGCTCGATCGACTGCGCGGCAGGCCCGCCGTGCCACCGGTCGGCGCCCAGTTCAAGATCAATATCTTGTTGGACCGGCTACCACGCCTGCGGTCGGGCGTCCCCGCCTCCCTGGCCTTCGCGGGCACCTTCCACCTGGACGAGTCGTACTCCGCGCTGGAAGCGGCCTACCGCCTGACCGCCGCGGGCTCGATCCCGGCGCGGTTGCCGGGGGAGACGTACTGCCACACCTTGACTGACAGGTCCATTGTGGATGGTGCAGAGGCGCACACGCTGACTCTCTTCGGCCTGCACATGCCTGGTTCGCTGTTCGCGGACAACGACGCGGTGCGCGCGGACGTGGTCGAGCGCTACCTGTCGGGCATGAACCGGTACCTGCTGGACCCGTTGGAGGAGTGCCTCGCGCGCGACACGTTCGGCACCCCGCGCGTAGAGGCGCGAACGCCGGTGGACTTGGAGTCGGAACTGAGGATGCCCGGCGGCAACATCTTCCACGCGGATCTTTCCTGGCCCTACGCCGATGGCGGCGGCTGGGGCGTGGAGACCGACGTCTCGACGGTGTTGGTCTGCGGCGCGGGCGCCCGGCGAGGTGGCGGGGTGAGCGGGATCGGCGGCCACAACGCGGCCATGGCCCTGCTCGGCCGGACCGGGTAGGCGCCCTGCTGCTCGGCCACATTCCCCACGAGGAGCCTTGACCCGCGGCCGGTGAGGATTGGCCCGGCGCCGTTGTGCTCCGACACATGGTGCTGTCCCACAGCAGTCGGGGGCGCGTGCAGGCCCGGGGGATGGGTCATTGGGCAGGCGGGGCGCGGGCATGTGATCCTCTGGCGGTGGCCTGGAGCAATCAGCGCGTGGCGCGCAAGGTGGTGCTCGGTTACATCGGCACCGTGGTGGTGGTGTTCGCCGTGGTCGCGGTGGTGCTGGCGACGCGGGACAGTTCCGCCGACGGGTCGTTCGCGTCGGTCGCGGCCGTCGTCGTGACGTTGCCCGCGTCCCTGGTGATCATCCTGTTGCCGCAGTTCCCGTTGCCCTGGAACGGCGTCGTCGCCAGCGTCGTGCTCGTGGGCGCCGCGCTCCTGCAAGCCTGGGTGCTGTGGCTGATGTTCCGGGGTCGCAGGCTCCGTCCCTGACCGCGGCCCCGGCCGGGCGCGTGCCCCCGTCAGCTCGCGGTCGGGTGTCTGAAAGCCGAAGAGCCGGAGCGCCCTTGGTGGCAGCTCCGGCTCCTGGTGCGGCAGCTAGTTGCTCAGCTGCGCCTTGACCTGGGCGACCGACGGGTTGGTGAGCGCGGACCCGTCCGGGAAGTGCAGCGTCGGGACCGTCTGGTTGCCGCCGTTGACGCTCATCACGAAGTCGGCGGCGCCGGGGGTCTCCTCGATGTCGACCTCGACGTACTCGATGCCCTCGGCGTCGAGGAGGGTCTTGAGCCTGCGGCAGTACCCGCACCAGGTGGTGGAGTACATGGTCAGCGTGGTGGGGGCGGACATCGCTGGGCTCCTGGGCGTCGGGGTTGCCTGGTCACTGGGCTCAACGCCCGGATCGGTCCGCGCATGCCCCGCCCGAGGTGAGGTGCGCGTCACACCGACTATATCAAGAAGTCTTGCTAAAGATGTCTTGAGCAAGATACCTTGATATACATGACCGACCCGGCGCCGATCACCGACCCCAAGGCGCTGCGCGCGCTGGCCCACCCCGTGCGGTGGCAACTTCTGGAGTTGCTGCTCTTCACCGAGACCGCCACGGCCACCCAGTGCGCGGCGGCGATCGGGGAGAGCGTGGCCAGTTGCTCCTACCACCTGAACATGCTGGCCAAGTACGGCTACGTGGAGCCGGTGGACGTCCCGGGTCGGGAAAAACCGTGGCGGCGCAAGGTGAAGCGCACGACGCTCAACCCGGAAGAACTCGAGGGCGAGAGCCAACTGGCAGCCGAGGCGGCAACCGAGGCCTTCATCTCCAACGAGTCCGCGCGGCTGGTGGAGCAGGTGCGTCAGCAGCGGCACGAACCGCCGGAGTGGCAGCAGGCCACCGGAATCACGGTTCTCCTCAGCTACCTCACCGCTACCGAGTCCGCCGACCTGGCCGCCGAGATCCGCGCGCTGTTCGAACGCTACCGAGACCGCGCCTACGACGCCGCGAAGCGCCCGAGCGGCTCGCGGCCCGTCCGGTTCACCCTCAGCAACTACGTCGTGCCGGGCACCACGGAGATCCCCTGACCGCCCCATCTGTCTGTTGTGGACACACGGAGGAGACCATGCACCCCGACCAGGCCTTCCAGGTGGCGCAGCACCGCCATCTCGACGACCAGCAAACCGCCACCCGCTGGCGCCTGTCCCGGCTGGCCAAGCGCTCCGTGGCACCGACCGAGCCCGCGGTGAGCCGGGAACCGTTGCCAGACCGCGAACCCACCAGGCGAGCCCACCGACTGGCCTGACGGAAACGTCGGGGGACAAGCGGGATCGCGGGCCCTCGTCGGGGCTGATCTCGTGTGCTTCTTTGATCAGGCGCGGGTCGCGGCGAGGGCGCGGAAGCCGAGGTGGCCGCGGCGTTCCCGGTCTGCGGCGTCGGTGGGCTGAAACGAGGACGAGTTCACCGCGCACTTGGCGGTCGGCGGGCGCCGACGCGGCGGTAGTGGCCGGTGAGGCAGGCCGGGATGCGCTCCACCACACATCGGTGGCGGCCGAGTCGGGTGGTGGTGCAGGGTCTTGCGCCCGGGCGGACCATGACTCCCGCTCAATCAGCCATCGTCGTAGTTCGCGCAGGTCGGAGGCATTGTCCGCGTGGGCTCGTTCGGCCGGAACCGCCGTGTCCGACTCGGTGCGAATCGAGACGGATCGCCTCGACGAAGGTGGGCAGCGCCCGTTGATCGTTGAGATCGGTCCCAAGACGCCACCACAGGCGGCCCAGTGCGGTTGTCGAGCACAGGGATCTTGGAGCCGATCTCGGCCCGGTCGACCGGGTTCGGACCGGTCAGGGATCCCCTGTTTTGCCCTCAACCCCTGCGGTGTCGTCTGGGCTCACTCGGTGGTGTGAACGTGTGCCTCCACGCGGATGACGATGGACTTCGAGGTGGGGGTGTTCGACTCGTCGGCGGTGGAGTTGAGGGGGACCAGGGTGTTGGCCTCGGGGAAGTAGGCGGCGGCGCAGCCGCGTGGGGTGGGGTATGGGACGACGCGGAAGCTGGGGGCGCGGCGCTCTTCGGTGGTGCCGGATGTTGCGTCGGGCCACTCGCTGACGAGGTCCACGAGTTGGCCGTCGGCCAGGCCCAGCTCGGTGATGTCGTCGGCGTTCAGCATTACGACGCGGCGGGCGTTCTTGATGCCCCGGTAGCGGTCGTCCAGGCCGTAGATGGTGGTGTTGTACTGGTCGTGGCTGCGGAGGGTCTGCAGCAGCAGCCGTCCTGGCGGCACCTTCAGGACAGTCAGCTCGTTGGCGGTGAAGACTGCTCGGTCGTGACGGGTGCCGGTGAACTCGCGGGCGTCGCGGGGAGCGTGCGGCAGGACGAAGCCGTCGGGCCGGCGGACCTTCTCGTTGTAGTCGGCGCAGCCGGGGACGACGCGCGAGATGCGGTCGCGGATCAGGTCGTAGTCGCCCGCGAAGTCCGCCCAGGGGACCGGGTGGTCCGGGCCGAACAGCGCGAGTGCGAGACCGCAGATGATGCCGACCTCGGACAACAGGTGCTCGGACGCTGGTTGGAGCCTGCCGCGCGATCGGTGGACCACCGACATCGAGTCCTCGACCGTGACGAACTGCTCGCCGCCCTCTTGCAGGTCGCGTTCCGTGCGGCCGCGCGTCGGCAAGATCAGTGCGGTGCGGCCGTGCACCACGTGCGAGCGGTTCAACTTGGTCGACACGTGCACCGTCAGGTCGCACGAGCGCAGCGCGGCCTCGGTGACCTCGGTGTCCGGTGCGGCGGAGACGAAGTTGCCGCCCACGGCCAGGAAGACCTTCGCCTGACCGTCGCGCATAGCGCGGATCGCGGCCACGGTGTCGTGCCCGTGCTTGCGCGGGACGGTGACGCCGAACTCGGACTCCAACGCGGACAAGAACTTCTCCGGCATCTTCTCCCAGATGCCCATCGTGCGGTCGCCCTGGACGTTCGAGTGGCCGCGCACCGGGCAGAGCCCCGCCCCCGGCTTGCCGATCATCCCGCGCAGCAGCACCACGTTGGCGATCTCACGGATGGTCGGCACCGAGTGGCGGTGCTGCGTCAGCCCCATCGCCCAGCACACGATGGTGCGCTCCGACTCGGCGAACATCCGGGCGACCTGCTCGATCTCGGCGCGGGACAACCCGGTCGCGGTGTCGACGGCCGACCAGTCGAGGTCGCGCACGTGCTCGGCGTAGTCCTCGAAGCCCTCGGTGCTCGTGTCCACGAAGTCGCGGTCGACCACGGTGCCCGGCCGCTCGGCCTCCCAGCGCAGCAGCAGGTGCCCGATCGCCTGGAACAGCGCCTGGTCGCCGCCGAGCCGGATCTGCAGGAACTCGTCGGCCAGCTGCGTGCCCTTGCCCAGCACACCGCGCACGTTCTGCGGGTTCTTGAACCGCAGCAGCCCCGCCTCCGGCAGCGGGTTGACCGCGACGATCTTGGCCCCGGCCCCCTTGGCCTCCTCCAGCGCGCTGAGCATCCGCGGGTGGTTGGTGCCCGGGTTCTGCCCGACCACCACGATCAGGTCGGCCTCGGTGATGTCGGCCAGCGTGACCGAGCCCTTGCCGATCCCGGTCGTCTCGGCCAGCGCGGCGCCGGAGGACTCGTGGCACATGTTCGAGCAGTCGGGCAGGTTCGACGTGCCGAACGAGCGGACCATCAGCTGGTAGAGGAACGCGGCCTCGTTGCTGGTGCGCCCAGAGGTGTAGAACACCGCCTCGTCCGGGGTGGACAGCGCGCGCAGCTGATCGGCGATCAGCTCGAACGCCGCCGCCCAGGACACCGGCTCGTAGTGCGTCGCGCCCGGGCGCAGCACCACCGGCTCGGTGATCCGGCCCTGCTGGCCGAGCCAGTAGTCGGTGCGCTCGGCCAGCTCGGCGATCGGGTGCTCGGCGAAGAACTCCGGCCCCACCCGCCGCCTGGTCGCCTCCTCGGCCACCGCCTTGGCGCCGTTCTCGCAGAACTCGGCCAGCTTGCGGTGCCCCTGCGGCTCCGGCCACGCGCAGCCCGGGCAGTCGAACCCCTCGCGCTGGTTGAGCAGGCGCAGCGTGCCCGCCGTGCGCGCCGCCCCCATCTGCTCGACGCCGCGCTTGAGCGACACCGCGACCCCGGGTATGCCCGCGGCCCAGTGCTTGGGCGCGGTCACGTCCAGCTCGGCTTCGACGACGTCGCGCTCGGGTGGTTTGCTGACCATGGGACCAATAGTCGTCCTCCGGCGAGCAGGCTGCAAAAAGTTGTCCACAGGCAGGGGGCGAGGGGTTGCGCCAGGACGAGGTGGCGGACGCGCTGCGTGAGGTCCGGGCCGTGTTGGCGGCCGCGACCGGGCAGTCGGACGCGGCGTGCGGCCTGCCGTTCGCCGGGCAAGCGCACGACGACATGCGCACTTCTTGGCTGCGTGAGCTGGATGTCTACGCGGCTAGCCTGGAACAGGAATCGCGATGAGTGAACGCCAGGTCACCGCCGTCGTGCACCGACTCCGAGAGCAACTCAGCCTGCTGAACCCGTTGCGGCTCGTCGACGCCGTGGCCGAGGTCGTCGCCGCGATCGCCACCCCGCCGCCAGGTGATCCAGACCGGTTGATGGCACTCGCTGCTGCTTACCGCGTGTCCGCTAGCGCTATCGCAGACCTCCCGCCTGTTGGATCCGTCACTGACGGGCCGCTAGCGCGAACGCCGCAGGTATTCACGGGTGCTGCGGACGCGCTGACCGAGTTGGCGACCACCATCCGCGACCTCCAACGCAGGCACGCCGAACTCCGTAAGAGCCTGCAAGACGCTTCGTACGACGCAACGCACGCCTTTGGTCTACCGATCCCAGACCCAGTCGGCGCGGTAAAGCTGACCAGGATTGTCGGAGGCCTGATCTCCGGCTGTGTCGAGGTCTATACCGAGAGCCTGGCCGCGGCCGACCGCGCCGCCATCCGGTTCACCGACCTCGGCGGTCGGGCCAGGGCTGGGGCGAGCGGGCTCCCGCCGTATGACGCGATCACGCTCGCTGAGCAACGCGTCGGGGTGCTCGCCGACGGCTACGACGACGGTGTCCTGACCCGTCGCCAACTCCGGCGCGCAGGTTCCGCTTACGCGAACCTCGGCCCCGTTGACCGTGAACACTTCGACCGCCTCGCCACTACCGACTTCGAGCGCGCGTGGCTGTTCAAAGCGCTGGCGGCGGGGCATGACCTGGCAGCGCTGAGTGAGTTCGCCCAAGCCATTCGCGGTAAGAGCACCGACTGGCTCGACGAACACCTCTCCCTGATCGACCGCGGCGCGGCAGCCGCGCAACGCAGGCTGGGCGTCGACGTCCGCCAGTACGAGGACACCACGTGCGGTACGACGTCTCTTGTCGTTGCTCGCGCTGAGCACGACCCGCTCTATGCGCTCGCTCTTACAACCGGCGACTTCATCGCGAACTTCACCGCCGAGCGCGCCCGCGTGCACAACGAGACGAATGTCGTCTACCCGCAGGCGATAGGGACCTCCCCGAAGGGGATGGCGGCCTACTTGACGCGTTATACGGGCACTTCCTACACCTGGAGCCTCGCTGACGACACCGACCGGCGCGCGATCTCGACGACCCTCCGCGAGATCGTCACCGCCGTTGACCGTGGTGACCCCGTGGCCCTGCTGGTTGGCGGCCCAGTCCCGCGACACTATGTCCTCGTGGTGGGCCACCAAGACGGCGTTGTCTTGGTCTACGAACCGACGAGCGGTGACACGGTAGCGGTACCGGAGCGCGCGTTCCTGTCCGGCGAACTCAAGGGCCAGTTGGGGTTCGACCACGTCCAAGCGGTGGTCAAGCCGGCCTCTTAGGCAGGACAGCCACTTTCGGCGGGAATGGCCGCGGTGGCGTCGAAGTACGCGGTGCGGTCCTGCTTGGGCGGGACGTGGGTTGCGCCACGGTCGCGGTACGCGGGGGCCAGGTAGCCCCTCTTGTACGCGTCGCAGGCGATCGAGTACCCGAAACCGTCCACGTCGTCGCCGTACCAGAGGCCCTGGCTACCGGCCGTCCACCGGGACCCTTGGCGCAAGATGTACTCCACGTCCGCCCGGACGAGCACCACGATCTTCATCGGGTCCTTGGGCGGCGAGTCCGGGTCGCCCGCGAACGCGTACGCGAACAGGTAGTTCGTGCGCACGACCAGCTCGCCCGGACCGCCTGCCTCGACCTTCATCGAGCCGCTGACCTTGGGCGTGGCCGGGAGCAGCTTGCTGTCACCGTCGATCAGGCTGACCAGCGCCTGGGCCTGCGGCTCGCGGCCGGTGCCGAACAGCGGCGCCAACTGGCCCGCGGCGTCCTTGGCGAGCAGGCCCAGGTAGCGGTTGGGGTCGTGCCCGGTGAGCAGCGCCGGGTCGAGCCTGCTGGCGATCAGCGCCTCGCGCACCCGAGCGGTGGTGGTGGCGACCTCCTCGGCGCTGAACTCGCCGACCCGCATGGGCGGCGGCGCCTGGATGCCCGCCTCGCCGTCGGCCCAGTCCGCCGCCGGGGTGCGCGCGAACGGGCGGTTCGCGTCGACCGCGGGCAGCACCGACTCGGCGTTGCCGGACTCGCCGACCGCCGTGCCGCCCTTGGACTCGGCGAACACCCGGTCGAAGACACCGACCCCGGCCAAGAGCATCAGGACAGCGACTATCGCCACGAGCACCATGGACGCCACGAGCCAGCGCTCGACCCGCCTGCGCCTGGTGGCGCGCAGCATCGCCTTCACGTCGGCCCGCGCAGACTCCTGCACGCGGCTGCGCCACTCGGCGTCGTGTAACGCCGCGTGATCGCCGTACTCTCGTTGGTCCACCGGCCCCCCAAGGGCGATCCAGGTCCGGCTGGACCGGTCCTGGTTGAGGTGTCGACTGCCTGGTGCACAGGTCATCGATGCGGCCGGGGTCGGTGTTAACAACCCGATCACCGTGACCGTTCGTGCTGCGGTGAGCGGCACTCGAAGCCAGACCAACGGTCGGCGGCCACGGAACCCGTCGCGCTATGTCACCCGATCGGCGCAAGTAGGTACATTCGGGCGAGCTTGAACACACTCCGCGTGCGCCTGCGTCCGTCCAGGTGACCAGAAGTGCTCGATCGGGCTAATCGCGCCCCGCTGCCATTCCGACGAAAGAATGACGGCTCGCGCGCAGAGTTCTCCACCCGAAGGGGTGAACGCGCTGGTCCGGACGGCGCAGCCCGCGCCCGGCTCGGCCCGGTGCGGGCCGCGTCCCTAGACTCGAACCGTGAGTGTGGAGCCAGCGGTCCTGGACGAGTTGCGGCAGGTCGAGTCCGAGCTGGACACCCGGTGGCCGGAGACCAAGATCGAGCCGACGCTGGACCGGGTCGCCGCGCTGGTGGACCTGCTCGGGTCGCCGCAGCGGGCTTACCCCGTCGTGCACCTGGCGGGCACCAACGGCAAGACCTCCACCACGCGCATGGTCGACGCCCTGTTCACCCGGGTCGGCCTGCGCACCGGCCGCTACACCAGCCCGCACCTGCAGGTCGTGACCGAGCGGATCAGCCTGGACAACGCGCCGATCGACCCCGAGCGCTACATCGAGGTCTACCGCGACGTCGAGCCCTACCTGACCATCGTCGACTCCCGCTCGGACGTGCGGATGAGCAAGTTCGAGGTGCTCACCGCGATGGCCTACGCCGCCTTCGCCGACGCCCCGGTCGACGTCGCCGTGGTCGAGACCGGCCTCGGCGGCGCCTGGGACGCGACCAACGTCGCCGACGGCCGGATCGCCGTGCTCACCCCGATCGCCCTCGACCACGTCGAGTACCTGGGGTCCGACGTGCTCGGCATCGCCCGGGAGAAGGCCGGGATCATCAAGCCCGGCGCCATCGCGCTGCTGGCCGAGCAGACCCCCGAGATCGCCCGGGTGCTGATCGAGCGGGCCACCGAGGTCGACGCGACCGTGGCCAGGCAGGGCCAGGAGTTCGGCGTGCTCTCGCGCGAGGTGGCCATCGGCGGCCAGGTGCTCAAGATCCAGGGCCTCGGCGGCGTCTACGACGAGGTCTTCCTGCCCCTGCACGGCGCCCACCAGGCCGACAACGCCGCCCTGGCGCTGGCCGCCGTCGAGGCGTTCTTCGGTGCCGGGCCGGACCGGCAGCTCGACGTCGGCGCCATCCGCCAGGCCTTCGCCTCCGTCGTCTCGCCCGGCCGCCTGGAGCGGGTCCGGATGGCCCCGAGCGTGTTCGCCGACGCCACGCACAACCCGCACGGCGCCGTCGCCCTCGCCAAGGCCATCGACGAGGAGTTCGGCTTCCGCCGGCTGATCGGCGTCGTCGCGGTCATGGCGGACAAGGACGCCAAGGGCATCCTGTCCGCGCTCGAACCGGTGCTCTCGGACCTGGTGGTCACCACCAACTCCTCCCCGCGCGCGATGGACCCCGACCACCTCGCCGACATCGCCACCGACATCTTCGGCGACGACCGCGTCTCGGTGTACCCGCGCCTGGACGACGCCCTCGAAGCCGCCATCCAGCTCGCCGAGGAGACCGACAACCCCGACGAACCGGTGGCGGGCGGCGGCGTCATCGCCACCGGCTCGGTCGTCACCGCGGGCGAGGTCCGCACGCTGTTCGGCAAGGAGCCCGCGTGAGCGCCCCGGACCCGATGAAGGGCTTCCGCGGGGTGATGTCGGCGATGCTGGTCCTGGAGGCCATCGTCGTCCTGCTCGCCCTGCTGGTCGTCGCCAAGCTCGGCGACGGGGTCGGCACCTGGCAGGGCTGGCTGGTCGGGCTGATGGCCCTCCTGCTGGTCCTGGCGTGCGGAGTCGTGGGCAAGCCGTGGGGAATCGGCGCTGCGGTGGGGCTGCAGGTGGTGATGCTCGCGGGCTTCTTCGTCTTCCCGGCGCTGGGGATCGTGGGCGTGCTGTTCGGGCTGGGCTGGGCGTGGATGCTCTGGGCCCGCAACGACGTGCTCAAGCGGATGGCCGAGGGGACGCTGCGCAGCCAGCAGCAGGGGTAACCGATGCGGGCCGGTGTTTGCTCGCGCTGTGGTTCTTGAACCCGCCCTGCGAGGCTGGACGGCATGCTGACTGTCGAGCAGTTGACCGCCTCCATGCCGTTCGCTGAGACCTGTGGCGTCGTGATCACCAGCGCAGCGCCCGAAGAGGTGCGCGCGGTGATGGACTGGGACAAGAGCCGTTGCACCGTCGGGGGTGTCTTGCACGGCGGTGCGCTGATCACGCTGGCTGACAGCGCGGGTGCCGTTTGCGCTTTCCTCAACCTCCCCGAAGGCGCCACCGGGACCTCCACCATCGAGACCAAGACCAACCTGTTCCGCGCGGTACGCGAAGGGCGGGTCGAAGCCGTGTCCACGCCCTTGCACGTCGGGCGCACGACGATCGTCGTCGAGACGGACCTTTGGGACGCCGCGGGCAAGCGGGTCGCGCGGACCACCCAGACCCAGAGCGTGCTGAGCTGAAGCGTCATCCGCTGGTCAACTGCGGTTGGTCCGAGCGCTGTGACCGCGGATTACAAACCAGGCCATGACCGAACTGAACCGCAGGACCCTGCTGCGCGCCGGGGGGATCGGCGCCGGTGCCGTCGCCGCCGGGATCGTGCTGCCCGGTGTCGCCTACGCGACGCCCAAGGCCCGGCCGGTGCTGACCCACGGGGTGCAGACCGGCGACGTCACCAGTGACGGCGCGATCGTGTGGACCCGGGCCGACCGGCCCTCCCGCATGCTGGTGGAGGTGTCGCGGGACCCGTCCTTCCGGCACGCCCGCTGCCTGCGCGGCCCCGTGCTGACCCCGGACACCGACGGCACCGGGCGGCTCCGGCTGACCGGGCTCGCCCCCGGCCAGGAGGTCCACTACCGGGTGCGCGCCGAGGACCTCGACGGCCGCACCGCCAGCGAGCCCCTGGTCGGCTCGTTCCGCACCGCCCCGGTGGGCCGGGCGGACGTGCGGTTCACCTGGTCGGGTGACGTCGCGGGCCAGGGTTGGGGCATCAACCCGGACACCGGCGGCATGACCGCCTACGCCGCGATGGCCGCCCGCCGCCCCGACTTCTTCCTGCACAGCGGCGACACCGTCTACTCCGACGGCCCGCTGCAGGCCAGCGTCACCCTCCCCGACGGCCGCGTCTGGCGGAACATCGTCACCCCGGAGAAGTCCAAGGTCGCCGAGACCCTGGCCGAGTACCGCGGCCAGTTCGCCTACAACCTGCTCGACGACAACGTGCGCGCCTTCGCGGCCCGCGTCCCCTCCATCGTCCAGTGGGACGACCACCAAGTGTGTCAGCCAACAACACTATACCGCACCCGAACAGCCAAAAGCCGAGCGGTGGGGCGCAACGCTGCGTAGTACCCGCTGCGCTGCTGGCGCTGCACCTGGTTGCGACGGGTGGCGATAGTGATCACCTCTGCGCCAGTTGTTGTAAGCGATGGCACGACTACGCTAGGCGAATGTACGCTGGTCACACGCGCGGCAAGCTGTGACAACCGGTTAGGACTGGCCTATGAGCGATGTCGGGAAAGCAGGCTCGACCGCGCCCGGCCGCCGCTGCACCGGGTGTGGATCACCCCTCGCCACAGATAACAGCGCGCGCATGTGCGGACGCTGCCACAGGGAGCGGCGCGACCAACAGCTAAGGCCCGCCGATGTCAAAAGCGGCTTCTTCGAGACCGATGAATTTTCGGCCGCGTTCGATAGCTGGCATATTGGAAAAGTCTTCAAAGCTTATCGAAACCATCCACACTATTTGAGGATGTTCGGAAAGCCGCTAAGTCAAGAGGTGCTGGCGCGGTGGCTTAATATCACTCAAGGTCACGTAAGTAGATTAGAGAACGGCAAGGCGGAGCAAAATATCGAGTTTCTGACTGCTTACGCAGCAGCGTTGCACCTTCCAGCTAACAAGCTGTGGTTTGCCCTGCCGGGCCATCGAATGAGGGCTCAAGCTGACGAGATCGTGGAGGACGCGATCGTGGAAGCCGCAAACGAATCTGCTCGCCTGCTATCGTGGACGGAGTCCGGCGCGATAGGCGACCTGACCATTGAGCAGATGGTTGAAGAGATTCAGTGGGCTTCGCGAAACTATCTTCGGGTGCCCACTCCTCCTCTGTTCAATCGGATTCGACTTTTGCGTAACCGGATATTCGATCTGATTCCGACATGTAGAAGGCCATCGCGGATGGCTGAGCTCTACGCGGCGGCTGGTTGGTGTCTTTCACTACTCGGGTGGATATCAACGGACATTGGCGCCGCTCATGCCGCCAAGAGCCACTTACGGGCAGCGTGGGCGTGCGCAGACAACGCCGAACTTGACGAGCTCAAAGCGTGGGTACGCGCGTGCCAACACACAGTCTCGTTCTGGGATGGCGACTTTGAGCAAGCAGCGAAGAATGCTCAAGATGGCCTTCAATATGCTCAAACTGGAACTTCGAAACTTTTCTTGTCAAGCGCACTTGCGCTCGATATCGCCCGAACCGGCAATGTGGAGTCTTCTACCAGTGCGCTGACAACTGCCCAAAGGAATGCAGAGAGCTTCGCGGTTGGAAGTGATTTCCTCGGCGGACCCTTCACCTGCTCTGTAGCGCGGGCTGCGGGCTTTTGGTCGGACGTTCACCTTGCTACGGGCAATGCGCAACCAGCCCTAGCGCAAGCGATCGAAGCGGTCCGGCTATTCGAACGTGCCGAGCCAGCCACTCGCAACCTTGGCTCTGAGCGAATGGCACGGTGCCAAGTTGTCAAAGCACATCTGACACTCGGCGAGCTTGACGGTGCGCGAGAAGCGCTGAAACCGATCCTGCTTACGGACCCGGACAATCGGGTGAGGCCGCTTCTCCGGCGAGTTTCGGAGATAGCCGAACTCGCTATCGCCTTGCCCATCGGTAAAGACAAGCGGGTTGTTGAGCTCGGAGAAGCGATTCGCGAGTTTAAGACGTCATCACGAATAGAGGCGCTTGAAGCGCGATCTTCGGAGGACATGTGAATAGCGTTCCGGATATGCGGGATCATTGGTGGTGGCGCCCCGGTTGGGCAGTTGGCAGATCGTTCTACACGTGGCACATCACATTTGAAGGCAATGCGGGTGCTTCAAGTCTTGTTCGCCACTACGCGCCACTACTTGATAACTTTAGGCAACTGGATCAGGTGGGTATTGCCGGGTTGCATCTGACGGTGCAGGGCCTTGGTTTTGCCGACGAGGTTTCCATTGAAGATGCCAACCTGATTGCTGTGGCATCCCGGCATCGCCTAGCCTTGCTGGAGCCGTTTTCCGTGCGAATCGGTCCGGCGCACATCGATCCGGAAACGGTACAGATGCACGTTGCGCCAACCGAACCATTAAACGAAGTTCGATTGGTCCTTCGCGAAGCTATCGCGGAAGTTTGGGGACATGCGAACGTACCCGAAAGGGAGGAGAAATTTCAACCTCACGTGACCCTTGCCTATTCAAACGCAGAATGGTCAAGTGAATCGCTGGCTTCCGCTCTGGCAGGGTTCCCGCCCCTGAGTGTCACAATGAGTGTCGACCGGGTATCCCTGATCAACTTGAACCGCGACAGAAAACGCTACGAGTGGGTTGAACTGTCGAGTGTCTCCATTGGACGTTAACTCGCTGCCTGTAGCCGAATCCATTTCATGGCCTGTGTGCCATTCAAGTTACGCTTGATGGTCTGGCCAGATGACGGGCGCCATACGTCGCCGATGATGCAGACAATGGTCTCATGGTCGAGGTAGGTCATGACATCTGCCTGTGGGCAGCCGTGTGCTCCGGAGGCTGTGACGCGGGCGTACGGCTCACGCAGAGTCGAGACCCAAGCCAGTACGTTGGCGCACACTTCAGCACCTGTCGTGCCTGGCAGCACCAGAGCTGCCCAGGCACGCCGTTCGGTGGAATGTATGGAGACATAGGTTGGGGTGGCCAATGTCGGATGAGCGGCAATGTGTTCACGAATGCGATCGGCGACCTGAGTGGTGAGGTTGAACATCTGGTCGGACGCAGCGGGAACGGGTTGATTCATGGGGTTCGCTTCTTCTGTCCGGGTCAACGTCGCGATCTAGACTCGGTTCAAGTAGGCTGAGATTTCCTCAGATGCGTGTCCTGCGGCCCTCATCGCGGCATCGATACTTTGGATTGCCTCATAAGCTGTCGATACTGCTTGCATGAATCCGATGTCATTGCTTGATTCGGCTTCTATGCGGAGCTGGTTGACTGCTTCGCTCATTTCGCGTCGCGCGACGGCAAGCGCCTCGGGGAGCATTGCCAGGGTCAAGCTGTTGATTTTTGCTTTAAAGTCATCTAGTGCCATTTCTTGACATATCCGATTCTTCTCTGAATACCAATTAGTGAGACAGGGCGCTTCGCGAATTGTGTAGAAGCCAGTCGAGGGCTGATCTACCGGTGAGTTCGGCGGGAAGACCGATCATCTCGCTTTCGCGAGGATAACTCTCCAACACTACTGCTGTGCCATCCGGCAATCGGCCCTCAAGGCGTAGCCGCGCGACGCTGTTCGCTGTAGAAGGGCGAACAGACAACCGTAGGGAAATCAGACTCGCTCGCCAAGACAAGATGTCTAGGCAGGTTTTCCACAGTACGGCCGTCGGCAGAGTCAGTACGACGTTGATCGCATCTGTGTTGCTCGCATTTACGGTGGCAAGTTGAACGTCTGGGACGTTGGTCATAGCCACGTGCCGCTTCATTGCGGAGATCATCGTCGATAGTCGAGTCAGGGCAGCGTCGGTGCCGTGGGCTCGATTCACGTCTGTCTTCCTCCAACCAATGCCCTTGTTCATCCTTGCCTTTCGAGGTGGGCAACGGCTTCAGTGATAATCTTGCGAGACGTCGCGGCGTTGAACGCTATCGCCTTGGCGTTGTCGAAATCTTCTCGTGCCATGTCGACAGCGTCACGGTCGTGAGTCCATGAAAGCGAAGTCCGGGTCTCCATCAGCACGGCCTCAAACCGACTCGACTCAACCAGCTCAAATGCGCCTTCCATTCCTGCATACCAACCCGAGGTAAAAGGAATGATCCGAATGTCGACGGATGGAAGCTCGGACAATGCGACAAGTCGTCGTAGTTGTTCGATCATCACAGCCAAGTTTCCCACTTGCTGATGAATAACCGCCTGCCCAAGCACGACAAACAATTTGGTGTCTGTGTCCATACCCGAACTCTTGAGCGGCCATCTATTGAAAACTGGTCCGTCTGCGGCATTGGAATAGTCGGAAGTGCGCAGTAGGCAGGGAATCGAGATCGGCGCCATGATCGATATCTGTGATGCCACGCACTCGAACACGCCCATGGCCGCATTCTGCTGTTCGCGCTCAATGTCGGTCTTTGCCGTCCAAAGCCTGTCATTCACATTGCGCGAATACCCTATTATTTGGTTGTACGTTATCTTGTCGGCTCTGTATCCCATCAAGAGGCGAGCGACATGCTCGGAACTGGGCATCCGTTCCCCGCATTCCCATCGCGACAACATCGCAGGGTCAACGTGGGTGACCTCGCAAGTCCGCCTGATAGAAAAACTGTTCGCGATTCGAACACGGCGAAGTTCAGCGCCCAAAAGGACTGCTCTTGGATCTCTCATCGTTCCATTTCTCAACAGCGTGCCGTCACAACCGCTCAGGTCCCTGTCTTGCGCAGCATGTCGGGGGTGATTCGGGGTAGTTCCCCGGTGGGCGTATCGTCGTGGTGAGCGGCCACCACCATCCCGCTTCTGTCTAGATCGTCCGGTCGCCAATTGAGCCGTAGGGGCTGGCAGTCTTGGACTTGACGCGCCACCAATTCCGCTACCCACACAGGTCGCTCCCGCCCGCCCCGGTGCTTTCCCGTAGTCGGTTCGGTGCTCATGCGTTGTCCCCGTCCAAACTCTCATCCCGAGCGTTCTGGACACGTACGGCTACGCCGGTACGTCGAAGCTGTCGCTTCAAGTCGTCAACCACGTCCGCCCGGGATGACAGGTGCCCCTCGTCCAAGAGCACTACGGCACTAGCCGCCGGCATTGCCGCTGCGTCGAGCAGGCCACGAAACCCCACCCGGTTCTCAACGTCCAATGGCGAACCGACATCGGTGAAGACAGCTCCGAGGTTCCAGCCCTCTCGGACACACCAGACCGCCAGTCGATCGCGGCAAGAGTGGACGAATTCGGAATCGTCAGCAATGCTCCGGACGTAGCCGTACACCAATGGATAGGGCATGACCAGACTCCAAGTTTGGTAGCGGGTAGGGCCTACTTCGTAACCGGCGGCAGGTCCGGGTGTTGTCTTGCAGCCGCGCGGACCTTGCGAAGTGCCCGGTCAGCGCTATTGACCATCGGTTGTTCAGCAGCAGACGTCACCAGCACGGTAGCTACGCTCAATGCAGCCAACTCGGTGGTTGTCAGTTCCACCGTCAGCGCCACTGTTTTCGCTGTCTTCTTCTTGCCCATCGTGGCCCATCCGGTCGCAAGACTAAATCGTGTACGGAACGTCTCCGTGTGCTAGTCGGGGCGTAGCAGGTGAATGTCGTACGGGCGCCAGTCAATGCAGTTGGGGCGTTTGCGCGTGCGTAGCCATTCCAATAGGGCGCTGCGTGCATTGGTCATTGGAATGACAGCGGAGCGCGGGAACATCAATCCGCTCAGACCGTTGAATACAAGGTCGACGCCAAAGAGATGCCCTGTCGGACTGTGAGAGTTCGCGATTGGCATTACAGGGTCGCAGTCGTCCATGTAGTTGAGGGCTGCGCAGTCCGCCTGTGGACGAACACTAATGCGAAATTGATGGTTAGGGAACGGACCGTCTTTGGTTTGGTGAAACTCCACGTCCCCTACGGAGAGAGTGGTTTCGGAGTCCACGTGGTCAAGAGTCAAGATTTCATCTATCAGCCTTGTGGACTCCGGCATCCCGCACGCAACGCGGGCTATGCCGTCGCGGGCTACTCCGCCAGTCAGTAGTGCTGTGAGAACTGGACGCTCGGGAGACTCGCGGTACGGGGTCATCGTAAGGGGCCTACCTGCCTTGAAGCTGGACCCGGTGGGTTGCTGAGAGGGACAGCACCACTGTCATGGCGCGGGTGGTCGACGTCTATGCGAGTTTGGAATGTTTCATTCCGGTCCTGAATAATGCCAGGTCAGAGCCACTTTGAGGTGCTAGTTAAGTGGTCCGGCCGCGTTTCAGAGCGGGCATGGGTTACCGCGTACTGAGCAGTAGTTAGCGCCTGCGGTCAGGCCGTGGCGGAACACGAGAGGCCCGCTCTATAGATCATTATTCCAGGGGCGAATATTCGCCTCAAAATATTCGTTCTCAGAATATTGATCAGTCACCGCGGGGCGTTTACCTGGGCTTATTCCGGGGTGGAATGAGGGCATTCCTGGTCGATATGGAGACATCGTCGTGTCTTGGTCTTACTTGAGGCAGCGGTTCGCAGCCCGTGAGTCGCAGCCTAGGGTCAGGATCAAATATTCATGAAGAATAAAGCTTTCAGCAATTCGCGTTGTCTGCTGTCCATCGCTGAGGTTGCGTGGCTTCTCGGTGTCGATAGTTCGCGTGTGTGTCGTGCTATTCGGCTGGGTGTGTTGCCGGTGGTTCGGCGGGGGCGTCGGGTGTTGGTTCCGGCGCATGTGGTGGCGCATCTGGCTTTGGACGCCGGTGCGCTGGTCGTGCGGGGTGAGGCGTGATGGGCGCGGTGAATCCCGATGGTTTCTATGAGGGTCTGGCGGTTGGTCTCGACGGGGTCGAGCTGGTGCCGGACGGGGTGTTGTTCGAGGTGGTCACTCGGGACGGGGCGTGCATGTCCCTCTACCGGTCGGGCCTGGAGCCGGAGTGGTCCGGGCGGGAGATGACCGACCGGGGGACGGCGGCCGTGATCTGTGGGTCGTGTCCGGTGCGGCGGGAGTGTCTTGAGGTCGAGCTGCGTACCTCGGGCGCGCAGACCTTGGGGGTGTGGGGTGCTCTGCCGGCTGAGGATGTGCGGGCTTTGCATCCGGTGTGGTGTGAGCGTCGCGCGCGTCGTGGCACCGAGGGTGGTGGTCGGGCGTGATGCCGCAGTTGACCGCTGTCCAGGTGGTGGCCGGTGTGGGTGTGCTGGTGGTCTCGGCGTGGGTGTGGCGTGCGAGCGCGCGCCGCGCGAGGGCGGCGGCGGACTCGGCGCGCTCGGGTGCGCGGTTGGTGTCGTTGGCCGGGCGGGTGGTGCTCACCGCCGCAGTGATCGTGGGCGTTCAGTGGTTGGTGCTCACCCGGCCCTCGGTGAGCGGGTGGGCCGTGGTCGCCGTGCTGGGCCTGCCGGCGTTGATCGTCTCCTACGCGCTCACCCGGGCTCTGACGGTGACCACAGTGGA
>NZ_BSTR01000004.1 GCF_030269645.1 Actinokineospora sp. NBRC 105648 | reverse complement strand
ATCAACCGGCTCAAACGCCACCGTGCCGTGGCCACCCGGTACGACAAGCTGGCCGTGCGCTACGAAGCCACCGTCTATGTCGCCGCGATCAACGAATGGCTCTGATCGACTTCGATACAGGCCCTAGCCGGGCTCAGTATCAGGGCTCAGTACTCCGATTCGTAGAGCGCGTTCAGCTCGGCGCCGAGCGCGCCCGAGTCCGGCAGGGCGATGCCGTCGAGGGTGTGCACTCGGGTGATCTTGCGGACGCTGGAGGCCAGGAAGAGCCCGTCGCCGCGCGCCAGTTCCGCGCGGGAGAACGGCTCCACCTTGGTGGTCCACCCCGCCCGGTCGGCCGCGCGGAACAGCGCGCCCTGGGTGGTGCCGGGCAGGATCCCGCTGCTCGGCGGGGGCGTGCGCAGGGTGCGGCCGTTGACCAGGACGGCGGTCGAGGTCGGTCCCTCCAGCACGGAGTCGTCCGCGGCGAAGAAGATCACCTCGTCGGCGCCCCGGGCCTCGGCGTGCCGCATGGCGGCCATGTTCACCGCGTAGGAGAGGGTCTTGGCGCCCAGCAGCAGCCACGGCGCGCGCTCGACGATGTCCGGGTCGAAGCCGCGGGCCAGGGTCACCGCGCTCACGCCGGACTCGCGGTTGCGCAGCGCCTTGGGACTCAGCGGCAGCCCCAGCGCGAACCCGGTGGGCGTGCCGTCGCCGAACTCGGGGCCGCGGGTGTAGACGAGCTTGAGCGCCATCTCACCGGGCTCGGGCCAAGCGTCGATCACCACCCGGGTGACCCGCTCCCAGGCGGCGCGGTCGGGCTCGGGCAGGTCGAGCATCCGCGCGGACCGGGCCAGCCGGTCGAGGTGCGGGCCCAGCTCACGGGGCGCGCCGTCGACGACCAGGACGGTCTCGAAGACGCCGTCGCCGCGGATCAGCCCGAGGTCGTCGACCCGCAGGTGCGGGGCGTCCGGATCAGCGAGGGTCCCGTCCAACATCACCAGCACGCGCATGCGCAGCACCCTACGCCTGGCGACGGCCTACCATTGACGGGGTGGAGACCGCCCATCCGACCTCGCGCAGGCGCGCCGAACTGCGTGCCACGCTGCACGAACGCGGCATGCGGATGACCCCCCAGCGGCAGTTGGTGCTCGACGCGCTGCTCGAGCTGGAGCACGCCACACCGGAGCAGGTGTGCCAGCACGTGCAGCGCGCCACGCCGACGGTGAACATCACCACCATCTACCGCACCCTGGAGCTGCTGGAGGAGCTGGACCTGGTCCGGCACACCCACCTCGGCCACGGCGCGCCCAAGTACTCGGTGCACGAGCACGAGCACGTCCACCTGGTCTGCCACCGCTGCGGGCACGTCGACGAGTCACCGCGCTCGGTGATGGACGAGCTGTCCGCGGTGCTGCGGACCGCCCACGGGTTCGAGTTGGACGCGGGGCACCTCGCGTTGTCCGGAACGTGCCAGAGCTGCGCCCAGGAGACCCCGTGACCGACCGCTCCCCGATCCTCGACCTGCCCGGCGCCGTGCGCGCCCCCGACGGCGCGGTCGACGAGGGCGTGCCCTGGCACTTCGGCGACCCGTTCGCCGAGCAGCGGGCCGCCGCGCGCAAGGTGGCGGTGGTCGACCGCTCGCACCGCTCGGTGATCGCGGTGCCGGGCGAGGAGCGGCTCTCGTGGCTGCACCTGGTGATCTCGCAGCACGTGACGGGTCTGCTGTCTGGCTCGGGCACCGAGGCCCTGGTGCTCGACAGCCAGGGCCGGGTCGACGCGCACATGCTCGTCGCGCACGCCGGGGACACGGTCTGGCTGGACACCGAGCACGGGGCACTCGCGACGGGTGCGCGCGGCGGGAAGGTGTCGCTGCTGGAGTACCTGGGGTCGATGGTCTTCTGGTCCAAAGTGGAGCCACGGGACGCCTCGGCGGAGCGGGCGGTGCTGTCGCTGGTCGGCCCGGAGACCCCGGAACTGCTGGCGAAGGTGGGCCTCCCGGTCCCGACCGGCCTGTACGCGGTGGCGGTGGGCGAGGACGTGATCGTCCGCCGGATGCCGTGGCCGGGCCACGACGCCGCCGACCTGCTGGTGCCCCGCACCGACCTGGTGACCTGGTGGACCCGCCTGACCGAGGGCGGCGCCCGCCCGATGGGCAGCCTCGCCTTCGACGCCCTGCGGGTCGAGTCCACCCGCCCGCGGATGGGCGTGGACACCGACGAGAAGACCATCCCGCACGAGGTCAATTGGGTCCACGTCGCCGCGCACGTGGCGAAGGGCTGCTACCGCGGGCAGGAAACAGTCTCCAAGGTCCACAACGTCGGCAGGCCCCCGCGCCGGATGCTGCTGTTGCACCTGGACGGGGCCTCGGACGTGCTCCCCGACACGGGAGATGTGGTGTACGCGGGCGAACGCGCGGTCGGCCGCGTGGGATCGGTTGTCCAGCACCACGAACTGGGTCCGATCGCGTTGGCGTTGATCAAGCGGTCCGTCGAACCGGGCACCCCGCTGGTGATCCGCAGCGGCGAGGAGACCACGCAGGCGGCCATCGACCCGGACTCCATCCCCCCGGACACCCCGGCCCTGGGCCGCGCGGCCGCGCAGGGACTGCGCGGCTGAGCACCGGCCTCACCGCACGGCACCCGCCAGCTCCGCCAAGCGCTCACGCGTCCGCTCTTCATCCAGGGTGACAGCCATGACATTGCGGGCGAGCGCCGCATAGGTGTCGACGGATTCCTTGTCGTGCAGGAAAAGCGTCGACTTCGGTTGGTCGACCTGAACAGTCCGACCAAGATCTGGGACGTCGAGGATCCGGAACGAGCCCTCCCAACCGAACGCCTGCGCTTCAGGCACCACCCGTATGGACCCCTGCTGGGCCAGTGCGGCGAGGTGGCGGGCTTGGCCGCGCATGATCGAGGGCATCGGCCCGGGATGGGTCAACGCCCGCTCCCCAACCAGGAACGCACACCGCGGTGGCCTGTGTCGGTCGAACAACCCCGGTGTCGCGGTCTCGGTCTGGGGCAACGCTTGCGCGTATCGGGTGGTTCGCAGCAGCACCGGAACCGTGGTCGGCGCGTGGCAGAGAATGGCCCGCGCCTGGTCCTCCAGGACATCAGCCACCCGGAAACTCAGATCGGTGTCGTCACGGCTCTGCCACCACCGGGACTGACACGCCCGCGCCACCAGCGAACGGAACCGGTCACGCTCCCTCGCGGTCTGCACCCCGCACACCCACAACACCAGCAACAACTCCGCCTCGCCGAGCACCCGCAACCCCGCCAACACCCGCGAGAGCTTCGACGGGTCCCACCCCAACGCCGCCGCCAACCCCCGCTGGGAGAACCCGGCCGCCTGGTGCAGACGCCGCAACTCCACCCCCAGAACCCAACCACCCAACCTCGTCGACATCAGCCCGCCGCCGCACGCAGCCACGCCAACACCCGCGGCCCCATCCAGATCACATCCCGCAACCCCACCAGATCACCCTCATCCGGATAAGCCACCACCCGCACCGGCGTCCCGCCCCCGAACTCACCGTGGATCTCCACCCGCGGCCCATCGGATTCCGTCTCCCCCAACAACATCGCAGACGCCCCGACCAACGTCTCGTGCCAGGCCATCAACGCCGCAGCCATCGCCGACAACGGCGTCACCGACACCCCGATCTCCACCCGATCAGCCCGCCCACCAATCAACGAAACCCCCATACCCGACGGCACCGGCAACGAGTGCACCGCCAAGTGATGCCCAGCCAACGCGGCCAACCGCAACAACTCCACCACCGCCACCGCGGCCCCCACCCCACCTTCGAGCCGCTCCATCACCGACCACCCGCCACACGCCCACACAGCCGCCCCCACCACGACCGCCGCACCTCTCGCGGGGCCGGCCGAACCCGCACCACACACCCCCGACACACCGGATTGGGCGGCGCGAACAACGACTCAGGCAACAACTCCCGCGCACCACACACCGCCGAATACACACCCCGCACACCACCGGTCGCCACCAACGACTCAGCCACCAAGTGATCCCGACCATCCGTGAACGTCATCGGCAACACCGCCAACTCACCAGCCACCGCAGCCTCTCCTCCTGAGCTAGACATCTGCGAGCAAACGGCCTTTCGGCCGGTTTGGGCAGGCTCACGCAGGGGGCTCACGGATCACGTCACGCGTTCACGCTGCAGACGCCTTTGGCTTACCGTGGGTGACAGGTGACGGTCTCCGGAGGTGACGCGATGCCGAGGTCGGAGCAGAGCGCAAGCAAGCCCAACACATTGCTCGGAAGCCTGATCACCCAGTCGGGGGCGAGCAGCAAGAGCCTGGCCATGCGCGTCAACCAGCTGGCCGCCGGAGTGGACAAGCGCACGGCGTACACGCACACCAGCGTCGCCAACTGGACCCGACGTGGGATCATGCCGGAACCAGTGATCAGATCCCTGATCGCCCAAGCGCTCGGTGAACGTCTCGGCAGGCCGGTGACCCTGGCTGAGATCGGGATGCGGGTCGAGGACATCGACCTGGACGTGGGGCTGGCTTTCCCCCACGAGCTGCCCTTGGCGGTGAGGGGTGCGACCCACTACTGGAGCGTGGTGGACCGTCGAGACTTCCTCGCCACGACCGGGTTGACGATGGCCGGTTGGGCCACGCCGATCCGGCGATGGCTCACGTCCCCCGCAGACCCGCACGCTGCCCAGGTGGGAGCCACCAGGCACGTCGGCGCGGCGGATGTGGCCGACCTGTTGGCCGCCGCGGACGACGCCCGCCGGTGGGACTCACGTCTCGGGGGTGGGAACTGGCGTTCCAGTGCTGTCGTGGACTGCCTGCGCGAGCAGGCCACACCTCTGCTGCACGGGCGCTACACCGACCGGACCGGCAGGCAGCTGTTCGCCGCCACCGCCCAACTCTCCCGGCTCGCGGGCTGGACCGCGTTCGACACCGGCAGGCACGCCGCCGCGCAGCGGCACTACATCCAGGCGCTGCGGTTGGCCCGAGCGGCCGGGGATGTCCCCTTTGGTGGCTACGTGCTGGTTTGCGCGGCACTGCAAGCATCACTGCGCGGCTTCCACGACGACGCGATCGACATGTGCCTCGGCGCGTTCGAACGGGCGAAGACCACCGCGACACCACGTGTTCTGGCCTTCTTCAAGCTGATCGAGGCACGTGCGCACGCCCGCGCGGGTAGTGCGCGGGCAGCAGGTAGGGCACTGTCGACCTCGGACCTGTTGATCCGCCGAGCGGACCGCGAAACCGGTGACGACCCGGACTGGATCGACTTCTACACCCACAGCCGGCTCGCCGCCGACGCCGTGGAGGTCCACCGAGACCTGGGCCTACCCGCACCCGCACGGCGCTGGGACGCCGAAGCCGCCATCCCCGTCGACGCCTTCGCCCGATCGCACGGACTCCGGCTCATCGTGGTGGCCAGCACCCACCTGCAGGGAGCGGCGCCGGACCTCGCAGCCGCACTCCACCACGGCAACCGCGCCGTCGACGTCCTGACCCGAGTCGCCTCCGCGCGCGCGGTCGACTACGCCCGCGACCTCGTCGACCGCTGCCTGCCTTGGAAGGACGAAGCCGGGGTCGTCGACCTCGCCCGCCGCATCCGCACCGATCTGACCGCCGTCGCCTAGCCCGAAGGCAGGCGCCCCGAGCTCAGGTGCGGGACAGCGCTGTCGCGAGCTCCGGCACACGAGGGGCTTTCACGTGCCTGGATGTGTGTCAGGATCGCGGCATGTCATCGTCGACGACCCGTCCTGGCAGCCATGGCACGACCGTCACACCGATCCATCACCGACCACCCGCCACACGCCCGCAAAGCCGCCCCCACCACGACCGCCGCACCTCACGCGGCGCCGGCCGAACCCGCGCCACACACCCCCGACACACCGGATTGGACGGCGCGAACAACGACTCAGGCAACAACTCCCGCGCACCACACACCGCCGAATACACACCCCGTACGCGAACGGGTACGAAAGGTGCCTGCTAAATGGTGACGTCCAGCGTGGCCGCGAGCACCCGAGCCTCACGCTCGACCAGTGCGCCGCCCTTTGTGGCCAATTCGGCGGCAAGCGAACGGGAAAGCGGGTGGCACGCCATGGACTCCCGGCTGGTGCCCACCGCACGTTGCAGGACGTGCAAGGCCGCCGTGCTCTCCTTGCGCTGCTGGTAGCCACGGGCGACTTCGAGCCAGACCCGGGCCCGCCGATCCAGCGAAGGCACCGTATCGGGGTCGACCAGTTCAGCCGCCTCTACCGCCTTGGCGCCTTTCCGCAGCTCGACGTGCACACTGACCCCGGTCAGCGCGGCGTTGGCCCCGCCGAAGAGAGTGGCGGGGTGCGCGTAGCCAGTGGGCATGCGGCCGGCCATCTCGCCCGCTTGGTCGAGCATGCGCAACGCGTCGCCTTCCCGGCCCATCCGGGCCGCGGTGATGGACCCGTGCAACCGGACCGCGCCCCATAGCGCACGTGCCTCCTGGCTGGTGTCGAGCCGGGGCTCCAGCAGGGACGCGGCGTCGTGGGCCAACTCCAACGCCTCATCGGTGCGACTCGAGCGCCAGACGTTCCCCACCACCCAGGCCGCGGTCGCCAGCGCGATCGGGTCGTCCGCCTGCTCGGCGCTGGTCATGCACCGGTCGGCGGCCAACCACAGCAGTGAGCTGTCCGCGACCCACGCGAGCAGTTGTTCGGACAAGGCATAGGCAGAAGACAGTGCGGCGTGCGCTTGGCGCCGGTCCAGACCGTCCAACGTGCGGCAGGCGATCCGGGCGTCGGTGATGATGCGCGGCAACACCGCACCGACCGAGGCCCGCGGGGTCGGGGAGGTGTGCCAGAGGGCCCAGGCGTCGACCACCCGCGCGGTCAACGTGGACACGTTCGGCACAACTGCCGCTTCCGGCGCGAGCAGCGGCGCCTCGATCGCCTCCCGGACCCCGGGTACCGCCTCGTGCCCGGCCTGGCCGGTGACCGACATGGCGATCGGCTGGTTCCCGGTCAGCTCAACGAGATCCGCGACGCCCAGCACCTCGGCGAAGCGGACGAGGACAGGCAACCCCGGCGGCTTGATGCGGCCGGATTCGACGAACTTGAGCCAGCTCTCGGAATAGCCCATCAGGCCGGCGACCACCGCACGCGTCTTGCCCGCGCGCTGCCGAACCGCCTTCAACCGGGCACCGAACGACAATCCGGCAAGCTCGTCGAATGCCATGGCACGGACACCTTTCGCCGATGATGCTGCGCCCAGTTTACGTACCGGCACTTCCGGGGAGGCTGTCGCGACCAAGGTGGTGATCGGCGGCACCGTGGTCAAGATCCGCACCGCGCCCTCGGCGGAGGCCGGACTGGCCGAGACCAACACGAGGGGCTTTCACGTGCCTGGATGTGTGTCAGGATCGCGGCATGTCATCGTCGACGACCCGTCCTGGCAGCCATGGCACGTTGATCACGGTCGCGCCCACCGGGGCCGAGCACACCAAGGCCGACGTCCCCAATCTCCCCGTCACCCTGGACGAGCTGGTGCAGACCGCGCGGGGTTGTGAGCGGGTCGGGGCCGCGATGATCCACCTGCACATCCGCGACGACGAGGCCAAGCCGACCCTGGACCTGGGCAGGCTCAAGGAGACGGTGGCCGCCGTTCGCGAGAACACCAGGCTCATCGTGCAGCTGTCCACCGGTGGGGCGGTCACCGATCCCGAGGCCGACCGGCTGGCCGTGCTGGACGCCGGGCCGGACTCGGCGTCGTGTTCGATGGGGACGGTCAACTTCGGCGACGACGTCTTCCTGAACCGGTGGGAGTTCATCGTCGAGCTGCACAAGCGGATGCAGGAGCGCGGGATCGTGCCCGAGTACGAGATCTTCGACCTCGGCCACCTCACCACGCTGCGCCGCCTGCTCGACCAGCACGGGCTGCCCGCGGGCGGGCACGTGCACCTCGACCTGGTGATGGGTGTCCCGGGCGGGATGCCGGGTGACACCGAGACCCTCGCCGCCGCGCTCCGGCTCATCCCCGAGGGGGCCACGTTCTCGGCGACCGGGGTCGGACGGACCAGCCTGCCGGTGCTGCTGGCGAGCCTGTCCGCCGGTGGGCACGTTCGGGTGGGGATGGAGGACACCATCTCCTACGCCCGCGGCGAACGGGTGAAGGACAACGCCCAGCTCGTGGCCCGGGCGTCCGGCCTGGCCCGGATCGCGCAGCGGCCGCCGATTGGTCCGGACGAGTCGAGGGTACTTCTGGGGGTGGCGAGCTGAGCATCGTTGTCGTCAAGATATGGCGATCCAGCACCGAGTGGCGGAGGATGTGCCCGTGATCGAAGTCCGCCCGGGTGGGCGCAGGCGCATCGACAGGGTGCTGTCGCCGGAGTACGTCGAGGGCCTGGCCGGGCTGGACCTCGTCGAGGTTCGTGCCCGCCGGGACGACGCGGCGCAGGAGGAGACCGATCTGTCCTACCTGCGCAGGCTGCTGCACGGCCGGATCGACATCGTCCGCGCCGAGCAGCGCAGGCGCGCGACCGGTGAGTCCACGTCCGTCGTCGACCAGCTCGCGGTGATCCTCGCCGACAACGCGGTCGGCCCGGCGATGGGCTCCGGGCGCTACCAGACGATGGAGCCCTCGCGCGCGGAGGCGCACCGGCGGCACGTGGAGGCCCTGGTCTCCGACGCCGACCTCTCCGACGTGGGCTCGCTGCCCGACGAACGGCTCGCGCTGGCCCTGCAGACCTACCAGCGGGAGGAGGCCTCGGTCTCCCAGCGCAGGCGCGAGGTGCAGAAGGTGATGGACCTGCTCAACGACGAGATCGGCGGTCGGTACCGCGCGGGCAGCGCGTCGGTCGACGACCTGCTGGCCGCCGAGCGGGGCAAACGGTCAGAGGGAGAGTCACGCTGAACCCGGTCTTGGTCGAGGTCCTGCGCTCGGGGTTCGTCGAGTCGATCCACCGCGGGTCCGTCGTCGTGCTCGCCCCGGACGGGGAAATCAGGCTTGCCCTCGGTGAGGTCAACGAGCCGGTTTTCACCCGGTCGTGCAACAAGCCGCTGCAGGGGCTCGGGCTGCTCCGGGCCGGGCTCGACCTGCCCGACGACGCCGACCTCGCCGTGGGCTGCGCCTCGCACAGCGGCGAGACCGAGCACGTCGAGCAGGTCCTGGGCATCCTGGCCAAGAACGACCTGGCCGAGTCCGACCTGGGCTGCCCGCCGGACTGGCCGATGAACCTGGCCGCCCGCAACCGGGTGATCGCCGGTGGTGGCGGCAAGCGCGCGGCGGCGATGAACTGCTCCGGCAAGCACGCGGCAATGGTGGCGACCTCGTCCCAGCAGGGCTGGGACGTGCGCGAGTACCTCGACCCGGAGCACCCGGCGCAGGTCGCCATCGCCGAGGCGGTGGAGGACATGACCGGCGAGCGGATCACCTCGATCGGCGTCGACGGCTGCGGCGCCCCGCTGTTCGCGCTGACCTTGACCGGCCTGGCCACCGGCTACACCCGGCTGGTGCTGGCCGAGCCGGGCACCCGCCGCCGCCGGGTCGCCGACGCGATGCGGGCCCACCCGCACCTGGTCGGCGGCACGAACCGCGACGACACCGAGCTGATGCAGGCGATCCCCGGGCTGCTGGTCAAGGGCGGCGCCGAGGGCGTGCACGCGATGGTCCTGGCCGACGGCACCGCGGTCGCGATGAAGATCGACGACGGCGCGCCCCGCCCGCGCACCCCGATCCTGGTCGGCGTCCTGCGGGCCCTGGGCTACGACGCCCCCGAGCTCGAGGACAAGGCCGAGCACGACGTCCTAGGCGGTGGCGTGCCGGTCGGCGCCGCCCGCCTGACCGACGGCCTCTTGGACGAGCTGCACTAACAACACTGGAAAGACAACAGGCGCCCCTCCGCGGAGGGGCGCCTATTGTCGTCTGCTCTCTAGAAGTTGGACAGGACGTTGGTGAACACCGTCTCGATGGACGCCGGGTCGGTCGCGTCGTAGGCGGCGCCGTGGCTCGCCTGGGCGATCTTCTGCAGCTCGCCGGGTTCCCCGTCGCGGTTGAAGTCCGTGCCGTCGCCGTAGGCGATGGCGAAGACCCGGACCGGGCTGACCTTCTCCGCGCCCAGCGTCGTGATCAGCGAAGCGCTGTCGGTCTGCTGGTTGGTGTCCTCGTTCTTCCCGTCGGTGAGGACGACGACGGCATTGATGGCACCGGGGTCGTAGTGCGCCTTCAGGTGGTCGGCCGCCGCGTTAATCGTGTCGTAGAGACCGGTGGCGCCCACCGGCTTCAGGTTGGCCAGCGCCGTGCGGATCTGCGCGCGGCGGGTCCCGACCGCCGCGGCGTCGCCGAGGGCGCCGAGCTCCACGTCGACCTTGTAGTCGGCCTCGCCGTTGAGCCGGGTGGAGAAGTTCCACAGGCCCACCCGGTCGCGGTCGGTGAAGGTGCCCTCGCCCATGATGACCTCGGCCGCGCCCTTCACCCGGTCCAGCTTGGACGGACCCGCGTAGCCCGGCGGGTAGCCGTTCTGGTCGGCAGGGGTCGGCGGGCCCATGGACCCGGACGTGTCGATCACCAGCAGCACGTTCGCCGGCTTGCGCACCTTCTGCCACACCTGCAGCGCCGCCTTGAGCGTGGCGCCGCTGGGCCGGGGCATGGTGGCGGGCAGCTGGGCGTCCGGGCGGGCGCCGTTGGCCGCGGTGACCAACTTGCTCGGCGCGGCGGACCGGTCCGGGTTGATGGTCCGGAAGCCGTACTCGCCGAACTTCTCCGCCGCCTGGCTGGAGTGCAGGTAGCCGAGGAAGTCCGCGGCGACCTTGGCCTTGGCGTCGCTGATCCCGGGCATCGGGATGAACGGGTGGTCCGAGTAGAAGGTGCCCTCCGGCGGGTAGAACGCGACCAGCGGGACCGCCGGGCGCGCGCCCTTGCGGCAGCGGTCGCCCGGGCTGGCCGCGCCGCACGGGTAGCCCTCGTTGTAGGCGACCATCGAGCTCTCCTCGATGGTGATCGCCGAGAGGTACGACGCGGTGGTGCCGTCGTTCTCCCGCAGGTTGGCCAGGTAGGTCAGGGTCGTGTCGCCGTAGTGCTCGACGGCCTTCTCGACCGCCTCGATCGAGCGCTGGTTGGCCGGGTCGGTGAGCACCGACTCGTCCAGCGGGCGCCCCGGGGACAGGCCGAGGAACTGGCCCAGCGTCGCGTTGAGCCCGGAGCTGGACTGGGTCGGGTTGGTCTTGCCGAGCTTGAACGGGCCGAGGCCCTGGTCGCCCTTGCCCGCCCAGCCCGCGGGGTCGCGGGCCAGCTCGTCGAGCTTCTGCCAGCCCAGCTCGGTGCCCGCCCACTTCATCTTGTCGACGACCGTGCGCGGCACGGCGATCACCAGCGGCGTGGTCACGATCGACTCGAAGTCGTCGCCGGTGGGCAGCGCGGCCCGGGCGGCGTCGGTGGCCTTGGCCCGGGCCAGCGGCAGCCACATCGACGACGCCGGGCTCCACACGTCGGGCCGGGGTCCCCACCTCGCCTCGTCCCAGCCCTGGGCCAGCCGGTCCATCCAGATGCCGGAGTTCGCCAGGACGACCTTGGCCTCGACGCAGGTGCCGTTGACCAGGTGCGGCTGGTAGCTCGCCGCGAGCCCGGTCAGCACGTTCGACTTGTCCGCGGACGCCGCCACGGTCAGCGTCTCCCGCCGATCGCCCGCCGCGCACGGCTGGAGCGCGGAGACCCACGGCACGAAGACCGCGCCCGGCTTGCCGGGGTCGGGATCGTCACCGGACCCCATCGCGCGTATCGCCAGCCATGCGACCAAGCCCAGCGCGAGCACACCGATCACGGCGACGAGCACCGGGCGCACCCGGCTCTTGCGCACGGGCGGTTCCTCCCCGCCGCCCCCGGGCACTCGATCATCACCGGGCGGCTCCCCGCCACCGGGCGGGGGTACGACCCCGACGACGGGTCCCTCGTCCTCCGGGCGCGGCTCGTCCTCGCGCACCGGTGGGGCGACAGCGGCGGCGGCCGCCGCGGCGTGCAGGGTCTCCCACTTCCACCGCCACCGCGCCACGGTGGCGGCGACCGCGTTCTCGTCGCCCTCCTCCTGGCAGCCGCGCACGTAGCCCTCGGTGACCTGCCAGGTGGGCAGCCGGTCGCCCCGGGTGGCCCGGGACAGCTGGGCGGTGGAGTAGTTGGCCCGCCGGGACAGCTGGTCCAGCGTCAGCCCGCGCTGGGTGCGCAGGCTCAGCAGCTCGGCGGCGAAGAGCTGGAGCTGGTCCTGGAAGTCCGCGGGCTGCGGCTGGGCGGCCGGTTGGGCGGCCGGCTCGGCGCGCTCGGGCCGGGGTGGAGCCGGGATCCACTCGGTCGGACCGTGCTGGTCGTCGGTCATCCGGCCACCGCCCGGGCGGACCCGAACAGGCGGTCGGCGACCTCGGCGGCCAGCAGCGCCCCACTGCTCACCAGGGCCACCGCCGTCTCCGGCGAGCGCCCGGCCAGCACCAGCGCGGCCATCCCGACCAGGATGACCACCAGCACGTACAGCCGCGGTCGCGGCCACCGCCGATCGGGTTCCCTGCGCACGATCATTGCGAGCACTCCTTCACACCATGGGTCCGGACGAGAGTCCGAGTGGACGGCCACCAGCGGGGGTGAACTCCGGAGCGCGGGCTGCAACCCGGCCCTCCTCGGTGGTGACCAACCCAGTTCTGACACACCACACACCGTTGCGGGGTCCACTTACGTTTCGCCCGCTTGCCTCCTGGCGTTGCGCAACACCGGGAGCCCGCGACGCGATCTTGCGACCCAGCGGCGGCAAGCTCGCGGGCCAGTACCCCCGTCCGGCCGACGCCGTCGACGTTTCAGCAGGTCAGCGATCTTGCACAGCCGCGCAACGCAACGAAACGCAACGGGAAACGGTGGCGTGGAGCCGGTCCCGCGCTGACACTGGAGCCTGGCTCGCCGGCATGACCGGCGGCCCGGAGGTTCCTCGCCCAGTGGTCCGGACGAGCCCAGCCGGGGGCGGGCCACCGCTGCAACGGCCCGGCCCGCCCCACCCGCTTCAGTTCATCTGCTCGCGGACCGCGAGCTCGCCCCAGAAGTCGCGCAGGCGCTCGAAGCGGTCGCCCACCTCGTCGGGGGCCGAGTGCTCGATGGCGTCGAGGATGTCGTGCACGTCCTGCGCCGACGAGTCGTCCACCAGCTCCTCGTCGGAGAGCAGCTGGACCAGGCCGCCGTAGTCGAGCTCGACCGCGGAGCCCGGGTCGAAGTTGCCGAGCCAGCGGGCGGTGTCGGCGAGGACCTTGGTGGGGCCGGACTCGCCGAAGGTCTGCGCGGACAGCGAGCGGGCGCGCTCCACCCGGCGCAGCGCGTCGCCCATGGCGGTGCGCCAGAAGACCTGGCGCTTGGGGTCCTCGCGGGTGGCGAGGACGACGTGCCGCCGGGCCGGGTCTACCAGGGCGAACCAGGGCAGCGGCACCGTCCAGGTCGTGGACACCACGTGCACGGCACCGCTGGGCAGCTCGCCCAGGACGCTCGTCGCCTTCTGCCGGACCTGCTCGGGCGAGGTGGACAGCACCGCCTCGCGCAGGGTGGGCGTCGAGGTGGCGAGGAAACCGACCATCGCCGCGGCCGAGCGGGCGCGCAGGTCGAGCGGGCACACGAGTGGGCCCGGCGCCAGGGTCGCCTGGTCGAGCGGGACAGCGGCCGGGTCGAGGACCAGGACGTCGCGGATCGAGCTGGGGGTGGGCCGACCGTCCGGCAGCTCGCCGGGCAGGATCGCCGCGGGGTCCGACGCTTGTGACTTGAGCCACACCTCGCGCTCGCGAATCCCGGCGTCGGCGTGGTCCAGGCGACCGGCCTCGATGGCGCTGCGCAGCAATCCGGCCAGCGGTTCGGCGAACGCGGACAACGGTTCGTACACCCGCAGGTAGGCGACGAACGGACGAGGCACCCACCCATGGTTTCACGGACCGCAACGGTGCGGGTGCCCGGGCGAGGGTGTTCTCGGTGATGTCAGGTTCTGCACACCGTGCCGCGTCGCATCGAACCCCTTCGGCACGGTACGGTACTTAGCAGGAATCAACTGTCGACATCTACGGGGCCGCCGTTCCCCCGGCCGCCCCGTCACTGCGCGAGGGGGTCGAGCCATGGGGCGCGGCCGAGCTAAGGCCAAGCAGACGAAGGTGGCCCGGGAGCTCAAGTACAGCTCACACGCCACGGACTTCGACGCCCTGCAGCGAGAGCTGTCGGGCGGCAAATCCGACGACGGTCACGACAACGGTGACCGCTTGGACGACTCGTCCGACGACGAGTACGACGACTACCGGCGATGAATCCCGGGTCCAGCGCTCCCGGGTGCTAGACCCCTACGCCGAACACCCCCTCACCTCCGCTGTGGCGGCCATCCCGCGTGCCGGGATGGCCGCTACAGCGCGGTCTGGAACCCCCGAGGTCTAGAACGCCCGCGCGTACTGGATCGGCGGGGTCACATCCGCACCCAGTGCGGCTGCCGCGCGCAACGGCCAGTACGGGTCGCGCAGCAGCTCACGGGCCAGCAGCACCAGGTCAGCCGATCCGTCCTCGAGGATCCGCTCGGCCTGGTGCGGGTCGGTGATCTCGCCGACGGCACCGGTCGCCACCTCGGCCTTGCGCCGGATCGCGTCGGCGAAGGGCACCTGGTACCCGGGGCCGGTCTCGATCTTGGCGTACGCAGCGTTGCCACCGGTGGACACGTCGATCAGGTCGGCGCCCGCCTCCTTGAGCGCGCGGGCGAACTCGGCCGAGTCGTCCACCGTCAGGCCGCCGTCGGTCCAGTCCGTCGCCGAGACGCGCACCAGCACCGGCACGTCCTCTCCGACCGCCGCGCGCACCGCCCGGGTGACCTCCAGCGGGAAGCGCACCCGACCCGCGAAGTCCCCGCCGTAGGCGTCGGTGCGGGTGTTGGACAGCGGCGAGACGAACTGGTGCAGCAGGTAGCCGTGCGCGGCGTGCACCTCGACGACCTCGAAGCCCGCCTCGACGGCGTTGCGCGCGGCCTGGGCGAACGTCTCGACCAGGGTCTCGACCTCGGCGGTCGAAAGCGCTTGCGGGGTGCGGTACTCCGGGATGAACGGCACGTCGGTGGGGCCGACCGGGGTCCAGCCGCCGTCGCTGTCGGGCACGCCGTGCCTGCCACCGCCGAACGGGCTGTAGCTCGAGGCCTTGCGGCCCGCGTGCGCCAGCTGGATGCCCGGGACCGAGCCCTGGGCCTTGATGAACTCGGTGATCGGGCGCCAGGCCTCGACGTGCGCGGCCGACCAGATGCCGGTGTCGTCCGGCGAGATCCGCCCGATGGCCTCGATCGCGGTGGCCTCGACCAGGACCAGGCCCGCGCCGCCGACCGCGCGCGAGCCCAGGTGGACCAGGTGCCAGGTGTCCGGGAGCCCGTCGGTCGAGGAGTACTGGCACATCGGGCTGACCGCCACCCGGTTGGGCAGGGTGACCGATCGCAACGTCAACGGGCTGAAGAGCAGGCTCACGGGCTTTCCTCCGACGGGGGGTGGTTCGCGCGCGGGCGAACCTCGGCATGGCAAGAGGTTCAGCGCGCGCCGGTTGGCCCGTGTTCCCGCTGTGCCCGCGCTCACTCAGCGCGTTCATCCAGTCGGCGCCGGCCGTTCACGCGGCGCGGGGGCGGCTACTCGTCGCGAGGGGACTGGCGGCCCTGTTTGGTCTGGGCGCGCCGCTTCTTGTCGGTGAGCCTGCGCTCGCGCGCCCCGCGGGACGGCTTGGTGCCGCGCCGGGACGGTGGCGGCGGCTCGGCGGCTTGCCGGAGCAGTGCGGCCAGCCGCTCACGGGCGGCGGCGCGGTTGGCCAGCTGGGCGCGGAACTCGCTCGCCGCGATGGTGACCACGCCGTCGACCAGGCGGTTCCCCAGCCGGGCGAGCATCCGGACGCGCAGGTGGTCGGCGACCGAGGGCGAGCGCTCGACGTCGAAGGACAGCTCGACCCGGCTGTCGGCGGTGTTCACGCCTTGGCCGCCGGGACCGGACGACCGGGAGAACCGCTCGCGCAGCTCGGTCGCCGGGATCACCAGCGTTCGGGACACCACCAGGTCGTCGGGCACGCCCACCAGCATGCCAACCCGGGCAAGCGATTACCGCTTCAGCCCGGGCAGGGTGGCGATGGCGACCAGCACGTCCTCGGGCAGCACCCGGGACCCGCGGTCCTCGCGCCCGCCGGAGTACTCCATCACCAGCACGGTCGTCCCGTCCGGTCGGGCGGCGAGGACCTGCGCGAGCTCCTTGTTCGACGGCACGGTCGCGACCTCCAGCCGGGTGCCGTCGGGGAGTTCCCGGTAGTCGCAGTCCGGGACGGTCTTGGGGTTGCCGCACTGGGTGATCGCGGGGCCGTCGGCGGTGGCCGCGACCTGCACGCTCAGCTGGCGGCTGCCGCGCGTGGTCACCAGCTCGGCGGCCAAGGCGCCCTGGCCGTCGAACTCGTACCAGTTCGCGGAGTCGGCGAAACCGGGCCGCAGGCCGACCCCGCTCGGCCAGGGAATCCGAGCGAACTGCATGGCGTCGGACAGGCGCGCCCGCGTCTCGTGGGGGATGGCCAGGCTGGGCAGCTCCGGCCTGTGGGTGACCGACGCCGACGTCGGCGGGGTCTTCGTGGTGACCACGACCGGTGCCTGGGTCACGGTGGACGACGGCCCGGCCGACCGGGGCGTCGGGGTCAGCTGGACGGCGGTGCGCTCCGCGGGCTGGATCTCGTCGGGCGGGTCCAGGCCGAAGGCGCCGCCCGCCAGCGCGGACGTGCCCACCACGGCGACGGCGACCGCGAGGGCCACACCACCGGCGGCGAGGGTGTGCCGCCTGCGGAGCCTGCGCTTGCCGTCGGCCAGGACAGCGGCGCGGTCGATGGTCAGCGGGGGCTCGTCGGCGAAGGCCTTGCCCAGCAGGTCGTGCAGGTCGTCGGTCATCGGGGGCCCTCCAGCAGGACGCGGCCACCGGCGAGCAGCTTGCGCAGCGTGGCCAGGCCCTTGGCGGCCTGGCTCTTGATCGTCCCCTCGCTCTTGCCGAGCGCGTGGGCGGTCTCGGCGACGGAGAGGTCCTCCCAGTAGCGGAGCACCACCACGGCCCGCTGCCCCGGGGGGAGCTGGGCGAGCGCGCGCCGGACGTCGACGGCGTCGTCGACCCCGGCGGGCGGGACGCCGACCTCGGGGAGGTACTCGACGACGTTCTCCCGGCGGCGGAAGGCGCGTCGCGAGTCGTCGATGGCGGAGCGGACCATCACCTTGCGGGCGTAGGCGTCCACCCCGTTCTCCCGGTTGAGCCGGGGCCAGGCCACGTAGATCTTCGCGAGCGTCGTCTGCACGAGGTCCTCCGCGCGGTGCCAGTCACCACCACTGAGCAGGAAGGCTGTTCTGCGCATGACGACGGCCCGGCTGTCCAGGTACTCCCCGAACTCCGCGTCGCGGTCGGGCACCTCGGCACCTCCCTCGGTCAGCCAGTGGTACGGGCCGCCTCCGGTTCAGGTTGCCTCATCGCCAAATCAGCCCGGGAGTTCAACGATCGGATAGTTCACATGTTCTCCGTGTGAACAGTTCAATCGTTGAACAATCCTACGTGTGAAAGATCCCCTTGTTCACCGGGTGAACAAGGGGATCTTTGAGCGATCGCGAACGCGGGGAGGGCTAGAAGCGCGGGTGGTCGCCCCGCAGCTCGGCGCGCGGGGCGTCGGCGTCCTCGGCGGGGCGGACCTCGCCCAGGATCCACGACGGCACGTGCCGGGCGGTGAGCACGGCCAGCGCGCGGTCGACGTCCTCGGGCGCGACCACCGCGACCATGCCGACACCCATGTTGAACGTCCGCTCCATCTCGACCCGGTCGACCCGGCCGCGCTGGGCGATCAGCGAGAACACCGGCTGCGGGCTCCACGTGCCCCGGTCCAGCTGGGCGTGCAGGCCGTGCGGGATCACCCGGGCCAGGTTCGCCGCCAAGCCGCCGCCGGTGATGTGGGCGAAGGTGCGGACCTCGGTCTCGGCGATCAGCGCCAGGCAGTCCTTGGCGTAGATCCGGGTCGGCTCCAGCATCTCCTCGCCCAGCGTCCGCCCGAACTCCTCGACGTGGCCCGACAGCGGGATGCGGGCGATCTGCAGCAGCACGTGCCGGGCGAGGGAGTAACCGTTGGAGTGCAGCCCCGAGGACGCCATGCCGATCAGCACGTCACCGGGGCGCACCCGGTCCGGGCCGAGCACCTGGTCGGCCTCGACCACGCCGACGCCGGTGGCCGACAGGTCGTAGGCGCCGTCGGACATCAGCCCGGGGTGCTCCGCGGTCTCGCCGCCGAGCAGGGCGCAGCCCGCTTGGACGCAGCCCTCGGCGATGCCCTTGACCAGGGCCGCGATCTTGTCCGGCTCGACCTTGCCGACGGCGATGTAGTCCTGCAGGAACAGCGGCTCGGCCCCGCAGACGACCAGGTCGTCGACGACCATGGCGACCAGGTCGACGCCGACCGTGTCGTGGATGTCCAGGGCCTGCGCGACGGCGATCTTGGTGCCGACGCCGTCGGTCGAGGACGCCAGCACCGGTTCCTTCCACCGGTCCAGCCGCAGCTTGAACAGTCCCGCGAACCCGCCGATGCCGCCCAGCACCTCGGGCCGGTTGGCCTTGGCGGCCCACGGCTTGAGCTTCTCGACGGCCTCGTCGCCCGCCTCGATGCTCACCCCCGCCGCGGCGTAGGTGGCGTTGGCGGTGGACTCGGATGAGCTGGTCTCAGTCATGGCTCGAATCAGGTCGGAGGGTCCCGGAGGGGCTGGTCACGGACGGGCTGGTCACGGACGGCGGAGCGCGTCCTCGGCACCGTACCCGGCGGAGTGCACCGGTTCGGCGGAGCCGGTGACGCCCTTGGCCAGCCCCTCGAGCAGGTGCTTGCCGATGAGCGCGTCCTCGGGCAGCGGGATCGGGTACTCGCCGTCGAAGCAGGCGGAGCAGAGCCGGGTGCGGGGCTGCTCGGTGGCGGCGACCAGCGCCTCCAGCGAGACGTAGCCCAGCGTGTCGGCGCCGATGGAGCGGCGGATGCCGTCCAGGTCGAGGCCGTTGGCGATCAGCTCCGCGCGGGAGGCGAAGTCGATGCCGTAGAAGCACGGCCAGCGCACCGGCGGCGACGCGATGCGCACGTGCACCTCAAGCGCGCCCGCCTCGCGCAGCATCCGGACCAGGGCGCGCTGGGTGTTGCCGCGCACCACCGAGTCGTCGACCACGACGAGCCGCTTGCCGCGGATGACGTCGCGCAGCGGGTTGAGCTTGAGCCGGATGCCGAGCTGGCGGATGGTCTGCGACGGCTGGATGAAGGTGCGGCCGACGTAGGCGTTCTTGACCAGCGCGGTGCCGTACGGGATGCCGCTGGCCTGGGCGTAGCCGATGGCCGCGGGCGTGCCGGACTCGGGCACCGGGATGACCAGGTCGGCCTCGGCCGGGAACTCGCCCGCCAGCTTGCGGCCGATCTCGACCCGGGTGGCGTGCACGCCGCGGCCGGCGATCGTGGTGTCCGGGCGGGCCAGGTAGACGTACTCGAAGACGCAGCCCTTGGGCTCGGGGTTGGCGAAGCGGCTGGACCGCAGGCCCTCTGCGTCGATGGCGATCAGCTCGCCCGGCTCGACCTCGCGGACGAACGACGCGCCGACGATGTCCAGCGCGGCGGTCTCGCTGGCCACCACCCAGCCGCGCTCGAGCCTGCCCAGGACCAGCGGGCGCACCCCGTGCGGGTCGCGGGCGGCGTAGAGGGTCGACTCGTCGGAGAAGGTGAGGCAGTAGGCGCCGCGCACGGTGGGCAGCAGCTCCATCGCGGCCTGCTCGATGCCCTTGTCGGCCGCGCCCGCGGCGAGCAGGCCCGCGAGCAGGTCGGAGTCGGTGGTGGCGCCGGAGCGGCCGATCACACCGAGGGCCTTGGCGCGGTCGCGCAGCTCGGCGGTGTTGACCAGGTTGCCGTTGTGGCCGAGGGCCAGACCGCTGCCGGTGGCCGTGGTCCGGAACGTCGGCTGGGCGTTCTCCCAGGTGGTCGACCCGGTGGTGGAATAGCGGCAGTGCCCGACGGCGACGTGGCCGCGCAGCGAGACGAGGACCTGCTCGTCGAAGACCTGGCTGACGAGCCCGAGGTCCTTGAACACGACGATCTGGTTACCGTCCGCGACGGAGATGCCAGCCGCTTCCTGCCCACGGTGTTGGAGCGCGTACAGACCGTAGTAGGTGAGCTTCGCCACTTCCTCACCTGGGGCCCAGACCCCGAACACTCCGCATTCTTCGCGGGGTTCGGCTTCTGGCTGGTCGGAGTGCGGAAAAAGGCCAGTTGACAACTGGTCGGCCACCGATGCGCTCCCTGGGATGGAGTGAGGCTGCACCCAAGTGTAAGTGCTGCTCCGGGCGGCACCCGCCATCCGATGGTGGGGCGCGTCACCCGCGGGGCGTTGCCATTACCGTGGTCGGGTGGCCGGACGTACCGCGTGGTTGATCCTTCTGGGTGCCCTCGTCGCCGTGGTGGCGGTGGGTTCGCTGATCCCGATCCCGAGCCCGGTCGAGGTGCGCACCTGGGCGGCGGGCGCGGGCTGGGCGACGCCGGTGCTGTTCCTGGTGCTCTACGCGCTGCTGACCATCCCGCCGATCCCGCGCACGGTGTTCAACCTGTCGGCGGGCCTCCTGCTGGGCGGCCCGTGGGGCGTCGTGGTGTCGATGGCCGCGACGGCGGTGGCAGCGACGGTGGCGTTCTACCTGGCGCGGGGCCTCGGCAGGCGCTGGATCGAACCCCACCTCGAGCGCGGCGTGGTCCGCGCGGTCAACGCCCGCCTGTCCACCGGCGGCCTGGCCGCGGTGACCTCACTGCGACTGGTGCCGATGGTCCCCTTCGCACCGATGAACTACGCGTGTGGACTGTCCACGATCAACTTCCGGCCGTACCTGCTGGGCACGATCATCGGCAGCCTCCCGGGCACCACGGCCGCGGTGGTCCTGGGCGACGCCCTGACCGGCACGACCCCGCCCGCCCTGCTCGCGGTCTACGGCGTCCTGGCGGTGATCGGCGCGGTGGGCTTGGTGGTCGTGCTGCGCCGCAACCGCCCAGCGCCGGAGCACGCGGCGGTCTCGGCCGCCCCGCCCCGGAGTTGATCAGGCTGGTTTGCGGACGAGTCCGGTGTAGGCGGCGACGGCGAGGGTGGCCAACGCCCAGACGATGGCTTGCAGCGCCCAGATCGCGTAGGTGAACGCCTGGCCCCAGCGGGTGTCGGTGGCCAGGTCGCAGCGGGCGCGCAGGCCGGTGGCGCCCAGCGGGAGGCCGCGGTCGATGCCCAACCCGATGAGTTCGGCGGTGGAACACGCCGTCCCCGGCCCGGTGCTCGGGGCGGTGGCGGGCAGGACCCGTTCGGCGGCGAGGTGACCGGGCCGGGTCGTTACCTGCCCGGCCAGGTACCCGAGGGCCCCGGCGACGGTGAGGGTGAGCACCAAGGCGGTTACCAGGCGGTGGGCGCGGTACCCGTAGCGCCCGACCACTCCCCAGAGCCGGTGCCGCCAGCGCGCCAGGGTTCCGCCGAGGGCTTCGGGGGCGCGACGGCGTAGGTCGTCCTGCTGGGTGATGAGGATCTGCCGGGCGTTGTTGTCGTGGCCCGAGATCCGCTCGACGCCCGCGAGTTGTTGGTAGGGCTGCGGCGCGTACTTGGGGGTGTGGTGCACGAGCAGGTGCAACCACTCCCGCCACGACACCCGGTCCAACCGGGCGAACTCCAGGCCATGCACGAACACCTGCCGCTGACCAGCCGCGCAGTCACCCGACCGAACGGCGACGCTGCCCTCCGGGCACACCACGGGCGCGGGCATGGTCAGGATGCCGTCCACCCGCGCCTCGCTCAGCACCAGCAGTGGACCCGATTCGTTGACCACCTGAACCCCGGCGAGATTCACCTGGCCGCCGATCTGGGCGCCGAGCAGCCGCACAGCGCCCAACTCACCCGCACCGAGCACAGTGGCGCCCGCCAACAACAGGCTGCCGTCGGTGCGCATCCGGTCGACGCACAGCGCAGGTCCGGCGCTGTTGACGACCGTGGCTCCCTCGAAGTCGCACTGGCCACTGATCTGGACGCCGATCAACTGCGCAGCACTCGACTTGCCGGCCCCGCGCAGGATCACGCCCTCCGCCAACAGGCTGCCGCCGGTGCGCATCCGGTCCGCGCACAGGGCGGGTCCGGTGTCGTTCACGATCGTGGCGCGCTCGAAGTCGCACTGACCGCCGATGTGAGCGCCGATCAACCGCACAGCGCCCAACTCGCCCGCACCACGCAGAGTGGCACCTTCCAGGGACAGCCGGTCGTCGGTGCGCAGGCCGTCGGCGGTCAACCCCGACAGCGAACTCCCGCGCAGGTCAACCCATTGCAACCGGGCCGAGCAGCAGGTGAACCCCTGTGGCAGCGCGCACCTGGTGAGGGCGAAGCCCACGACAGCGGTGACGTGTTCCAGGTCCAGTTGCCCGAGGATCCGCACACCCCGCACCCGCAGCCCGTGGGGGTCCAGCTCACCGTGGCGGCCGATGAGCAGTTCGCGGATCAGCTCGGCCCGCACGCAGAGCCCGGCATCCTCGGTGGACGCGAGTTCCGCCACGCCCACCGAGGTTCTGGGCTCAGCCCACACGCCACGGCGGGCGGCGTCGACCACTTGCTGTTCCAGCGGGCTCATCTCGCTCAGGGACTCACCCGCGCCGGTCACGTCGTGAAGAGCCAAAGGTGCACGGTCGCGGTGATCGGGTCGGTCTCGTCCACCGCCAGCTGCCTGGTGATCGTGCGGCCGCCGACCTGGTGGGTATCCTCGCCCGCGCGCACGGACTTCCCGGCGGCGAGGTCGAATCCCTTGACGGAGTCCTGGAACGGCCCCGCGTCCGGGGTGAGCGGCACGGTGAAACCCGAGTCGGACAACAACTCCGGGACGTCGACCGCCGGTAGGCCCACGACGACCCGGTAGAGCTCGTCGATGCCCGCCTCGTTCTCCACCCCCAGCACGCGGCCGGACGGTGGGAGGCTGATCCCGCCGAACCGCAGTGCTTCCTCGGGTGCGGCGGGCTGGGTCATCCTGTCCTCCTGCGGTGCTGGGGTCGAGCAGGCCGTCATCGCGCAGATCGCGATCACCAGGGCGAGCAGCCTCACCGCCGGGACCGGCCCGGGTCGCCGCGCTGGCCGTCGCGGTTGTCGGGTGGGGGTGGGAGTTCGCCGGCGGCCGGGACGGGGCCGGTGTAGTGCTTGACGCCGCCGGTGCCGGAGATGTCGTACTCCTGCGCCACGCCCGCCCGGTGCATCTCGGCCATCGACTCGTCGGTGATGGTGATGGGGCCGATGGTGGTGGACTTGCCGCCGTCCCAGTTGTAGCGGTCGAAGACGTGGGTCTGGTACTGCACGTCCACGCGCGGCTCTCCTCCCGGGTGGTCCGGCGGGTGCACGGTGGCCACGCCGGTCACGGCGTACTGGACACCACCCATCGCGTAGAACCAGTCCTGGCTCGCGCTCTTGGTGATGTAGTGGCCTTTCCAGCCGGTGCTGAACTGTACCGGCTTGCCGTAGGTCCCGTTGGCGGCGGCTTCGGCGGCGAGCCTGCGCATCTCGGCCGCGGTGGTCTTGTCCACCTGGGTGCGGAAACCGCTGACGTCGCGGGTCATCTCGTCCGGGTTGACCGTCATCGGGTCGCCGCTGTTGCCGAGGTAGTGCCGCAGGTTCGCCGCCGCGTGGGTCATGCCGAGGGTCTCGGCGCCGTCCGCCGCGGTACCCGCGAGTCCGTGCATCAACCGGTCGTCGGCGGTCGTGTACCAGGGGTCGACGCCGTGCTTGCCCGCGCCCGCGTCGGTGGGCGGTTTCGGTGGTGCGCCTGGGATCCCCAGCGGCTCACCGGCTTTCGCTGCGTCGGCGAGGGTGGTGGCGCCGCCGTCGCTGATCTTGCCTTGCGCGACCTGGTCGAGCACGCCGGCGAGCGTGCCGTCGATGTCGTTGGCGTAGCGCATGATCTGCCCGACGCGGTCGACCAGCTCGGTCCTGATCCGGTTCCGCTCCGCCTGCACCGCTTCCCGTTGGTTGGCGGGTGTCTCCGGCGGCGGCCCGTGGTCGACGACGGAACCGCTGTGGTCGATGGCGAAGCGGTGGGCGCTCGCCACGCCTTCGGTGTCGGACACCAGGTTCCGCAGCTCGATGACGCGGTCGGCCGCCACCATCAGCGCCGACCGGGCGGCGTTCACGCCCGCGACGAGGTGTTCCATCCGATCGGTGACCCGGCCGCGCTCGGCCATCGCCCCGTCCGCCGCGAGACCGTGCCAGCCCGCGGGCTTGGCCGAGGCGTCGAGCTCGTCGGCGAGTCCGAGTAGGCTGTCCGACCGCGCCTTGAGCTGCTGCTCCGCCTCGTCGAGCGGACCCGACTGCCAGGTGCGCACCTCGCCGTAGGTGGGCATCAGAAGAACCTCGACCCCGGCCAGGACAGCGTCAGGTTCTCCTTGGCCTCCTGCTCGTTCTTCTCGTAGCGGCCCGCCGCCCCGGACATGTTGTCCCCCAGGGCAATCGCGGAATTGCTCCACTCCCGCACCTGGGTGCGCCAAGCCTGCGACAGCGCTGACGCCGAGGCCGCGCTCCGGCTCCCCGCCAGCGCGCCCGGCACGCCCGCGACGGTCCCGGCGAGGTCGACCACCGCCGCCTGTTCACCCGCGCTGCGCACCGCCCCGGCCGACTTGCGCAGCGCGGCGATCACCACCCCGTATCCGGACACCCAACCTCCAGGTCGCGCCAGCGTGACGGCCCCACCCTAGGCAGCCCCGTACGGCACACGGCCGGATTGCCGGCAGCTCACTCGATCGGGGGACAACAGCTGATCGGGGACAACCGGGTGCCAGTAGCCCAGGTGCCAGTAGCCCAGGTAGCAGTAGCCCGGGTGTCAGTAGCGCAGCATCGGCAGCAGGCTCGACAGGTCGGCGCGGGAGCCGGACGCCGTCACCCGGCCGTCGCCCACAGCCGTCGCCCACGGCAGCGCGCCGGTGATCAGTTCCAGCCACGTCCGGGGGTCGGTCTCCACAACATTGGGTGGAGTTCCACGGGTGTGCCGGGGACCGTCGATGCACTGGACCGCCGCGAACGGCGGCACCCGGACCTCGACGGTGTGGCCGGGGACGTCGTTCTCCAGTGTGCGCAAGCTAAGCCGCACGGCGGCGGCCAACACCGGGCGAGCGGGCTGCGGGCCACCGTCGAGCCAGGGCAGGACGGCGGCGACGGCCTCGCGGAGTTCTCGTGGGTCAACGGGTTTGCGCGGCAAGCTAGTCCTCGGTGCCCCGGACCACGTCGGCGAGGACGTCCTCGACCTGCTGCACGAGCCGCCGGTTGTCGGCGGGGGAGATGGTGGTCCACAGGGTCTTGTCCGGTGCCGCCCGGCGGACCTGCACGTAGCGGCCGTGCTCGGTGTCGAAGAACGACACCACGCGGTCGGCGCGGACGCGGCGGTCCAGGCGGTCGCGGGCGGCGGCGCCGAAGTTGCCGGTGCCCAGCACATCGGTGATCATCTCGGTGAGCGCGGTGGCGTCCTCGGCCCGGACCCCGCGCGACCGCAGGGCGTTCTCGAACCCCTTCTGGGTGCCCTCGGCCGCCGCTGCGGCGGACTCGAAGTCGTTGGTGCGCAAGGTGATCGACTGGCCGGGGCCCGCGTTCACCACCGGCAGCACGCCGACCGCGGCCGCGGGCAGGCCGGCGGGCGAGGTGCGGCTCAGCCGGATCGTGCCGTCGTCGCTGAGCACGGCCAGCGCGCCGTCGTTCTCGCCGAGCGCGCACGCCAGCAGCCGGACGCCGCGCCCGATCCAGGTGCGGCCGTCGACCTCGCGGTCGGGCCGGGCCAGGATCGCGAACAGGTGCTCGATCTCCGGGTGCACGTCGACCTTGCGACCGAGACCACGCGCCTCGAGACCGGCCCAGACGCGGTCGGTCAGCGCGGCGCGCTCCTCGTAGGTCTTGCCCGGCGAGGGCACCTTGACCACCAGCGGCATGGTGCCCGGCGCCAGGTGTTCCCAGAGCACGTCGAACTCCAGCGCGGAGAGCGAGACCGGTTCGCTGGCCACCTCGACCGCCCCGAACGGCATCACTCGTCCGCGCCGAGGACGGCCTGCGAGACCGCGCGGTCGTCGCCGAAGACGTCGTCGGTCTCGACCAGGTAGCTGGCGGTCTCGTACTCCTCCTCGTCGGACTCCTGGCCCGAACGGGTGCCCGCGCCACCGGCGCCGACCCCGCCACGGCCGGTGGCCGAGGCGCCGGAACGGGTGCCCATCACGTTCTCGCCGCCACCGCCGAGCGCACCCGCGCCCGACATGCCGCCGCGACCGACCTGGCCGCGGTTGCCCTCGGCCCCCGCGGTCGCGCCGGAGCCGCCGGGCGAGCCCGCGCCGGTGCCCAGACCGCCCCTGGCGCCCGTGGAACCGCCGCCGCGCAAGCCTTCGGCGCTGTTGACACCGCCGGAGAGCTGACCGGAGAAGCCGCCGACACCGTTGGCGGTGAACTGCCCGCCACCACCCGGACCACCGGTGCCGGTGGGCGTGTTGGTGGTGATCGGGTCGAACTTGATCGGCGCCTTGGCCCCGCCCTCGAACGGCGTGAAACCTGAAGGTGTGGTGCCGCCCGCGAGCGGCGTGTAGCCGGTGGGCGACGGGTGACCGCCGGTGGTCACAGTCGGCACGAAGTGGCTACCACCGGTGCCCGCCGGGGCGACATGGTTGTTACCACCGGTGACGGTGACGTGCGAGGTGGAGAAGTTGGCGGCCGAGGTGCCGGTGTTGCCGTGCGCGCCGGAGAAGTTCGCGCCGTAGGTGCCAACTTCGTAGCCGACCCCGCCCGAGGGCGGCGGGGTGGAGACGACGACGTCCGGCGGCGGCACGAAGGTGCCGAGCGTGTCGGTGTTGAACTGGCTGCTCGACTGGTAGGACTCCATCGTGTCGACGGCCTTCTGCGAGGCCTCGTCCTGCGCGGACTCCTGCGCCTCGTGGTCCTGCGCCTGACCGGCGACCACGGCCGCGGGTCCGGGGTTGCCGGTGAGCAGCGCGGCGCCCGCGGCGAGCTTGTCCCAGCCGGAGGGGGCCGGAGTGGTGACCTTGACCGGCTCGGGCATCTCGGACCGGGCCCGGGCGATCATGTCGGCCTGGAACTCGGTGGACGCGCGCATGCCGGTGGCGCCGGTCTGGGCGTCGGTGGCCCAGGCCTGCAGCGGGGTGAGACCGGCGTGGGCCTGGTCGGCGGCGCCGCCCTCCCAGCTGGCCTGCAGGGTGGCGAGCTTGGCGTTGAGCTCGGCGTCGATGTCGGCCAGCTCGGCGTTGAGCGCGTCCCAGTACTCGGTCTGCGGCGTCGACGCGGCCGGGCCGGGCCCGCCGTTGATCATCTTGTGCAGGGTGGGGTGGTCGTACCCGCACCACCGGTGCATTGCCATAACTGATCACCCTCGGGTAGGTGCTGTGCCGGACAAGCTCTACAAGCTCTGCAGGACGAGCGGGACGTGACTGACGTGCTGGTGCGGGCCGGTCAGCCCTGGTGGGTCTTGCCCCACATCGCCGAGTTCGTGCCCTCGGTCAGCTGGTAGCCGCGTTCGGCCTCGGCGAGCGCGTCGATCGCCTTCTGCAGCTGGTCCTGGTAGCCGCGCAGGCAGGTGATCGCGGAGTCGGCGGCGCCACCGTTGGTGCGCCGGACGAAGTCGGTGGCGGTCTCGCCGCTCACCGGGTCGTCGGCCCAGCGGGGGACCTGGAGGCCGTCGAGCGCGGTGACCTTCTCGGATACCCGGGCGTGCGCCGCGCGGAAGGCGGCGAGCGCGCCGGGGATGGCGGACGGCTCGACCCGCAGGGTCTGGGTTCCGGCGAAGGCGGGTTCCGGTGCGGAACTCCCCCCGCCGCCATCGGCTAGAAACACCGTTCGACTCCCCTGGTCCTGTGCTTTTGTGACGACTCTAGCTCCGATGGGCGACAACGCGGAACGGTTCCGGGGTATTGCCCGATCACGTGGGGATTCTTGGACGTGAGCACTGCGGAGCAGTTCGGTTACCCAAGGTGAGCGGCGGGCCCTAGGATGCCGTCACCGTCTCGTGACAGGGAGCCGTCGATGGAGCGTCCGGAGATCACCCTCGACATGCGGGCCAGCGCCCGGTCGAACCCGAACAGCTGGTTGTACGTGATCGACCCGGAGTTCGGGCCGCACGACGAGCTGCCCCCGTGGGCGGTGGTGGGGGCGTACCCGGTGGACGAGCGGGGTGACATCGGTGACGGCTTTCGGGCCAATGATGACTACCGCCCGTCACCAACGGCACTGCGGATGCCGGTGGCGACCAACCGGTTGGAGAAGGCGATCCAGCTGATCTTCACCAGGCACCTGGAACAGCAGGAGTTGCTCCCGGAGTTGCTGGCGGCGGAATTGTTGATCTTCGCGAGGTCGTCAGGGGATCGGGAGGTGACCGGCTTCCGCAACCGCGACGGACGCGTGATGGTGCCGGTGTGCACCTCGCCCGCGCACGTGCCGCCCGCGTGGCCGGGGTGGCGAGAGGTACGCGGACGAGACGTGGCACGGATGTTGCACGGGCACCCGCTGGTGGTGAACCCGAGCGGACCGATCACGGCGGTCGTTCCCGCGGCGGACCTGGCGCGGGTGTAGCGGGTGGGTTGAGGGTGGGTTAGAGGGAGGTCAGGAAGGAGCGCCAGTCGGGGGTGGGGAAGGAGAGGAGTGGGCTGTCGACCTGCTTGGAGTCCCGCACAGCCACCCCGGTGGCGCTGGGACCGACCTCGACACAAGCGCCACTGCCCGCGCTGAAACTGCTCTTCCGCCACCCCACCTCTACACATCCGCCGTTGCCAGCACTGAAACTGCTCTTGCGCCAGACGATCCTGTCCAGGACGTCCGGCTCAGGCCCGCTCATCGTTGTCCTCCCGATCGGCATAGAGCTCGGTTGCCAGGTTGGCAATCAGCTCCCTCGATTGTTGCTCACCCAGCGCCGTGACAGCTAGCTCGGCGAGGATCGCCCGGTAGGCCTCGATCTCTGCGGCCTGCTCCATGAACAAGCATGAGGTCTCGCTCTCGATATAGGCCACCGGCTTGTGGCGCCCTTTGAACTCCATCAGCTCGAAGGTGCCGGCAGTGCCGGCGTGAGCGCCGAAGTCTGCGGGCACGATCCGGATCGAGATGTGGTTGCGCACCGACTGCCTCAGTAGCTCGTGCAGTTGGCCGGACATCACTTCGGCGCCTCCCACCGGCAGGCGGAGAACGAACTCGTGGAGGTAGAAGGTGCAGCTCACCGCCCTGTCACGCTTCAGCTTCTGCTGCCGCGCAAGCCGAGCGATCACCCGCTCTTCGATCTCATCGCGCGGGACGTTGACGATGCGTTGGATGACCGCCTTGGCGTAGTCGGCTGTTTGCAGCAAACCTGGGACCAAGATCGGCTCGAACTGAGCAATTGCCTCGGCTTGCTCTTCGTGATCCATGAGAGTGCGGAGTTGCTTGGGTAGCCGGGATCCGTATTGCTGGAACCAGCTCTTCGTGTCCCGCTCCTTGCACAAGCCCAGCAAGCGTTCACCCTCTTCGCCCGCCACGCCGCAGACGCCGAGGAACATCGCGACATCCACCTCGGACACGCCTCGCGTGCCCTGGAACATCCGCGACACCTTGCTCTCCGACCAGTCCAGCACCCTGGCGATCTGCTTGCCGTTGAGACCCGCCCCCACCATCGCCGCGCGCAGTCCCTCGCCCAGTTCGCGACTGCGGATTGTGGGCTCCCTGTAGTCCATGTGACACTGATACCGATGGACCGTCGGGCAAGGGGAAATTGCCACCCGATCGGGCTAATGTTTTCCGCTAGCTTGACCGTCGGGACCCCATTTGGGTTGTTGTCATGACCCAGATGCAGATCGACTCCCCGAACCCCGTCCTCGTCGCCTCGCAAGACTACGTACGCAATTTGTTGCTGGAGCGCGTCGAGGCGGTCGAGTACTGGGTGGAGGACCGGACCACGTGGGTCGAGAGCGAGGTCGAGGTGCTCCGCGCGCTCGTGATCGAGTTCAGCCAGACCGTGCGGGACATGATCGTCGCGCACACCACCGGCGACGAGGACCACACCGACACCTGCGGTGGCGAGTGGCCGTGCCCGACGGTGACCCGGCTGTTCCTGATGATCACCAAGCCGGACGGCCAGTTCACCCCCGCACGGTCCGACGCCGACGATCAGTCCTGACCGACCCCTTGACCCAACTCTCGACGGACCTCTTCGGCCGAACTCTCGCCTGCCCCCTCGCCCCGCCCACTTCCCGGCCGACGTCTCGCCCTGTTTCCAACCTCTCGCCCTACCCCTGACCGATCTCCGGACCGGCCGGGGCCCGAAAGTTATTGATCTTGTTGCGGTTCCCGCAGCGCTGCATGGAGCACCAGCGGCGGTTGCCCGGTCTTGAGGTGTCCTCGAAGACCAAGTGGCAATCCCCGGCCGCGCACTCGCGGATCCGCGATCGGCGACCCGTGCTCAGGATATCCAGCGCGTCCCGGGCGAGGGCGCCGAGCACCTGGGTTCCGGTGACCGGGCCCACCCACTCGCGGGCGCCGGTGTCTGGATCTACGCGGGGGCGGGGTGGGGATTCCGCCGCCTGGTTGAGGATTTCGATGTGCGACCCCACCGGCTCCTCACCGCGGGCCACCGCGACCAGCACATCCCACAGGGCGTCTCGGACGTGTTTGACCCGGGCGAGCTCCGCCGGGCGGATCCGCAGGTCCGTGAGCGGCGCCATGCCCCCGAGCATCGAGTCCGCCAGCCAGGTGCGCAGGTCGGCGGGCTCGTGCAGCACCTCCCACCTCTCATACCGGCCCGGGCCGCCGCTGAGCAGGAGTTCGACCGCCGGGCTGCCCGGGTCGAAGGTGTATCGCGTGCCGGTAGGGCTGGTGAGGACCCGCATGTAACCACTATAGTCGGTGTCATCTACCGGTTAAAGCGGTTACAGCGGGAGGGTGCGCGGATGGTGGGTCAAACCAAAGACGTGGGGTGGAACATCGGCGTCTCCAAGACGCTCCCGTACGCCCTGGAACACCTGTGGCGCTTCATCTCCAGCCCCGAGGGCACCGCCATCTGGCTCGGTGCGGGCGCCGACCTCCAGCCCGAGAAGGGCTCCCGCTACACCACCGCCGACGGCACGACTGGCGAAGTCCGCAGCTACCACGAGAACGACCGCGTCCGCCTCACCTGGCGCCCGGCGGACTGGGACCACGACACCACTGTCCAAGTAGCACTGTCTACAAAGGGCGCCAACACCACCCTGCGGTTCCACCAGGAATGGCTCGCTGACGCCGAAGAACGCGCCCGGCAACGCGACCACTGGCGCGCCGTGCTGGACCGTGTGATCGCCGCCTTGCCCCAGCCGACCCAGTGAACCGCCCCGAACGAATTGACCGAACCGACCACCGAGCCCGACCCGCGGTGAATCGGCGGGCTCGACGAATGTGACCGCCCGATGACGCAGTCGCAGCGGTGAGCCGCCTGCCGGTCAGACCTCCAGCCAGCGCTCGATCTCTTCGGGCCGGCCCGGTTTGGCGAACAACCAGCCCTGCGCGCTGTCACAACCGATGGCGCGCAACTGCTCCGCCTGCCCCGGGTCCTCGACGCCCTCGGCGATCACCTCGTGCCCGAGCGCGTGCGACAGGGCCACCAGCGTCGTCACGATCTGAGCGTCGGCCGGATCGGCCTCGGCCCCGTCGCGCAGGCCCTCCATGAACGAGCCCGCCAGCTTGATCGCGTGCACCGGCAGGTGCCGCAGGTAGGCCAGGTTCGAGTACCCGGTGCCGAAGTCGTCGATCGCGATCCGGATGCCCAGGTCCGCCAGGTCGTGCAGCGCCTGCAGCGGGCCGCCGGTGGTGCCCATGATGGCGCTCTCGGTCAGCTCCAGCTGGATGCTCGACGGCGGCAGGTTGGCCGCCTTGATGATCGTCGCCACGTCCGCGACCAGGTTCGGCTCCTCGGTCTGGCGGGCCGCCAGGTTGACGCTCACCAGCGGCGCCCGGCTCCCGTACGCGTCGTGCCAGCGGCGGGCCTGCCGGGTCGCCTCGCGGAGCACCCACCGTCCCAAGGGGACGATCAACCCGGTCTCCTCGGCCAGCCCGATGAACTGGTCGGGCCCCAGTCTGCCGAACTCCGGGTGCGCCCAGCGGACCAGCGCCTCCACCCCGACCAGCTTGCTGTCGCTGAGCCGCACGATCGGCTGGTAGTCCACATAGAACTCTTCGCTCTCCACCGCGGCGGGCATCCGCGCCGAGAGCGTGAACCGGGCTACCTCGCGGGCGTTGCGCTCGGGATCGTAACCGGCCCAACGGTTCTTGCCGTCCGCCTTGGCCCAGTACAGCGTCACGTCCGCGTCCCGCATGGTCTCGGCCGGGGTGGCGCCGACCACGGCGCGCTCCACCAGGCCGATGCTCGCCGAGACCGAGAGCCGGTGGCCGCCGATCGGCACCGGTTCGGCCAGCGCGGCCAGGATCTTCTCGGCCAGGGCCACCAGCTCGTCGGGGCCCGCGCTGCGCTCGATCAGCACGACGAACTCGTCGCCGCCCATCCGGGCGACCATCCGCCCGGGGGCGGTGACCAGGTCGTCGAGCCGGGCGGCCACCGCGACCAGCAGGTCGTCGCCGATGTCGTGGCCCAGGCTGTCGTTGATGACCTTGAAGCCGTCCAGGTCCAGGTAGCAGACGCCCACCCGGGTGTCGCCGCCGCAGGCGAACGCGGCGCTGAGCCGCTCGGTGAACAGCGCCCGGTTGCCCAGGCCGGTGAGCGGGTCGTGGTTGGCCTGGTGCCGCAGCCGGTCCTCGAGCAGGTGCCGCTCGGTGATGTCCTCGAACATGCCCACCAGGTACTGCGGGACCCCCGTCTCGTCCCGGACCAGCGACACCGACAGGTCGGTCCACAGCGGGGTGCCGTCGGACCGGCGCAGCAGCCGCTCCATCCGGTAGTGGTCGCGCTCGCCCACGCTCATCTCCAGCAGCGGCTGGTGCATGGCGGCGGGCTCGTTCGGGAAGCGGAGCGCGTTGACGTTCATGCCGCGCATGTGCCGGACCTGGTAGCCGAGCATGGTGGCGAGCGCGGTGTTGACCTCGACCAGCACGCCGCGCGCGTCGGCGATGGCGATGCCGACGGCGGCCTGGTCGAACATCGCGCGGAACCGGGCCTCGCTGGCGAGCAGGGCCGACTCGGCGCCGCGGCGGGCGTCGAGGGCGGCCCGCCGGATGGCCTCCTGGTCGCGGAAGATCTTGTACTGCATCGCGGTGGCGAACCCGTTGGCGAACGCGCCCTGCACCGCGGGCAGCCGCTCGGCCTTGAGGTCCGGGGTGTCGACCACGCGCAGCAGCTCCTCGCCGATCAGCTGCAGCGAGGTGGCCAGCGCGCGCGAGGCGGTGAGCCGGAGCGCGACCAGGCCGGCGCCGACACCCTCGACCGGCACCGGGTTGAACCGGGGCGAGCGCAGGGCGGCGAGCAGCACCTCCGTGTATTCGCGCACCTGGTCGACGAGCCCACGGTGGTCCATGGCCACGTAGCCGGTTTCGGTGAGCACAGTGGCCCACATGCGCGCGAACGCGTCGGGTCCGCCCACCCGCTCTCCTTCCCCGATGTCCACGCAAAGTCTCGCCTGTTCAACGCCAGGTAGCCAGCCCGGATGCGTGTTTGCGGCCGGAGAAGTCCTCAGTTGACATAGCGCAGCCGGTTGGTCACGCGCAGGTGTCGGCCGTGGGGGACTTCCCGACCACAGCGGAAGTCGTTACCCCAGATCACCCCCGATCTAGTGAGGAATTCACGCAACAGCGTGACAAATTGATGGTTATCCGATCACAATCGACACACGAGCGGCTACCCCCTGTACAGGCTCCCGATCATCCGGGCACTCGGAAAGGGCGACCCATGCACTCCACAGCTCACTGCGCCAGACCCGTCCTGACGACCGTCCTCACGGTCCTGTCGACCGCCTTCCTCGCCGCCCCGGCGAGCGCGTCCGAGCGGGCCGACCGGATCATGAACCACGAGTTGGGCTCGCAGATCCGACTGCACGAGGGTGCTGAGCGCGGGCCGGTCCCGATAGCCCCGGCCGCCACGGTGTCCGGCATGGATGTGGCCAGTTACCAGGGGAACGTCAACTGGGCCTCTTGGTGGAACCAGGGCAAACGGTTCGCTTACGTTAAGGCGACCGAGGGCACCTCTTACACCAATCCGTACTTCGCCCAGCAGTACAACGGCTCGTACAGCGTGGGCATGGTGCGCGGCGCGTACCACTTCGCGCTGCCCGACAAGTCCTCCGGCGCGGCGCAGGCGAACTACTTCGTGAGCAACGGGGGCGGGTGGTCGCGCGACGGTAAGACGCTGCCGGGCGTCGCCGACCTTGAGTACAACCCCTACGGCCCGACTTGCTACGGCAAGACCCAGCCGGACATGGCTGCCTGGATCCGCGAGTTCGCGGGCACCTACCGCGCCCGCACGGGCCGCGACGCCGTCTTCTACACAAGCACCAACTGGTGGTCGCAGTGCGTGGGCACCGCGCAGACGTTCTCCGGCACCAACCCCCTCTGGGTCGCCCGCTACTCCTCGACCGTGGGCACCCTCCCGAACAACTGGCCGGTGTGGACGTTCTGGCAGTACACCTCCACCCCGCTCGACCAGGACTACTTCAACGGCACTCCCGACCGGCTCAGGGTCCTGGCCACCGGCTGACCCGCCCGCCGCGCCCAGGGGTGCCGCCCCGGGTGCGGTAGGTTCCGGCCGGTGAGCCTGGCCTTCCTGATCACCGGACTCGTCTTCCTCGTCGCGGGTGTCATCGTCGGCATCGTCTCGGTGATCCGCAAGCCCAAGGACCGGCTGTGGCTGGCCGTGGCGCTCTTGACCTCCATCGGTCTGCTGGGCGCGGTGGCCGGGTGGCTGCTGACCGAGCCCAACGCCAACCGCGGCGAAGCGCTCAAGACCGGTGGTCTTGCCGGCGGCGCGGTGATCGCGCTCTACGCGCTCTGGCTCAACGACCGCAGGCGCCGGGTAGAGGAGCGCCGCCAAGAGTTGGAGAACACCCGCACGGACCTCGACCGCGAACGGGTGGCCGACGAGCGGTTCGCCAAGGCCGTCGAGCTCTTGGGCAACGATGCCGCTCAGGTCCGGGTAGGCGCGTTGCACGTTCTCACCGGTCTCGCGCGGGCACGTCCGTACTACACGCAGACCGTCTTGGACGTCCTGTGCTCTTACCTGCGCGCCCCCGTCGAAGACGGGGACTACCAGGTGCGCAAGACCGCGCAACGGCTCATCTCAGACCTCTTGGCACCCGCGGGCCAAGAGCCGCACTACGACCTGGACCTGACCGGCGCCGAACTGGAGTACTTCGACCTCTCCGGGCGGTCGATCGGCGAGTTGACCATGCGCTACGCGCGTTTGCACAGCTCGAACGCGTTGTGGGGATCGCAGGTGTACGGCGACGCGTGGCTCACCGGCATGGTCAACGACGGCATCCTGCACATGCACGACACCGTGTTCCACCGCCGGGCGTGGTTCAGCGGGGTGATCTTCCGCGGGCCGCTGCGCGTCCAGCGGACCGAGTTCCGCGGCGAGAGCAAGTTCAGCGGCGCCCGGTTCCACGATTGGGTCCGGTGACCGTGGAACCGGAACCGGCCGGGTGCCGTCAAAAGCTGCCGTGACGGTGGCCCGCTAGCTGGGGGTGGAGATGGCGTTCTACGGCGATCCCGACGAGCTCGACCGGCTGGCCGGTCAGATCGAGCAGCGGGCCGACGAGGTGCGCAAGCACGGCGCGGACATGGACAAGCAGGCGCGCGCGATGCGCTGGAAGTCCATCGCCGCCGAGCGCTGCCGGGAGACCGTGGCGGGCGACCGCAAGACCCTCGACGGCACCGCGACCAAGCTCGACGAGGCCGCCGCGCTGCTGCGGCAGCACGCCCAGCAGGTGCGCGAGCTGATCGCGGCGATCAAGCGGATCGCCGAGGCCGTGGTCAACTGGTTCAACAACGCGATCGACCGGTTCAACCAGGCCGTGGACCGGTTCAACAAGGCGGTCTCGGACATGGTCGACTCGGTCGGCAGCGCGCTGGGCTTCGGCGGCGACTCCCCGCAGCCGCCGCGGCCGCCGTGGGAGGGCTGGAAGTACCAGCCGCACAGCCTCCCGGCCGCCGGGGACAAGCAGTGGCTCGAGGTCGGGCAGTACATGCAGGCGCAAGGAGTCGCGTAGATGACGTCCACCGTTCCCGCCGCGCACCGGATCGCGCTGACCGCGGCCGAATACGCCTACCTGGTCGCTGACCTGGGGCTGAGCATGCCGCCGGACTGGGCGCCCGCCCCCGACATCGCCGACGTGGGTGACCTCGCGGCCAAGCGTGTGCTGGTCGACGGTGACGTGCACCCGTCGATCGCGGCGAACCTGCGGGTGGTCGCCGGACCGCGGCTGATGGTCGACACCACTGCCACCGCGGGCTCGCGCGGGTCGCGCAGCCTGCACGTGGTGGCCGGTGAGCTGGGCGCGTCGCTGTTCCTGCTGCCCGACGCCGGGGTGGAGCTCTCGCTGTTCGCCGCGGTCGAGCTGGGCCGCGAGCTGGTGCGCGCGGTGCCCGCCGAGGAAGCCGGGATCGGCTCCGCGCTCGACGGCGACGACGACCAGGAGCCGCTGCGCGGCGTGGTCCCGCTGGCGGCGCTGCACGAGCTGGGCGTGGCCGACCTGCTGCGCGAGGCCGACCCGGAGGCGCCGGGGTACGTGCTGGCCGAGCTGAAGCTGCCCAAGGCGGAGGCGGAGCTGGCGCTCGACGTCGTCCGGCGCACCGACGGCGTGCTGCGCGTCCTGGTCACCGCGGTGGTCGGCGGCGAGGTGCGCAACGCGCAGCTGACCTGGCTGCACAGCGACACCGGCTGGATCGGCATCCAGCCCGCGGCCAGCGGCGCGGGCCGCAGGCTGGTCGAACTGGTGCCGGTCGAGCGGGCCGATCTCGGGGTCTGGGTGGCCCCCTACGTGGCGGAGGCGTTGGCATGACCGGGCCTGGAGTGAGCAACCTCAGCGTCGCCGGTGGCGCAGGCGGCAGCGAGGCGTTCTACGAGGACCTCGCCGCGATGGGCGTGCTGACCGACGACGTGGCCGGGGAGACCCTGGGCATCGCGGTGACCAGCCACAAGTACCTCGCCGACCCCGACCTGCTGGCGTCGGCGATCTTGAACCCGGTGGGCGCGGCGCGCTTCGAGGGGGCGATGCTCGGCGCGCTGGACGGCCCGAGCGGGCTCACCGCGACCTCGGCGGCGATCGGGCTGCGCGGGCTGACGCTGCGCGCGACCAACCAGGCGTACCAGTTCGCCGACGACCTCAACGCCAAGGCGCTGGAGGCGTCCCGGTGGCTGGCGGGCGTGGCCGTGGTGACCCCGCCGGGGGCGGCGGTGGCAGCCGGGACAGTCGCCGCGATCGGCGCGGACATCGCGTTCAACTACGACGGCGACTGGCAGAAGTGGCTGGTCGAGCACCCCGGGATGATCGACACCGTGCTGGGCATGACGCCCGGTGCGCTCAGCGCGCTCGGGCTGCCCACCGACCTGGCGACGCTCACCGACCTGGTCGCCGCCGCCTACCCCGACGGCGACCCCCGGCTCAGCGACCTGGGGCTCGACCGCGACCCGATCGCGGTGGACCCGCCGTCGAACCTGGGTGAGCTGTTCAACGGCCTGGACCACCGCAACGGCACCGACGCCAACATCGACATCCGCGCGGTCACGCAGCCCGACGGGTCGGTCGCCTACATCGTCGACATCCCGGGCACCAAGGTGTGGAACCTGCCGGGGCAGGACGGCGGCAGCGCCAACGACTTCGGCACCAACGTCGACGCGATCGCGGGCAACCCGACGGTGCTGCAGGAGGGCATCCAGCAGGCACTGCGCGACGCCGGGGTGCCCAAGGACGCGCCGCTGATGCTGGTGGGCCACAGCCAGGGCGGCATCGTCGCGGCGCGGTCGGTCGACCCGCTGCTGGCCGACGGCTACAACGTCACGCACGTGGTGACGGCGGGGTCGCCGGTGGGCGGGATCGAGGTGCCCGAGCGGGTGCAGATGCTGTCGCTGGAGAACAACGGCGACATCGTGCCGCACCTGGACGCGGCGGAGAACCCGGCGAGCGACAACCGCACCACGGTGAAGTTCGACAACCAGAGCGGCACCATCGGCGGCAACCACGCCATCAACGGCAACTACACCGAGGCGGCCCGACAGCTCGACGGCAGCACGGACCCGTCGGTGGTGCGGTTCCGCGACAGCGCCGGGATCTTCTTCAGCGGCGTGTCGGTGGAGACCCACCAGTACAAAGTGGAGCGCCAGAAGTGAGACTGCTACTGGGCTTGCTGGCGGTTCTGCTGGTGGCGGGCTGCGCGGAGTCCAGGCCCGCACCGGTGCCGCCCGCGGTCAGCGAGGTGGTCACGGAACTGCTGGCGGCGGTCGACCCGACGGTGAAACCGGCCTTCCAGGCGGCCACCTGCGGCAGCGTCATGGACGACCCGGACGCGAGCAACGTGGTCGTCTGGGCCGACGCCACGCTGCCGAGCGGGTCGGCGACCAAGCTGCGCGCGAAGGCGGTCAAGCTGGGTTGGCAGCCGCAGGAAGCGGCCGGTTTCGACGTCTTCCTGATCGGGCCCTACAAGACGCGGGTGGCGTTGCGCGGGGACAAGGTGCGGGCCGAGCAGGCCGAGTGCTCGGTGGCCGAGCGCGGCCAAGAGCTGGCCGTCGACGTGCGGCCGGACCTGTCAGACGCGCAGGCGGCGGCGGTGTCGAGGAGCTTCAAGCCCGCCGTGGTCGCCGCGGATGACGTGTATTCGGCGCTGCGGCAGGAAAAGCCGTTCAAGACGTACCCGGCTTCCGGGGACGTCCGCGACGCACCGGGGGCCACTTTGTCCACCTGCCCCCAGAAACCAGCGGGCGTGAGCTGGTACGCGGCATCGAGTACGCACCTACCCATAGGCATGGACAGCGCGGCGGCGAAGGCGGCGGTGGCCGCAGCGCTGGGCGCCGACTGGCAGGTGGACAAACGCCCAGCGCAACCCGACTACCTCAAAGCCCGGCAGGGCAACGGCACCGAGCTGACGATGACCTTCAAGGCGGGTGGCCAAATCGACCTCACCCTGGAGAACAAGGCCTGCGTGCCAGTGCGCTAGTGGTGTGTCACGCGACGTCGGCTGGGTAATGAGTGACGTTCCGCGACGAGCCACTAGTCCATCGGCGGGCAGGGGTTGGTCGGCCGACCGCGGGGTGCCCACGCGTTGATCGTCCAGTCGACGCAGTAGTCCTTGCTCACCGCGGACTTGGCGGTGGTGCGGAACGGTCGGCCAGCATCGTCCACAACGGACTCGCCGCGCTGGTCTCCGGAGGTCCAGACCAGGCGTAGCCGCCACTCGACGTCCTCGGTGGTGCTGCGGGCGGAGATCTCCAGCTGCTCCGGGTCGGTCTCGCTCACCGTGAAGGGGAAGCTGGGCGCCGGGATGTCCTCGCCGCCGCTCTTGCCCGCTGTTCCCACTGCCGCGGGGGCGGGTTTGGCGAGGTCGACCTCGAAGGTGCGCGGGGTGAGGTCGCCGCCGCACGGGGTCGGCAGGAAGACGCCGATCATGGCCGGGTGACGCGCCACGACATCCACCCGCATCTCTTGCAGCACAACGGTTTTCTCTTGATCGCCCTGCACGGTGACGACCACGATGCCCTTGTCGGCCTGCACCGCTCCCGGCGGCCGATTGGCCGGGCCACCGGTGAGCGGCACCGGTTGGTCCGTGTCGGGCACCACCCAGCCACCCGCGCACGAGCCGGAGGTCACTTGGGCGATCACGCTGACCGACTGGCGCGGCTCCGGTCGCAAGGCGAAGTAGAGGGCCGCCGCCGTGCCGAGCACGACGACGGCCCCCAGCGCCGCGAGCCTGGTGCGGGTGGACCAGCGGGCGGTGGTCACCGTGATGTTGCCGATGACCCGCCCGGCCTGGACGACGTTGCGCGCGTCGCCGTGGTGGACGACGCGCGCTTCCTCGTCCTCAGTGGACACTGGCTAGCCGAACAGCGCGGGGAGGGTGCCTTCCCACGCCTCGCGCAGCTCGGCCAGCGGCAGGTCGCCGATGTCCTGGATCTCCAGCGAGGTCGACTCCGGGTCGACCACGCCGGTGCGCCGCCACGGCAGGCCGCGGGCGGTGCACATCTCGGTGAAGCGCAGCTCCTCCGAGCGGGGCACGGCCACCAGCACCCGACCGGCGGACTCGCTGAACAGCTGGACGAACGGGTCCTGGTCGGGGTCGAGGAAGACCCGGGCGCCGACCTCGCCGATGAGGCAAGTCTCGACCAGGGTCTGCGCGAGCCCGCCGTCGGACAGGTCGTGCGCGGCCGAGATCATGCCGTCGCGCGAGCCCGCCACCAGGATGTCGGCGAGCAGCTTCTCCCTGGCCAGGTCGACCTTCGGCGGGGTGCCGCCGAGGTGGCCGTGCACGAAGTTCGCCCACTCGGACCCGCCGAACTCATCACGGGTGTCGCCGAGCAGCAGCAGGGTCTCGCCCGCCTCGGCGCCGATGCCGGTGGGGATGCGGCGGCGGACGTCGTCGATCACGCCGAGCACGCCGACGACCGGGGTGGGCAGGATCGCGGTGCTGCCGGTCTGGTTGTAGAAGCTGACGTTGCCGCCGGTGACCGGGATGCCGAGCTCCTTGCAGCCCTCGGCGAGACCGCGCACGGCCTGCTCGAACTGCCACATGACCGCCGGGTCCTCGGGCGAGCCGAAGTTGAGGCAGTTGGTGACCGCGAGCGGGGTGGCGCCGGAGACCGCGACGTTGCGGTAGGCCTCAGCGAGCGCGAGCTGGGTGCCGGTGTACGGGTCGAGCTTGACGAAGCGCCCGTTGCAGTCGGTGGCCAGCGCGACGCCGCGGCCGGTCTGCTCGTCGACCCGGATCATGCCCGCGTCGGCGGGCTGGGCGAGCACGGTGCCGCCGCGCACGTAGCGGTCGTACTGCTCGGTGACCCAGCGCCGCGACGCCAGGTTCGGACTCGCCGCCATCCGGACGATCTCGGCCCTGATCTCGTCCGGTGTGGACGGTCGGGCGAGCCGGTCCGGGGTGTCGGCGACCAGCTCGTCCTGGTCGGCGGGCCGGGCGATCGGGCGCTCGTACATCGGGCCCTCGTGCGCCACGGTGCGCGGCGGGACGTCGACGACGGTCTCACCGTGCCAGGTGATGACCAGGCGGTCGCCCTCGGTGACCTCGCCGATCTCGGTGGCGATCACGTCCCACTTGGCGCACACCCGCATGAACGCGTCCACATCGGACGGTTTGACCACCGCGCACATCCGCTCCTGCGACTCGCTGGAGAGGATCTCGGCGGGGGTCATCCCGTTGGCGCGCAACGGAACCCGGTCGAGCTCGACGTGCATGCCGCCGTCGCCGGCGCTGGCCAGCTCACTGGTGGCGCAGGACAGGCCCGCGCCGCCGAGGTCCTGGATGCCGACGACGATGCCCTCGGCGAAGAGCTCCAGGCAGCACTCGATGAGCACCTTCTCGGTGAACGGGTCGCCGACCTGGACCGCGGGCAGCTTCTTGCGACCGGTGCCGCCCTCGTCGCCGGAGAAGGTCTCCGACGCCAGGACGGAGACGCCGCCGATGCCGTCGAGACCGGTGCGGGCGCCGAAGAGGATGACCTTGTTGCCGGTGCCCGAGGCGTGCGCCAGGTGCAGGTCCTCGACCCGCATCGCGCCGACGCAGAGCGCGTTGACCAGCGGGTTGCCCTGGTAGGACGGGTCGAACACGACCTCGCCGCCGATGTTGGGCAGGCCGAGGCAGTTGCCGTAGCCGCCGACGCCCGCGACGATGCCGGGCAGCACGCGCTTGGTGTCGGGGTGGTCGGGGGCGCCGAAGCGCAGCGGGTCCATCACGGCCAGCGGGCGGGCGCCCATCGCCATGATGTCGCGGACGATGCCGCCGACGCCGGTCGCGGCGCCCTGGTAGGGCTCCACGTAGGACGGGTGGTTGTGCGACTCCAGCTTGAAGGTGACCGCCCAGCCGTCGCCGATGTCGACCACACCGGCGTTCTCGCCGATGCCCGCGAGCATCTTGGCCTGCATCTCCGGGGTGGTGTTCGCCGACCAGTGCCGCCAGTGCACCTTGGACGACTTGTACGAGCAGTGCTCGCTCCACATCACCGAGTACATGGCCAGCTCGGCGTCGGTGGGGCGGCGGCCGAGGATCTCGCGGATGCGGGCGTACTCGTCGTCCTTGAGGCCCAGCTCGCGGAACGGCTGCGCCTGCTCCGGCGTGGCCTTGGCGTTGTCAACGGAGTCGATCACGCGGCCACCACCGAGTCGAGCGCGGAGAGGAACATGCCCAGGCCGTCGTCGGACGGGCCGGTGAGCGCGTCGATGGCGTGCTCGGGGTGCGGCATCAGCCCGACGATCCGCCCGGTCGGGTCGGCGATCCCGGCGATGTCGTTGTCGGAGCCGTTGGGGTTGCTCCCGCTGTAGCGGAACACCACGCGGCCCTCGCCCTCCAGCTCGTCCACAGTGGACTTGGCGGCGGTGTAGCGGCCGTCCATGTTCTTCACCGGGATGATGATCTCGGCCCGCGCGTCGTACCGGCTGGTCCACGCGGTGGTGTTGTTCTCCACCTTGAGCCACTGGTCCTTGCAGACGAAGTGCAGACCCGCGTTGCGCAGCAGGGCGCCGGGGAGCAGGCCCGCCTCGCAGAGGACCTGGAAGCCGTTGCAGATGCCGAGCACCGGCAAACCCTTGCGGGCGGCGTCGATGATCTCGCCCATCACCGGCGCGAACCGGGCGATGGCACCCGCGCGCAGGTAGTCGCCGTAGGAGAAGCCGCCGGGGAGGATGACGGCGTCGACCTTCCTGAGGTCGGCGTCACCGTGCCAGAGGGACACGGCCTCGGCCCCCGAGGCGGTGATCGCGCGGGCGGTGTCGCTGTCGTCGAGGGTGCCGGGGAAGGTGACCGCGCCGATCCTCACGACTGCACCCGCCGCACGACGAAGTCCTCGACCACGGGGTTGGACAGGAAGCCCTCGGCGATCCTGGCGAGGGTCTCGTCGTCGACGGAGTCGTCGACCTCGAGTTCGAAGTGCTTCCCCTGGCGGACATCGGAGACACCGGCGAACCCGAGCCGGGGCAGCGCGCGCGCCACCGCCTGGCCCTGGGGGTCCAAGATCTCCGGCTTGGGCATGACATCGACGACAACGCGGGCCACGGCAGGCTGCTCCTGAGTTCGAGAGGCCGGTACCACGGAAGCGTACCTGACCTGGGCGTTCACCCCGCGACCCGCGGTGACCTGCGGCTCGGGTCCCTCGAAGGGGTGAACGGGGTGGAGCGGGGGGCGGGTGCGGGATATGCTGGTGACAGCTCTGGCCCGTAAGCCAGGGAAGTGAGCCCGGTCCCCGTCCGGACGGTCGGCGGCCGGGCTTCGCGCTGTCTACGGCTTGTCACGCAGGTCCACGATCTTGGCCAGGATCGGTTCGATCCGGCGGTGCCAGTCCCCGCCCGCGCCGTAGCACCAGGCCACCGCGTCGGCGATCCACAGCAACTCGTCCTTGGTGCTGTCCAGGTGCTCGTAGACGAGCCCGGTGGCCCGTGGCCACTTCCCGAGCGCGCGGCGGATGACGAAGCGGTCATCCTCGTCACGAACAGCCCGACTGTCCAAGACCAGGCGTTGCGCCTGGATGTCGAGCGAATCCTCGATCAGCTGGGCAACGCACAGCCGCCGAGCCCGCTCCTCGCCACGCGAGCAGCGGGCGTGGTAGATCCACACCTCCAATGGCTCATCGACCAGTCGAGAGATGACGGCTTTCCGTCTGGACGGGGTCTCCTTCTTGAAGTGCACCTCCCGCTGCCCGGGCAGGAGCATGCCGCGCAGGAGCTTTCGCAGGCGGTGCAGCTCGCCGGGCTCAACCAGGGCGGCGGCCAACAGGTAGTGCTTGTTTCGACGGGATTCATCGACGAAGACGTGCAAGGTCACCCTGGGCAGATCGGCTGTTGCCAGCCGGTCCTGGATCGCTCGAACGGGTGTTCGGTGTTCGCTCGGGGCGAGAAGGGTGGCGGGCGGCGGGCGGGCACGTCAGGGTGGGGTATGCGACTTCTGGTGCTCGGCGGCACGCGGTTCCTCGGTCACACGGTGGCGGCCGAGGGGGTACGGCGCGGCCACGACGTTGTGTGCGCGGCTCGCGGGCAGGCCGGGGCCGTCCCCGAGGGGGCGCGTCTGATCACAGTGGACCGGGACGCCGAGGACGGGTTGGACCCGCTCAGGGGCGAGCGGTTCGACGCCGTCGTGGACGTCGCGACGATCTCCTACGAGTGGGTCCGGCGGGCGCTGGACGCGCTCGGCGACCAGGTCCGGCACTGGACCTTCGTCTCCTCCATCAGCGCCTACGCCGACCACACCGCCCCGCCCACCGGCGTCGGCGACCCGCTGCTGCCGCCGAAGGCCGTGCACGGCACCCGGGAGGCGAACCTGGCCGATCCCGAGCTGTACGGGTCGATCAAGGTCGCGAGCGAGAACGCGGTGACGGCGGCGGTCGGGGCGAAGGCGTTCATCGTCCGGGCGGGGTTGATCACCGGGCCGGGCGACGAGTCCGACCGGTTCGGCTACTGGGTGCAGCGGTTGGCCCGGGGTGGCCGGGTCGTGGTCCCGGACGTGGACCAGCGGACCCAGTTCGTCGACGTGCGGGACCTCGCGGCGTGGATCATCGATGCCGCCGAGCAGGGGACGACGGGGGTCTTCGACGGGATCGGGCCCTCGGTCGGGTTGCTGGACCTGCTCGCCTCGATCGCGGACATCATCGGGGCCGAGGTCGAGTTCGTCCCGGTGACCCCGGACGACCTCGCCGAGCTCAAGGTCAACCACTGGGCGGGCCCACGGTCGCTGCCGCTCTGGCTGCCCGCGACGCACGCGGCGATGACCGGGCGCGACGCCGCGCCCGCGCTCGCGGCCGGGTTGACCCCGCGCGCCCTGGTCGACGCGGTGCTGGGCACGCTAGAGCACGAGCGCGAACTCGGTGTCGACCGGCAGCGCAAAGCGGGGCTCAGCGCGGCGGAGGAAGTCGAGGTGTTGGACGCGCTCTAGGAGGTTACTCGGGAGTATGTTGGGGGATCGCCGAGTCCGGGAGGTCCCCATGACCGAGTCGTTCGACTACATCGTGGTGGGCGCGGGCAGCGCGGGCTGCGTGCTCGCCGCCCGGCTCAGCGCGGACCCGGACGTGAGCGTGCTGCTGCTGGAGGCCGGTGGCGCGGACGACGCCGACGAGATCAAGATCCCGGCGGCGTTCTCCTCGCTGTTCAAGACCAAGTGGGACTGGAACTACGAGACCGTCGAGCAGAAGCACCTGGGCGACCGGTCGGCGTACTGGCCCCGGATGAAGGGCCTCGGCGGCTGTTCGTCGATGAACGCGATGATCTACATCCGCGGCAACCGCGCCGACTACGACGGCTGGCGCGACGACTTCGGCGCCGTCGGGTGGGGCTACGACGACGTGCTGCCCTACTTCGTCAAGGCCGAGCGCAACAGCAGGCTCGCCGGTCCGCTGCACGGCACCGACGGCCCGTTGCACGTCGAGGACCGGCGCTACACCCACGAGCTGACCACCGCCTGGGTCGAGGCCGCCGTCGCCGCTGGGCTCAAGCGGACCGACGACTTCAACGGCGCCGAGCAGGAGGGCGTGGGGCTCTACCAGGTCACCTGCCGCCGCGGGAAGCGCTGGTCCACCGCCGACGCCTACCTGCGACCCGCCCTCGACAGGAAGAACCTGACGGTCCGCACCGGCGCGTTCACCACCCGGGTGATCTTGACCGGCACCCGCGCGGTCGGCGTGGCCTACGAGCACCTGGGCGTCGCGACCGAGGCCCGAGCCGACCGCGAAGTCCTGCTCAGCGGCGGCGCGGTGAACTCGCCACAGGTGTTGATGTTGTCCGGGATCGGGCCCGCCGAGCACCTGCGCGAACTGGGCATCGACGTGGCGGTGGCGCTGCCGGGGGTGGGCGGCAACCTGCACGACCACCCGGCGGCGCCGGTCATCTGGACCACCCGCGACACCACCGACCTGGTCGACTTCTCCACCCCCGCGCGCCTGGTCCAGTGGCAGGCGACCGGACGAGGCCCGCTGACCTCGAACATCGGCGAAGCGGGCGCGTTCCTGCGCACCCGGGACGGCTTGTCCGCACCGGACATGCAGTTCCACGTGGCGCCGACCATGTTCTACGACAACGGCATGCGCGAACCCACCGCACCCGGCTTCACCTCCGCGACAACCCTGGTCGCCCCCGCCAGCCGCGGCACGCTGCGGCTGGCGTCGGCCGACCCGCACTGGCGCCCGCTGATCGACCCGGCCTACTACACCGACCCGGCGGACCTGGAAGCCCAGATCGCGGCGTGCCGGGTGCTCGAGGAGATCGGCTCCCACGCCCCACTGCGGCGGTTCCTGGACCGGCCGTACCTACCGGAGCGCACCCTCACCGACGCCGAACTCGCCGACCACATCCGGGCGTGGACCCAAACCCTGTACCACCCGGTCGGCACGTGCGCGATGGGCGTCGGCGAACAGTCCGTTGTGGACCCGACTTTGGGCGTCCACGGCGTCGACGGCCTGCGCGTGGTGGACGCGTCGGTCATGCCGGTGGTGCCGCGCGGGAACACCAACGCGCCGACGATCATGCTGGCGGAGAAGGCAGCCGACCTGATCACACGAGGTTGACCCAGCCCAGCCAGTCGAGGTTGAACGCGATACCGGCGACGGCCGCGAGGATGGTCGTGCACCCCACCGCGGTCTCACCACGCAGGTGCGGGTAGCGCAGGCGGTTGAGAGTGTGCAGGACCGTGAGCACCGCACCGACCGAGGCCACGACCAGGCCGATGGTGAAGATCGTGTCGCCGGGACCGATACCGAAGATCCACACACCGAGGAGGGTGAGGACCTCGGGGGTGAGCACGTAGGCGAGGCCCGCGGCCATCTCCTCACCCACACCGTCGTAGTTCGTGGGCTCATCCGGCACCCAACCACGACGCATCGCCCGCTTGGCGGTGTCAACGATCGCATAGGTGACCACCACGAGCCCGAACGCGACGATCGACAGGACCGTACTGGCTTCCCCCATGCGGCACCCCTCTCAGGCGCCACAGGCTATGTGATCAAGAGGCGTCCCCGTGCCCGGCAGAAGGGTGATCACTCACGGACAGGTCCCACCCGACACCGGGCAGACAAGGGCGTCGTACGGCGTGTCGAGCGAGTCCAGCATCGCCTTGTGGTCAGGCGCCCGGTAGTCGCACCAACGTCCCACGACCAATGCCGTGACGTGTTCGGCACCCGCGTCGCGCAGGGCCACCGCGGCGGACTGCACCTTGGCTCCCGAGGTCCAGGTGTCGTCGACGACCATCACGTGCCGCCCACGAACGCGACTCCGGTTCTGACCGGAAAGCTCAAACCGGTCGGCCCTGACGGTGCGGTCGTAACCGGGGTCGCTGCCCGGCCCCAGCCCGAGCACGACGTGCGCCGCCCGATCCACACCCAGGCCCGAGACCTGACGAGCCAGGGTCACCACCGGGTGGTCGGTTCCCGGGTGCCGAACGGATGGGACGAACGTGATGGCCGAACACGGGCCGTGCGCGTCGGCGATGCAGTTCCCGTGCAGTCGGGTGGCCACGCTGACCATCGAGGCCAAGTCGGTCGCGCACTTGCGCACTGGCCAAGGCTCTTGCTTGTACGCGCGCACTGTGTGCGCCGACTGGTGCGGACCACCAGGCGCGTACCCCTTGACGTAGGCGAGGAGCACAACCTGCGAGGCCAACCGGTCACCGAACTGCTGGCGCTGCCTGCCGCATTGGGAGCACAGCGAACCCGTCGCGACCGGAGGCACGCCGCAGTTGGCGCAGTGCGATCCGGGCGGTCCATAGCGGACATTGCGGAAGAACGCGCCGACGCGCTGCCGGAGGATGTCGCGATACGCCGCACGGGCCGCGTTCTCCGTCATTCACCGACCATAGCGAGCAATTCGGCCAACTGGGCCGACTCGTCGAGGACATCGCGCACCAGCCGGAGAGCCGAGGCGGCATCCGTTGCCACGAACACCCCGGGCTCGTCACACAGCCGCCTGCCCCAGTTCGTCCCGCGCGCGACGGCGTCCAGGAGGACAACCGGCCTACCGTGCGCGACCGCGGACCTGGCCTGGATCCGGGCACCGCTCTGCTCACCCGCCTCGACCACGACGGTCGCTCGGCCGTAGGCGCTCATGGTCGCGTTCCGCATGGGGAAGGTCTGCTTCGTCGGCGGGGTGTTCGGCCAGAACTGGGAGAGCAGCAGGCCGTTGGCGGCGATCTTCTCGTGCAGGGCCCGGTTGGCCGCCGGGAAGTACTTGGTGATGCCGGTCCCGATGACCGCCACCGTGCGCCCGCCCATCGCCAGGGTCGCCTCGTGCGCCGCGGTGTCGATCCCCTCCGCCAGGCCGGACAACACAGTCACGCCGTCCGCGGTGAGCGCGCAGGCGATCTCGGCGGCCGTGCGCAGCGCGGCGGGCGAGGCACCGCGCGATCCCACCACCGACACCGCCGACTCTCCGGGCACGAGTGTGCCCCGGGCGAACAGGACCGGCGGCATCTGGTGGACCTCGCGCAGCTGGGCCGGATAGCCGTCGTCCAGGAAGGTCAGGAACTCGAAGTCGGCCGATCGCCACTGGTCGACCTCGGCCCGCGCGGCCGCGAGCAGCTCAGCGTCGTCAGGGCCGTCGGACGCGAAGAGGGCCTGCGGCCTGGTTTCCTCCCACAGGGCACGCGCGCTTCCACGCTCGGCGACCTCGGCGGCGATCTGCGGCCAGGACATCCCGTCTGGACGTACGCGGAGCAGCGCCACGAGCACCGCGCGCTCTTCGTCGTCCCAGCCGCCCATGCCGGACAGCCTAGGTCGTGCGCCGTTCGTGGGGGAGACCAAGCCGTGGTCGCCACCGAGCGTTCTCATCCACACCTCCCACAGCACCAGGGTATCGAACGCACGTTCGATGTCCAGGGTCTGCGAGAGCATTCACCCGACAGTGGTCAGCGGCGTTTGCCGTGCAGGAGGGTGATGAGCTTGGCGACCTGGGCGTCGACCTTCTTGGTGCGGGCGAAGGTCGTGAGGACCAGCGGGGCGCGGAAGCGCTGGCGGGTGATCGCCTTCGGGCGGCCGAACTCGCGCAGGCCCTCCGGCCCGTGGATCCGGCCGAAGCCCGAGTCGCCGACGCCGCCGAACGGCAGGGACGGGACGCCCGCGAAGCTGATCACGGAGTTGACCGCCACCATCCCCGTGCGCAGGCGTCGGGCCAGGTCGAGGCCTTGGGAGCGGGAGAACACCGAGCCGCCGAGGCCGTACTTGGAGTTGTTGGCCTTGTCGATCGCCTCGTCCATGGTGGCGACCTTGGCGATGGTCAGCGTCGGTCCGAAGGTCTCCTCGCGGACCGCTTCCGCGTCCTCCGGGACATCCACCAGCACGGTCGGTTGCACGTACCGTGCGTCGTCTGTTCCGCCGACCAGTGCTCGGCCGCCGCGCTTGATCGCGTCGGCGATGTGCCTGCGGATGATGTCCACTTGGGACGGCATGGTGATCGGGCCGATGGCCGCGTCGTCGTCGAAGCCGGGGCGGATGGCGGTGGCCTTCGCCACGACCTTGGCCACGAACTCGTCGTAGACGCGCTCGTGCACGTAGACCCGTTCGATGCCCACGCAGGTCTGGCCCGCGTTGGAGATGCCGCCCCAGACCGCCGCGTCGGCGGCCGCCTCGAGGTCGGCGTCGGCGTCGACCAGCAGGGCGTCCTTGCCGCCCGCCTCGATCAGCACCGGGGTCAGGGTTTCCGCGCAGGCGGCCATGATCTTCTTGCCGGTGCCGGGGGAGCCGGTGAACGCGATCTTGGCGACGCCCGCTCGGCAGAGCGCCGCGCCGGTCTCGCCGAAGCCGGTGACCAGCTGGAACACCGGCTGCTCGGGCACCGCCTCGGCGAAGGAGTCGGCCAGCCAGCGGCCGACGCCGGGGGTGTACTCCGAGGGTTTGAAGACCACGGCGTTGCCCGCGGCGAGGGCGTAGGCGATCGAGCCCATCGGGGTGAACACCGGGTAGTTCCACGGGCCGATGACCCCGACCACGCCGAGCGGCTGGTACTCGACCGTCGCCGCCTGGTTGGCCATCAGCAGCCCGGACGACCGCCGGTGCTGCCCGAGCACCTTGCGCGCGTTCCTGGCCGCCCACTCGGTGTGGTCGATGGCCAGGATGATCTCCAGCATGGCGTCGCCGTGTGGCTTGCCGGTCTCGGCGTGCACCACCTCGGCCAGCTGCGCGGAGCGCCGGGTGAGCACGCCCTTCCACCGCCGCAGCCGCTCGGCCCGCCCCGCGAAGCCCAGGCCCGCCCACCACAGGGCGGCGCCACGGGCCCGCTCGACGGCGGCCTCGACCTCCTCGGCCGAGTGCACCGGGTGGGTGCCCACGACCTCGTCGGTCGCCGGGTTGAGCGAGTCGAAGGTCTTGGCCGCGACGGTGGTCATACCCGCCAAGCTACCCGCCGGTACGGCCTCCTGGCGATACCCTCGCTGACGTGAAGGTGACACATCTCGGCCACTCGTGCGTCCTGCTGGAGACCGCCACCGCGCGGCTGCTCATCGATCCCGGTGTCTGGTCGGAGGGCTTCGAGGACCTGCGCGACCTCGACGCCGTGCTGGTCACCCACCAGCACTACGACCACCTCGACGCCGAGCGGCTGCCCGCGCTGATGGCCGCCAACCAGCACGCCGAGCTGATCGTCGACCCGGGTTCGGCGGCGGACGTCGCGAAGGTCGGGTTGGCCGCGCGCACCGTCCGCCCGGGTGACGCGGTCGAGCTCGGCGGGGCGGTGGTCAACGTCGTCGGCGGCGAGCACGCGGTCATCCACCGGGACATCGAGATGCCGCCCAACGTGGGCTACGTCGTCGACCACGGCGCCTTCTACCACCCGGGCGACTCACTGTTCGTGCCCGAGCAGGAGATCGACACCCTGGGCCTGCCGACCGGCGCGCCTTGGCTCAAGCTCGGCGAGGCGGTCGACTTCCTGCGCGCGGTGGCGCCGCGGGTGGCGCTGCCGATCCACGAGCTGACGCTGAGCCAGGCCGGGATCGGGATGGCCTACCGGCGGTTCAGCGATTTGGCCCCGGAAGGGGCTCGGGTCGAGGTACCCACAAAGGGTGAACCGATTGATCTCGGCTGACGAACTTCGCAAAGATCCTACGTTCGGGCGTCCCGTTCACGTAGTTCTTCCGTCTTGACTGGTGTTTGGGGCGACCTGCGCCCCGGCCGCCGGCCGGGGAAAAGCCCCACCGAGCAGTCGGAGGACACCGTGTTCCTGCGTACCCACTCCCGGTTCCGGCGGGCGGCCACCGTCGCCGTCGTCGGGGCCTGCGTCGCGGTCGGCCTGGCGGGCACCGCCCAGGCCGCGCCCGGCATCCCGCCCAAGCCGGTCGCGCCGACCGCCGCCGCGGCGGGCCTGCGCGCCTACCTGGTCATCACCGCGCCGAACACCACGTCCGGGGCGAAGACCGCGGTCGCCACCAACGGCGGCACCGTCTTCTCCTCCTACGACGCGATCGGCGTGATCGTCGCGCACTCCAGCGCCGCCGACTTCGCCACCAAGATGCGCGCGGTCTCCGGTGTGCAGCAGGTCGGCGCGACCCGCACCACTGACGTGCCCAGCCAGGCGAGCAACCCGCCGATCCCGGCCGCGCCCGCGCAGACCACGCCCACGGCAGCCGAGACGAACCGGGTCGACATGACCCAGATCGGCGCCGACCAGGCCTGGCAGGTCACCACCGGCTCGCCGTCGGTGACCGTCGGTGTGCTCGACACCGGTGTGGACGACCAGCACTACGACATCAAGCCGAACTTCGACGCCACCAAGTCGGCCTCCTGCGCCTACGGCAAGCTCGACACCCGGGCGGGCTCGTGGCGGCCGCAGGGCGACCACGGCACGCACGTCGCGGGCACCATCGCCGCGGCCAAGAACGGCAAGGGCGTGGTCGGCGTGGCCCCCGGGGTCAAGCTGGCCTCGGTGCGCATCGCCGAGGACCCGAGCGGGCTGTTCTTCGCCGAGAACACCATCTGCGCGTTCGTCTTCGCCGGTGACCAGGGCTTCAAGGTCACCAACAACAGCTACTACTCCGACCCGTGGCTGTTCAACTGCCCGAACAACGCCGACCAGGCCGCGATCCTGGAGGGCGTGAAGCGCGCTGCGGGCTACGCCGAGGGCAAGGGCGTGCTCAACGTCGCCGCCGCGGGCAACGAGAACTACAACCTGGCGAGCAAGTCCAACGACACGACCAGCCCCAACGACTCGACGCCGACCACCCGCACGATCACCAACGCGTGCCTGAGCGTGCCGACCGAGCTGCCCAGCGTGCTGACCGTGTCGTCGATCAACTCGTCGAACGCCAAGTCGTCGTTCTCCAACTTCGGCACCGACAAGGTCCACCTGGCCGCCCCCGGCGACAACGTCTACTCGACGCTGCCCGGTGGCAAGTACGGCAACCTGTCCGGCACCTCGATGGCCTCCCCGCACGTCGCGGGCGTGGCCGCGCTGCTGGCCAGCGTGAACCCGGCGCTCACCCCGGCCGAGCTGCGCGCCCGGCTGGCCACCCAGGCCGACGACCTGGCCTGCTCGGACAGCCGCTGCGCGGGCACCACGGCGAAGAACAACTTCTTCGGCGAGGGCCGGGTCGACGCCAAGGAGGCCGTCGGCGGCGGCACGCCCCCGACCGGCAAGGTCTTCGAGAACACCAACGACGTGAGCATCCCGGACGCGGGCGCGGCCGTGCAGAGCCCGGTCACCGTCTCGGGCGTCTCGGGCAACGCGCCCGCCACGCTGAAGGTGGACGTCAACATCGTGCACACCTTCCGCGGCGACCTGGTGATCGACCTGGTCGCCCCGGACGGCTCGACCTACCGGCTCAAGGCGTCCTCCACCAGCGACTCGGCCGACAACGTGGTCGCCACCTACACGGTGAACGCCTCGACCGAGGTCGCCAACGGCACCTGGAACCTCAAGGTCCAGGACACCTACCGGTCCGACACCGGGTACATCAATTCCTGGAAACTGACGTTCTAGACATTTGGACCGCTTTCCTGTAATTCTTCGAAGGCCGCTCCCCACCGGGAGCGGCCTTCGATTTTTTGCGGTTTAACTGGGCCATCCGACCCCTTTTTTCACCAGCTATTCGAGAATGCGGTGTTTGTGGTCATCATTGCCTCCGAGAGGGGCTTCCCTGCCCCCTTGACCGCTCGGAGGACACCGTGTTCCTGCGTTCCCGCGCCGGGCTGAGGCGGACGGCGTTCATCGCCGCCCTCAGCGTCGGCCTGATCATGCCCATGGCCGGCGTCGCCGCCGCCGGGCCCGGCAACCCCGGGACCCACCGGTCGGCCGCGGCCGCCGCGGGCCTGCGCGCCTACCTGGTCATCACCGCGCCCAACAACACCAGCGGCGCCAAGTCCGCGGTGTCGAGCAACGGCGGCGTCGTGTACGCCTCCTACGACGCCATCGGCGTGATCGTGGCGCACTCGACCGCCGCGGACTTCGCCTCGAAGATGCGCTCGGTGTCCGGCGTGCAGCAGGTCGGCGCCTCGCGCACCTCCGACGTGCCCGCCGCCTCGTCGAACCCGGCGATCCCGACCCTGCCGTCGGAGACCACCCCGACGGCGGCGGAGACCTCGCGCCCGGACATGACCCAGATCGGCGCCGACAAGGCGTGGGACATCAACACCGGCTCGTCGAGCGTGCTCGTCGGCGTCATCGACACCGGCGTGGACGACCAGCACTACGACCTCAAGCCCAACTTCGACGCCTCGAAGTCGGTCTCCTGCGCCTACGGCAAGGCCGACACGCGCGCTGGCGCGTGGCGCCCGGTCGCCGACCACGGCACGCACGTGGCGGGCACCATCGCCGCGGCCAAGAACGGCAAGGGCATGGTCGGCGTCGCCCCCGGCGTCAAGATCGCCTCGATCCGGGTGGCCGAGCCGACCTCCCAGCTGTTCTTCCCGGAGAACGTGGTCTGCGGCTTCATGTACGCCGGTGACAACGGCTTCGCGGTCACCAACAACAGCTACTGGACCGACCCGTGGTGGGCCAACTGCCCGGACAACGTCGACCAGGCCGCGATCATCGAGGCGGTCAAGCGCGCCGCCGACTACGCCACCGGCAAGGGCGTCCTCAACGTCGTCGCGGCGGGCAACGAGAACACCGACCTGGACAACAAGTCCAACGACACGCTCAGCCCGGACGACTCCACGCCCACCAGCCGCCCGGTCACCTCGGCCTGCAAGATCGTCCCGGGCGAGCTGGACTCCTCGCTGACGGTGGCCTCGATCACCAGCAGCAACACCAAGTCCTCGTTCTCGAACTTCGCGAACAAGGTCAACGTGGCCGCCCCCGGCGACAACGTGTACTCGACCCTGCCAGGTGGTGGATACGGCCAGATGTCGGGCACCTCGATGGCCACCCCGCACGTGGTGGGCGTCGCGGCACTGCTCAAGAGCGTGAACCCGAGCGCCACCCCGGCCGACCTCAAGGCGAAGATCGCCGAGCAAGCCGACGACCTGGCCTGCAACGACAGCCGCTGCAAGGGCACCACCGCCAAGAACACCTTCTACGGTGAGGGTCGCGTCGACGCGCTGCAGGCCGTGCAGGGCACCACCCCGCCGCCCACCGGCGGCCCGTGGGAGAACACCGACGACGTCCAGATCGCCGACAACGGCGCAGCCGCCACCTCGACGATCACCATCGCCAACCAGACCGGCAACGCCCCCGCCGCGCTGAAGGTAGACGTCAACATCGTCCACCCCTACCGCGGCGACCTGGAACTGACCCTGATCGCACCGGACGGCAGCACCTACACCCTGGTCCGCGCCAACCCCGGCGACGGCACGGCGAACTTCGTCACCCAGTACACAGTGGACGGCTCAGCAGAAGCCGCCAACGGCGCCTGGAAGCTGTCCGCGAAGGACACCGCCACCTACGACACCGGTTACATCAACTCCTGGAAGATCACCTTCTAAGAGCACCACGACACCCCGCGGTCACAGCAACACAGTTCAGGCGCCCGGCCCCAGCCGGGCGCCTGACGCTTTCCGCCCTCCAGTCCACTTTGCCCAGTACCCACCACCACCCACACCAACCGCACCCGGCAGCCCACAACACCCCCTGCCGACCACACCCGCCCCTGCATCCCATACGCAGCCAAAACACGGGCTGCGTATGGGATGCAGGAGCCCCAGGGCAGGAGAACCCAGAAAAACAAAGATCAGCGACGAGCCAAGAGCAGCACAGCCCGCACCCCAGGCTCAGCCTTCAACAGCCGAGCAGCCGACCCCCCGTTCACCGCGATCGCCACCTGCCCCGCCGAATCCACCAGCACCACAGCCGCACCCGCAGGCGCGTCCCCGAACGTCCGCCCCACCACCGCCAACAACGACCGGTCCCCGACCTGCGCGTGCACCCGGGTTCCCACCTCCACCCCGAGATCACGCACAGCCAGTTGGATGTTCCCGAACGTATCGATCCCGACGGCCTCAGTGGTGACCCGCCCAGGCTCGAACACCGTCACCGGCTCCGGTAACCGGACCAGGGACGAGGGATCGACCAGCGGCCCAACCGAAGCAAGATCAGCACCGAGGGCGATCCGCGCCGCTGTGGGCGCGAAGATGTCGCGCCCGTGGAACGTCGCCGACACCGGGTCCAAATGGAACACCGTCAGCTCGCGCGCCTCGACGATCCCGCCCAGCGCGGCGGCCGCCGGGATCAGCAACCCGTTGTCCGGCCCGACCAGCACCCCGCTCGACGTCACCAGCGCGATCGGGCGACGGCTCGTGCCCACCCCGGGATCGACGACCGCCAGGTGGACGGCCACGGGCAGGTACGGCACGGTCTGCGCCAGGATCGCCGCGCCCCGCCGGACGTCCTGCCGCGGTACGTCGTGCGTCACGTGCAGCACCCGCACAGTCGGGGCGGTGCGCGCGATCACGCCTTCGCAGGCGGCCGGGAAGCCGTCGGCGAGGCCGTAGTCGGTGGTGAAGGAGATCCAGTCGTACCCCACGGCGCCAGTGTCCAGGACTGGCCGTAGGGTGCACAAACGTGGCAACGCTGGCTGATTACCCGAAGATCGCCGCGGGCAAGGTCCGCGAGCTGCACGCGATCGATGACGAGCACCTGCTGCTGGTCGCCTCCGACCGGATCTCGGCCTACGACTTCGTGCTGGAGTCGCCGATCCCGGACAAGGGCCGCGTGCTCACCGCGATGAGCGTCTTCTGGTTCGAGCTGCTCGGCGACCTCGTGCCCAACCACCTGGTGGCCTGGGACGACGACCGGATCCCGGCGGAGGTGCGCGGGCGGGCGCTGGTCGTGCGCCGGTTGTCGATGCTGCAGGTCGAGGCCGTGGCGCGCGGGTACCTCGCGGGCTCCGGCACGCTCGACTACAACCGGACCGGCGCGGTGTGCGGGATCTCGCTGCCGCCCAGGCTGGTGGAGGGGTCGCGGCTGCCGTCGCCGATCTTCACGCCCGCGACCAAGGCGCCGCTCGGGTCGCACGACGAGAACGTGGACTTCGCCGCGGTCGTCGCGGAGATCGGGCCGGAGCACGCGGCCCGCGTCCGGGACCTGACCCTGGCGGTCTACGAGCGGGCGGCCGCCTACGCCGCCGAGCGCGGCGTCATCCTGGCCGACACCAAGTTCGAGTTCGGCCTGCTGGACGGCGAGGTCGTCCTGGGCGACGAGGTGCTCACGCCGGACTCGTCGCGGTACTGGCCGCTGGAGACCTACGCGCCGGGCCGGGCGCAGCCGTCGTTCGACAAGCAGTACGTGCGCGACTGGCTGACCTCGGACGAGTCGGGCTGGGACCGCGCGTCGAACACGCCGCCGCCCCCGCTGCCCGATGCGGTGGTCGAGGCCACCAGATCGAGGTATGTGCAGGCGTACGAGCTGGTCACCGGCCGGAAGTTCGCCGACTGGATCGGCTGAGTAACCGCCCGCGACACCTGGTAGTCATCCGTGCCGGTTGTGCTGGTGGGGTGACGGCACGACTGGTGGTCTCGCTGTCCGGGATCGACTCCCGGACCCTGCACCGCTGCGCCGATCTCGCCGAGGAACTGGGCAGGCGCGCGGTGCCGATGTCGCTTCTGGTCGCCCCGCGGCTCGCGGGTGCGGCGACCGAATGGGTGCGCACCCGGCACGCCGCCGGCGACGACGTCCTGATGCACGGCTTCGACCACACCCTCGTCCCACGCGCCCGGACGGTGTCGCTGGCGCGCCGGGCGGAGTTCTCCACGCTGCCCGCGCACGAGGCCGGGCTGCGGCTGACCGCGGCGATGGCCGCGATGGAACGCGAGGGCCTGCCCATCGACGGCTTCGCGCCACCGCGTTGGATGGCCTCGCGCGGCACGGTGATCGCGTTGGAGCGCAAGGGTTTCCGCCTGTGCGCGGACCTGATGTCCATCCGCGACCTCAGTTCGGGCACCCACCTGCGGGCGCGCGTGCAGTCGCTGCGCAGCCACGAACGCGCCGAGACGTGGCGGTGCTTCGCCCTGGTCCTGGCCGCCGCCCGCACCACCCGCCGCGGCGGGTGCCTGCGGCTGGCCATCGATGCCACCGACCTCATCCGCCCCGGCTACCGCACGGCGTTCCTGGACGCGGTCGACGTCGCCCTGCAGAACGACGCCACCGCGCTGACCTATCGCGCCGCCGCAATAGCGGTTCCCGTCGGCTGAGGAACACCGGCTACTTCCACTGCCAGGAGATCCCGTAAACGCCGACGAGGCTTTTCGGGACAAAGGTGTGGACGGTTTGGGAGGCGTCCACGATGAGTCGGCGCCGTTGTTTCTGCGCAGCGGGGACTCTGTCGCGGTAATAGCCGTAACAACGGATCGGCAGCGCCTCGGCGGCGAATCGCACGCGCAGGAGCATGCCGTGCACGGGGGTCCGGAACCGGTGCTCGTGCAGCCGGGACGGGACCGGGCTCTCGCCGAGGACGGTGTCGTAGTCGACCAGCACCGTCTCGTTCTTGGCAAGGGTCCGGCCGAAGCGGATCTCCGCCGCGAGGAACCCGTTGGTCGTGTCGACCCGGACATCGCCCAGCCGCCCCGCGCGCACGCGGATGTCCGTGGGCATCACATCGCCCTCGTCCACGCCGTGCACGACCAGGAAGCGGTCTTGGTCGTCGCGCACCGCGCGCAGCACCTGGGTCGTGGTGATCAGCCGCAGCGAGCGGCCCGCGTCGACGGTGCAGGACTGGGTAAGGGTCATCGGCAGGATGCCGTCGTTGAAGTTCTCGAAGGTGCCACCCAATATCCCCCGGATGGGTGAGTCGTCGCCGTAGAGGCGACGGCCCGTGGCCTCACTGGCGGCGTCGGACAGCCTGCCCCGCGGTTTCGGCGGGTCCAGCAGGTCGAACAGGGTGTTCGACGGCAGGTCCAGGATGGACTCCAGCTCGCGCAGGGCGCGCAGCGACTTCGCCCGCTCCGGTCTGCTGCGGCCCTGCTGCCAGTAGCTCAGCGTGGCCAGGCTGATGTCCACGCCGCGGGCGGACAGCCTGCTGCGGATGCGGTCCAGCGTGAGGTCGCGCCGGTGGATCGCGGTGCGCAGCGCGTCGCCGAAGGTCTCTTTGCGCAGCACCTCGTCGGGACCGGAATCGGCGGTCCGGCCCGACCGCTGCGGGATAGCGGTCACGGCTCTCACTTCGTCGCGGTTCTCGGTACAGCGAGGACGAAGTATCACCCGATAACACTCATCGCCGCCACCCCTGTGGGGGTGGCGGCGACGGTGCGTGATCGGAATCAGCCCGTGATCAGGGTGAGGCCGTAGTACGAGAGCGCGTCGCTCAGCGGCTGGAAGTAGGAGGACTTCCCACTCTGGTTGCCGCCGTTGAAGGTGCACTGCTGGTTGGTCGGGCCGCCCGAGGTCATGCCCTGGGCCTGGTTGCCGGAGATGTAGGCGCCGCCGCTGTCGCCGCCCATGGTGCAGACGGTGGAGCTGCCCAGCCCGCGGACCACGGTGTCCGGGCCGCCGTTGCGGTCGACGTAGGTGACCGTGACGTTGTAGGCCTTGATGGTGCCGCAGGTCCAGCCGGTCGTGGCGCCGGACTTGCAGATCGACGAGCCGACGGCCGCGCGCGTCCCGCCGCGCACCGCGATGTTGCCCTGCGCGCCCCAGGTGCCGACCTGGCCCGCGATCGAGTTGCCCGAGGTCACCTGGGCCACGCCCATGTCCACGCTCTGGGTGCCCAGCTTGTAGCGGGTGCTGGTGCCCTTGGCGAACGGCGAGTTGTTGTAGTAGAGGGTCGGCAGGCCCGCGATGCAGTGACCGGCGCTGACCAGGTACTGCGCGCCGGAGGAGTTGCGGGCACCGAAGCCGACCGAGCAGTAGCCGCTACCGCCGTTGATGGTCATCTTGCTGCCCGGGTACACCGTGGCCTGGGCCTGCAGGCGCTGGCCGGTGCGCACGACCTGGACCGCGGACCCGTACCGGGCGGCGTCGGCGAGGAACGCCTTGGCCTGCGGCCGGGACTCGTCGGCGACCTCGACCTTGACCACGTCGGCGGCCACGTCGACGCTCCAGGCCGCGATGCCCGCGGGGACCTGCCGGGTGGCGGCCTGGTCGAGCTCCGCCTGGACGCGGTTGAGCGCGGCCTCGCCGCGGGCGGGGGTGCGCACCGCGAGACCAGCCGAGCGCGCCTTGGCGGCGGACCCCGCGTCGGTCGTGTTGACGGTGAGGGTGCCGCTCGCGTCGACGAAGGACCCGTCGGTGCGCAGACCGGCGCGGGTCAGCTCGGTGAGCTTCTGCTGCTGGTCGGACTCCCGGTCCAGCCGCGCCACGGCCGCCTTCTCGTCCACACCCAGCGTCTGCGCCAGCACCGACACCATCTCCGGCTGGTACTTGGGCTGCGCCGCGGTGGCCGAGGACCCGCCGACCACGAGTGCGGCCGGGACGACCGCACAGGCGACAGCGCCCGCGATGAGGCTCTTCCTGAGGTTGGTTGACATAAACCATGCCTTTCTCGACCGGGGTCGGCGCACGCAGGGGAGGAATGCGCGAACTGCCCTATCCGCGCATTACCAGTACGCCAATCCCCGGGCGGCCGAGGGGGACACCCGACCGCTGGGAAATCACTCTCCTACCTGTCCCCGTTCACAGACAAGAGCAACTGTGAAGCCGCTTTTCACAGACGGCGAACCCGACATTGAACACCTCCGCGGCACGTGATCAGCACCGCGCAGGCGGCCACCGGGGACACGACAGTTCCACGTCACTTCAAGGGCAAAGCGCGTGCCTGCCGCGCCACCGGCCATAGCATCGGCCTCCCGGATTCGAAGAAGCGACGAGGAAAGCGGAGGTGCGCGGTGCCCGACGAGCGGATCGCGAGATTCCAGGTGGCCTTGGACCAGGTGCTGCAGAAGTCCAAGGAGAACAAGTACGACGACGTCACCCTTTCCCTCTCACTGACCGCACTCCAGGTCGCCATCGACCACACCGACCCGGACAAGGCCCTCACCACCTTCGAGGACTGCGCCGACCTCTACGCCGCCCAGGACCAGCCGGACGACACGGCGGGCCTCCGCCTGGGCAGGCTGAGCAGCGACCTGCACACCCTGCTCACCGAAAGTGGTGAACCGGCGCAGGAGAACGAGCCGCAGACGAACCACTGGAACTCCGGCACCGAAGGCCAGTAGCGACCGCCCCGATGGGCGCCTCCGGGCGCCCACGGGTGCGCCGGACCTGTGATGATCACCCCGTGGTGCACGAGGCCCTGCGCGCGGTCCTGGAAGCGCAACGCGCGAGATCCCCTGGCCAGAGTGCATTTGGCAAGCTGGTCGCCACCCGCTAGCTGAACGACGTGTACCTAATTCGACGCGCACTACGAAGCGGTGTTCCTGACGCTGATGCAGGGCACCACCCATCGGATAGGCAAGACCTGCGCGGCTCGCGTCGTTTGGGCACCTCCCGCGTTGGCGGGGCGGCGGCGGGCGGGCCAGCGGACTCGGCTGAGCCAAGCCGAGCGCACCGCCATCGAGTCGCACGCCGTGCGGGTGGCGTCGGACCACTTGATCAGGCAGGGCTTCACGATCCGCGACGTCGGCGCCACCGAGTCCTACGACCTCGACGCGCGGCGGACCGGTGAGCGCTTGTTCGTCGAGGTCAAGGGCACCACCTCGGCAGGCGAGCAGGTGATCCTGACCAAGAACGAGGTCGACCTCAACCGGTCCGAGCACCCGCACACCATGTTGGTCGTGGTCAGCCGGATCCACCTCGACCACGCGGCGAGCCCACCGCGGGCGTCCGGTGGGGTGCTGGAGGTGACGCACCCGTGGCTGGTGGCAGAAACGGCGCTGGAGCCGATCTCCTACCGCTACACCCGCTGACGGGCGCCCTTGCAAGCGTCCACTCTGGACTTGAGGAACCACAGGCGCGGCTTCTCGTGCATGGACCAGGGTTCGCCATCGGCATGTGGTCCCAGCGCGCGGAACTGGACAACCGCCTCGTCGAAACGCTTGTTGGGCAACAGGGTGTGGATGACCCAGCCGCGTTCGTTGCGGGTCAGGATGGTGTTGCTGTCCTCGCTCGCCAGCCGCGCCTGCACCACGTCGAGCGCGGTGAGCACGGATGGGCTGCTCCACAGTTCGTCGTCGTGTTCGAAAGCTGCGATCAACGGCAGCACTGCCAGCCGGGGTGACGTGGCTGCGACGCGGGTGGCGAAGTCGGTCATCAGGTCGTGCGAGCCCGCCCACTTCGCGCACCAGTACTGCAGAGCGTGCAGGTGGCCGACGTGGTGCAGTGGGTCGCGGGCGATGAGCTGGTCCCACACCGCCGCGAAATCCTCGTGGTGGTAGGACAATCCGCGAGCCAGGTTGACGTGGATGGACCACGGTGTCGGATCTTCTGGCGCTTCGGCCGCCGCCGTGAGCGCCGCCGACCGGGCTTCGACCAAGACCCGGTGGAAGCCCGCGAACTGTTCACCAGTCGTGTTCACCGCGCGCTGGGCTCCGCGAACTTGCCAGGCGACGATCACCAGCGTTTGGGCCTGCACCACCGCGTGCCCCGGGTCGTCCGGCCGGGCCGCCTGCCACGCGCGCAGCCACGTGTCGTCCTGCACCGCTACCTCGGCAAGCGCACGCACGACCAGAACCCTTGCTTCCCAGTCACCCCAGGTCTCCTCGAGGCGTCCGGCTGCAGGCTCCCAGTTGCCCTCGCGGGCCGCGGTGACGACAACCTGGAGCGACGGGTCGACGTACCGCTCGGCGCTGACCTCGCTGTTGGGCACCAGTCCCCACTTGGCCATGTCGAGCTGGGGCAGCATCAGCGCGGCCACCACATCCGACGGCAACGCGGCAGGCGCGACGCCGAGCCTGCGTGCCTCTTGTCGCACCCTGCGCAGGATTACCAGGTTCTTGGGATTGAGAAAAGAAAGCATTTAACCCTCCAGTTAGGACTGCCTGGCCGGGCGGAAGTCCGCCGCGATGCCCGCGCCAGCCAGCAGCTCCCGCAGACCGGTGGTGTCTGGTCGCTCGGCGACGGCGGCCTCGACCAGGTCGGGGACCTCGGTCAGGTCGAACCCGCTCGCGTCGAGGTGGGCCTGGCCGCGCCAGTCGAGGTGCCAACGTGCGTGGCGCGCGTCGACGAAAGCCAGCAATACCAACCTGGTCAGCTCCTGGCTGACGATCTCCCGTGCCAGCTCCCGGCGGGCGCGGGCACCTGCGACCGGGTCGCCTGGTTTGCGGTCGTTCGGGGCCAGGTCGGCGAGCCGGTCGGCGTCGAGCGCGTCGAGGACGGCGCCCAGGCTCGGATCGCGGTCGAGCACGTTCGCCGCCGCGTTCAGCAAGCGCTTGGTGTCGAGGAAGATCTGGTGGCGCACGCCGATGTGGCCGAGGGTGACCCAGTCGACGCGTTTCTTGCGTTCGGCGTCTGCTACCAGGGTCAGCATCAGCGACCGGTCCATGAGCGGCACCGGGTTGTCCACCAGCTCGACCGCGGGCCGGTCGTCCCACTCCCGGGCCGGCTGCGCGTCGAGCGCCTCGATGGCCGCGATCCGGGCCGCGGTCGGCGGGTGCGAGTCGTAGGGACCACGGTCCTCATCGGCATCCTCTTGGCGGATGTCCTCTAGCACCGGGTGCAGTTCGGGAGCGGCGCGCAGCAGGGCGAACCCGTCGAACATGGTCTTCGGCAGGTAGCCCGCTGACCAGGCGACAGTCAAGTGCCGGTCGACGAACAGCTGCCACGCGACCGAGATGACACGCATCTCGCGCAGGGCGCTCGCGGTCGCCGACGAGCCCGCGATCCGGGCCGATACGGCGTCGGCGGCGAACTCCTGGCGGCGGCAGATCGCGCTGGAGAGCCGGACGTAGAGCTTGGTGTAGACCAAGAACAGCTTGGCGAACAACTTCTGCAGCAGGTGCTCCGGGTTCATCCCGTCGACCAGTCGGACCAGCGCGTCGCGGCCGGTGACCACCACGCCCGCCAACCGGGTGTCGCGGTTGCCGTAGTGGCCCAGCTCGTGCGCCAGGACGGCGGCGAGCTGCTTCTCGGTGAGGCACATCAGCAGCGGCGCGCCGATATACATCCGGCGGCGCAACACCAGCAGCCCCAACAACCTGGTCGACTCGGACACACCGGCGTTCACCGCCGCGATCACCCGGATCTCGTCGGGCGCGCGGGTGCCCACCTCGTCGGCCAGCCGGTGCACCAGCTCCCACAGCCGCGGCTGCTGCTCGGGGGTCACCGCGACCCCGGCGAGTTCCTCGTCGACCCGGCGTTCGGCGGTGACCAGCGCGGCGAGCACCGCGAAGATCGCGGGCACCACGAACAGGCCGATCTTCACGCCGGCCAGCACCGATGCGCTCAGCGCCCACACCTCAAGCGCGACCAAGCCGCCCACCAGCGCCAACGCGAGCAGGTAGAACCCGACCAACATCGCCACCGCGATGACGGCGCGCAACGACACGAGCATGACCCCAGTGACCTCTCCCCAGTGCCGACCCCCCGATGCGGCATGGGGAAGTGTGCACCACGACTCGGGGACTCGCCAAGCCCTGGCGACGCGCTGTGCCAAACGGTGCACGTAACGCCACGGCCGTTCAGCCGATGCAGAGTCGTACACCGTCCAGGGTGGAGGACCGATGTTCGAGAACTCCTCTGCGGGGTTGGTGCTGTTCGACGCCGAGGTGAAGGTCGTGGTCACCCGGGAGGAACACCACCAGTCCGCGCTCAGCCGCTACCAGGTGCCCGAAGGGGCAGAGCGACCCGTGGCCGCCGAGCTCGGGTGGTGCACGGTCAAGTCGGGCAGGCACCGGGGCGCCCAGGCGATCGAGGTGCGGCTGGACGGCAGGCGGGTCGGCGAGCTCACGCACCTGATGTCGCAGCGCTACGGCAGGCTCGTGACGTCGGTGCTGACCGGTGGCGGGAAACCGGGGTGCGCGGCGGTGGTCCAGTTGGGACCCAAGGGTTTGGAGGTCGTACTGCGGTTGCCGCGGGACCCCGACACCACGCCGCTGGTCCCCCCGATGACGCCGGTGGCGACCGCCGTGCTGCCCGCGCCGATGCCTGCTCCGGCGCCGACCAGGTTCCCCATCCCCGCGCCGACGGCCGCCTCGGTCCCGACTGCGGTCCCGATGGCGCACCCGTCCCCGGTTCCGCGCCGTGCCTCCGCGATCCGCAAACCTGTCTGGATCGCGGCAGCGGTCATCGCCTTGGTCTTCGTGGCGGCGATCGCGTCCAAAAAGGACTCGGCAGCGCCGACCGCGGCCATCGGCACCACGGCGCCGCCCACCACCACCTCGTCCACGACCACCGCGACGAGCTCAACGACGACCTCGGTCGCTCCGACCACAACGGTCGACCCGGTGACCACACCGGAGATCGCCGCTCCGGTCGCGCCGAGTGTTCCGGTCGCACCGCCAGTCGCGCCGCCGGTGATCACCACCACGGTCGCACCGCCGCCGAAGCCGGTGGCCCCGCCCCCTGCGGTGACCACGACGCGGCCACCCGCGCCGAAGCCCGTCACCACCACCACCAAACCGCCCGCCGCGCCGTCCGGGTGCGACCCGAACTACTCCGGCTGCGTCCCGATCGCCAGCGACGTCGACTGCGCGGGCGGCAAGGGCAACGGCCCGGCGTACGTCGCGGGCCCGGTGCGGGTCATCGGCCGGGACATCTACGGCCTGGACAACGACAGCGACGGCATCGGCTGTGAGTGAGCGCCGTGGGGAGTGACCAGCCACTCCCCACGGCGCCCGCTCTGTTCAACAATAGGATAGTAGTATTGTTCAACAATCGGACAATCCTATTGTTCACACATAGGATCGTTGAACCAGGCCGGGAACCTCAGTTGAAGATCACGTCCGAGCAGGAGTAGAACGCCTCCCCGCTGTCGGGGTAGTGGCGCTGCCAGATCGCGTAGATCAGGTGCCTGCCGGTGCGCCCACCGGGCAGGGTCGCCCGCAGTTGGTACGCCCCACCGCTGACCGGCGGGTTCAGCTGCTTGTAGAACGGCGTCGCCTCGAGGTCGGACCACTTGAGCGGCTTGGTGGGGTCGTAGCCCGCCTTGGTCACGTACAGCTCGAAGGTCCCCGGGTGCGCGGCGGTCTCCTTGTACTGGAAGGTGAACGCCCCACTGCTCGGCAGCGTCGTCGCAGGCCAGTCGGCCCGGGGCAGGTCGAGCCCCTTGTACTTGTCCCGACCGGCGCTGCACAGCTTGCCGTCTGGGATGATCTCCCGGCTGCGCCCGTTGGCGTTGGCCAGGTTGACCTCGTCCCAGTCGTAGAGCGGCCAGCTCTGCCCGACGGCCACGGCCGCCTTGCACGCGGCGGACTTGGGGTTCTCGGGCCCCTCGGTGAAACACCGGTAGATCCGGCTGGGCGGGTTGCTCATCGACCCGTGCGCGTAGGCGGGTGCCACGAGCACCGCGCTCATCGACACGAACACCCCGGTGAGCGCCACGAGCACGGCGGCGGAGCGGCGGAGTCCCATCACAGTCTCCCTTCGTCAAAGGTCTAGACCATTATCAATCTTCGACCGCCGCCGCGATACCCCCAATCGTCGCGAGTGGGGGACTTTCAAACCACAGATCAAAACGGACACCTCGACTGTGCGGTTTGTAGCCCGCGAAGACATTGACCCGGCGGGACTTCTCCGCTGCACTCGTCCCCACCCCGAGCCGCATTGCGAGGAACGCATGGAAATCGAGTTCACCCGCCTGCCCCGGATCAGCCCGGCGGCGATCATCGCGCTGATGAACAGCCCGTCGGTCCGCAAGCACATGCCGCTTTCCACCGGCACTTTCGACGAGAGCGAGTGCGCCGCTTTCGTGGCCGCCAAGGAACAGGTCTGGGCCGAACACGGCTACGGCCCGTGGGCGTTCCGCACGGCCGAGACCTTCCTCGGCTGGGGCGGCCCGCAACCCGAGGGCGATGACGTCGACATCGCGCTGGTCCTGGGTCGCGAAGCCTGGGGCCTGGGCAGGCGCCTGCACGACGAGGTGGTCACCCGGACCTTCGCCGAGGTCGGCTGCGCGTCGGTCACCGTCCTGCTCCCGTCGAGCAGACCACCCACCCACGCCCTGCACCGGCTCGGCTACGCCGCCGACGGCGAGACCGAGATCGACGGTCACCGCTTCCTCCGCTACCGCCTGCGCGCATAAGCGGAACGCGGTCCCATGTGGACTCCCCCTCCGGGTGGACAGGGGTGGTCATCACCGGGAGCGATGAGGCCGCGCACCGCGAACGACCAGGCTCAGCCACGGCGAACCCGTGTTCGTCCCACCGAAGGGAAGACCCGTGTCACGTGGCTTGACCTGCACTCTCATCGCACTGGCGTGCCTAGCGGCCACCGCGCCCGCGGCCAGTGCCTCGACCGACAACCGCCGGGTAGACCTCAAGGCCATCACCGACGCCCGCGCGGTGTCGGCGATCGCGGAGATCCGCGACCGCGACAAGACCTGGCGCGGCAGCACCGGAACCACTGACCTCACAACGAAAACCCCGGTCCGCAGCGACGGCCGGTTCCGGATCGGCAGCGTCACCAAGACTTTCGTCGCCACCACTGCGCTGCAACTGGTCGGCGAACACCGGCTCAGCCTGGCCGACCCGGTCGAGCGGCACCTGCCCGGTCTGGTCCCCAATGGACAGAACATCACCGTGCGCCAACTGCTCGACCAGACCTCCGGCCTGTTCGACCCCACCAACGAGTCCACCGAGGTGTTCCCCGACATCAACGACCCAGCGGTGTTCCGCACCTGGGTCGCCCAGGGTGGCCTCAACCGCACCTTCACCCCACGCTCGCTGGTGGCCAAGGCGGTCAAACACGACCCGTACTTCGCCCCCGGCACGAAGTGGGGCTACTCCAACACGAACTACACCCTGGTCGGCATGATTATCGAGAAGGTCACCGGCCACCCGTACGGCCAAGAGGTCAGCGCGCGCATCCTGCGCCCGTTGGGGATGACCGACACCTCGGTGCCGGGCCGGTCGACCAAGATCCCCGGCCCGCACGCGCACAGCTACTGGACCACCATCGACGGCACGACCCAGACAGACGTCGACGTCACCGAGCACAACCCGTCCTGGGCAGGCGCCGCGGGTGAGATCATCTCCACCACCGACGACCTGCTCCGCTTCCAGCGCGCACTGCTCAACGGCAAGCTCCTCCGCCCCCAGCAGTGGCAAGAGATGACCACCCTCCACCAAACCGACCCGGGTTCGCACGACCTCGACTACGGCATGGGCCTGGCCCGCGCCCAACTGACCTGCGGCCCCGTCTGGGGCCACAACGGCGGCACTTTCGGCTTCACCACACAACTCTGGGGAACCCAAGACCGTCAGGTAGCCCTCTCCTACACACCCCGCGGCGACGAGGAAGAGCAGACCGCGCAGAACATCGCGGGCCTGAAGTTCCTCGAAACCGCCTTCTGCGGCCGCCGCTGACCAACCCGGTCCCGGCGCGCAACCGCCGGGACCGGGAGCTCCACCCAGGACAGCGATTCGGGGGATCGCGCCGGAACTGCCCAACAATGGCCGATGACTGGCCGAACAGGCCAAATACCGGCCAGATCATTGCCAGTTCCGCACTAGATGTTGGTCTGGATGGCGGTCGACAGCCGCACCGAGATAGCGTGCGGTACCAAACTCGTCGGCTTGGCGGACCTGCGGACGTACACCCAGTCCGGTGGGCGTGGCGAAGACCTCGACGTCGTGCTGAAGGCATTACCGCCCGCTTGGCCCAGGTCACACCGACGCGCCCGACTGGAACTCGGTCTTCGAGGAGTTCGAGTCAGCCGATGCCGGCGCGTTGCTGACCGTCCACCGGAGCAAGGACCTCGAGTACCACACCGTCTTCTTCTTGTCCTTGGACGACAACCAGCGGTGAACACCAACGAGACCTGGACGGCTCCATGTCGACCTTCTTCGTGGGTTGTCGTGCGCCGCGCAGCAACTGGGCTTCACCAGTAACTCCACCTCGGCCCGACAGGGGCCGATCGCCAACCTCCGTTTGGATCACCGGGGCGTTGACCGCTCCGGTGATCTGGTTGGACACCCCGGCCCGCGTCGCATCGCCATCCCCCAGCTGCACCGAACCATGATCGAGACATCGGCTGCTCGGCACAACCGTCCCCGGACGGACCGGAGTTCGGCCGTTCGGGTGCCACGGCGGGATCGGTGCTCGTAGCCTGGAGCGGCCTGGCGGAAGGGGTTGTCGTGGTTGGCGATGCGGGTGCCGAGCTGTCGGCCGTCGAGTCGATGGTGGCGGACTGGGAGCACGGCGGACAGGAGCGGTTGGCCCGGGTCAAAGAGGTCACCGACCGGGTGACCCAGCTGACCGCGACCGCGCGCTCCGCCGACGGGGCGGTGTCGGTGAGCGTCGACTCGCGCGGCCTGCCCACCGACATCCGGATCGAGGAGAACGCCAAGCCGGGGTCGATGGCGGAGTTGTCGGCCCAGGTCATGCACACCCTGCGGGCAGCGCAAGGACAGCTGCCCCAGTTGATGGCGCAGGTCGCGCAGGAGTACGGCATGGCGGGCGACGGCGTGGTCTCGCACCTGCTGGAGCAGGCCGAGTCGTCGTTCCCCCAACCCCCGGCACCCGGCGCCGACACCGCGCGGCAAGAGGACGACTTCGATGATCTGAGCATCTACCGGCGCTCGGACGGTGACGGACGTGGGTGATCAGGTGGAGGTCACCGGGAACGAGTTGACCACGCACGCCGGGCACCTCGGTGACCTCGAGCTGCGGCTGTCGACCGCGTTGTCCGCGGCGCGCCAGGTGAGCATGGACAACGACGCCTACGGGGTGCTGGGCAGGCCCTTCGCGTGGCTGCTCGACCCGTTCGAGTCCCTCGGCAGCGACATGATCGCCGCGGGCGTGGACACCGTGGCGAACGACATCGACAACCTCAGGCAGGCCGCCCAGGGCTACTCGGGCACGGAGGACACCAACACCGCGATGTTCACGGGCGGTGCCGAATGAGCAACCCGCTGGTAGCGGCACCGGAGAGCACTACGAAGGCGTACTCGGGGATCCCCATCGCGGAGGACGCCGCGGCCGCCTACGAGGGCCTCTCGTCGGGGAGCTGGGTCGAGGGCGGCCTCGGGGCCGTGGCACTGGCCACTGACATCGCCGACACGGTGGCAAACCCCTTCGGCGCGCTGTTCGCCGCCGGGGCGGGGTGGTTGATGGAGCACTTCGAGCCACTCCGGCAGGCCTTGGATTGGCTCGCGGGCAAACCCGAGGTGATCGCGTCCTACGGCCAGACCTGGTCCAACGTCTCCCAGGAGCTCGCCGCGATCCAGCGCGACCACGCCGACCTGCTGTCGCGCGACCTGCCCGGCTGGCAGGGCGCCGCCGCCGAGGGGTACCGCGCCAGTGCGTCGGGGATCTCCGACGCACTGGCGTCGGCGTCCTCGATAGCGGGCGGCCTGTCCACCGCGACCACGATCATGGGTGCCCTCGTCGACGCCGTGCGCTCCACAGTGCGCGACCTGATCGCCCGGCTGGTCGGCAACTGCGTGCAGTGGCTGTTGGAGGAGGCGTTCACGCTCGGCCTGGCCACTCCGGTCGTCGTCGGGCAGGTCACCGTCGCGGTGTCGAACGCCATGGCGAAGGTGTCCAAGTTGGTCGCCAAGGTCACCGGCACCATCCGCAAGGTCAACCCGCTACTCGAGAAGCTCAAGGGTCTGTTCGCCAAAGTCGCGGACAAGCTCAAGGGCCTGCGCCGCACCAGTGCGAACCACACGCCGACCGCGCACGGGACCCCCAAGGCCCACACCGGCGCACCCGAGGTTCGCGGCGGCGGGATCGAGGCGAAGGCGGGCGACCCGCGCTCGGCATCCAGTTCCGCCGAGCGGCCGTTCTGCAAGGACGACCCGGTCGACGTCACCACCGGCGAGGTGGTGCTTTCGCAGACCGACTTGGAGCTGCCCGGAATCCTGCCGCTGGTCATCGCCCGCCACCACCAGTCGGGCTACCGCGCGGGCGGCCTGTTCGGATCGTCCTGGTCGTCCACTTTGGACCAACGAGTCGAGCTGACCGGCACAGCGGTCTGGCTGGCCACGGCTGACGGCAGGCTGCTGCGCTTCCCGGTACCCGCCGACGGCGAGTCCGTCGCACCGGATCACGGACCCCGTTTCCAGCTCAGCCGCACCGCCTCCGGCTATCAGGTCACCGACCCGGAAGGTGGCCGCACGCTGCGATTCGCCCCACTTGGTCCTGAGTGGACAGCCGGCAGCACCCAGCCCCTGGCCGCGATCACCCACCGGGGTGGTTCTGAGGTCACCATCACCTATTCCGACGACGGGGCGCCCGTGGAGCTGCACCACTCCGGCGGCTACCGCGTGCGGGTCGACACAGCCGACGGTCTGGTCACCCGGTTGAGCACGGTCACCCCGGCGGGCTCAGTCCCGGTGATGCGCTACAGCTACGACGGCGGACACCTCGCCGAGGCGGTGAACTCCTCCGGTCAGGCCCTGCGGTTCACCCACTCAGACGACGGCAAGCTGACCTCCTGGACCGATCGCAACAGCCAGTGGTACCGCTACGTCTACGACTCGGATGGCCGGGTCACCACCACGATCGGATCCGGTGGGGCGCTCAACGGCTCCTTCCACTACGGCGACCGGGTCACCACGCACACCGACACCCTGGGCGGCAGCACCCGGTACGAGATGAACGAGCTCGGCCAAGTCGTGCGCGAGGTGAACCCGCTCGGCGCGGTGACCTTGCGGGAGTGGGACGCCCACGACAGGCTGCTCGCGGTCACTGACCCGCTGGGCCACACCACGCGCTACACCTATGACGAGGCGGGCAACACCACCTCCGTTACCCGACCGGACGGCAGCGCTACCTCTGCCGTCTACAACAGCCACGGTCTGCCCGTCTTGGTCACCGACCGGGACGGATCCCGCTGGGTCCGCGAGTACGACGAGAGCGGCGGCCTGGTCGCCGAGACGGACCCGGCGGGAGCGACTACCCGTTTCGAGCGCGGCCCCCGCGGCGCGATCCGAGCCATCACTGATCCAGTGGGTGCCGTCACCCGGTTCGAGACCGACGCCGCAGGTTTGGTGGTGGCCAGCGCCAACCCCCTCGGCGCGACCACACGCCACAGCCGCGACGCCTTCGGGCGCGTGGTGGAGACCGTCACCCCTCTCGGCGCGACCACCCGTTGGGGGTGGACGGTGGAGGGCAAGCCGCTCTTCCGCACCGATCCCAACGGCGCCACCGTCCGCTGGCGCTACGACGCAGAGGGCAACCAGGTGAGCCACCTCGACGCCCTGGGCCAGCTCACCACCACCGAGGTCGGTCACTTCGACACCCCCGTCGCCAAGACGACCGCCGACGGCGCACGCACCACCTACGCCTACGACACCGAGCTGCGGCTGGTCGGCGTGACGAACCCGCAAGGCTTGACCTGGCGCTACGAATACGACGGCGCGGGGAATGTCGTGCGCGAGACCGATTTCAACCACCGCACACTGACCTACACCTACGACTCCGCGAACCGCCTGACCTCCCGCACCAACGGCGTCGGCCAGACAGTGCGATTCGAGTACGACGCCACCGGAGAGGTCATCGCCAAGCACACCCCAGACGGCACGACCACCTTCCAGCGCGACGCCAAGGGCCGGATCATCCGCGCGGACGCCCCGGATGTGGTGCTGACCCTCACCCGCGACGCCGCGGGCCGTGTGGTCACCGAGGCCGTCGAAGGCCGGGTGGTCGAGTCCGCCTTCGACGCGGCGGGCAGGCGTTTCGCCCGACGGACCCCGTCTGGTGTGGAGTCGACCTGGGAGTTCGACGCCGTGGGCAACCCGGTCGCCCTGCACGGCGGGGGCAACACCATGTCGTTCCAGCACGACGCGGCGGGCCAGGAGGTCCGGCGCGAGGTCGGCGCGGTCGTGGTCGCCCGCACCTGGGACGCGACCAGCAGGCTGGTCGGCCAACGGGTCACCACCCCGGCCGGGCTGGTTCACCGCGGCATGCGCTACCGGCCAGACGGAATCTTGGTCAGCCTGGTGGATGGTGATCGCACCAGCCGCTTCGAACTGGACCCGCTCGGTCGTGTCACCGGTGTGCACGGCGCTGAGGTGCAACGCTATTCGTACGACAGTGCGGGCAACATCACGAACTCGTCGTCGGGCGGTGTCCACCAGTACGCGGGCACTTTGCTCCGCGCCACGGCGCGCACCCACTACACCCACGACGCCCAGGGCCGGGTGATCGCCCGCGACCACCGCACGCTCTCCGGTCAGCGCCGCTCGTGGCGGTACACGTGGGATGCCGAGGACCGCCTCACCTCAGTCACCACCCCGGACGGCAGCACATGGCGCTACCGCTACGACCCGCTGGGTCGGCGAGTGTCGAAAGAACACGTCGTGGGCGGGGCGGTCACCGCGCGGGTGACCTTCGCCTGGGACGGTGCGCGTTTGGTCGAGCAGACCGATGCCGCGGTGACGACCACCTGGGAGTACGCGCCGAACACCTTCACCCCGGTCAGCCAGTTGACCCGGGAGCAGGTGGACGCCCGCTTCCACGCCATCGTCACCGACCAGGTCGGCACCCCCACCGAGTTGGTCACGCCGGAGGGTGGGGTCGCCTGGCGGGCCCGGGCCACTCTCTGGGGCCGCACCACCACCACCGCCGACGACGAGTGCCCGCTGCGGTTCCCCGGCCAGTACCACGACGCCGAGACCGGCTGGCACTACAACCTGCACCGCTACTACGACCCGGACACCGGCCGCTACGCGAGCCCGGACCCGCTCGGCCTGGCCGCGGCGCCCAACCCGAGCACCTACGTCCCCAACCCCACCCGCCAGATCGACCCCCTCGGCCTGATCTGCGGCGAACAGGCCAAGCAGCAGGCGTTGCGGGACGCGGGAGTACCCGAGGGCGCCGAGCCCCTGGACGCCTACCTGACCCCGTCCACCACGCCCAACGGCAGGCAGGTCATGGACGCCAACCACCAGCCGGTGATGTTCCCCGAGGAGGTCTACGAGGACGTGAACGGCAACCTCGTCGTCTTCCAGGACCACTACACCGGCCACGACTTCGGCGACCCGACCGGCCTGGGCAACCAACCCCCGCACGTGCACGTCCGGCCCTACGAGGACCCCCGGCACGGCCAGGTCCCGGGAGCGCAGGAGCATTACTACTATGACCCCAACCTGGGCCGACCGGGCTACTCCGGTCCGCAGTGGTGACCTCCGGGACCTCTACGAACAGGTCCCGGACCTCGCGGACGTGGTCGTCCACCAGGTTCGTCTGGTTAGGTTCGGCCCCACCGTGAGCTTGCGCTTGGACCTGCCGCGCTTCCCGGACAACCCACCCGCGGAGTGGGACGGCCTCGACCGGCTGCAGTGCCACGTGCGCTTCCTGGCCGTCGAGGACGTGATCCTCACGGGCAGCGCGCTCCCCGCGACCGCATCCGTGCGGCTCGTCGACCAGCCTGCCAACCGCCTCTCAGTCTCGGTGACCGGCGGCGTGGACTTGACCTTCACCTCGAGCGCCACCCTGATGATCACCAGGATCAGCGCCTACCGCGAGGGCGACGACCGCCACACGTTCCTGAACAGGCTCGACCGGCGCCTGCACACCACCGTCCCGGGCCCGGACGCGGAGGTGTTCCATGACCGCTGACCTCACCGAGGCGATCTCCGGCCTCGACCTGATCAACCTCCACTGGGACGACCGCGGCGCGGAGCTGTCGGTATCGTTCGAAGGCCCGCTCAAGCGCCCGTTCTCCCCGGACGAACCGGACCACGACCACGTCCGCCTGCGGTTGTCGTTCACGGGGGTCAGCGAGTTCCGGGTGCGCGGGTGGAGCCACATCCCCATCGACAGCGCCACCGTCACCCAAACCGCCGACGGCGTGGAAGCCACCTTCACCGGCCCGGCGACGTCGGCGGAGGTCACGGCCCGATCGGTGGAGTTGCTCGCCGTCAGCACCTTCCGCCTAGCAGCGCCCTAGCCCTCGCGAGCGGTGGTGTGCCGGGCGGCGTGAGCGGCGAAGAACGACGCGGACGCGTGGCGGTAGCCGAAGACGTGCCGCCCGTCGAGTTCGGACAACGCGATGTTGAGGTCCACCGTCACCGTCGGGGCCGCGGCATTCCGGTGTATCTGCCCCTGCTCATCGACCAGCAGGTAGCCGCGTTCGAACAACTCGTCACACCCGAGGGTGCACGCGGGCATGGTGTTGGCCGCGTTCAAGCGCTCCACGGGCGTCGCGTCGGCCCGCCGCTTGATGTGAGCCAGCCGCAGCAGCGAGACCGGCAACTCCCGGTGGCACAAGCTGCAGGGGATCGCGGGGGCTTCACCGAACACCTGGCGCCTGAGCCACTTCTGCTCCCGCCGAACGAGCGCCAACGCGAGGCCGTCCAGACCGTCCAAGCCGTTGAGCAGCCGGTCGGGAACCAGCGCATTGAACTGGGCGGAGTCATCGGTGCCGAGCTCGACATCGTCGACGGGGACCGGCCCCAGCACGGGCAACCCACGCCGCAGCGCCGCGTTGCGGACAGCGGTCATCGCCTCGGGGGCCAACGCGCTGTGCGGGAGCGCAGGCAACTCAACGACCGATCCCAATGACACCCGAAACGGGTAGAGGTCATCCGACCACAGCGGCTCATGTTCTTCACGGAGCGGCCCGGTGACTCGGGCAAGGGTGATTGCGTCCAGGGACGCCCTCGTCCACGCCGGATCACCCGCGGGTGTCCGCGGCCATCCCACCGGCGGGTTCGATGTCCGCAGCCCTTGGGCGAAGACCAGGTAACTCGCGTTCCGCGGGTCCCGGAGAACGGCCATCGCGGCGTCGACCTCACTGCCGTGCGAGTCCTTTTTCCATCCCCACGTGAGGCTGTCCATGCCAACGCCGAAGTTGGCACGCGCCGGTTGGCCGACGTACACGTAGGCGTAACGAGGCACAGTCGCTCCTTGTCGACGCCAGCAGGTTCGTCGGTACCCGCCAGCGGACCCGTTGGTCTCGATCTCTGTTGTCAGCAGAACAATTAGACCACGGCAGTACCAACCTTGAGTTCGCCCGATTACGGCGAGGGTTCAACCTGGAGGAGGACATTGAGCGTGCACCAGACGCGCATCGGGCCGGCCGTCGTGGTGGGTGTCGTCTTCATGCTGGCGGGGATCTGGGCGTTCATCGCGGTGCAACACCTGGGCTGACAACTTAGGCGGAACGGAACGTCGAACGCACCGGCACGGCCGAGGTGCGGTCTTGCTCGAGTAGCCCGGCATACCTGTGGATGGCGACGACCTGCGACGCGCTGGCGCGTTGGGACGGCGAACAAGAGGCCATCACCAAGCGGGTCCATTCAGCCCACGAGCTGCGCGGCACCGTCGAAGTCCAGCTACGCAACGATGGCCGCACCACATCCGGCGGCACCACCACTGAAGTCCTGGCGGCGGACTTCCCCTTCAGACACGACAGCGGATTGCTGTTCGCCTTGATGATGGGAATCCCGGGCGCAGCCTTGACGCTCGGCTTCCTGGCGGGCGACCGCCTGTCCAGGTTCCTGCCCGAGCCCCGACCTGAAACCCTCATCCTGCGGGCCATGCCCCGAACCCGGCGCCCAGGCATCCGTCGATCAAAAGCGCTGCGCAAGCGCCGACGCTAGTGTTTCCATCTCCTGGACCGTGGCGCGGTCGGAGTCAGCCCCCGGTGTGGACATCCCCGCTCAAGCTAGAACCTTCCGCTTATGTGCAGCACCTCAGTCTGCTCGCCGGTGAGTTGTTCGCGCAGCCGCACCACGTCGGTCAGCGAGGAACGGCCGTCGATCGACAAGGCATCCAGATGCTCGAGCTTGCCCGCGAAGCAGCGGGTCGACCTGGTCGGCGTCGGCGACCAAGACATTGGGCACGTGCAACGATTCGACATCCGGTACGTCCACGCCGGCGATCGCGAGCCGGGTCAATCCACGCAGGCCGGGGGAGGGCACGGGGTGCCGCACCCCACGCAACGAAAGGTCCCACAGCGCGGTGTGATCGCCTGTGCCTGCAAGTTCCACCACAGCCGCGTCGACGCTCAACAATTCCAGCAAGGGCAGCTGCCGCGCGTCGCCGACGACCCGCCCCGCCCGGTCCACCCGAAGCGACATCAGCCGAGAAAGCTGCGCCAGGTCGGCGAGGTCAGCTTCAAACGCGCCGTTGAGATAGGCCTCTTGAGCCTCCCAGGGATCCTCGACCACGGTAAGCACGCCGGTAACACCGTGCTGTGCGGTTCGATGGATCCGGTGTTGAAGGCCGCCTCGGGATACAGCGCGCCCTCCGCCACCTCGTATCGCCCTTCCCGCTGGGCGGCAACGACCACCATGTCGCGCACCGACGCAGCCACCAGACGGGGGCGCCGCCGAAGTCCCCGCCTTACTCGATCACTTGGCCGCGTGAGCCGTGCACGTCCGGATCGAGGTCAACAAGGAGGTTACTGCCTGCGTTCTCGCCGAACTTGATCCACCTCACGGACTACCACTGACACGCTTGACTCGGCCGGACGGCCAGACCGCGTACACGGGGCTCTGTTCGAACAGCGGCTCTAGCCAGGTCTCCTCGGGGTTCAACCCATTTGAGCTTGGCGTGGCTGTACCGACCAAGCAAACCGGACTCGCTGAAGTCGTTGGCCATCAAGAGACAGCGCGCGAAGGTCCTCGGGCAGTCGTGCGCCACCCGGGTCTCGACCTCAGCCAATTTGGCCGCGTCGTGCCGCCCCAACCCCCCTCGGTGCGCTTGCCGGACGTGGACCCAAGGAGGTTGTGTGCAGAAGTCCAGTCGCCGGGGCTTACTCTTCCAGTGACCGTGAACCGTTCGAACAGGCCAACTCAGTGACAGCCTTCTGCACGTGAAATCAACATAAACTGACAGCGCACCACCCATGATATATCATCGGCAGTGGTAGGGTCCACCGGTAGCAGCACTTACGACGGGCAGCAAATGGACACTGCCCGTCTTGCACCCACACACCCGGCCATCAACTATTTGTAGGAGAAACTAATAAATTTCTCATCTTCAGGCGTTCACTAGTCGAAGAGAAAACCTGGGAGGGTTGTTTGGAGTCGTCGATGCATGGTCGGCATTTGAGATTCTCTGTTACGCTATTTCGCGTTCGCCTGACGGGCAGAGTTGGCGAGTAGGTGTATCGCCGAAGCATTGAAATGAAAGCGAGGTGTGATATTGATTGACAAAGAAGAGAAGCAAAAGATTGCTCTGCAGGCATTGATTTCTGAGGCTGCTAGGCTCGGCGATGCAATTGCGGAAAGGCACGCTGCGGCTGAGCGTTTCGTCGCAGTGACTGGCGCATTCTTAGGAATTGGGCTCACCTTGGGCCTGTTTCAAAACCAGAAGACTGTCCTCCTCGCGTTGCCGGTCACCATATTGATAATTCTGATTTATATGATCCAGATCTACACGGACGCTGGAATGCACAGCGGGCACCGTCAAGCGCTCGAGGCTCGGTTGCAGACAGAGTTCGGCTACCCCCTTCTCGTTGGTCAGAGCCGCGTGGCCGCCGGATATGCAAGACGAACAAGTGTTATCTGGACCCTTGGCCTTGTCGGAATCATTTGGTTGAGTACGGCAGTCGGCGGCGGGTGGGCGGTTTTCCAATTGTGGCAGCAGAGTTTGACCCGATACCTCGTACTAATAGGGTATCTCACTACTCTCGCACTCGCACTTTTCGGCGTGAGATTGGCTATTCGAGAAAACGCGGAGGCCGAAAATGAAGCCCAACGAGTTGCAGAAGACTCCTGGGCTCCTACTAACAAGATCATAACTTAGTGGATCTTGGAGTGTTTTGTGTGGCATGCTGATGGGATGAGTGGGAAGCGGTTGCCGCGTGCGGGTTTGGACGAGTTGGGGATTCGTGTGGTGCGGCAGGTGGAATCTGGTGTGAGTCCAGATGTGATCGCGGCGGCGTTGGGTATCGGTCGGTCGACGGTGTTCAAGTGGGTGGCGGATTTTCGGGCGGCGGGCGAGGGTGCGCTTCGCGGTAAGAGGGCGTCGGGTCGTCCTCGGAAATTGGCTGATGTGCAGGTCGCCGAGTTGTACGGGGTGATCGTGGGTGGCGACCCTCGTATGCACGGTTTCCGGTTCGCGTTGTGGACGCGGGATATCGTGCGGCGGTTGATCGCGGCTCGGTTCGAGGTCGAGTTGAGTCTTCCGGCGGTGGGTCGACTGTTGGCGAGAATGGGTTTGTCGCCGCAGCGTCCGGTCTATCGGGCGTATCAGCAGAGTCGTGAGGATGTCGCCCGGTGGCGGACCAGCGTGTTCCCCGCGTTACGAGCGGAGGCCGACGCGGCCGGCGCGAGGATCTTCTTCGCCAACGAGGCGGCCGTGCGCTCGGACTACCACGCCGGCACCACGTGGGCGCCGGTCGGGAGGACACCCGCGGTGGTCAAGACCGGCGACCGGTTCACGATCAATATGGTCTCCGCTGTCAGCACCGCCGATGACATCCATTTCGACCTTGTCGAGGGCACGTTCAACAGTGCGGCGTTCATCCGGTTCTGCGCCCAGGTCCTGCACGACACCGACGCGCCTGTCTGGCTTGTCGTCGACAGGGTCGGCTACCACCACTCGAAAGCCGTCATGGAGTACGTCGAATCCACCGAGGGCAGGCTACGGATCATCCGACTGCCCGCCTATTCACCGGAACTCAACCCGGACGAGTGGGTCTGGCGGAACATCAAGACCCACAACGTCGGACGCAGCGCGGCCAAGACAAGAGACGAGATGACATCAACCGTCCTCAACGCCTTCCAACGACTACAAGAATTCCCGGAGATCATTCGAGGATTCTTCAAGGATCCAAACCTGGCCTATATCCTCCTGTGAGCGATAAGCGTCCACTACCAAGATTTCTTGTTGGTATCCTGGAAGTAGATAATGAAAAAAATAGCTCTGATCACTGACAGTTACAAGCCAGTCCGCAATGGCGTCGCTATCGCGGTAGAGCAGCTTCGGGACTACTTGACAGCTACAGGATATGAGGTAGCCATTGTGGCGCCCGCCGGGCAGGCGGCGCCCAGTATGGGGGGGACTGAGTTCCTGCTTCCATCGTTCCGGTTACCTGGGATTCATCCGTATGTAGCCATTGGCCGAGGGTTTCACTCGTGCCTAAATGCTCTGCGGCGTTTCAGGCCCAACGTCGTGCATGTCCATGGGTGGGGACCGGTTAGCTTGCTTGGAATTCATTTCGCCCGCAGTACCGCAACGCCATTAGTTATTACATGGCATACCGACGTAAAAGCATACCTGGAATATTATCGATTTATGAAGCCACTGTTGATCTTCTGGCATCAAGTGGCTCGTATGATCTGCAGCTCTCCCGATTTGGGGCGTCAAGCTAACACATCTGATAGCTTCACAGTGGCTTTGCTTAGCACGGCCGACCTGGTGGTAGCACCTTCGTATAAGATTGCCAAGAAGCTTCGCGAACTGCCATTAGATACTCCGATAAGAATCGTTCCTGTCGGCGTCGACCCGGTAGTTCCCTCAGTCTATAGTTCGGAGTCTACCCTAAAGATTCGCGGTCCGATGCTGCTCTATGTCGGGCGAATTTCCCCCGAGAAGGGCATTGATCTGCTACTGGATGCTTATGACATCGTGCGAATTTGTAGACCCAACGCAACACTTGTTCTGGCGGGCGACTATCGGAGCGGGCGCGGTATACGACGGCGCCTTCGCCGTGCACAGAATCTGATCCTTACCGGAGAACTGGGCCCCGACGACCTCGGCAACCTCTACGCTCGTGCAGACTTGTTCGTATTTCCCTCGCTGACCGATACGCAGGGCTTGGTTCTGCACGAAGCAGCTCATGCCGGACTACCTCTGGTTTTGGTTGATGAAAAGCTGCAAAGCTTGGTGGCAGATAAGCGCAACACAACCCTCTGCCTACCTGATCCGGTAGCTCTGGCTGTCGCACTCATGTCGACACTTGACCGACGACAACATGGAAACTGGGCAGCGCAAGCGAATCGAGTTGGAAAGGCTCTGGCAGCTCGCCACTCCATTGAGAGGCAAGGCGCCAAGCTGACCATTCTCTACCATCAAGTATTGAAAGGTTATCTGTGACCGTTGAAAACCCGCCTATCACGGTGAACGTAGTTTCGGAGTCCGCTTTTACAGTGCAAGGACACGGCGTGCATTCGGCATTTGCCGACAGCGTTGACGCATTGGGCACCTTGTCGGATCTGTCGGTTGTCACGAATGGTCTTCGCCAAGCGGACGTCACACATATCCATACAGTTGGTCCTGTGTCGCTGGCGGCACTGTTACGCGCGAATTCGAGTGTGGTGACCGCTCACATCACTGCGGATTCACTTGTTGGCAGCGTGATTGGAGGTCAACTGCTCGCCTCGCTTTTCCGACCATACTTGCGATGGTTCTACAACCGTGCAGATGTCGTCCTGTCGTTGAATGGCGGCCAGGTAGCAGAACTTCGGCGGGAAGGTGTGACCAGCGAGATCATTGTTCTCAGAACTGGGATTTCCCCACGTGTCCTTCCGTCGCGCACGCAGGCACGGGCAATGCTTGGAATTGGCGATAAAGAATGTATCGTACTTTCAGTGGGACAGGTGCAACCCCGCAAAGCCGTAAACTCTTTTCACCACGCCGCTACAGAAGTGCCCGAAGCTTGCTTTCTGTGGGTTGGAGGGTTCCCTTTCGGGCCGCTCACCGCAGACTATCGGAAAATGCGCGAGCTCGTCCGGTCTGGTCCGGGAAATGTGACTCACCTAGGTCAACTCCCTAGGGCGACCGTGCAGCTGTACTATGCCGCCGCCGACGTCTACTTTCACCCTAGTCACCAGGAGCACGCACCTATCTCCGTGCTTGAGGCCGCGTCAGCAGGGCTGCCACTTGTACTGCGGGATATCGACTGCTATCGACATCTATACCCGGGCCTGTACCTCGCCGCCACCGATGCGTCGTTCACTACACAGATCCGGCGGCTGCTTACCAAGCCGACGTTATATCTGGAGATGGTGAGACGATCAGGAGAGATCGCCAGCTTGCATTCATCCTCACAAGCAGCGAACGAATTGGCTGACTTTTACCAAGAGTTGATTGACAAAAGATACCGAGCTTCCATCGAAGCTTGATCGGAAGACAACGTGGGAATCATCATGCGCGCTACCATCACCATGGCACGAAGCGGTGGTGCTGAAAGAGCGGTGGCGGCCGCGTTCCGGTGTCGATCACGCGCGGAACCACAAGTACGAGCCCGCGCTCGATCTGATGTTGGCCTGGCTGGCAGCGCGGGATACGTTGCTGCTGCGGGCGTTGCTGGCGTCGCCGCGGCTGTCCGGGTGGCCGGGGTCGGGCTGCTTCTGCTGGACGGCCCGATCTCTCTAGCCACCGGTACGGTCGGGTTGCGCAAGAAGCTGACCCGCGCCTGGGGCGTGGTCGGTCGGGCCGATGGACTGTGGAGGAAGGCAGCAGCCGCAAGCGAATGTTGCTTTCGCGCAAATGCTCTACGACGCCGAAGGCCGGACGGCCGAGATGACCATCCGGCCTGGTAGGGGTAGTGAACGTGTCCGAGGAGCGAGTTTCGCACTAGCCACACGGCTCGACCTGTTGTGAGGTTGTCCAGGTCGATCCGTGCGCGGGGCACCTGAAGAACTTGACTTTCGAGTTGGCGCCCCTTCTTCGTCAGGTCACAGCCTTCACTCTTACGAAATCGAGATTTCCGTGCAATCCGGTGACGGCTTATTGACTCTGTTACTAGGCCGACCTCGGTCCAAGTGGGAGGGCCGTTCGAGTAGCACCTCAATCGTGCATCACGTATACTCTTCAAACTCAATCGCGATTACACGGAGACTGCGACATACGATGTACCTGCGACAGATCTACATCAAGAACATCGGTCCGATTTCGGAGTTCGAATACGACGTTCCAGTTGATCCGGAAACGGAGGTGCCATTTCCTGTTATCTTCGTAGGTGCAAACGGTTCAGGAAAGACTCATCTTCTCTCTATCGTTGGCGACGCCTTCTATGAATGTGCATCCATCTTCTATCACGATGTTTCCCGAACGACGACGGCAGGCAGAGCATATTTCCGTGTAATTTCGTCTCAGGTACGCAAGTACGGACAAGACGCCAGCTTGGCGTTCCTGAACTTCACGCACAACGGCGCCAGCTATGAGTACCAAGAGGTTACCGGGAATGTGACTCAAGATTTTGTAGATGGGGTTCCAGAACGATGTTCCGGTATTCCTCTAGGACAAGTTGATCAGAAGACCTTCTCTATGCCATCCGAAACCGTGGAAAAGGTTCTCAACGAAAGCTCAGTTCTATACATTCCCGCAAGCAGGTTCGAACTACCCAACTGGATGAACTCAGACTCCATTCCACCAGTTCGACATAACATCACACAGCGGTTCAAAAATCAGCTCAGGAAACCGATATATGTTCAGCAGGCTCTCGACGAGTTCGTTCCATGGCTCCTATCCGTCGCCCTGGATGCGAGGGTTGACTTCGCGCCGGCTCGGATAGGCGATGACTACTATGACGTTGCCATCGGAAACATCCCGAGCGCCCGAATGTCGCAACTGACCTTTACCCAGCTTAATGCCATGATGAAAATCATCATGAATGACGAGACGGCCAGGTTCGCATATCTTAGTCGTCATAATAGTCCGAATCTCGCATATGCCCTTAACGATGTAATACTTCCACTCAATTCCTTGTCGACAGGCCAAGCTTCTTTGCTAAGCATATTTGGCACACTGATGCGATACGGCGATATGACTACTAATGGGTCACACAGTACATCAATTCGCTCAATCTGCGTTATCGACGAAGTTGATTCACATCTGCACACCGATCTGCAATATCGAGCTTTGCCGCAACTACTGGCGATGTTTCCAAAGGTCCAGTTCCTAGCCTCCGCCCATTCACCAATGTTTGTCTTGGGTATCGGGCGTGCGTACCAGGAGAATGTATCGCTAATTGAACTGCCGTCTGGGAATCCGATTCAAGCGGAAGCGTTCTCGGAGTTCGAGAAAGCCTTCGACGTAATGCGTGAAACGTCAGCCTTTAATGCCGCCGTGCTCGATAGAACAAACAGCGCCAGCAAAAGGGTGCTTGTTCTATGTGAAGGGGAGACTGACCCGCAGTATCTAACTTGTGCTGCACGCAAGCTCGGACGTTCGGAACTTCTTGAGAAGATGGAGTTTCAGTGGGTGGGTTCTAAGGGAGAGACAGGGCAAGCATCCAATACCGGCAAGGAGGCCCTCAATAAAGCGACCACGTTACTAAAAGGTAATCCCTACTTGAAGAGCAGGACTGTTGTTCTGCTCTTCGATAATGACACGAACAAGCAGGACGAAGACCTAGGGTCCGAGCTGTACGTGCGTGCAATGCCGACCAATGCCGACAACAAGATCATACAGGCGGGGGTGGAGAACCTCTTGCCTGAGCGACTCATTACAGAAGATATGTGGACTCTACGAGAAATAAGGAAGCCGAATGGCGACTTTCACACATTTCAGTCGCTGGACAAAACCAAACTTTGCAACTATGTTTGCGAGAATGGCATCTCGGAGGATTTTGCGAGGTTCGCGGCCGTCCTCAACAAGCTTGAAGCGTTGACGACCAGCAACTCGGTCACGTAGGCTTGCTCGGTAACTCACCTATCTAGATTCACCTAGATACAGCGTGCAAAGATTACAGGGGCCCAGATGGCGGGTCGATGGTGGTAGACGCGCAGTTTGTATAGCTGTTTGTATGGCGTGTACAAAATGCATGATGGATTCGCACATTTGTGGGCAGATATTCTCGGGCGCATGTCCAGACCATCAAGACTCTGCGGGCTACGCCATTTTCAGAGATGGGCGCGCAATGCCCCGTTTTGTTCTAAGGCGTCAGTGATGACTGCCAACTGGGCAAGCATGTCTTCGAGACGCCGATTATTGCCCACGATCATTCTTTCGAATTGGACTAGACGGGTTGTCACATAGTCGTTGTTTATGGGCCGTTCGTTCAAGGTCGGCGGCCTCATACCTTGGAGCACGGCTTGTAGATGGCCAGGGTGGAGCCCGAGGGTGGTTGAGAGGGCTTGGAGGGTGCGGGGGCTCCGACTGCGTTCAATCGTATGGGTTTGTAGTTCGCGGATCGTTGTTAGCGAGAGTTTGGATTTCTCGGCGAGATCACGCTGTCGCCAGCCGAGTGCTTTCATTCGGTGGTTGATGACTTCTGCTACAGCCGACCATCCTTGCGGCATGGTTCCTCCAGGTGCTCTGTTGACGTGGATCTAGATGACGTTGGCTGGGTATGACATTGCCCCTGCTGTTGACCTCAGTGAGGTCGACGTGCAGGGGCTTAGTCAGGCGCGGTTGCCGGGGCTCAGGCGAGGCAGGGGGTGATGTCGGGTCCCTCCGTTGGTGACTCGTGGTCGGGGTCCGTGGCGTGCGACTGGTGGAGTTCTGCGCGGGCGGTGGTCGCTTGGTCGATGAGGTTGTTCAGGCCGTCCGGGGTGAGGGTGATGGTTAGGCCGGTTGAGGTGTGGAAGTCCAGTTCGACGGTGTCGGGGTACAGGGTGTAGGTGATCGGGCAGAAGTCCACGATCACGGAGACGTCGACGGCGACGCCTTCGCTCATCATCAGGTTCATAGTTTCTCCGTGGGTTGTTCTGTGGGGTCGGTGGCTGTGAACCGATGGGCATCGGTCGAGGGACTTGTCGGTTGCGGTCCGGTTGGGGTTGGTCAGTGCTAAGCCCGGTGTGGGCTGCGCGGGGTGGCGTTGTGGAGGGTGTCCTGCGGTGTCCGCGCTGGTGGCCGGGGCCGGACGGGCTGAGACGGGCAAAGGTCGGCTCTACGTGCGCGTTCTGGGGTGGGACGGGTGGCTCAGTGGTGTCCCGTGGTCCCTGTCGAGGGCTCTGGTCGGGCTGATTGGGTCGCGCGCGAACGTGTCCAGCTGGGTACTGGTGCAGGTCTTGTAGGGAGGCAGCACCCGACACCGTGGGTGGTGGGCTGGGTGTCGGGTGCTGCCTATGTGGCCGACCTGTGCGCGGGTCAGGCGGTCGGCTTGGCTTGGTGGACCTGGAGCCAGCGCAGGGCCTCCATGACGTAGTAGGCCGTGGAGTCCAGGCCGTCGATCGCGTTGACGTTGCCCAGTGGTGGGACCTCACTCAGGCTGGCGATGACCTGGTCGGTGTAGTCGACCAGGTCGCGCATGTGGTCCATCAGAGCGGGCACGCTGTCCGGCCAGTACGTGGACTCGACGCCCGTGCACAGGACCTCGGCGGTGGTCCGCGGCTTCTGGGCCAGGACGAAGGTGTCCCCCGCCGTAGGGGGACACCGGTGTACCGGTCTCGGCTGGTTCCTCTGGCGACCTCACGATGGCGCCTCCACTGGTCGCATGTCCTGGGCACACAAAGCCGCTCATGATTTCAACTCCGTGATCAGATTGCAGCACTCAGGAGGGTTTCTGTTTCGGGAATCGGGTGCTGGACGAGTTTTAGTCTTGGTCCCTTGCTGGCCTGGCTGAATCGTATGTGTTCCAGACGGAATCTGCGGCGCGACCGCGAGCACGTGCCGTGAGTCGGTTTCCGAGATCAATTAGCTCTCGCCCGAGTTGGAGTTCGTCTGAGGCTGGGGTGGGGCTTTTGCGTCCGGCGTCAGCGTCGAGGTGGCGAATGATGTAGCGGGCTATGGCGTGGTTAGCCGTCGAGAGGTTTGCGCAGAGTTCGTTTTCCTCATTCCAGCCGTCATCCGAGTAGCCTGCGAGGGCTTGTGTGGTCGCCATGAGCCATCTTTCGCTCAATGAGGTGGTGAGTCAGAGGGTTCGTGGGGTTGGCTGCGAGCCATCGACAGGCATTGATGGCGAGGGTGTAGGCGTGTTCGAGGTTGTCGACGTCGTCGTTCGTGAGAGTGCCGGTGAGGACCCGCTCGGAAAGAGTTCGGGCGTAGACAGCGACGTCGATGAGGTTGCCGCAGACGAACACGGTCTCTGGGGGTGGTGGCGTCGTGACGGCCGCGGTGCAGGTCGTGGTCATGTTGAGTTACCTGTGTGCGAGAGGCAGCACCCGGCGCCTGGGCCGGGGCATGGGTGGGCGCCGGGTGCTGCGATGTGGCCGACCGGAGCGGACGCTCAGGTGGTCGACGTGGTCTTGGTGGTGTGTCCGCGTTGCGCTACAAGCAGCAGATGCCAACGGTCCTCGGTCGGGCAGTTGGATCTACGTACGGCATCGGCTCGGAGCGAATTTTGCCTGGTCAGCGGTCCTCGAAGGGCTGAATTTGGTCGGGGGTGAGGCCGCAGAAGAGCAGGACGGCATGGAGTCTCAGACGGTCTGTGGAGATGACTTCCAGAGGCTGAGTCGAGCGCCCGTTGGCGCGGAATACGTACTCGGATGTCGTCATGAGGATCGCGAACGGTTGGGTTCGCAACGCTCGCGCGAGGGTGAGCAGCCGATCTAGGGTTGGCTGGGTTCCGCCACGCTCGTAGCTGCGGATGGTTTGTTCGGGGATGTTGGTCAATTCGGTGAGTTCGCGGAAGCTGTAGCCGCGGTCGGTACGGCACTGGGTGAGGGTGAGGCCGAGTGCGATGCGGTAGTCGCGCACGGCTTGGGTGTCGTGGGGCATCTGCCGTCCTGTTCGGCTGGTGCGGTCCGCGCTGGTGCGGACTCAATTCGAACGCTAGGAGTGGCGAAAAGTTGATGTTGCACCACTAACGCATGATTTTTATGCGTAGCGCGCATATAGGCGAGTACCCGGGGTTATGGTGAGGTTGGCAGCGGCGTGAGCTGGTGGTTGTGCGTGGCAACGGCAGGGGGACGGATGTCCGGCCGGTACTGCATGAGGTGCGGGGGCAGGCTGGCCCGGGACAGCCGCACGAGCATGTGCGCGCCGTGTCGTCAGGTGAGCGGTATCGGCACTGATCATGCGCCTGACCTGGGGTTGGACTTCTGGCACACGGACCAGATGCGAGACGCGTTCGCGACCCGGAGCATGGGAGCGGTGGTTCGGGCGTACCGGTACCACCCGGCACATGGGCACAAGCCGTTGCCGCAGGAGACGGTGAGCCGCTGGTTGGGGACGGTCACGCAGTCGCAAGTGAGTCGTATCGAGTCGGGGCAGAATCGTGTCGACACGATGGACAAGTTGGTGCACTACGCGAAGGCGTTGAAGATGCCGGCGGACCTGTTGTGGTTCTCGCTGCCGGATGACACCGACTCGATACCCCTGCCACGGTCGGAAGAGGTCTTGGTGTTGCCGGATGGTCCACTGGTTCCTGCGGCGAGCATCAACACCGGTTCAGCGATCGCGGACAGCTTGTTGAAGACCCTCGACTTCTACGCGAGCACCGATAACTTGGCTGGGCCGCATTCGTTGGTCCAGGTCGTCCCTCAACAACTACGGTTCATCGAGGACCTGTTGCGCGACGCTCGCGGTAAGGATAGGGCGCAGCTTCTACGTGTCGGTGCTCGATATGCGGAATTCGCTGGATGGATCTACCAGGACACGGGATCGCTGACCAGTGCGATGCAAGCTTCGGGCGAGGCGCTGGACTTCGCGCAGGAGGCGGAGGATGAAGCGCTCGCTTCGTACATCCTGATGCGACGTAGCAACATCGCCACTGATGCGGGGCGGTTCGATTTGGCGTTGAAGTTGGCCAACTCGGCGTTGTCGGAGTCTGGTCGGCTGTCGCCACGTCTACGAGCGTTGGCCTTGCGGCAGCAAGCTCACGCGTATGCGCAGAAAGGTGATGCTGTCAGGTGCGCCGAGGCGTTGGCGGCGGCGTTTAAGCTGGCGGAGCGGAGCACGGATTCTGTGGTGGATCTGGGGCACTACTGCACTCCCGAGTATCTGGAGATGGAAGCGGCTCAGTGCTGGGTTGAGTTGGGCCGTCCGCAGGAGGCGATTGACTCGTTGCGGCAGGGACTCGCCGGCTGGCAGGCCGAGTTCCGGCGGGATCTGGGACTATGCCTGGCGCGGTTGTCGTTGGCGCATGCGGTGGAGTCGCAGGCCGAGTATGCGGTGCAGGTGGCTCGCAACTCTGCGGCCATCGCCAGGGAGACGCGCTCTCACCGGATCATCAGTCAGTTGGCCCGCGTACCTGCGGCGTTGCGGGCCGTCGGGGCCGAGGATGAATCGGTGCAGGTAGATCGCCTGGTAAAATCGCTGAGGTCTTAGAGTCTGCGAACGAGGGTGCACATGATCACCGGGGCAACGTCCGTTGACGAGGCAAATCGCGGTGCGCGGATCGCCGTTCTCCCGGTGGGCAGCTTCGAACAGCACGGTGACCATCTGCCATTGGCGACCGACACGATTGTGGCCGAAGTGATCGCCGCTCGGATCGCGGATCGGTATTCGTTGTTCCGCCTGCCGCCTGTGACGATCTCTTGTTCGCACGAGCACGAAGGGTTCACCGGGACAGTCAGCGTGAGCGCTCAGACACTCATTTCTGTCATTGCTGATGTTCGGGCATCGCTGGCACGGTCGGACATTTCCCGACTGGTGCTGGTGAACGGACATGGTGGCAACTACGTGCTGTCCAATATCGCTCAGGAAGCCAACGTCTCCGGCCGATCGGTGGCGCTGTTCCCAGGAAAGAGCGACATCGCCGCAGCCCGCGATGCTGCTGGCATGGTGACTACGGCTGACGAAGACATGCACGGCGGTGAGTGGGAGACGTCGATTCTCCTGTACACGCATCCTGAGTTGGTTCGCGATACCTACCGTGATGCCGACCATGACGCGCCTGACCGGCCGCACCTGCACCTGACCGGGATGGGTGGGTACACGAAGTCTGGCATCATCGGGCGACCTTCACTGGCGACCGCGGAGAAGGGCTATCGGGCGCTCGATTCTCTGACTGAATCGTTCTCTACGTTGCTTGACGCCTTTATGGACTAGCCCGGCCGCGGCGCATGCCTCGCGCGCATGATGATTATGCGTTGGTAGTTCATTCTGGCCGCGCATACAAGGCATGCGCGTATTCCCTGAAATGGTGGTCGATCGACCCGTTTACTCGGTTCTACGAGCTGGCGAATCCGCTGGTTCGAACCGACAAAGCGGAGAACAACCATCATGGAACGCTGGGAAATCTTGCAGTGCCGTCTGTTCCACCTGGGCTACCTCGGGGAGGAACTGGAGAACGTCGCCGGTGACGCCGGTCAGGGTGCGTGGCTGTATCGGCAGATCGCGGTGGAAGCGGCGAGGGTCGTAGAGGTCGCCAGTGCCTACGCGGGTGAGGTGGACCAGGCGGCGGTCTACCTCTTCGGTGCCGGTGATGCCGTATGAGAGGCCGGGCGCGTGACGCGCTGGCGCAGGCATGGCTGTCGGCTGTGGCCTGGTTGGCGCGGGTGTGGTGCCTGTGGGTGACCTATTGGCCCGGCCTGGCGTACCCGGTCATCGCCTGCCGAGCGATGCGCAGGTGGCGGGGTTGGACCCTGGCTCAGCGGGGCCTGCGGGCAGTGGCAGCAATTTTCGCCAAGGTCGGCAGGCCGGTGTGGCGGCTAGTGGGGCCGTGGTGTCGTGATGGCGTCGGATGGCTTGTTCTCGTGGCGCCGGGGCGGGCGGTGCGGCTGGGGTGGCGTGGGCTGGTCAGCGGCGGTCGGTGGGTCATCCTGCGGGGTGTGCCGGGTGCGCTGCGGGCCATGGGCCTGGCTGTGCTGGGTGGTCTGTGGCTTGCCGGGATTATCGGTCGGTATCTCCTGGCTTATCGCGAGTACGGGCCGCTGGTGCGCGAGCTGGAAGGTGAGGGCGCGCGGGCGCGGCGGGTGAAGAACGCCCGTGACGCGTGGCGGCGGACGGCCTATCGGCGGTTGACGGTCTTCGGGGTGTTGGGCCTGGTCGTGGTGGTCGGCGGGCGGGTGCTGATGCACAGGTATCCGCTGGTTGCGTGGGCCGCAGGTGGCCTTGTCGTGGTGGTGTTCGCGCTGGTCGGGCGGTCGAGGCGTCCGCGGCCTGCCGGGGTGGGGGACGCGCCTGCGGTCGAGCGTCCGCCGGATGAGCCGTATCCGATCGCGGATGCCCACACCCGTGCTCAGGCGGCTGAGTGTGTGGCGCGGGCGGTGGCGGCTGAGGGGATCGAGCTGCGGTCTGTGGAGGGGGCCAGGCGCCAGCCCTGGGGATGGGAGACGGCTGTTGTCCTGCGGCGCGGTACTCCGGCGGCGTTGGTGGGCAAGGTCGCCGAGTTGGAGACGACGTTGGATCTGCCCTCGGGTGGGGTGCTGGCTGCTCCGGATCGGGAGCGGCGGGCGCGGGTGGTGCTCCGGCTCGCCGAGCGTGATCCGTTCGCCGGGTTGGCGCCCGCGCCTGATCATCGGCCGGGGTCGTTGTCGATCCGGGACGCGCACCCGGTGGGGGTGCGGATGAGTGGGGAGGATTTGCGGCTCTCGCTGTACGGGGTGCACGGCGTGGTGATCGGCGGCCCGGGTGCTGGTAAGTCGCAGACCATGCGGACCCTCGCCGACGCGGTGTCGGCGTGTGTGGACGCGGTGGTGTGGGACTTCGACCCTGCCGGGAACGGTCTGGAGGCATTGGGCGGGGCTGTCGCGCGCTGCGAGCGGGACGAGCGGGGGATTGAGGCGGGGTTCGCCGAGGCGCTGGCGATGGCTCAGGGGCGGCCGAAGCTGTTGTCGCGCTTGGGGATGGGCGAAGCGTGGGACGCGACCGCAGACCGTCCGGCGGTGGTGGTGTTCTGTGATGAGTACCCGCGGTTGTCGGATCGGGCGAAGTCGCTCGCGGTGGACTTGATCCGGCTGGGCCGGAAGGCGCGGATCACGTTGGTGTTGGCCGCCAGTGAGGCCACATCAGACGCGTTGGGCGCGGCCATCGCGGAGATCACCGTGCTGAAGATCATGCACGCGTGCCGACACGCGGATGTGCGCCTGGTGCTCGGGGCGAACATGGGCGCGGAGGGGTGGCGGCCGGATCGTCTCAACCCCGCGACGGGGGAAACACCGGAGGATGCCGGGGTCTGCTACGTGCACGCGGCGGGGTCGCGCGATCCGATCTTGAACAAGATCCGGTTGGTGCCGGCTGAGCGGGCGCGGCTCAACGGGACGCACCGGGCTGCGCATGGGTTGCCGCGCATCGACGCGGACACGCGGGCGCTGGCGGAACTACCGGCGGTGGAGGTTGACCGGGGCGGGGTGGCGGATGTCCTGGCGGCTTTCGGGTCTGATGATCGGTTGTGGACGGACACGCTGCTGTCCAGGTTGGCCGGTGTGGACAGGCGGTATGCGGGGTGGACGGCTGAGGACTTGGCGGCGCTGCTGGCGCCGTTGGATGTGCGCCCGGGGCAGGTGAAGATCGACAGCCGTAACCGCAACGGGTATCGCCGGGGTGCGATCGATGCCGCTTTGGCGGGCTTGCAGGCTGGCGGTGGTGCGCGATGAGCGGCCGTCGTGGGGTCTACCGGGTAGAGGCTGGTAGAGGTGGTGGCAGACCTGCCGAGACAGGCGCCGACCAGGGCGGTAGGCGGGTAGGTGCCTCGCTGGCGGGGCGGTGTGGTGGGCCGAGGGATCCGGTCGTGGTGCGGGTTCCGGATCACCCTCCTGTGTTGAATCCGCAGGCGTGTCGGACGTTGCTGGGCATACTGGTTGAGCTGACCACTGTCGAGGCCCTGGCGGGGCCATCGGAAGGTGCTGGCCATGACTGCTGAGACCAGCGGGAACCCGTGGGCGACGCTCGATGAGCTGATGGGGATCGAGATCGCGGCCCATGTGACCGACGATCGCATCGGTGCGCTCGCCTTCTACGGGCGGTGTTCGACGGAGGACAACCAGGATCCTGAGACCTCCCGCGGATGGCAATTGGGTAACGCGGAGAAGTTCGTGGGGCCGCTGGGTGGTCGGGTGGTAGCGGAGTTCTTCGACATCGGGCAGTCGCGGTCTGTGCCTTGGGAGCGGCGGGAGGCCGCTTCCAAGTTGCTCGCGGCGCTCAAGGACCCTCAGCGGACATGGGACGCGCTGGTGGTGGGTGAGGGCACTCGGTGTTGGTTCGGGAATCAGTTCTCGCTGATCGCACCACGGTTTGCCGCGTATGGAGTGGATCTGTGGGTTCCTGAGCTGGGTGGGAGGTTCGATCCGCGCAATCCCTCGCACAAGATGTTGATGAGCGTGCTCGGGGGGATGAGCGAGTCCGAGCGGCAGCACGTTCAGGCTCGGGTGCGGGCTGCGATGGACGCTCAGGTGGTCAACGAGGGTCGACACCAGGGTGGGCGGACCCCGTATGGCTATCTGGTGGTCGATGCTGGTCCGCATCCGAACCCGCGCAAAGCGGCCGAGGGGTTTCGACTGCGGCGGCTGGAGGTGGACGAGGTCGCGGCCGGGGTGGTTCGGCGGATCTACGCGGAGTACGTGGAAGGCAACGGGGATCGGGCCATCGCTGCGGGGTTGAACCGCGACGGTATCCCGTGTCCTTCGGCTTTGCGGCCGGAGCAGAATCGTCACCGGTTGGCCGATGGGTGGCAGGGTGGGACGGTTCGGTCGATTCTGGAGAATCCGAAGTACACGGGATTCGCGGTGTTCGGTCGGTCGGCCAAGCACGAGATGTTGGCGGACCCGGACGATGTGGCCGCGGGGCATGTGACGCGGTTCCGGAAGGCGTCGCCGGATCGGGTCGTGCGGTCGCGGACGCAGGCTCATCCGGAGATCGTGTCGGTGGAGACGTTCACCCAGGCTCAGCTTGTCCGCCGTTCGCGTGGTGCGGGTGGGATGTCCGGGATCGCGAGGTTGGAGCGGACCCGGACTACGGGCAAGCGCACGTACCTGCTGCGGGGGTTGATCCGGTGCGCGATCTGTGAGCGGAAGATGCAGGGCGAGGCGATCCGTGACGGCAGCTACTACCGGTGCATCGCGCGGACGATGGCCCCCGGGTCACCTGCGTTGGCCGGTCACCCGAAGACGGTGAACTTGCGTGAGGACGTTGTCGTTCCGAGGTTGAACGAGTGGATCGGCACCCTGTTCGCCAGGGACAACGTGGGCCACCTCGTCCGGTCTCTGCTCGGCTCCCAAGACGGCCACCCGGACAGCCAGCACGAAGCGGTACGCAAGCGGCTTGCGGACGCTGAGGGGCGGCTACGGCGCTACCAAGACGCGATAGCCGCCGGGATGGAGCCCGCGGCGCTGGTCGAGGCGGTCAACGAGGCCCATGCGCAACGACAGACCGCACGGGCCGAGTTGGCGAACCTTCCAACGACCGCGACGATCGACGAGGCCGAGGTCTACGCGATGATCGACTCACTCGGCGATGTCAGCGGCGTGATCGGCGACGCGAGACCTGCCAGCCTGGCCAAACTGTACGCGGACCTGCGGCTGCGACTGCGGTACGACCACACAGAAAAGGCCATCGATGTGACGGCCTCACCCCGTGTGGTTAACGAGAGTGTCCGAGGGGGGACTTGAACCCCCACGCCCGTTAAGGGCACTAGCACCTCAAGCTAGCGCGTCTGCCATTCCGCCACCCGGACCGGTGTTGTGGCGATTCTACACAACCCGTGGGGGTGGGTTACTGCCAGTGGGTTACCTGGATCTCGTCGCCCACGGACAGGGTGCCCGGGGTTAGGACGGCGAACTTGGCGCCGAAGCTGACGCCGGGGTAGTCGGGGTCTCGGCGGTAGGTCGCGAGGGTTCGGGTGGGTTCGGGGCCGCGCTTGGCGCCCGTCGTCTGGTCCACTGTTGGGACCGCGCAGCGGATGGCGCGGACCGAGTAGCCCAGTTCCACCGTTCCGACCGTCAGCTTGAGCACCGTGTCCTCAATGTGCGGGTCGGGCCAGCCCGATACGACGATGTTGGGGCGGAAGCGGTCCATCGGTACCGGGTCGGCGCCTGCCTCGGTGATTCGGGTGTTCAGGCCCTCCAAAGAGGACTCTGAGGTCAGCAGGACCGCGTGTGCGTCACCGAAGCCGACCTTGCCTGGGTGGGTGCCCCAACCCGGGCGGTCGTGGGTCGGGGGGACGCGGACCAGGCGGACGTCGCGGTCCAGGGCCGTTGTGCACCACTTGGCCGCGGCGTCGCCCTGGTCGACCGCCGGTCCGAACCACTTGTTGAACAGGCTGACCTCGCGCTGGGGGCCGTCGGGGGTGATCTCGATCTCGGCGTCGGGCATGCCGGGGAGCGCCAGCACCAGCACGCCCCCCACCACCCTCGCCTGGACGGCGGCCATGGCGGGGAGTTTGCGCTGGCTGACGAACGTGCCGTCGGCGGCGTCGACCACCATCAGCAGGCGGTCGTCGCGCAGGCCGGTCTCGACCGCCTCCGCCCGCGTCAGCGGTACGCCGCGGAAGCCCTTGACCGGGTAGTACGTCAGCGCGGAGACAGTCGGCACACCACCCAAACTACCCGGTCACAGCACTTGCGCCAGGAAGTTTCGCAGCCGTGGGCTCTCCGCCGAGGAGAACACCCGCTCCGGTGGCCCGGCCTCGACGACCCGCCCGTGGTCCATGAACGCGACCTGGTCGGACACCTCGCGGGCGAAGCCCATCTCGTGGGTGACCACGACCATGGTCATCCCGCTCGAGGACAGCTCCGCCATCAGCGCCAGCACGCCCTTGACCAGCTCCGGGTCCAGCGCGCTGGTCGCCTCGTCGAACAGCATCACCTCCGGGCCCATCGCCAGCGCCCGGGCGATCGCGACCCGCTGGCGCTGGCCGCCGGACAGCGCGGCCGGGCGGTACGGGGCCTTCTCGGCCAGGCCGACGTCGCCCAGGTACCGCAGCGCCCGATCCCGAGCCTCCTCTTTGGACAGACGGAGCACCGACCGGAGCGGGAGCACCAGGTTGTCCAGGACCGTGCGGTGCCCGAACAGGTTGAAGTGCTGGAACACCATCCCGATCCGCCGCCGCAACCGGTCCGGGTCCGACGAGATCACGCTCTCGTCGTCGAGCAGCACGTCGCCGCGCGACGGGCGTTCCAACTGGTTGATCGCGCGCAGCAGGGTCGACTTGCCCGAGCCGGACGGCCCGATGACGCACGTCGTCGTGCCGCGCGGCACCTCCAGGTCGACGCCCCGCAAGACCTCCAGGGAACCGAAGGACAGGTGCACGTCACGCACGCGCAGGCTCGAGCTCGTCAAGGGAATCACCTCCGGGCACCGGTTTGCCCTCGCGCAGGCGGCGGTCGATGGAGTTGACCAGGTGCGTCAGCGGCACCGTGATCACCAGGTACACCAGGCCCGCGGCGACCAGCGGGGAGAGGTTCCCGGTGTTGGACGCCAGGTCCTGCCCGATCCGGAACAGCTCGCGCTGCGAGGCCAGCAACCCCAGGAAGTACACCAGGCTGGAGTCCTTGATCAGCGAGATGAACTGGTTGACCAGCGCGGGCAGCACCCGCCGAACCCCCTGCGGGACGACGACCCTGGCCATCGTGGCGGTGTGCGTCATGCCCAGCGCCCTGGCCGCCTCGGACTGGCCCTTGTCCACGCTCTGGATGCCCGCGCGGAAGATCTCGCCGATGTAGGCCGCCGCGATCAGGCTCAGCGCCAGGATGCCCAGCGGGTACGGGTCCGTCCCCACCAGCGGCCTGGCCACGATCGCGAGCCCCTGCCCCACCAGCAGGATCGTCACGATCGCGGGCAGGCCGCGGAAGACATCGGTGTACACCCGCGCGGGCCAGCGCAGCCAGCGGTGCCGGGACAGCCCCAGCACCGCCAGCCCGAGCCCGAGCACCGTGCCGAACACCGCCGAGAAACCCGCCAGCACCAACGTGTTCGCCAAGCCGGTGCGCAGCAGGTCGGGCAGGACCTGCGCGATGTAGTCCCAGTTCAGGAAGGTGTCGAGCAGCTCCGACATCAGGACTTGGGCTTGAAGCGGTCGGCCACCGGCACGCTCGGGATGAACTTGTCGTGCAGCCGCTGCCAGGTGCCGTCGGCGATCGCCGCGCGCAGGCCGTCGTTCAGCTTGGCCCGCAGCTCGTCGTTGCCCTTGCGCACGGCGAAACCGTGCGGCAGGTCCTTGGCCTCGATGGTGCCGGTGATCGCCAGCGTCGGGTCGTCCTTCGTGTACTTCTCGGCGATGGACAGGTCGACCACCCAGCCCTCGACGCTGCCGGTGCGCAGGCCCGCGATCGCGGTGTCGTAGCTGGGGAAGCGCACGACCTGCGCGCCCGGCACGTTGGTGCCCAGGTACTTGTCGCCGACCGTTGCCTGGATCACCCCGACCCGCTTGCCGTCCAACGACTTCACGTCGGTGATCGTGGAGCCCTTCTTGGACAGGATGCTGATGTACTCGTAGTTGTAGGGGTCGGAGAAGTCGACCGTCTTCTTCCGCTCCTCGGTCTGCGCGATCGCCGACGAGCCCACGTCGAAGGTCCGGTTGGCGACCTGGCCGAGCAGCGCGGAGAAGTCGGTGCCGACGAACTCGGTCTTCAGGCCCGCCTTCTCCGCGATCACCTTGATCAGCTCGTTGTCGAACCCGGTGTAGACGCCGTTCTCCTGGTAGATGTTCGGCGGGGCGTCACCGAGAGTGCCGATGCGCAGCACCTGCGGGGCGGCGCCCGCGGGTGCGTCGTCACTCCCGCACGCGGTCAGCGCGGTCGTGGCGGTGATCCCGGCAACGGCGAGCGCGACTACGCGCAGCAATGAGGTTCTCATCAGTCTTTCTCTGCTCCATGTGCTGGTGGCACGTCAGTTCACGCCCGGGACCGGTCCGGTCTGGACCTCGTTCGTCCCGGGCGTTCGTCACCGACGGTATGCACCCCCGGCCGCTGAAGCGAAGAAGCGGCCGTTCTCTCACATGGCGGGAACCGAACTGCGTGACCCCCGCTACAGACCCGCTACAGGATGGCGCCCGGCACGTAGGCCGCCGCCTCCGGGAACCGCGCCAGCACCGCGTCCACCCGCTTGACGACCTCGGCCACCTGGGCCGCGGCCACCCCGGTGAACGGCAGCCGATCGGCCAGCAGCGCGTCCAACGCGGTGCGGTCCAACGGGATCCGCTCGTCGGCGGCCAGCCGGTCGAGCAGGTCGTTGCGCGCCGCGCCCTGCTCGCGCATCGCCAGCGCCACCGCGACGGCGTTCTCCTTGATCGCCTCGTGCGCGGTCTCCCGACCGACCCCGGCCTGCACCGAGGCGATCAACACCTTGGTGGTGGCCAGGAACGGCAGGTACCGGTCGAGCTCGCGGGCGATCACCGCCGGGTAGGCGCCGAACTCGTCGAGCACCGTGAGGAAGGTCTCCAGCAGCCCGTCGAGGGCGAAGAACGCGTCCGGCAGCGCGACGCGGCGGACCACCGAGCACGAGACGTCGCCCTCGTTCCACTGGTCGCCCGCCAGCTCGCCGACCATCGAGGCGTACCCGCGCAGGATGACCGCGAGCCCGTTGACCCGCTCGCACGAGCGCGTGTTCATCTTGTGCGGCATGGCGGACGAGCCGACCTGGCCCGGCTTGAAGCCCTCGGTGACCAGCTCGTGCCCGGCCATCAGCCGGATCGTCTTGGCCAGGCTGGACGGCGCCGCCGCCAGTTGGACCAGAGTGGACACCACGTCGTAGTCGAGCGAGCGCGGGTAGACCTGACCGACGCTGACGAAGTGCGCCTGGAACCCCAGGTGCTCGGCGACCCGGCGCTCCAGCTCGGCCAGCTTGTCGGCGTCGCCGCCGAGCAAGTCGAGCATGTCCTGGGCGGTGCCCACCGGGCCCTTGATGCCGCGCAACGGGTACCGGGCCACCAGCTCGTCGAGCCGGGTGAAGGCGACCAGCAGCTCGTCGGCGGCGGTGGCGAACCGCTTGCCCAGCGTGGTGGCCTGCGCCGCGACGTTGTGCGACCGGCCGGTCAGCACCAGGTCGGCGTGCTCGGCGGCCAGCCGGGCCAGCCGGGCCAGCACCGCGGCGGTGCGCACCCGCACCAGCTCCAGCGAGCGGCGGACCTGCAGCTGCTCGACGTTCTCGGTCAGGTCGCGCGAGGTCATGCCCTTGTGCACCTGCTCGTGGCCCGCCTGGGCGTTGAACTCCTCGATGCGGGCCTTCACGTCGTGCCGGGTGACCCGCTCGCGCTCGGCGATGCTCGCCAGGTCTACCTCGGGCAGCACCCGCCGGTAGTCCTCGACCGCACCTGCGGGGACCTCGACGCCGAGCTCGGCCTGCGCGGTGAGCACAGCCAGCCACAGCTCGCGCTCCAGCCGGACCTTCTCCTCCGGCGACCACAGCCGGGCCAGCTCGGCGGAGGCGTAGCGGCCTGCGAGGACGTTGGGGATGCTGGGTTTCTGAGCAGCGGCGGTCACGTCTGCCCAGCTTACCGGGGCTCTTCCAGCACTCCCCGCAGCATCCGCCTGGCCGCCGCGCGCGGGTCCGGGTCGGCCTCGATGAGCGCGTTGACCACCGCGCCGTCGACCAGCGCGATCAGCTGCTCCAGCCGCGTCTTGTCCAGCTCGACGCCCGCCCGCGCGCAGGTCTCCTGCAGCAGCGCGCGCAGCTCGACGCCCAGCTCGATCATCAGCGGCCGCAGGTACGGCCGCCGCCCGGTGGCCACCAGCCGCTCGTAGCGCAGCAGCACGGCCTCGGCGTCGTTGGCGCCCGAGGGCCCGAGCAGCTGGTCGAGGACCAGTTCGACCAGCCGGTCGAGCTCGCGCGGGGCCTCGGCCAGCCGGTCGAGCACGGCCCGGCCCCTGGCCAGCTCCGAGCGACCGTGGAACTCCAGCGCGGCGCCGATCAGCTCGTCGAGCGACTCGAAGTAGTACGTGGTGGACGCCAGCGGCAGCCCGGCGCGCTCGGCGACCGAGCGGTGCCGCACGGCCTCGAAGCCACCCTCGACGAGCAGCTGCGCGGCCGCCTCGAGCAGCGCCTGCCTGCGGCGCTCGCCCTTGGGGGTGCTGGCGGTCATGCTGCCCCGAGTGCCCTGGTTCCGGAAGTCATGTCGGGCCGAATCGTGCCAGGTGCCGATCAGTACCGCGGCGCCAGCTTCGACCCGATGTCGCGCAGCACACCGGCGTCGATCGGCGGGGCCGCCGAACCGGGGACCGCCTCGACCTCGAGCACGATGGTGGCACCGGACTTCGCCTGGACCACGACGCCCTCGGAGGCCGGGCGGTCGGCCCACGGCGGTTGCTGCATCGGGGCGACGCCCTTGGGGGTGACCATGATCGAGACCAGGCCCTTGCGCGGGCCGTCGGCGACCGCGAAGGCGCCCGAACGGGAACCTGTGGGACACGAGAGCGGGGACGCGACCACATCGCCCCGGGAAACAGCGGACGGGAGCTCGCCCGCGAGGGCAGCAGCGAGCTCCCGGTCCGCTGATCCGCACCCACCAGGGGTGCCGCCGGCACTAGTGCCGGCATCTCCGGTCGTCGAGCCCCCCTGCTTGGGCGTCGACGACGGAGAGCCAGGGTCGGTCTGCTCCGCGATGCGCGGAGCGTCAGTCGGTACCTCGTTCGGAGCAGGGTCGCCGTTACTTTCCGAGACGGACATCGGCGCCAGCGCGGCCGAATCGTTACCTGAACCCGATTCAGAAGGTCCAGACCACAGCGCGACGCCGGTGACGACAGCCCCTGCCAGCACCGCGAATCCTAGCGCCGATCCGGCCAGCAGACCGTTCCTCTTTCGGGTCAACCTCGCCGACTCCGCGCTCACCTCCGGCACGCCGAACGAGGGCGGTGGCACGTCGCGGACCGCGTCGTTGAACAGCTCGGAGATCTTGTGCTCGTCCACCTACATCCACCTCCCCGTCACGAAGTCGACCGCAGGTCGTCCACGGCGTCGCCCAGCACGGAGCGCAGCGTGGCGAGCCCGCGGGCGGTCTGGCTCTTCACGGTCCCCTCCGAACACTTCAGCGCCTGTGCCGTGCCTGCCACGTCCAGCCCTTCCAGGAACCGCAGCACCAGCACGGCGCGCTGGCGCGGCGGCACCTTCGCCAACCCGCCGAGCAGCGCCGACCGGTTCGCCACGGTCTCGCCGACCTCGGCGTCGGAGGTGGCCACCTCCGGCACCTCCTCGACGTGCCGCTCCCGCCGCCACGGCCTGCGGGTCTCGTCGATCATCGCCCGCACCACCGACCTGCGGACGTAGGCGTCCAGGGCCCCGCGGTCCCGGATCTTGCGCCACCGGCGGTGCAACGCGACGAACGCCGTCTGGGCGAGGTCGTCCGCCCGGTGCCAGTCGCCGCAGAGCATGTACGCGGTTCTTCGCACGGCGTCCCGCCGAGCTGCGAAGTACTCCGCGAACTCCTGCTCCTCGCGTTGGTCCACGCGGACTCTCTCCGCTCGTCTTGTCTACGGGTAGGGGACGGACGTGCCCCGCCTAACGGTTGCACGCCGGTACCGCAGAGACATACGCCACCCCCGCCACCAGCCGAACACCGGCCACTGTGGTGTGATCGGATCGTGACCACAGGACGCCGGATCGACCTCCGCTCGGACACCGTGACACAGCCCGACGAGAAGATGCGGGTGGCCATGTCCGCCGCCGAGGTCGGCGACGACGTGCTCGACCACGACCCCACGATGCGCAGACTCGAGGAGGAGACCGCGGCCCGGCTGGGCATGGCGGCGGCGCTGTGGGTGCCGAGCGGGACGATGGGCAACCTGATCGCGCTGTTCCTGCACCTGCGCCGGGGCGACCGGTTCCTGGCCTCGGCGGCCGCGCACGTGCTCGAGGCCGAGCTGGGCAGCGCGGCGTGGCTGGCCGGGGGCATGCCGCACGCACTGCCGTGGACCGAGGGACCCGGGCGGGTGTCGGTCGAGGACGTCCGCGCGTTCGCCGGGAACTCGGCGCCCTACTACGCGCTCACCACCCGGCTGCTGTGCCTGGAGAACACGCACAACTTCGCGGGCGGCACGGTCACCCCGCCGGACGAGCACGCGAAGCTGGTCTCCGCGGCCAGCGAGGCGAACCTGCTGGTGCACCTCGACGGCGCCCGGCTGTGGAACGCCTCGGTCGCCCTGGGGGTGCCGCCCGCGGCCCTCACGGTGGGTGTGGACACCGTTCAGGTGTGCCTGAGCAAGGGGCTGGGCGCGCCGGTGGGCTCGCTGGTCGCCGGGTCGAAGGCCTTCGTCACCGAGGCCCGCCGGGTGCGCAAGATGCTCGGCGGCGGCGTCCGCCAAGGCGGCGTGCTGGCCGCGGCCGGGCTGCTGGCGCTGGAGCGGATCGAGGACCTCGCCCAGGACCACGTCAACGCCACCACGCTGGCGCTCGGGCTGGCCGAGCTGGGCTGGCAGGTCGTCCGGCCGCAGACCAACATCGTGATCGCCGCGGTGCCGGACACCGGGGCGGCGCTGCAGTCGCTCGACCGGGTCGGCGTGCTGGCCACGGCTGTGCCCGGCGGGGTGCGGTTCGTCACCCACCGTGATGTTCCCGCGCACGACATCGCCGAGGCACTGCGCCGGGTCACCGCGGCGTCGGACCCGGTTCCGGCTGCTTGAGCAGGTCGGCGCGCAGCGCGGCGATCTCCGCGCGCAGCGCGCTGATCTCACCCCGGGTGGTGTCCTCTATGGACTGCTCGGCGCCCGCGATCTTCTCCACGAACCAGGACGCGATCACGCCGGTGACCACACCGAGCAGGGCGATCCCGCCGACCATCAGCGCCGCGGCGACCAGCCTGCCCTCGACGGTGATCGGGTAGCGGTCGCCGTAGCCGACGGTGGAGATCGTGGTCAGCGTCCACCACAGCGCGTCACCGAAAGTAGTGATGCTGGCGTCCGGGTGGCTGCGCTCCGCGTCGAGCACCGCCAACGAGGCGCCGAACGCCACCATCAGGGTGGTCCCGGCCACGTAGACGCCGATCTGACCGCGGAAGCTGTTGCCGATCCGGCGGTTGATCACCTTGAACACGGTGATCAACCGGAGCGCGCGCAGCTGCCGGACCATCGGCAGCGCCACCACGGCCAGGTCGAACAGGTGGCGCCAGACGAACCGCCACTTGCGGTGCGCCAGCGTCAGCCGGACGAGGTAGTCCACGGCGAACACACCCCAGACCACCCACAGCCAGATCTCCAGCCACCAGCGCAGCGTCGGCGAGGCGCCACCGTCGAGCACCTGCCAGGCGTAGGCGGCCAGGAAGGCCAGCGCCAGACCGGTCAACGGCAGGTCGGTGCGCGACTCCCAGGCCATGAGCCGGGGCTCGAGCGGGTCGTACCGGCGGTCGCCGGGTGCGGGCTTGTCGGACACGCCGACATCCTCACCCGGGCGCACCCGGTCTGACCAGCGTTGTCAGCGACGGATCTGCCGGTTGGCCGCCCGGCCCTTGATGGCGCCGTAGGCCGCGACCCCCACCGTCGCGATCGCCGCCACGATCAGCAGGGTGCCGATCGCCTTGAACACGAAACCGATGACGCTGAACGCGATCCAGATGACGATGATCGCGCCGATGACCTTGAGAACCATGCTCGTCGTCCTCCCCGAAAACGCTTTCTCTGCTGGTCAACGTCTATTCAGCGGGAATCGTTCCCGGTAGCCAGCCGGCGAGCCGGTCGAGCCCGCCCTGGATGTCCGCCGCCGACCCGGCGAAGGAGAACCGGACAAACCGACCACCCTCCTCGGGGTCGAAGTCGATCCCGGGCACGATGGCCAGCCCGGTGTCGGCCAGCAGCCGCTGGCAGAAGCTCATCGAGTCGTGCGTCAGGTGCGAGACGTCGGCGTAGGCGTAGAAGGCGCCGTCGGCCGGGGCGATCTTGTCGATCCCCAACCGGGTGAGGCCGCCGAGGAGGAGCTCGCGGTTGGCGGCGTAGCGGGCCACGTGCGCGTCCAGCTCGGTGTAGGTCTCGGCGTCGAAGGCGGCCACCGCGGCGTGCTGGGAGATGGTCGGGGCGCAGATGGTGAAGTTGCCGGTCAGGCAGTCGATCGCCCGGTGCAGCCGCTGCGGGGCCAACAACCAGCCGAGGCGCCAGCCGGTCATCCCGAAGTACTTCGAGAAGGAGTTGACGACCAGGGCCTCGCGGGAGAACTGCCACGCGCTCGCGGTCTCGGCGCCGTAGGAGATGCCGTGGTAGATCTCGTCGCTGACCAGCTGGACCCCGCGCTCGGCGCACCACCCGGCGATCGCGGCCAGCTCGGCGGCGGCGAGCACGGTCCCGGTCGGGTTGGCCGGGCTGGCCACCACCAGGCCGTCGAGGTGGCCGAGCTCGTCGAGCATCTCGACGGTCGGCTGGAAGCGGGTGCGCTCGTCACAGGGGAGCTCGACGACCTCACACCCCAGGGCGCTGAGGATGTTGCGGTACGCGGGGTAGCCGGGGCGGGCCAGGGCCACCCGGTCGCCCGCGTCGAACGCGGACAGGAACGCCAGGAGGAACCCGCCGGACGAGCCGGTGGTGATGACCACGTCCCTCGGGTCGACGTCCAGGGAGTAGCGGTTCGCGTAGTGGCCCGCGAGGGCTTCCCGCAGCTCGGGGATCCCGAGCTGCTCGGTGTAGCCCAGGGTCTGGCTGCCCAGCGCCTCGGCGGCGGCGATCCGGACGGCCTGCGGCGCCCCGGTGGACGGCTGCCCGGCGGCCAGGGAGATGACGTCACCGTGCGTGCGCTGCCGCGCGTGGGCGGCGGAGACGACGTCCATGACGTGGAAGGGCTGGACGTTCGCGCGCTGGGCGACCTTGAGCAGGGCGTGCATGGGGCCAGACTAGGCCCGGGGTCGTCCGGCGATCAGTAGCCCACGTACCCGCCGCCGCCGTGGGTGGCCTTGATGCCGGGGACGTTCGACAGCGAGCCGTAGCGCGAGATGGCGTAGTTGACGCCCGCGCAGATGTTGTCGACCGGGTTCCAGATGTTGCCGTGGCCGGGGATGGCGTAGCTGTTGAACGTGGGGTCGATGCACTGCATGAGGCCCTTGGACGGGGTGCCCTTGGCGGCGTTGGAGTCCCAGTTGTTGATCGCGTTGGGGTTGCCGCCGGACTCGTGCTGGATGATCTCCCAGATGATCTGGGCGTCGGCCTCGGTGACGTTGATGCCGCGCGCCCGCAGCTCGGCGATGGCCTGCCTGATCCACTCCTGGACGTTGCCGGGCGGTGGGCCCGCGGGCGGGCCGCCGCTGGAACCCAGGCCACCGCTGTGACCGCCGCCCCCACCGCCGCTGTGCGTACCGCCGCCGCCCCCACCGCCGTGGGAACCTTGAGAGCTGCCCTCGGGGGAGCCCTGGGAGCTGCCGACAACCGCGTCGGCGGGGGACTGGGCCTTGGGCTCGGCGGTCGCCGGTGCCGTGGAGCCCGCCGGGGTCGGGGTCCAGTCGATCTTCTTGCCGGGGGCCGGGGTGAAGGCCTGGGTGTTCGGGTCGGGGATCGCGGAGAACTTGGGGCTGATCGCGCCCGCGCGTCCATTCAGCGCTGACACGGCCGTGCTCACGGCGCGTTCGGCGTTGTCGATCTGTTCAGTGACGCGGCCTCGGTAACCACTCGCGAGTCCGTCCACGTAGGCGCGCTTCTCGTCGGCGGTGGCGTCCGTGTGGGCGTTGAGCCAGCCTTGGGCGTTGTCGTACAGCTCGCCGAAGATGCCCTCCAGCGCGTCGCGGGCGCCCTGGATACCGGTAGCCGCGGTCTTCAGGTCATTGGCCGCGGCGGTGAGGGCCTCGTTGAGCGAGGTCTCCGCCTTCGCGAACGTGCCCATGTAGGCCACGAACCCGTCCGCCGAGGTGCCCTGCCAGGCACCGTCGAGCTGCTTGACCGAGCCGTCGAGCTTGCCCGCCGCCTCCGTGCTCGCGGTGCCCGCCGTGGTGAACTTCGCGCCCAGGTCGCCGATGGCGGCGGGCTGCGCCTTGTAGACCTTGGTCGCCGTCTCGGCCAGTTCCGCGGGCACACCGCCCAGACCTGCCGCCGAATCCCTCGCAGTCACGGTTTCCCCCTACACCGTCATCGACTGGGTGGACGCGTGCTCGCTGTTGACCACCGACTGGCCGATCGAGTCGAGCGCGCGGTCGACGTTGCCCAGCAGCGCGCCCGCGCGGTCGAGCTCGTCGCTCGCGGTCTGCGCCAGGGCCCGCACGGCGGCGGCCAACGCGGCCGAGCTGGGCAGCTCACCGAACACCGCACCGTCGGCGTCGCGCGGGAGGTCGTCGCCCGCCGCGGCCATCGGACCGGTCTGGCCCGCGACGGCGGCGCGGCACTGCTCGATGGCCTGCAGGTTGTAGTTGGCGCCTGACACGGATCGGCCCCCTCAGCGGTTCGGTGCGCTCGGCTCTGACGACCGGCCCGGTGACCCGGTTCCCGAAAGGTCACACCTCGTCGAGAAGTTCCCACACGCACGCGGCCATCCGCGCGGTGTCCGCGGGGGCGATCGTGCTCCAGTCGCGGCCGTCGTTGCTCGGGCGGATCAGGTGCACGTAGCGGCCCTGTCCGGTGTCGTGGAAGTTGACCACCCGCGCCGCGCGGTTCCTGCGCTGGTCGCGGCCCACCCGCTCGGCGCCGAACTGACCCCGCACACCGGCGCCCGCGAACATCGCGGCGAGGGTCTGCGCGTCGTAGAGGGGGACGCCCGCGCTGTTCAGGGGGGTGATCAGGTTCTGCGGATCGCCACCCGCCTTGGCGTCGGCGGCCATCAGCACATCGGTCTGCAGGCTCACCGACCGACCGGGCCCGGCGGGCGCCTCACCGGCGATGGACACCGCGGCCTCGGCGAGCGCGGTCACCCGGGCGGCGATCAGCCAGACCTGACCGCTGTCGACCACGGCGAGGCCCGCTTGGTCACCGCTGGCCACCGCGTACGCCTTGATCTCGCGGTCGGTCCAGATCCAGCTATCGATGCCGACCTGCGCGTGGGCGAGCAGGCTGAGCCGGTCGGCGAGCTCCGGCACGGCGCGCCCGTTGACCACCAGCCCACGTTCCCGCAGTGCGGCGAACGCCCCCGCCACCAGCTCGGCGCGCTCGGAGTGCGTCGTGCCGGGGCTGGGGACGTCGATCGCGACGTGCCTGCGCGGGAGGCGCTCGGACTCCCACAGCACGTCGAACTCGAGGGCCGACAGGATGACGCTGCTGGACAACTCAGGCGTCTTCGTCCTGGCCGAGCACGGGGGAGACCACGAGGCGGTCGTCGCCGAAGACGTCGTCGGAGTCGATGCCGTACTTGCGCACGTGCTCGTCGTCCTCCTCGCCCTCGGCCCCGGCACCGGCCGCCGCGGGCTGCAGCAGCGAAGACCCCGGCCTGCCGCTCTTACCCGTCCCGAGCCGCTCGGCGTTGCGCGCCGCGCGGGCCTCCTCGTCGGGCATGTCCGCGACCGGGCTGAGCCCGCTCCGCTTGGCGCCCTCGTTGCCCGGGGCACCCCGCTTCGCCGCCGCGCCCTCGTTGCCGCCGCCGCGGACGACCTTGTCCTTCTCCAGGCTCGCGCCCGCCCCGACACCGGCGCCACCCGCACCGGCGATACCCGCCGCGGTCGCGATCTCGCCCATCAGCGCGCCGGGGAAACCGGGGCGCACACCACCGAAACCGGCGCCGGTGTTGGGCAGACCGCCCATGCCGGGGAGCACCGGACCGACACCGGACGACCGCCCGAGCGCCGGGATGTTCAGGCCCTCGGCCGGGCGGCCCGGGCCGGTGAAGCTGGGGGTGCCGGTGGGGCCGAGGCCGCCGGTCGTGCCGGGGGCGCCCGGGTTGACACCGCTGAAGGAGCCCGGCTGGCCGCCCGGGACGCCCGTCGCGCTGGGGCCACCTGGGGCCGTGCCGGCACCGGTGGGCGTGTAGGCACCCTCACCGGTGGAGAAGCCCTGCGCGGCGGTCATCCCGTGGGTCTGGGTGGGCTGGGAGACCAGGTTCAGGTTCGGCGGGACGGGCAGGTTCTGGTAGTTGCCCAACGCACCCTGGCTGTTGCGGGCGTAGTCGTTCATCGCGGCGGCCGCGGCGTCGTGCGCGGCTTGCGTCCGCTGCACCTCAGCCGCCCGCGGAGTGGTGACACCGACGGCGCTGAGACCCGCGTCGATCCAGCCCATCTGGTTCGCGCCGCGCAACTCCTGGCCCTGCGGCGCACTGCCCGCGGTGGCGGAGAAGGTGTGCCCCTGCTCGCTGACACCCCCAGCGGAGTTCGCGACCACGGGAACGGCGTCGGAGGCGTAGATGCTCGAGTTCTTCGTCGCCTCCTCACCCCGGTCGGCGGCGGCACCCTGCCACTCCACACCGATCTTGGCGAGCTCCTCGCGGAGCGTGCGGTCGGTGTCGGAGAGGCCGTCGGCGATGTCCATCAGGGCGCGGACGGCCCGGAAGATGCTGGACGACCCCGGCCCCTGCCGCAGCCGGTCGAGCTGCTGGGCCAGCGCTTCGTAGCCGTAGCCCTCGAACCGCAGATCGGCGAGCCCGTTGTCCCCTGCCATCTCAGCCCCTCACCTCGACGTCAGCGTGGCCATGGCCAGCGTGGCGGCCTGCTCACTCATCTGGCACATCTGATCGAGCGTAAACGCGTCGCGCAGGTTGACGGTGAACATGACCTGTAGCTGCTGTCCTTGCGCGACGTCGACAGTTGTCCAACAGTTGAACGTGTTCGCCTGGGACGCGCCCTTGAAGTTGTACCGAACGGCCGGGTAGCCCGCGACGGAGACGGCCTTGGCATCAACATTGCGCTTCCCGGTCAACCACGCCTCCGCGCCTTCGGTGGTCACCGCGGTCACGGCGTAGTCGTAGCCCGACTTCGCGGTCGACGCCTCGAGAACACACTCCTTCGCGCCGCGATAGACCTCGCTGGTGCTCGCGCGGGCGCGAGTACGAGTGACCTTGAGCTCGGCGAGCTGCGGCTGGGTCAACAGGGTGCACGGCTCGACACTGTCGAGCTTGATCTCCTTGGGGCGCGGCGGCAGCGATGTCGTCGGCGTCGCGGTGGTGGTCGGATCGGCCGAATCAGACGTCGTTACGGCAGGCGCGTCACCGGACGACACAGGTTTGCCGGTCTCGGCGGTGGTGCATGCCGCACCACCGAACGCGATCAGCACCGCGAACAGGACGTACCAACGCCGACTACGCACTCCGATTGCCCCCGAGAGCAGCGGAGATCTGGTCCTCGTTGTAGCCGTAGTCATGGGCGCTGGTCACGAGCTGGTCGACCAGGTTCTGCAGGCTTTGCACGTACTCGTTGACCCGCTGCTGATACGAGCCCGGGTTGCGAATCAGGCGATCGTTCCAGGACTCCGCCACTCGCTTGCTGACGATGTCTTCGCCCGGCGGCACGACGGCGAGGTCCTGCAACGCCCCGGTGACCCGGTCCTTGAGGGTGTCCAGTTGGGTCTGGATGACCTTGGCGGCGGCCAGGACGTTGTCGTGGTTGACGGTGAAGTGGCCGCCACTGGCCGGGGTGTTGCGCATGATCGTGTCTGCGGCTTGGCCTGCGGCTCCGACGATGGCGTCGATCGCGCCGCCGAGAGGCGGGACGTTCATGGGTGGTACCCCCGGGTACGCATCGTGACGGTGTGGTCTCCCGTTCGAGGCTACCAACGGGGTGGGTGGGGTACCTGAGCTTTCCCGCAGAAAAACTACCGCGCCACCGGAACACCGATCTCGCCGTTGAGGGCGCGCAGGGCGATGTCGGTGCGGTGGTGTGAACCGGGCAGGTGGACGGCGTCGACCTTGCGGTAGGCCTCGGCGCGGGCGGCGGTGAGGTCGTCGCCGGTGCCGACCACGGCCAGGACGCGGCCGCCCGCGGAGAGCAGGGCGCCGTCGTCGCGGCGGCGGGTGCCCGCGTGCAGGACGCCGTCGGACTCGGCGCCGGTGATGACGTCGCCGGTGCGGGGGCGGCCGGGGTAGCCGTCGGCGGCGATGACCACGGTGACGGCTGAGCCGGGGGCCCACTCCAGTGGCGGGTGCTCGGCGAGGCGGGCCTCGGCGGCGGCCAGCAGGAGGCGGGACAGCGGGCTGCGGAGCAGGGCGAGCACGGACTGGGTCTCCGGGTCGCCGAAGCGGCAGTTGAACTCGATGACCTCGGGGCCGTTCACGGTGAGCGCCAGGCCCGCGTAGAGCAGGCCGGAGAACGCCGCGCCGCGCCGGGACATCTCGTCGACCACCGGCTGGATGATCCGGGTCACCACGTCCTCGACCAGGCCGTCGGGGGCCCAGGGCAGCGGGGCGTAGGCGCCCATGCCGCCGGTGTTGGGGCCCGCGTCGTCGTCGCCGACGCGCTTGAAGTCCTGGGCGGGCAGCAGCGGGACGACCGCGCCCGCGGCGTCGACCACGCAGAACAGGGAGACCTCGGGGCCGTCGAGGAACGACTCGAGCAGGACCGGGTGGCCGCCGTCGAGCAGGGTCATCGCGTGCGCGCGGGCGGTGAGCAGGTCGGTGGTGACCACGACGCCCTTGCCCGCGGCCAAGCCGTCGTCCTTGACCACCCAGGTGGGGCCGAAGCGGGCCAGCGCGGCGTCGAGGCGGGCCGGGTTGTCGACGACCTCGCTGTGTGCCGTCGGCACCCCGGCGGTGGTCATCACGTCCTTGGCGAACGCCTTGGAACCCTCGATGCGCGCCGCCTCGGCACCCGGGCCGAAGCAGGGCAGGCCCGCGGCGCGGACGGCGTCGGCGACGCCGACGACCAGCGGGCCCTCCGGCCCGATGACCACCAGGTCGGCCTTCCAGCCGGTCGCCAGCTCGACCACGGCGGCGCCGTCGAGGGCGTCGACGCCGTAGGTCTCGGCCAGGGCCGCCGTGCCCGCGTTGCCCGGGGCGCACGCCAGCGCGACCACCTCGGGGTCCTTCGACAACGCCAGGACGAGGGCATGCTCGCGGGCGCCAGACCCGATCACCAGGACACGCACGGTGGACGAGCCTAGATGCTCGGCTCCCGGCGGCGGCAACCAGGCTCGCGGACCCTGGTCGTTCATCCGCGCGTGGGACACCCTTCGCCGGGCGGTGGTTCCGATTTCGTGGCGCGCGGCGAAGGTTGCGCGGTCACTGAGCTCCACCTGACAAGGAGGTCCCCATGCAGGCAACTCGTACCATCGGAGTCGCCCTGTCCGCCCTGGCCCTGCTCGGAGTCGCCACGTTGAGCACCGCGAGCGCGACCCCCGACGCGGGCGACCGGCACGGCACCGGCGCCGCCCCGCTGGTCATCGGCCACCGCGGTGCCTCCGGCTACCGGCCCGAGCACACCCTGGCGAGCTACGAGCTGGCCGCGCGCCTGGGTGCCGACTACATCGAGCCCGACCTGGTGTCCACCAAGGACGGCGTGCTGGTCGCCCGGCACGAGCCGGAGATCGGCGGGACCACCGACGTCGCCAAGCACCCCGAGTTCGCCGCCCGCAAGGCGACCAAGGTGCTCGACGGGGTCACGGTGACCGGCTGGTGGACCGAGGACTTCACCCTCGCCGAGCTCAAGACGCTGCGCGCGGTCGAGCGCATCCCCGACCTGCGGCAGCGCAACACCATCTACAACGGCCGCTACGAGGTGCCGACCTTCCAGGAGGTCATCGACCTGAGCAAGCGGCTCTCGCGCGAGCTGGGCCGCGAGATCGGGATCTACCCCGAGACCAAGCACCCGACCTACTTCCGCAAGCTGGGCCTGGAGCTGGAGCCCAAGCTGGTCGCCACCCTCGAGCGCAACGGCCTGAACCGGCGCGGCGCGAAGGTGTTCGTGCAGTCCTTCGAGGTGTCGAACCTGCAGTCGCTCAGCCGCAAGCTGCGGGTGCCGCTGGTGCAGCTCACCTCGGCCTCGGGCGCGCCGTACGACTTCATCGACCGCGGTGACAAGCGCACCTACGCCGACATCGTCTCGGCGGCGGGCCTGCGCGAGGTCGCGAAGTACGCCGCGGGCCTCGGCCCGGACAAGAACCAGGTCATCCCACGCGACGCGGCGGGCAACCTGGGCACGCCGACCGCGCTCGTGAAGGACGCGCACGCGGCCGGGCTGAAGGTGCACCCGTACACCTTCCGGGCGGAGAACAACTTCCTCCCGCTGAACTTCCGGTCCTCGGCGGTGCCGTCGGAGTACGGCAACCTGTTCGGCGAGCTGGCCGCGTACTGGGCGGCGGGCGTCGACGGCGTGTTCAGCGACAACAGCGACATCGCGGTGGCCTCGCGCGCGGAGACCTTCCCGCGCCGCTGACCCCCTGGTCCGCCGGGCCGCCACCCCGACCGGGGTGGCGGCCCGTTCGCTGTCCTGGGGCGCGCCGGGTGGTAGGTCAGACGATCTTGTTGTCGAGGTAGCACCAGCGCCAGGACTCGCCCGGTTCGAAGGACTGGATGACCGGGTGGTCGGTCTGCTGGAAGTGCGCCGTGGCGTGCTTGCGCGGGCTGGAGTCGCAGCAGGCGACGTGCCCGCAGGTCAGGCACAGTCGCAGGTGGACCCAGTGCCGGTTGCCCTCGGCCACGCAGTCCTGGCAGATGTCGGTGGCGTCCGGGGTTACCTCGGCGGGCAGCGCGTCGGTGTGTTCGCAGGTCATCGGGCCCGCTCCTTCCATGCCGGTGTGGGCATGGGTAATCCTTGCGCACGACGACGAGGGAGGCGCGAGTGGAACTGCTCCTGCTGGTGACGGGGTCGCTGGCGGTCGCCGCGGTGGCGCGCCGGATGGACTGGCCCGCGCCGCTGCTGCTGGTCGCGGTGGGGTTGGCGGTCTCGTTCGTGCCGGGGGTGCCCGACTTCGCGCTGAACCCCGAGTTCGTGCTGCTCCTGGTGCTGGCGCCGCTGCTGTACTCGGCCGCGTTGGACAGCTCCTACCTCGACATCAAGGCCAACATCCGGCCGATCGGGCTGCTCGCCGTCGGCCTGGTGCTGACCTCGACCGTGGTGGTCGGTGTGGTGGCTCACCTGGTCGTGCCCGGTCTGCCGTTGGCCTCGGCGCTGGTGCTGGGCGCGGTGGTGGCGCCGCCGGACGCGGTCGCGGCGGTGGCGATCGGGCGGAAGCTCGGCCTGCCCCGGCGGGCGATGACGCTGCTGACCGGGGAGAGCCTCGGCAACGACGCGACCGCGCTGACCGCGTTCAAGGTCGCCGTGGCGGCCGCGACCGGGGTGGCGGCGTTCTCCTGGTCGGAGACCCTGGTCACCCTGCTGGTCACCTCGATCGGGGGAATCGCGGTCGGGCTGGTGCTCGGCGTGGTGGTGCACGCCATCCGGCTGCGGCTGGGGGACGGGATCCTGGAGAGCGCGCTGGGCATGCTGGTCCCGTTCGGGGCGTACCTGCTGGCCGAGGAGGTGCACACCTCCGGCGTCCTCGCCGTGGTCGTGGCCGGGCTCTACCTCGGGCACAACGCGACCGCGGCCGGGTACTCGACGCGGCTGCAGGAGACGGCGGTGTGGGCGGCAATCGACGTGCTGCTGGAGTCGCTGGTGTTCGCCTTGATCGGGTTGCAGCTGCGGTCGGTGGTGTCGGCGGCCAAGCCGGGCTGGGGACTGGTCGCGGCATCGGGGGTGGTGCTGCTGGCGGTGATCGTGGTGCGGTTCGTCTGGGTGTTCCCGGCCGCGCACGTGCCCCGGTGGCTGTTCCCACGCATCCGGCGACGGGAGGAACGGCCCGGTTGGGCACAGCTGACGGTGATCTCGTGGGCGGGCATGCGCGGCGTGGTGTCCCTGGCCGCGGCGGCGGCGATCCCGCTGGGGATGCCCGGGCGGGACGTGGTGCTGCTGCTGACGTTCGTGGTGACCGTGGGCACGCTGCTGCTGCAGGGCCTGACGCTGCCCGCCTTGATCCGCAAGCTCGGCGTGCGCGCGGCGGACGGGCAGGACCGGGCGCTGGCCGAGGCCCAGGTGCAGAACAACGCCGCCAGGGCGTCCATCGACCGGCTCGACGAGATCCTCGCCGACGGCGACATCCCCGACCACCTCGCCGACCGGCTGCGGGCCATCGCCGAACACCGCGGCAACGCGGCGTGGGAAAGGTTGGGCAGGCAGGAGACCGAGAACCCGGCGGTGGCGTTCCGCAGGCTGCGCCGCGCGATGTTGGAGGCGGAGCGGTCGGTGTTCGTCGAGGCCCGCGACCGCGGCGAGATCGACGACGAGATCCTGCGCCGGGTGCAACGGGAACTGGACCTGGAAGAGGCCGCGCTGTCCCGAGAGTGAGGCTGTCCCGTGAGTGAGGCTGTCCTGCGAGTGAGCGGACAGGAAAGGCCCCGCGGGGGCGGCGGGGCCTTTCGAGGCGGAGAGGGCAGGATTCGAACCTGCGCGGGCGCTAGGCCCTTCCGGTGGAACTGGAACCCGTTAAGCCGCTCCGGGCACCTCTCCTTGACTGGGACTAGTTTCGCAGTCGGGTCTGATGTTGGGCTGATGAGTGGCTGACGGGTCTGTGGATCTTTTGTGGCTGCGGGTGGCTCGTGGGCTTGGACTGGTGGACTCGCCTCGGCGTTGCCGTCTTCGTTGCCCAAGTTACTAGCGTGGGCTCGATCTAGTGAACTCGCTTCGTGTGGGGCCCCTAGAGCACCGCGGTGGGGAAAGAGCGTGGGGTGAAGGGCATCCCCACTACCAGGCAAGTTTAGCGGTGCTCTCCCCCCACACGAAGCGAGTCCACTAGATCGAGCATCCGTAGCGGGCCTTGAGTTCCAGCGGGGTCGGCCTCACCGCTGCGGTCTTGTGTGGGTGGGGGTGGCCTCTCCGTTGCGGGTAGGCGGGGAAAGCGAAAAGAGCCCCGCAGAGGGGGCTCTCTTTGGCGGAGAGGGCAGGATTCGAACCTGCGTGGGCGCTAGGCCCTTCCTGGTAGAACAGGAACCCGTTAAGCCGCTCCGGGCACCTCTCCCGTTTGCCTTGCTGGGATAAGCATGGCGGTGGGGGTTGACGTTTGGCTGATCAGCGGCTGACGTTATCCCTCCTTCCCTCCCAGCCCCTTCCTTCCTCCTTCCTTCTCCTTCCTCCTCCTCTTCCCTCCTTCTCCCTCCCCGCTACCTCCCCCTCCCTTCACTCCTCCTCCCTCCCCGCTATCTCCCCTCCCTTCACTCCTTCCTTCCTTCCCTCCCTTCTCCCTCCCCTCCCGTCCTTCACTCCTTCCTTCCATCCCCTCACCCCTTCCTTCCCTCCCCTCCTTCCCCTCGCTCGCTCCCTTCCCCTCCTCTTCCCTTCCTCCCTCTTCCCTCCACCTCTCTTCCCTTCGTTCTCTTCCCCTTCGTTCTCTTTCCCTTCCTTCCCTCCTCCCTCCTTTCCTTCCCTCCTCCCTCCTTTCCTTGCCTCCTTCTTCCTCCTCCTTCCCTTCTCTCTCCCTCCCAAAAAAACAGCCCCGCGACCGGTGGGGTCGGGGGCTGTTCGTACTCGACAAGCGTCAGGATGCGGCTGTGCGCAGAGGGGTTCGGGTTGTGTCCGTCTGGTTTGCCAGTAGGCCGCGGCGGGCGAGTTCTGGGCGGACGCCCTCGCCGAACCAGTAGGCCTCTTCCAGGTGGGGGTAGCCCGAGAAGATGAACTCGGTGATACCCACGTCGTGGTACTGGGAGATCAGGTCGGCGACCTCGGCGTGGCTGCCCACGAGTGCTGTGCCTGCGCCGCCGCGGACCAGGCCGATGCCTGCCCAGAGGCCGGGGTGGATCTCCAGGCCGCGGACGCCTCGGTCCAGGGCGCCCTCGTGCAGGGCCAGCATGCGTTGCTGGCCGACGGACTGGCTGGCCGAGAGCTGCGCCTGCGCGGCCGCGACCTGGGCCGGGTCCAGGGCGTCCAGCAAGCGCTGGGCCTCGGCCCAGGCCTGTTCGGAGGTGTCCCTCGAAATGGTGTGCAGGCGGACGCCGAAGCGGAGCGTCCGGCCCTCGGCCTCGGCGAGGGTGCGGACGGCCGCGATCTTCTCCGCGACCTGGGCCGGGGGTTCGCCCCAGGTCAGGTAGACGTCGGCGCGGCGGGCCGCGACCGGGAGGGCGGCGGCCGACGACCCTCCGAAGTAGACACTCGGGATCGGGTCCGGGGCGGCCAGCGCGGTGGCGCCGACCACCTTGAGGTGCTCGCCGTCGAAGTCGAACGGCTGACCCGACCAGATCCCGCGCACGATGGCCAGGAACTCGTCGGTGCGGGCGTAGCGGCTGTCGTGGTCGTGGAAGTCGCCGAAGCGCTGCTGCTCGACCGCGTCGCCGCCGGTGACCACGTTCAGCAGCAGCCTGCCGCGGGAGACGCGCTGGTAGGTGGCGGCCATCTGGGCGGCCAGCGTCGGGGAGATCACGCCGGGCCGGAACGCCACCAGGAACTTCAGCGTGCTGGTCTCCCGGATCAGCGCCGCCGTGGTCAGCCAGGCGTCCTCGCAGAAGGTGCCGGTCGGGGTGAGCACACCGGTGAACCCGAGCCGCTCGGCCGCCTGGGCGACCTGGGCGAGGTAGTCGATGTCCGGGTCGCGGCGGGCGGAGTGCTCGGCGCGGTTGGCGTGGAAGCGTTCCACGACCGTGCGGCCGTCGCCCGAGGTGGGCAGGAACCAGTGCAGGGTGACGCTCACTTCTGCGCCCCGGATTCCGCCGCCGCCTTGACGTCGGCCGCGTAGCGGGTGTCGACGAAGTCGGTGAACTTGAACTTGGTCGGCAGCACCTTCGCTTCGACGAACGCGTCGGCGAGCTTCTGCTCGTCGGCGATCACCGTCTGGTCGATCTCGATCGGGCGGTCGAGGCCGCGCTTCGTCGCCTCCAGGGCGATCTCCGGCTTGAGCCCGGTGTCCTTGGCCCACGCGGCCGCGCGCTCCTCGCCGTGGGTCTTGGCGTAGTTGAGGGCCTTGGCGTAGCGGACGACGTAGTCGCGCAGCGCGGTGTTCTTGCCCGGGTCGGCCAGCGAACCCTTGCCCGCCACCAGGAAGCTGTAGCCGCTGGCCAGCGAGTCCGGGCCCGCCTCGGTGCCGGGCGCGCCGCCGCCGAGGGTGCCGGTGCCGTCGACGAGCACCTTCGCCTTGGCCTCGCGCAGGGCCTGGGTGGTGTACGGGTCCCAGATCGACCACACGTCGATGTTCTTCTGGGTGAACGCGGCGTAGGCGTCCGACGGCTGCAGGAAGCTGAGCTTGACGTCGTCGACCTTGAGGTTGGCCTTGGCCAGCACGGTGAGCACCAGGCCGTGCGCCGAGCTGCCCTTGGCGACGCCGATCGTCTTGCCGCGCAGGTCTTCCAGCGACTTGAGCGGGGAACCGTCGGGCACCAGCAGGGCGTCGCTGGAGACATCGCCCTTCTGCGCCGAGACGACGGCGATCTTGGCGTTGGCCGCGCCCGCGAAGATCGGCGGGGTGTTGCCGACCGCGCCGATGTCGACCGCGCCCGCCGAGGCCGCCTCCAGCAGCGGCGGGCCGGAGCTGAAGGTGGACCACTCGATCTTGTACGGCAGGTCCTTGAGCAGGCCCGCGGCCTCCAGGTAGGACTTCTGGCCACCCTTCTGGTCACCCACCTTCAGGGTGACCTTGGCCAGGTCGGCGGCACTGACCGTGTCCGGCACGGGCGCCGACGCGGCGGGGGTGTCGGTGCCCCCGCAGGCGGTGAGCGCCAGTGCGGCGGTCGCGAGCGGGATCAGGTTACGCAGTCGCACGTTCGGTCACTCCCAGGTCGCCCAGCACCTTCGTGCGGACACGGTTGAAATCAACAGCGGTACGGTCGTCAGTGACTGTTCTCGGCCGGGGGTGGCCGAGGACGTATTCAGCGGAGATCCGGCCCTCGTCGAGGACCAGGACGCGGTCGGCGAGCAGCAGGGCCTCGTCGACGTCGTGGGTCACCAGCAGCACCGACGGCCGGTGCCGCTGCCACAGGTCTTCGACGAGCCGGTGCATCGCCAGCCGGGTCAGCGCGTCGAGGGCGCCGAACGGCTCGTCGAGCAGCAGCAGGCCGGGCTCGCGCACCAGCGCCCGGGCCAGCGAGACCCGTTGCGCCTCACCGCCGGAGAGCGTGCGCGGCCAGGCGTCGGCGTGGTCGGCCAGGCGCACCTCGTCGAGCGCCTTGAGCGCGACGTCGCGGCCCCGCACCGGGTGCAGCCCGAGCACGACGTTGCGCCACACCCGCCGCCACGGCAGCAGCCGGGGTTGTTGGAACGCGACCGACACCTGACCGTCCACAGTGGCTTTGCCGGTGACGGCGGTGTCCAAGCCCGCCAACACCTTCAGCAGTGTGGACTTGCCCGAGCCGCTGCGGCCGAGCAGCGCGACGAACTCGCCGGGGGCGATGTCGAGGTCGAGCCCGTGCAGCACGGTCCGCTCGCCGAACCTCTTGGTCAGGCCGCGCACCTCGACGGTCAGCTCCGCCATTGCAGGGCCCTCCTCTCCACCAGGCGCACGATCGCGTCGGTGGCCAGGCCGAGGGCGGCGTAGACCACCAGGCCGACCACGATGACGTCGGTGCGCAGGAACTCGCGGGCGTTGTTGATCAAGTAGCCGAGCCCGCTGCTGGCGTTGACCTGCTCGCCCACGATCAGCGAGAGCCAGGCGATGCCCAGCGACTGGCGCAGGCCGACCAGCGTGTTCGGCAGCGCGGCGGGCAGCACCACGTGGAAGAGCCGCTCGGTGCGCGTGAAACCGAGCGCGGTGGCGGCCTCGATCAGGTGGCTGTCGACGTTGTGGATGCCGGAGTGCACGTTGAGGTAGAGCGGGAACGCGACGCCCAGCGCGACGAGCGCGATCTTGGGTTCCTCGCCGATGCCGAACCACAGGATGAACAGCGGGATCAGGCCCAGGAACGGCAGCGTGCGCAGCATCTGCACCGGCGGGTCGACCAGGAAGTTGCCCCACCGGGACAGCCCGGCGACGATGCCGAGCACCAGGCCGATGGCGCCGCCGATGACGAACCCGATGCCGACCCGGGTGGTCGAGACCACGAAGGCGTCGCCGAGCTCACCGGAGCGGGTCAGCTCGATGCCCGACTGCAGCACGGTCCACGGCGAGCTGAGCTTGTCCGGCGGCAGGAACCCGGTGCCGCAGGCGATCTGCCAGAGCGCGACGATCGCGAGTGGACTGATCCACCGGCGCAGGTCGGGCAGTCGCCTGCGCTTCTTGGCCGTGGGTGGGCTTTCCGGGTTGGTTTCGGCGCGCACGGGGGCGCCCAGGGTCGATACGGACACGGGGGTCTCCCGAGAGGTGGGGAAACGCGCGCGGGTGTGCGGGCGCGCCGAGGAGCCCGGGCCGGGGCGCCGGCACGGGGGCGGTCAGTGCTGGGGGAACTAGCCGGGCGCGGCCCGGCTGGAGCGCGTCAGGCCGGACAGATCGCGCTGGCCTGCCGCCGCAGATCGACGTGCAGGCGGGACACCAGGGATTCGCCGCCACTCATAAGGGTGAGTCTTGGAGCGGGCGCGCCGGAAGTCAACGGTCGGACAGCCCGTCCCGAATCCTGGAAAGGCGCACCACGGGTGCACCGATTCCACCCGGAATGGCTAGACAATGCGCGCCAAGGCCCCGGACTTCTTTTCAGCGGTGCAAGAAAATACCCCCGGGACAACGGTCCCGGGGGTACTCCTACTCGGTCGCTCAAACCTGCGCGGTGATCAGGCCATCTGGTGGCGCACGATCGTCTGGTCGCGGCCGGGCCCGACGCCCACGGCCGACACCCGGGCACCCGCCAGCTCCTCGACCCGCTCGACGTAGGCGCGCGCGTTGGCGGGCAGCTCGTCGAACGAGCGGCACTTGCTGATGTCCTCCCACCAGCCGGGCATCTCCTCGTAGACCGGGACCGCGTGGTGCACGTCGGTCTGGGTCATCGGCATGTCGTCCACCCGCTGCCCGTCGACCTCGTAGGCCACGCAGATCGGCACCGTGTCCAGCCCGGAGAGCACGTCGAGCTTGGTGAGGAAGTAGTCGGTGATGCCGTTGACCCGGCTGGCGTAGCGGGCGATCACCGCGTCGAACCAGCCGGTGCGGCGCAGCCGCTTGGTGGTCACGCCGATCTCGCCGCCGACCTTGCGCAGCCGCTCGCCCATCTCGTCGTCGAGCTCGGTGGGGAACGGGCCGGAGCCGACCCGGGTGGTGTAGGCCTTGAGGATGCCGATCACCGTGGTGATCCGGGTGGGCCCGATGCCCGAGCCCGCGCTGGCGCCGCCGGAGGTCGGGTTGGACGAGGTGACGAACGGGTAGGTGCCGTGGTCGACGTCGAGCAGGGTGCCCTGCGAGCCCTCCAGCAGCACCGTCTCGCCGCGCTCGAGCGCCTGGTTGAGCAGCAGCCGGGTGTCGGCGATGCGGTGGCCGAACCGCTCCGCGGAGGCGAGCACCTCCTCGACGATCTGCTCGGGGTCGAGCGCCTTGCGGTTGTAGATCTTGACCAGCATCTGGTTCTTGACGTCGAGCGCGGCCTCGACCTTCTGCCGCAGGATCTTCTCGTCGAGCAGGTCCTGGACCCGGACGCCGACCCGGGCGACCTTGTCCTGGTAGGCCGGGCCGATGCCGCGGCCGGTGGTGCCGATCTTGGCCTTGCCCAGGTAGCGCTCGGTGACCTTATCGATCGCCACGTGGTAGGGCATGATCAGGTGCGCGTCGGCGGAGATGAGCAGGCGGGAGGTGTCCACGCCGCGGCCCTCCAGGCCCGCGAGCTCGCGCAGCAGCACGGTCGGGTCGACCACGACCCCGTTGCCGATCACGTTGGTCACCCCGGGGGTCAGGATGCCGGACGGGATGAGGTGCAGCGCGAAGTCCTGACCGTCGGGGAGCACCACGGTGTGACCCGCGTTGTTCCCGCCCTGGTACCGAACGACCCACTGGACCCGCTCGCCGAGCAGGTCGGTCGCCTTGCCCTTGCCCTCGTCGCCCCACTGGGCGCCGATCAGCACGATTGCCGGCATGTGAAACTCCAGGTGTTGGCAGTGTGGAGAAACCCTTGGACACCCGTACCCGTGCTGCCTCGGGCGAATGCCGGTGACTGAGACTAGACCAGGAGACTGCAGTGAGCGCACTCGTGCTGGCCTGCGGAAACGCGGCCGCCACCGGCCGCCCGGCAACGCTCACCGAGCGTGACGACGTGGACTGGTGGGAGGTGGCCGCGACGCCCGGGCGATCGGAGCTGGACCCGCTGCTCAAGGCCACCGACGGCCGCCGGGTCGTGGTGCACGGCACCGACGCCGACCTGGCCGCGGTGGTGCTGCGGGTGCTGCGCACCGACCGGCTCGCGGTCACCCCGATCGGGTACCTGCCGCTAGACCCGCGCGGCTCGGCGATCCCCGCGCTGTGGGGTCTGCCACGCGACCCGGAGCGGCTGGCGCGGGTCGCCCTGGACGGCGAGATCGACCAGTACCCGCTGATCCGCGACGACGCGGGCGGGGTGCTGCTGGGGCTCGGCGTGATCGACCAGCCGCAGGGGGTGGCCTACTGCGACGACGCGACGGCCCTGCGCGGCCGGGCGAAGCGGATCGAGGTGACCCCGGACCCCGACGGCGGCCCCGGCCTGGTCGCCCGGGTGGTGCGCGGCGGGCTGCTGGGCAAGCGGGTCACACCGTTCACCGGTCGGGCCTTCCAGATCGGCTGCGTGCGGACCCGGCTCGAGCACGACGGCGTGGTCACCGACGTGGCGAAGTGGACCTGGTACCGGCACACCGAGGACCTGCGGGTGGCGCGCGGGCTCGTGTGACGCCCCGGCGTGCCCCTGGCGTGACACCTGGTGTGACGATGTGTGGGCCGGCGTGTCACCTGGTGGCAGTCGAGTGTGATGGGCCGCGTGACAGCGGCGTGACTGGCTGTGCACTGTCGTTGATCACCCGCGCAGCGGCCCTGCCGCCGGTGCGCGGGGCCGCGGGCTACTGGACTCCGTGAACCGACAACGGAGGTGGCTCGTGCGCGCGTGGGCAGTGGGAGCAGCGGTAGCGGTGACCGCGGGGCTGGTAGCGGCGTCGCCGGTGGAGGCGGCAACGGCGGACACCGTCTCGTCGGACCGGGCGACGGTGCGGGAGTACCCCGGCAGGTTGGTGCTGGCGAACGCGGTCAGGGGCGACCGGGCCGAGGTCACCGCGTACTGCGGCGGCTGGGTGCGGATCCGGGTCAGCGCCGGGCACGCGATGGCGACCCCGGTCGGCTGGGTGCTGCGCGGCAACCTGACCAGGGCGAGCCAGGCGGGTGGGCTCGACGGCGTGCCGGAGCGGTGCGGCACCGACGGCGACCGCTGGCGGGACTGGGTCGGGGCGATCAACGCGCCGTTCCACTCACTGCGCGAGGTCACTGTGGACGGCTCGACCGGGTGGCGGCGGATCACCTTCGGCACCGGGGTGTCCTTGGCGGCGGGCGCCGAGTGCACCCCCTCGCTCAACTACACCCGGCGGGATGAATCGGCGGATGTGGTCGACCCGGGTCAGCGGGTGACCGACCTCGACCTGGGCCAGGTGTCCTACCGGTACGTCACCAAGGACGGCGCCGTCGCCCTGGTGAGCGCGCCGCACCCGGGCGGCTCGTACGGGGTCTGGGCCTTCGTCCCGGCCTCCTGCCTGCGGGCAAAGGGCAGGCCGACGGTGTACTTCGACGAGCCGGTGGTCCAGCTGCGCGACATCTCCGGCCTGGCCACCGGGGTCGGCTACCCGGACTCGGCGATCCGGGGTCGTGGCTGCTCAGCGGCCGTGCGCAGCCCCTCGCTCCCGGCCTACGGCTACTGGCCGGACCCGGAGCAGGCGCACCGACCCGATTGCCCTGTGTGATCTAGGTCTTTTACCGCCCGTCGTCAGAGTGTCACCCACAGGTGTCATCAACTCCACCTCAACCGGCCACGGTGATGGGCGCCCCTGCTGCACACCGGAGGAAACATGTCGATGAAGACACGGGCGCTCGGCGCCTTACTCCTGTCCATCGCCGCCACCATCGGGCTGACCACCACCGCGAGCGCGACCCCGCCGGGCATCCCCAGCGCGGCCACCGCCCGCTCCGAGCTCGCCGCCCTGACCGTGCGCGCGGACGGCTCGATGACCGGCTACTCCCGCGACAAGTTCCCGCACTGGATCACCATCTCCGGTGCCTGCGACACCCGCGAGACCGTGCTCAAGCGCGACGGCAGCGGCGTGGTCACCAACTCCTCGTGCGCGGCGACCTCGGGCAGCTGGTTCAGCCCGTACGACGGCGCGACCTGGTCGGCGGCCTCCGACGTGGACATCGACCACGTGGTGCCGCTGGCGGCCGCCTGGCGCTCGGGCGCCTCGTCCTGGAGCACCGCGCAGCGCCAGGCGTTCGCCAACGACCTGAGCCGCCCGCAGCTGATCGCGGTGACCGACAACGTCAACCAGTCCAAGGGCGACCAGGCCCCCAACACCTGGAAGCCGCCGCTGACCTCGTACTGGTGCACCTACGCCAAGATGTGGACGCACGTGAAGTACGGCTACGGGCTCAGCGTGAACTCGGCGGAGAAGTCCGCGCTGCAGTCCATGCTCGACCGCTGCTGACGTCCGGGAACCCCAGGGAGAGCCATGTCCGAGTACTCCTCACCGCTGAACGCGGGCCCCGGCGTGATGACCGAGGAGGCGGGCGTGGTCACCGGTGACCTGGAGCTGCGCAGCACGCTCGGGCCGGACGGCGTGCTCACGGCCAAGGTCCGCTACGCGGGCGCCGACGAGTGGTACCGGCTGCGCGGCGGGCTGACCAAGCTCACCGACCCGGCCGACCACGGGCCGGTGCACGCGCTGCTGGTCGGCGTGCTCAACCGCCCCGCGGGCTGACAAAAAGCGGCCGCCGTGCCCGACATCGCGTCGGGCACGGCGGCACGGGTCTGGCTGCCGTACTGGTCTGGCGGCAGTGCGGGTCTGGCGGCGGCTCAGAGCAGGCCGAGCGCGGCCGGGGCCGCCGGGTCGGAGTCGGCCAGGAAGGTCGAGCAGCGCTCGTACTCCTCGGTGTCGTCGATGGCCTTGGCAGCACCGGCCAGGGCTGCCAGCGCGCGCAGGAAGCCCTGGTTGGGCCGGTGCGACCACGGGACCGGGCCGAAGCCCTTCCAGCCGGAGCGGCGCAGCTGGTCGAGGCCGCGGTGGTAGCCGGTGCGGGCGTAGGCGTAGGCGGCGACGGGCTCGCCCGCGGCGAGCGCGCGCTCGGCCAGCGCGGCCCACGCCTCGCTGAAGTCGGGCCAGGTCGAGGCGACCTGGACGGGGTCGGTGCCTGCCTCCAGCGCGGCCTGCGGCTCGGCGCGGTCGGGGAGCAGGGTCGGCTCGGGGCCGAGCAGGTTTCCGGTCATGGCGCCATCCTGCCGTACCGCCTCGGCGTGGACGCCGGGTGACCGCGCGACTACCGACCCGTAGGGGTAAGTCCCGATTTCACCCCGAAGAGCCCGACCACCCTTCCTGTTCTCAGCCGCGCACGGTCATGATTGCCCGGTGAATCAGGGCGTGCAGACCGAGGTCAGGGGTCCGGTTGGGCAGTTCAAGGCGTTCTTCCGGCTGCACTGGACCCGCGGCGCGGCCGGGCGGGAGACGCCGGACTGGGTGTGGCACTTCGCCTACCGGACCTGGCTACTCGCCCTGCTGTTCAAGCTGCTCGGGTCCTCTTGGGACGAGTCGTGGCACTTCAAGTTCCTGCGTGACGACCTGGCGCCGCCGCACCTGATCAACAGCGTCGGCACCGGGATCGCGGTGGTGCTGGTGGCGATCCACAGCTTCACCGGGATGGCCGCCACCCGCCGCTCGCAGCGGCTGGTGCAGTACGGCCTCGGTGTGTTCCTGGTCGCCGCGCCGCTGGACGTGATCAACCACCGGGTCAACGGGCTGGACCTGACCGCGTGGAGCCCGTCGCACGCGCTGCTCTACCTGGGCACCGCGCTGATGATCGCCGGGCTGATCGACGGCTGGGTGGCCGCCGGGCCGCGCGGGCGGGCTTGGGCGTGGGTGCTCGGCGGGCTGTGGGTGTTCTTCCTGGAGAACACGCTCTTCCCCAACGGCCAGCAGGAGTACGGCACGCTGGAGATGGCCTCCTGCACGCCGAACGGGGTGCTCAACCCGGACACCTGCTACGCCGAGCGGGAGCTGCTGGAGTTCGCCGCCAACCAGATCCACCGCCCGGTCGACTACACCGCGATCGAGCACTTCGCGATGCCGATCCCGGACTGGGTGTACCCGATGTGGGGCATCGGGGTCGCCGCGCTGATCCTCGCCGCAGCCGGTAAGACGATCAACCACCGGTGGGCCGCGACCGCGGTGGCGGGCGCCTACGTCGCCTACCGAGCGGTGATCTGGCCGCTGCTGGTGGCGGCCGACTTCCCGCCCTCGACGGTGCCGTTCTACCTGCTCTTCGTCGGCCTCGCGGTCGACCTGGTCCGCAGGCTGCACCTGGCCAACCTGGTGGAGGCGGTGACCGGCGCCGCCGCGATCACGGTCCTGGGCCACGGCGCGCTCTACGCGCAGGAGATCGTCCTGGACGCCCCGCCGGTCGCCTGGTGGTCGGCGCCGATCACCTTCGTGCTGGTGGCCGCGCTGTGGGCCGCGGGCAGACCGACCGCGCTCTGGCTCAACCGGAAACCGGTAGTGGCAGCCGCCTAGGGCCTGTCCTGCGGATCCTCGCCTCGGGTGGAGGACGATGCGGGCGTGGACGATCTCGGCGCGGTGGTGGGCGGCTCGTTTGGTGGAACCTGGTGGTCAAGTCGCGGAACGGCGTGAGACGGATGAAGCAGCGCTCGGCCGCATTGCGGAGTTCGTAGAGATCGGGCTCGGCCGGTGGCCTGCCACCGGCCGAGCCCGTGCCCTTGCGTCAGTCGATCCGGTCGACGCGTTCGGGAACGGTGGCCTTGGTCCGCCACTGCCTTGACGCGGTGCGGGTCAGTCCTCCACAGGAGCCTCCAAGGTCCTAACCGTCGACGCGAGGGCTTCGACCCAGTCCGCGCAGCCCCGTTCTCCGGACACCGACCACGCGCTGGTGCACCCGCACACTCATGGAGCCGACACCGACCACGAACGCGACGCTGCCCTCCAACGCCCCGAGCAAGTCGTCTCTGACGATCACCCGCGCCACGACCTGCGCGCGGTCCACTCGCACAGCCGCTCCCACACCAGGAGGATCCGAAGGGCACGCCCTAGGCGACAAGGCCCAGGGACAACAGGCCCAGGACGACAAGAAGGCCCTCCCCGCGCGCGGGGAGGGCCTTCTGCGTGCAAGAGCGTCAGCCGGCGATCATGCGCCCGGCGGACTTGAGGTGTTCGCACGCCTGGGTGATGCGCGCGGCCATGGCCTGTTCAGCCGCCTTGAGGTAGCTGCGCGGGTCGTAGGCCTTCTTGTTGCCCACCTCGCCGTCGACCTTGAGCACACCGTCGTAGTTGGTGAACATGTGCGTCGCGATCGGCCGGGTGAACGCGTACTGGGTGTCGGTGTCGATGTTCATCTTGATCACGCCGTAGGACACCGCCTCCTGGATCTCCTCCAGCAGCGAGCCGGAGCCGCCGTGGAAGACCAGGTCGAACGGCTTGGCGTCGGCACCGAGGCCGAGCTTCTCGGCCACGACCTCCTGGCCCTGCTTGAGGATCTCCGGGCGCAGCTTGACGTTGCCCGGCTTGTAGACCCCGTGCACGTTGCCGAAGGTCGCGGCCAGCAGGTAGCGCCCCTTCTCGCCGACACCGAGCGCGTCGACGGTCTTGAGGTAGTCCTCGGCGGAGGTGTAGAGCTTGTCGTTGATCTCGTTGGCGACGCCGTCCTCCTCGCCGCCGACCACGCCGACCTCGATCTCCAGCACGATCCGCGCCGCCGCCGCCTTGGCCAGCAGCTCGGTGGCGATCTGCAGGTTCTCCGCCAGCGGCACCGCCGAGCCGTCCCACATGTGCGACTGGAACAGCGGGTGCTGCCCGTTGTCGACCCGCTGCTGGCTGATCGCGATCAGCGGCCGGACGAACCCGTCGAGCTTGTCCTTGGGGCAGTGGTCGGTGTGCAGCGCGACGTTGACCGGGTACTTCTGGGCGACGACGTGCGCGAACTCGGCCAGCCCGACCGCGCCGGTGACCATGTCCTTGACCTTGGTGCCGGAGGCGAACTCCGCGCCGCCCGTCGAGACCTGGATGATCCCGTCGCTCTCGGCCTCGGCGAAGCCGCGCAGCGCGGCGTTCAGTGTCTCCGACGAGGTCACGTTGATGGCGGGGTAAGCGAACTCGTTCGCCTTGGCCCGGTCCAGCATCTCCGCGTAGACCTCGGGTGTGGCGATGGGCATCGGTGCTCCTCCTCGGGGTGGCCTGCGCCGTTCTGGCGCATCCTACGAGCAGCGGGCCGCCGCGGTGTTGGGCAGACTGGATCCATGGCCACCGCGAGCTGGAACGGCGAGACCATCGCCGAGAGCGACGACACCGTGATCGTCGAAGGAAACCACTACTTCCCCATCGAGTCGGTGCACCAGCACCTCCTGCGCCCCTCCGAGACCACCTCGGTGTGCCCCTGGAAGGGCACCGCCAACTACTACACCCTGCACGTCAACGGCGAGGAGAACGTCGACGCCGTCTGGTACTACGCCGACCCCAAGGCCGAGGCGGCGAACATCAAGGGCCACGTGGCGTTCTGGAAGGGCGTCGACATCAACGCCTGATCCCTGTCCGTTTGAGCCCTAGTCGTTGAGTTCTGCCAGGCGGCGGTAGGCCGCCGGGTCCAGGGTGCCGTCGGCGGTGACCACCTGCAGCGCGACGTGGTCGGCGCCCGCGGCGAGGTGCTCGGCCACCCTGGCCCGGACGGCCTCCTCGTCGCCCCAGACGACCAGCGCGTCGACCAGCCGGTCGCTGCCCTTGACGTCGTCCTCGCTGAACCCGAGCCTGCGCCAGGTGTTCACGTAGTTGGGCAGGCCCAGGTAGAGGCTCAGGGCGTCGCGGGCCAGTTCGCGGGCCCGCGTCGGGTCGGTCTCCAGCACCACGTGCTGCTCGGGGGCGAGCAGGGGACCGGCACCGAGGATCTCGCGCGCCTGTGCGGTGTGCTCAGGTGTCACCAGGTAGGGCAGCGCGCCGCGGGTGCGCTCGCCCGCCAGTCGGACGGTCTTGGGGCCCAGCGCGGCGAGCGCGACGGACTCGGCGGGCACCGCGAGCTGGTCGAGGTACTCGCCGAGCTTGCTGTAGGGACGCACGTAGGTCTTGCCGGTCAGCGGCTCGACCATCTCCTTGTGGCCGGAGCCGAGCCCGAGGACGAACCGCCCGGGCGCCCGGGTGGTGATCCGGTCGAAGGCGGTGGCGATCGGGGCCGGGTCGTCCGACCAGATGTTGACGATGCTGGTGCCGACCACGAGCGTGCTGGTGGCGTCGAGCAGGGTGTCGACGATCCCGAGGTCGCCGCCGGGCGAGCCGCCCAGCCAGAGCGCGCCGTAGCCCAGCTCCTCCAGCTCGGCGGCGAGTTCGGCGCGGTCGGGCCAGAGGTGGCTCATGCTCCAGATCCCGACCCGACCGAGTTCCACTGTCATCGTTTCCTCCGTGTTGTTCGTAATAGTGCGAACGGTATCGCGGTAGGTTTCGTGCCATGACGACCATCGGCAGCACCGACCTCGAGGTGTACCCGCTCAACCTGGGCGGCAACGTGTTCGGCTGGACCGCGGACCGGGACGCCTCGTTCGCCGTCCTGGACGCCTACGCCGCCGCGGGCGGCAACTTCCTGGACACCGCCGACTCCTACTCGCACTGGGCCCCGGGCAACCAGGGCGGCGAGTCCGAGTCGATCATCGGCGACTGGCTGTCGGCCCGCGGTAAGCGCGACGACTTCGTGGTGGCCACCAAGGTGGGCACCCTCCCCGGCTTCGCGGCGCTGGACGCGGCCACCGTCAAGTCCGCCGCGGAGAACTCCCTCAAGCGGCTCGGCACCGACCGCATCGACCTGTACTACGCCCACTTCGACGACCTGGACACCCCGGTCGAGGAGACCGTGGCGGCACTGGACGCCCTGGTCCGGGAGGGCAAGGTGCGGTACGTGGCCGCGTCGAACCTCTCCGCCGAGCGGATCTCGGCGTCCCTGGCCTTCGCCGACCGCGAGGGACTGGCCCGGTACGCGGCACTGCAGCCGCACTACAGCCTGGTGGAGCGGTCCGGCTACGAGACCGAATACGCCGGGTTGGCCGCGCGCGAAGGGCTCGGCGTGCTGCCGTACTGGTCGCTGGCGAAGGGCTTCCTGACCGGCAAGTACCGCGACGGCGGGGCCGCGGTGGACAGCCCGCGCGCCGGTGCGGCCTCGGCGTACCTGGACGACCGCGGACGGCGGGTGCTGTCCACTTTGGACACCGTGGCGGCCGCGCACGGGGTGCCCGTGGCATCGGTCGCGCTGGCGTGGCTGCGCGCGCAGCCCAACGTGGTGGCGCCGATCGCGAGCGCGCGGACCGTGGAGCAGTTGGCCGACCTGCTGACCTCGGCCGAGTTGGAGCTGGGTGCCGAAGAGGTCGCCGCGCTGACCGCGGCGTCGGAGAGCTGAGGGCGGGTCGCCGGGACGAGCCCGCCTGTCGTCCCGGCGCCGACCGAGTGCCGAATCGGACCCGAGGTAACTGTTACTCGCGGTAGCTTACTCGGGGTAAGTTGGGGTACGGTCCAGGGACCGACCCGCTGATGGAGGCACCGATGGGCGTGACGAACCTGCTGGCCCGCGAGCAGAGCGTCAAGGGCAAGGTCATCCTGATCACCGGCGCGGCCCGCGGCTTCGGCGCGGGGCTGGCGAAGCGGTTCGCCGCGCGCGGGGCCAAGGTCGCGCTGGTCGGGTTGGAGCCCGCGGAGATGGCGGCGGTGGCCGCCGAGTGCGGGCCGGACGCGGCGGTGTTCGAGGCCGACGTGACCGACTGGGACGCCCTGGAGTCGGCCACCGCGGCGGTGGTGGAGCGGTTCGGCGGGATCGACATCGTGATCGCCAACGCCGGTATCGCCGCCGCCGGGTTCATCCGGTCGATCGACCCGGCCGCGTTCGAGCGCACCATCGAGGTCGACCTGCTCGGCGTGTGGCGCACCGTCCGGGTCACGCTGCCGCACGTCATCGAGCGGCGCGGCTACGTCCTGGTGGTCTCCTCGCTGGCCGCGATCACGCACGCCCCCGCGATGGCCGCCTACGCCGCGGCGAAGGCGGGCGTCGAGGCGTTCACCAACAGCCTGCGCGCCGAGGTCCGCCACCTGGGCGTCCGGGTCGGCGTCGCGCACCCGTCCTGGATCGCCACCGACCTGGTCAACGGGGCCGACGAGCACCCGGTGTTCGGCCCGCTGCGCGCGGCCATGCCCGGCCCGATCGGCAAGACCCACCCGGTGCCGCTGGCGCTCGACGCGCTGGAGAAGGGCGTGCTGCGCCGCGACCGCACCGTGCACGTGCCCGGCTGGGTCGGGCTGCTCAAGCTGGTCCGCGCGTTCATCCCGCCGGTGATCGAGATCGGCGGGCGGCTGCGCGGGAACATGATCGCCAAGGCGGACCGCGCGGCCCTGGCCGACATCGCCGAACGCGGCGCCGAGGCGTCCTCCCGCCCGGTGGGCGCGGGCGGCGCGGCGGCCGTGCGCAAGGAGGGCGCTGCGCTATAACTCGGCGCAGCCAACCGAGGGGAGCACGCGTGTCGCGTCGGGACCAGATCAAGATGACGCCCGCGGAGGTCCGGGACTTCCTGGCCGTCGAACGCGTCGCCGCCGTCGCCAGCATCGGCCCCGATGGCAGGCCGCACCTGGCCCCGCTCTGGTACGTCCCCGAGGCCGACGGCTTCGCCACCTGGACCTACGGCGCGTCGCAGAAGGTCGCCAACCTCCGCCGACTGCCCCAGGCAACGGCGCTGATCGAGGCGGGCACGTCCTACGAGGAACTGCGCGGCGTGTCCCTGGAGTGCGACGTGGAGATCGTCGAGGACACCGAACGGATCACCGCGATCGGCGCGGCCATCACCGAGCGGTACACGGAGAGCCCGGAGGTGGCCGCGTCGGCGTCGCAGTTCCTGCGGGCCCAGGCGGTGAAGCGCGTCGGCCTCGTGTTCACCCCGACCAAGGTGGTCTCCTGGGACCACCGCAAACTCGGCGGGACGTACTGATTTCCACGAGGTCGACACCGTGCGGGTGCCACGGCAACTCCCCGCCGACCTCGCGCAATTCCACGACCGACGACACGCACTGGACTCGCGTTGCGCTGGTGCGAACTGGAATACGCCAACCTCATCGCCGCCGCCGCACAGGCCCGTGGCGCACTGGCGTGACAGCTCCCGGTCACCTTCCTCGGGCTCTTCCTCAACCGCACGCCGCTGGGCGACTGGGTACCCACCCACACCACCGGGATCACGCGGCGCACGAGCAAGCTCGGCGAGGTGAACGCGGCGATGGGGCAGCTGGACGAGGCGATCGGGTACGCCGAGGCCGCGCTGGCGCTCCCGTTGGTCGCACACCAGCACAGCAGGGGCCGGGCGCACCGGTGAGGCGCGCGCGAACTGGCGGATGGCTGTGGAGCTCTACGCGGCGATGGTCGATCCGCGCGCGCACGAGATCCGCGTACTGCTCACCGGCGGCGCCGGTTGACGGACGGGGGTGCCCGGGGTCAGTCGGCCCAGGGGCCCAGGACGATGGTCCACTCGCGGATCGTGCGCTCGGCGACGACGCCCTCCAGTTGGTAGGGGTCCTCGGCCAGGATCTTGTCGAGTTCGGCGCGGTCGGCGGCCTTGACGACGAAGAAGCCGCCCTCGCCGTCGGCCCAGGGGCCGCCCGCGAGGACTCGACCGGACTCGACGAAGCCGTTCAGATACGCACGGTGAGTGGGGCGGACCTCCTGCATGCGGTCGAGGTCGGCGTAGCGGGTGTCCACGGTGAACCAGGTCATGGCGACATGATCGCAGGCCGTTCCGCCCGACGGGCGGTGTGCTCACCCCTTCCGACCGGTAGGGTTTGCCCGTGGCAGGGGATGGCGTGCAACCAGGTAATTACCCTCCGGCGCGGGGAGACCTCGGCGGGGAGCAGCCCGGCGCGGGCGGGGAGAGCAGCGTCGAGAAGACGCTCACCCACCTGCGCGCGATCGACCTCAAGAGCGCGCCGCCGCCGCAGCCGGAGGCGCCGCTGACCCTCGAGGACCTCTACCGCACCCACCGGATGCGGTTGATCCGGTTGGCGCTGCTGCTGGTCGACGAGCCCGCCACCGCCGAGGACGTGGTGCAGGAGGCGTTCACCGGGCTGCACCGCAACTGGGGTGGGCTGCGCGATTCGGCGGCCGCCGTCGGCTACCTGCGCACCGCGGTGGTCAACGGTTCGCGCAGTGTGCTGCGCAGGCGCAAGACCGCGCGCGAGTACACACCGCCGCACGCGGTCAACGCGCGGTCCGCGGAGAGCCTGGCGATGCTGACCGCCGAGCACCAGCACGTGGTGCGCGCGCTCTCCCAGCTGCCGCCTCGCCAGCGCGAGGTCCTGGTGCTGCGCTACTACGGCAACCTCACCGAGGCGGAGATCGCCGAGGCCGCCGGTATCTCGAAGGGCACCGTCAAATCGACCGCCAGCCGGGCCCTGGAGGCGCTCCAGAAGATCATGAACACGCCGTAGGCGTACTCCTACTGGGCGAAGTTGGTTTAGACCATTGCGGTATAGACCAATAGACTGCCACTGTGCACTGTCGCGTGCACGGACGCTCGGAGGACCATCAAATGGCAGGACGGCTCATCGCAGGGGGCAAGCTCGTCACCGCGGACGGCGTGGTGGACGAGGGCTGGCTGCTAGTCGAGGACGGCTACATCTCCGCACTGGGCACCGGTGAGCACCCGCGCGCCGACGACACGGTGGACGCGAAGGGCTGTTGGGTCGTCCCGGGCTTCGTCGACATCCACTGCCACGGCGGCGGCGGCGAGCCGTTCATGAGCACCGACCCGGCCCGGGCCAGGGTCGCGGTCGACACGCACGCCCGGCACGGCACCACGACCCTGCTGGCCAGCCTGGTCTCCCGGCCGATCCCGGAGCTGGTCAACCAGATCAGCGCCCTGCACGAGCTGGTCGAGGACGGTCTGCTCGCGGGCGTGCACCTGGAGGGCCCGTTCCTGTCCGCGGCCCGCTGCGGCGCGCACGACCCGGCGATCCTGCAGGCCCCCGACCAGGACTCGGTCGCCACCCTGCTGCGCGCGGGCCGCGGCGCGGTCCGGATGGTCACCCTGGCGCCCGAGCTGGAGGGCTCGGTGCGCGCGGTGCGCCAACTGGTCGACAGCGGCGCCATCGCGGCCGTCGGGCACACCGACGCCACCGAGGCCCAGGTCATGCCCGCGGTCGACGCGGGCGCCACGGTGGCCACCCACCTGTTCAACGGCATGCGCCCGCTGCACCACCGCGAGCCGGGCCCGATCGGCGCCCTGCTCGACGACGAGCGGGTCACCGTCGAGCTCATCTGCGACCTGGTGCACCTCAACCCCACGATCGTGCGGCTGGCCGCCCGGCACGCGGGCCTCGGCCGCACCGTGCTGGTCACCGACGCCATCGCCGCGGCGGGCGTGGGCGACGGCAGCTACGACATCGGCGGCCTGGAGGTCGTCGTCCGCGACGGCGTGCCGACCCTGGCCGGCGGCACCTCGCTGGCGGGCAGCACGCTGACCATGGACGTGGCCTTCCGCAACCTGGTGCAGGGCTGCGGGCTCACCGTCCCGGAGGCGGTCGCGGCCACCTCGACCCGGCCCGCGGCCCTGCTCGGCCTCAGCGAGGCCACCGGCAAGCTGGCCAAGGGCCTGACCGCCGACCTGGTCCTGCTGGACTCAGCCCTGCACGTCAGCGCGGTCATGCGCCGAGGCGCCTGGGTGGGTTAGTTTCGCGGCATGACCGAGGAGGCCGACCCGGAACGCCTGCTCACGGACGCGCTCCGTGCGCAGGCGGCCCGGACCCCGATGCCCGTCGCCGCGCCGGAGGTTCCGGACGCGACAGTCCACAGTGCGCGCGAGGCGCCGCCGCGGGCGTGGTGGGTGCTCGGGCTGGCCCTGCTGCTCGGGCTGGCCGCGGGCGCGCTGGTCGGTTTCCTCACCCTGCTCTGAACGGCGCAACCCGCACCGCCGCACAGGAACGGCACAGCGCTGCCCTGTACCTTGTTCCAGGTGAGCGCCGACCTCCCCGTGAACCTGGCCCTGCTGCCCTCCTGGCTGGATCCCGAGGTCATCCTCACCAGCCTGGGCAACTGGACGCTGCCGATCGTGGCCCTGATCATCTTCGCCGAGTGCGGGCTGCTGCTCGGCTTCTTCCTGCCGGGCGACTCGCTGCTGTTCACCGCGGGCCTGCTGGTGGCCAGGGACACCATCACCACGCCGCTCTGGCTGATCTGCGTGCTGCTGACGGTGTGCGCCTTCGCGGGCAACGTGGTCGGCTACTACATCGGCGCCAAGGCCGGGCCCACGCTGTTCAACAAGCCGGACTCCAAGCTGTTCAAGCAGGAGCACGTGGTCAAGACGCACGCGTTCTTCGAGAAGTACGGCCCGCGGGCGATCGTGCTGGCCCGGTTCGTGCCGGTGGTGCGCACCTTCATCACCGCCATCGCCGGGGTGGCCGCGATGGACAAGCGGAAGTTCTTCACCTACTCCGCCCTCGGCGCCGTGCTCTGGGCGACCGGCCTGACCATCCTGGGCTTCTTCCTCGGCCAGATCGACTTCATCCACGACAACCTCGAGGCGATGCTGGTCCTGATCGTGCTGATCTCGGTCATCCCGATCGTCATCGAGCTGGTGAAGGCCCGCCGCGAGCGCAAGCGCGGCGTCGAGCACACGCTCTGACCCCGAACAGCCCGAAGGGGGCGGTCGCCGGATGTCCGGCGACCGCCCCCTTCGACGTTGGCTCTAAGCGGACCAGATCTGGTGGGCGGCGGTGACGGCGGCGGCCTGGTACGGGGGCAGCAGCCTGCCCTCGACCACCACCTCCACCGGCCACTTCTCCTGCCGGTGCACCCACAGCTGCGAGCTGATCGCGCTGTAGGCGCGCAGCTCGTCCACATCGGGCGCCACCTGCACGAGGTAGACCCAGGTGGCCGGGTTGGCCGCCTCGGGCAGCGGTTCCCGCCAGGCGCGGCGGACCCGGCGACCGCCCACCAGGGCGGACTCGGCGATCACGACCTGGTCGGCGCCGCCCGCGTCCGGCGCGTCGGCCGGGGCGGTCGGGGTGAAGCGGTAGGCGGGCGGGGGCACCGCGGCGGTCACCTGGACCGCGGCCAGTTCCGGGTCCTGCGGGTCCTCGAGCAGGGTGCGGATCATCTCGGCCTCGTCCGCGGTGACGGCGACGCCCTCGTACTGCAGGTTCAGCAGCAGCGAGGACAGCGCGAGCTCGTCCTCGCCCGCGAAGATCTGCGACTGCACGACGCTGACGACGTCATCGGAGAGCCTGCCCGCTAGCCGTCGGCAGACCTCGGTGGCGGTGGCGTACTGCTTGGTGTCCATCGTCTCGATCCGTCACTTCTTGTTGTACGGGCCATGGTCGTGCCGGGTGACGTTGCCCTGGTCGTCCAGGACGATCTCGATGTCCCGGCCGCCCTTGTTGCCGCGCCAGGTCCACGAGCCGTCGCCGCCGACAGTCGGGTCCGGATTACTGTAGTGAGGGGTCACCGCCTGCGGGATCCCCTGGGGCGCCGGGTTGGGCGCGGGCGGGTTGGTGATCACGCCCGGGTCGGTCGACCTGGGCGGGTACGCGGTGCGGATCTCGCCGTTCTCCAGCACCGTCGTCTTGACCGTCACCCCGTTGACCTGGCCCTCGTAGTCGTAGGCCCAGGCCTTGTTGCCCTTGCCGTCGTTGGTCAGGTACGGGCCCTTCGACGGCGGCCCCTGCTGGGTGACCTGATGCGCGGCGTCGACGATGTCGTCGTCGGTCCAGCTCTTCGGGAACTCGGTCTTGCCCGGCTTGCCGGTGCCCGCCCGGTGGCCGCCCTGGTTCCCGCCCTCGCCGTCGAGGATGTGCTGCCGGGACTGGTCGGTGTGCTTGATGTGCTTGGGGTCCGGCGGGTTGTTCGGCCTGGGGCCGGGCCCGTTCGGCGGGTGGTTGTTCGGCGGCGTGCCGCCACCGCCCTGACCCGTGCCACCGCCGCCGGTCTGGGTGGGCGGCGTACCGCTACCCGCGCCGGACGGCGAGGTCGACCCGGACGGTGTGTTCGGGGTACCGCCGCCGGGGGTGTGCGGCGTCGGGGTGCCGCCCGAGGGGTTGGTGGTGGGACTCGGCGTGTTCGGCGTCGGGGTCGGGGTGGCGCCCGAGGGCGAGGTGCTCCCGGGCGGCGGTGTGCTGCCACTGGGCGTGTTCGGCGTCGCGGTGCCGTTCGGCGTGGCCGACGGGGCTCCGCTGGGCGAGGTGGAGCCCGCGCCGGGGGACCCGGGCGAGCGGACCGGGTTCGGGGTGTCCACCTTGGACCCGCGCTTGGCCAGCTTGCGGATCACGTCGCCGAGCACCCGGATGATCTCCGGCAGCTTGGCCGCGATCTTGCGCAGCGAGCTCATCAGCTTGCCCAGCACCCGGGTGACCTTGCCGGTGGCCCTGGTGATCGCCGCGACGCCCTGCTCGATCACCAGCGGGGTGGCCAGGCCGAAGCTGGCCAGCTCCTCGATGATCAGCTCGACCAGGTAGGAGACCAGGATCGCGATGATCTCGCGGACCAGCTCGCGCACCATGCCGACCAGCTCGCCGACGATCTGGGTGATGGTGCCGATGGTGTTGGCGAGGGTGCCCGCGCCGCGCATCGCGTCGGTCTGCTCGGCCGCGGTGGCCCGGTAGGCGTCGGCGGCGGCGCCGGTCCAGCTGGTCAGGTCGGCGGTGACCGCGCGGCTGAAGTCGTCGGCGGCCTTGGTGACCGCGGTGCCCACGTTGTTCCAGGTCTGGGCGTAGGAGGCGATCACCGACGGGTCGCCCGCGAGCTTGTCCAGCGCCTCCTTGAGCGGCCTGCAGTGCTCGATGACCCAGGAGACGCCGTAGCCGACCAGCGTGCCGACCGGGTCCATGGCCATGCCCAGCGCCTCGAGCCCGAAGCCCGCGGCGTTGATGCCCGCGTCGATCCAGTCCTTGGAGTTGACCGCGTCGTAGAGGCCGACGGCGGCCTCGGCGATGCCGATGCCGGTGACCGCGGTGGTCTGGTCCTCGGGCGCGGCGATGAGCGGGTTGGTCACCGGACACCCCGGTCGAACGCGTCGGCGGTGTCGGACTCCATGGTGCGGTAGTTCTCCGCGTTGCCCCGGATCCCCGCGGCGTTGTCGGTCATCGCGGTGACCGACTCGGTGATCGCGTCGATGCCGTACTGCTCCACCGGGTCGAGCAGCGGCGGGAAGAACTGGCAGATGACCCCGTAGGCCCCGGTGGGCAGGGCCACCGCGGTGGCCGCGCTGAGCGCGGTGTTGAGCTGGTCGGCCACGCCGTCGACGTGGCTGGCGTGGGCGTCCAGCTCGGTCGCGGTGAGCCCGTATCCGTCCGGCATCGGGTCCCCCTCTCGATCAGTACGGCTAGCGCAGGACGCCGCCGCCGAAGTCCTCGTCGTCATCAGCCGGGCGGGCGGCCGGGCGCGGCCTGCGCGGGGGCGCGGGCGCGGGGTCCTGGGGCCCGAAGCGGTACTGCGTGTCCTCCGGCTCGCTGACCGGCTCCGGGAAGCGGGTGCGGTACTGCTCGACCATGCGGTCCACCGCCGGGTCGGCGTCGCCGAGGGTGGCGCGCATGGCGTCGCCGACCCTGGTCGCCAGCCGGGCCTGGGCGCGCTTGATGGTGGCCAGGACCCGCCCGCCGACCTGCTCGGGCTTGAGCTTGGCCAGCGCCGGGGTGGTGGCGATGTCGACGACCTGCCCGGTGTGGTCGACGGTCACGGTGACCGCGCCGTCCGGGGAGGACTCGGTGACCTGGACGGTCTCGGTGGCCAGCCGCATGTCCCGGTACCGGGCGGCGGTGGCCTCCATCGACCGGTTCCAGGCCGCGAGCTCGCGTTCGACGTCCTCGGCACTGCCACCGGTGAGTTCCACGTGGTCGGTCACCGCACCCCTCCAAACATGATCAGCCCTGGTCGGACGGCGCGGGCGACCCGTCGGTTCCCCGCCGCTCGAGCTCGAACATCGAACCGGGGTTGAACAGACCGGCCGGGTCGAGCGCGGCCTTGACGGCTCGGTGGGTGCGCAGCCCGACCGGGCCGATCTCGCGGGCCAGCCACTCGCGCTTGATCTTGCCGACGCCGTGCTCGCCGGTGACCGTGCCACCGAGCCCCAGTCCGAGGGCCAGGATCTCGTCGAAGGCGCGCTGGGCCCGGGCGAGCTCGTCGGCCGAGGTCGGGTCGTACACAATCGTGGGGTGCATGTTGCCGTCGCCCGCGTGGCCGACGACGGCGATCCGCAGGCCGACCGCGGCGCTGACCCGCTCGCAGCCCTCGATCAGCTCGGCGATGCGGGTGCGGGGGACGCAGACGTCGTCGGTCAACCAGGCGCCGTAGACCTCCAGGGCGTTGAGCACGGCCCGGCGGGCGGTGAGCAGGAGTTGGCCCTCGGCGGGGTCGAACGTGGTGTGCGCCAGCTCGGCGCCGGAGTCCAGGCAAACCTGCTCGATGGCCGCGAGCTCGCGGCGGGCGGCCTCGCCGCCGGAGTCGGACTGGCAGATCAGCAGCGCCGCGCAGCCCTTGCCCGCGCCCAGCTCGGTCCGCAGGTGCGCCTCGACGGCCTCGATCGAGGTGGCGTCCATGATCTCCATCAGCGACGGCACGATCCCCTCGCGCACGACCCGGCTCACCGCGGCGCCCGCGGCCCCGGTGGAGCCGAACGCGGCGACCACCGTGCCGGGCGCCTGCGGGAGCGGGCGCAGCGCGAGGGTGGCCTGGGTGATCACGCCGAGGGTGCCCTCGCTGCCGACGAACAGCTTGGTCAGGTCGTAGCCCGCGACACCCTTGACGGTGCGCCTGCCGGTCGTGAGCAGCTCGCCGTCGGCCAGCACGACGTGCAGCCCCAGCACGGAGTCGGTGGTGACGCCATACTTCACGCAGCACAGGCCACCGGCGTTGGTGGACAGGTTGCCGCCGATCGTGCACCAGTCGTAGCTGGAGGGGTCCGGTGGGTAGAACAGCCCGTGCTTCTCGACGGCGCCGCGCAGGTCGAGGTTGACCACGCCCGGCTCCACGACGGCGAGCCGGTTGTCCGGGTCGATCTCCAGGATCGCGTTCATCCGGGTGGTGACCAGCACGACGCAGCCGTCGAGGGCGTTGGCCGCGCCGGACAGGCCGCTGCCCGCGCCGCGCGGCACGATCGGCACACCGTGCGCCGCGCACGCGCGGACGACCTCTTGGACCTGCTCGACCGCGCGCGGCAGCACGACGGCCAGCGGCGCGCCGAACGGCGCGAGCGGCATCATGTCGCGCTGGTAGCCGGCGGCGACGTCCGGATCGGTGATCACCCCGTCCGCGCCCAGGGCGGAGCGGAGCCTGGTCAGCAGGGGTGTGCTCACCGGCCAACCGTAGGCGATCGGCCGGGTGCTGACCTACAGTTGGTGTGGTGGGTGTCACTGCTGACGCCCGCGATCGGGGGTGTGCCATGAGCGAGCTGCCAGGACCGAGCGTGCAGGCCAGGGCACTCGCCCGGTACATGCTCACCTGCGTGCGCCCGCTGGCCGACCGGCTGCGGTTGCGGGGTGCCCAGCTGCGGGTCGTGCGGGACGCCTTCGACGCGGTCGGGTTCACCCGGCTGCCCCGCGGCACCCGGATCCGCGCGGTGTCCGAGCCGCACGGCTACGGCGACGTCACGGGTCTGTGGATCACCGGGCGGGACGCCGACGAGCACGCGGGCGCTGTCCTGTACCTGCACGGCGGCGGCTTCGTCTTCGGCTCGCTGCGCACTCACCGCCACTTGGCCGCGGCGCTGTCGCAGGCGTGTGGCTTACCCGTGCTCCTCTTGGACTACCGGCGCGCTCCCGAGCACCCCTTCCCCGCTGCGGCCGACGACGCGCTCGCGGCGTACCGGTGGCTCTTGGACCAGGGCTACGCCGCCGACCGGGTCGTGGTCGCGGGCGACTCGGCCGGGGGCCACCTCACCGCCGGGCTGCTGGCCGACCTGACCCGTCAGCGGATGGTGATGCCCGGCGCGGCGGTGCTGTTCTCGCCGTTCCTCGACCTCACCTGCGCCCAGCTCGACGAGCGCGACGCGCGCCACCGCGATCCGTACATCCCGCCCGCGCGGGCCCGGGAGGTCGCCGCGCTCTACGCGGGCGAGTATGGCGTTGACCACCCCCGGCTGGCGGTGCTCAAGGGCTCGAAGCGGCGCTGGCCGCCGATGCTCATCCAGGTGGGTGACACCGAGTGCCTGCGGGGTGACGCCGAGCGGCTGGCGTCGGCCATGACGATGGCGGGCGCCCACTGCGAGCTGCAGGTTTGGCCGGGCCAGGTGCACGTGTTCCCGGCGTTCTACCCGGTGCTGCCGGAGGGGCGGCTGGCCATCGGCCAGGCCGGGGAGTTCCTGCGCGGCGCGCTCGCCGAGGAGCTGGCCGCCTAGGCCGCCGCGGGCGCGCGCGTCTGGCTTGCGATCACCCGGGCCGAGGAACATGCTTGGGTAACGCAACCAGTTGGCAGGCACAACCAAGGAGACGTCATGTCGGACACCCTCCCCGACGCGCCGTGCCCCGCCGAGCTGCGCACCGCCGATGAACTCGGCCTGCAGCTCGTGCGGTTCCTGCGGTTGAGCCACCACGCCAAGCAGCACTTCACCGGGGGGACCCGGGACGCGGTCGAGCGGTCGGACTACGCGCTGCTCGCCGCGCTGGTGCACCTGGGCCCGTTGCGGGCCAACGCGCTCGCCGAGGCCATCCACGCCGACCCGTCCACGGTCAGCAGGCAGGTGAGCGCACTGGTGGCGCGCGGCTGGCTCGAGCGGCGCACCGACCCCGGTGACGGGCGGGCCTGCGTGCTCGCGCCGACCGAGGAGGGCGACCGGGTGTTCACCGCCAACCGCAGGCTGCGCACCCAGCGCGTCGCCGCGCTGCTCGCGCACTGGCCCGACGACGACCGCCGGACCCTGGTGCGCCTGCTCACCACGCTCAACGCCGACATCGAGAACCACCAAGGGGAACCCGCATGACCGCCGCCACCGCCGGGACCGACGCGGCCAAGCACGCCGCGCCGGAGCGTCCCGGCCTGACCCACCGGCAGATCCTGGTGATCATGTCCGGGCTGCTGCTCGGCATGTTCCTGGCCGCGCTCGACCAGACCATCGTCGGCACCTCGATCCGGACTATCGCCGACGACCTGCACGGGCTGAACCTGCAGGCCTGGGCCACCACCGCCTACCTGATCACCTCGACGGTCTCCACGCCGCTCTACGGCAAGCTGTCCGACATCTACGGCCGCAAGCCGTTCTTCATCACCGCGATCTCGATCTTCATCGTCGGCTCGCTGGCCTGCACGCTGGCCACCTCGATGTACGAGCTCGCCGCCTACCGGGCGTTCCAGGGCCTGGGCGCCGGTGGCCTGATGTCGCTGGCGCTGACGATCATCGCCGACATCGTGCCGCCCCGGGAGCGGGCCAAGTACCAGGGCTACTTCCTGGCCGTGTTCGGCACCTCCAGCGTGCTCGGCCCGGTCATCGGCGGCTTCTTCGCGGGCCAGGGCGAGATCCTGGGCATCACCGGCTGGCGCTGGGTGTTCCTGGTGAACGTGCCGATCGGCATCATCGCGCTGTTCGTGGTGACCAGGGTGCTCAACGTGCCGCACGAGCGGCGCGACCACCGGGTCGACTACTTCGGCGCGGTCTTCCTCTCGGTCGCGGTGGTACCGCTGCTGATCGTGGCCGAGCAGGGCCGGGAGTGGGGCTGGGACTCGACCAGGGCGGTGCTCTGCTACGGCATCGGGGTCATCGGCCTGATCGGGTTCCTGCTGGTCGAACGGGCGATGAAGGACGAGGCGCTGATCCCGCTGCGGCTGTTCAAGACCTCCACCTTCGCGCTGACGATCGTCGCGGGCACCATCCTCGGTGTCGGCATGTTCGGCGGGATCTCGATGGTGCCGCAGTACCTGCAGATCGTGCGCGGCTTCACCCCGACCGAGGCCGGGCTGATGATGGTGCCGATGATGCTCGGCATCATGATCGCCTCGATCACCTCGGGGCAGATCACCTCGCGCACCGGCCGCTACAAGATCTTCCCGATCATCGGCTCGGCGCTGCTGGTCGCCGGGCTGCTGCTGTTCCACACCGTCGAGGTCGCCACCCCGATCTGGCAGCCGATCGTGTTCATGACCGTGTTCGGCCTCGGGCTGGGCTTCTGCATGCAGACCCTGACCGTGGCGGCGCAGAACGCGGTGCCCTTCCGCGACGTCGGCGTGGCCACCGCCTCGACGACGTTCTTCCGCCAGCTCGGTGGCACGCTCGGTGTCGCGGTGTTCCTGTCGCTGCTGTTCAGCACGGTCGCCGACAACATCGCCTCGGCGTTCCGCACGGCGGCGGCGACCCCGCAGTTCCAGGCCGCGCTGGCCGACCCGGCGGTCCGCGCGAACCCGGTGAACAAGCCGGTGTTCGACGCGCTGCAGGGCGGCGGTGGCGGCGGGGTGCTGCAGGACTCGTCGTTCCTGCAGACGGTGGACCCGCGGCTGGCGCTGCCGTTCCAGCAGGGCTTCGTCGACTCCATCCAGCTGGTGTTCCTGGTGGGCGCCGCGGTGATGGTGCTGGCGTTCGTGGTGTCGCTGTTCATCAAGGAGATCCCGCTGCGGCTGACCACCGGGCCCGCGATCATGGAGGGCGGCGAGGCGCTGCTGCCGGACGCTGCCAAGGAGAACCCGGCCACGGTGACCTCCCCGGCGCACGCCGCCGAGCTCGACTCCGAGACTGAGAACGAGTCCGACTCCGAGACGGGGACTGCTGACCCCGCGCCGGAGCCCGAGCGCGCGCCGGAACCGGAGCCGGTCTCCGCCAACGGCTCGTTCAGCGGGAACGCCCTCGACGGGGAACCCGCCGGGCACAACGGTTTCTACCCGTCACCCGGGGTGCGCGGCCAGGTCCGCGGCCCGGACGGTTCGGGTGTCCCGGGTGCGGCGCTGACCCTGCTGGACGACGAGGGCAAGCAGGTGTGGCGCGGCGGCGCCGACACCTCGGGCGGCTACGCGCTCGACGCGCCGGTCCCCGGGTCGTACGTGCTGCTGGCCTCCGCGCCCGAGCACCAGCCGCGGGCCACCACCGTGACCGTCCGACCAGGACAGTCCACAGTGGACGTCGTGCTGACCGGCGTGACGGTGCTGCACGGGTTCGTGATGACCGCGGACGGGCACACCCCGGTCGGCTCGGCCCGGGTGACGCTCACCGACCCGCGTGGCGACGTGGTCGAGTCGCAGCCCAGCGCCTCCGACGGCAGCTACCGGTTCAGCGGTGTGCGGTGCGGCGAGTTCACCCTCGTGGTGAGCGCGCCCGCGTTCCGCCCCGCGGCCACACCGGTGCGGCTACCCGCTTCCGGGGAGCTGCGCCACGACGTAGAACTGGTCGGCGGCGCGTCGCTCGCGGGCGTGGCCCGCACGCACGGGGGAGTCGCGGTACCGGACGCGCGGATCACCGTGCTGGACGCCTCCGGCGGGATGGTCACCGTGACCACGACCGACCTGGAGGGCCGCTACGCCATCGACGACCTGGCCGAGGGCGAGTACACCGTGGTCGCCAGCGGCTACTCGCCGACTGCCGACCAGGTGCGCCTGGGCGGCGGCCAGGCGGGCACGCACGACGTGGTGCTCGGCTACGACGAGTGGAAGTAGGCGTTCAGGACCAGCAGCCCGAACAGCAGCAGGTCTGGCCCGCGCACCAACTGGCGGGCCAGACCCACTGGCACGTAGAGACCACCGGCGTCGACCGCGACCGCGGAGGCGTAGTCGATGTCCGGGCGGGTCGCGGTGCGCACCGCGGCCCACGCCGCCAGCAGCGCGGTGAGCGACTCGACCCGGGGTGCGACTGGGAGTCCGAAGAGGACAGTGAGCGCGACCCAGGCCAGTCCGACCGCGGTGAGCACGCCGGTGGTGGTGAGCTTGAGCGCGCGGGTGCTCGCGGGGACCCAGCGGCGCAGACCCGCCACCCGGACCACCTCGGAAAGCCCGCCCGCCAGCGGGACCAGGACCAGGTACCCGCCCACGCCGGTGAGCCACCCGGGGTCGACAACCGGGAAAAGCCGGTGCAGCAAGGGAACCACGAGCGCGATCAACAAGGCGGACGGCAACGCGCTACGTCGCGCGGCGACCCCGGCGAGGACGAGACGCGCCGTGCTGGTGAGCCTGAGCCGGACCGGGCGGGCGGCCGGGAGCAGGGCGAGGACGTCGCCGAAGGCGGCCGAGACCGAGCGCAGGACCTTGGCGTTCCACCCGCGCACCAGCTCGTCGCGCCGCGCCAGGAGCCCGCGCCCCGGGATGGCGGCAGCGGCCAGCACCCCGACCACCAACCACGCGGTCCACTGTGGAGCAATGCTGGCCGCGACGAGCAGGAACGGCGCGGCGAGCTCGGCCGGGTGCGCGGGCCGAGCCGCCCGTCGGTAGGCGAAAACGCCCGCGGCGAGGACGAGCGCTACCGAGAGCACCAGGTCGGGCCAGCCGAGGACCACCCCGCCCGCGGCGAACAAGTACCCCACCACGGCCGCGCGGACCGCCAGCGCACCAAGCAGCCGGCGGGTGATGGGTCGGTCTCGGTCGCCGGTGTCGTCCCAGGTCAGCCGGGCCGGATCGGCCCAGACGTGGGAGCGGCGCAGCACCGAGAACACGCTCACCGCCAGGGCGACGAGCAAGAGGGTCAGCGTGCCGTCGACGGGTAGCGGGTGGTCGCCGATGAACTTCGCGCGCACGTCGGCGGCCTTGTAGAACGGCAGCGCGAGCACCCCGCCGAGGACGAAGACCACGATCGGCCAGTCGGCCAACCAGCGTCCGAACGCCCTCACCGGCCGGGCTCCGCGGTCCGTCGCGAGCTGGAAAGCCCGGACGCCCGGGCACCAAGCGGCAATGCCGGGCGGGCGCGTCGCACCGCCGTCACCGCGTCCGCTCAGCCGTGCCACCGGCCTCGTCGAGGTCGACGAACTGGTCGGCCACCGCCTGGACCAGCGGCGGGAAGTGGCTGGCGATCACCACGGCCGCACCCGCGGCCTTGGCCGCCTTGACCATCCCCGCCAACCACTCCCGGCCCGCGGCGTCGACCGCGCGCTCGGGCTCGTCGAGCAGGAGCAGCCGGTGCGGGCGGGCGAAGGCACCGCGCAGCAGCAGCCTGCGCTGCTGCCCGGCGGAGAGCTGACGGCTGGGCACGTCGGGCAGGTCGTGGTCGGGCTCCTCGACGCCGAGCAGCTCGAAGTGCTGGGCGGGGGTGTACTCGCCGAACAGCGCCGAGTCGTCGAACAGCACGGACACGGCCCTGCGGAACTCAGGCCGCCGCTCGTCCGGCGGCTGCCCGTCGACGGTGACCGAGCCCTCGGTGGGGTCTTGCACCCCGTAGAGGCAGCGCAGCAACGTCGACTTCCCCGATCCGTTGACCCCGGTCAGGGCCAGGCAGCTGCCCTCGGCGAGTTCGAGGTCGAGTCCCCGGAACAACCACCGCTCAGCACCTACGCGGACACCGAGCCCGCTCAACCGCACCAGCACGTCAGGCGAACGAGCGACCGATTGATCGAGTTCCACCCCGGTAGGTGGTGCAGCGGCCGTACTGGGTGAAACCGAGGCCGAGGTAGAGCGGCAGCGCGCCGACCGACCGCGGGTCGCCCACCACCGGGTAGACGATCGCGCGCTCGGCCCCCGCGTCCCGAGCCGCGCGCATGGCCGCCAGGCAGACCGCGCGGGCGAGCCCCTTGCGGCGGTGGGTGGGGGCGGTACCGACCGGCTCCAGCTCGGCGACCCGGTGGACCGGGTCGAGCCAGATCAGGCAGCTGGCGGCGAAGGTCCCGTCCGGCGCTTCAATCACCCAGTCGAGGGTCGCCTGATAGGGCCAAGCGGCGCTGAGCGCCGCGTAGCTCGCCGCGGTCACCCGCGACGGGTGCCAGGCCGCGCGGTGCACCTCGACCCGCCGGTCCAGATCCGCGGGCGTGACGTGGCGGGCGTGGAAGCCGTCCGGGAGAACCGGGGTGGCCAGGTCGGTGAGCGGATGCGCGAGGTAGACGGAGAAGGGGCCCTCCTGGGCGCGGTAACCCCGCTCGACCAGCGCCGCGATGACGTGGACCTCAGAGTCGAGCACCGGGACCGAGTGGCCGGGGAACTCGTCGAGCACCGCGCCCGCCAGGTACGGGAAAGCCGGGTCCACCAGCAGTTGCAGGCCGTGGGCGTCCACCCAGCCCCAGGCGAGCACCACGCCGTCGCGCTCCCACACCCGCGTCGTCCACTCCGCCTCCCGGCCCGCGTGCTGGAACCGCTGCCAGGCCAGGTCACCGACGTGGCACAGGCTCGCGGGGGAGAAGATCCGCTGGGCCAGCGCCTGCAGGTCGCGCACCGTGCCCTCGCGCGTGGTGATCACGGCTGGAATTGTCGTCCGACACCGGCTATCGGGCGAATCATTTCCAGGCCGGAAATGCGATCTTGACCGGGGTTGAATCGTGACCGAAGTCCGGTGAATACGACCCCGAACATCTGCGGCGCGCCAGGTCGGGCACGTACCCTACGGCCGTGAACACCGCGCTCGGCGTGCTCGAATCCGCTGGTCCACTGCTCGTCTGGGCCATCGTGCTGGGCTTCGTCTTCGCCGAGTGCGCCTTCATCGTGGGCCTGTTCCTGCCCGGCGACTCGCTGCTGTTCGCCGCCGGGGTCGTGCTGGCCCAGCACGGCGCCGAGCACCAGGCCTGGTGGCTCTCGCTGGTGGCCACCCTGGTCGCGGTCGCGGGCAACCAGCTCGGCTACTACGTCGGCGCCAAGACCGGCCACGCGATCATCACCCGGGTCGGCGGCCGGGTGCTCTCCCAGCACAACCTCGACCGCGCCAGGGACTTCCTGGACCGGCGCGGCTTCTTCGCCATCGTGGTGGCCCGCTGGATCCCGTGGATCCGCACGCTGGCCCCGCTGGTCGCGGGCGCGGCGAAGATGGACCCCCGCCGGTTCGCGCTGGCCACCTTCATCGGCGGCGTGGCCTGGGTGCCGACCCTGGTGCTGCTCGGCTACTACGGCGCGGGACTGCTCGACGAGCTGCCGTGGCTCAAGACCGCCGCGGTCGTGGGCAGCGTGGCGTTCTTCGTGGTCGGCACGGTCTGGGGCGTGCTGCGCTACCGGCAGGAGATGCGCAGGCCGGTCGACACCGTCTCGGTCACGGACTAGGCGGGGCCCAGAGCACCAGCTGGATGCCGTCCGGGTCGCGCAGCACCACCACGGCGGCACCGGGGGCGGAGATCTCCTCGGTGATCGGGGAGAACGTCACGCCGTGCTCGGTGAGCCGGTCGGTCCACCCGCGCAGGGTCGCCTCGTCGGAGACCGAGAACGTCAGGTGGTCCAGGCCGGGTCTGCACTCGTCGAACGGCTCGTGCGCACCGCCGGGGTGCTGGACCAGGGTCAGCGTGATGCCGAAGCCGCGCAGGAACACCTTGCGCAGGCCCTGCTCGCCCTCGTCGGCGCGGCCGGCGGTGGTGAAGCCGAGCACGCGCTCGTACCAGGGGACGCTGCGGTCAACGTCCGTGACCGTCAGCGCGACGTGGTGGACGCCGGTCAACGTGGGCATCGACGAACCGTCCTCTCCTTGACCCGTTCGGGGGCGGGCCGTCCGCCATAGTGCCCCAGTCGAGTGACTCGGGTGCGTTCGGTCAATCGATCTTCCGCAGCAGGAGGTCCGCTGTTGGCGCGGTGGTCGCCACCAGTTGGGCGTTGTGCTCGTCCGATCCGGTGGTGCGCGCCCAGGCCTGGTCGCGAGTCCGGCCGTAGGCCATATGGCGTGCTAGGAGGCGTGCGCGGCGGACGTCCTCGCCGGGGTCGAGGTACCAGGCCTCGGTCAGCAGGGGGCGCACGTCCGGCCACAGCAACAGGTAGTTGCCCTCGGTCACCACGAGGGGAACGTCACACCCGACCGGGACAGCGCAGGCGATCGGCTCCTCGATCTCGCGGCGGAACTCGGGGGCGTAGACGACCGGTTCGTCGTTGGCGCGCAACCGGCGCAGCAGGTGCGCGTAGCCGCCCTCGTCGAAGGTATCGGGGGCACCCTTGCGCTCGGCGCGGCCGAGCCGGTCGAGCTCGACCTGGGCGAGGTGGAAGCCGTCCATGCCCACCAGGGCGGCCCGGCCGCCCAGGGCGTCGACCAGCCGGTGGGCCAGCGTCGACTTGCCCGAGCCCGGCGCGCCGCAGATCCCCAGCAACCGGCGCTCGCCGGGCACCGCGAGCGCCGCCGCGCGACCGACCAGATCAGCGAAAACGGGCTCCCGGGTCATCAGCAGCACCCCCGTCTGGGTAGGGTTCCCGCAAGCGTTTGCCACGAGAGTTGGAGTCGAGCACGCAGTGGCCACCATGGAGGACGTCGCCAAGCTGGCGGGTGTCTCGATCAGCACCGTCTCACACGTGGTCAACGAGACCCGGCCGGTCGCGGGCGCGACCCGCGACCGGGTCCTCGCCGCGATCGAGAGCACCGGCTACACCGGCAACGCGATCGCCCGGTCGCTGGTCACCGGCGGCACCAAGTCCATCGGGGTGGCCATGTCGCTGCTGGCCAACCCGCACCTGGCGCAGCTGATCCACGCCATCGAGGCCGAGGCCACCGCGGCCGGGTACACCGTGCTGCTGGGCGACACCCTCGACACCGAGGACGGCGAACGGGCCGCCGTGCGCAAGCTGCAGGCGCGGCGGGTCGACGGCATGCTGCTCACCCCCGCCCCGGGCGACACCTCGACGCTGGAGCAACTGGCCCGCACCGGGGTGCCCGCGGTCCTGGTCGACCGGGTCTCGCACAAGATCAAGCTCGACCAGGTCGGCCCGGAGAACATCCAGTCCACCTCGGCGCTGGTCTCGCACCTGGCGGGCGCGGGCCACCGCCGGATCGCCTTCATCAGCGGCGTCGAGTGGATGGGCGCCAGCGAGGAGCGCACCCTCGGGTACCGGCTGGGCCTGGGCCGGGCGGGCCTGCGCTGGGACTCCAACCTGGTCGCGGGCGGCGGCGCCACCCACGAGGACGGCGTGCTGGCCATGCGCAGGCTGCTGACCGTCCCCGAACGCCCCACCGCGGTGATCACCGGCAACGGCGCGATGACCGCCGGGGCCTACCGGGAGGCCAGGGCGCACGGCCTGGAGATCGGCCGCGACCTGTCCATCGCGGGCCACGACGAGGTCGACTGGGCCGAGCTGGTCACCCCCGGCATCACCACGATGGCGCACCCGGTGGACGAGATCGGCCGGACCGCGGTGCGGCTGCTGCTGGCGCGGTTGGCCGACCCGGAGCGGGCACCGGAGACCGTGCTGCTGGCCCCCGCGCTCACCCACCGCGGCTCCTGCGGCTGCGCGACCCAGGCGGCGACCCAGACGACCCCAGCGACCCAGGCGACCCCAGCGGCCGACACGACCGACTAGGCGCACGCGAAAGCCCCCGACCTCGGTCGGGGGCTCTGCCGCGAGGCGCGTCGCGGTAGTGCTCGTGCGGTGGTGCCGGTACTGCTCGTGTGGTGGTGCGGTGTCGCGAGAACTACTTGGGCGGGATCTGGCCCGGGGCCTCGACCTCGCCGCGCCACGAACCGGTGGCCTTGCCGTCGCGGTCCTCGATGAACTCCTTGAACCGCTTCATGTCCGACTTGATCCGCCGGTCGATGATGCCCAGCTTGTCGGCCACGTTCTCGGCGAAGCCCTCGGGGTCGATGTCCATCTGGGCGGTGACCCGGGTCTCGCGCTCGTTGAGCCGGTGGAAGGTGATCACACCGGCGTGGTCCGGGCCCGCGTCCGAACGCCAGGCGACCCGCTCGTCCGGGATCTGCTCGGTGATGGTCGCGTCGAACTCGCGGGTGACCCCGCCGATCTTGGTCACCCAGTGCGTGTGCCGGTCGTCGAGCTGCTGGATCCGCTCGACGCCCTCCATGAAGTACGGGAACGACTCGAACTGGGTCCACTGGTTGTAGGCGGTGGACACCGGGACGGTCACATCGACGGACTCGGTGATGGTGCTCAACGAGATCAGCTCCTCCAGGGTGCGTCGGGCATTACGACCAGTGAGTACCCGGGCGAATCCGACCTACACCTCACGCCGCCCGATGCTCGTCACGTTTGGTCCCGCCATCGGCGGACAGGCCGAGCATGGCAAGCAATTCGGCACATTCCGCCGCATCGGTGGAGCAGGCCGCGACCACCCGGGCGGCCTGGGCGCGCCGCGCGTCGGGGATCGACAGGTCCAGGTCGCCGATGAGGCCCAGGTCGTCGGACATCGGGGTCAGCTCCTCCCGTGGAGAACAACGTTGTGCCCCGCGTACCCACGATCGAGTGCGATCACACGCGACGGGTAACGCGAACACCCGGGCGGGCGACGGTCATGGCGGTCGGGTTTGGGCGGACCCGCACACCCGGAGGGGGCGGCGTGCTGGATCCGAAGATCGACTCGACCACGCGGAGCATCGCGTCACTGAGCTTCACCGTCACCGCGGACTGCGACGAGCTCGCGGGCGCCCGGCACCGCCTCACTGACTGGCTGCGTGGCCAGTCCGCCCCCGAGGCCCTGGTCTCCGACATCGTGCTGGCCGTGTACGAGGCGCTGGCCAACGCCATGGAGCACGCCTACAGCGGCGAGCCGGGCCTGGTGGCGCTGACCGTCACCCTGCGCGAGGACGACGCGGTGGTGAGCGTGACCGACCACGGCCGCTGGCGGGACCCGAACCGCGACCTGGGCATCACCCGCGGCCACGGCCTGGTCATGATCCAGGCCATGACCAGCCGCTTCGACCTCACCCACACCGACGGCCGCACCACGCTGACGGCCTACTTCCCGCGCTAGCCCGCGCTAACCGACAGCCCCCAGCTCACCCACGCCGGCCCGCGGTGCCGCACCGGGCCGCCGCCTGGTGCGGTGCGCCCAGACCCACAGGCCCGCACGGGCGAGCGCGATCACCCCGCACCCGATCAGGGCGCCGGTGGTGAGCTCGACGGCCGCCGCGCGCTGGTCGGCGGCCTCGGCGGCGGGCAGCGGGTCCACGTCGCCGCCGGGGTCGACCAGCACGTCGAGGCGCCCGCCCGGCTCGGCCAGGCGGAATGGCCGGGGGAACTCGGCGTGGGTGGTCCCGCAGTCCACCGTGTGGGTGAAGTTGCGCTCCTTGCCGTCCGGCACCACCCGGGTCACCGCGCAGGAGACGACCACACCGCGGTCGGCCAGCACCGACGCCTGGGTGAGCTGGGCGGCGGGCGACACGCAGAGGAAGACCAGCACGACGATCATCAGCCCGGCGAACGCGCCGGGCGCGAGCTCGCGGTCCTCGAACTCGCTCCAGTCCAGGAAGCACGCCGTGCACGCGCTGGTGACCAGGGCGAGGGAAACGGCCAGGACCACCAGGAGGACGTGCGCGCCGACCCCCAGCACGCCGGACTGGGCGTAGGCGTGGAAGAGCGCGGTGCCGACGGCGGCGGCGATGACCAGCGCGGGCAGGAAGAGTCCGGTTAGGACAGTCCGGGCAAGCACCCAGAGGACGCGGCCCACCAGTCTCAGCACCTGTCCAGTTGAGCAGACCTGATCACCGCGGAACAGCCCGGGCTCGGCTGCCGCCCCGGCAACGGGTGATCACCGCAGCTCAGAAAGCTCAGAAGCCGCCCGAGATCGGCAACACCGCCCCGGTCACGAAGGACGCGGCGGGGCTGAGCAGCCACACCACCCCCTCGGCGATCTCCTCGGGCTCACCCGCCCGCCCCAGCGGGATCCGCGAGGCGAGCCGCGCGGGCCGGTCGGGCATCCCCGCCGCGCTGTGCAGGTCCGTGTTGACCAGCCCCGGCGCCACGACGTTGACCCGGATCCCCTCACCGGCGACCTCTTGCGCCAACCCGTAGGTGAGCGTTTCCACGGCGGCCTTGCTCGCCGCGTAGTGCGCCCACTCCCCGGGCGAGCCGCGGTGCGCGGCGGTGCTGGAGATCGTCACGATGGCCCCACCGCGCCCGGACATCCGCCGGACGGCCTCCCGCAGGCACAGGAAGACCCCGGTGACGTTCACGTCGAGCACCCGCCGGACGGTGGCGGCGGACTGCTGGTCGAGCCGCCCGGGGGTGTCGCCGGTGATGCCCGCGTTGGCGACCAGCCCGGTCAACGGCCCGAGCGCGTCGGCGGCGGTGAACAGCGCGGCGACCTCGTCCTCGTCCGCCACGTCCGCGCGCACGGCCAGCCCCCGCCTGCCCAGCGCCTCGACCTCCCGCACGACCGCGGCCGCGGCGGCCTCGTCACGCGCGTAGTTGACCACCACGTCGAACCCGTCCCGGGCCGCTCGGCGGCAGATCGCCGCCCCGATACCCCGGGCACCACCGGTCACCACCAGCACACTCATGCCGCCATGCTGACACGCTCGGGTGGTCCACCGGGACCGGCGTCACGAGCCCGGTCCGCGGTCGCGTTCCAGCAGGGCGGCGGCTTCCAGCACCATCCACCCGGACAGCTGCACCGACAGGTCGCGTTCCACCCGCCGGTCGGTCCGGCCGCGCGGTGCCACCGCGGGCTCGGACCACTCGGGGCCGAACACCGGGCCGCTGGCGGCGATCGTGCGGTTGCGCCAGGCCGCCTCGGCGGAGCTCAACACCAGGCGGCGGGCCACCTCGGCCGCGGCGTCCGGCAGGCGCAGGGCGGACTGGGCCAGGTAGCGGGCCAGGATTCCCGCGAACAGCCCACCGTCCCCACCCTCCTGCCCGGGCAGGACTCCGTTGACCGCGAGGTTCTTGTCCACCGCGTGGATCGTGCGCGCCGCCCACTCGGTTCGGCCGAGTTCCACGCAGGCGCCCAGGAACACGCCCTGGCAGTAGGTGTAGATCGTGGTGACGACCTCCCCGACCGATCCGTCCGGGCGCACGTGCAAGCCGTCCCACAGCAGGCCGGTGTCCGGGTCGACCAGGTACTCGGCCATCCACTCCGTGGTCGCACGGGCCCGGGCCAGGTCACCGAGGCGGGCGAAGAGGATCGCGGTGGGCCCGTTGGCGGGCACGTTCTTGAAGGTGTCCTTGCGCCGCCACCAGACGCCGCCGCCCGCCTCGTCGGTCCACCCCTCGCGGAGCTGGGCGGCGATGGCCTGCAGCGGTCGGTCCGCGCTCACCCCGGCCTCGCCCGCCTCCGTGGTGCGCAGCAGCGCGAGCCCGAGCCAGGCGATGTCGTCGTAGTAGTCGTTGGTCCACACCCCGAAGTTGCGCACCCGGATCCCGCGCACCAGCGCCTGGATCACCCGCCCCCGGGCGGGGTTCGCCGAGCGCAGCTGCGCGTCGACCAGGCAGTCGAGCAGGTGCGCCTGCCACCAGTAGTTCCAGTGCGCGTGCAGCCGTTGCCCCGTTCCCGGGGGCCAGGCCGCCACCCCCAGCAGGGTGCCCGGCGCGCCCCACACGCGCCGCAGGTGCCGCGAGCGCACGGCGCGCTCGGCCACGCCCGCGCGCGCGGCCCAGAGCGCGGGGTCGGCGTTGTCCCGGGTCATGCCCCCATGGTGCGCCCGGGCCGCGGTCCGGTGCGTGCCCGCCAGGCAAGATCAGGGAGAAGATCGGGGAAATCCGCTTGCCGCCGCTGCCACGCTGGGAGGCGTGATCCCCGGCCTGGAACTGTCCCGCCGCTTCTACCTGGAGGCGGTCGCGCCCCTGGTGCACGTGCCGCACTCGGCGGCGCGGCTGGACACCGGGTCGGAGGTGCTGGGCTACGACACCGAGATCTCCGCCGACCACGAGTGGGGGCCGCGCTGCCAGGTCTTCATCGCCGACCTGTCGCAGGCCGACCGGATCCACCGCGAGCTGGCCGAGCGGCTGCCCAAGGAGTTCCTCGGCTACCCGACGCACTTCGAGGGTGTCGGGGTCGGGCACATGACGCCCACCGACGGCCCGGTCGCGCACCGGGTCGAGGTGACCGACATCGCGGGCTGGGCCGAGCGCAGGCTCGGGTTCGACCCGCGGCTGGAGGTCACCACCCTCGACTGGCTGGCGACCCCGACGCAGGAGCTCGCCCAGATCACCGGCGGGACGGTGTTCCACGACGGTCTCGACCAGCTCGACCTGCTGCGCCGCGGGCTCGCCTGGTACCCCGACCACGTGTTCCGCTACGTGCTGGCCTGCCAGTGGCGGCGGATCGCGCAGGAAGAGGCGTTCGTCGGCCGGGCGGGTGAGGTCGGCGACGAGATCGGCTCGGCCGTGGTGGCCGCCCGGCTGGTGCGCGAGCTGATCCGGCTAGTCCTGCTCTACCACCGCGTCTACCCGCCGTACAGCAAGTGGCTCGGCAGCGCCTTCGCCCGCCTGGGCGCCCAGCCGATCACCGACATCCTGCGCGACGTCCTGACCGCCGTGGACTACCGCGAGCGCGGCGACCGGCTCGCCGACGCCTACGAGTTCGCCGCCACCACGCACAACCTCACCCCGGGGTTCCAACCGGTGGACGGCACCCGGCGCACCTACTACGGCAGGCCGTACCCGGTGCTGCTCGCCGACCGGTTCGTCGAGGCCCTGCTCGCGGGCGCGGCGCTCGAGGGCACGACGCTGAGCGGACTCCCGCTGACCGGGGCGGTGGACCAGTGGACCGACAGCACCGACCTGGCCATGAATGTCCACTTGAGACGGGCGGCGGTGGCCGGGGTCACCAGGCTCGACTGAGGTCGGCATGCGCGCGGATCCACGCGTGCATCACGATCCCGGCCGCCACCCCGGCGTTGATCGACCGGGTGGAGCCGAACTGCGCAATGGACACGAGCAGGTCCGCGCCCGCCCGGGCCTCGTCGGTCAGCCCTGGCCCCTCTTGGCCGAAGAGGAGAACGCAGCGGCGCGGCAGGGTGGCGGTTTCAACCGGAACCGAGCCGGGGGTGTTGTCGACCCCCACCACAGCGAGACCCTCCGTGGCCGCATAGTCCACAAGCGACTCGACGGTCGGGTGGTGGTGCACGTGCTGGTATCGGTCGGTGACCATGGCCCCGCGCCGGTTCCACCGCTTGCGCCCCACGATGTGCACCGCCCGCGCGGCGAAGGCGTTGGCGGTGCGGACCACGGTCCCGATGTTGTGGTCGTGCTGGAAGTTCTCGATGGCGACGTGGAAGTCGTGCCTGCGCTCGTCGAGGTCGGCGACCACCGCGGCCCGGCTCCAGTAGCGGTAGGCGTCGACCACGTTGCGGCGGTCGCCCCCGGCCAGCAGCTCGGGGTCGTACCGCGCGCCCTCGGGCCACTCGCCCGGCCACGGGCCGACCCCGACCGGGTCACCGAAGACCCACTCCGTTGGCCCTACTCCACCCGTCGGCCCTACTTCACCGGGACCATCCGGCTCGTGCTCTTGCGATTCCGCCACTGGATGTACACACCCGCGTAAGAGGTCACCAACGCCGCGACACCGACCGCCACGGCGAGGCCAATGTAGCCGGTGGGCAGGATCTCACCGAAGATGTAGTACTCGTTGAAGCCACCGGGAAGCGGACCGAGACCCTGCTTCGCCCGAAAGAAGTTCTCCAGCGAGGTCAGCGGGCAGGCCGCGGACGTGACGTTGACGATCACGCCCCAGGCGGCGAAGAGCAGGTGCAGGAAGATCGACCTGGGCCATCTCCAGGCGAGGAAACCGCCCAGGCCGATGTAGAGCAACGCCACGAAGTGCACGAACACGGTCGCATGGGCGAGCACAGCGAACACCGGCCACCTCCCCAACCACCGGTAGAACCGGCGAGTACTTCCAAAGTACCCAAGTTGGGGCAGGTCCACCCGGGTCGGCGCTGGTCAGTCGGTGTCGACCAGGCCGAGGTCGGCCAACCCGAGCAGCGAGCGGTACGGCAGCCCACGCGCCTCGATGGCCTCGCGGGCGCCGGTGTCCCGGTCGACCACGGTGACCACGCCGATCACGACCGCGCCCGCCTCCTGCAGCGCGTCGACGGCGGTGAGCACGCTGCCCCCGGTCGTGGAGGTGTCCTCGACCGCGAGCACCCGCTGCCCGCTGACCTCGATGCCCTCGATCCGCCGCTGTAGGCCGTGCGCCTTGGCGTCCTTGCGGACCACGAAGGCGTCGAGCACCTCACCGGCGGCCGCGGCGGCGTGCATCATCGCCAGCGCGACCGGGTCGGCGCCGAGGGTCAGGCCGCCCGCGGCGACGTAGTCCCAGTCGCCGGTGAGCCCGCGCAGCAGCCGCCCGATCAGCGGTGCCGCGGCGTGGTGGAGGGTGGCCCGGCGGAGGTCGACGTAGTAGTCGGCCTCCTTGCCGGACGCGAGCGTGACCTTGCCGTGCACCACGGCAAGCTCGCTCACCAGGCGGGCCAGTTCGCCCTTGGTTGCTGGGTCGACAGTCGGAGCGGTTCGCACGAGGCGCAAGCCTGCCATGCGCCCCGACTCAGCCGAAGCCCCGGCTGTCCTGCTTGAGCGCGGTGTCGACGGTGAGTGCCGAGGCGACCACCATCGAGATCAGCGGGTCCGGCAGCGGCCGGTGGATCTGCAGCACGTAGTTGTCCGCGTTGGTGAACAGCGTCTTGGCCACGCCCTCGAACGTCTTGGTGATCCGCGCGACCTCGGCACCGGTGTGGTCGACCACGGCGAAGTTCCAGGCCCGCCAGTTCTCCGCCTGGATGCCGCCGATGTCCTGGCCGTTGACCACGAACGAGAAGCGGATCTTGCCGAACACGTTCTGCTGCACGATCTCGCCGATCGGCGCGCCGTCGCCGCGCTCGACGATCATCCGCGACTTCACGAACTTCGCCGGCCGGGTGAGCCGCAGCACCGTCTGGTGGTTGACGTCGCGGACCTCGAGCTTGTGGGTGAAGAACTGGTCGTAGCTGCCCAGGAACCGGACGGCCTTCTTCAGCGCGCTCTGCCCCACCTGGGCGACCGAGCCGATCTGGCGGCCCTGCTGGTCGAACACCGAGTACTCGTTCGACATCTCGATGAGCTTGACCTTCTGGTTCACCACCAGCACCGGCTCGGTGAACAGGGTGCCGCCACCCTGGCCGACCTGGCCGACACCCGCGCGGCGCTGCTGCTCCTGGATGCGGGCCGGGTCGGGTCCCTGGCCGATCGGGATCTCCCAGCCGCTGGCGTCGCTGCGCGGCTGCTGCTGGGTGTTGTTGGTCCACTGGTTGCCGTCCCACCAGCGCAGGACTGTGGAGCCGGGCGAGTCGGGGTACCACCCGGGCTGCGGATTCGTCATGCCCGGGAGCCTAACCTCGGTCGCGGCCCGCGGCGGCCCGCTTCCCCAGGAAACGCAGCAGCCCGCGGGGCAGGAGCTTGGTCACGCCGAGCAGTGCCTTGTACGGTGCGCCCGGCACCGAGCGGGACCGGTTGTGCCGCAGGTCGTCGAGGGCGTCGGCGACCACCCGGTCGGCCTGCAGCCAGAGGAAACCGGGCAGGGTGGACATGTCGTCGCCCGCCCGGTCGTGGAACTCCGTGCGGGTGAACCCGGGGCACAGCGCGACCACCCGCACGCCGGTGCCCGCGAGGTTCGCGGCGAGCCCCTCGGACAGCGCGGTCACGTAGGCCTTGGTGGCCCCGTAGGACGGTCCGGTGACCGGGAAGAAGCCCGCGATGCTGGAGACGTTGATCACCCCGCCGTGGCCGCGGGCGATCATCCCGGGCAGCGCGGCCCGGGTGAGCCGCAGCACGCTGGTGACGTTGACGTCGAGCTGGTTCTGCAGCCAGTCCACATCGGCCTCGGCGAACGCGCCGCGGGTGCCGAAGCCCGCGTTGTTGACCAGCAGGTCGACCGGGCGCTCCTGGTCGGCGAGCCGCGCCTCGACCCGCTTGCGCGCCCGGGTGGTCGACAGGTCGGCGGTCAGGGTCTGCACCCGCACCCCGTGCGCCGCGGCCAACTCCGCGGCGACCTCCTTGAGCCGCTCGGTGGTGCGGGCGACGATGACCAGGTCGTACCCGTCGGCGGCGAGCCTGCGGGCGAAGGCCGCGCCGATACCCGCGGTGGCACCGGTGATGAGCGCAGTTGGCATGGCACCAAACCTACTAATAGGTAATCACCACCGGAACCGTTTGGGTGGAGTTGAGAACGCCCGCCGCGAAGACCCCCCACCCCGCGGCGGGCTGCCCCGATCGTGGCAAACACCAGCGGTCCGGGGCCATCCTTTCGGCGGAGGCCGAAAGGTGGGACCATCCAGGGCGATGGTGCGCATCCGGTTCGGTGTCGACGAGCTCGTCCGGACCAGGGTGCCGCCCACCGGGGTCGCGGACATGGTCGAGGCGGTGTTCAGCATCCCGCTGCTGGCCCGGCCGACCCCGGTCTTCGCCCCCTGGCGCGAGCGGCTCGTCAGCAGGCTCGACCAGCGCGCGGTGCCGCCGCTGCTGGACCTGCTGCCGGACTACAACCCGCCGCTGTTCATGATCATGCGGACCGACGACCCGGCCCGGCTGGCGGACCGGATCGAGTCGGTGCCCACCGCCCGGCTGGCCGTCGACCTGGCCGCGGTCGGCCGACCGGGCCCGCTGGGGCGCGGCGACCGGGACGTGCGCAGGGCGGTCACCGCGGCGCTCGCCCGCTACCACCGCGCGTTCGCCGAGGACCTGCCGGTGGTGCGCCGGATCGTCGCGGACGACCTGGCCCACCGCGCGGCGGTGCTGGCCCGCGGCGGCGTGGTCGGCCTGCTGGAGTCGCTGCACCCGGGGGTCCGGTGGCGCAGCCCGGTCCTCGAACTGCCCGGACCCGACCTGGAGATCACCCTCGCCGGGCACGACGTGTGGGTGGTCCCGTCGGTGTTCCTGCGCGGCAGGCCCCGGATCCTGGTCGAGCCCGCGGCCTGCTTCATCGTCTACCCGGCCCGCGACCCGTTGCGGCTGACCGCCCCGGCCCCGGAGGGCGACCCGCTCGCCGACCTGCTCGGCCGGACCCGGGCCGCGGTGCTGCGCGAGCTGGCGGTCGAACGCACGACCGGTGAGCTGGCCGACCGGCTCGGCGTCAGCCCGGCCACCGCGTCCGAGCACGCGAGCGTCCTGCGCGCGGCGGGCTTCGTGACGACGCGCCGGGACGGCCGCAGCGTGCGGCACGGCCAGACCGAACTGGGGCGCAGCGCGGCCGGACGCTGAGAGGACTCCCGGTCAGAGAGGACTCCGGGTCAGGAGTCCGTGGAGCCCGGCTTGCTGCCCGCCTCGGCCGAGGGCTCGGCGGCGACCGCGGCCTCCTCGGTGTCGAACGGGTCGACCACGTCGGCGATCTCGCCGATGCCGCGCAGCAGCCGCTCCAGCCGGGACGGGCTGGACGAGGGCGCGGCGGCGGCCAGCACCCAGCCCGCCTCGATCCAGGCGACCGCGATGTCCTGGCCGATCTCCTCGGTGGCGTCGACCAGGTCCGGGGTGATCAGCGCCCGGGCGGCGGCGATGTCGGAGACGAAGGCGTAGCGCTGGCCGACCGGGCCGAGCAGCTCGGGCATGTGCTCGCGCTGGAACGGGGTGCTCGGCACCCACAGCTCCAGCACGACCGGGTGCACCCGGCGGCACTGCACCGCGGCGATCACCACGTTGACCCGGCCACCGGCCTCCAGGTCGAAGACGTAGACCTTGCGCCTGCCGTCGGCGGTGAAGGTCGAGCCCGCCACCACGTCCCTGGCCACGCCGTCGCCGTAGTAGGCCACGGCGCCGCCGCTCCACTGCGACGGCAGCTGCGGGTCGGACTCGGCGAACTGCCAGCCGCGCAGGGCCGCCCACCGGCGGCGCTCCCGGTTGCGCGAGGTGAGCAGCGCTCGATCGCGCAGCAAGAACAGGCCGCCCGCGACTGCTGCGACGACCGCGATGACGAACCAGACCCACGCGGGGATGCCCACGTGGGGCAGCGTAGTCGTCATCGCGGCTTGTTCAAGATCACGGGGGCGCCCCGGCCCCTGTGTCGCGGAACCGGGGCGCCGAGATGATCACGTGGAGCGCCGGGCGGGCCTCCCGCGGCCGGTCAGCCCGCGCGCCGGACGGTGAGGCCCGAGTTGTCGTCGGCGAGGTCGACCTCGACCGTGTCGCCGTCGCGGATCTCGCCGCTGAGCAGCGACTTGGCCAGCTGGTCGCCGATCGCCGAGGACACCAGCCGCCGCAGCGGGCGGGCGCCGTAGACCGGGTCGAACCCGTTGAGCGCCAGCCAGTCCCGCGCGCCGGTGCTGACCAGCAGGGTGAGCCTGCGCTGGGCCAGCCGCTGGCCGAGCCTGGCCACCTGGATGTCGACGATCGCGGTGAGCTCCTCGGTGGCCAGCGCGTGGAAGACCACCACGTCGTCGAGCCGGTTGAGGAACTCGGGCTTGAAGTGCCGCTGCACGACCGCCATCACCGCGTCGTGCCTGCCGCGGTCGTCCAGCGACGGGTCGGTGATCGACTGCGAGCCCAGGTTCGAGGTGAGCACCAGGATGGTGTTGCGGAAGTCGACCGTGCGGCCCTGGCCGTCGGTGAGCCTGCCGTCGTCGAGGACCTGCAGCAGCACGTCGAAGACGTCCTGGTGCGCCTTCTCCACCTCGTCGAGCAGCACCACGCTGTACGGGCGGCGGCGCACCGACTCGGTCAGCTGGCCGCCCTGGTCGTAGCCGACGTAGCCGGGCGGGGCACCGACCAGGCGGGCCACCGAGTGCTTCTCGGAGTACTCGCTCATGTCGATCCGGATCATCGCCCGCTCGTCGTCGAAGAGGAACGCGGCCAGCGCCTTGGCCAGCTCGGTCTTGCCGACGCCGGTGGGTCCGAGGAACAGGAACGAGCCGGTCGGGCGGTCCGGGTCGGCCACGCCCGCGCGGGCCCGGCGCACCGCGTCGGAGACCACCCGCACCGCCTCGGCCTGGCCGACGACCCGCCCGGCGAGCGCCTCCTCCATCCGCAGCAGCTTCTGCGTCTCGCCCTCGAGCAGCCTGCCCGCCGGGATGCCGGTCCACGCCGAGACGACCTCGGCCACGTCGTCCGGGCCGACCTCCTCCTTGAGCATCACCGCCTCGCCGGTCGGGGTGCTGGTGGCCGCGGTGGCCGCCGCCAGCTGCTTCTCCAGCGCCGGGATGCGCCCGTAGCGCAGCTCGGCGGCCCGGCCGAGGTCGGCGTCGCGCTCGGCCCGCTCGGACTCCCCGCGCAGCGACTCCAGCTGCTCCTTGAGCTCGCGGACCCGGTCGATCGAGCCCTTCTCGTTCTGCCAGCGGGCGGTGAGCGCGGCCAGCTGCTCGCGCTTCTCGGCCAGCTCGGCGCGCAGCGCGGCCAGCCGGTCCCGGGAGGCGGCGTCGTCCTCCTTGGCCAGCGCCATCTCCTCGATCTCCAGCCTGCGCACGGCCCGCTCGACCCCGTCGATCTCCACCGGCCGCGAGTCGATCTCCATCCGCAGCCGGGACGCGGCCTCGTCGACCAGGTCGATGGCCTTGTCCGGCAGGAACCGGGCGGTGATGTAGCGGTCGGACAGGGTAGCCGCGGCCACCAGGGCGGTGTCGGTGATCCGCACGCCGTGGTGGACCTCGTAGCGCTCCTTGAGACCGCGCAGGATGCCGATGGTGTCCTCGACCGAGGGCTCGCCGACCAGCACCTGCTGGAAGCGGCGCTCCAGCGCGGCGTCCTTCTCGATGTGCTGGCGGTACTCGTCGAGGGTGGTCGCGCCGACCATCCGCAGCTCGCCGCGGGCCAGCATCGGCTTGATCATGTTGCCCGCGTCCATCGCGCCCTCGCCGGTGGCGCCGGCGCCGACGATGGTGTGCAGCTCGTCGATGAAGGTGACCACCTGGCCCGCGGAGTCGGTGATCTCCTTGAGCACGGCCTTGAGCCGCTCCTCGAACTCGCCGCGGAACTTCGCCCCGGCGACCATCGAGCCCAGGTCGAGGGACACCACGCGCTTGCCGCGCAGCGACTCGGGCACGTCCCCGGCGATGATCCGCTGGGCCAGGCCCTCGACGATGGCGGTCTTGCCGACCCCGGGCTCGCCGATGAGCACCGGGTTGTTCTTGGTGCGGCGGGAGAGCACCTGCACGACCCGCCGGATCTCGCTGTCGCGGCCGATCACCGGGTCCAGCTCGCCCTTGCGGGCCCGCTCGGTGAGGTCGACGCCGTACTTCTCCAGCGCCTGGTAGGTGCCCTCCGGGTCGGGGCTCGACACCCGGGCCGAACCGCGGACCCGGGCGAACGCCTCGCGCAGCGCGTCCGGGGTGGCGCCGTGCCGCTTGAGCAGGTCGGCGACGTCACCGCCCTCGGCGGACAGGCCGACCAGCAGGTGCTCGGTGGAGACGTACTCGTCGCCCATCTCGGTGGCCAGCTTCTGGGCGTTGGTGATCGCCCGCAGCGCCTGCTGGGAGAGGCCGGGGGAGGACACCGTGGCGCCGGTGGCCGACGGCAGGCCGCGGCCGAGCGGCTCCAGGTCCTTGCGGACCACGTCCGGGTCGGCGCCGACGGCGGTGAGCAGCGGGACGGCGATGCCGTCGGTCTGGGCCAGCAGCGCACCGAGCAGGTGAACCGGTCGGATGTCGGGGTTCCCGGCCCCGGACGCGGCCTGCGCGGCCGCGGAGATCGCCTGCTGAGTCTTGGTCGTCGGGTTGAACGCGTCCATCTCCCACCTCGGGTCGCCGCACTGTCTACCGGGTCAACGTCAGCAAAGTTGAGCGAGTTCCGCTCAAGTCCGAACTGGTGCCCGCGATCACGGATCAGGTGAACAGCAGACGTACGACCACTCCACCGAGAGCTGAGGCCGAGCAGGACCACCCGATCGGGTGGTCACCCACATGTCGCAATCGTGCTATCCACACAAGTAATCCACTTATCCACAATGCCCAGGTCCTTATCCACAGGCCGGTGGACAACATCAGTCACCCACTCGTGTTTGGGCTTCACGGGTGGTGACCTGCGCCAATTCGATCACGGATCGCGGTCGCCGCGAGGGACCCGCCGCGGGTTAACGACGGGCAACGAGACACCGGTCACATCTTCGCTGGTCGGGGCCGGTGCGGGCGACTCGGGCGGGCCGCGCTCCGCGGCGACCAGCCACGCCTGAAGATCAACGCTGCCGGCCCCGAGTCGGCAGCCGAAGGCGGCAACCAGCGCCGGGGCGACCGGCGCCGTGATCACCGCGCCTCGGCACGCACGCCCGGTCAGAGGTCCGCGTTGAACCGGCCCAGCAGGCGGGAGAACTGGTGGATGTCGGCGGCGGACCAGTCGGTGAACTTCGCGCGCAGCTGCACGCGGCGGTCCTCGCGCACCTTCGTCAGCCGGGCGGCACCGGTCTCGGTCAGCTGGACCAGCCGGGCGCGGCCGTCGGACGGGTCGGGCACCCGCTCGACCAGGTCCAGTTGCGCCAGCCGGGCGATCTGCCTGCTGACGGTGGACTTGTCCAGCCCGGTGCGCTCGACCACGTCGGCGGCCCGCACCGGCCCGATGCCGCTCAGGTGGACCAGGAGGGCGTAGGAGGCGCCGTCCAGCCCGGGGTGCACCCGTGCCGCCAAGGTGAGCGAGAGACTGCGCGCCCGGCCGAAGAGCTTCGACAGCTCCCGCTCCAGGTCCTGCGCCGCCGCCTCGCGGTCGTCCGCGTCCGCCAACCCTGCGTCCCTTTCTCGACCCCCGCGTGCGGAACGCTAACCGGACATCCCCGGCAGGGGGAGCCCAGCCCACCGGAGTCCTAGCCCGCGGGAGTGTGCGCGGGCCGGCGCCCGGCCGCGCGGCGGTGCAGGTAGGCCTCCTCGACCTCGACCAGCACCCAGTGCCGGGCGCCGACCCGGTTGGGCAGCTCGGCCTCGCCCAGGACCGTGGCCCGGCCGTTGACCTGCACGGCCTTGGCCGCGTCGACCAGCAGGATGCCCACGTGCGGGTTCTCCCCGATGTTGTCCAGGCTCGCGGGCGCGTCGAACTCGGCGTAGGCGAGGTGCCGGTCGTCGAGCACCTGGATGAAGCCCGGTGGACCGGCCCGCAGGCCGGAGTCGCAGGCGCCCTCGGCGTCGGCGGTGGCGACGTAGGCCAGCTCCATCCGGTGCACCAGTTCGATCATCGGGGCGGTGAGCCGGTCGAGGACCAGGCCGCCCGCGTCCGCTCCGGCGGGCTCACGCGGTCCGGTGGCGTGCGCGGCGGCGGGCGGGACCTCGGCGAACTCGAGCCGCAACAGGTCGGCGCCCGCGGGGGGAAGGGGGTCGATGGACACGCCGGACACCGTTCCACGAGAACAGCCCGGACGCGTAGCCCGCACGTACGATGTACCCCATTGGACGGATTGGCCTGCACGAAGCGTTACCGCGATTGACACAAAGGTGTGATCAAGGCGCTCAAGCGCCAATTTTGCGTCTACTGTCCACTCCGTCGGGGGATGGATGCGCGAGTACCGTGGTGACAGCCTTAACGGGCGCCCGAGAGGTGGAGTCGACCCCCCGATCATGACAGCCAACGCAGTTGTGAGTCCCATCCCGACCTCGCAGCCCCGACACGAGTCCCCCACCGCCGTCAGTGCGATGGTGCGCCTCGTCCGGGACAGCTTCGCGGTCGTCGAGCCGCAGGCGGACCAGGTCGGCCAGTTCTTCTACGGGATGCTGTTCAGCATCGAGCCCAGCGCCCGGGAGATGTTCCCGGCCAACATGCAGGTCCAGCGGTCCCGGCTGCTGCGCGCGCTGGTGCACGTGGTGCAGATGGTCGACCGCCCCGAGGACCTGGTGCCGTTCCTGCGCCAACTCGGCCGCGACCACCGCAAGTTCGGCGTGATCAGCTCGCACTACGAGGCCGTCGGCATGGCGCTGATCGCCGCCGTCAAGCGCTTCGCGGGCGATGCCTGGAGCGACGAGGTGGAGCGCGCCTGGGCCGAGGCGTACACGATCATGGCCCGGGCGATGCTGGACGCCGCGGCCGCCGACGACGGCCCGGCGTCCTGGCCCGCCCAGGTCGTCGACCACGAGCGGCTCGGCTGGGACCTGGCGGTGGTGCGGGTGCGGCCGGACTACCCGCTGGTCTACAAGCCGGGTCAGTACCTCAGCGTCGAGGTCCCGCAGCGGCCGCGGCTGTGGCGGTACTTCACCCCGGCCAACGCCCCCAGTCCGGACGGCGTGATCGAGTTCCACATCCGCGGCGTGGAGAACGGTTGGGTCAGCCGCTCGATCGTCGCGCACGCCAAGGTCGGCGACCGCTGGCGGCTCGGCCCGCCGATGGGCCGCATCGGCGTCGACCGCGCGAGCGGCCGCGACGTGCTGATGATCGCCGGCGGCACCGGTGTCGCGCCGATGCGCTCGATCATCGACGACCTGGCCCAGTGGGGCGACAACCCGCACGTGCACCTGTTCACCGGCGGCCGGGTCCGCGCGGACCTCTACGACCTGCCGCACCTGCAGAACGTCGCGGTGACGAACCCGTGGTTGACCGTCACCCCCGTGCTGGAGTCCGACCCGGACGCCTACGGGGTGGAGCACGGCACACTGGCCGACATCGTCACCCGCTACGGCGCCTGGCCGGACCGGGACGTGCTGGTGGCGGGCTCACCCGGGATGATCCGCTCGACGGTGTCCCGGATGCTCGTCGCGGGCACCCCGCTGGACCGCATCACCTACGACCCATTCAGCCTGGACTGATCCCGGCGCCGTGCACTGGACCCTCGGCTGCGACGCGGCGGACCCCCACCGGCTCGCCGCGTTCTGGGCGCGCGCGCTGGGATACCCGAACCGGGCTACGACGACCCGGACGGCGCGTCGATCGTCGACCCGGACGGCAAGGGACCTGCGATCGGTTTCCTGCGGGTCCCCGAGGCGAAGACGGCGAAGAACCGGGTGCACATCGACATCCGGGTGGCCGGGGAACCACCGTGGGACATGGCCGAACGGGAACGGCTGATCCGCGCGAAGGTGGCCGAACTCGTGGCCGCGGGCGCGACAGCGGTGCGCGAGGAGTCCTACGGGGGAGAACTCGGCCACGTCGTCATGCACGATCCCGAGGCCAACGAGTTCTGCGTCGCCTGACGGCATTGGGCGCGCAGAGGGAGTGGCGCCGAGAACGGGCCCTGCTGCAAGTGGCCAGGCCGTCTCTTCAAGGTCAGAGTGGGCGGGTGGCGAGGTCGATCACGGCCTGGAAGAACCGGGCATTGTCTGGACAGAGGGTCGGCGATGCGGCGCGCGGCCAATCCCGGCAGGCGGGCGGCTTGCTGCCCGCGGCCCGGTTGGGATGGTGGGCGGTGGGGATCCAGCGTTCCGGCTTTCAGCCGCGTTTCTGGGGGCGCCAGACGACGAGGGCGGTCTGCTGGCGGACCGGGACGAGGTCGTGGCGGTAGGACTTGTGGATGGCGGCCGCGGCCTGTTCGGCGGCCACGTAGGCCGCCGCCAGCTGCTCGGTGAGCTCGTCGATCCGGCCGCGCAGGGCGTCGACCTCGTTCTCGAGCTCGATGATGCGCTTGATGCCCGCCAGGTTGACGCCCGCCTCCTGGGAGAGGCGCTGGACCTCGCGCAGCAGGGCGATGTCGCGGACCGAGTAGCGCCTGCCGCCGCCGGGGGTCCGGCCGGGGGAGACCAGACCCTGGCGGTCGTAGCTGCGCAGGGTCTGGGCGTGCAGGCCGGAGAGCTGGGCGGCCACCGAGATGACGAAGACGGGGGTGTCCTCGTCGGCGCCCGGCGGGAACGGGTTCATGACGACTGCCTCGCCTTCTGCACGACGGCGGTCAGCTCCGGCCGCGGGTCGTGGTCGGCGGTGGCCGCGGCGTAGGCCTCCAGCGCGGCCTTCGCCTCGGCGCTCAGCACGGCCGGGACGGCGACCTGCAGGGTGACCATCAGGTGCCCGACCTGGCCGTCGCGCTTGGCGACGCCCTTGCCGCGCACGCGCAGGACCTTTCCGGAAGCCGTGCCGGGGGCCACGTTCAGCGACACCACACCGTCGAGGGTGGGCACCGTGAGGGTCGTGCCGAGGGCCAGCTCGACGAAGGTGACCGGCACGGTGAGGGTCAGGTCGTTGCCGTTGCGGCCGAACACCGGGTGCGCGGTGACGTGCACGCGCACGTACAGGTCGCCCGCCGCGGCGCCCTGGCGACCTGGTTCGCCCTGGCCCGCGAGGCGGATGCGCTGGTCGTCCTCGACCCCGGCCGGGATGCGGACGGTGAGCGTGCGGGTCTTGGTGTTGACGCCCTCGCCCGCGCAGTCGGGGCACGGGTCCTCGACGATGCGGCCGGTGCCGCGGCAGTCGCGGCACGGCTCGCTGAAGGCGAACGCGCCCTGGCTGCGGCTGACCAGACCCACACCACCGCAGGCGGCGCAGGTCTTGGGGGTGCTGCCCGGCCGGGCCCCCGAGCCGTGGCAGGTGTCGCATGTGGACGGACTGGACAACCGCAGCGGCACGGTGGCGCCCTTGACCGCCTCGACGAAGTCGATGCGGACCTCGGTCTCCACGTCCGACCCGCGCTTGGGCCGGGTGGCCCCACCGGCGCCGCCGCCGCGGGCGCGGTTGAACAGGTTGCCGAACAGGTCGCCGAGCCCGCCACCGGCCGCGCCGCCCTGGGCGCCGCCGAAACCGGGCTGGCCGTTGAACATGTCGCCGAAGTCGAAGCCGCTACCGCCGCCGCCCCCGAAGCCCCCCGGCCGGAAGCCGCCGGAGCCGAACATGCTGCGCGCCTCGTCGTACTGCTTGCGCTTGTCCGGGTCGCCGAGCACGCCGTAGGCCTCGGAGACCGACTTGAACCGGGCCTCGGCGTCGGCGTTGCCCGGGTTGGCGTCCGGGTGCAGCTCGCGGGCGAGCTTGCGGTAGGCCTTCTTGACCTCCGCGTCCGAGGCGTCGGAGGAGACGCCCAGCTCGCGATAGAAGTCCTTGTCGATCCAGTCCCTGGCACTCACCGGACGTCCCCTCCCCTCGCTCAGTTCTGCTCGTCGGCGGGTGCCGCCGGGGCCTGCTCCGCGTCGGTGACCGCGACCAGCGCGGCCCGCACGACCCGGTCGCCGAACCGGTAGCCCCGGCGCAGCACGCCGGTCACCGTCGGTCCGTCGACATCGGTGGAGGTGTTGTGCTGCACGGCCTCGTGCACCGACGGGTCGAACGGCTCGCCCTCGTGGCCGAACGGCTCCAGCCCGGCCTTCTGCAACGAGCCGATCAGCTTCTCGGCCACCGCCTTGAACGCGCCGGTGAGGTCGCCGTGCGCGCCGGCCCGCTCGACGTCGTCGAGCACGGACAGCAGGTCGGTGACGACCTGGGCCTTGGCCGAGGACACCACCGCCTCGCGGTCGCGGTCGACCCGCTTGCGGTAGTTGGCGTACTCGGCCTGCAGCCGCTGCAGGTCCGCGGTGCGCTCGTCGAGCTGGGCCTTGAACACCGCGGACGGGTCGAGCTCGGGCTCCTCGGCGGCGTGCCTGCCGCCGACCTCGGCCTCCGGGGTGGAGGGGGCGTGGGTGCCCGCCGCGGCGGGCACCTCCTCCTCGACCTCGACGACCGGACCGGTCTCGCGCTCGGCGCGCGGCTCGTCGCCGGTCTGGTCCTCGGCGAGCCGGTCAGCGCTGTGCTGCTCGGTCACTTCTTGTCCTCGTCGACGATCTCGGCGTCCACCACGTCGTCGGCGCCGTCGGCCTTGGCCTGCGCCGAACCGTCGGCACCCGCACCCGCGGCGTCGGCGCCGGTGTTGGCGTAGAGCGCCGAGCCCATGGCCTGCGACTCGGTGGCCAGCTTCTCCATCGCGGCCTTGATCGGCGCGATGTCGGTGCCCTTGAGCGCCTCGGTGGCCTCGGCGATCGCGGCGTTGACCTTCTCCTTGGCCTCGGCCGGGAGCTTCTCGTCGTTGTCCTTGACGAACTTCTCGGTCTGGTAGACCAGGGTCTCGGCCTGGTTGCGGACCTCGGCCTCGTCCCGGCGCTTCTTGTCCTCGTCGGCGTGCGCCTCGGCGTCCTTGACCATCCGCTCGATGTCGTCCTTGGGCAGCGCCGAGCCGCCGGTGATCGTCATCGACTGCTCCTTGCCGGTGCCCAGGTCCTTCGCGTTGACGTGCACGATGCCGTTCGCGTCGATGTCGAAGGTGACCTCCACCTGCGGCACGCCCCGGGGAGCGGGCGGCAGACCGGTCAGGTCGAAGGTGCCCAGCTTCTTGTTGTCCTGGGCGAAGTCGCGCTCGCCCTGGAACACCTGGATGCCCACGGTGGTCTGGTTGTCGTCGGCGGTGGAGAAGATCTCCGAGCGCTTGGTCGGGATGGTGGTGTTGCGCTCGATGAGCTTGGTGAACACCCCGCCCTTGGTCTCGATGCCCAGCGACAGCGGGGTCACGTCGAGCAGCAGGACGTCCTTGACCTCGCCCTTGAGCACGCCCGCCTGCAGCGCGGCACCGACCGCGACGACCTCGTCGGGGTTGACGCCCTTGTTGGCCTCGCGGCCGCCGGTGAGCTCCTTGACCAGCTCGGCCACCGCGGGCATCCGGGTGGAACCACCCACGAGCACCACGTGGTCGATCTCGCCGACCGAGACGCCCGCGTCCTTGACCACGTTGTTGAACGGGGTGCGGGTGCGGTCGAGCAGGTCGGCGGTGATCCGCTGGAACTCCGCGCGGGTCAGGTTCTCGTCGAGGAACAGCGGGTTCTTGTCGCCGTCGACGGTGATGTAGGGCAGGTTGATGTTGGCGCTGTTCGAGCTGGACAGCTCGATCTTCGCCTTCTCGGCCGCCTCGCGGATGCGCTGCAGCGCCATCTTGTCCTTGGTGAGGTCGATGCCGTTGGAGGCCTTGAACTTCTCCACCAGCCAGTCGACGATGCGCTGGTCCCAGTCGTCGCCGCCGAGGTGGTTGTCACCACTGGTGGCGCGGACCTCCACGACGCCGTCGCCGATCTCGAGCAGCGAGACGTCGAAGGTGCCGCCGCCGAGGTCGAAGACCAGGATGGTCTGCTCCTTGGCGCCCTTGTCCAGGCCGTAGGCCAGCGCCGCCGCGGTCGGCTCGTTCACGATCCGCAGCACGTTGAGGCCCGCGATCTGCCCGGCCTCCTTGGTGGCCTGCCGCTGGGCGTCCTCGAAGTAGGCCGGGACGGTGATCACCGCGTCGGTGATCGTCTCGCCGAGGTAGGCCTCCGCGTCGCGCTTGAGCTTCATCAGCACGCGGGCGCTGATCTCCTGCGCGGTGTAGCCCTTGCCGTCGATCTCGGTCTTCCAGTCGGTGCCGATGTGCCGCTTCACCGAGCGGACCGTGCGGTCCACGTTGGTGACAGCCTGGTTCTTGGCGGGCTGACCGACCAGGACCTCGCCGTTCTTGGCGAAGGCCACGATGGACGGGGTGGTCCGGGAACCCTCGGAGTTGGCGATAACCGTCGGTTCACCGCCTTCGAGGACGGCGACGACGGAGTTGGTCGTCCCCAGGTCGATGCCGACCGCTCGCGCCATTTCTTCCTCCTGCTGTGTTGCTGCCTGTGGTTCTCGGCCCACTGGGGGCCGGGCTGGTGAAGTTGAGCCTACCGGACTCAGTTTTCAGACTTGAGCCCTACCCGCTCAACCTTCCTGCACCCACAACGAGGGACCTGGGCCGCTTGTTCCCGCCCCGACCGGGGCGGCCACTGCGGCGTCGATCACAAGCAGCACACTGCGCCGCATCCGCTCGGCGGGCACCTCCTCGCGCAGCGCGCGCTGCAGGTCGGCGGCGACGGCGGCGAGCAGCACGTGCGCGAGGGCGTCGCCGTCGGCGGGCAACCGGGCGTCGGCCAGCAGCCCCGCGACGTGGCGGTGCCAGTACCGGTAGGCGGTGATCCGGTAGCGGGCGCCGGGGCGCGCCGTCTCGGCCAGGTGCACCAGGTCCAGGTGGTTGGCCAGGAAGGTCAGGTAGGCGTCGAAGAACGCCCGCACGCGTTCGGCGGGCGCGGCCCCCGGACCCAGCGGCGCGGGCCCCCGCGCCACCTGCTCGCGCAGTTCGCGCTCGCCCTCGTCGAGCAGGGCTGCGGCCAGGCCGGACTTGTCGCCGAAGCGGCGGAACAGCGTCCCCTTGCCGACGCCTGCCGCCGAGGCGATCTGGTCCATGGTGACCGTGTCGACGCCGCGCTGGCCGAAGAGCCTGCGGGCGGCGGTCAGGATGCGCCTGCGGTTGCGTGCGGCGTCGGCCCGCTCGTGCACGACCGGGGCCCCGGTCGGGGCCCCGGTCAGCTCGGTGCTGTCGTCGGCCACGGCTCAGCCGAACCTGATGGTGATGTCCCCGCTGCCCGCGGCGAGGTCGAGGTGGTTGGGCGAGTCGAGGTGGTCGCCGATGGCGTTGTCCACGTCCCCGCTGTCGGCGTGCGCGGTCACCCGGTAGTCGCCTTTGGGCACGATCACGTTCACCGAGCCGCTGTCGGCGTTGGCGTGCACGCCGCCGACCTTGGCCAGCCGCACGGTGATGCTGCCCGAGGACGCCTCGGCGTTGGTCGAGCCGCTCACCCCCTGGGCCTCGACCGTGCCGGACTGGGCGCGCAGGGTGGCGTCACCGCCGATGTCCCGCACCGAGACGTCCCCGGAGCTGGCCTCGACCGCGACCTTGCCCTTGACGTCGACCAGGTCGACCGACCCGGAGTCCGCCACGACGTTGACCGCACCGGAGGCCCTGCGCACCGCCACCCGCCCCGAACTGGCCCGCAGGTTGACCGTCGAGGCCCCCTCGACGTCCACCGAGCCGGAGTCGACGTCCCCCGACACCGACACCCCCTCGGGGACGACGACCTCGTAGTCGACCCAGCAGTTGCGCACCTCGCAGCCGCCCAGCACCAGCACGTCCCCCTCGACGTGGTGGGTCGGACCCGGTCTCGTGCTCGCGTACGAGACGTCGCGGTGCACCGAGGTCGACGACCCGGTGCGGATCTTGACCGACCCCGACTCGGTCCCGACCCGCACCGAGCGGATGGTCTGCCCGACCCCCGCGTCGTCGGTGAACTTCTCGGGCGCGAGACCGCAAGCGCCCACCAGTGACGCCACGACCGCCACCCCCGCGACGGACACCCCCAGCACGATCCTCCGCTGACCCGAAACGTTCCTCGGCGCCATCACTCACCCCTCAGCCAGAAAACTGCTACGACACGACGCTATGGCGGCTGCTCGTCCCGATGAATCAGGGACGCCCCCGACTCCGCCCTGAGGTTGTCCCTACCCCTGTGGGGGCAGCCCAGCGCGATCAGCGCTGTTCGGGGCGCTGTCGCGGACCTCCGGGTAGTGCGGTTCGGGCACCGGGACGCCCTTGAGGTAGCGGTCCAGGAAGGACAACAGCAGGCCCCGGGTGATCTCGGTGGCGCGCGCCCCGGGCAGTGCCGGGTCGTCCGGGAAGCCCAGCTGGGGCGCCAGGGCCGCGACGTCGTGGAACGAGCCGTGGTTGGCGTGCGCGACGGTGCGCCAGCCCTTCGGGCCGGTCAGCTCGGGCCAGGCGGCGGTCCAGCTCGGGTCCGCGGGCCGGTCCGAGTCCACCAGCAGGAACGGCCGGTCGAGCGTGGCCGGGGTGAAGATCGTGCCGTCGAAGTCGGCCCCCGCGCGGACGCGGCGGTCGGTGCGCATGGCCTCGACCGCCGCGGCGCCGCCGATCGAGTGACCGGCCATCCCGATCTGCCTGGGATGGATCAGCCGGGCGTAGCGGGAGGTCAGCAGGCGGTCGAGCAGGAAGGTGACGTCCTTGGCGCGGGTCTCGGGAACCAGGTGGGCGTTGGTGCCGTCGACGACCTCGCAGGCCTCGCACCCCAGGAGCCTGCCGTCGGGCAGCGCCATCCCCACGCTCTCGTAGGCGTGGTCGACGGTGGCCACGACGTAGCCGTGCGAGGCGAGGTCCTCCGACAGCCCGGTCAGCGTGAACCGCGGCAGGCCGAAGCCGGGGGAGAGGATCACCAGCGGACGGCGCCCGGGCAGCGGCGGCGCGTCGACCCGCGCGTTCGTCCGCGTGCCCGCCACCAGTGCCGCGTCGACCGGGATGCCCTGGTCCGCCAAGAGCGCCGTGACCTCGGGAACGGTCGCGTACGGCGCGGGTCGACCCGCAGGCAACGCGGGGTACCGCAGCGTGATCATCAGCTCGCGCGGCCCGCCCGCCCAGGGGTCGGTGCGCGCCTTGTCGACCAGGTGCAGGGTGCTCGCGCCCACCGGGTAGCGCCCGGTCGGCCGGGGGACCGCGATGGTGCTCGGCGTGGCCGCGACGGCCGGGGTCACCAGCGCCGCGGTCGCGATCACGGCTGCCAGCAGCGCTCTTTTGACCATAGAGCCAGGTTATGGCTGGCCGGGCGCGCTGCCATCGCCCCACGGTCGCAGTTCGACCTACCTCTCACGGGGTAGATCAACCGGCTCAACGGAGTGGTTCGAGCAGGTGCTCGACCACCGGCAGCAGCTCGGCCGCGGTGGGTGGCTCGTCGTCGATCAGGCCCTGCACGAGCACCCCGTCGACCGCGGCGAGGAACGCCCGGAAGCCGACCTCGTCCGGTTGGCGGCCCAGGCTGGCCAGCACGTCCAGCCACAGCCGGGCGGCCGGTCGCAGCGCGGGCCTGCGGGCGGCGAGCAGGTAGAGCTCGTACTGCGCCATGGTCCGCGCGCGCTCCGGCCCGAGCGCCTCGGCCAGCATCTCGGCGACCGCGCCCGCGGGCCTGCCGCCCTTGATCCGACTGGTCTCGATCAGGTCGCGCACCTGGGCGGCCAGCCGCTCGGCCGACCAGACCAGGGTGTCGACGAGCAGTTCGTCGAGCGTGGCGAAGTGGTAGGTGACCGACGCGGCGGACGCGCCCGCCTCCCGCGCGACGGTGCGGTGCGAGACGCCCGCGACCCCGTCGCGCTCGATCACCCGCAGCGTGGCCTCGGTGATCTCCTGGCGTTTGCGCTCGCCGCGGGTCTTGCGGCCGTCGACCCGCCGGTAGCCCGGCCGCAGCCGTGCCGACGAGCCGACCACGGTGATCGCGAGCAAGATGAGCGGGTGCACAGCGGCAAACTACCTGTACGAACGTCCAGGTTGTTGACGAGGTGTGCGCCACACTTGCCCGACTTAGGCTTCACCAACCCGGTTACCGGCCAGTAAGAAGGCGTAGGGTCCCGCCCCGGAAGCCAACCGAAGGAAGGTCACCACCAGATGGGTGCCGTGCAGCTGACACTGGGCCTGGTCGCGGTCGCGATCAGCCTCGTGGCCTGGAGCCTGTTCGTCCGCACGGTGGCCAGGATGGTCGCCATCGTGCGGCTCGGGCAGCCCGACGCCACCCGCAACGGCCCGTTCGTGCCCCGGATGCGCACCCTGGTCAAGGAGTTCGCCGCGCACACCCGGATGAACAAGTTCCGGCACGTGGGCCCGTGGCACTGGCTGGTGATGTGGGGCTTCCTGATCGGCTCGGCCGCGCTGTTCGAGGCCTACGGCGAGGTCTTCGTGCCCAGCTGGGGCTGGCCGGTGCTGGACCACTGGAGCCTGTGGCACCTGCTGATGGAGCTGCTCGGCCTGGGCACCGTCGTCGGCGGGGTGGCGCTGGCGGTGATCCGGCAGCGCAACCACCCGCGCCGGGCCGACCGGGTGTCGAGGTTCCAGGGCTCGAACGCCTGGCAGGCCTACTTCGTCGAGGCCGTGGTGATCTTCGAGGGGATCGGCATCCTGGGCGTGCGGGCGGCCAAGTCCGCGCTGCCCGGTGTCGAGGAGGTGCCGACCTGGGCGGCCTTCGTCACCAACCCGATCGGCGACCTGCTGCCCGCGAGCCCGAACCTGGTCTCGGTGCTGGCGTTCGTCAAGCTGATGGGCGCGATGGTCTGGGTGTACGTGGTCGCCAAGTACATGACCATGGGCGTGGCCTGGCACCGGTTCAGCGCCTTCTTCAACATCTACTTCAAGCGGGAGGCCGACGGCGGCGTCGCGCTGGGCGCGGTCAAGCCGATGACCTCCGGCGGCAAGGTCCTCGACTTCGAGGAGGCCGACCCGGAGACCGACGTCTTCGGCGCGGGCAAGGTCGAGGACTTCTCCTGGAAGGGCTGGCTGGACTTCACCACCTGCACCGAGTGCGGCCGCTGCCAGTCGCAGTGCCCGGCGTGGAACACCGGCAAGCCGCTGTCCCCGAAGCTGATGATCACCCAGCTGCGCGACCACGCCTACGCCAAGGCCCCGTACCTGCTCGCGGGCGGCAAGAAGGACATGGCGGGCGACGAGATCGGCCTGACCGGGGACAACCCGCACGCCGGCATCGACGTGCTGGCGCTGGCCGAGGCCGAGCGCCCGCTGATCGGCGGCGTCGACGAGCTGGGCGTGATCGACCCCGAGGTCCTGTGGTCCTGCACGACCTGCGGCGCGTGCGTGGAGCAGTGCCCGGTGGACATCGAGCACGTCGACCACATCGTCGACATGCGCCGCTACCAGGTGCTCATCGAGTCGAACTTCCCCTCCGAGCTGGGCGGGATGTTCAAGAACCTGGAGAACAAGGGCAACCCCTGGGGCCAGAACGCCAAGGACCGGCTGGCCTGGACCAAGGAGCTGGACTTCGAGGTCCCGGTCTTCGACGGCGAGCTCGGCGACGCCGAGTACCTGTTCTGGGTCGGCTGCGCGGGCGCCTTCGAGGACCGCGCCAAGAAGACCACCCGCGCGGTCGCGGAGCTGCTGCACATGGCTGAAGTGAGCTACGTCGTCCTCGGCTCGGAGGAGACCTGCACCGGCGACCCGGCCCGGCGCGCGGGCAACGAGTTCCTGTTCCAGATGCTGGCCCAGCAGAACGTCGAAGTGATCAACACGGTCTTCGAGGGCCGCGAGGCGGGCAAGCGCAAGGTCGTCGTGACCTGCGCGCACTGCTTCAACACGCTGGCGAACGAGTACCCGCAACTGGGCGGCAAGTACGAGGTCGTGCACCACACCCAACTCCTCAACAAGCTGGTCCGCGAACGGCGCCTGGTACCGGTGGCCCCGGTCGCCGAGGACGTGACCTACCACGACCCGTGCTACCTGGGCAGGCACAACAAGATCTACGAGGCCCCCCGCGAACTCGTCGGCGCCTCCGGCGCGAAGCTGCGCGAGATGCCCCGCCACGGCGACCGCTCGATGTGCTGCGGCGCGGGCGGTGCACGGATGTGGATGGAAGAGCGCATCGGCAAGCGGATCAACGTGGAACGCGTCGACGAGGCACTGGGAACGGCCCCGTCCAAGATCGCCACCGGCTGTCCGTTCTGCCGCGTGATGCTGACCGACGGCGTCACGGCCAGGCAGGCGGACGGACTGGCGGGCGAGCACGTGGAGGTGGTGGACGTGGCCCAACTCCTGCTGGCCTCAGTCAAGCGAACCCCCACCGAACCCGCCGACACCCCCACCGACGAGGTCGGCACCGGCACCCCACTGTCCGAAGAGGACAAGTCCACAACAGCCTGAGCCACCGCAGTTCATTCCCCTCAACCGCAGCGGAAAAGCCACCCCACTCAACCGCAGCGGTGAGGCCGACCCGGCTGGCACGCAAGGCCCGCTACGGATGCTCGATCTAGTGGACTCGCTTCGTGTGGGGGGAGAGCACCGCTAAACTCGCCGTGTGGTGGGAATGCCCTTCACCCGCCCTTCTTTCCCACCGCGGTGCTCTAGGGGCCCCACACGAAGCGAGTTCACTAGATCGAGCCCCGCTCTTACTCGGGCAACGAAAACGGCACTCCACCGCACGCGCCACTAGATCGAGCATCCGCAGCGGGTGTTGCGTTCCAGCGGGGTCGGCCTCCCGCTGCGATGCGCAGGATCTTCTTCTGTCCATCCAATGAGACAGTCCTTCCACATCCCAGGAACCATTAGCTACCGTAATTAACATGGGACGCTGGGGGATCTTGACGGTCGCGGTCGCCGCGCAGGCGGCCACCACGGCGTTGGTCTACGGTCTGCCGTTCGTCATCCCGGCCCTTCGAGCCGCCGAAGGTCTCTCCCTCACCGCCGCTGGAACCCTTGCCGTCACACCGGTTCTGGGTGTCCTGGTCGCGCTGATCGCCTGGGGCGCGGCCGCCGACCGCTTCGGTGAGCGGGTCGTGATGACCATCGGCATGGCGGGCACCGGCTTGGCGGGCTTGGCCGCCGCCGTTCTCCCGGGCATTCCCACCCTCGCGGTGATGCTGGCCATCGCCGGCGTGTTCTCCGCGTCCATCAGTGCCGCCAGCGGCCGGGCCATCCTCGGGTGGTTCACCACCGATCGCGGGCTGGCCATGGGGATCCGGCAGACCTGCACCCCGATCGGCATCGGCTTCGCCGCCCTGACCCTGCCGCCCGCCGCCCAGGCGTGGGGCTACCGCTGGTCGCTGGTCATCCCGGCGGGCCTCTGCCTGGTCATCGCCGTGGTGGTCGGGTTCTTCCTGGAAGACCCGCCCCGCACACCGGCGAAGCACGTCGCCGAGACCCGTTCCCCTTATGGCACAACGCCTCTGTGGCGGGTGCACGCGGCGAGCGCGCTCCTGGTCGGGCCGCAGTTCGTCACGGCCACCTTCGCCCTGACCTACCTGGTCTCCGAGCAGGGCTGGAGCCCGGTGACCGCGGGGGCCGTGCTGGCCGTCGTCCAGATCCTCGGCGCGGCGGGCCGGATCGGCGCGGGGGCGTGGTCGGACCGGGTCGGCAGCCGGATGCGGCCGATGCGCCAGATCGCGTTCGCGGCCTGCGCGTCGGTCCTGCTGTGGGCGCTCGGCGACCTGGTGTCACCGTGGCTCGCGGTCACCGGCCTGATCCTCGCGATGGTCATCTCGGTGACCGACAACGGCCTCGCCTTCACCGCCACCGCCGAGCTCGCCGGTCCACACTGGGCGGGTCGCGCGCTGGGCATCCAGAACACCGGCCAGAACGGTATGGCGCTGGCCGTCGCGCCGGCGTTCGCGGCCGTGGTCACCGCGGTGAGCTGGCCATGGGCCCTGCTGCTGGCGGCCGTACTACCGGCCATCGCGGTACCTCTGACCCCGGTGGAGAGGCGGGTCTCCTAGAGTGGCGCGAGTGCAGTACCTACCCGAGCCGGATCGGCCGATCGCCACGCAGTACCGCGACGTCTTGGCGCGGGTGTTGGCGCAGGGTGAGTTCACCGCCACCCGGCAGGGACCGCGCGCGCTGACGCTGATGCAGCAGACGATGACCTTCCCGCTCGCGCAGGGTTTCCCCCTGATCACCGAGCGGAGCCTGAAGTCGTTCTGGCGCAAGCCGATCGGTGAGCTGTGCGCGTTCATCAACGGCGCCACCACCACCGACGAGCTGGCCGAGTTCGGGTGCGACTGGTGGGGACAGTGGACCACCCCGGCGAAGACCGAGCCGAAGGGCCTGGCCCCCGGCGACATCGGCCCCGGCTCCTACGGCGGCGCGTTCCACGACTTCCCGACCGCCGAGGGCCCGCCGTTCGACCAGTTCAAGCACCTGGTCGAGCAGCTCACCGAGCTGCCGGCCGACCGGACCCACTTCGTCAGCCCGTGGATCCCGCAGTACCAGGTGCGCGGCACCGGCAAGACCCCGCGCACGACGATCGCGCCCTGCCACGGCTGGGTACACGTTCGGGTGATCAATGACGGGCTGCACCTGCACATGTTCCAGCGCTCCGGCGACCTCCCGGTGGGCGTGCCGTCGAACATGGTGCAGTACGGCGCTTTGACGCTCATGCTCGAGCAGCTCACCGGTCTGCGCGCCGCGGCGTACTACCACACGATCTCCGACGCGCACATCTACGAGGACCAGATCCCGGCCGTCGAGGAGCTGCTGACCCGGGAGCCGCGCAGGCTCCCCGCGGTGCGCCTCACCGAGGCGGGGCTTCAGGTCAAGGACATCCACGACTTCCGCGGCGAGCACTTCGAGCTCGCCGACTACCACCCGCACCCGAGCGTGCGCGACATCCCGGTGGCCTCATGAGACTCGCGCTCATCGTCGCGGCGGCCGAGAACGACGCGATCGGCCGGGACGGCGACCTGCCCTGGCACCTGCCGGGCGACCTGGCCAGGTTCAAGGCCGCCACCCTCGGGCACGTGGTGGTCATGGGCAGCGTCACGCAGCGCTCCATCGAGGCGCGACTGCGCAAGCCGTTGCCGGGCAGGCGCACCGTCGTCCTGTCGCACGGCGGCTACACCAGCGACAGCGACCTGGTGACCGTGGTGTCGGACCCGGAAGCCGCGCTCGACCGAGCGGTCAAGATCAGCGCCGAGCTCGGTACCCCGGTCGCCTACCTGGCCGGTGGCGCATCCGTCTACACGCAACTGCTGCACGCCGTCGACGATGTGCTGCTCACCCGCGTGCACGCCGAGATCGACGGCGACGCCTTCATGCCCGCGGGCTGGCTCGACCCGTTCACCCTGGTGCGCGAGGAAAGCCACCCCGCCGACGGCGACCGCCCCGCGTACTCCTTCTTGGACTACCGGCGATGACCCTGTACTACACCGGCAACCACCGCGACCCCGGCCAGCTCGAGGAGATGCACCGGCTGGAGCGGTCCGGGATCTGCCTGTTCTGCCCGGACAACCTCGCGAACGAGCCCGAGCAGCGGCTGCTGCACCGCACGTCCTGGTGGAGCGTCACGCCGAACCGGTACCCGTACGCGGGCACCCAGAACCACCTGCTGCTCGTGCCGACGATCCACGTCGCCGACCTGCTCGACCTGCCCACCGAGGCGCGCAACGACTTCTGGACCGCGCTGTCCTGGGTGCGCGACACCTTCGAGCTGGAGTTCTACGGCCTGGGCGCGCGCTGCGGGCCGTGCGAGTACACCGGCGGCACCATCGAGCACGTCCACGTGCACGTGATCGTCGGCGCGGTGACCGACCCGGAGCACCAGCCGGTGCGGTTCAAGCTCAGTTCCCGGCCGGGTCGGTAGCCAGGTCGCCGGAGAGATCGTCGAGGGAGAGCTGCCGCTCGACGTGCTCGCCGAGGTCGACGGAGAACACCTCGATGCCCGCCTCGCGCATGAGCTGGTCGCCCGCGAGCATCGAATAGCCCTCGGCGAAGAAGCACCGCGCGAACCCCGCGGCCACGATCAGCCGCGCGCACGACGGGCAGGGAAACGTGGAGGCGTACATGTCGGCACCGCGCAGGCTGACCCCATCGCGCGCGGCGTGGCCGATAACGGTGGCTTCGGCGTGCAACGCGGTCGTTAGGTCTAGGCGCTGCTTCTTACGGTAAGCATCGCGCGGGTCACCATGCGCATAGAGCTCGTACTCGGACGGGAGGTGCGTGTTGTACGCCGTGGCGAGCACGACCTCGTCGCGCACGGCGACCGCGCCCACTTGGCGCCACCAGTCGGGGCTGAAGCCGCCGAGCTCCTTGGCCAGCGCGCTGTACCGCTGGGCGAGCTTGTCGGTGCTCACCACGCCCGCGACCTGCGGGACGGTGGCGGTCTTGCTCTGCTTGCGGTCCCAGCGCAGCAGCACACTCGCGTCGAAGGACACCTCGGCCCGCTCACGCAGCCGGAAGTCGCGCACGATGTCGCGCATCAGCGTCTCGTCGGGCAGGAACAGGGTGGGCCCGCTGACACGCGCGGGCAGGTCCTCCGGCTCGACCACCGAGACGCGCAGCGATCCATCGACCGCGCACAGGTACTCCACGACCCGTTTGGGGTCGAGGGCCCGGATTCCCTTGCGCACCACGGGATAGCGTTCACCGAAACCGCGGCCGAGCAACAGCACCTCGGCGCCCAGCGCGGAGTGCTTCTCGACCAGGCGCTCGTAGCCGGCGTGCAAAACCGGCAGGTAGAGCATCAGCTGGGCGGGCACGACGGCGCGAGCATCTCGTCGGTGATCGAGGCGACCAGGTCGGGCAGCCGCTCGGCGATCTGGTCGGTCAGCCGCTTGGCCAGGTCGAGCTGCACCAGGCGCAGCCGGGCGGAGGTGCTGATGGTGGCCATCCGCTCCTTGACCTCGACCCGCCCGCAGTAGCCGTCGTTCTCCAGCTCGGCGATCTCGGCCGCCGAGTAGGTGTCGGCGGTGGCGACGAGCACGTCCGGCTGCACGGCCCGGATCAGGCTCCAGCGCGGGTCCTCCTGGCGCTTGAGCGTCACGATGCCGACCCCGCGCTGGTGGGTGACCATGCGCAGCCGCTCGAGCTCGGGCACCGCGGGCCTGCTCGGCCCCTTGCGGTGCCGGATCTTGGCGTCGCTGTCCACCCCGACGATCAGGAAGTCGCCCAGGGCGCGCGCGGCCTCCAGGTACATCGAGTGGCCCTCGTGCAGCACGTCGAAGGAACCGCTGGTCAGCACGATCTTGCGACCCTGGTCCTTGAGCACCTCGACCAACGCGGTGATCTCGTCGTGGGTGCGCACGTACCGGTCGTCGAAGTTGGCCGCGTCCTCGAGAAGCGCGTCCAGCCTGTCGTCGCCCATCAACCTCACCCGCCTCTGGCAGCCTCGGGGATCCCCGCCAACGCGGCTAGTCTTGCACCGCCGGCGCGGAGCGCCCCACCGCCACTCTCGACGGGGGTCAGCCCTGCTTGTTCACGGGCGATTCCAGGCCTTTTCGCGCACTCTTGGCGACCAACCACACACCCGCCACTGCCGTCCCCGTGAAGACCAGCGACAACGCCGCGACCGTGATGACCTTCCACAGCTCGAAGTCACCGATCTTCTGCACCACCCCGACCAGCGTGGTCAGCACCACCCCGAGCAGGGTGACGGCCACCAGGAAGACCCCGAAGACCACCACGTTGTCGGTGGAGTTGCGCACCCGGTCGACGGCCGCCACCGCGGCGTCGACCTTGACCTGGAGCACCTTCTCCCGCTTCTCGTACTCCTCAGCCTGCTTCTCCGCGAGCAGCCTGGCGTCGTCGACCTTCCGCTGAACGTCATAGATGATCTTGAAGTACCCCAGCCCGCCGCCGGCCGAGTCGGATTCGAACAGCCTGGCGTAGAGGTCATCGAACCCGGCGTTCTTGATCGGGACCGGGTCCGGAACCGGGTCGACCTCGAAGAACTGCAGGTAGGCAATCGGGTCCCCAGCACGGAGGTACTCGGGCTCGGACCCGACATTGATGATGACCAGGCAGAGGCGCTCGTCCTCCTTCGGGACCCACTCGCCGTCCTCGTTGAGCCGCCTGCCGAAACCGGGGTGGGCGACCATGCCGTGCAACACCAGCAAGCCCTTGATCGCCGACCGGAACCGCGGACCGATCAGCGCGGAGATGGTGAAGTCCAACGAGAACCGCTCCTGGGTGGAGACCAGGGCGGTACCACCCGGCTCGAGGGCGAAACCCGAACGGTGCCCATCCTCGCCGATCACCACGTGCTTGCCGGAACCCGACCCCCCGGGGAAAGCCAGGCGGTTGTCGGCCAGCCGAACCTGGTAGCCCGCCCCGTGGATCTGACCCGGATCCCACGTCCCCGCCCGGAAGATCCGATTCTCGGTGTTCAGCGCCGCGATGAGCCGGGCCCCCGCCAACAACGATCCCGGCCTGATGTCCCGCTCGGTAGTACCACCATCACCAAGTGTCGTCATCCCTAGACGGTAGGTCCTCCACGATCCGGTGACCAGCACCTTCGCATCCACCCACGCCCCGCGTGTGACGACAGCGGTCCCGCCGTGTAGGCTGTGGTCGATCTTCAGATCGCGCGGATGTAGTTCAATGGTAGAACATCAGCTTCCCAAGCTGAATACGCGGGTTCGATTCCCGTCATCCGCTCAAGCGTCAGGGTGTCACCAGGGGTACGGGTGGCATCCTGATTTCTTTTTGCCGGTCCACCAGGTACAGGTGCTCGGTCACGTGCAGATTCCGACCGCGTAGGTTTCGGCTCCCGCGGAAGGTGTTGTACTGCGTGGTGAACTCCGTGACCGTGCCGACCGTGTGCAGGAGTTCGGTCAGGTGGGTCGGGCTGATGAATCCCTCGTTGTTGAAGGAGATCAGCAGGAAGCGGGCGGGGACCCTGGTGACGAGGTCGGCCAGCAGGTCGGGGGCCTGCTTCCGGGCGTTGTAGCCGGATCGGCGCCAGCTGGTGGGGATGCCGGAGACGGGGCTGAGGTCGCGCGGCTCGGTGTAGTCGACCAGCAGGTTGAGCATGAAGTAGTTCGAGCCGTACGGGTGCTGGTTGTACGGCGGGTCGAGATAGGCCAAGTCCAGGTCGTGCAGGACATCCGGCAGGGTATTGGCGTCGCGCTGCAATACGGCGTAGTCGCAGGAGAAATTGCTCAGCACCGGTGGGAAGAGGCGGATTTCGCCGGTGATTCTCGACAATGCGTCTTTACCACTGCCGCCGAAGCGGCCTACGCCGGTGGCGCGGTCTTTGTAGAAGCCTTTGAAGATTCCGGCTGTGTTCGCGTGGATCGACGCCGCGGAGAGCAAGGGGCCTAGCAGCAGCGGGCGAAGAGTGGGGTCCACCTCGCGGATCAAGCCCGCGTAGGTGTCCAATCGGGCGGCGTTGGCGGCCGTGTAGAAGACCCGTTCGCCCGGTGCGATGTCGTGGTCGTGGCGGGGTGCGTACAGCCTGCGCAGGAAGCCCTCGGTCGGGTGGTGGGTTACCTGCTCGTTCAGGTGATCCACCAGGGCCGTCAGCGACACCAGATCGACTTCGGAGGCGTTGGTCAGGTAGCACTCGCTGACGGCGCGGGCGTAGTCCTCGATGTCGTTGGCGACGAGTTGGCTCGCGTGCTGCTTGAGCGCGCGGGACACGACCCCGGAACCGGAGAACGCGTCCAGGACGCGGAGCTTGCGGCCGAGGTGGGTGCGCACGACGCGGGCGGCGGCGTCGATGGGGCCGAGCAGGTTCCGCTTGTTGCCAAGGTAGGTGAGCAGCTGGGCGCGCAGGTAGTCCGGGTTCTCCTCAGCTGACACGCGCGCGGATCTGGTCGCGGATCGCCGGGAGGCCGAACTCGCGCACCGCGGTCAGCACCTCGTCCGACAGCGAGGCGAACGGCTTGCCCGCCTCGATCTTCCACCACAGGTCGCCGATCGGGACGCCGCCGCCGACCAGCATCAGGTTGCCGATGCGCTCCTGCCAGCCCGAGCCCTGGTGTCCCGCGGCCCGCGCGTACGGCCGGATGCGCAGCTGCGCCGCCCACTCGTCGGTGGCGGTCACGCTCAGTGACAGGGTGAACCGGGTCGAGTAGGCGCTGGGCTTGGTCGACTGCAGGATCGACACCTGCCCGACGTGCGCGTCCTGGACCACGCGGAACTGCCTGCCGGTGCCGGTCAGACCCAGCGCGCGCAAGCCGGGGGCCAGACCTGTCTCGACCATGAGCCGGAACCACTCGTCCGCATTGCGCACCGCGCCCGCTTCCACGTAGCCCCCTGCTCGGTCACGCCGCCCACGCTCGGCATCCGACTGGTCACTCCGGAGTCTCGACCCTATCCCCGACGACCGACGGTTCCTACCCGTTCGGGGGCCTACCGACCGGTTCGTGACCTGGCTGGCCGTGTCCGGACACACCAGCCAACCACGGAGCGATGTATGTAACACGGATCACACCGCCATCCTCACCCCTGTGGGTGACCTTGACGACGAAACGGTCCGAATTCCCAAAACCGCACGTCACGACCGCTGGGCCTGAGCGTCGCACTTACTCGGACGAGTGAAGACAGCTGGAGGACCACGTATGCCACGCAGTACCGCCAACCGCGCCGCCGTCCCCGGCGGGCCAAGGGGCGGCGGCCCGACGGTCGCGCTCGTCGACGGTGTCCCCCTGTTCCGCGAGGGCCTGTCGGCGTTGATACTGCGCACGCCGGGACTGCGGTGGCTCGGCGCGACGGACACCCCGCAGGGGGCGGTCCAGTTCACCGAGCGTTACCGGCCCGACCTGGCCCTCATCGACTCCGGGCTCGACCCGCGCAGCCACCTGAGCGCCACGCTGGCCGCGGCCCACCCGGAGCTCGTCGTGGTGGTCCTCGTCCGCGACGCGCACCGGACCACGCAGTACGTGGCCACCGCCATCGCCGCCGGGGTGCACGGGGTGATCCCGCGCACGGTCGAACCGCCGCAGCTGGTCGAGGCGATCCGGGCCGCGCTGGAGACCCGGCGCTACGTCGACCCGGCGCTGGCCAAGACGGTCGCCCCGCCGCGCGGCAGGCTGGCGGTGGTGCGCGACGGCGACCGGCAGCCGCTGTCCCGGCGCGAGTTCCAGGTGCTGGCGCTGATCGCCGACGGGCTGGAGAACCAGGCCATCGCCAAGATCCTCTACGTTTCGGTGGAGACCGTCCGCACCCACGTCAAGAGCATCCTGCGCAAGCTGGGCGCACGGGACCGCACGCACGCCGTCGCGGTGGCCTTCAAGACCGGCGTGCTGGTCGCCCAGCAGGTGAGCCGGAGCACAGGTTCGGCGGGGTGATCCGGTGCAATCTCCTTGCCGGGGCTACCGGTCGGTAATACACTTTTGTTACCGGTGAGTAGCGTCAGCTCTGCTCGCGGGGGGACTTACCCGCACCAGCGTGAGGACACGGAGCAACGAGATGGGCCACTACAAGAGCAACGTCCGCGACCTCGAGTTCAACCTGTTCGAGGTGTTCAAGGTGCAGGAACGCCTCGGCAAGGGCGTCCTGGCCGAGTCGGACGAGGACACCGCGCGCGGGGTGCTCGTCGAGCTGAACAAGCTGGCGGTGGGCCCGCTGGCCGAGTCGTTCGTCGACGCCGACCGCAACCCGCCGGTGTACGACCCGAAGACGTTCAGCGCGACCCTGCCCGAGTCGTTCAAGAAGTCCTACCAGGCCCTCTGGGACGGCGAGTGGTGGCGCCTGGGCCTGACCGACGACCTGGGCGGCTTCGGCCTGCCGCCGACCGTGCAGTGGGCGGCCGCCGAGCTGATCCTGGGCGCGAACCCGGCGCTGTTCATGTACATGGCGGGCCCGAACTTCGCCATGATCACGAAGAAGAACGGCACCGAGGAGCAGCAGCGCTGGGCCCAGCTGATGATCGACCGCGCCTGGGGCGCGACCATGGTCCTCACCGAACCGGACGCGGGCTCCGACGTCGGCGCGGGCCGGACCAAGGCGATCAAGCAGGACGACGGCAGCTGGCACATCGAGGGCGTGAAGCGGTTCATCACCTCCGCCGACCAGGACCTCACCGAGAACATCATGCACATGGTGCTCGCCCGCCCCGAGGGCCACGGCCCCGGCACCAAGGGCCTGAGCCTGTTCCTGGTGCCCAAGTTCCACTTCGACACCGAGACCGGCGAACTCGGCGAGCGCAACGGCGCCTTCGTCACCAACGTCGAGCACAAGATGGGCCTGAAGGTCTCCACGACCTGCGAGCTCACCTTCGGCCAGCACGGCACCCCGGCCAAGGGCTGGCTGCTGGGCGAGGTCCACGACGGCATCGCGCAGATGTTCCAGGTCATCGAGTACGCCCGGATGATGGTCGGCACCAAGGCCATCGCCACCCTCTCGACCGGCTACCTCAACGCGCTCGGCTACGCCAAGGAGCGCGTCCAGGGCGCCGACCTGCCGAACATGCTCGACAAGGCGGCACCGCGGGTCACCATCACCCACCACCCCGACGTCCGCCGCAGCCTCATGCTGCAGAAGGCCTACGCCGAGGGCCTGCGCGCGGTGTACCTGTACAACGCCACCTTCCAGGACCAGCTCTGGACCCGCGAGGGCGACGAGGACTCGCTCAAGCTCGCCGAACGCGTCAACGACCTCCTGCTCCCGATCGTCAAGGGCGTCGGCTCCGAGCGCGCGACCGAACAACTGGTCCAGTCCCTGCAGACCCTCGGCGGCTCCGGCTTCCTGCAGGACTACCCGATCGAGCAGTACCTCCGGGACGCGAAGATCGATTCGCTCTACGAGGGCACCACCGCCATCCAGTCCCTCGACTTCTTCTTCCGCAAGATCGTCCGCGACAAGGGCCAGGGCCTGGCCTTCATCGCGGGCGAGATCACCAAGTTCATCGACGCCGAGGGCGGCAACGGCAGGCTCAAGCAGGAGCGCGCGCTGCTCAAGCAGGCACTCGAGGACGTCCAGGGGATCTTGGGCTCGCTGGTGCAGTACCTGACCGCCTCGCAGGAGGACCCGCGCAGCATCTACAAGGTGGGCCAGCACAGCGTCCGCCTGCTCATGGCCACCGGCGACCTCCTGGTCGGCTGGCTGCTGCAGCGGCAGGCGGAGATCGCGATCGCCCGGCTGGACGCGGGTGTGACCGGCAAGGACAAGAACTTCTACGAGGGCAAGATCGCGGTGGCATCGTTCTTCGCGAAGAACGTCCTGCCGGAACTCTCGGCCGCACGGAAGATCGTCGAGACGGCGGACAACGACCTCATGGACATCGACGAAGCAGCCTTCTAAAAGCAAGACAACAACGAGAAAAAGGAAACGAAGCGGCGCCGGACACCAGTTCGGCGCCGCCCTTATTTTTCCTGCTCTTATTTTCAGATCCTTGAACCGGCGCCCGCTGGTACGCAACACCCGTTACGAATGCTCGATCTAGTGGACTCGCTTCGTGTGGGGGGAGAGTGCCGCTAAACTTGCCGTGGGTGGGGATGCCCTTACCTGCCCTTTTCTCTCCACCGCGGTGCTCTAGGGGCCCCACACGAAGCGAGTTCACTAGATCGAGCACCCGTCTTTTCCTCGGGCAGCCCCAGCGATGAGCCGCCGAAGACGGTCGACCGTAGGTCGACGTGCGGCACACCGTGTGGGCTGCCCAAGTAAGAGCGAGGCTCGATTGGCTGGACTGCCTTCGCGCGGGGCCCCTAGGCGACCGCGTGGGGAAAAAGCGTGGGGAGAAGGGCATCCCCACCACTGAGGCAAGTTTAGCGGTCGCCTCCCCCCACACGAAGGCAGTCCACCCAATCGAGCACAAACGTAACGGGTGTTGCGTACCAGCGGGCTCGGCATTTAGAGATTTAGAGATTAGAGAATTAGGGATTGAGAGATTGGGGATTAAAAGAAAGGGCAGGGCGGGGAAGTTGTGGCTGGTTCGCCAACCCTCGATCCCCAACCCTCGATCGCACGAACGGCGGCGGTCACCCTGCCCGGGGACCGCCGCCGTTCGCTTGCTTGTCAGGTGCGCTTGCCTGTCAGGTGCGGTGTGCGCGGGCTGCCGCGAAGCAGTAAGCACCGAAGGCCGCGAAGCCCAGGGCCACCGCGATCAGCAGGAAGGTGCCGAACGGCTGTGCCGCCAGTGTTCGCAGTGCCGAGTCCAGGCCGCCTGCCTCGCCCGGTTTCGCGTCGATCGCGGCGATGCCGAGCAGGATGCCGACGATGCCGATGCCGACTCCCTTGGCGATGTAGCCGATCATGCCCAGTTTCCGCACCCAGCGCTGGGTGCCGGAGGGGAGTTCGCTGGTGTCGAGGTCCTTCATGAAGGACTTGCGCACTCCCGAGACGATGCTCGCCACACCCGCGCCGATGACGACCAGGGCGATGATGCCGACCAGGATCCGGCCCGCGGGCAGTTCCATGACTCGGGCGGTGAACTCCTTCTGCTTCTGGTCACCGTTCTGGCCGCCGCTGCCGGAGGCGATGCGGATCGCGGAGATGCCCAGGGAAATGCCCACGACGCCGCGGACGACGGCGCCGATCTTCTTGAAGACGCGCTTTCGGCCCTGTTCGATCCACTGGTAGCTGAAGGCGGCCATCAGCAGTTGCCACAGGCCGAAGGCCAGCAGACCGACGGCCAGGACCCACAGCACCACAGCGCCGAAGGGGGTGCCCGCGATCTCCTGCAGTGCCCCGGTCTGGTTCGCCTGCTGACCGCCGCCGCCGACCGCCACCTGGACCGCCAGGTACGCCACGATCACGTAGACAGCGCCGTAGCAGGCCATGCCCGCCTTGCCCAGCACCTTGACGGCGCTGTTGTCGTGCGCCTGTCTGGCTGTGTTCGCCGCGCTGGTCATCGGGCGTCCTCCTCGGCTTGGGTGTCACCCGATCGGGTGGGTATGCCGAGGTAGAGGTGTCACCTGGGGGGCGCGGTCAAACCTGCGGTGCGACGCTGGGCCCCATGGGCGGTTCCGCCCGGAGAGCGAGGTACTCGCATGGGAATCGGCGGAATTATCAGCGCGATCGTCGTCGGGGCCATCCTCGGCGTGGTCGGCCGGGCGCTCGCGCCCGGTGAGCAGCGGATCCCGTGGTGGCTGACGATCCTGACCGGGATCGTGGCCGCGTTCGTCGGCACCCTCTTGGCCAAGCCGTTCGGCTGGGACAAGACGTCGGGGATCGACTTCCTGGAGATCGTGCTGCAGGTGATCGTGGCCGTGGTCGCCGTGACGCTGGTCGCGGGGATCTACGGCAAGAGCGGTCGCGGGCACGCGGCCCGGCACTGACGGACGAACGCAAGAGCCCTCGCTCCGGTTGACGGGAGCGAGGGCTCTTCGCGCGCGAGGGTCAGCCTGCGGGCGCCGGGGGCGGCGGTGGGGCCGCGGGCGCGCAGATGATCTTCGGCTGGGGGTTGTACTTCACCGTCCGGGTGTCCCGGCGGACCTCGCGGCCGGAGGCGGCGTCGCGCAGCACGCGGGTGTCGGAGGTGGTGAAGCCCGGCGCGCCGGTGCTGGGGGAGCACTTGCCCGTCGTCGGGCCCGGCTTCTCCTGCGGCGGCGTCTCGGCGCTGCGGCCGCCGGTGACCGACTCGACGGTGTAGCGCTTGGTGCCCCAGATCTTCACCGTGATCGACGACGGGGTCCAGATCGCCTGGATCGCGATCCCGGTCGTGGCGTCGTTGGTGAACTTGAGGTCGATGACGCTGCTGCCGTCGTGGTTCTGGAACACCGTCGCCTCGCGCGCGGGCGGGTAACGGCTGATGTAGTAGCTGTGCTCCTTGTGCCCGGCGTCCTTGAGCCCGGCGAAGTACGACGCGTTGTACAGCGTGGTCGCGAACTGCGAGATGCCACCGCCGACCTCGCGGCCGGGGGCGCCGTCCTTGATCACGCCCGCCTCGACGTAGCCCTGGGCCGAGGTGCGCGGACCGGTGTAGCCGTTGAGGCTGAACGTCTCACCCGGCTTGACGATGGCGCCGTTGACCTTCTGCGCCACCTGCCGGATGTTCACCCCGGAGTCCACCGCGAACCCCTTGGTGCTGAACTCGCCGATGACCTCCTTGATGCCGAGCTGGTTGGCCTGCTCGGTGGTCACCTTCGCCGGTGTCTTGGCGTACTCGACCTTGATCTCGCGGCCGTCCGGCTTGCCCAGCACGTCGAGCAGCGGGGCGAACGCGGTGTCGTACTTGACCCCCATGCCGTCCACCGAGGGGGTGACCGACGGCGCGCCGCCCTCGAACACGACCTGCGCGTCCTTGCCCTCCTTCTCGGTGGAGACCAGCTGCGGGCGCACCGCGTCGGTGACCTTGACCAGGTCGAGCTTCGGGGTCAGGCCACCGCCGTCGCCGGGCTCGAAGGTGAGCGCGGCGGCGATCACGGCGGGCTCGATCTTGGCGTCCTTGCCCTCGCCCTTGACCGTCACCGGGCTGCCCGTGGCGGTCTTGGCGAAGCCCAGCGCCGACCGCACACCGTCCGACGTGGTCTTGACCGGGGTGCTGGTCACCGGCAGTTCCAGCGGCTTGCCGCCGACCCAGCCGTCCAGGATGACCTGGCGGGCCTTGGCGACGTCGAGCTCCTGGCCGGGCACCGGCTCGACCGCGGTCGGCACGGCACCCTCGAACTTGATCCCGCCCTCGGCGGGCGTGCGCGCCCCCGCGGCCTTGAGCCGGTCGACGTCGGCGGTCAGCGCGGCCTCGTCGGTGCCGGTGACCACCCCGACCTCGCGGCTGCTGAACAGCGAGCTGATCCGGGTGAACGGGTTCAGCGGCTGGTCGCCCGCCTGGTCCAGGGTCGCCTGCCAGTCCAGCTTGAGGCCTGCCTTGGTCGGGTCGAGCTTGTCCTCGACCGCGCCCATCTTCAGCGCCACCGGCTGGGTGAGCCTCGGCTCGATCTTCTCGCGCAGCGCGCGCTCGGCCTCGGCCTGCGACAGGCCGCCGACCTCGACCCCCGCCACGGTGACCCCGCGCGGCACGTTCCCGCTGCTCACAGCCAGGTCGATGCCGTAGAGCAGGGCGAGCCCGCCGAGCACCGCCCCGGCGATGATCGCGGGCTTCTTGAAGCTCTTCTTCGCCGCCTCGGGCTCTTGCCCGACCGGCTGGATCTGCCCGGTGACGCCTTCCCACGGCGTCCCCGCGGCCGGAATCCGGGGCAGCACATCAGTCTGCTCCGCGTGCGACTCCGGCCATCTGGCCCCGCCCGGCCAGTTCTCCTCGTCCGGCACGGCCCACCTTTCCCCTCAGAGGTACAACCCGGTCCCGTGTTCAGTGCGCTCGGTGGCCATGGCGTGCACGTCCCGCTCGCGCATCACCAGGTAGGCCTGCCCGTGGACCTCTACCTCGAACTGGTCCTCGGGGTTGAACAGCACGCGGTCGCCGACCTTGACGGTGCGCACATTGGTGCCGACCCCGAGCACATCCGCCCAGGCCAGCCGCTTGGCGACCTGCGCGGTCGCCGGGATGACGATGCCGCCGGAGCTGCGCCGTTCCCCCTCCTCCGGCGTGAGCCGCACCAGGATCCGGTCGTGCAGCATCTGGATCTCAAGCTTGGGTTCCGGCACCGAGGAATGGTAACCGCCTGCTCGTGCCGTCGATTCAGCCGTGCTCGGGCCGCTCGTCGAGACCGCCCATCACCAGCGGCAGCCTGGTCGCTCCCGAGTCGGTGACGCGCACCGGCACACCCCAGTCCTGCCTGGTCAGGTGGCACGCGCCGTGCTCGGCGCTGTCGTCGTCACAGCTGGCCCCCTGGGCGACGACGTGCAGCACGCCCTCGGTCACACCGGCCGCGACGGTGAGCTTGCGGGTGAGGTCGGTGCCCACCCCGGCCCCCTCGACGAGCAGCTCCGGCGGCGAGGAGGTGACCTCCAACCGGGTCGAGGGACCCCAGCGCTCGTCGAGCTTCTGCCCCGGCGGCGGGGTGAACACGACGGTCAGCTCCAGCACCCCGGCCGCGATGTCGGTCGGCGGGCGGCGCACCTGGTGGGCCTCCCCGTGGACCAGGTGCGCGGCGGCCACCGGCCGACTGAGCCGGTGCGCGGCGGACTCGACCACGACCAGGTCGTCCCCGTGCACGGCGATCCCGGACGGCTCGGCCAGCCCGGTCGCCAACGTGCTGACCTCGCCGGTGGCGGGGTCGTAGCGGCGGACGGCGCCGTTGTAGGTGTCGGCGATCGCGACACTCCCGTCCCCGAGCACCGCCACCCCGAGCGGGTGCTGCAGCAACGCCTGGTCGGCGGGGCCATCGCGGTGACCGAAGTCGAACAGACCCTTGCCGACGGCGGTGTGCACCGAGCGGTCGGGCTCGATCCAGCGCAGGGCGGAGGTCTCGGAGTCGGCCAGCCAGAGGCGGTCCTCGGCGGCGGCGAGACCCGAGGTCTGGGCGAAGAACGCCTCGGTGGCGGGCCCGTCGGCAAGCCCCTCGACGGTGGTGCCCGCGAAGCGCTCGACGGTGTTGGCGCGCGGGTCGAAGAGGCTGAGGGTGTGGTTGCCCGCCATGGCGATGACGACACCGTTGGCGGGGGTCCACCAGACGACGTCCCACGGGCTGGTGAGGTCGATGGCCGTGGCGGGACCGTCGGTGGAGCCGTCACGCCACTGGTCACCGGTACCCGCGACGGTGGTGACGACGCCGGTGTCGGTGTTGATGCCACGCAGGAGGTGGTTGACCGTGTCAGCCACTACGAGGTGGTAGCCGACCTCGCGCGCGACCTCGTCGGGGAGGACCGCGATACCGGAGGGCTCGGAGAAGGTGGCGTCCTGGCCGTCTTGCCGACCTCGCGCCCCGGTGCCGTAGCTCTTGGCAACGACCTCGTCCCGGATCTCCACGATCCGGTGATGTGCCGTGTCCGCGACCAGCAAGGCGTCACCGTAGGCAACCGCCTTAGCCGGAAATCTCAATTCCGTCTCCGGCGGCACGGGCGGGACGTAGGGCCCGTCACCCCGGTGCAACGTGCCCTTGGCCTCGTGCACGGAAACAACCTCGGCGATGACCCGCCGCAACGCCTCCACATGCCCCTCACCAGCGGCGATGTGCACGACATACCCCTCAGGATCCACCACGACGAGCGTCGGCCACGCCTTCACGGCGTAGGCCTGCCAGGTGGTCAACTCCGGATCGTCGAGCACCGGGTGGTGCACGTCATACCGCTCGACGGCAGCCACGAGCGCGTCCGGATCGGCCTCGTGCACGAACTTGGGGGAGTGCACGCCGACGGTCACCAGGACGTCGGCGTACTCCTGCTCGAGGGGGCGCAGCTCGTCGAGGATGTGCAGGCAGTTGATGCAGCAGAAGGTCCAGAAGTCCAGGAGGAGGACCTTGCCGCGGAAGTCACCGAGGTGCAGGTCCTTGCCCCCGGTGTTCAACCAACCGCGACCGACCAGCTCGGCGGCACGCGACAGGCGGTTGTTCTGAGAGGTCACGGTGGGATCCAACAGCGTAGGGCAACTGCGGTGTTCAGCGGCCCACCATGTGGGCAGGTCAAGCCCAGAGAACATCGGGCCCAGGAAGCAGAACAACCCACCGGCCAGACTTCTCCCAATTCGTACAATTTGGGGCATGCGTGAGATGCCGATCAGCGTAGCGAGCAACCAGCTCGGCGAGGTCGTCTCACGGGTTGAGCACGCACACGAACGCGTTGTGCTGACCGGGCACGGCCAGCCGGTTGCAGCGATCGTCCCCATCGACGATCTCCGGCGGCTCGAAGCGGCCGAAGATGAAGCCGACCTCGCCGCAGCACGGGAGGCACTGGCCTCCGCAGAACCACGAGTTCCCCACCACAGCGTGCTCGCCGAGTTCGGCGATGCCTGACCTGTGTCCTACGAGATCGAATGGACGGCTTCCGCTCTACGGGAGCTCCGCGGGCTCGATATGCAGACCGGACGCAAGATCGCGGTGGCAGTGGCGGCCCTGGGGACAGATCCTCGTCCGCCGGGCTGCCGCGCGCCAGCAGGCGTGATGGGCATCCGGATTGGCGACCACCGGGTGGTCTACCAGGTCGAAGACTCCCGGATCCTGGTGACCGTCGTGCGAGTTGCGCATCGACGCGAGGTGTACCGGACCGTGTGATTCCGACCGACGGGTTCGGCGGCACGGGACAAGCGGCGGGGTTGTGCGGTAGTCACGTCGGAAGCGAACACGACGTCCGTAGGACGGTAGTTCGACGCCCGCGGTGTGGGCGATCAAGTCCCCACCTCGTCCGGGCGGCCAGGGCACCGACGGCAGTGGAATCGCGCGCCGGAGGCACCGATCTGGGCAGCGCTGGCCAGAGGCTTCAGGCTCGTTCGGCGGTGGTCTTGAGGCGGGCGAGGGTGGCTTCGATGTTGCGCTGGTTCTCCGCCGATCGGTCGCTCACCCCCGTTGCCAGCACCGTGATCGGGCGGAACCAGGTCGGCCTGCGGTCCCAGGTGCTCTCGGTTACCCGGCACCCGCTCGCGGTCGGTTCGATGTCGTACTGCCAGCGTGAGACCGCTAAGCCGAGGGAGGTCACCTCGAAGGCGAACCGCTCCGGCGACGCGTCCGTCACGGTGGACACAGTGGACCACCGGCGGGCGCCGCGCCGGTTCGCGCCACGGAAGCGGGCGCCTACCTTCGCCGCGCTCACGTCTCCGAGCCACCGTCCACTTGCGAACTCGGTGGACAGGTCTGCCAGGCCGGGCAGGTCGCTCACCAACGCGTAGACCCGTTGGGCCGGCGCACTGATCTCGACGCTCGCGTGGGCGTTCGGCTCGGTCATCGGCACTCCTAAGTGTTCCGGCGCAGCATTCTGGTGATGCCCGCGGCGACCGTGGTCGCCAGGATCCAGCCGAGGGCTATCAGGACGGCGGAGATCCACTGGGCCGCGCCGCCGATGGCCCACTTGTTCTTGTGGCCGAAGTCGACGATCGGGACCAGCAGGTCCAATGTGTACAGCACCGGGTTCCACACCAGGTGGTCGTCGGCGTTGATCTCGTGCGGCCTGGGCAGCAGCGAGAACCACACCGTGCCCGCGATGAGGAAGCCGAGCAGCCAGGCCAGGGCTCGGGTGGGGCGGTAGCCGTAGCCGACCATCCAGCGTTGGAGCCAGCTCCAGGCGCGGATCCCGGGGGCGGCCAGTTCGGCGCCGTCGGCGAGGGCCTGGTAGCGGCGGCGCTGCTTCTCCACCAGCACGGTGGCGGCGTGCTCCTCGTTGCCCGCCGCGCGCAGCATGTGGGCGAGCTGCTCGTAGGGGCCTGGCCGGTAGACGTCGCGCATGCCCTGGCGGAGCCACTGGAGGCGGCGGACTATCTCGGCGTCGTCGTCGAGTTCGACGGGGGTGCCGAGGGCGTCGTAGCGGAAGTCCTCCAGCTCGATCCTGCCCTGGGCGTTCCAGAAGCGGGCGTTGTCGGTCAGGAAGGCGCACCGCAGGTGCCGGAGGTCGACGCGGCCCTTCGGCGGGACCGCGACGTCGAGGCGGAGCTCCTGGGTCTGCACGCCGAAGGCGTTCAGCGCCACCGTGTTGCGGCCGTTGCCGAGCTCGGCGCCGGTGAAGTTGGTCTCCCGGCTGACCTCCGCGCGGCGCATCCGGATCTCGCCGTGCGCGGAGAACGGTTCCGCGCCGTCCGCGCACACCAGGTCGCGGCCGATGTGGGACACGCGCAGGTCCAGCGACGGTTTCGCCGACTTGTCCCGCGCGTAGCTGCCCGGCGCGATGAGCCTGCTGCCGCGCAGGTCGAGGTTCGCCCCGATCTTCGCGCCCGGCAGCAACACCGAGCCGAACACCAGCAGCGCGCGGCCGTCGAGGTTGCCGCCGACGGAGAACCTGCGCCCCTCGACCGCGTCGCCGTAGCGGTTGCTCAGCACCGCCCGGTCGAACAGCGCGCTGCCCTGCACCTTCACGTCCACCAGCCGCACCTGGCCCGCGACGCGAAGGTGGCGGGCGTCGATGCCGCCGCGGATGTCGGTGCCGTCGAGGTGCAGGGCCCGGTCGGTGTACGGACCCGGTGGCCGCGGGCCGGAACCGACCTGCTCGACGAACGACTCCACGCCGCCGGACAGGTCGATGCGGGAGTGGGACAGCCGCAGCGAGCCGCCGATGTGGGCGTTGACGATGCGGATCGTGCCGGTGCTGGTGAAGTCGCGGTCGAGGTTGACGTTGCCGTCCACCCGCGAGCGGTCCGCGACGAGGCAGGCGTTGGGGTCGAAGAACGGGTCGTCCGGCGGGAGTGGCCGTGAGTGCTCCGTGCGCGGTGTCAGCTGCGCGCCGCGCAGGGAGAAGTCGCTGTCGACGCGGGCGCTCGGGAGGAAGAGCTGCCCGTTGCAGCGGAACGGTTCGCCGGTCGCCGGGTCGGGGGACAGGTGCAGGTTGCCGCCGACGTGCACGCCGTTGCCGTTCATGCCGTGCCCGCGCGGGTTGTCCAGCAGCGCCCCGGCGAAGTTGACGTTGCCGCCGGTGCGCAGGCCCGGGATGCGGATCTCGCCGCGCGCGGTCAGGTTCGGTGCCAGCAGCGCCCCCGCGAGCTGCAGCCGGTCGGCGTGCAGGGCGGGCCCCGACTCGGCGACCAGGGTGCTGCCGCGCAGCACGAGCGTGCCGTGGATCTCGCCGTCGGTCAGGTCGACGGTGCCCGCGACGACGGTGCCGTCGACGAGCTGAACGTCGTTGTCGCTGCGCAGGTTGCGCCCCTGCAACCCGGGCAGCCAGCAGTCGCGGAACTCGACGCCCGCGAGCCGGGCCTGGCGCATGTCCGGCGGCTGTTCGAACCGGCAGCGGACGAACTCCAGCAGGTAGGGGAACTCGACCGCGCGCAGGTCCAGCGGCCCGACCAGGTACCGGTCGGACACGCTGACGATCGGCGCGATGCTCGGCCGCCGCCTGCGCAGCACCCCGCCGCTGTCCGGCTCACCCGCCCGGACGACCTCGGCGGCGGCCATCCGCGCCCACGCGGGCGGGTCGGGGGCGTGCGGATCCAGCACGCCCCCGACCTCGTCCGAGACATCCCTCCCGGCCATGCGTCCCCTCCCGCAGGGTTGAACGCACGCCGGTCACCAGGCGTTCCCGACCAGTGACTGAGCGGGTCTAAGCGGGATCTTGGTGGGTCGGGTCGAGCACCCGCCGCAGGAACGTCTTGGTGCGCTCGTGGCGGGGGTCGCTGATCACCTGCGCGGCCGGGCCCTCCTCGACGACGTGCCCGCCGTCCATGAACAGGACCTTGTCCGCCACCTCGCGGGCGAACTGCATCTCGTGCGTGACGACCAGCATCGTCATGCCCTCCTGGGCCAGCTGGCGCATCACCCCGAGCACGTCGCCGACCAGCTCCGGGTCCAGCGCCGAGGTCGGCTCGTCGAACAGCATGACCTCGGGGTCCATCGACAGCGCCCGGGCGATGGCCACCCGCTGCTGCTGGCCGCCGGAGAGCTTGGCCGGGAAGACCCCGGCCTTCTCCGCGACGCCGACCTTCTCCAGGTTGGCCAGCGCGACCCGCTCGGCCTCGGCCTTGTCCCGGCCGAGCACCTTGCGCTGGGCGATGGTCAGGTTGGCCAGCACGGTCAGGTGCGGGAACAGGTTGAACTGCTGGAACACCATCCCCACCCGGCGGCGGGCGGCGTCGATGTCGCAGTCCTGGTCGGTCAGCTCGACGCCGTTGACCAGGATGGTGCCGCTGTCGGGCTGCTCCAGCAGGTTCACGCAGCGCAGCAGCGTCGACTTGCCCGAGCCGGACGGCCCGATGACGCAGACCACCTCGCCGGAGCGGACGGTGGTGCTGATCCCCTTGAGGACCCGCAGGTCGCCGAACGACTTGTGCAGGTCGATGATCTCGACAGCCGCGCTCATCTGGCCTTCCTCTGCTTGGCTTCCAGGCGCCGGACCAGGTAGCCGAGCGGCACCGTGATCACCAGGTACATCGCGCCCGCGAGCACCAGCGGGGTGGAGTCGGCGTACTCGGCCGCCAGGTCGCCGCCGTACTTGGACAGCTCGGTGGTCAGCGCGGTCACGCCGAGGATGAACACCAGCGAGGAGTCCTTGAACAGCAGGATCAGCTCGTTGGTCAGCGGCGGGATGACCACCCGCAGCGCCTGCGGGATGACGATGGAGATCATCGCCCGGGTGTGCGGCATGCCCAGCGAGCGGGCCGCCTCCATCTGGCCGTTGGGCACCGCCTGGATGCCCGCGCGGAACGTCTCGGCCATGTACGCCGAGGCCACCAAGCCCAGCGCCACGGCGACCGTGCCGTACTGGTCGAACGGGAACTTCAGGCCGGGGAAGGCCACCGGCAGGCCGAACCCGAAGATCAGGAACACCACCAGCGCGGGCAGGCCGCGGAAGACCTCGATGTAGACCAGCGCCACGCCGCGGTAGACCGCGATGGACGACAGCCGCATCAGCGCCACGACCAGGCCGAGCAGGAACCCGACCACGTAGGCCGAGAGCGTGTAGATCACGGTGTTCTTCAGCGCCACCGTGACGATCTCGGGGAACGCCTTGGCGGCGACGTCGAGGTCGAAGAAGTACTCGCGCAGCGAGGACCAGTCCGCGGTGAGCGCGACCGCGACGACGACCGCGGCGAAGACCGCGTACTGGATGCCCCGGCTGACGCGCTGCCGCTTGCGCGGGCTGAGCCGGGCCCGGGGTGCCGGGCCCGGCGTGGCCGCTGGGTGGTCGCTCACTTGCCGGACGGGGTCGACTTGGGCTTGGAGCCCATCCACTGCTCGTAGGACTTGGCCCAGGTGCCGTCCTTGATGGCGCCGTCGAGCGCGTCGTTGAGCGTCTTGAGCAGCTCGGGGTTGCCGCCCTTCTTCACCGCGAAGCCGTACTGCGCGCCGGTCTCGATCTCGGCGCCGATCTCGAACTTCTCGCCCAGGTTCTGCTTCTTGAGCCACTCGTTGACCACCGGCAGGTCCTGCAGGACCGCGTCGACCTGGCCGGACTGGAACGCCTGCAGCTGCTTGCCGGAGTCCTCGTACTCGGTGGGCGTGAAGCCCTTCTCCTTGGCGTAGTCCAGGCTCGTGGTGGCCTTCTGCACGCCCAGCTTCTTGTCCTTGAGCTGGTCCAGACCGGTGATGCCGGAGCCCTTGGGGACCAGCAGCGCGATGACCTCGTCGAAGTAGGGGTTGGTGAAGTCGAGGTTCTGCTTGCGCTCGTCGGTGATCGTCATGCCCGCCGCGGCGACATCGCACTTGCCCGAGTTCAGGGCGGCGCCGCTCTTGATCACGTCGAACTGGATGTCGACGATGTCCTGGGTGACGTTGAGCTTCTTCGCGGCGAGGTCGATCAGGTCGACGTCGAAGCCGACGACCTTGTCGCCGTCCTTGAACTGGAACGGCGGGTACGGCAGGTTCGTGCAGGTCTTGATCTTGCCCGCCTCGACGAGCTTGACCCCGTTCGCCGCGGTGGTGCCGCCGCTTGAGCCGCTGTCGGAGCTGCCGCAGGCCGCGACCACGAGGGCCAGGGCAGGCAACAGGGCGAGCACCTTCAGCTTGGATCGACGCGCCACGGTGTCACTCCTCATTCATCTCAGGTGCGAGTGCACGCATACTGCCACCCGCTGTACGGGATGTGCACTACTCGTCGGTTTGTCACACGCACGCAGCCTGTTTGTTGCGTGCACGAGATGTCGGACGCACTATTTCCGGCGCGCGCCCGGCCATCCGGCAAGAAGTACCGCGACCAGCGCGGTCCAGCCGGTCTGGTGGGCGGCCCCGAGACCCTCGCCGGTGTCCCCGTCGAAATACTCACTGAAGGTGATGTGATCGCTCCACAGCGGGGAATCCCGTGCCTCCACGCGCTTGCCGTGCGCGGGCCTGCCGCCGTCCGGGCCGGGGAGGAACAGACCGGCGAGCCTGCGCGCGAGGTCCGCGGCCGCCTCGCCCGCGGACACCTTGCGGCCGGAGCCGGTCGGCAGCTCGACGGTGACCGCGCCGCGGTGGAAGTCCTCCAGCGCGGACAGCGCCTCGACCAGCAACGCGTTGGTGGGGAACCAGATCGGGCCGCGCCAGTTGGAGTTGCCGCCGAACATCGGGGTGCGCGACTCGCCCGGCTCGTACTCGATCCGGTGCTGCGCGCCCGCGATCTCCACGTCGAGCCCGTCGCGGTGCGCGGCCGAGAGCGAGCGGATCCCGTGCGGGGACAGGAACTCCGACTCGTCGAACATCCGGGACAGCACCCGGCGCAGCTTGCGCTCGTCGAGCAGCGACAGCAGCGCGCTGCGGGTGCCGTCGGCGGCGGTGTGCCAGGTGAGGAACTGGCCGAACTCGGGCTGGCGGCGCAGCAGGTAGTTGAGCCGGTCGGCGAAGTCCGGCAGCTCGGTGAACACCCACGGGTCCAGCGGCGCGACCGCGAGCACCGGGATCAGCCCCACCATCGAGCGCACCCGCACCGGCTGCGCCTCCACGCCGCCACCGGGCAGCACCCGGGAGACCAGGTCGTAGCAGAAACCGTCCTCCTCGTCCCAGATCGGCCGGTTCGCCGACCCGAAGTGCGTGGACGCCTGGGCGATGGACAGGAAGTGCTCGACGAACTTGGTGGCGACGTCGGCGTAGGCCTCGTCGTGGCGGGCCAGTTCCAGCGCGATCCGCATCAGGTGCAGCGCGTAGGTGGCCATCCACGAGGTCGCGTCGGACTGCTCGAAGCGCCACCCGCCCGCGAGCGGTGCCGACCGGTTGACCGGGCCGATGTTGTCCATGCCGAGGAATCCGCCCTCGAACAGGTAGTTGCCACCGGGGTCCTTGCGGTTGACCCACCAAGAGAAGTTGAGCAGCAGTTTGTGGAAGACCCGCGCGAGGAACACGCGGTCGCCGTTACCGGTCGCCTCTTGCTCGGCCCGGTAGACCTGCAACGTCGCCCACGCGTGCACAGGCGGGTTGACGTCGCCGAACTCCCACTCGTAGGCGGGTAATTGGCCGTCGGGGTGCATCAGCCACTCGCGGCACATCAGGAGCAGCTGGTCCTTGGCGAAGGCCGGGTCGACCATGGCGAACGGGACCATGTGGAACGCCAGGTCCCAGGCGGCGAACCAGGGGTACTCCCACTCGTCGGGCATGGAGAGCACGTCGGCGACGTCCATGTGCTTCCAGTGCGCGTTGCGCGCGTGCGGCCCGTGGCGCTCGTGCGGTGCGGGTGGGTGCGCGGGGTCGCCCTCCAACCACTCGCGCACGCGGAAGCGGTAGTGCTGCTTGGTCCAGAGCAGTCCCGCCAGCGCGCGGCGCACAACCTTCTGCTCTTCGGCGGAAGAGTCCGGCGCGACCCCCGCGTAGAACTCGTCCGCCTCTTCCCTGCGCTCCCACATCGCCGCGAGGAAGGTGCGCCCGAACGCGCGGCCGTGGCCGTCACCGGCGATCAGCCGCAGCTTGACCTTGACGGACTCACCCGGCGCGACACTGTCGAACCGGTACCAGGCAGCCGCTTTCGTCCCGGGCTGTGACGCACCGCCAGGTTGCACTACCTGGCACGTGTCAGCCTTACCGCCCACCACGTGGTCATCGATGCCCGCTTTGGTGAACCGGCTCGGGTTGACCGCGCGGCCGAAGAGCAGCGCCTCGTCGGTCTCGTTGTCGGTGACCAGCAGCTGCGGCGCGCCGTCGAAGTGCACCGTGTAGCGGCCCAGCAGGGCGTGCTCGGCCAGCACCCGGGACCAACCGTCCACTGTGGACGCGATGAGCGCGGGCCTGCGCGCGTCCCGGCCCCAGGACCAGGTGTTGCGGAACCACACCTGCGGCAGCAGGTGCAGCGGCGCGGCGTCCGGTCCGTGGTTGGTGGCCTCGATCTCCACGCATAGGTCGTCGGGGCCCGCCTTGGCGTAGGTGACCCGGACGTCGAAGAAGCGGTCGCCGTCGAGCACCCCGGTGTCCGACAGCTCCGGCTCCCGCTCGTGGCGGCCCGCCGCCGCGGCCAGCTCACGCAGCCGGGCGTAGGGGAACGCCGCCTGCGGGTAGCGGTAGACCAGCTGCATCCACGAGTGCGTCGGGGTGCCGTCGGTGATCCACCAGTGCTCCTTGACGTCCTCGCCGTGGTTGCCCTCGGCGTTGGTGAGGCCGAAGTAGCGCTCCTTGAGGATCTCGTCGCGGCCGTTCCACAGGGCCACGCCCAGGTTGAGGAAACCGTGCCGGTCGCAGACCCCGGCGATGCCGTCCTCACCCCAGCGGTAGGCGCGCGAGCGGGCCTGGTCGAACGGGAAGTAGCCCCAGGCGTCGCCGTTGGCGGAGTAGTCCTCGCGGACGGTGCCCCACTGGCGCGCGGCCAGGTAGGGACCCCACAGCCGCCACGGCGAGGCCGCGGTCGGGGACTGCGCCAGGCGCTCCTGTTCGCTCACCCGCCCCAGTGTGGTCGACCCGGCGCGCTGCGTGAACCCTCGGCGCAGACGGTGCCCTGACACCGGGTGGCACTACGCTCCCGGTACGTGGACGGTGACCTCCCCTACGACCGGGTAATCCCGGCTGAGCGCTGGCTCGGCTCGCTGCTCGCCGGAGCCGTGGGCGACGCCTTGGGCGCGCCCGTGGAGTTCCTCTCCACCCACGAGATCCGTGCCCGGTTCGGGCCGGACGGGGTCACCGGCTACGAGGAGGCCTACGGCGGCCGCGGCCGGATCACCGACGACACCCAGATGGCGCTGTTCACCGTCGAGGCGATGATCCGCGGCCACCTGGGCCGCCGGCTGATGTTCTTCGAGCAGCAGCCCGCGTCGGTGGTCCAGCACGCCTACCAGCGCTGGTACCACACCCAGGGCACCCCGTGGCACCAGGCGGGCGGGTCGTACGCGATGGAGGCCGAGCCGGACGGCTGGCTGGTCCACGAGCGCGGTCTGCACCACCGCCGGGCCCCCGGCGCCACGGTGCTCACCGCGCTGAAGGGCTTCGCGGGCGGCGCCGAGCGCGGCACCCTGTCGCACAAGATCAACGACTCGAAGGGCTGCGGCGCGGTGATGCGGGCCGCCCCGTGCGCGCTGTGGTCGGAGGACCCGCTCGACTCGTTCGTGGTGGCCGCCCAGGCGGGCGCGCTCACCCACGGTCACCCCAGCGGCTACCTCACCGCGGGCGCGCTCGCGTTCGTGGTCCACCGGCTGCTCGACGGCGGCGACCTGCCGACCGCGCTCACCGAGGTCCGCGCGGAGCTGGTCACCTGGGAGGACTCCGAGGAGACCGTGCAGGCGCTCGACGAGGCGGTCTCGATGGCCGAACGCGGCAAGCCGTCACCGGACATGCTGGCCAAGCTGGGCGGCGGCTGGGTCGGCGAGGAGGCGCTGGCCATCGGCGTCTGCGCGGCCCTGGTCGCCGACAACCTCGCCGAGGGGCTGCTGATCGCGGTCAACCACTCCGGCGACAGCGACTCCACCGGCGCCATCTGCGGCAACCTGCTCGGCGCCGTGCACGGCCTGCGGTCCATCCCGGCGGAGTGGCTCGAGGAGCTGGAGCTGCGCGAGGTCATCGAGCGGCTCGGCCGCGACGCCCTGGTCGAGTTCAGCCCGGCCAACTCGCTGACCGACCCCTCCTGGCGCGAGCGCTACCCGGCCTGGTGAGGTAACGGACACCTCACCGCCGGTTCGCGAGACTGGCGGCCAGCCGAACCGAACACCCGGGAGCACGTGGTGAGCCAGCCGTCATTCGGTGGGGACGGGTTCCAGACCGAGCAGGAGCTGCGCCGCTGGCAGGCCGGGGTCGAGGCCAAGGCCCAGCGCTACCAGGCGATGCAGGCCGAGGTGGCCGCCGTCGCGGTCACCGAGACCTCCCGCGACGAGGTCGTCAGGGTGACCGTTGACGCGACCGGCGCGGTCACCGCCCTGGTGATCGACGACCGGCACCGCGACCTGCCCGGCACCGAGCTGGCGGGCCTGGTGCTCACCACAATGCGCCTTGCGCAGTCGCGGATCACCGAGAAGGTCGCCGAGGTGATGGAGCGGACCGTCGGCGACGACCCGCAGACCGTCGCCGCGGTGGTCGGGTCCTACCGGCAGAGATTCCCGGAACCGGAGCCGGAGCAGCCGCGTCCGAGCGACGGCACCGTCGACGAGATGCGTCTCGGTCGAATGGCCGACGACACGCCCGCCGACGAGCCGACCCAGCCACGACAGCCGCGCCGCCCAGCCCGAGACGACTTCCCAGACGACGACGGTGACCCCTGGGGCGGACCCTCCATCCTGAGCTGAGAAGGAGTCCCCGGTGCCCGACGGATACGGCGTCCTCACCGATGAGCTGGGCGGTCACGCAGGCCGCCTCGACGCCCTCAACGACCGCCTCGACCAGGCGTTCCAGGCCGCCAACCAGGTCAACCTGGGCGATTCGGCGTACGGGGTCATCTGCCAGTTCTTCGTGCCGGTGGTGCACGCGGTGAGCACGCCCGGGGTCGACGCGATCAAGGAGGCGGCCACCACGATGGACGCCACCGCGAACGGCGTACGCGACACCGCGGGCTCCTACCGCAATACCGAGCAGGCCAACACCCAGCCCTTCGCGGGCGGTGCGCGGTGACGACCCCGACCGCGACCAACCCCCTGGTCGCCGCGCGCCAGGACTCCACCCAGAGCTACACCGGTATCGGCATCGTCGAGTCGGCCGCGGACATCTACCACGGCGTGCAGGACGGGTCCTGGGTCGAGGGCGGCCTGGGCGCGCTCGGCGGTGGCCTCGAGGTGCTGTCGCTGGCGCTCGACCCGATCGGCACGCTCGGGCAGTACGCGATCTCCTGGGTGATCGAGCACATCGCCCCGCTGCGCGACGCGCTCAACTGGCTCGCGGGCGACGCCGACCAGATCGCGGCGTACGCCCAGACCTGGAAGAACGTGGCGCAGGCCGTGGGCGGGGTGGCCACCGAGTTCAAGACCGAGGTCGCCAACGGCACCTCCGGGTGGGCCGGGCCCGCCGCGGACGCCTACCGGGCCAACACCGGCGCCCAGGGCGAGCACATCACCGCGGCGGCCACCGGCGCGGGCACCATCGGGACCGTCGTCGAAGTCGTCGGCGTGCTGGTCGGCGCGGTCCGCGGCATCGTGCGCGACCTGGTCGCCGAGTGCATCTCCACGCTGCTGCTGCGGCTGCCGCAGTGGCTCGCCGAGGCGGGTCTGACGCTGGGCCTGGCCACCCCGCACATCGTCGCCTCGGTCGGCGCGCTGGTGTCCAAGTGGGTCGGCCGGATCACCGACGTGATCACCAAGCTCACCCGGTCGGTGGAGAAGCTGCGGCCGATCATGGCCAAGCTGGGCGAGATCTGGGAGGCGATCAAGTCCGGGCTGACCAAGCTGCGCACCGCCTCCCGCGGCGCCGACACCCCGGACGCGCCGGACATGGTCCGCTCCACGCCCGCCCCGGTCGACCCGCCGTCGGGCACGACGCCTGCCCACCTGACCACGCCGGACACCCCGGACGCGCCGTCGACCAGCGCGGCGCCCTCGGGCGCGCCGGACGCGAGCACCACGACCAGCGGCGCGCCACCCACGCCCTCGACGAGCAGCGCGCCCAGTGGGTCGTCGTCCCCGTCGACCACACCGTCCTCGGCAGCCCCGACCCCGCCGTCCTCAGTCACACCGTCCTCGGTCACACCTTCGGGTGCATCTCCGTCGGTCACACCGTCCTCGGCAACACCGACGGCCACACCTGCGGTGACGCCGTCCGCCTCGTCGGCCACGCCGCCCGTCGGCGCCGCCACACCGACCCCGCACGCCCCCGCCGGGCCGCACTGGCTGGACAGCGTCCGAGGCAAGTTCAGCGACCAGGAGTGGGCGGACTTCAAGGGCGCCATGGACAAGCTCGGCGCCGACCCCAAGCCGGGAGACGTGCCCGGTTCGGGGCAGCTGACCCCGCACGAGCGCGACCTGATGGCGCGGGCCATGAAGGAGGTCGAGGTGGTCGACGGCACGCTGATGCAGAAGGTCATCCCCGACGACACCGTGGCCAAGTACCTCGACGGCAGCTACACCGACGTCGGCGGCTTCGTGGCCCGCAACCAGGACGCGGGCGCGCTGAGCACCCCGGCCGACCTGATCAACGGCAACCGGCTCGACTACGTGAACTCGCCGTACGACACCGGTCAGCCCAACATCCACACGATCGAGTTCCCGGCGTCCGACGCGAGCCTCTACCAGACGCCGGTCGGCGCGCCCTCGGTCCACGGCGACATCCCGTCGACCGACCCGAGGGTGCTGGCCGCGCGCGACGAGATGATCCACGCGGTGGAGAACGCCGGGGTCGACCCCAACCGGTACACCCAGTTCATCAGCGACTGGCCCTACACCGGCGCGGGCGTGACCGCGCACCCGACGATGGGCGTGCCGGAGTTCAAGATGACCGACCGCCTGCCGCTGCCGGACGGCGCCACGATCAACCGCTACGACGCGGCGGGCAACAAGGTGCTCGTGGCGACGTATGACAGTGTGCTGGGGTGGGTGACACCGTGACCGCTTACCGCGGGGTGCGCGCCGGGCAGTTCGCCGTGGTCGGCGGCGTGACGCACCCGTGCACGTACTCGCCGAACGACGACCGGGTCGTGCTCAAGACCCGGCAGGCCGACAACCCGGACGCGTCCCTGTTCGCCTGGCACGAGCGCTACGGCGGCTGGGTGGCGCAGCTGAGCTCCGAGCAGTGCGACCGGGTGTACACGGCCAGGTCGTACGGGCGCTGGCAGGGCCACCGGGTCGCGGTCGACTCGGTGGCGGACGGGGTCGCGGCGGTGACCTACGCCGACCAGAACGGCGCCTGGGCCCTGGAGAACGGGTTCACCCAGGTCGACCTGCACGAGTACCAGCGCAGCGTGGCCGCGGCCGAGCTGGCCGACGTGCACGAGGTCCAGCGCGACCTGGCGTTCACCCGGTGGCGTGATCGCACGTTCGGGGCACAACTCCCGTGACCGGACTGCCGGGTTCGGGGAGCCTGGGCCCCGAGGAGCGGCTGCTGACCGCACGGGTGCACACGGTGGTCACGCTCCAGCCGGACACGGTGCTGGTGAAGGTGCTCGCGCCGCACGCGGCCGAGCGCTACCTGCGCGGAGAGGTGTCCCCGGGGGTGGCGGGGATGCAGCCGCCGTTCGACTTCCGCCTGGTCGGCGGCACGGTGGCGCGGCGGCAGGACTGCGTGCAGCTGCGTGCGCCGCGCGACTTCCACCAGGCGTTCCGGCTGGACTACGCGGGCAGTCCGTTCCGGCCCGACCAGCCGGTGCTGCACACGATGGAGTTCGTGGCTGAGCACCCCGACCGCTACCTCGTGCCCTACGGCGCGCCGTCGCTACCGGGTCTCGCCCCGCGCGAGCCCGGCTACGCGATGACCGCGGCCGCCCTGGCAGCGGGCGTCGACCCCAACTCGGTGCGCACGGAGTTCGCCCCGTGGCCGTTCACCGGCACCGGCATCACCGCTGGTGGCCCACTGGCCGTCCCGGAGTGGTGGCGCAGCCCGGCCGCGGTACCGGTGGGGGCGCGCATCATGTCGAACACGGCCGCGGGCGCCCACCCGGTGGCGATCTGGCGCGGCCGCGCCTGGGAGGAACTGCGATGACTTACCAGCGCCCGCGCAACGCCACGGTGGCCCTCGTCGACGGCCGCGAGTTCGAGGCGACCCGGTCGGGTGACGTCGTCACCCTGCACGCGGTGACCGACCCGCACGACCCCCGGTTCACCGGTACCCCTACCGGGTGGGAAGCCCAGGTCGCGCTCACCGACTGCGAGCGCCTCGACGAGGTCACCACCCGGGCCGACCACCTCGGCCACGAGTGCCTGGTGGTCGGCATCGCCGCGGACGGGTCGACCGGTCTGTACTACCTGGGGCCGGACAAGACCAAGGCCGCCGCCGACGGTTTCGTCCAGATCGACCCCGGCACCTGGGCGAAGAACGTACCCGTCCACGAGCTCACCCGGCTCCGGGAACACCACGCCGACCTGCTGTTCCCGGAGTGGATCCGGTCCCGGTGACCACTGGTTGGCCCACCGCTGGTTGGCCCACCACGGAGGCTGAGGCGATCACCGAGCAGGAGCGCCTGCGGCCACGGGTCGACCCGCACGCGCCCGCAGGCTTCGCCCCGTGCACCGCCACCGGGCTGGACGTGCACTACACCGACAGCGGCTTGACCGCGGCGGCCTGCACGATCGACCTGTCCGACCTGCGCGTTGTCGAGCAGGCTTCGTGCACGGGCGCCGAGTCGTTCCCCTACATCCCGGGCCTCTTCGCGTTCCGCGAGCTACCGCTGCTCTTGGCCGCGCTGGCCAAGCTGTCGCACCAGCCCGAGGTCCTGGTCTGCGACGGCCAAGGCCTGGCCCACCCCCGCCGGTTCGGCCTGGCCTGCCACGCCGGGGTGCTCACCGGCGTCCCGGCGCTCGGCGTGGGCAAGAACGCCCTGGGCGCCTTCGAGCCGCCCGGCCCGCAGCGCGGCGACTGGACGCCGCTGGTCGACGGCGACGAGGTCGTCGGGCGCGCCTTGCGCACCCGTGACCAGGTCAAACCCGTGTTCGTCTCGATCGGGCACCGGATGGACCTGGACACCGCGACCGACCTCGTGCTCACCCTCACGCCGCGGTACCGCCTGCCGGAGACCACCCGGCAGGCGGACCGCCTCTCCCGATCGGGTTAGCCGTGCGAGGCGTGCGCGTCCAGCAGGTGCGCGACGGCCTCGGTGACCCTTTCCGCTTGTTTCACGTGAAGCCATTCGTTCGGGACGTGGGCGTTGCTGTCCGAGCCGAGGGCGCCGGTGATCACGAACTGGGCGTCCGGGTAGCGCTCGGCGAGCAGCCCCATGAACGGGATCGAACCGCCCAGACCCACTGTGCCCCAAGGGTTGTCGAAGACGATCTCGGACACCTCGTCCAGCGCGGTGCGCAGCCACGGGGCCAGCGCCGGGGCGTTCCAGCCGTCGGCGTTCTCCACCCGGTCCAGCTCGACGGTGGCGCCGTAGGGCACGTCCGCGGTCAGCGCGTCGCGCACGGCGGCGAAGGCGGCGGCCGAGTCCGCGGTCGGCGGCAGGCGGAAGCTGAGCGTCAGCGTGGTGAACGGGCGCAGGACGTTGCCCGCGTCGACCGGCTCGGGGAAGCCCGAGGCGCCGATCACCGACAGGGTGGGCCGCCAGCTGTTGTTGAGGACCAGCTCCAGCTCGTCCTGATCCACCGGTCGGGTGTCACCCGCCAAGGGGAAGGCGCCACGGAAGGTGCCCGGGGCCGCCGCGACCGAGGTGGCCGCCTCGGCGATCCGGTCGTCCGGGATGTCGACGTGCAGCTCCTTGACCACGATCTCGCCGGTCTCGGCGTCCTCGATCCGGTCCAGCAGCCTGCGCAGCACCCGGAACGAGCTCGGCACCACGCCGCTGGCCAGGCCGGAGTGCTGGCCGGAGCGCAGCACCCGCACGGTGATGTCCATCGACACCAGGCCGCGCAGCGAGGTGGTCAGCCACAGCCGCTCGTAGTCGTTGCCGCCGGAGTCCAGGCAGATCACCAGGGACACCTCGCCCAGCTGCTCGCGCAGGTGGTCGAGGTAGAACGGCAGGTCAGGGCTACCGGACTCCTCGCCGGTCTCCAGCAGCACCACGCAACGGCTGTGCGCGCCGCCCCCCGCGCGAACGGCCTCGATCGCGGCGGCCGCGGCGTAGCCCGCGTAGCCGTCGTCGGCCGAGCCGCGGCCGTAGAGCTTCCCATCGCGCAGGACGGGTGACCACGGCCCGAGCCCGTCGGCCCAGCCGCCGACCGGCGGCTGCTTGTCCAGGTGGCCGTAGAGCAGCACCGTCCCCTTGTCGGCGCCCGTCGCGGGCACGTCGAGCAGGAGTACCGGGGTGCGTCCCGGCAGCCGGACGACGTCCACCCGCGCGTCCGGGATGTCGCGCGCGCTGAGCCAGCCGCGCAGGTGCTCGACGGCGGCGTCGAGCTGGCCGTTGGCCGCCCAGTCGGCGTCGAAGTGCGGCGAGAGGGCCGGGATGGCGATGAAGTCCGACAGGCTGGGCAGGATCTCTGCTTCCCACAACCGCCGGACCGTCTGCTGAGCTGCTGTCGTGTCCACCTCTCGATCCTGCCACCGCACCCACCCCGGAACTCAACTCCGAGCGCGACACTCAGGGGTTCATCAGGTTCGCTCGGGCAGGGTCACGGGTGGGGTGCGCGGCCGGCCAGTTCCCGCCGCGGCCGCGCACCCCGCTTCCTTTGTGACACAGCTCACGCGACGATCACCCGGGGGTGTACGAGCGTTCACACCCGTCGTCCTGAGCTGCCGCGACCGGTCCCTCCTCTGACCCCCGAACGTCGGTGGTCCTAGCGTTTTCGCAGCTCAAGAGCATCCTGTGGACAACTTCCCACGCGCCGGCACTGACCAAGCCATGCTGTGCCGTGTCAGGATGTGAGAGGAACGCCGTCAGCGTCGACGGGTGCCAACGCCCCAACCAATCGGCGGTGGTGACCGGCGGCGCGGCCGTCTGCCGTCGCCACGAGCGACTGCGCGGCACAGACACAAGGAGAACGCGCATGTCGTCCCCAGAACAGTGGACGCACCCGGAACCCCGCGAGGGGCCCGCAGCCACCGCCGCCGCACCGACATCAGAGCAGGTGATCGCGGGTTTGCGTGCGACCAGCGAGGGTGGACCGGAACTGGTCCAGCTCCTCACACCAGAGGGTGAGCGGGTCGAGAACCCGGAGTTCGACCAGTACGTCGCCGATGTCACCGCGCAGGACCTGCGGTCGCTCTACCGCGACATGGTCCTGGTCCGCCGGGCCGACCGCGAGGGCAACGCCCTGCAGCGGCAGGGCCAGCTGGGCATCTGGGTGCCGCTGCTGGGCCAGGAGGCCGCGCAGATCGGCGCGGGCCGGGCGATGCGGCCGACCGACATGGCGTTCCCCAGCTACCGCGAGCACGGTGTGGCCTGGTGCCGGGGCATCGACCCCAAGGACCTGCTGGGCATCTTCCGCGGCACCGACCACGGCAGCTGGGACTCCACCGAGAAGCGCTTCCACCCCTACACGATCGTGATCGGCAACCAGGTGCTCAACGCCGCTGGCTACGCGATGGGCCAGCGGTTCGAGGGCAAGGTCGGCGACGACGACGGGGAGGCCACCATGGTCTTCTTCGGCGACGGCGCCACCAGCCAGGGCGACGTGCACGAGGGCTTCGTCTGGGCGGCGGTCTACGACGCGCCGCTGGTGTTCTTCTGCCAGAACAACCAGTGGGCCATCTCCGAGCCCACCGAGCGCCAGTCCCGGCTGCCGCTCTACCAGCGCGCCCGCGGCTACGGCTTCCCGGGCATCCGGGTCGACGGCAACGACGTGCTCGCCACGCTCGCGGTCACCCGCTGGGCGCTCGACCAGTGCCGCCACGGCAACGGCCCGGTGCTGATCGAGGCGTTCACCTACCGGATGGACGCGCACACCACCACCGACGACCCCACTCGCTACCGGCACTCCGACGAGCTCGAGGCCTGGAAGCTCAAGGACCCGATCGAGCGGGTCCGGGTGAACCTCGTCCGGCACGGCGACGCCGACCAGGACTTCTTCGACTCGGTCCAGGCCGACGCCGACGCGCTGGCCGCCGACCTGCGCGAGTTCTGCTTCAACATGCCGCAGCCGCCGACCGAGCAGATGTTCGACCACGTCTACGCCGAGGCGAGCCCGTTCCTCGACGCCCAGCGCGACGAGTTCCTCGCCTACCACGCCGAGTTCGCCGGAGGTGAGCACTGATGGCCGCACCCGTGATCGACAAGTCCGAGCGCACCGTCGCCACCGTTGGGTCGCTCACGCTGGGCAAAGCCCTGAACCTGGGGCTGCGCACGGCGATGGAGGCCGACCCCAAGGTCATCGTGATGGGCGAGGACGTCGGCAAGCTCGGCGGCGTCTTCCGGATCACCGACGGCCTGCAGAAGGACTTCGGCGAGCACCGCGTGCTGGACACACCGCTGGCCGAGTCCGGCATCATCGGCACCGCGGTCGGCCTGGCCGTGCGCGGCTTCCGCCCGGTGTGCGAGATCCAGTTCGACGGGTTCATCTTCCCCGGCTTCGACCAGATCGTCTCCCAGGTCGCCAAGCTGCACGCCCGCACCATGGGCCGGGTCAAGGTGCCGCTGGTCATCCGGGTGCCCTTCGGCGGCGGGATCGGCGCGGTCGAGCACCACTCGGAGTCGCCGGAGTCGTACTTCGCGCACACCGCCGGACTCAAGGTCGTGTCCTGCTCCAACGCCGTGGACGCCTACTGGATGATCCAGCAGGCCATCCAGTGCGACGACCCGGTGCTGTTCTTCGAGCCGAAGCGGTACTACCACTCCGGCTTCATGAAGGCCGAGGTCGACCCGGGGGCCACGCCCGCACCGCTGTTCGCCTCGCGCGTGCTGCGCGCGGGCAACACCGCCACGCTGGTCGCCTACGGGCCGTCGGTGAAGGTGGCCCTCGACGCGGCCACCGCCGCCGAGGAGGACGGGCACTCGCTGGAGGTCATCGACCTGCGGTCGCTGTCCCCGCTCGACCTCGGACCGGTGTTCGACTCGGTGCGCCGCACCGGTCGGCTGGTCGTGGTGTCCGAGGCCCCCTCGGAGTCCTCGATCACCTCGGAGATCGCCGCCCGGGTGCAGCAGGAGTGCTTCTACTCGCTGGAGGCGCCCGTGCTGCGGGTCACCGGGTTCGACACGCCCTACCCGCCCGCCAAGCTCGAGGAGCACTTCCTCCCCGACCTCGACCGGGTGCTGGACGCCGTCGACCGATCGCTGGCCTGGTGACTGATGCCTGAGTACAAGACCTTCCCCCTCCCGGACACCGCCGAGGGGCTGACCGAGGCCGAGATCCTGTCCTGGCACGTCAAGCCGGGTGACACGGTGGCGGTCAACCAGATCATCGTCGAGATCGAGACCGCCAAGGCCGCCGTCGAGCTGCCCTGCCCGTGGGCGGGTGTGGTCACCGAGCTGCACGTGCGGCCCGGGCAGACGGTGGACGTCGGCGCCCCGATCCTGACCATCGACGTCGACCCGGGCGGTGCCGCGGCGAAGCCGACCCCGGCGGCGCCCGCGGCCACCAACGGGTCCGCCCCGCCCGCCGAGGCCGAGGAGGAGATGAAGCCGCTGGTCGGCTACGGCTCCAAGACGGTCACCGCCAAGCGGCGCGCGCGCCGGGGGCCCGCGGTCCCCGCCGAGCCCGCCGCAGCGGCGGCGCAGAGCACGGTCGCGGCGGCGTTCGAGCACGCCCGCGGCCCGGTGCCCACCGAGGTCGAGCCGGAGCGGACGAGCACGGTCACCGTGCCGGACACCCCGGCGGCCCTGCTGGAGCTGCCCGGCGGCTACGTGCCGCTGGCCAAGCCACCGGTCCGCAAGCTGGCCAAGGACCTGGGCGTCGACCTGCGGTCGCTGTCCGGTTCCGGCGACGCGGGCGTGATCACCCGCGCCGACGTGGAGCGCGCCGCGACCGGCTCGGCCGAGCCGGTCCGGCCCGCCGCCACCCAGGTGCCCGCGGGCGCCCGGGAGCGCCGGGTGCCGATCAAGGGCGTCCGCAAGATCACCGCCCAGGCGATGGTGAGCAGCGCCTTCACCGCACCGCACGTCACGGAGTTCCTGACCGTCGACGTCACCCCGATGATGGACCTGCGCGCCAAGCTCAAGGACCACCGCGACTTCCGCGGCGTCAAGCTCACGCCGCTGGCGTTCTGCGCCAAGGCACTGGTGATGGCGGTCAAGCGCACCCCGGAGGTCAACAGCGCCTGGGACGAGGCCGCCCAGGAGATCGTCTTCAAGGACTACGTGCACCTGGGCATCGCGGCGGCAACCCCGCGCGGCCTGATCGTGCCCAAGATCCGCGACGCCGAGACCCTGTCCCTGCGCGACCTCGCGGTCGCCCTGGAAGCCCTCACCACCACCGCCCGCGAGGGCAAGACCCCACCCGCCGACATGGTCAACGGCACCATCACCATCACCAACGTCGGCGTCTTCGGCGTCGACACCGGTACCCCGATCATCAACCCGGGCGAGTCGGCCATCCTGGCCTTCGGCGCCATCCGAGACACCCCCTGGGTCGTCGACGGCGAGATCAAGATCCGCAAGGTCTGCCAACTGGCCTTGAGCTTCGACCACCGCTTGGTCGACGGCCAACAGGGCTCGGAGTTCCTGGCCAACCTGGGCACCCTCCTGGCCGACCCCGCACTGGCGATCACCTACTAGACGCAGCCCAGCGTTCGTTGTTTGCGGGGAGCCCTCCCGGCTCCCCGCAACACGACGTCCCCCCGGTCAACCCCACCCACCCCAACCCGGCCGCGCCCCCGAGCAAAGCCCACCCCCTCGGCTCATGGCTCAGCTCCAGCCCCCAACCAGCCCAAGCTAAAGCCACTCCAGCCAGCCCCAGCCCCAGCCAGCTCTGGCTCTGACTCTGCTCTGGCTCTGGCCAGCACTGGCTCTAGGCTTTTCACTCGCCCCCCACAAAACGCAATACCCGCTACGAATGCGCTCGATTCAGTGGACTCGCTTCGCGTGGGGGGAAAGCACCGCTAAACTTGACCTGTGGTGGGAATGCCCTTCACCCGCCGTTCTTTCCCACCGCGGTGCTCTAGGGGCCCCACACGAAGCGAGTTCACTGAATCGAGCCCGCTCCTACTCGGGTACACAGGCGCGCAACCTCACCGGGCACCCAAGGAAGCCACCAAGAGATCAAGCTAAAACAGACAACCCCTCCTGCAAAGCCCGCTTAGTCACCGCAAGACCCTTGTCATCAATCATATCCCGCAAACACCGACAATCAGCCAAATCCCGATCCCCAGTAGCACAGACATAAACCCCCAACACCCGCAACGCACTAACCACGAGTTCCACGTGCGCAGCCCCAGAAGTCACCTCGAACAACCGCCGAGTCACCTGCCCCGCGACCACCCGAGCCACCACTCCCGGGGAGACCACCGGGTCCAACAACCGAGCGATCAGCTGCCGGTCCCCATCCGCCAGAGTGCGCGCCAACTGCGCGAACCGGGTGCACGTGGTAGCCGGGTCGGCTGCCAGCAACGCCGTCCACGTCTCGGGGTCGACCGCCGTCCGCGCGCCGTCCGCCACGGCGGTCCGCCAGTCGCGGGTGGCGATCCGCAGGCCTTCGGTCCGGGTGGCCAAGCGCATCGGTTGTGGTGGGGTGCGGGGGGTCTGCGGCGGGACCACCGGGTCAGGCCGCGCCTTCCGGAAGAACAGCGCGAGACAGGTGTGCTGGTGGCAGCGCCGTCCTCGCCCGCTGACCGGGTTGCGGCACCGCTTGCCGTTCCACGTCCTCGTGCTGCCACACACCGCCACAAGCACCCATGGTGCAGAGGTCTCGGCGGACTGTCACCCACCGTGCCCCGATCAGGGGATCGGGCGGGGCAGGTCGAAGTAGCCGATCAGCCCGGCCGCGAAGGCGATGTCGCCCTTGACCTTGACCTTCCCGGACAGGAACAGCATCGTCAGGCTGACCGCGCCGGTCACCGCGCGCAGGAAGTCCACCGGCCCGATGGTCACTGTCACCCGGGGGTCGTCGGTGGGCATGTCGCGGGTGACGCATCGGCCTCTGTCGATCACCGTCTCGAACCGGTCGTAGCCGTCGTCGGCACCGCCGGTGAAGCGCCAGTGCACGACCGCGCGCAGCTCACCCGTCCGCGCTGTGTCCAGGTGCTCGCTCATCCTGCGGAACAGCTCGGCGAAGACCACGTGCCGCAGCTCCGAGTGCGAGGTCAGCTCCTCGAGCTGCTCGCGGGACGCCCGGCCGAGGAAGCGGATGAAGGTCTCGGTGCGCATGCCCGCCAGCTCGATGCCGGTACCCGCGCTGCCCAGCATCTCCAGCACGGCGACGAGCCGCACGAACTGCCCGGGGTCGAGCCGGGCGGGGTCGATGGCGTCGGCGAAGCCGTCCAGGTCGACGACCGCGGTCGGGGGGAGGCGGTGCCACCGGGGTCGCCGCCCGCGTCGGATGGACATCCCCGCAGTGTGCCCGCTCACGGGTGCGGCAGCTCAAACAAGCCGGTGAGCCCGGCCGCGAAAGCGAGGTCGCCGCGGACCTTGAGCTTGCCGGTCATGAACAGGACCGGCGCGGAGGCGTTGTGCGTGACGAGTTTGCAGAAGTCGACCGGGGACAGCGTGATGGTGACCCGCGGTCGCTGCGCCATCTCCCGCCCGACCACGCAGGCGCCCTCGGCGATGACCGCCTCGTACCGGTCGTAGCCACCCTCTCCAGTGCCACCGGTGAGCCGCCAGTGGATCACCGCGTGCAGGCCGACCACTCGGTCTTCCCGCAGGTGGGAGCCCATGCGCCGGAAGATCTCAGTCAGCACCGCCGCGCGCAGGCGGGGCTGGCCCATGATCGCCTCGACCTGCTCGCGGGAGGCGTGCGCGATGATCCGGGCGAAGGTCGGCGGGGCCAGCCCGGACAGGTCCACGCCCGCGCCCGCCTCGGCCAGCCGGTTGATGGCGCCGAGCAGCAGGCTGAGGTCGTCGCGGCCAAGCTGCCTCGGGTCGACCGCCCGACCGATAGCATCCACGTCGATGTCCATCGCGGCGATGTCCGCGGGGTCCATCCGATCGAGCAGCGCGACCAGCTCCCGCGGCTCGAGCGCGCCGATGTCCGCACCGGCGCGTCCTGGGTCGGACATGAGCACCTCCCGTACCTACTCATCAGTAGGCTACGGGCGGGTAGGTTGGCTGACAAGGGTGGACCCGTCTTCGACAGGAGGTACGGCGTGAGCGTCGACGAACAGCGTCGACCGGCGCGGGTGAAGCGGTTGCCCCGCGACGTGCGGGAGCGCCAGATCCTCGACGCCGCCGTGCGGGTTTTCTCCCAGCACGGTTACCACAGCGCCTCGATGGACGAGATCTCCGACGTCGCCGGGGTCTCCAAGCCGATGATCTACGCCTACCTCGGCCACAAGGAAGACCTGTTCGCCGCCTGCATCCGGCGCGAGGCCACCCTGCTGATGGAGGCCATCGCGGCGGGTGTCCGGGCGGAGCTGGCACCGGACATGCAGCTCTGGCACGGCCTGCGCGCGTTCTTCCGCTTCGTCGGCGCCCAGCGGGAGAGCTGGCGGGTGCTGCACCGGCAGGCCACCTCGCAGGGCGGTCCGTTCAGCGAGGAGCTGCTCGCGATGCGCGGCCGGGCGATCAACCTGGTCGACGCCCTGCTGGTCCGCTCGGCCACCAGCCGGGGCTTGGACGAGACCGCCACCAAGTCCACCGAGGCGCTGGCCGCCGCGCTGGTGGGCGCGGGGGAGTCGCTGGCCGACTGGTGGCTGGACCACCCCGACGTGCCGGAGAAGGTCGTCGCGTCCTGGCTGATGAACCTGGTCTGGATGGGCCTGGGCGACCTGGTCGACGGCACGGTCTGGGTCCCCACACCGGAAGCGGGCGAGCCGCAGCCCTAGAGCTCGGTGATCACACCTTCCACGTGCGGCTTGCCCGACCGCGCGTCGAACAGCTCGAAGCCCCACCCGCCGGGTGTGGCGGCCGCGTGGAAGCCCACCTTCGCGGGCAAGAGCACCGGCAGCTTGAACCGGACGTCCACGGTGCAAGCCCCGGGCAGTCGCCCTTCGAACGCGGCCAGGCACCGCGCCTTGGTCCACATCCCGTGCGCGATGGCCCGCGGGAACCCGAAAGCCTTGGCGCTCAAGGCGTGCAGGTGAATCGGGTTCCGATCGCCGGACACCGCCGCGTACCGGCGACCGATGTCGTCGCCCACCCGCCACACCGCCGAGGGCGCGGGCGGCTCGCGGTGGTCCTCACCCGAGCGAGCCCCTGAACCCGAACCGCGGCGCAGGTACGTGCTCACGTCCCGCCACACGACCTCGCCCCCGACCACGCCCTCGCTGACCATGTCGAACTGGCGGCCCTTCGGGTGCGGCCGCAGGTTCTCCACGTGCACGCGCAGGTCGACCTCCTCGTCCACCCGCAGCGCCCGCGCCTGGGTGATCCGGTTGGCCACGTGCACCGAGCCGATCAGCGGGAACGGGAAGTCCGGGTCGGTCATCAGCTTCACCTGCATGGGGAAGGTGAGCACGTGCGGGTAGGTCACCGGCAGCTCGTCGGTGAGCCGGAACTCGCACACCCGGTTGTAGTCCGCCAGGTGTCGGGGATCGACGCGCACGCCGCGCCGCAGGTAGGCGCGGTCAGGCAGGTCGCCGCCCTTCTTGGTGAAGCCCGCGAGGACAGCCTTGGGGTACAGCAAGCCCAGGTTCGGCGCGCTGTCCAGTTCTTGCAGTTCCCGCACCGACATCAGGCCCCCAACAAGCTCTGGCCGCAGACCCGGACCACGTTGCCGTTGACCGCGCCGGAGGCGGGGTTGGCGTACCAGGCGATGGTCTCGGCGACGTCGACCGGCAAACCGCCCTGGGACAGGCTGTTCATCCGCCGACCGGCCTCGCGGATGACCAGCGGTACCGCGGCGGTCATCTTGGTCTCGATGAAGCCGGGCGCGACCGCGTTGATGGTGATCCCGCGCTCGGCGAGCACCGGGGCGAGGGCGTCGACCATGCCGATCACGCCCGCCTTGCTGGTGCCGTAGTTGGTCTGGCCGGTGTTGCCCGCGATGCCCGCGATCGAGGACACGCCGATGATCCGGCCGCCCGCGCGCAGCGTCCCGTCGGCGAGCAGGGCGTCGTTGACGCGCAGCTGGGCGGCGAGGTTGACCGACAGGACGGCGTCCCAGGCGGCCTCCTTCATGTTGGCCAGCTTCTTGTCCCGGGTGATCCCGGCGTTGTGCACGACGACGTCCACGCCGCCGTGCCGCGCGCGCAGGTGCTCGACGAGCCTGGCCGGGGCGTCGGCCGCGGTGATGTCCAGCTGGAGCGTGGAACCGCCGACGCGGTTGGCGACCTGGGCCAGGTCCGCGCCCTGGGCCGGGATGTCGAGCGCGACCACGTGCGCGCCGTCGCGGGCGAGCACGTCGGCGATGGCCGCGCCGATGCCCCGCGAGGCGCCGGTGACCAGGGCGACCTTGCCCGCGAGCGGGGCCGCCCAGTCCTCGGGCTCGGTGGCGGTGCCGCCGAGCGCGCCGATCCGGATCACCTGCGCGTCGACGTAGGCGGACTTGCCGGAGAGCAGGAACCGCAGGGTGGACTCGACCTTCTCCTCGGCGCCCGGCGCCACCTGGACGAGCTGGGCCGTGGCACCGCGGACGAGCTCCTTGCCGACCGAGCGCACGAAACCCTCGAGCGCGCGCTGGGCGATCCGCTCACCGGGGTCGGTGATCCGCTCCGGCGGGGTGCCGAGCACGACCACGCGCCCGCAGGTGCCCAGGCCGCGGATGACCGGGTGGAAGAAGTTGTACAGCTCGCGCAGCCGCTCGACGGTCGTCACCCCGGTCGCGTCGAAGACCAGGGCGCCGGGCCGGACACCGTCGGCGGTGGCCGCCACCTCGATCCCGGCCGACTTGAGCACGGTGCCGAGGTGGTCGAGCAGCCGCCCGCCGGGCGCCCCGCCCACCAGCGCGGGACCGTCCAACGCGGGCGCGCCCGGCCGGTACCTGCGCAGCGGTGTGGGATCCGGCAACCCCAGCCGCCGCACAAGCAGCCGCCCGACGCCGGAAGTGCTGAACTGCTGGTAGCGGTCAGTCATCTGTGGTGTGCCTCCCTGCTCGCCGGTCAAGCTACTCAAGAGTAGGTTACGATGCTACCGCAGCCGCAAACCTGTGCTCAGGAGGATGGAATGACCCCGAGTCACGTGCGCCGAGTGGCGGTCCTTGGCGGGAACCGCATCCCCTTCGCGCGGTCCAACGGCCCGTACGCCCAGGCGTCGAACCAGGACATGTTCACCGCCGCGCTGGACGGGCTGGTAGCCCGGTTCGGCCTGCAAGGCGTGCGACTGGGCGAGGTGGCGGCCGGGGCGGTGCTCAAGCACAGCCGGGACTTCAACCTCACCCGCGAGTGCGTGCTGGGCAGCAGGCTCGCCGCGGACACCCCCGCCTACGACGTGCAGCAGGCGTGCGGCACCGGCCTGCAGGCGATCGCGCAGGTGGCGAACAAGATCGCCCTGGGCCAGCTCGACTCGGCGGTCGCCGGCGGCGTCGACACCACCAGCGACGCGCCGCTGCAGGTCAACGAGGACCTCCGGCGCATCCTGATCTCGCTGAACAACGCCAAGACCGTCGGCCAGCGGCTCGCCCTGCTGGCCAAGATCCGCCCCGGCCACATCGTCCCCGACATCCCCCGCAACGCCGAGCCGCGCACCGGCCTGTCCATGGGCGAACACGCCGCCCTGACCGCCGCGCGGTGGAACGTCTCCCGCGAGGCGCAGGACGAACTCGCCGCCGCCAGCCACCAGAAGCTCGCCGCCGCCTACGACCGGGGCTTCTTCGACGACCTGGTGACCCCGTTCCAGGGCCTGACCCGCGACCAGAACCTGCGCCCGGACTCCTCGGCCGAGAAGCTCGCCAAGCTCAAGCCCGCGTTCGGCGGCCCCGAGGGCACCATGACCGCAGGCAACTCGACACCGCTCTCGGACGGCGCCTCGGCGGTGCTGCTGGCGAGCGAGGAGTGGGCGAAGGAACGCAGCCTGCCCGTCCTGGCCTACCTGACCTTCACCGAGACCGCGGCCGTCGACTACGTCCACGGCGGCGAGGGCCTGCTGATGGCGCCCGCCTACGCCGTGCCCCGAATGCTCTCCCGAGCCGGCCTTTCGTTGCAGGACTTCGACTTCTACGAAATCCACGAGGCCTTCGCCTCCCAGGTCCTGGCGACGCTGGCCGCGTGGGAGGACGTGGCCTTCGCCAAGGAGAAGCTCGGCCTGACCGAACCACTGGGCCCGATCAACCGCGCCAAGCTCAACGTCAACGGATCATCGCTGGCGGCGGGCCACCCCTTCGCCGCCACCGGCGGCCGGATCGTGGCCACCCTGGCCAAGCTGCTCAACGAGAAGGGCTCCGGCCGCGGCTTGATCTCCATCTGCGCCGCCGGTGGCCAAGGCGTCACCGCCATCCTGGAGAAGTAGTAGCCGTTTCTACATCTCTCTAGAGTCAGAACTAGAGAACGGTAGAGCTTCACGCCTGCCCGCCGCTATGACCACGGCCTCAAGTTGCGTGCGAGGGGCTCGATTGGGTGGAGTGGGCTGCCCACGCGGCCTGACCTCCCACACAGCCCGACCTCCGATGCGGCCTGAACCACCACGCAGCCCGACGTCCCACGCCGGGCGGCAACACGCTCGGGCAAATATCGGCCGCTCGCTAGACAGCCCGATACAGTCCGATGATGGATCCGGTGCGCAATCCGTTCGCCCCTGGCGCTGGGCAGCGGCCGCCGGAACTCGCGGGGCGGGAGAAGGAGCTCAAGGCCTTCGAAGTGGTCTTGGAGCGGGTCGCGCGGGGGAGGCCCGAGCGCAGTCTTGTGCTCACCGGACTAAGAGGTGTCGGCAAGACCGTCCTACTCGGTGAGTTGCGTTCGATGGCCGTTCGCCGGGGCTGGGGTGCCGGGAAGATCGAGGCACGGCCTGACGCCGATCTGCGCAGGCCGTTGTCGGCCGCACTGCACCGGGCCATCCGAGATCTCGCCGTGCGGCACCGCGCGCCGGAACGGGTCGAAGAGGTTCTCGGTGTGCTGAAAGCGTTTGCGCTGCGCGCGGCGCCGGAGAACGCCAAGTTGCGGGACCGCTGGCAGCCGGGGATCGACGTGCCCGCCGCCCTGGGGCGGGCCGACTCCGGGGACATCGAGATCGACCTGGTCGAGCTGTTCACCGAGGTCGCCGAGCTGGCCCAGGACGTCGGCACCGGGGTGGCGATCCTGATCGACGAGATGCAGGACATCGGCGCCGAGGACATCTCCGCGCTGTGCGCCGCCTGCCACGAGCTGTCGCAGTCGGGCGCGCCGCTGGTGGTCGTCGGGGCCGGGCTGCCGCACCTGCCCGCGCTGCTCTCGGCCAGCAAGTCCTACTCCGAGCGGCTGTTCCGCTACGTCCGGATCGATCGGCTCGACCGGGAGGACGCCGACCAGGCCGTGCTCGTGCCGGTCGACCGGGAGCAGGCCGGGATCACCCCGGCCGCGCTCGACGCGCTGTTCGAGCGCTCCGGCGGCTACCCGTACTTCATCCAGGCGTTCGGCAAGGCCGCCTGGGACGCCGCACCGGACGACCCGATCACCGCCGAGGACGTCGCGGTGGCGGCGCCCGAGGCGGAGGCGGAGCTGGCGGTGGGGTTCTTCGGGTCGCGCTACGAGCGGGCCACGCCCGCCGAGCGGGAGTACCTGCGGGCGATGGCCGAGCTGACCGAGGGCCGGGACGAGGGTTCCGGCACCTCCGACATCGCGGTCTTCCTGGGGCGCAAGCCGTCCTCGCTCTCCCCGGCGCGGGACAGCCTGATCAAGAAGGGCCTGGTCTACTCCGCCGAGCGCGGCCGGATCGCCTTCACCGTGCCGCACTTCGGCCGGTACCTGCTCGGCATGGCGGAGTAGCGCGCCCTCGATGGCGCCGTATCCACTTCTCTAGCTTCATTGCTAGATAGCCCTATGCATCCCGATCGCCAGTCGCGCGGACCTCGGCGCACGTTACGCACGTGTCCGCCAGATCACCCGACTAACCGGACAGGACCCGGTTAACTTCAGTTAACAACCGATGATTCATCGGTGTGTGCGCCAGTTCACCGGACAAACACGTGCATCGAGCGGCTTCGAGGTGCATACTTGAGGCATGCCGCCCAGCCAGGACGGCAGGAAGACCTCTCAAAGGGGATGCAGGAGCAATGAACGTCGCCGCGAAGATCCGCGCCCGCCGCGCCGAGGCCCGCACTCGCAAGGCGGTGAACCGCGCCATCGACCAGGCCGCCACGCCGTCGATGCGCCACGAGCTGATCACCCTCGCCCAGACCCAGAACGTCTGGCGCTGACCAAGAGCCGGAACCGAGATGTGATGCAGGGCACATCTCGGTTCTGTGTAACACGACCGGGGCTGAGCACGATGTTCCGGTTGACCCCGTAGTGCTGGCGGACCCCCGACCTGGCAGCACTACGGGGTTTCTTCATGCCCAGGTGGTTTATCAAGCCCGGGAGCCTTCGGTTCCCGGGCTTCCGCGTCTCCGGCCCCGGCCGCCGCGCATACTGCACCGGTGTTCCTGGGTATCGACATCGGCGGGACGAAGATCGCCGTCGGCGCGGTGGACCGCGACGGCGGGCTCCAGTGGCGGCGGCAGGTCCCGACCCCGCCCGGCGACGCCGAGGACGTGTTCACCGCCGTCCGCGACGTGCTCACCGACCTCCCCGCCGACGTCGCGGGTGTCGGCATCGGCTGCGCGGGCCCGGTCGACCCGGTCGCGGGCACCGTCGCGCCGCTGAACATCCCCGGCTGGCGCGACTTCCCGCTGCGCGACCGAGTCGCCGAACTCGTGCCGCGGGTCCGCGTCGAGCTGGCGGGCGACGGCCTGTGCATGGCGTTGGGCGAGTCCTGGGTCGGCGCGGGCCGGGACACCCCGTCCATGGTCGGACTGGTCGTGTCGACGGGTGTCGGCGGCGGCCTGGTCATCGACGACCAGCCGCACGGCGGGCGCACCGGGAACGCCGGACACCTCGGGCACATCGTGGTCGAGGACGACGGCGAGCTGTGCAGCTGCGGCGGCAAGGGCTGCGTCGAGACCGTGGCGAGCGGGCCGAACCTGGTCCGCTGGGCGCGGACCGCCGGCTGGCGGGCGCCCGACCACGCCGACGCCGCCCACCTCACCGCGGCCGCGCGGCACGGCGACGAGATCGCCCGCGCCGCGTTCGACCGCGGCGGCCGGGCCGTGGCGAAGGCGATCATCGCGACCGCGGTCGTGGTCGACCTGGACCTCGCCGTGGTCGGCGGTGGCGTGGCCAAAGCGGGCGACCTGCTCTTCGCCCCGATCCGGGCCGCGATCGTCGAGCACGCCAGGTTGCCGTACCTGCACCACCTGCGGGTCGTGCCCGCCGAGCTGGGCGCCGACGCGGGCGTGGTCGGCGCCGCCCGGCTGGTCGCTACGCCCTAGGCACCCGGCCCATCAGGAAGAACTCGTCGTTGGGGCGCAACGACATCAGGTGCGCGAGCCGGTTGGACATGGCGAAGAACGCGGTGATCGCGCCGATGTCCCAGATCTCCGCCCTGGTCAGGCCCGCGTCCTCGGCCACCGCCACGTCGTGCTCGCCGAAGCCCGCCGAGTCGACCGCGAGCGAGAGCGCGAGGTCGACGATGGCCCGCTGCCGGTCGGTCAGCTCGGCCGCCCACGGGTTCGACGCCACGTGGTCGGCGATGTGCTGGTCCTTGGTGCGGATCCGCAGGATCGCGCCGTGCGCCACCACGCAGTAGGTGCAGTGGTTGGCGCCCGAGGTCGCGACGACCACGAGCTCGCGCTCGGCCTTGCTGAGTCCGTCGTCGGAGTCCATGAGCGCGTCGTGGTAGTCCATGAACGCGCGCAGCTCGTCCGGGCGGTGGCCCAGGGCCAGGAAGATGTTGGGCACGAACCCGGACCTCTCGGCGATGGCGCCGATCCGGGTTCCCAGGTCCTCGGGCAGGGCGGTCAGGTCGACGACGCCGAAGCGGCTCACAGTCATCGCCCGAAACTAGCCGCTGGGCGTCGGTGAAGTGCCCGCGGCGCACGACGAACGGACCGCGGGCCGGTACCACGCACGGGTTCTACCGCTGCTCTGAACGAATGAAACGGGCTGCGGACCGGGGCGCTATCTGCAAGTTGCGGCCAGAATGCCGGTAGTGGGTGCGGTTGGGCCGACGGAACCGTTACTACTCCACCCGTTCAGTTCTTCAGCCGATCGATGGCGGTACCTCTAGGCCATCTGCCGTAGCGCTGGGTCATAGCATCACCCGATAGGTGAGGGGAGTCACAAGGATGCCGCTTACCGACGAACACGCTCCGCTCATCGTCTACTACGGAGTAGTCATCTGATCGTCGCCGCATCAGGGGGAAACTGGTCGGTAACCGCAGTACCACGAAGGAGCTCGACGCTGTGACCGTGACAGGAACGGAGTCCGTTCGGACGGACGACCGCCGCACCCTGCGCCTCACCTTCGAAGAATCGGACCTGACCCCGCCACGGCCGCACGCGCCCGCGTCGCCCGTCGTGGCCGACCGGCCGCCGCCGCGCCGCACCACGCACGAGCGCCTGCTGGTCATCGCCGAACGGCTGCTCGGTGGCTGGGCGCCCACACTGCACCTGGCCCTGCTCCTGGTCGCCGCCATGATCGCCGGGCTGGTGGTGATCGGGCTGCTGGCCGGTGCGGTGCCCGCGCTGATCAGCGCCGCCGTGCTGGTCGCGACCACCCTCGTCCGCAGACGCTGACCCGCTGATCTCCAACCCGCTGATCTCCCAGAACGCATCAGTTCCGACAGGAGAGCGGTGTGCGGGCGGCAAAGCCCGCACACCGCTCTCTCATCGACGGCACCGCGCTAGTGCGCGGCGATGGCCCGCAGCTTCTTGTCGTCCTCGTCGACGTGGTAGTCCGCCGGGTTGGTCTGGTCGGTGCCGTTGAACACCCGGAACCGGCGCGCGAGCGCGGTCACCACCACCGCGACGACCAGGTTCGCCACCAGGGCCACGAACCCGACGTAGATCTGCACGGTCGAGCCGCCGAACGGGTGCCAGCCGAACACGTTCAGCTCGCCCAGCTTCAGCGCGGAGGCGCCGAAGTGCGCGCGTTTCCCGTCCGCGCTGGGGATGTTGAACAGGATCAGCATCCCCCAGCCCATCCCGACGACCCAGCCGCTGATCAGCCCCCAGATGTGGAACCACCGGGTGTAGAGCGCGATCGCCACCGCGGGCAGCGTCTGCAGGATCATCACCCCGCCGATCAGCTGCAGGTCGATGGAGAACTGCGGATCGATGAACAGCACGAACGCGACCGCGCCGAACTTCACCACCAGCGAGGCCAGCTTCGCCTGCCGGGCCTCCTCCTTCGGGGTGGCCCGCTGGTGGATGAACTCCTTGTAGACGTTGCGGGTCCACAGGTTCGCCGCCGCGATCGACATGATCGCCGCGGGCACCAGCGCGCCGATGCCGATGGCGGCGAAGGCGATCCCGGCGAACCAGGACGGGAACTGCTGCTCGAACAGGTTCGGGATGATCGTGTTGGTGTCCGGGTTGCCGGTGGCCCGGTTGGTGATCGGCGCGGTCCCGGCCGCGATGGCCACGAAACCCAGCAGCGCCAACAGACCCAGCAGCAGCGAGTACGCGGGCAGCGCCGTCATGTTCCGCTTGATCACCTTGCGGCCGCGGGAGGCGAGCACGCCGGTGAGCGAGTGCGGGTAGAGGAACAGCGCGAGCGCGGACCCGAGCGCGAGGGTGGCGTACTGCAGCTGGTTGTTGGCGTTGAGCAGGATCCCGTCGCCCGGCGCCGGGGTGGCGGCGAACTTCGCCTCGGCCGCGCCGAAGATCGACGACCAGCCGCCGAGCTTGATCGGCAGGTAGACCACCGCGACGATGATCACCACGTAGACCAGGATGTCCTTGACGAAGGCGATCAGCGCGGGCGCGCGCAGCCCGGACTGGTAGGTGTAGACCGCCAGGATCACGAACGCGATCAGCAGCGGCAGGTGCCCCACGACGCCGGAACCGTTGAGCCCCAACGTGCGCAGCACCGCCTCCAGCCCGACCAGCTGCAGCGCGATGTAGGGCATCGTCGCCACGATGCCGGTGATCGCCACCAGCAGCGCCAGGGCCCGGGAGCCGTAGCGGCCGCGCACGAAGTCGGCCGGGGTGACGTAGCCGTGCGAGCGCGAGACCGACCAGATGCGCAGCAGCGGCATGAACGCCAGCGGGTAGAGGATCACCGTGTACGGCAGCGCGAAGAAGCCCGCCGCGCCCGCGCTGAACATCAGCGCGGGCACCGCGACGAAGGTGTAGGCCGTGTAGACGTCACCGCCGATCAGGAACCAGGTGATCCACGAGCCGAACTTGCGCCCGCCCAGGCCCCACTCGTCGAGGTGGTCGAGCGTGCTGCCCGCCTGCCAGCGCGCGGCCACGAAACCCAGCACGGTCACCACGCCGAACAGCAGCGTGAAGACGATCAACTCGGTCCACTTCACGGCCGCGCCCCCTCGTCGAGGGTGTCCACGCCGCGGTCGGGCCCGGGCGGCGGGGGTGTCGGCCGGTCCCTGGTCATCGCGAACACGACCGACGTGGCGCCGACCCCGATCACCACCCCGGCGAGCTGGAACCAGTAGTAGAACGGCATCCCGAACAGCGCGGGACCGGTGCGGTTGAAGATCGGTGTGATCAACAGGACCAGGGGGACCAGCAGCAGCAGGTTCCACCAGCTCCAGCGGATGCCTGTCCTCGGGGGTGGCGCCATCACGACCTCGCTCCGGTAGCGGGAGTGTTGCCGCGACACCCTAGAACGAGATGGCCGTCACGTCACTGGTTGACCGGACGTGATCGCGATCGGTCAGTCACCGACCCCATTCGGCCCATCGTTTCCACAGGCTGTGCACAACCTTGTCCCCAGGCTGTGGACAACTCTGGTGCAGTTGGGACACCTGGGGCTAGCGGCACGAATGATCTCCCGACAAGCGCCCAGCCCAGGGCGCGCGCACCCATGATCCACAGCGGTCGGCGGCGCTACCCACAGAACGATCCACAGGCGAACTCAGCCAGCCGGGGGACCGGCCACCCGGGCGACGAGCTGGTCACCGACGATGAGCAGGCAGCGCAGGCACCGGGCGCCCGCGTGGCCGCGGGTGACCTTGGCGTAGGGCACGGTGTGGGTGCAGGCGGCCTCGACGAAGCTGGCCAGCTCGTCGGCGGGGAAGGCGTGCACGCGCTCGTCGTACCCCGAGCGCTCCCAGCGCCATGTGCGGTCTGCGCGCACCGGACCTCCCGTTTGTCTCCGCGCCCGCGCTCACTGTCGCAGACGGGAGGCCGGTCCGGGGAGAAATACACCGGAGGCCACCGTGCGCGTGCACGGTGGCCTCCGGGGGTCTGGCGGGCTAGCCCAGGCGCTGCTTGAGCGCCTCGAACTCGTCGCGCAGCGGGGTCGGCAGCTTGTCGCCGATCTTGTCGAACCACTCCTCGATGAGCGGCAGCTCCGCGCGCCACTCCTCGGCGTCGACCTCGAGCGCGGCCTCGATGTCGGCGCGGGCGCCGTCCAGGCCGGACAGGTCGAGCTCGTCGGCGGTGGGCACCCAGCCGATCGGGGTCTCGCGGGCGGTGGCCTTGCCCTCGATGCGCTCGATCGCCCACTTCAGGATCCGGCTGTTCTCGCCGAACCCGGGCCACAGGAAGCGCTTGTCGTCGCCACGGCGGAACCAGTTGACGTAGAAGATCTTCGGCAGCTTGGTGGCGTCGGCGCGCTTGCCGGTCTCGATCCAGTGGTTGAAGTAGTCACCGGCGTTGTAGCCGATGAACGGCAGCATCGCCATCGGGTCGCGGCGCACGACGCCGGTCTTGCCGACCGCGGCCGCGGTGGTCTCGCTGGAGAGCGTGGCACCCATGAAGGTGCCGTGCTGCCAGTCGCGCGACTCGGTGATCAGCGGGATGGTGGTCGCCCGCCGCCCGCCGAAGAAGATCGCCGAGATCGGCACGCCCTTCGGGTCGTCCCACTCCGGCGCCTTGGTGTCGCACTGGTCGATCGGCGTGCAGTAGCGCGAGTTCGGGTGCGCGGCCTTCTCGTCGGACTCCGGGGTCCAGTCGGCCTTCTTCCACGAGGTGAGGTGCGCGGGCGGCTCGCCGATGCCCTCCCACCAGATGTCGCCGTCGTCGGTCAGCGCGACGTTGGTGAACAGCGAGTTGCCCTTGGCGATGGTGCGCATCGCGTTCGGGTTGGTGTGGAAGTCGGTGCCCGGGGCGACGCCGAAGAAGCCGTTCTCCGGGTTGACCGCGTACAGGCGGCCGTCCTCGCCGAAGCGCATCCAGGCGATGTCGTCGCCGATGGTCTCGACCCGCCAGCCCGGGATGGTCGGCTCCAGCATCGCCAGGTTGGTCTTGCCGCAGGCGCTGGGGAACGCGGCCGCGACGAAGTAGACCTTGTCCTCGGGGGAGGTCAGCTTGAGGATCAGCATGTGCTCGGCCAGCCAGCCCTCGTCGCGGCCGATCACCGAGGCGATCCGCAGCGAGTAGCACTTCTTGCCCAGCAGCGCGTTGCCGCCGTAGCCGGAGCCGTAGCTCCAGATCAGCCGCTCCTCCGGGAAGTGCACGATGTACTTGGTGTCACTGCACGGCCACGCGACGTCGGCCTGACCCGGCTCCAGCGGCGCGCCGATCGAGTGCAGCGCGGGCACGAAGTCGCGCTCCTTGCCCTCGGCGTCGAAGAACTTCTCCAGCGCCTTGGTGCCCATCCGGGTCATGATCTTCATCGAGACCACGACGTACTCGGAGTCGGTGATCTCCACGCCCAGCATCGGGCTGTCCGCCTCGAGCGGGCCCATGCAGAACGGGATCACGTACATGGTGCGGCCGCGCATCGAGCCCCGGTACAGCTCGGTCATCAGCCCCTTCATCTCGGCCGGGTCCATCCAGTTGTTGGTGGGACCCGCGTCGGCCTCGTCGACCGAGCAGATGAAGGTGCGCTCCTCGACGCGGGCGACGTCGTTGGGGTCCGACGCCGCGTAGAACGAGTTCGGCTTCTTGTCCAGACGCGTGAAGGTGCCCGCGTCCACCAGCTTGTCGGTGAGCCGGGTCCATTCCTCCTCGGACCCGTCGACCCAGACGACCTGCTCGGGAGCGGTCAGCTCGGCCACCTCCCGCACCCACGCCAGGAGCCGTTTGTGCGTAGTCGGTGCCTGGTCAACGCCAGGGATTGTCACTGCCGTCATCTCGCCTCGTCTCCTGACTGAACGCCGAAATGCCAGTCAGGACACCACTGCCCTGACCGGGACGGCGGCGTCCTAACCGAATGGCTGAGCACCCGCCCGGGTGGAGCGGGTACGTGCCGTGAAGGGAATGTGTTGAGGTTAGCGAAGTGACCGGCAGGTAACCGATACCTTGCCTGTCGGTTCTCTCACAAGAACGATAAGGGGATCGATTCAGTACCCGGATGCGAGGGTCATGATCGGCCACCAAGGTGTCCGGTTACCGAACGGTCGTGACCCACAGTGAATCTGCCCACGTCAGCGGGCCGGAACGAGAAAGATCCCGGTGCGCCAGTGGCGCGCCGGGATCTTTTCCTATCTCACTCACCGTGCGGTGATCAACACAAATCAGCTGGTCCAGGCCGAGTCCGAGCCGGAGGCGGGGGCCGCGGCGGTGCTGTCGGAGGAGTACGAGCCGTCGGCACCGATGTGACCGGTCTCGACGGTGGTCCACTCGTCCTCACCGGTGTGCTGGGCCACGGTCACGTCGCCGTCGGCCTCGATCACGATGGCCTCGTCGGCCTCGCCGTCGCCGTCGGAGTCGGTGAACGCGTAGGTGTTGCCCTGCTGGTCGGTGGTGACCGCGGTGTCGTTCTTGCCGTCGCCGTCCGCGTCGTACTCCGCGGCGCCCGCCGCCACGTCGCCGTCCTTGGTGTCGACGGTGATGTCGTCACCGCCGCCGGAGGTGTGCGTGGTCGTGTGGGTGTTGCTGTCGTCGTCGTTCGAGGGGGCGGTGTGACCGGTTCCGTGGCCGTCGTCGGCGCCGTCGCCGGACGGGTTGTGCACCGAGCCCGCCTCGGCCTCGGTCCACTCGCCGGAGGCCTCGCTGTACTCGGCGGCCGCGGTGACGTTGCCGTCCTGGTCGAGCTCGACCATGGTGTCGGCGGTGCCGTCGCCGTCGGTGTCGGTGAAGGCCATGTAGCCCTCTTCGGTCTGGACCACGGCGGTGTCGTTGTGGCCGTCCTGGTCGTAGTCGTAGTTCTCCTGGACCTCGTAGCCCTCGCCGCCGACCTCGACGGTCAACTCGTCGTGGCCCGCGTCGTCCGCGGTGGTGTCGGTGGTGTCAGCGCCGGTCTCGTCCACGTACACGGGTGCCCCCTAACTCATCCCTCTCGGGATTTCTCTGGCTTGTTGGCGGTATGACTGACGCTTCGCCGGACCGGTTCCCGGTGTTACGCCGTTAGTTCTTGTCGCGAACGGACCGGATCCCGGCGAGCAGCCGCTCGGCCCGGTCGCGCCCGGAAACCACGTCGGCGAGCCGCTTGTTCACCACGGTCACCCGCTTCTGCCGCTCGCTCACGTCCAGCCGCAGGGCCTTGTCCACCTCGCGCAGCTGCTCCTCGATCCCGCTGATCCGCTTGCCCAGCGCCTCGTCGAGGGCCAGCGAGAGCTGCGACTCGGCGTCGATCAGCTGCTCGGAGACCAGCTGGTCCAAAGTGGAGCGCGAGTCGGCGATCGACTCGTTGAGCCAGGTCTTCATGTGCTGTTTGTCCGCGGTGTGCTTGCGGGTGCGGGCGATCCACCAGCCGGCGCCCAGGCCGATGATGATCGTGGGCACCAGCAGGATCGGCGCGGCGATCGCGCCCGCGAGCGGGAGCACGGCCATCTTGCCCGCGCCGAAGCCGCCGGAGACGCCCATGAACACCAGCAGCTTGTCCTCGGCGGTCGGCAGCCGCTTCTCCGCGGTCCGCAAGACCACCTGGGACTGTCCGGACCGGGCGAACTGGCCGCGGATGACCTCCAGCTCCTCGGCGCTGAACAGTTCACTGAGGACGGAGTCGGCCACCTGGTTGAGCCGGACGCTCACCGCCTCGCTGATCCGGCCGCTGACCATCTGCATGGCCGCGTCGACCTGGCCGGGCAGCTCCTTGAGCTTGTCCCGGTCGGAGGTGTCGATGGCCTGGCGGAACCAGGACTGCAGGTCGCGCATCTGGCGGCTGACCTCGTGCGCGTTCTCCAGCCGGGCCCGCTGGATCTCGCTGCGCAGCTTCACCTGCCAGCCGCGGGTGGACGAGCGGCGCTCGGCGGCCAGCTCGTCCTTGCGCGCGCGCAGCGCCTCGGCCTCGGCCTCGCCGGTGGTCAGCGCGCGGCGCTCGTTGTCCAGGGTCACCTTCAGCTCACCGAGCGCGGAGGACAGCGCACGCAGGGTGTTCGCCTCACCGAGCATCGCCGAGCGGCCGACCAGCAGCGACTGCAGCGCCTGGGAGAGCTCGGCGATCCCGGAGCGCTCCTTGAGCATCTCGACGGCCTCGGGGTTGGGCGCCTTGCCCGCCATCTCGTACATCCGCGAGGACACCGGGTGGAAGACCGCGTCCTTGAACCGGGGCGCGTGCTCGGCGAGGAGCTGCTGGTTGGCCTCCTGCACCTGCCGCCAGCCGCGGTAGGCGTCCACCTTGGACAGCGCGAAGACCACGGTCTCCACCCGCTCGCCGACCCCGGCCAGGAAGCTCAGCTCGCCGGTGGTGAACGGCGCGGACGCGTCGACCACGAACAGCAGCGCGGTGGCCGAGGCGGCGGCCTCGACGGCCAGCTCGCCGTGCACCGAGTCCAGCCCGCCGACCCCGGGGGTGTCGACGACGACCAGCTTCTCCAGCATCGGCACCGGCCCGTCGACCTCGACGTAGCGCGGCGGCAGCTCGCCGTCGGGCAGCTCGTGCGCCGCGGACACCCAGTTGACCAGCTTGGCCAGGTCGACCGGCACCGGCGCCAGCTGCCCGGGGTAGCAGGCCCGCGCCTCCCACTCCTCGGCGTGCCCGAACACGAGGTAGGTCGCGGTGGCCACGTCAGCGTCCACAGGGGACAGCCCGGGGCTGTCGATCAGGGCGTTGACCAACGAGCTCTTGCCCCGGTTGGTCTCCCCGACCACGACGACGCTCGGCTTCTTCTTGCGCCGCGCGCGGATCTCCTCGACCCACTGCGCCGACTCGGGCGCGGACTCCTTGAGCAGGGTCAGCAGCGACTCGCGGGCCTGGGCGACCTGCTTGGGCAGCGACAGCGGCTGCTTCGGCTGGGTCATGCGGTGGTCGCCTTGCCGGTGTAGACGGTGACGATCGGCGGCCGCAGCAGCTGGCCGCGGTCGCTGAACCCGACCACCTCGGTCTCCGCGACGGTGCCGTCGAGCAGGTCGTCCTCGGTGCCCACGGTGCCCCCGGCCTCGTGGTGGGCAGGGTCGAACCGCTCCCCGTCGGGCCGCAGCGCGGTGACCCCCACGGCGGCCAACCCCTCCTCGATCCGCTCGGCGACACCGGAGCTGCGGGCCCGGTCGTGGGCGTAGAGGCACAGCGCCACCAGCGACCGCCGCTCGTCCACGGCCTGGTCGTAGAGCTCGGGCGCGATGCTCACCAACGCGGGCTCGACCCGGAAATCGTCCACCAACTCGTCCTCTGCTGTCTGCTCGGGCGGCCGGGCCTGCTCCGCGCTGTCGACGTCGGCGATCACCTGCGCCCGCACCTCGATGGTGGAGTCCTCGACCCCGTCCTTGCGCTTGCCCTTGAACCAGGAAGCCATCTCGTCCCACCCAGCCTGTCCGCGCCAGTTGCCGCCGAATCGTATAGCGCGGACACGCTCGGTCAGACCCGTTCGGGTGTCCTTCCCCGGCGGAGCAGGAGAGCGGACAGGCTGGGTGGGACGAGGACGGTGACGGGAACAAGACCGAGCACGGCCACCAACCCGGCCACGGCGAACGCGGTGCTGATGATCAAGGCTATCGCCCGCCGGGTGCAGGCCCCGTCGTCGACCACGTGCCGCAGGAGAGCGGTCACCGCCGTGTCCCAAGCCATCCGGCCAAGCCGCGCGCTTGGCGCAGTGCGACGACCCTCGACAGCAGGCGCAGCGTGTAGACCACTCGGGCAAGCTCGCCCGGCCGGCTCGCCGCGGAACTCCTCCAGATACCGCCCCCGGTAACGAGCAGGGTCTAGGTAGAGAACGACACAGGGTCGGATCTTCGCTAGGTCAGGATTGGGCTTTGAGTTGTTGCCAGATCAGGAAGTAGGCCCGGTGCACCACGTGCGCCACGCGGCTCTGGGCCGGCGTGGCGCCGAATGAGGCGAACGAGCGCCACCAGCCCGCGCGTTCCAGGGCGTAGGCCGAGAGCTCCTTGTGCGGGCGGCCCTTCATGCCCAGCTGCTCGCCCACCTCCGCGCTGCTGCCGACTCTCAGCACCTCTTCGGCCAGGTCGTCGGGCATGTTGACCGCGCCGGAGGTCACCAGGGTCAGCGCCTCCAGGAGGCGCAGTTGGTGGGCTTCCGGCTTGGCCAGCAGGACCTCGATCGCGTCGTGGACGCGCTGGCGTTCGCCCGGGTCGCCGGAGGCGTGCGCCAGCGCGGTGACCGAGGCCAGGGCCGCCGCCGCCTTGATGCCGTCGGCGCGGGCGCGGAAGACCGCGTCCAGGCGGGAGCGGACGCCCGCGAGGCCGGAGGCGTCGAGGAGTTTGCGGCGGAGGGCGCCTGCGGTCAGCTCGGGTTCGGCGCGCAGGGCGTCCACCGCGCAGCGGATGCCGTAGAGGTCGAGCTTCTCCAGCAGGCGCGCGCGGGTGCCGGTGGGCACGTCGCACTCCCAGCTGGTGAAGATGTCCGCCGAGATCAACATCGTGTCCCACACCGCGTCGTCGAGGTGGGAGAGCTGGCGCAGGGCGTCGGCGTCGGCGGAGGTGAAGCCGCCTGACTCGGCGGACTCGGCGATCAGGCCGATGACCGGGATGACGTCGGCGACCCGCGGCTTGAGCGTGGCCGCCTGCTTCTCGGCGAGCATCGTCGCCGCCTTCCACACGTCGCCGTCGCTGCCCGAGACCGACTCCGGGGTGATGGTGTCGGCCTTGTTGAGCACGGCGATGGCGTTGACCGGCCCGGCCTCGCGGCTGGCGGTGGCGGCGGTGAACGCGGCGAGGGCCTGCTGGTCGTCGGCGCGCACGCCCTGGGTGACCACGTAGAGCACCGCCTCGGCACCGGCGACCGCGTTGCGGGAGGTGTCGTCGAGCTCGTCGCCGTCCTCCTCCTCGGGTTCCTCGCCCTCGACGGCCTCGGCACCCGACTTGCGGTGCTTGGCGGCACCGAGCAGCTGCTCGGTGCGCTTGACCGAGGCCAGGTCGAGCGAGCCGAGGCCGGGGGTGTCGATCACCGTCAGGTCGCGCAGCACGGCGTTGGTCAGGTACGCCTCCAGGTGCGAGACCTTGTCGAAGTCGACCTCGAGGTCGTTGGGGATCATGCCGCCGACGTCGAAGGGCAGCACCTGCTTGCGGCCGTCGGTGAAGATCAGCTCGACCCGGTCGACGGTGCCGTACTGGAAGCGGGTGACCAGCCGGGTGCACTCGCCGACGTCGGTGGGCGCGACCCGCCTGCCGATCAGGGCGTTGACCAGGGTGGACTTGCCCGACTTGATCCGCCCGGCCACCGCGACCTGCAGCGGCGCGGACAGTCTGCGCAGCACCTCGCGGAAACCCGCCGCGGTGCGCGCGGACACCTGCGGCTGCAGGCGCTGGCACAGGTTGGCCACGGCCGCGGACAACGGCCCGGCCAGGTGCTGCTGCTCGGTCGCGGTCGACAAGCCGGTCCTCCCCTGGTGTCGGGACGAATCGTGCCATGACCGGCCCCGGCTGTGGCCGGAGTCGCCCGAACAGCCGCGTCCGCGCCGCTCAGCCTGCGGTCGCACCGGCAATGCGACGGCGGGGTGACGCGGTCGGACGGCACCGGTGCCTACGCTCACCTGGTGCGACGGCTGAGCATGTGGATGAAGAGGCACCCCATCGCCGGGGACTGCGTCATCGCGGCGGTGCTGGCCTGCATGGAGCTGCTCACCGTCATCAGCATGCCCGGCGGGGTGCAACCGGTCGCGTTCTTCCTCGTCGGCGTCGCGCTGCTCGGGCCGCTGGTGGTGCGCAGGCGCGACCCGCTGCTCTCGGCCTACCTGATCCTGGCCGCGGGCTTCGCCCAGCTGCTGACCCACTCCGCCGCGGCGCTGAACCAGACCGACGCGCGCATCCGGGTGGCCGACATCGCGCTGGGGATCTCGCTCTACACCGTGGTCGCCTACGTCGGGCGCAGGCAGGGCGCCCTCTACGTGCTGTGGCTGGCCGTCGGCGTCACCATCTGGGCGATCTGGCGGCTGGACATGCCCGCGGGGGTGCTGCCGACGCTGGTCATCGTGGTGATCTTCGCCTTCTGCTGGGTGCTCGGCGAGTTCATGGGCGCCCGCCGGGCCTACCACAGCGAGGTCGAACGGCGGCTGGACCTGCTGGAGACCGAGCGCGACCAGCAGGCCAGGATCGCCGTCGGCCAGGAGCGCGCGCGCATCGCCCGCGAGCTGCACGACGTGGTGGCGCACGCGGTCAGCGTCATCGTGGTGCAGGCCGACGGCGCGGCCTACGCGGTCCGCTCGCAGCCGGAGATGGCCGAGCGGGCGCTCAACACGATCTCGGCCACCGGCCGGGAGGCCCTCACCGAACTGCGGCGCCTGCTGGGCGTGCTGCGCAGCGACGACACCGAGTCCGACCGCGCCCCGCAGCCGGGCGCGCAGTCCATCTCGGACCTGGCCGAGCGGGTGCGCGCGATCGGCGTGCCGGTGCGTCTGGACCTGGCAGGCGAGCTGGACGACCTGCCCGCCGGTGTCGGCCTGGGCATCTACCGCATCGTCCAAGAGGCGCTGACCAACACGATCAAGCACGCGGGCCCGGGGGCGACCGCGGCCGTGCAGGTCACCCGGGTGGGGGACCGGGTGGAACTCGACATCACCGACCGTGGACCGGGCAGCTCCCGCAAGGGCCTCACCGCGGTGGGCGGCAACGGGCTGATCGGCATGCGGGAGCGGGCGAACGTGTTCGGCGGGACCCTGCAAGCGGGCCCGCACACCGAGGGCGGCTGGCGGGTCCGGGCAGTGCTCCCGGTGACCACCGCGTGAAGCCGCGGCTGCGAGGTCTACGTTGGGACGCGTGATCAGGGTTGTGCTGGTGGACGACCAAGAGCTGATGCGGGTCGGCTTCCGCATGGTGCTCGGCGCGCAAGAGGACATGGAGGTCGTCGGCGAGGCAGGCGACGGCCGCGCGGCGATCGAGCTGGCCGAGCGGCTGCGCCCGGACGTGGTGCTGATGGACGTCCGGATGCCGGTGCTCGACGGCGTCGAGGCGACCAAGGTGATCACCGAGAACGGCACCTCCAAGGTGCTGGTGATGACCACCTTCGACCTCGACGAGTACGCCCTGTCCGCGTTGCGCTGCGGGGCCAGCGGGTTCCTGCTCAAGGACACACCCCCGAGCCACCTGGTCTCCGCACTGCGCTCGGTGGCCAGCGGCGACGCGGTCGTCTCCCCGAGCGTCACCCGGCGGTTGTTGGACCGGTTCCTGGGACCCGGCGGCGGGGAGCTGCGGGACGCCTCGGTGCTCAACGTGCTCACCGAGCGGGAGCGGGAAGTCCTGGTGCTGATGGCCCAGGGGCTGTCGAACACCGAGATCGCCCGGAAGCTGTTCCTGTCCGAGGCGACGGTGAAGACCCACGTGGGGCGCGTCCTGTCCAAATTGGAGCTCCGGGACCGGGTCCAGGCCGTGGTGCTCGCCTACGAGACCGGCCTGGTCCGCCCCGGCGACGTCTGAGTCTTGTTTTGCGGTGGAACTGTTCACTCCGCTGTGGCGCTCGATTGGGTGGATTGGCTTTGTTCGGGGCCCCTAAGAGAAGAGGCGCCGGGGTGAAGCGGGTGGGAAAGGGATCACCCACGCCGGAACCAGGCTAGCGCCTCTTCTCTCCCCAAACAAAGCCAATCCACCCAATCGAGCATTTGCGCTGCCAAGTCGAGGTTGGCGGAACTCGGCCCTACCGATTTCCGCCTACCTATTTCCGCCTACCTGCTTCGCTACCGGTAGTTGGTTGCGTCCACTGTCTTCGGGTCCAGGCCCTTGGCGACCACGTCGTCGAACCAGCGGCCCCAGTCCGGCTGCGAGCCGTCGACGTCGGTGAAGCCGTACTCGCGCATCAACGTCCAGCTCGCCATGGTCTTGCCCGCGAAGCGGGAGACCGCCGGGTCCGCCGCCAATGCGGCGATCGCGCGGCCGAGGTAGCGCGGGGTCTCGGCCATGATGTAGTTGGGGTCCTTGGCCACACCCTCCCGCCAATTCTCCTCGGTCACGCCGAAGACCTCCAGCATCATTTCCGAGCGCAGGAATCCCGGGGTCACCGAAAGGCCGGTTGCGCCGTGCGCCTTGAGGTCTTCGCCCAGGACCCGGCCGATTGCCCGGACGCCTGCTTTGACCAGGTAGTACGGGATCCCGACGCCCCAGTAGTGGTCGTTGTCGCCGTCGGTCACCTCGATGACCAAGCCGCCTCGCTGTTTCACCACCAGCGGCAGCAGGCGGTGCAGGGCGATGATGTGGGTGTCCAGGCCGTTGTGCACCACCCCGAGTCCCTTGTCCAAATCGGACTCCCAGAGCGGGGTGCCGAACTCGACGAACGGGTCGCCGCCCCAGACGTCGTCGACCAGGACGTCGATGTGGCCGTGGTCGGCGGCGATCCGGTCGCGCAGGGCGTCCACATCGGACACGACCGTGAAGTCGCAGCGCACCGGGATGCCCTTGCCGCCTGCCGCGTCGACCAGTTCCGCGGTGTCCTCGATGGTCTCCGGGCGCTTCATCGGCGACGCGCTCGCCCGCGTCGTGCGGCCGGTCACGTATACCGTCGCGCCCGCCGCGCCGAGTTCGACCGCGATGCCGCGGCCGCAGCCCCGGGTCGCGCCCGTCACGACCGCGGCCTTCCCCGCCAGTTGCCCAGTCACCGTTCGTCCTCCCAGCTCACCTGCGGCCCCACGCCGTGAGGACCGCGTCGACGTCGTCGGACAACCGGTCCACCAGGCGCCCGTGCGGGCGGATGGACCAGTCGATGGAAATGCCGTTCACCAGGGACAGCAGCACGCGGGAGGCCAGGTCCTCGCCCGGTGCACCGGGCAGCAGCGGTGCCGCCCGGCGGAAAGCGCGCCGCAGTTCGTCCTGCATCACCTCGAAGTGCGTGCCCAACATGGCCCGCAGGTGCGGGTCGATCAGGTCGAACCCCAGCTGGCTCAGGTGGTTGGCGGCGCTCTCGGCGTCGCCGAGGGAGACGAAGGTGACCGTCGCGGCCGCCCGCAGGCCCGCCACCGGGTCGTCCTCGGCCTCCGCCGCCGTGCGCATCCCGACCGCGACCACGGCCGTCGCGTGCGCGAACAGCGCCCGCAGCAGCCCGGCCTTCGAGCCGAACCGCCCGCCCACGGTGCCGACCGACACACCGGCCTCGGCGGCGACCTGGGCCAGGGTGAACCCGGGTCCGACCCGGGCGATCACCTCGTGCGCCGCGTCCAGCAACCGCTGGTCGGTGATGGTCTTGGGGCGGGCCACGCCGTTATTGAAGCATGGTTCATTAACCCTGTCACCCCTATGTGGACCGCGCACCGGATCAGGGTCCACTCAGGGTGGTCACGGATTCCGCCAGCCCCAGGGCTGATGGAGGCTACCTCTGGAAGCTGACCCCGAGGGGCGACCACAGGACGACGCGGTGCGGCGTGCCGGGCGGGAAGTATTCGCTGGGTCAGCCGGGGGACGGGGCGCGATGGGGATGCGCGTCACACGAGGTACCTAGCACTAGGAGTACACCATGATCGAGGCAGTCGGCCTCACCAAGCGATATGGCAAGACGCTCGCCGTCGACAACCTGTCGTTCACAGTCCCGACCGGGCGGGTGACCGGCTTCCTCGGTCCGAACGGTGCCGGGAAGTCCACCACCATGCGGATGATCCTGGGCCTGGACACGCCGAGTGGGGGCTCGGCGCTGATCGACGGCAAGCGCTACCGCGACCTGCACCAGCCGCTGCGCACCGTCGGGGCGCTGCTGGACGCCAAGTGGGTCCACCCGAACCGGTCGGCCCGCGCGCACCTGGCATGGATGGCCAAGTCCAACCGGCTGCCCGCCAAGCGCGTCGACGAGGTGCTCGACATCGTCGGGCTCAGCGCGGTGGCGGGCAAGCGCGCGGGCGGCTTCTCGCTGGGCATGTCCCAGCGGTTGGGCATCGCCGCGGCGCTGCTCGGCGACCCGCAGGTGCTGCTGTTCGACGAGCCGGTCAACGGCTTGGACCCCGAGGGCATCCTCTGGATCCGCAAGTTCATGCACCGGCTGGCCGACGAGGGCCGCACGGTGTTCGTCTCCAGCCACCTGCTCTCGGAGATGGCGTTAACGGCGCAGGAACTCGTCGTCATCGGCCGCGGCAAGCTGATCTCGCAGAGCAGCACCGAGGACTTCGTCTCCCAGGCCACCGAGAACACCGTGCGGGTGCGCAGCCCGCAGCTGGGCGCGCTGCGCACGGCGCTGGGCCGCACCGGGGTGTCCATCCGGGACGAGGGCGAGAGCCTGATCGTGTCCGGGATGGACTGCGCCGACATCGGCGAGCTGGCCGCGCAGACCGGCACCGTGCTGCACGAGCTCAGCCCGCAGCGCGGTTCGCTGGAGGAGGCGTTCATGCAGCTCACCGGTGACTCGGTCGAGTACCACACCGAGATCGCCGAGGGCCAGGTCCCGGCGACGCTCGTGCCCGCGGGGAAGTGACGACATGACACTCCTCGCTGTCGAACGGATGAAGCTGTTCACCACCCGCTCGCCGTGGTGGTGCACGGTGGCGGCGCTGGCCGTGACGATCGGTTTCGCCGCGCTCATGGCGGGCACCGCGGACGCCCAGGCGCCGCTGACGGTGGCCGCCACCCAGTTCGGGTACAACTTCGGCCTGGTCGTGGTCATGGTCATGGCCGGCCTGGCGATCACCACCGAGTACCGCTTCTCCACCATGCGGGCCACCTTCCTCGCGGTGCCCAACCGCTGGTCGGCGCTGCTGGCCAAGACGGCGGTCGTGGCCGTGCTGGCCGGGATCGTCGGCGAGATCGCCGCGTTCGGCTCCTGGGGCATCGGCAAGCTGATCAAGCCGGGGGTCGACCTGACCCTGAACACCGCCTACGAGTGGCGCGCGGTCGCCGGGGTCGGCCTGGTCTACGCCGTCGCCGCGGTGGTCGCGGTGGCCGTCGGGGTGCTGGTGCGGCACTCGGCGGGCGCGATCTCGCTGGTGCTGATCTACAACTTGCTCGTCGAGGGCTTGATCGTGCTGATCCCGAACGTCGGCCCGAAGATCCACAAGTGGCTGCCGTTCAACATGGCCCACCAGTTCGTCACCGGCAACCCCGACCCGACCGGGCGGGACGTCAACTTCGGCCCGCCGCTCTCGGACGCCACGCTGGGCCCGTGGGCCGCGCTGGCCTACTTCGCGGGCTTCGCCGCGGTGCTGCTGGTGATCGCCCTGGCGGTCGCGAACCGGAGGGACGCCTGATGACCGCGCTGCTCGCCACCGAGCGGATCAAGCTGTTCACCACCCGCTCGCCGTGGTGGTCGATGATCATGACCCTGGGCATCACGGTCGGCCTGGCCGGGATGGTCGCGCTCACCCACGCCGGGGACCGCCCGCTCACCGTGGAGCACAGCCAGTTCGGCTCCCAGTTCGGCCTCATGATCATCACGGTGATGGCGGCGCTGGCGGTCACCACCGAGTACCGCTTCGCCACCATCCGCACGACCTTCCAGGCGGTGCCCAACCGCACCTCCATCCTGCTGGCCAAGACCGCGGTGGTCACCGGCCTGGCCGTGGTGGTCGGCGAGATCACCGCGTTCGGTTCCTGGGCGGTCGCCAAGCTGATCGACGGCGGCCCGGAGCTGTCCATCCGCGACAGCGGCGACCTGCGCATGGTCGCCGGGGTCGGACTCGTCTACGGCGTGGCCGCGGTCATGGCGGTCGCGGTGGGGATCCTGGTCCGCCAGTCGGCGGGGGCCATCTCGATCCTGCTCATCTGGCCGCTGCTGGCGGAGAACCTGGTCGGCCTGATCCCGCGGGTCGGCGACGACCTGCGGAACTGGATGCCGTACGTCAACGCGGGCCGGTTCCTCAACGGGGTCGACCCGGAGATGCCGCTGAGCGCGTGGGGCGCGCTGGCCTACTTCGCCGGTGTCGCCGCCGTGCTGCTGGGCACCGCACTCGTCGTCGCCAACCGGCGCGACGCCTAGACCAGCGGTCCGGCCGGTCATTCGGGGAACGGCCGGACCATCTCGGGGACGCGTGGGCCCGGGTCACCTTCGGGGGGTGGCCCGGGCTCGCGCACGTCCGGCGTCCGGTGGGCGAACGTGCCAAGATCGGGGCCATGATCGAGGCGACCGGTCTGACCAAGCACTACGGCCGCACCGTCGCGGTCGACAACCTCTCGTTCGGCGTCGGCGAGGGCCGGGTCACCGGTTTCCTCGGCCCGAACGGCGCGGGCAAGTCCACCACGATGCGGATGATCCTCGGGCTGGACCGCCCGACCTCCGGTGACGTGCGCATCGATGGCGAGCACTACCGCGACCTCAAGCGCCCGCTCACCACGGTGGGCGCGCTGCTCGACGCGAAGTGGGTGCACCCCAACCGCTCCGCGCGCGCCCACCTGCGGTGGCTGGCCGCGGCGAGCAAGCTCCCGTACTCCCGGGTCGACGAGGTGCTCGACATCGTCGGCCTCACGGCGGTGGCGAACAAGCGCGCCGGCGGCTTCTCCCTGGGCATGTCGCAGCGCCTGGGCATCGCGGGCGCGCTGCTGGGCGACCCGCGGGTGCTGCTGTTCGACGAGCCGGTCAACGGGCTCGACCCCGAGGGCATCCTGTGGATCCGCCGCTTCATGCACCGGCTGGCCGCCGAGGGGCGCACGGTGTTCGTCTCCAGCCACCTGCTCTCCGAGATGGCCCAGACCGCGCAGGACCTGGTGGTCATCGGCCGCGGCAAGCTGATCTACCAGGGCACCGTCGACGACTTCATCGCCAACGCCACCGAGAACACCGTGGTGGTGCGCAGCCCCGAGCTGGACCGGCTCACCGAGCTGCTGCGCGCCGACGGGGTCTCGCTGGTGGCCGACGGCGACGCGATCCGGGTGTCCGGTGTGGACAGTGCGGCGATCGGCGAGCTGGCGGCGGCCAACAAGATCGTGCTGCACGAGCTCAACCCGCAGATCGGCTCGCTGGAGGAGGCGTTCATCCAGCTCACCGGCGACACCGTCGAGTACACCGCGCACACCGACCAGCACACCGCGCCCGCTGAGCCCGCCGGGGCTACCGAGGAGGCACCGCCCGCATGAGCCTGCTGACCGCCGAGCGGATCAAGCTGTTCAGCACCAGGTCACCGTGGTGGTGCGGGCTGGCCGCCGTGGTGCTCCCGATCGGGTTCACCGCGCTGCTGGTGGGCCAGGCGAACGGTGGCCTTGAGGTGGGGGTGACGACCACGCAGGCCACGGCCAACCTCGGCCGGTCGGTGGTCATGGTGCTGGCCGCGCTCGCGGTCACCACCGAGTACCGCTTCTCCACCATCCGCAGCACGTTCCAGGCCACCCCCAACCGGATCGCCGCGCTGCTGGCCAAGACCGCGGTCGTGGCCGCGCTGGCGGGTGTGCTCGGCGAGCTGGTGGCGTTCGGCTCGTGGGGGGTCAGCAGGCTGCTCAAGCCGTCGGCCGACCTCGCGCTGGACTCGGCGGACGACTGGCGCTCGGTCGCGGGCGAGGGCCTGGTGTTCGCCCTGGCCGCGGTCCTGGCCCTGGGCGTGGGGATCCTGGTGCGCCAGACCGCGGGTGCGGTGGCGCTGCTGCTGGTGTACTCGCTGCTGGTGGAGAACCTGATCCAGCTGATCCCGACGGCGGGGGAGGACATCCACCGCTGGATGCCGTTCGTGGCCGCCGACCAGTTCATCGGGGTGGGCCAACGGATCCCGGACCCGGCGTTCGGACCGTGGGGTTACCTCGTCTACTTCGCGGGAATCTCCCTGGTGGTGCTCGCCGCGGCCCTGGTCACCGCCAACCGCCGCGACGCCTGAGGTCTTCCGACTCTGGCGCCGGGGCGCGGAGTTTCCTACAACAAGCAGAGGGATTAAGACCACGTTAAGAAGCTGTGAGGCCCCCCACAGCTTGCGGACGTCGCTTACGGTCCCGGGGTCAGATGGACACACGGACCCGTCTCGGAGCCCTTGGAGGTGGACCTTGACGGTGCTTGATTCCAGCGCCTCGAAGGCCCAACGCGGCCTGCACGTCGAACCCCTGATCGGCCTCGAATGGTCCGAGGCCCTGGAGCAGCCCAGCACCCCCGCGGCAGGCGCGCCCGGGCAGGCGCGCCGGGCCTGGGTGCACCGGGCCCCGGAGGCCCAGGTCCTCGCCCTCTACCGCGCGGCGGCGAGCGCCGAACCCGGCTTGCCCGCGCCGTGGTGGCTGCGCGCCGTCGCCGCGGGCAGCATGGGTTCCCGCCGCGAGGGCTTCGCGGTGGAGGACCGGGTCGCCAAGCTCCTCGACGCCCGCCCCGGCTGGATCTTCGTGCCGTGGGGGATCGACGGGGACACCGGCTACTGGGAGTACATGCCCTCCGAGCGCGCGTTGGCCGAGCCCGGGATGCCGACCACGCTGGCGCACACCCACCGCCACCCCGGCTGGGTGGACGTGGTGGCCGTGCACGCGGGCCGCCCGCCCGCGCCCATCGCCGTCGGCGGCATACCCGACCTGCGCGCCAACCTGTCCAGGCTGGAGTCCCTGCGCCCGGCCTAGGGCTGGGCGTGGTCGGGTCGGGTGGCAGGCTGTCCCCGTGACTTCGACCGACCCCACGACAGCGACCGACCCCGTGACCGGGGCCGACCAGGGACCGCCCAAGCGCACCGTCGTCAGCTTCGTGCACCGCGGTGGCCGGATGACCGTGGGCCAGGTGCGGGCCTGGGACCGGCGCTGGCCGGAGCTGGGCAAGCAGGTCGGCGAGCTGCCCGCCGGGCCGCTGGACACCGACTCCTGGTTCGGCAGGCGGGCACCGGTGCTGCTGGAGATCGGCTCCGGCATGGGCGAGACCACCTCCCGGCTGGCGCAGGCCGCGCCGGAGCTGAACTACCTGGCCGTCGAGGTCTACGAGCCCGGGCTGGCCCAGCTGATCCTGCGCGCCGAGGCGATGGAGCTGACGAACCTGCGGCTGCTGCGCGGTGACGCGGTCGTGCTGCTCACCGAGCACATCGCGCCCGGGTCGCTGGCCGCCGTGCGGATCTACTTCCCGGACCCGTGGCCGAAGAAGAAGCACCACAAGCGGCGGCTGGTGCAGCCGGAGTTCATCGCGCTGGTCGCCTCCCGGCTCGTCCCCGGCGGGACCGTCCACCTGGCCACCGACTGGGAGCACTACGCCGAGCAGATGCTCGAAGTGCTCACCGCGGAGCCACTGCTGCGCAACCAGCACGACGGCTGGGCGCCGCGCCCGGACTGGCGACCGGTCACCAAGTTCGAGTCGCGGGCCCAGGACGAAGGACGGATCAGTCGGGATTTGCTCTTCGAACGAGTGAAGGACTGACCGTCAGTCACCCATCCTCGCCGAGGACCACACGTCCGAGTAGTCGAGCTGAACTGCCCGGGTACCGATATCAGTGATGTGACCGCCCTGCGCGACGACCTCATCACCCCGGCTCCTGGCCGCCCGGTCGGCAACTCGCTCTACCACGCCGCGGAGCGGTTCCTGCGGATGTTCCACGGCGCCCGGCCCAAGGCGGGCCCGATCGGCGCCCGGCTGGCCAAGGTGCGCGCCGAGATCGCCGCCACCGGCACCTACCGGCACACCCCCGGCGAACTCGCGTTCGGCGCCCGGGTCGCGCTGCGCGAGAGCGGCTGGTGCCCGGAGGAGGTGCCCTGGCGCGGTTTGCTGGTGCGCGACCTGCGCGAGGTCCGCGAGCCCGCGGCGGTCGCCGCCGAGTGCGTGCACCACCTGCGGATGGCCACCAGCGGCGGCGCGGTGCGGCCGGTGGTGAGCGTGTTCGCGCCGGACTCGCCGTGGCGACCCGGGCCGCGCATCCGCAACGACCAGCTCGTCCGGTACGCGGGCTACCGCGAGGGCGAGCGCGTGCTCGGCGACCGCCGCTACCTCGACTTCACCACCGGGGTGTGCAGGCTCGGCTGGCGCCCGCCGGTCAGCCGCGGGCCGTTCGACCTGCTGCCGCTGGTGGTGGAGAGCGACGGCGTGCGGCTGTTCCCGCTCCCGCGCGACGCGGTGCTCGAGGTGCCGCTGCGGCACCCGGAGCTGCCCTGGTTCGCCGGGCTGGGCCTGCGCTGGCACGCGGTGCCGGTGATCAGCAACACCCGCCTGCACATCGGCGGCATCGACTACCCGGCCGCGCCCTACAACGGCGTCTACATCTGCCGCGCCATCGGCGAGGACGTGCTGGCCGAGGACGGCGCCTACGCCATGGCGGCGACCGTCGCGGCCAAGCTCGGCCTGGACACCACCTCCGAGCGCACCCTCTGGCGCGACCGCGTCGCCGTCGAGCTCAACCGCGCCGTCCTGCACTCGTTCGACGCGGCGGGCGTGCGCGTGGAGCACTCGGCCGAGGTGTACGTGCCCGCCGTCGAGTCCAGCGGGCACCCGGCGTTCCTGCGCCAGCTCCCAGCCCGCGGCCGCTGACCGGCGCGGTGGCAGGATCAGGCCATGAGCCTGCGCCTGCACGCCCCCGTCGTGCTGCCCTGCGACCCGTCCTGCTCGGTGCTGCGCGACGCCGTCGTCGACCTGGACGACACCGGTCGGATCATCCACTGTGGACCAATCAGCACGGCGGGCGAGTTCGACGGCGAAGTGCGCCGGTTGACCGGGATCCTGTTGCCGGGCCTGGTGAACGCACACGCGCACAGCCCGATGACGGTCCTGCGCGGGATGGGCGGCGACCTCCCGCTGATGCGCTGGCTCACCGAGGTCATCTGGCCCGCCGAGTCCCGGCTCAACGCGGCCGACGTCTACGCGGGCATGGTCCTGGGTTCGGTCGAGATGCTGCGCGCGGGCGTGACCACGAGCGCGGAGATGTACTTCCACGGCGAAGACGTGGCCAGGGCGACACTCGACACCGGTGCCCGCCTGGTGCTGGCACCCGCGATCATCGACGCCCCCGGCTGGGACTGGCGCAGCCAACTCGACGGCGTGAGCAGGTGGATCGACACCGACGGCCTCCGCTTCGGCCCGGGCGACCGCGTGGAACTGGGCTACGGCCCGCACTCGGCGTACACCCTCACCCCCGAGGTCCTGACCCTGGTCGGCACCGAGGCCCGCGCCCGGGGCGCGCTGGTCCAGATCCACGTCGCGGAGTCCCTGCAGGAGGACATCGCCCAACGCGCGGAACACGGCTCAGTACCCGCACTCCTCGAGAAGGCGAACCTGCTCGACGGACGAGTCCTGGCCGCGCACGCGGTACACCTGTCCGACGACGACATCGCACTGTTCGCCCGACGCGGGGTCGGGGTAGCGCACTGCCCGGGCTCCAACGCCAAACTGGCCTCCGGGATCGCCCGGGTGACGGCCCTGCGCGCGGCCGGGGTCCCGATCGGGCTGGGCACGGACGGGCCCGCCAGCAACGACGACCTGGACCTGTGGGAGGAACTGAGGCTGGCCGGGATGCTCGCCCGCGTGTCCACCATGGACTCAACAGCGCTCACCGCAGCCGACCTGCTGCTGATGTCCACCCGTGGCGGCGCAACGGCCCTGGGCCGAGACGACATCGGGTCACTGACCTTGGGCGCATGGGGGGATGTGGTGCACGTCGGCATCGACGACCCGGCGTTCGCGGCGGGAGTCGACGTGGCAGACGAACACCTGCTGTCGAACCTGGTGTGGACAGCAGGCTCCCGCACGATCACCGATGTCTGGGTGGCGGGGGAGCAGGTAGTGGCAGCGGGCGAACCGACACAGGTCGACCGTCGCGAGGCACAGGCAGCAGCGGGAAAGGTGACCCGACGCCTCACCGGCATCGAAGTCCCAGCCCTCACGAACTGACCCGGCCACAACACAAGGCCCAAGCCCAAGAACTCAACCCAATGCGGCGCATCCCTAAATCCCGAGCCCCATGCAGCCGCGAGCCACGACAATCCCTAAATCTCAAGCCCCCAACAGCCGCGAGCCGACACAATCTTTAGATCTCAAGCCCCACGCTACGCAACACCCGCTACGCCAGTGCTCGATTCAGTGGACTCACTTCGTGTGGGGGGAGAGTACCGCTAAACTTTCCGTGTGGTGGGGATGCCCTTCACCCGCCCTTTTTTCACCACCGCGGTGCTCTAGGGGCCCCGCACGAAGTGAGTTCACTGAATCGAGCGCCGTCTTAGTCGGGCAACCTGTATGGGCTACGCCCGGTTCATGAAACGTAGCTCATACGGGTTGCCCGACTAAGAGCGGGCTCGATCTGGCGAACTCCCTTTGCGCGGGGCCCCTAGAGCACCGCTGTGGGGAAAAAGCGTGGGGTGAAGGGCATCCCCACCACCAGGTCAAGGTTAGCGGCACTCCTCCCCCACACAAAGGGAGTCCGCCAGATCGAGCACATCCGTAACGGGTGTTGCGTTCCGCAGGGCTTAGGAATTAGGGATCAAGGGCAAGAGAACGGGCAAGAGAAAGGGAAGGGGAAAGGGAAAGCCAAGAGCACGATCTATCGGGTGGGGCGGGTGCGGAGGATGAGTTCGGTGAGGTGTGCGTCATCCGAGGCCAGTACCGCCGTCCGGATGGCAGTGGCGACCGATTCCGGGCGTAGGTAGTTGTCTGGCTGGTAGTCCCCGCCCTCGTCAGCGCGGACGATCTTCTGCATTGCCGTGTCGGTGCGGCCCGGGTAGATCGAGGTGACTCGGATGCCGGAGGTTTCCTCTTCCGCGCGCAGGACGTCGGCGTAGGCCCGGAGTGCGAACTTGCTGGCCGCGTAGGGACCCCAGCCCGCGTTGGCCGTTCGGCCCGCGCCGGAGTTGACCAGGACGACCTGGCCGCGTGCGGAGCGCAATGCCGGTAGGAGCAAGCGGGTCAGTTCGACGACCGCGATGACGTTGACCTCGTAGGTGGTGCGCCACAGGTCGGCGGTCGCCTCGGTGAGCGGGCCGACCCGGGCCACCCCGGCCGAGTGCACCAGGACGTCCAAAGAGGACAGACCGGAGGTGCCCGCGGTGAGCGCCGCCGGGTCGGTCAGCTCGACTGGCCACGGTCGGGCGTCGGGCAGTTCGTCGGCCAGGGCTTGCAGTGCGACCAGGTCGCGACCGCCCAGCAGCAGCGAGTGGGTGTCGGCCAGCGCGCGGGCGGTGGCGGCGCCGATGCCGCGGGACGCGCCGGTGATCAGGGCCAGGGGCATGGCGCCCAACCTAGCCGTGTGCCCGCTGTCGGATCGACAGCGGGCACACGTCGCTCAGCGGTCGGGCACCGGGCAGGCCGGGTGTTCGACGAGTCCGCTGCTGGACAAGGCTTCCGTTCCCAGCGGACGCACACCTCGACCGGCCCAGTGCCCGGCATGCTCAGTCGCCGACTCGGCAGCCGGACTTCCAGATCACCGCGACCGACGGGCGCGGCTGCGAGGTGCCGCCGTCGGGCCAGTGCGCGAGCGGGTTGTCGGCGCTGGCGCCGTCGAGCTCGCCCGGGTGCTGGACCGACACCAGGATGAAGTCCTCCTCGACGACCGGGCCGCAGGTCTCGGCGCCGACCGGCACGGTGAGGAACTGCTTGAGGTGACCGCGCTCGCGGCCCTCGGTGGGCACCGCGAACAGGCCGTCGTTGGAGCCCAGCGCGTTGCCGTCGGTGGCGATCCACAGGTTGCCGTAGCGGTCGAACGCGACGTTGTCCGGGCAGGAGATCGGGCTGACCTGGGTCTTGTCGTAGCCGCCGAAGTAGGTGTCGGGCGAGGTGGGGTCGCCGCAGACCAGCAGCAGGCGCCAGGCGAAGGTGGTCGCGGTGTGGTCGCCGCGGGCCTCCTCCCACTCCAGCACGTGCCCGTGCCGGTTGCCGTTGCGCGGGTTGATCTCGGTCGGGCCTTCCTTGCCCGGCTTGCCGCGGTCGGTGTTGTTGGTCAGCGCGGCGTACACACGGCCGGTCACCGGGTTGGGCTGGACGTCCTCGGGGCGGTCCATCTTCGTCGCGCCGACCTTGTCCGCGGCCAGGCGGGTGAAGACGTAGACCTCCTCGGCGGTGAAGCCCTCCACGAAGGACTCGTTGCCGGAGACCAGCTTGATCCACTTGCCGGAGCCGTCGAAGGCACCGTCGGCGGGCAGCTTGCCGGTGCCATCGAACTCGGTGGCCGGGCTGTCGCCGGTGAACTGCGCGACGTAGAGGGTGCCCTCGGTGAGCAGCTTCTTGTTGTGCGCGCGCGTGTGGGAGCTGTTGCCCGGGCGGTAGCGCTCCTTGGAGACGAACTTGTAGATGTAGTCGAAGCGCTCGTCGTCACCGAGGTAGCACACGACGCGGCCGTCGCGGGCGACCTGGATGGTGGCGCCCTCGTGCTTGAACCGGCCCAGCGCGGTGTGCTTCACCGGCGTCGAGTTCGGCTCCAGCGGGTCGATCTCGACGATCCAGCCGTGCCGGTTGAACTCGTTGGGGTCCTTCGACAGGTCGAAGCGCGGGTCGAACCGCTCCCACTTGCGGGTGCTCTCACCCTTGGGGGTGCCGTAGCGGGCGATCCGCGGCACCGCGACCGGGTCGGTGACCTTGTCGCCGTTGCCGAAGTAGCCGTTGAAGTTCTCCTCGCCGGAGAGGATGGTGCCCCATGGGGTGACCCCGCCCGCGCAGTTGCCGAAGGTGCCGAAGACCTGGCGGCCGGTCGGGTCGACGGTGGTGCGCAGGAACTGGCTGCCCGCGGCCGGACCGGTGAACTCGAACTTCGAGGTCACCGTGATCCGCCGGTTGTACTTGCGGTCGAGCCTGGGCAGCAGCTTGCCGCTGCGCCGCTCGCGGTCCACCCGGACCACCGAGAAGCCGTGCCCGGCCCAGCCGATCTTGACCTGCTCCTCGGTCGGGGTCGCGGCGTTGTACCCCTTGAACATGAACGACTCGGTCGTGTACTCGTGGTTCGAGCCCATCAGGTACGAGTCGTGGTCGAGCGGGACCAGGCCGCAGAAGTCGTTGTTGTAGCCGAACTGCTTCGCCTGCGCGGCGGCGGTCTGGTTGTCGAAGTCGAACGCGGGCGCCCCCGGCAGCACCGCGTCGCCCCAGCGGATGACGACCGCGGACTGGTACCCGGCGGGCGTGACGATCCGGTCCTCGCGGTTGGGTGCGACGGCCTCGAAGTTCAGCCCGCGCGCGGGCCTGCCCGGGCGGTGGCGCTCGGCCCCGGCGGCATCGACGGGCGCGGCGGCGGCAGCGGTGCCGGTGGCGGCGACACCGGCCCCCGCGACGGCCAGCACGGCCCCCGCCTTCAACATGCCCCGACGGCTGACGATCGAGCGGACGACATCGCCGAAGTAGGCGTTGTCCGAGCTGTTGGGCGCCTCGTGCGAGCAGGCGTTGGCGCAGCGGTACTCGCAGGTGACCGAGGACCTGCCGAGCGGGTGGTTCGGGGGCAGCAGCGGCAGCGAGATCCGGCCGTCGGTGGGGGACACATGGCCTCCGGGAATTCGGGCAACGTGGTCAGTGGGAACGGCGTGACCGTAGGAGCCGCAAACCAGTTAAAGCAGACATTCACGTGAACGGCGAGCGAACACCCCAGCGGCACACCCAGGTCGTCGCGATGCGCTGCCGGACCGTGACGCCCCGGAACGCCGAGAGCCGCCATCCGGTGCGGATGGCGGCTCTCAGGTCGGTGCGGCTCAGCGTTCGACGTCACCGCGGATGAACGCCTCGACGGCCTCGTAGGCGTCGTCGTCGGCGTACTGCTCGGGCGGCGACTTCATGAAGTAGCTCGACGCGGACAGGATCGGCCCGCCGATGCCCCGGTCCAGCGCGATCTTCGCGGCCCGGACCGCGTCGATGATCACGCCCGCGGAGTTGGGCGAGTCCCAGACCTCGAGCTTGTACTCCAGGTTCAGCGGGGTGTCGCCGAACGAACGGCCCTCGAGCCGGACGTAGGCCCACTTGCGGTCGTCGAGCCACGGCACGTGGTCCGACGGGCCGATGTGCACGTCCGCCTTGGCCATCTCGTGCGGGATCTGCGAGACGACCGACTGGGTCTTGGAGATCTTCTTCGACTGCAGGCGCTTGCGCTCCAGCATGTTCATGAAGTCCATGTTGCCGCCGAAGTTGAGCTGGTAGGTGCGCTGCAGCTCCACCCCCCGGTCCTCGAACAGCTTGGCCATCACCCGGTGCGTGATGGTGGCGCCGACCTGGGACTTGATGTCGTCGCCGACGATCGGCAGCCCGGCCGCGGTGAACTTCGCCGCCCACTCGGGGTCCGAGGCGATGAACACCGGCAGCGCGTTGACGAAGGCCACGCCCGCGTCGATGGCGGCCTGGGCGTAGAACCGGTCGGCGTCCTCGGAGCCCACCGGCAGGTAGGACACCAGCACGTCGACCTCGGCCTCGCGCAGCGCGGCGACCACGTCGGCGGGCTCCTCGTCCGACTCGGTGATCATCTCGCGGTAGTACTCGCCGAGGCCGTCGTAGGTGTGGCCGCGCTGCACGGTGACCCCGAGCGGCGGCACGTCGCAGATCTTGATGGTGTTGTTCTCGCTGGCCACGATCGCCTCGGACAGGTCGCGGCCGACCTTCTTGGCGTCGACGTCGAACGCGGCGACGAACTCGATGTCGCGCACGTGGTAGTCGCCGAACTGGACGTGCATCAGGCCGGGCACCCGGGCGGCCGGGTCCGCGTCGCGGTAGTAGTGCACGCCCTGCACCAGCGACGCCGCGCAGTTGCCGACGCCGACGATGGCCACCCGCACGCTCTGGCGGTTCTCGCCCATGCCGGTTCTCCTTCTCGTTTCAAGCCCCGCCCGCGCGGGGTCTCGTCACAGGCGCCTCGCCTGCCTGACGGTCAATCGGTGGGATCGCGCTGTTCGCTCTGCTCGTGGGCGATCAGCTCGTTCAGCCAGCGCACCTCGCGCTCGCTGGTCTCCAGCCCCAGCCGGTGCAGTTCCCTGGTGTAGCGGTCGATCTGCTCGCCCGCCCGCGCCATCGAGCTGCGCAGGCCCTCGCGGCGCTCCTCGACCCGGCGCCGCCTGCCCTCCAGGATGCGCATCCTGACCTCGGCGGGCGTGCGGGAGAAGAAGGCCATGTGGATGCCGAAGCCCTCGTCGTCCCAGGTCTGCGGACCCGCGTCGGCGAGCAGTTCGGCGAAGTGCTCCTTGCCCTCGGCGGTGAGCTTGTAGACGCGCTTGCCCCGCCTGCCCCACGACCGCGACTCCGCGTCCGGCGTCTCCTCCACGATCCACCCGGACCGCAGCAGCCGCCGCAGCGTCGGGTAGAGCGAGCCGTAGGAGAACGCGCGCAGCGTGCCGAGCAGGTCGTGCAAGCGCTTGCGCAGCTCGTAGCCGTGCATCGGGGCCTCATGGAGCAGCCCGAGGATCGCGAACTCGAGCACGGGCACCTCCTCAAGACGAGGCACGATGTAGGAGTGACCTACTGGCCACTTATATCGTGCCGATACATCAGCAGGGTTGCCAACTCGGGGGCGTGTGTCAATCACCACGCAAACGCCGCAGGTGGTGGGGTTTGGCGGTCGACCGGGCATCGCCGCCGGTCAGCGGTCCGCAGGTCACGAATGTGATCCACGGTGCATGTCGGCTGGACCAATCGGCTCACCGCCGTGATAACGCCGCCGCGTAGGCTGTCGGCGTGCGAACGCAGCGGCAGGTGGTCGACTACGCGTTGCAGCGCCGGTCGCTGCTCGCCGAGGTCTACTCGGGTCGGGTCGGCACCAACGAGGTGTGCGACGCGAACCCGTACCTGCTGCGCGCCGCGAAGTTCCACGGTCAGCCGACCGAGGTGACCTGTCCGGTCTGCCGCAAGGAGCACTTGACCCAGGTCAGCTGGGTGTACGGCGACGAGCTCAAGCACGCGTCCGGCTCGGCCCGCGCCCCCGAGGAGCTGGCCAAGATGGCGACGACGTTCGAGGAGTTCACCGTCTACACGGTCGAGGTTTGCCGGACATGTTCCTGGAACCACCTGGTGCAGTCATACGTCCTGGGATCGGGGGGCGTTCGCACGCCCAAAACCCGCCGGAGGACGGCAGCTGAGTGATGTGCCTGCGAGACTCGGTCCCCAGCACAGGCCACATCACCACCGCCGCCGCGCATGACCACCGAACGAAGCCCCGGACCGGGGCGATCGGTCTGGGAGGCTTTTCGTGAACGACCATGACGACCAGCGGCGACGACAAGAACCGGAGTGGCCCACCGGCGACGACCCGGACGCGGGGAAGGCGCGTGCGGGTCAGCAGCAGTCCGGCGAGGAGCGCACCGGGTTCTGGAGCCCGCTGTGGGAGGACGAGGGCGACGGCCCGGCGGGCGACGGCGGTCCCGCGGGTCCCAGCGGCCGCGGCGGTAGTGGCGGCGCCGGTAGCGGCGCGGGCACTCCCGGTGGCGCGACCCGAGCACCGCACGGCGGACCCGACGGCGGCGCGCCGCGTGGACCCGGCGGCCCCGGCGGCGGGCGTGGACCCGGCAGCGGACCCGCGGGTGGACCCGGTGCCGCGCCGCGTGGCCCAGGCGGGCCCGGCCCGGTAGGCGCGACCGGTGGACCTGGTGGACCTGGTGGCAGGCCCGGCGGACCCGGCGGCCCGGGGATTGGCGCGGCCGGTGGACCCGGCGGCCCAGGGGTGGGCGGCCCCGGCGGAATCGGCAACGGTGGCCCCGGCCCCGGCAACGGCAACGGACGTGGCCCCGGCGGCCCGAACGGTGGGCCCGGACGTGGCCCCGGTGATCAGGGCGGCCCGGTCCAGGGTGGACCCGGCGGCACCCGGCGCGGCCCGAACGGCGGACCACCGCGTGGGCCCGGCGGTCCCGGTGGCCCCAACGGTCCTGGTGGGCCCGGCGGTCGCGGTCCCGGCGGCGCGCCCGGACTGGCCATGGGCCCCGGTGGGCCCAACGGCCCCCGGCAGGCACCCCCCGGCGCGACCACCGCGCTGCCCGTGCCCGGCCGCGGCGGCGACCAGACGACGGTCGCCCTCCCGCCCGCGGGCAAGCCGGTCCGGCCGCAGGTGCCCGAGGACCCGACGGTCTTCATGCACAAGACGCCCGGCCAGGCGCGCTCCGAGCCGGAGCTGCTGACCCACCGCGAGCCGGAGTTCGACGACTACGAGGAACCCGTCGCCAGCGGTGCGCAGGGCACCGGCGACGACGACACCGGTCCCACCGAAGAAGAGTCGAAGACCATGCGGCGCAAGAAGATCTGGCGACGGGTGCGGCGCACCTGCTACGTGCTGCTGATCCTGGCGATCATCGGCCCGGTGCTGGCGTTCTTCATCACCTACCAGCTCGTCGACGTGGACAACCCGGCCGACGTCGCGCGCGACCAGGACAAGGTCGTCACGCTGCTCTACGCCAACGGCGACGAGATGGCCAAGATCGCCGACGCGGGCGCCAACCGGGTGCTGCTCAACCCCGAGGACATCCCCGACGACATCAAGCACGCGGTGTACGCGGCCGAGGACCAGAGCTTCGAGACCAACGCGGGCTTCGACATCAGCGGCATCCTGCGCGCGACCTGGAACCAGGTCACCGGCGGCGAGGGCGGCGGCTCGACGATCAGCCAGCAGTACATCAAGAAGGCCAGTGGCGACGAGGACCCCACGCTGCGGCGCAAGTGGGTCGAGGTCGTGAAGTCCTACAAGATGAACAAGACCTACGACAAGAAGTACATCATCACCGCGTACCTGAACACGATCTACTTCGGTCGGGGCGCGTACGGCATCGCGGCGGCGGCCAAGGCGTACTACAACATCGACGACCTGCACCAGGTCACCAAGTCGCAGGCCGCGCTGCTCGCGGGCATGATCCAGTCGCCCGCGCGGTCCAAGGACCTGCCCTACCAGCAGGGCCGGTGGGAGTTCGTCACCAACCGGATGATCGCCAACAAGTGGATGGTCGAGGCCGACCGCGGCCAGTTCCCGGCACCGGTGGCGCTGGAGACGACCAAGCCGGTGTCGCTGAACGGCCCGCGCGCGAAGTTCCCGGAGCTGGTGCAGGACGAGCTGACCAAGCTCGGCTACTCCGAGGAGAAGGTCAAGAAGAACGGGTACCGGATCACCACCACGATCGACCCCCGGGCCCAGCAGCTGGCCGAGGAAGCGGTCAAGAGCGGGATGGACGGTCAGCCGGAGAACCTGCAGCCCGGCCTGGTGGCGGTCGACCCGAAGAACGGCGCGATCCTGGCCTACTACTCGGGCCGCGACGGCAACGGCATCGACTGGGCGGGCGCGCCGCAGGAGCCCGGGTCCTCGTTCAAGCCGTTCGACCTGGTGGGCCTGCTCAAGGAGGGCAAGGGCCTCGGGGAGACCTACGACAGCTCGGACATCACCGGCAGCAACGGCGGCCCCCGGGTCAAGAACGCCGGGAAGACGACCTGCGGGGTGCAATGCCCGGTCGCGCAGGCGATGAAGGAGTCGCTGAACACCGTCTTCGTCCGGATGGTGGTCAAGGACGTGCACCCGCCGCAGGTGGCCGAGGCGGCCAAGGAGGCCGGGGTCGCCAGCGACCTGAGCAAGGCGGCGCTGGACAGCAACATCGCCATCGGCGGTGGCAACACCCGGGTGAGCACGCTGGACATGGCCACCGCCTACGCCACCTTCGCCTCGGGCGGGGTGCGCAGGCCCGCGCACATCATCGCCAAGATCCAGTACCCGGACGGTGCCACGGTCTGGGAGGCGGGCGCCGAGCCCACCTACCAGGAGACCCTGGCGTTCACCCCGAACGACCCGGACCAGAACCAGAAGATCGCCCGCAACGTCACCGAGGCGCTGCTGCCGATCCCGAAGTACTCGCACGTGGAGTGCGCCAACAACCGGCTCTGCGCGGGCAAGACCGGCACCCACCAGTACACCGACCGCACCGGCACCGAGACCAACGACAACGCCAAGGCGTGGATGGTGGGCTACACCCCGCAGATCTCCACCGCGGTGTCGCTCAGCGGTGAGAAGGGCGCGCCGGTCCGCGACGCGGGTGGCAAGCCGATCTCCGGTGCGAACGGGCCCGGCCGGATCTGGCAGAAGTTCATGAACTCCTACCTGCAGGGCGCGCCCAAGGAGACCTTCGGCCGGTTCGTCCCGATCGGCCGGGCGGAGCCGTCGATCGCGCCGAGCAGCTCGGTGCGCCCGACCACGCCGCCCAGCAACCCGGCGCCGACCAGCGAGTCGCCGCCGCCGGTCACCACGACGACCACCACGCCGGAGGACACGCCGACCACCACGACCACGACCGGCAAGCCGACCAAGACCCGTCCCACCGCCACCGGGACGGACATCCCACTACCGGGACAGGGCGGTTAGCGGTACCGCGGTGTAGATCAGCGAGGCCGGGGACGACGTCCCCGGCCTCGCGGTCATTTGCCCCCCGGATTTGCCCGCCGGCCTACCCCGTTCGCACACCGCAGGCCGTAGCATCGCCGCGTGCCAGGCGATCCAGTTCGGCCCGACGAGGTCGAGTCACCCACCGGGGACGTTCGCGCGCCCGGGCTCGGTGAGGTCAGCGACACCGCCACCCTCGGCCCGCACGAGCGGGTCCGGCCGTCCTGGACGGAGCCGTTGGCCAGGGGCGCCACCGGGCCGATCGGCGGTCCGCTCGGGGAGCACGCGGTGGTCGGCAGGCACTGGTTCTGGACCCCGCTGCGGGTGGGGCTGCTGCTGGCGATCGTGGCGCTGGCGTTCAGCTGGTTCGGCAAGGCCGCCTGCGCCCAGCAGTACGAGGCCAACGGCAAGCTCGAGCTGGACTGGCGGGCGAACCGCCCGTTCGTGGCGATGTGCTACTCCGACATCGTCCCGCTCTACTCCGCCGAGCGGCTGGACAAGGGCGGTTTCCCGTACGAGACGTCCTGGTACGACGACGAGGGCAAGCCGACCCAGCAGCTGCGGTACATGGAGTACCCGGTGATCACCGGGATGTTCCAGTGGGTCAACGCGAAGCTGGCGCAGGGCTGGGTGGTGCTGGCCGACCAGGGCTGGCTGCCGACCGGGCTGCCGGTGGTGATCTACTTCGACATCAGCGCGTTCTGGCTGGCGCTGGCCTGGCTGATCACCATCTGGGCCACCGGGCGAACGGCCAAGCACCGGCCGTGGGACGTCGCGTTCATCGCGTTGTCCCCGCTGGTGCTGGTGCACGCCTTCACCAACTTCGACACCCTCGCCACCGCGTGCGCCGCGGGCGGTCTGCTGGCCTGGTCGCGCAAGCGCCCGGTGGTCGCGGGCGTGCTGCTCGGGCTGGGCGCGGCGGCGAAGCTCTACCCGCTGTTCCTGCTCGGCCCGCTGCTGATCCTGTGCGTCCGCACCGGCAAGCTGCGCGCCTGGTGGCAGGCGGCGGGCGCGGCCGCGGGGGTGTGGCTCGCCTGCAACCTGCCGCTGATCATCCTGGAGCGCCCCGGCTGGTGGGAGTTCTTCCGCCGCAACTCCGAGCGCGGCGCGGACCCGGACTCGCTCTACAACGTGCTGATGAAGTTCACCGGCTGGGAGGGCTTCGACGGCCAGGTGCCCTTCGGCGAGTCGCCGCACTGGCTCAACCTGGTGAGCGCGCTGCTGTTCGTGCTGTTCTGCGCGGGAATCGCCTACATCGGCCTGCACGCGCGCACCCGACCGCGGGTCGCGCAGCTGGCGTTCCTGGTGGTCTCGGCGTTCCTGCTGACCAACAAGGTGTGGAGCCCGCAGTACTCGCTGTGGCTGGTGCCGCTGGCCGTGCTCGCGATCCCGCGCTGGAAGCTGCTGCTGGCCTGGATGACCATCGACGCCCTGGTCTGGGCGCCGCGGATGGCCTACTACCTGGGCGAGAGCAACAAGGGCCTGCCGGAGGAGTGGTTCCTCGGCTTCGTGGTGCTGCGCGACCTGGCGGTCATCGGCCTGTGCGTGCTGGTGATCTATGAGATCTACCACCCGGCGCTCGACCGGGTGCGCCGGTTCGCGGGCGACGACCCGGCGGGCGGGATCTTGGCCGACGCCCCGGACAAGGTGGTCATCGGCAGGTCGCGACCGACTGAGCCCGAGCAGGCGACCGACGTCGACGAGGGCGAGAAGGTCGGCACGACGACCGGCTGACCGGCGCGGGCCCGGACTGCCGGAATACAACTCACTCGACCCGGCGCTGTCCCAATGAGACACTGACCCCTCAGTGGTGGGATGATCGGAGCAGCCGGTGCGCAGCAGGCAGGGTTTCTGGTTGGGCTTCCTCGCCTACGCCTGCTGGGGGTTCTTCCCGCTCTACTGGCCACTGCTGCGCCCGGCCGGACCGGTCGAGATCCTGGCCCACCGGATCGTCTGGTCGCTGCTGGTGGTGCTGGTGCTCATCACGGTCACCCGCCGCTGGTCCAAGCTCCGCGAGACCCGCACCCGACTCGGCTACATCAGCGCGGGCGCGATCACGATCGGCCTCAACTGGGGCATGTACATCTACGGCGTCAACAGCAACCAGGTCGTCGAAACAGCACTCGGGTACTTCATCAACCCGCTGGTCACCATCGCCCTGGGCGTCCTGTTCGTCGGCGAACGACTGCGCCCGGCCCAGTGGCTCGGCCTGGGCATCGCACTGGCGGCGGTCGTGGAGCTGACCTTCGACTACGGCAGGCTGCCGTGGATCGCGCTGACCCTGGCGTTCTCCTTCGGCACCTACGGCCTGATGAAGAAGAAGGCCGACGTCGGCTCGTCCGAGGGCCTGGCCGTCGAGACCCTGCTGCTCACCCCGTTCGCCCTGGCCTACCTGGTCTTCGACCACGCACAGGGCAACGGCACCTTCGGCCACGCGGGCTGGCTCAACGCGGTACTGCTCATCGGCACCGGCGTGATCACCGCGATCCCGCTCCTGCTCTTCGGCGCCGCCGCGACCAAGGTGTCGATGACCACCATGGGCCTGCTGCAGTACTTCGTCCCGACCATCCAGTTCGTCATCGGCCTGGTCGTCTTCCACGAGCAGATGACCACGGCCCGCTGGGTCGGTTTCGGCCTGGTCTGGCTGGCCCTGGTGGTGATCACCACGGAATCCCTGGTGCACCGCCACCGAGAGGCCGCAGCGGCCAAGCCACTGGAACGCCAAGCAGAACTGGTCTGAGCGACAGCCCAATCTCCCACTCTTCAAAGAACTCACACCCGCCAAACCGGCAGGACTTTAAAGAACCCGCACGCTCGAACCGGCCGGTTCTTAAAGAACTCGCACGCTCGAACCGACCGGGCTCTTAAAGAACTCGAGTCCGCTGGTACCGGCAGCCCCGCTACGGATGCTCGATCTAGTGGACTCCCTTTGTGTGGGGGAGGAGTGCCGCTAACCTTGACCTGGTGGTGGGGATGCCCTTCACCCCACGCTTTTTCCCCACAGCGGTGCTCTAGGGGCCCCGCGCAAAGGGAGTTCACTAGATCGAGCGCCCGCTCTTAACTTGGGCAACCTGTATGGGCTACTGGTATCAGCCGTGCGTAGCTCATACAGGTTGCCCGACTAAGACGCGGGCTCGATTTACTGAACTCACTTCGCGCGGGGCCCCTAGAGCACCGCGGTGGCGAAAAAAGGGCGGGTGAAGGGCATCCCCACCACACGGCAAGTTTAGCGGCACTCTCCCCCCACACGAAGCGAGTCCAGCAAATCGAGCACATGGGTGGCGGGTGTTGCGTACCAGCGGGCTTGGGATCCTGTCGCGATTGCGGATTGGTGGCGAAATTAAAGGAAAGAGCGGAGGGGGAGACGAGGGGCTGGGCCGGGCTGGGCCGGGCTGGCGAAGTGGTGGGATCGAGCTGCGGCCCGCTCTCAGTGGCCCGCTCTCAGCGGTCGGTGAGGCGGCGGACGAGTTTCAGGCCGGACCAGGTCTCGTCGATCGCGCAGACCTTGACGTCCACCAAGCCGTGGTCGAGGGCGTGGCCGCGTACGCAGTTCTCGTCCAGGTCAGTGGGGACCTTGGCCGCCTTCTTCGGCCATGCGACCCACAGGGCGCCGTTTACCGTGGTGCGCTCGACCGCCGTGTCCCAGCCGCGTACGAGGTCGGCTGTCCACGGGCAGAACAGCAGTACCACGTCGTAGGGCTCCCGTCCGGCGCGCCGGTGGTGTGGGGCGTCGAGGTCGAAGTCCGCCGGTGCGCCGGTCACCAGGACGCGCGAGCCGGGTTTCACCCCCAGCTTCACCGCCAGTGGCTTGCCGGAGTAGCCGGTGGTCATACCCGCGAGGGTAGGGGTTCCGCGTCCACATCGTCCACAGTGGACTTGGCGCCCAGGAACGCGATGAACAGGCCGACCAGCAGGGCGGCTCGGCCCCAGACGCCGATCATCACCGCCTGGGCGGCGAAGCCCTCGTAGATGCCCGATGGCTGCTTGGCCGCGATCTGGGCGAACCACAGGAAGATCCCGATGCCCATCGCCAGGTCGGCCACGAAGTAGGCGGCGATCCAGCCCCAGCGGACCTTCATCAGCACGAACATTGGAACCAGCCACAGCGTGTACTGCGGCGAGTGCACCTTGTGCAGTAGCAGGAACCCGCACAGCATCGCCGCCGAGACGGCCACCCACGGGAAGGTCCCCTCGCGCTGGTAGCGGATCCAGCCGACCACACAGGCCGCGGCGAAGGAGGCGAACACCAGGACCGGTGAGGCGATGCCGATCAGCTGGTGCACGGCCTCGTTCTCCGGGTCGGAGTCCGGTCGCAGGCCCCAGAACCAGATCGAGTTGGCCGTGATGTCGGCCTTGCGCTGGCCCTGGAAGACGAACGAGGCCAGCCAGCCGTCGAAGCCCGCGATCGCGAACGGGAGGTTGACCGCGGCCGCGGTGCCCATGGCGACCAGCGCGACCTTGACCATCCCGCCGACGTCGCGCCGCTTGCCCGCCGGGAGTTCGCGACCGTCGCGGCCACCGGTGAGCACGTAGAGCATCAGCGGCAGCACGAAGATCGCCGGGTAGAGCTTGAACGCGAACCCGAGCCCGAGCAGCACCGCGCTCACCGAGGCCCGTTGGACCAGCGGCCGCGCGACCCCCTGGGCGCCCCAGCCGCGGTGCACGACGTAGACCGCGGCGACCGCGCAAGCCACGACCGGGAGCTCCCAGTTGTGGAAGGCGTAGAGCACGAGTGGCGGCGACAACGCCCAGATGAGCGCCCGCCAGCGCGAGAGCCTGCCCAGCAGCCAAGCGGTGACCAGGCCGAACGGCGCCATGATCAGGGCCGAGGCGAGCAGGAAACCCGCGTCGGTGTGCGCGAACAGCGCGCCCGCCCAGATGAGCAGCCCGGTGAGCACCGGGTACTCCACGGTGCCGCCCCTGAGCTCGCCATCGGGGGTGATCCCGCCGTTGACGTAGGGGAAGACGTGCCGGTCTATGTCGCGGCCGATCCAGAGGAACTGGATGTCGGAGTAGCAGACCTCGGCGTACTTGCGCTCGGCGAAGTCCGGCTGACTGCGGCCCCAGGTGTCGAACTCCGGGCCGGTGCAGCGGTCCTTGTTGGCGAACCCGAGCAGCAGCGTGACCCCGCAGAGCAGGACCAGCGCCGCGAGCGCGGACCGGCCGAGCCGACCAGCCGCCGAGCCCCGGGCCGGGCGCGCGGTGTCCTCCACCGTGCCGTCCACCTTCCCGGTCGCCGTGACGCCTGCGGGCACGGTGTTCACCGGCCGAGCGCCGCACGCAGGAACGCGATGTCCGCCGCCTGCCCCTCCGCGGGGGTCTCCACCACCACCGGCGCACCCGCGGCGGCCACCACCTCGACCAGTTGGTCGGCGTCGATGGTGCCGGTGGCGATGTTGTCGTGCCGGTCGCGCGCGGAGCCGAACTCGTCGCGCGAGCTGTTCAGGTGGACCAGGTCGATCCGGCCGGTGATGGCCTTGACCCGCTCGACGATGCCGACCAGGTCCTCCCCGGCGGCGAAGGCGTGGCAGGTGTCCAGGCAGAAGCCCGCGCCGAACTCGGCCACCAGGTCCCAGAGCCGGGCGAGCACGTCGAACCGGCGGGCCATCGCGTTGTCGCCGCCCGCGGTGTTCTCGATCAGGATCGGCACCGCGAAGCCGCCCTCGGCGTGCTGCCGCTCGAAGAACTTGCGCCAGTTCGCTAAGCCGACCTCGACGTCCTCGCCCTTGTTGACGTGCCCGCCGTGCACGACCAAGCCCTTGGCGCCGACCTTGGCCGCGGCGTCGGCGTGCTGGGTGACCAGCTTGCGGGAGGGGATCCGGACCCGGTTGTTCGTCGAGGCCAGGTTGACCACGTACGGGGAGTGCACGAACAGCGTCAGGTCGGTGGCCAGCAGCTCATCGGTGCGCGGGTGCGCCTTCGGGGCCTTCCAGTCCTGGGGGTCGGCGAGGAAGAACTGCACCACGTCGGCCCCGCGCTCCCGCGCGGCGCCGAGCGGGTCGTCATCGCGGACGTGGGCACCGATGCTCATGGTCAGGCAGGGTAGTCGCCCTGGCCGACGGTCGGATCCCTCGGTGGTGGGTGCCCGCGGGCACGGTGCTCCATCCGGGCTAACACGAACCTCTTTCGGGGAAACTGGTTCCGACGACGTCACCATTGCGGGTTACAGTCGTTTCTCCCAGTGAAGCTACTGGCCGGTACCCGGAGGATCTTCATGCGACGGCGCGTCAAGACGATCGCGGCCGGACTCACGCTGGTGATCAGCGGAGTCACGGCAGGCCTGGTGGCGGGTGCGGGCACGGCGGCGGCCGCCGAGCCGATCCTGATCGGCGACTGCAGCACCACAGTCGAAGGGGCGCCTGGGACCCCGATTTCACTCAAGGTCTCCGCGGTCCTCGATCCGATCGTGTCAATCGCCGATCCACTCGGTCTCCTGGGCCTCCGCAAGACCCTCACCAACCTGCCCGCGATCCCCATAGGCGCCATTTCGACGGCCAACAGCACCATCAGTGGGCAGGCGATCGCGGCCAAGGTCGTGAACTCGCTGCCCTTGGGCTCCGTAGTCCTGGCTCCCGTGACCAGCAAACTTGCCAGTCTGTGCGGCGTCACGACCAAGGTCTTGAACACGGTCGTGGCCCCTGTTCAGGACGGGGCGGCCACTGTCGGCAAGACCATCGAGCAGGGCGCCGCGGCGCTCCCGCAGCTGCCCAACCTGATCCCCGGGATTCCCGGCATCCCCGGGGTCCCGAACAACCCGGGCACCAACCCCGGCACCACGCCGGGCACCGGTGGCAACCCGCAGACCGGCGGCGGCAACACCGGCGGGGGCGGCGGTACGACCACTCCCGGCGGCACGACCGGCACGATCCCCGGCGTCGACGGCACCGTCATCGGCGGCCTGCCCACCGGCGGCCTGCCGCTCTACGGCTCCGGCCTGAACTTCGGCCGCTCGGCGATGACCGACTACTCCAGCATCCCGTTCGCCCAGGCCGGGCTGTTCTCCCCGTCGCCGGGCGTCCGCTACGGCGGCGCGGTCCCCGGCTACTCGCCGCAGTTCGGCATCCTCGGCACCGGTGACAGCGACGGCGTCCAGGCGGCCGGGCACGCCGAGGCCCTCGACCCGGTCGGCGGCAACCGCGTCGCGCTGCCGGTGCTGCTCGCGGTGCTGGTGCTCTCCGGGGTCACCGCCGCCCTCGTCCGCACCTGGGTGCTTCGCCGCACCGTTTCCTGACTCCCCGGCAGCCTTCACTCGATCGTGGACAACCCGGTCGGGGGAGGAACTCGTGGCGTGCGGCAGTTGCTCGGTTCAGCAGTGGTGGCCCTGACCTGCGGCGTGCTCGGCGCCGCCCCGGCAGCGGCCGATGCGCTGCCCTTCCTCGCGGTCGACTGCGATCAGACCGTGTGGCGTTCAAGGGCGGTGCTACTCGGGTGGGCACCGTCTACGCCGAGGCGGGGGTGTTCACGCCCGCCGCCGCGCCGGACGCCCTGTACGGCGCGGTACCCGGTTACGCCCCGGAGTTCGGGATCCTCGGGTCTGACACCACCGGGGTACGCACGGCAGGGGAGGCGCGAGTACTGCCCGTGGTCCCGGTCGGCGGTGTCGGCCTGCCGGTGGTGCCGGCCGCGCTGGCGTTGTCGGTGGTCACTGGTGCACTCGTCCGCGCCTGGGTGCTGCGCGGGGCGTGAGACCTGCGGTGTTACGCTGAGTTCGCAGACCCTCCTGCCACGGAAAGTCCGTGGCCGCGAGTCCACAGGAGGTGAGTGGTCTTCATGCGTCATTACGAGGTCATGGTCATTCTCGACCCCACGCTCGACGAGCGCACCGTCGCACCGTCGCTCGACACGTTCCTCAACGTCATCCGCACCTCGGGCGGGAACGTGGAGAAGGTCGACATCTGGGGCAAGCGCCGCCTCTCGTTCGAGATCAACAAGCACAGCGAGGGCATCTACGCCGTGCTCGACGTCAACGCCGAGCCGGACGCGGTCAAGGAGCTCGACCGCCAGCTCTCGCTGCAGGAGTCCGTGCTGCGGACCAAGGTCATGCGCCGCGAGACGGCCTGAGCATGGCGGGCGACACGATCATCACAGTGGTCGGCAACCTCACCGCCGACCCGGAGCTGCGCTTCACCCCCTCGGGTGCGGCCGTCGCCAGCTTCACCGTCGCGTCCACCCCGCGCGCCTTCGACAAGGCCAGCGGTGAGTGGAAGGACGGCGACGCGCTGTTCCTGCGCTGCAACATCTGGCGCCAGGCAGCGGAGAACGTGGCCGAGTCCTTGACCCGCGGTGCGCGCGTCATCGTGCACGGGCGGCTCAAGCAGCGGTCCTACGAGACCCGTGAGGGCGAGAAGCGCACGGTCGTCGAGCTCGAGGTCGAAGAGGTCGGCCCGTCGCTGAAGTACGCGACCGCCAAGGTCAACAAAGTCAGCCGGGGCACCGGCGGCGGTGGCGGTGGCGGTGGCGGCGGTTTCAGCGGCGGAGGTGGCGGCGGTGGCGGTGGCTACAGCGGCCCGTCCGCACCGCCCGACGACCCGTGGGGCTCCGCTCCGCCCGCAGGTGGCGGTGGCGGCGGCTTCAACGACGAACCGCCGTTCTGATCCCGGCGCGCGCACCCCAAAGACGCTTTCTCTAGACACCACTCAGGAGTTTGACCGTGGCCAAGCCACCCATTCGCAAGCCGAAGAAGAAGGTCTGCGTGTTCTGCAAGGACGAGAAGAAAGACCGTCCTGTGAACATCGACTACAAGGACACCACGCTGCTGCGCAAGTACATCTCCGACCGCGGGAAGATCCGCGCGCGTCGGGTGACCGGCAACTGCAGCCAGCACCAGCGCGACGTCGCCATCGCGGTGAAGAACGCCCGCGAGGTCGCACTGCTCCCCTACACCTCGACCGCCCGCTGACCAGGAGGGGACGACCATGAAGCTCATCCTCACCACCGACGTCACCGGACTGGGTGGCCCCGGCGACCTCGTCGAGGTCAAGGACGGCTACGGCCGCAACTACCTGCTGCCCCGCGGCTTCGCCATCGCGGCGACCAAGGGCGCGGAGAAGCAGGTCCAGGTCATCCGCCGCGCGCAGGAGGCCAGCCGGATCCGCGGCCTCGACCACGCCAAGGAGATCCGGGCCGCGCTGGGCGCCCTGGGCAGCATCCCGCTGGCGGCCAAGGCCGCGGCGGGCTCGGGCAAGCTGTTCGGCTCGATCACCACCGCCGACATCGTCTCCGCCGTCAAGGCGGCCGGTGGCCCGGTGCTGGACAAGCGCGCCATCGAGGTCGACGGGCACATCAAGACGGTGGGCAAGCACTCCGTCAGCGTGCGCCTGCACCCCGAGGTGACCGCCGCGTTCACCGTGCACGTCGCCGCCGCCAACTGACGCGGCCGAGGGCACACCACCTTCGAACAGCCCCACTCGGTTGCTCTTGTCACCGGTTCGCCCGGTGACGCTGAGTGGGGCTGTTCGCCGTGCCCGGGTTGTCCACAGGTGGGGGTCACCCCAGTGAGCGAACCTGGTCGCGACACGCCGACAAACGCCGATTCCGCGACACGCCGGGGATCGGACGAGGTAATTTCTCCACACCTTGTACACAGCCGCTGACCTGCGGATTTTCTGCAAAGTCGGTCGGTTGTCCCCAAGTTGTCCACACCCCACTGGGGAGCTGTACCCATGTGGCTCCAACCATCCCCAGGTTATCCACAGGTGCGTCCCCAAGGCCGTTTGCCCCCGGCCGAGCGGGGGTCTTAGCGTTTCCCGGACGGCACGCCGCGGGTGGGGGAGACACCCGGATGTCGTAGGGAAACGTCGTACCGGGCACGTACCGTGTGGTCGAACACGCGTGCGAGCGAGACGCGAGAACAGGTGAGGGGGCAGGCCGGTGGCGATCACCGACGACCGTTCCCTGCCGCCGATGCCGAGCGAGTCCGGCCACGGCCTGGACCGCAAGCCACCGCAGGACCTGGCCGCCGAGATGAGCGTGCTCGGCGGGATGATGCTGTCCAAGGACGCCATCGCCGACGTCATCGAGGCGCTGCGCCCCGGCGACTTCTACCGCCCGGGCCACCAGGTCATCTACGACTGCATCCTCGACCTCTACGGCCGCGGCGAGCCCGCCGACCCGATCACCGTCTCCGCCGAGCTGGAGCGCCGCGGCGAGCTGATGCGGGTGGGCGGCGCGGTCCAGCTGCACAACCTGATCTCCACCGTGCCCACCGCGGCCAACGCGGGCTACTACGCCGAGATCGTCGCCGAAAAGGCCATCCTGCGCAGGCTCGTCGAGGCGGGCACCCGGATCGTGCAGCTGGGCTACCAGGGCGCCGAGGGCGCGGACGTCACCGAGATCGTCGACCGGGCGCAGGCCGCGATCTACGAGGTCACCGAGCGCAGCATGAGCGAGGACTACGTCGCGCTCGAGGAGCTGCTGCAGCCGACCATGGACGAGATCGACGCCATCGCCTCGCGCGGGGGCACCTCGCTGGGCATCCCCACCGGCTTCGCCGACCTGGACGAGATCACCAACGGCCTGCACCCCGGCCAGATGATCATCGTCGCGGCCCGCCCCGGGGTCGGCAAGTCCACCCTCGGCCTGGACTTCGCCCGCTCCTGCTCGATCAAGCACGGCCTCACCAGCGCCATCTTCTCGCTGGAGATGAGCCGCACCGAGATCGTCATGCGGCTGCTCTCCGCCGAGGCCAAGATCCGCCTCGGCGACATGCGCGGCGGCAAGATGAACGACGACGACTGGACCCGGCTGGCCCGCCGGATGAGCGAGATCAGCGAGGCGCCGATCTTCGTCGACGACTCGCCGAACCTGACCATGATGGAGATCCGCGCCAAGGCCCGGCGGCTCAAGCAGCGGCACGACCTCAAGCTGGTGGTCGTGGACTACCTGCAGCTGATGACCTCCGGCAAGCGCGTCGAGTCGCGGCAGCAAGAGGTCTCGGAGTTCTCCCGCCAGCTCAAGCTGCTGGCCAAGGAGATCGAGGTCCCGGTCATCGCGATCAGCCAGCTGAACCGCGGTCCCGAGCAGCGCACCGACAAGCGGCCGATGCTGTCCGACCTGCGTGAGTCCGGCTCCCTGGAGCAGGACGCCGACATGGTCCTGCTGATCAACCGCCCGGACGCCTGGGAGCGCGACGACCCCCGCGCCGGCGAGGCCGACCTGATCCTGGCCAAGCACCGAGCGGGCCCGACCGCCACCGTGGTCGTCGCCCACCAACTCCACTACAGCCGCTTCGCCGACCTCGCCCAGGGCTGAGCCGCTCCAGCCGCTCGACCTTCCCGCGCGGCAGAAGCCCCAGCCGCCACCTGCCGATGGCCCGGGCGACCAGCGGGACGACGAGTCCCAAGCCGACGCCTACGACCGGGGTGAGCGCTGACGGTGGGGGAACGAGGCTGAAGAAGTCGGACCGGGGCTCCATCGTGAGCCAGACCGCGAGGACCGCCACGCCGGACAGCGCCGCGGAAGCGGCGGCGGCGACCGCGCGGGTCACCGGGGCGAGGCGTTGGCGCGGGGCGTCGAGCTCGAGGTAGAGCGGCTCACCGTCGAAGGCCGAGCGCGGTATGTCCCGGGCGCTGCGGGTGTGCAGCGCGATGGTCCACGCGGTGCCCGATGCGTACCAGGGCTCGGGGGGTGCGCCCAACAGCATCGGAAGATCAACCCAGATCGAGCCCGTGGGAGCCCTGGGGTACCGGGCTCCCACGGCGGCTCGGTGGTCAGGCCGCGGGGGCCTTGTCCAGGAACCCGTAGACGCCCGAGAACTTGCCGTTCTCGGCGACCGCCACGTCGAAGCCCTCGACGACGGACTCGCCGCCGCCGACCGGGACGAGCTCCCAGCGGAAGCGGGCGGTGTTGTGGTGGGCGTCGACCGCGCCCAGCAGCTTGATCTCGTGGCCGACGAACTGGGCGAGCGCGGCGCCGATGCCCGCGTTGATCGCGTCCGGCCCCTGGACCTCGAACAGCGGGTCGACGTACACGCCGTTGTCGGTCCACAGCTCGCCGATGGCGGCGCGGCGGGCGTCGGCGTCGGCGGTGTTCCAGACGGCGATGTAGCGGTCGACGAGCTCGGTCAGGTCGCTCATGGCGGGATTCCCCTTCGGTGGAGCTGGTTTCTGGTCCGTCGCGGCCGCAACATCACCTACAGTGCCAGGCCGTGCGCGGTCCGTCGATTACCTGTCAGGTAGGCGTCAGCCCTCTGTCAGCGCGGCATACGAATCGACGAAATCCACCAGCATCCCGGCGAACAACGCGCGTCGACGAGGTGTCCAGTCTGCGAGCGCCTCGGCGAAGACGGTGTGCCGGAAGGCGTGCACGGCCTCGGCGTGGGCCCGGCCGGACTCGGTCAGCACCAACAGGATCCGCCTGCCGTCAGCCTGGTCGGCGCGCCGCTCGACCACGCCCGCCTCGACCGCGCGGGCAACGAGCCTGCTCGCCCGCGGCTGGTCGACCGACAACGCGGCGGCGACCGCACCGACCGAGCACGGCTGCCGCTCCTCGACCGCGTCGACCACCGCGGTGATCACCGGGTCGTGGTCCTGCCCGCGCCGCGCGCCCAGGCCCGCCAGGGTTCGCCGGGTCTGCAGGCGGCGGATCGCCACCATCGCCTTCGCCACCACCGCGATGTCATCCATACTTGCTATCTTACATTTAGTTGTTACCTGACATGGAGGTCAGTCGTGCCGAAGCCGATCGGGTACTGGGTCAAGGAACTGGACCGCAGGCTGGAGGCCGGGTTCGACCGCGAGCTGGGCGCGAGCGGGACCACCCGCCGCCAGTGGCAGGTGCTCAACCTGCTGCCCGCGACCGCGAGCGAGGTCGACCGGTCCATGGCGCCGTTCGAGCCGACCGCGGCGCCGGTGGTGGACGTCCTCGTCGAGCGGGGCTGGGCGCGGCACGACGAGATCATCGAGCTCACCGACGAGGGCGCCGAGGCGCGCGCGGACATCGGTGTCCGCGTCGACCGCCTGCGCGCCCGGGTCGTCGAGGGGGTGAGCGAAGAGGAGTACCTGGCGACGGTCCAGACCCTGGCGAAGATGGTGCACAACCTGGACTGACCGCCACGTCTCCCGCCTCGTGCTACATTGTTTAAAGTTCAACTAAAGGCGGACTCGACCAGGAACGGGACGATGACCACACACCTCACCCGGCAGCCCGTGCTGTACCTGAGCCACGGCGCGCCGCCGCTGGCCGACGACGCGCTGTGGACCGAGCAGCTCGCCGCCTGGTCGGCGGACCTGGCCAAGCCGAGCGCGATCCTGATCGTCTCCGCGCACTGGGAGGAGGCGCCGCTCACCCTGGGCGCCACCGAGACCGTGCCGCTGACCTACGACTTCTGGGGCTTCCCCGAGCGCTACTACCGCGTGCGGTACCCGGCCCCCGGCGCCCCCGAGCTGGCGACCAAGGTCCGCAAGCTGCTCCGCTCCGCCGACACCCCGGTCGCCGACGACCCCGCGCGCGGCCTCGACCACGGCGCCTACGTGCCGCTGGTCGAGATGTTCCCCGCGGCCGACGTGCCGGTCTTGCAGATCTCCATGCCCACCCTGGACCCGGCGACCCTGGTCGAGATCGGCCGCAAGCTCGCGCCGCTGCGCGAGGAGGGCGTGCTGATCGTCGGCAGCGGCTTCTTCACGCACAACCTCAGCGGCCTGAGCCTGAGCCGCGATCCCGCGCACGAGCCGCCCGGCTGGTCCGCGGAGTTCGACGACTGGGGCGACCGCGCGATCACCGACCACGACCTGGACGCATTGATCGACTTCCAGCGCAAGGCCCCGGCCGCCCGGCTGGCGCACCCGCGCACCGAGCACTTCGCCCCGCTGTTCGTCGCCCTCGGCGCCAGCGTCGACTCGCTGCGCGAGCAGCGCGCGGTGATCGACGGCTTCTGGTACGGCCTGGCCAAGCGGTCCTGGCAGTTCGACTAGTCGCTCGACCAGTTCGACCCTCGAACAGCGAGCGGGCCCGGGAGCACTGTGCTCCCGGGCCCGCTCAGGTGTGGCTGATCAGCCGATCGGGAGGTTCCCGAACAGGCCGGCCAGCTTGGACCGGGTGTCGGTCAGCGACGACGCCGACGGGGTGTCCAGAGTGGACAGCGCCGGGGTCTGCACCGGGAGGGCCGGGGCCTGGAACAGGTTGCCGGAGAACGACCCGGTGAGGTCGTCGGTCGTGGGCAGGGCCGCCGGGGTGGGCAGCTCACGGGCCATCGAGCGCCCGCCGCCCAGCGGCAGGCCGCCGACGGCACCGGTGGGCAGGCCCGCGGTGGGCAGGCTCACCGGGAGACCGCCACCGAGCAGACCGCCCAGCAGGTTGGTGCCGCCGAGGCCGTTCACCGGCAGGTCGCGGGCAGCGGCAGCGCCACCCAGCGGCAGGCCGCCGATGGCACCGGTCGGCAGGCCTGCGGTGGGCAGGCTCACCGGGAGACCGCCCAGCAGGCCGGTCAGAGGGTCGGCACCGTAGGCGGAGCGACCGGTGGGCAGGCCGTTGAAGTGCGGCAGCCCGCCCTGCAGCGGCAGCGTGGAGAGCAGCGGCAGCTTCGGCAGCTCGGTCGCGCCGAGGCCACCGGTGGGCAGGCGCAGGTGGTCCTCGTCCGGGACGTTGTTGCTGGCCTCGCCGACGGTGACGTTCTCGGTCTGGTCGGCGTCCGCGTCCGCGTCGCCCGCCAGCTCGACCTCGGCGTCCTTGACCGGGGCCTTCACCTTGGTCGGCGCGGTCAGCAGGATGCCGTTGAGGCTGCCCTGCTTGCCGCTGGTGGTGGAGGTGCCGCCGACCGAGCCGGAGGTGGCGTGCTCGGAGGTGGCCTGCGCGTCGCTGCCCACCGCGGACACGGCGTCGCCGTGCACCGGCGCTAGGGCCGCGGCCGGGACGTCGAACAGGTTGCCCGCGAGGAAGCCCTTGTCACCGTTGGTGGTGGCGTCGCCGCCGACCGCGCCGGTGGTGGTGCTGCCCGCGGTGGCGGTGTTGTCGCCACCGACGCCGGAGACCGCGGTCGCGCCGTTCTGCAGCGGGACCAGGGCCTGCGGCTTGACGATGTTGCCCGAGATGTTGCCGTCTTTGCCACTGGTCTCGGTGGTGCCACCGGCGACCAGGTCGGTGGTGTTGTCAGCCGCGGCGTCGTTGTCGCCGAGTACGGCGACCGAGTCGCCGAACACCTGGGCGGCGTTGCCCAGCGGCGCGTCCACCACGTTGCCCGCGAGGTTGCCGTCGACACCGTCGGTGGTGGCCGAGCCGCCCGAGGACGACGAGGTCAGGTTGCTGCCGTTGGCCGTGCCGTTGCCGCCCACGGTGCCGCCCGCGCCGAAGACCTGGGCGGGCAGGGTGGTCGGGGCCTGCACGATGTTGCCCGAGCCGGTGCCGCCGGTGCCGGAGGCCTCGGAGGTGCCGCCCGCCTCCACGGTGTTGTCCAGCGTGGTGGCCGAGTCGGTGTTGGCGAGCACGCCCGCGCTGTTGCCGAAGAGCTGGGTCGGGCCCGCGACCGGGACCTGCACCAGGTTGGCGCCGAGCACCGCGTCGTCGTCGGCGGTGTTGGCGTCGCCGCCCGCGCGGGAGACCTTGGTCTCCGAGGTCTCGATCGCGGAGTCGCCGCCGCCACCGATGTTGTTGTTGACCAGCTCGACCGGGTTGGAGATCGGCGTGGTCACGCCGTTGCCGCCGCCGACCGAGTCGTCGCCGGTGGAGCCCGCGTCGCCGCCCGCACCCGTGGTGGAGGTGTTGCTGCACGCGACGTCGCTGTTCACCGCCGCGCCCGCGCTGGTGCCGCAGGCGTCGACCGGGCTGCTGACCGGGGAGTTGACCAGGGTGCCGCCGAGCACGCTGTCGTGGCCGCGGGTGCGGTTCGCGCCGCCCGCGCCGGTGTTGACGGTGTTGGTCTGGTCGGTGGTGGCGTTGCCGATGGCGCCGCCCGCGGCACCGATCACGCTGACCGGGGCACCGGTGGACTGACCGATGATCGTGCCGCCGAGCACGCTGTCGTTGCCGAAGGTGCGGTTGCCGCCACCGGCGTTGCTCGACACGTCCGAGGTGCACAGCGAGTCGGCGTTGCCCACGCCCACGATCGAGCCGCAGTCGGCGGTGATCGGGGTGCTGATGGCGGGCTGCGCGGCGGTGCCCGCGACGGTGGCGCCGTCGGCCCCGTTGGTGTGGATGTAGGTCGGGTTGCCGTTGAAGTCCGGGCTCTGGTCGCCCGCCTGCGCGGTGGTGGTGGACGCCGAGTTGGTCTCGGAGTTGCCCAGCACGCCGATCGCCTGGCCGCTGGCGCGGACCGGGGCGGACACCGGGACGCCCGCGGCGTTGCCCGAGACGGCGCTGTCGGCGCCGTCGGTCTTGATCACGCCGCCTGCCAGGCTGTCCGAGCTGGTGACCGACTGGGCGGAGGCGTTGCCGATGGCGCCGACGGCGTTGCCGTTGACGCCCACCGGGGTGGTGGCGTGCCCGGCGACGACGTTGCCCGCGAGGGCGCCGTGGTTGCCGTTGGTGGTGGTGTCGCCGCCCGCGGTGGCGGTCTGCGACGCGGTGTTCTCGGTGTCGGCGTTGCCGCCGACGGCGACGGCGTTGCCGGTCAGCTGCACCGGCGCGGTGTAGTCGAGGTCGACGACGTTGCCCGCGAGGCCGTGGTCCGACCCGTCGGTGACGATCGGGCGGTCCTCGGTGACGCTCTGGGTGGAGTCGTTGACGGCCTTGGCGTCGCCGAGCAGGCCGATCGCGTTGCCGGAGGCGTCCACCGGCACGATGACCGTGCCGACGATCTTGTTGCCGCGCAGCGGGCCGTTCTCGTTGTCGAGCAGCTTGCTCGACGGGCCGTCGACGGTCGGGGCGACCAGCTTCTCGACGCCCGCCGCCTTGAGCACGTCGCGGGGCGAGACGGCGATCGTGCGGTTCACCGCGGGGGCGTCGACCTGACGGCCGCCGCCAACGCCGATCGGGTTGTTCTGGATCTTGACGGGGACGACGGCCTTGATGTCCAGCGCCGAGTTCGGCGTGGCATCGGGGTTGACGACGTCGTCCGCGGAGGCGATGCCGGTACCCAGCATCAACAAGCCACCGGTGACCAACGCGGTCTGGAAACCGCGCTTAGCCCAGGTCTGCATCTGGAGATTCTCCTTCGGTTTTCCCTGATCGGGAGAGGACGCGGGTGACCGGACGCGAGGCGTCGGGGAAGGAGGTCACCCGCAATTGGGGTGCGGGAGTGGTCCCGCGGGAGAGCACGGCCTGGGGCATGGCTGACGTGCGCGCATGACCCGGGGGAGCAGAGCGCTCCCCGGCCGCGCGGGGTGGTCAGTCGGGCGTGACGCCAGGCTGTGCGTCGATGACGGCGGGCACCCGGACCTGGGCGGTGCACAGGGCACGGCTGGTGGTGTCGGTGCCCGCGATGGCGGTGGCCACCTGGCCGAGGCCGTTGGCGTCCGCCGCGCTGTTCGCGGTGTGACCCGAGTTGGCGGGAGCGGGCATGCTCAGGGGCGCCAGCGGACTGGGGCCGGTGGGCAGGGCCGGTGCCTCGTGGCGGGGCTCGGGGGAACCGCGCCGGGTCAGGACGTGGCTGACGGCGCGGTGTCCGGCGTCCGCCACGGGCAGGTCGGCGCCGACGGGTCCGGGCTGGGCCTGGACCCGCTGCTCGGCGGCGGGCGGCGCGGCGAGATCGGTGTCGATCAGGCCGGGCAGCTCGGTGGCGCCGAGCACGGGGCTGTGGTCGGGGACCACGGTCTCGACCGCGCCACTGGCGGGCAGGTCGATCCTGGGGGTGAACCGACCGGCGAGGTCGCGACCGACCTGGTCGACCGCGGCGATGGCCACGGGGGCCAGCGGGGCGCTCATCGGCTCGCCGATGAGGGCGCCCACGCGGTCGGTGAGGTCGGTGACCAGCGCCTTGGGGCCGCCCAGTGCGGGCGCGTCGAGCGCGGGCACCGAGTCGACGACGGAGCGCAGGTCGTCCTGCAGGTCGGTGGCGACGTCGGCGGCCGCGGTGGCCGTCGAGATGGCCCACGCGGCGGCCGTCGAGGCGACGGTGCCGCCGAGGACGAGCAGGGTGCGAGAGAGCACGCGCCGCAGTGCGGGCGTCTCCTTCGGCTGCTGCTTGTCCACGAGGTACCTGGCGCCTTCCGATCCGGGATGCGCACGGCGACTGGCCGTACGACGAAGACACTGGCACCGGGACGCACCGTTATGCACGCGTGACTCAACATGCCCACCGGATCGTGTGACGAACACAGAGTGTGTCCACAGGTCACCCTGAGTCAGTACCCCTGGTGCCCGTGCAGAACTGATCGAAGTTGTCCACAGGTGTGGATCACGAGCGCTTGAGCACCCGGGTCGCCCCGGTCGCCGCCGTGGTGGCCAGCACCCAGCCCACCGCGATCAGCACCCCGGAGATCCACTGGGACGCGCCGACCATCCGCCACTTGTTGTCCTGGCCCAGGTCGATGATCGGCAGCAGCAGGTCGGTGGCCAGCAGCGGCGGGTTCCACACCGGGTTGACGTCGTTGTCGAGCTTGTCCATCGCGTGCCAGCTGAACCACAGCGTGCCCAGCAGCCAGAACAGCGCGAGCCAGATCATGGCGAGCCACGGGCGGTAGCCGTAGCCGACGGTCGCGTCCTGCAGCCGCCCCCACAACCGGCCCGCGGCGTGCAGCTCGGCGTAGCGGCGGCGCTGGCGCTCGAGGTGCACTCGCTGCGCGAGCTCCTCCTGGCCGCCCTGGGAGTAGACGGCAGCGAGGCGGTCGTACGGCCCGGGGGCGAAGTCCGGCTGCACCTTGCGCAGCCACAGCAGGCGGGTGCGCACCGAGACCTCGGGGACAGCGGTCAGCGCGGTGAAGCTGAAGTCCTCGACCTCGACACCCCCGCGCGCGGCCCACAGCCCCGCGCCATCGATCACCGACACGGCTGACGCGCGGGTGAGGACAACGGCACCAAGAGGCGGGCGGTCTGCGGGGAAGATGAGGACGAGCTCTTGCGCGGTGAGGCCGTACGCGGACAGGACCTTGTCGGCGACGGGGTGGCCGGGTCCGCTGCGGCCGCCGAGCCGAGCCCCCGCGAAGGTGACCATCTTGCCCACCTCGACCAACCGCACCCGCACACCACCGATGGCGCGGAACCCGTGACTGCACAGCAGGTCCTTGCCGACGGTGGCGACCCGCGCGTCGAGGGACGGCTTGAGCGAACCGTCGGCGCGCAGGCGCGGCTTGGTGAGGCGGGCGCCCGAGCAGTCCAGGCTGGAGCCGATGTGCGCGTTCTGCAGCCGGATCGAGCCGCTGGCGCGGACCTTGCGCAGGAACAGCGTGCCGCCGACGCGCAGCCGGTCGGCGAAGAGCACGTCGATGGCCGGACCGCGCAACCGGGCGCGCGACAGGCTGGCGCTGCCGTGCACGTGGGCGTCGACCAGGCGGACCTGGCCGTAGGCGCGGAACGCGGTGCGGACGTCGCCGTCGGAGTCGATCTTGCCGTTCGTGCTGCCCCTGGCCTCGACGTCGCCGCGCACCTCGACGCCGTCGGCCACCAGGGCGACCGGCACCCGGGTGACCGCCCGCCCCTCGGTGAACGCCTTCGCCAGGTCGGCCACCGCCGCGCGGTGGCCGATGGTGGCGCCGGACAGCAGGAGGTGGCCGCCGATGTGCGCGCCGCGCAGGCCGACCGTGCCGCCCGCGGTGAACCCGGCGTCGAGCTTGACGTCGCCGTCGACGCGCAGCCGGTCGGCGTCGAGCACGTATTGGTCCACGGCCGAGCCGTGCGGCAGGACCAGCACCTGGCCGTCGCCGTCGCGGGCGTCGTGCAGCCGCGCGCCGGAGAACACCGCGTCGCCGCCGATGCGGGCGCCGGAGAGGATCACCGTCCCGGCCGCGTCGAAGCAGCCGCCGCCGGTGTCGCAGAACAGGTTGCCCGCGATGGTCAGCCCGGTCGCCTCCAGGGCGGTGCCGGACGGGTGCGCGAGCCGGGCGCCGGTCAGGTGCACGCTGCCGCCGACGTTCGCGCCGCGCAGCCGCAGTTCGCCCGCGGCCCGCAAGGCGGCGGCCTGAATCGAGCCGGTCACCCGCAGCCGGGCGCCGAGCAGCGCGGCCATGCCCGGGTTGTTCAGCACCGCGTCGGTCAGCCGGAGCGTGCCCTCGACCGCGGCGTCGGTCAGGTCGAGCACGCCCTCGCAGGTGAAGCCCGCTTCGAGCAGGAGGTCGCTGCCGACGCTGAGGTTGCGCGCGTAGAGACCGGGCAGCCAGCAGCCGCGCAGGCTCAGCGCGATCAGCCGGGCCATCCGCAGCACCGGGATGCGCGCGAACCGGCAGCGCCGCAGGGTGATCACGTGCTCGATGGCGCGGCCCTCGACGTCGAACCGGCCGGTCACCTCGGCGTGGTCGAGCCGCAGCGCGGGCATCGCCCCGGCGGCCAGCGGGTAGGCCCCGACCAGCAGCGCGGCCAGCACCTCGCCGCGCACCTGGCGGTCCGCAGCGGCGCGCAGGTCCAGTCGCTCCCCGGTCGTGAAGGCGGCCCGGACCGCCCGCTCGGTGGCGGTCAGCTGGTCCAGCGGGACGAACGCGGTCACGAGCGCAATCACATCAGAGACATTCATCGCCGGAGACCGGTTCGACCGATTACCGTGATCGGCGATGACCAGAAACCGCGTCGCGGGCCTCAAGCACCGCAGCACGCTCACGAGCAACGACGTCACCCCTCTGGTGCCCAAGGGGCTCCGGGTCAGCGCGGCGCTGTCCTGGCGGTTCCTGGTGATCATCGGAGCGCTGTACGTCATCATCTGGCTGCTGGGCTACTTCGCCGCGGTGGTGATCCCGGTGGCGATCGCGCTGCTGCTGGCCGCGCTGATGGCCCCGGGGGTCGGCAAGCTGGTCGAGTGGCGGGTACCCCGCTCGCTGGCCACCGCGATCGTGCTGATCGGCGGCCTGGCCGTGGTCGGCGGCGTGCTCACCTTCGTGATCACCGAGTTCACCAACGGCCTGCCGCAGCTGCAGAGCCAGGTGAACAACAGCCTGGACACGATCCGGGCCTGGCTGAGCACCGGGCCGCTGCACCTGCGCCAGGACCAGATCCAGGCCTACCTGGACAACGCGATCAACACCATCAAGACCAACCAGTCGGCGATCACCTCGGGCGCGATCACCACCGCGGCCACCATCGGCGAGGTCCTCACCGGGCTGCTGCTGACCCTGTTCATCCTGATCTTCTTCCTGTTCGACGGCGGCGGGATCTGGGGCTTCGTGGTGCGCGCCATCCCCGGCCAGGTGCGCGACCGGGTCGACGTCGCGGGCAGGCGGGGCTTCTCCTCGCTGGTCAGCTACGTGCGGGCGACCGCGGCGGTCGCGGTGTTCGACGCGGTGGGCATCGGCGTCGGGCTGTGGATCGTCGGCGTCCCGCTGGTGATCCCGCTGGCCGCGCTGGTCTTCCTCACCGCGTTCATCCCGATCATCGGCGCGCTGCTGGCGGGCACCGTGGCGGTGCTGATCGCGCTGGTCGCCAACAGCTTCGTCTCGGCGCTGGTGGTGCTGGCGATCGTGGTGGGCGTCATGCAGATCGAGAGCCACGTGCTGCAGCCCTGGCTGCTCGGCCGCGCGGTGCGGCTGCACCCGCTGGCCGTGGTGCTGGCCATCGCCGTCGGCCTGCTCGCCGCGGGCATCGCGGGCGCGCTGCTGTCGGTGCCGCTGCTGGCCGTGCTCAACGCCGGTATCCGGTCGCTGCTGCACGAGGGCGAGACCGAGCCGGACGAGGTGGACGTGCTCGACGACACCGGGTCGGTGCCCAACGCCACCGACGACTCGGACGAGTCCGCGGACACCTCCGACGAGTCCCGGCCGACCTGGCCGTGAGCCCGGCGGGCCGCCCCGGCCGCAAGCACCCGACCAGGCCGCTCTGGCGGGCGGCGGTGCTGCTGCGGGTGATCACCCTGTTCTTCGCCGCGGGCGTGGTGTTCACCCACCGGGGCGACTACGCGAACACCGGGCTGGCTTGGGGCACCATCGGCGTGATGGCGGCGTGGACCGCGCTCACCTTCTGGTACTACCTGCGCGCGGGCCACGGGCGGCTCTGGTTCACGATCGTCGACCTGGCCGTGTGCTGCGCCCTGATGTGCGTGTCCCGGTTCGCCCTCACCCACGAGCAGCTGACCGCGCTCAAGGTCCCGCTGCTGCCCACGGTGTGGGTCACCGCCGTGGTCGCGATCGGGGCAATCCGCGCCGGCGCGCTCGGCGGGGCGATCTTCGGCCTGGTGGTCTCGGCGTTCAACTACGGCGTGCGCGGCTACTTCGACACCGACCTCACCCGGGACATGGTGCTGCTGGTGGGGGTCGGGATCGTGCTCGGGCTGCTGAGCGAGAACCAGGTCCGGGCGGCGGAGATCGCCGAGCGGCTGGCCCAGGCGATGCGGGCCGAGGCCGCCACCGCCGAACGGGAGCGGCTGGCCCGCACCATCCACGACGGCGTGCTGCAGGTGCTCGCCCGGGTCCGCAAGCGCGGCCGTGAGCTCGGCGGGGAAGCCGCCGAGTTGGCCGAGCTCGCGGGCCACCAGGAGGTGGCGTTGCGCGCGCTGGTGGCCGCGGCCCCGCTGGAGTCCACCTCGGACGGCCACGCCGACCTGCGGCCCCGGCTGCAGGTACTGGCCAGCGACCGCTACCAGGTGTCCGTGCCCGCCACCGCGGTGCTGGTCGCCGAGTGCGCCGCCACCGAGCTGACGTTCCTGGTGCGCGAGGCGCTGGAGAACGTCGACCGGCACGCGGGTCCCGACGCGCGGGCGTGGGTGCTGCTGGAGGACGTCGGCGACGAGGTCGTGCTCAGCGTGCGCGACGACGGCGTGGGCATCGCGGCGGGGCGCATCGCCGCCGCCGAACAAGAGGGCCGACTGGGTATCGCGCGATCGATCCGCGGGCGGGTGCGCGAGCTGGGCGGCACCATCAGCCTGGAGACCGCGCCCGGCGCCGGTACCGAGTGGGAGATCCGGGTGCCGAACAAGCGCGGGGAGCGGGGACAGCGGTGACAGCGGAAGCGGAGCGGCCGATCTCGGTGATGGTCGTCGACGACCACCCGATCTGGCGCGACGGCGTGGCCAGGGACCTCGCCGAACGCGGCTTCGACGTGCGGGCGACCGCGGCCGACGCGTCCTCGGCGGTGCGGATCGCGCGCGCGGCGCGCCCGGACGTGGTGCTGATGGACCTCAACCTCGGGGCCGAGTCCGGGGCGGACGCCACCCGGGAGATCACCGCCGGGCTGCCCGGCACCCGGGTGCTGGTGCTCTCCGCCAGCGGCGAGCACAGCGACGTCCTCGAGGCGGTGAAGGCGGGCGCCTCCGGCTACCTGGTCAAGTCGGCCTCGGCGGAGGAGCTGGTCGCGGCCGTGCGGCGCACCGCGGCGGGCGACGCGGTGTTCACCGCGGGCCTGGCCGGTCTGGTGCTCGGCGAGTACCGGCGGATGGCGGCGGGTCCCGACGACGCCGCCGCGCCCAAGCTCACCGAGCGGGAGACCGAGGTGCTGCGGCTGGTGGCCAAGGGCCGCACCGCGCGCCAGATCGCCGACCGGCTCGTGCTCTCGCACCGGACCGTGGAGAACCACGTGCAGTCCACGCTGCGCAAGCTGCAGCTGCACAACCGCGTCGAACTCGCCAGGTACGCCATCGAACACGGCCTCGACGGCGACCCGGAGCAGTAGGCTGGTGGGGTGAGCACCGAGAACCTCCCCGGTCCGATCAGCCCCCGGGACCTCCGGGTCTCCGACGCCGAACGCGAGCACGTCGTCGGTGTGCTGCAGAAGGCGATCGGCCACGGGATGCTCAGCCTCGACGAGTTCACCGTGCGCACCGACATCGCGCTCGCGGCGAAGACCCGCGCGGAGCTCAACACCGTGCTGGTCGACCTGCCCGGCGTGATCAACCGCGAGCCGGGCAGCCCCACCGCCGTCCCGCCGATGGAGTTCCGCGCGGTGATGTCCTCGCTCAAGCGCGAGGGCCCCTGGATCGTGCCCAGGGAGATGACCGTGCACAACCGGATGGGCTCGAGCGAGTTCGACTTCACCGAGGCCGAGATCGGCCACCGCGAGGTGCAGGTCAAGCTCGACGTGGCGGGCGGCTCGGTGGAGCTGCTGGTGCCGGAGAACGCGAGCTGCGACACCGACGGGGTCACCGCCGTCGCGGGCAGCGTGGAGAACAAGGTCGGCAAGGGCGGCAGCGGTGTCCGGTTCGTGGTCACCGGGTCGGTCCGCGCGGGCTCGGTGACGATCCGGCGTCCCTCGTACGTGCGGATCGGGTCGCTGACCGTGCGCAGGCCGTGGAAGCTGAGCTGGGACACCTGAGCGGACGAGCTGTGAAGCTGCGCTGACAACGCAGTGCAGAAAGTCGCGATGGACCGCACCGCGTAGGCGGCGCGAGACTCCGCGCGGGGGTGCCACCACCCGCCGCATGGAGGACGCTGTGAAGGCTCTGGTCAAGACCGCCGCCGGGCCCGGTCTGGAACTGGTCGAGGTACCCGATCCCACGCCCGGACCGGGTGAGGTGCTGCTGCGCGTGCTGCGCACCGGCATCTGCGGCACCGACCTGCACATCGACGCCTGGGACGACTGGGCCGCCCGCACGGTCAAGGCCCCGCTGGTGCTCGGGCACGAGTTCGTCGGCGAGGTCGTCGAGGTGGGCGCCGCGGTCACCAAGGTCGCGGTCGGCGACCTGGTCAGCGGTGAGGGCCACCTGGTGTGCGGCACCTGCCGCAACTGCCGGGCCGGGCGCAGGCACCTGTGCGCGAACACCATCGGCCTCGGCGTGCACACCGCGGGCGCGTTCGCCCAGTACGCGGTGCTGCCCGAGGCCAACGCCTGGGTGCACAAGCACGAGGTCGACCTGGACGTGGCCGCGGTGTTCGACCCGTTCGGCAACGCGGTGCACACCGCGCTGTCGTTCCCGGTGCTCGGCGAGGACGTGCTGATCACCGGCGCGGGCCCGATCGGGCTGATGGCCGCGGCGGTCGCCCGGCACGCGGGCGCCCGGCACGTGGTGATCACCGACATCAGCGAGGCCCGGCTGGAGCTGGCCCGCAAGATCGGCGTGACGGTGGCGCTGGACGTGAGCGCGACCCCGGTCTCGGCGGTCTACGACGAGCTGAACATGACCGAGGGCTTCGACGTGGGCATGGAGATGTCCGGCCAGCCCTCGGCGCTGCGCGAGATGATCGCGAACATGACCCACGGCGGCCGGATCGCGATGCTCGGGCTGCCCGCGCGGGAGATCGCGGTCGACTTCAGCTCGGTCGTGCTCAAGATGATCACCATCAAGGGCATCTACGGCCGGGAGATGTTCGAGACCTGGTACGCCATGTCGGTGCTGCTGCAGTCCGGCCTGGACATCTCGCCGGTGATCACCCACCGGTTCCACCACACCGAGCACGCCGAGGCCTTCGCCACCGCCCGCGGCGGCCGGTGCGGCAAGGTCATCATGGATTGGGAGAGCTGATGTACGGCGCGATGCGCGAGGACCTGCTCAACTCGCTCGAGGAGATCCGCTCCGCCGGGCTCTACAAGGCCGAGCGGGTGATCACCTCGCCGCAGCAGGCGAACGTGCGGGTCGGCGGGTCGGACCCGGTGCTCAACTTCTGCGCGAACAACTACCTCGGCCTGGCCGACCACCCGGAGCTGGTCGCCGCGGCCAAGGAGGCGCTCGACGACTGGGGCTTCGGGATGGCCTCGGTGCGGTTCATCTGCGGGACGCAGGCGCCGCACAAGGAGCTGGAGGCGCGGCTCTCGCGGTTCCTGGGCACCGAGGACACGATCCTCTACAGCTCGTGCTTCGACGCCAACGGCGGCCTGTTCGAGACCCTGCTGACCGACCGGGACGTGGTGATCTCCGACGAGCTCAACCACGCGTCGATCATCGACGGCATCCGGCTGTGCAAGGCGGGCCGCAAGCGCTACCGCAACCGCGACATGGCCGACCTGGAGAAGCAGCTCCAGGACTCGGCCGACGCCCGCTACCGGCTGATCGCCACCGACGGCGTCTTCTCGATGGACGGCTACCTGGCACCGCTGGACGAGATCTGCGACCTGGCCGAGCGCTACGACGCCCTGGTCATGGTCGACGACTCGCACGCGGTGGGCTTCATGGGCGCCACCGGCCGCGGCACCCCGGAGCACTTCGGCGTCGGCGACCGGGTCGACATCTACACCGGCACCCTCGGCAAGGCCCTCGGCGGCGCCAGCGGCGGGTACGTCGCGGCGCGGGCGGAGATCGTGGAGATCCTGCGGCAGCGGTCCCGGCCCTACCTGTTCTCCAACTCGCTGGCCCCGTCGATCACCGGCGCGGCCCTGGCGGTGCTGGAGCTGCTGGAGACCTCCAGCGACCTGCTGGCGCGGCTGCGCGAGAACAGCGCGCTGTTCCGCGCCCGGATGACCGAGGCGGGCTTCGACCTGCTGCCCGGCGAGCACCCGATCATCCCGGTGATGATCGGCGACGCCGGTCGGGCGAGCCGGATGGCGGACCTGCTGCTGGACCAGGGGGTGTACGTGATCGGCTTCTCCTACCCGGTCGTCCCGCACGGCAAGGCCCGCATCCGCACCCAGATGTCGGCCGCGCACACCACCGAGGACGTCAACCGAGCGGTCGACGCGTTCGTCGCCGCCCGCGACAAGATGGCCTGATCGGACGCTGACCAGGCATCTCTACATAGATAGAGTTGCCCCATGGACATCCCGCCGTTCCGCGTCACCGCGGCGACGCTGGACGTCCTGGAAGCCCTGCTCGGTCCGGACGACCAGCTCTACGGGCTCAAGATCGCGGAGAACGCCGGCCGCAAGACCGGCAGCGTCTACCCGATCCTGGCCCGGCTGGAGGACGCGGGCTGGGTGGTCAGCGCCTGGGAGCAGGACGAGCCAAGTGCCCGCGGTCCACGCAGGCGCTTCTACCGGCTCAGCCCCGACGGCCTCGGGGCCGCCCGCGCGCTGCTGCTGCACCACCGCGGCGCGGTCCGCCAGCGCACGGGCAGCCCCGTACGCGGCCTCGCGCCCCGACCCACACCGCAGTGGAGAGGGTGGTCATGAGTCCGGCCGTCGTGTTCGTCCTGGTCGCGCTGCTGGTGCCGATGGCCGTGGCCGAGTCCGGCGAGGTGTCGCCGTGGCTGGCCAAGCGGGTCCTGGTCTGGGCCGCCCGGCGGCTGCGCTCGGCGGAGAAGACCGAGCGCTACACCGAGGAGTGGCTGGCTGACCTGGAACAGGTCCCCGGCAAGATCACCAAGCTGGGCTGGGCGCTGGGGGTGGCGTTCCTCGGGGTCGTCCGGCTGCGCGAGCCGAAGTCGGCGCTGGACTGGACCCCGCGCCCGGTGGTGAACCCGTTCGCCACCGACTCACTGTTCGGTCCCGGCGCGCCCGAGTCGGGGGGCAGGCTGGTCCCGGCACCGCGCGCGCAGACCCGACCCGCGCTCCCGCGGCCGACGGCGATCTCACCGGGTTGCCTCGGGGACGGCGGGTACGTCGGCGAGCCCGCGCAGTTCGAGCCCGGCGGCGTGAGCTACTCGCGCAGGTTTCGCCAAGATCCACCGGTTGTGCCGGTCCCGCGGGAACCCGGTGCGCGGTTCTTCCAGCGCTACTACGACAACTGGGGCGACTCCGTGCACCGGAGGCGGTACTCCTACGAGGAGGACGCCTTCACCACCTCGGACCAGAAGGCCGCACCGCCGGTCATCGGGCTCTGACCTGCCGCTCCCCGATCTGGCACTGCCTGACCTGCCACTGTCTGACCTGCCACTATGGACAGATGATTGACCCTCGACGACTGCGGGTCCTGCGGGCGCTCGCCGACCACGGCACGGTGACGGCGGCCGGGCAGGCGTTGCACCTGACCCCGTCGGCGGTGTCCCAGCAGCTCAGCGCGCTGGAGTCGGAGGTCGGGCAGGAGCTGCTGCGGCGCAAGGGCAGGCGGGTGTGGCTGACGGCGGCGGGGGAGCTGCTGGTCGAGCACGCCGACGCGGTCCTGGCCGAGCTGGACCGGGCCGAGGCCAGGATGGCCGCCTACGGCTCCGGTGAGGTCGGGCAGGTCCGGGTGGCCGCGTTCGCCTCGGCGATCACCCAGGTGGTGGCGCCCGCGATCAGCGCGCTGCGGGTCTCCGCGCCCGGGGTGACCGTGCTGGTGCGCGACGCCGAGGGGCAGCAGAGCCTGCCGATGCTGCTCGACGGGGAGATCGACATCGCGATCACCATGCACCACCGGGCCGAGAGCGCCGAGCAGGACCGCCGGGTGGTCCGCGACCCGCTCTACGCCGAGCCGTTCGACGCGCTCCTGCCGCCCGGGCACCGGCTCGTCGGCAAGGCGGAGATCGGGCTGTCGGACCTCACCGGCGACGACTGGGTGGTCCCGCTGCCCGGCAACCCGTGCCGCGACGTGCTGCTCGCGGCGTGTGCCGACGCCGGGTTCGCGCCGCGGGTCACGCACACCTCCGACGACTTCGCCGCCGAGGCCGCGCTGGTCGAGGTCGGCGTGGGGGTCGCGATGATCCCGCGGACCGCGCTGCGCCCCGCCGACCTGCCGCGGGTGGTGCCGGTGTCCGATCCACCGACCCGGCGGGTCTTCGCGGCGATCCGCCGTGGCCGCGAGACCCACCCGCTCGTCCTGGCTGTGCGGCAAGCCCTGAGCGAAGTGGCGCGCTCTTAGCTGTACCACCGGGCCGCTAGCTGTACCGGGCCTGCACCCCGCGCGACTCGCCCGCGTTCGCGACGGCGTCGCGCAGGTCGGCGAGGAACTGGCCGACCACCCGGTCGTGCTCGGGGGACACCATCAGGTGCAGTGCGTCCGGGTCGTTCTGCCGGTCCAGGTGCCAGCCGCGGTCGTCCATCAGGTCGCCGACGGCCATGATCCGCTCACCGGTGAACGCGATCACCGAGGCCACCGGGTCGCCGAGCACGCGCAGCCCGAGCTCGCGCACACCCTCGCGGATCGCCGACGCAGTGGCCAAGATCCGCTCGACGTGCTTCACGTACCCGTCCACACCCAGGTACTTCAGCACCGCCCACGCGGCCGCCACTGGAGCCGCGGGTCGCGCGCCCGCCAACGCCAACGAGCCATAGAGGCCGCCGGGCCAGTCTTGGTACAAGAACGCCTGGTACTGCAAGACGTGCTCACCCGCGCGGTGCAGCACCACCGACGCGCCCTTGGTCGCGTAGCCGTACTTGTGCACGTCGGCGGACATCGTCGTCACCCCCGGCACCCGGAAGTCGAAGGGCGGCACCTCCCGCCCGGCCCGCTCCATGAACGGCAGCAAGAACCCGCCGACGCACGCGTCGGTGTGGAAGGGCACCCCGCGTGAAGCGGCCAGCGCGGCCAGTTCCGGGATGGGGTCGACCACGCCGTGCGGGTAGTTCGGCGCCGACCCGGCGACCAGCGCGGTCCGGTCGTCGATCAGGTCGGCGGCCGCGTGCACGTCCGCGCGCAGGTCGTCGTCGAGCGGGATCTGCACCAGCTCCAGCCCGAAGTACTTGGCGCCCTTGGCGAACGCCGGGTGCGCCGAGCGCGGCACCACCAGCGTCGGCTCGGTCACGCCCCGCTCGGCGCGGGCCCGATCTCGGGCGACCCGGACCGCCTGCATGATCGACTCGGTGCCGCCGGAGGTCATCGAGCCGGACGCCCCGGCGGGGGCGTGCAGCAGCCCGGCGGTCATCGCCACCACCTCGCGCTCCATGTCGGCCAGCGACGGGAAGCGGAAGGGGTTGAGCGCGTTCTCGTACAGGTAGAGGTCGTGCGCCTCCTTGAGGACCGCGTCGACGTCCTCGCCCGCCGGGTACACCAGGCTCCACGTTCGGCCCCCGCGCCAGTCGGCGTCGGCCGTCTTGCGGGCGCGCAGGTCGGCGAAGAGCTCTTCGCGCGGGGTGCCGTGCTCGGGCAGGGAGGTGTCAGGCAGATCCATGCCCGCCATCTTCGCCGACCAGGGATTTACTCAGCCGTGTTACTATTTACTCATGCAGGTAACAGTCACCGAGGCGGCCCGCCGCCAGCAGATCGTCGACGCCGCCATCGAGGTGATCGCCGAGCACGGCTACGCCCAGGCGTCCTTCGCCCGGATCGTCGCGCACGCGGGCCTGAGCAGCACCCGGCTGATCTCCTACCACTTCAAGAACAAGGGCGACCTGGACATGGCCGTCCTCATCGCCGCCCTCGGCCAGGTGGACGAACTGGTCAACGCCCGGCTCGACGGCGTCACCGACCGGGTCGAGATGGTCCGGGTCTACATCGCCGCCCAGGTGGAACTGCTGCACACGCACCGCGAGCAGATCCGGGTGCTCCGCGAGGTCGCCGCGGGCGCGCCGGACCTCGCCGTGGTGCTCCACGAGTTCCGGGTGGGCAGGCTCCAGCGCCAGTTCACCCAGGGGCAGCGCGAGGGCGTGTTCGGCGGGTTCGACCCCGCGATCATGGCGGGCACGGTCGCCGCGGGCATCGACGCGGCGGCCGACTCCGACATCGACCCGGACACCTACGCGCACGAACTGGTGGAGCTCTTCACCCGCGCGATCCGGGCTTGACCGCCGTTAAGGAGTACTAGAGCCATTTACCAGGCGTAAGAGGACTGCGCGCCGGGACGGGTGACTGTCCGAGAGGCGAACTCCACCGCGCGGCGGGCGGCGGCCAGCAGGTCGTCGCCCGCCGCGAGGGCCGACGCCAGCGCGCCGACGAACGCGTCGCCCGCCCCGGTCGTGTCGACGACCTCGACCTCGGGCGCGGGAATCTCCGCCGTGCCGCTGGAGGTGACGACAACGGCCCCACGCCCACCCATCGTGATCACCACCGACCTGCACACCTCGATCGAGGATCCCAGCAGCGCCGCCTCGTGCTCGTTGACCACTACCGGGTCGAGCACCGCCAACGCCGCCGCCGAGAGCTCCACCACCGGCGACAGGTTCACCACCGCCCGCACGCCGAGCCGCTCGGCCAGTGCCACCGCGTGCTCGGCCACGGCGACCGGTACCTCGAGCGAGACCGCGAGCACCCGCGCGTCCCCGAGCTCGACGTCCGCGGGCGTCAGCGCGCCGTTCGCGCCGGGGGAGACCACGATCGAGTTCTCCCCGTCCGGCGTCACCGCGATGTGGGCGATCCCGGTCGGCCGGTCGACCCGCCGGACCCGGGTGACGTCCAACCCGGCCGCGCTCAGCGATCCCAGCAGCAGGTCGCCGTGGCCGTCCTGGCCGACCGCCCCGACGAAGGACACCGCCGCGCCCGTCCGGGCCGCGGCAACCGCGGTGTTGGCGCCCTTCCCGCCGGGCAGCACCCGGGCGTCCGACCCCAGGACGGTCTCGCCCGCACCGGGCCGCCGGGCCACCTGGACCACCAGATCCGCGTTGGCCGAGCCCACTACCACAACTGCCCCCACCACGGCATCACTCCTAGTCAGAGGCCGTTGCCAATAGCGAACGTGCGCAAGTGTGAACGATCAGGTAGTCGATCGGATCCAGAGTGCGACACTGTGCGTCAGTTGTGACGCACCCCATGGGTGCGCAGTGAACCCCGGCCTCGTGCCGGGAGCCGGCTCCGGCCGGCTGCATGTCACCGGCGTCGATCGTGTAGCCCCCCGAGCGATCGGCGCCGGTGGCGTCCCTAGCCCACCCGCTCCAGTTCGCGGGCGTCCTCGGGCCGCTCGACCTCGGACAGCCCGGCCCGCTCCTGCAGCCTGCGCAGCGGGCCGGGGGCCCACCAGGCGGCGTCGCCGAACAGGCGCAGCACAGCAGGCACGAGCAGCATCCGCACCACGGTGGCGTCCAGGGCCAGGGCGACCAGCATGCCCAGGCCGATGAACCGCATGCTCGCCAGCGAGGACATGCCGAAGGCGCCGGTGACCACGCCCAGCAGCAGCGCGGCGGCGGTGATCATCCGGCCGGTGCGCACCAGGCCGGTGCGCACCGCGTCCCGGGTGGACAGCCCGGAGTGCCGGGCCTCGACCATCCTGGCCAGCAGGAACGTCTCGTAGTCGGTGGACAGGCCGAAGACCACGGCACCGATCAGCACCATCATCCCGGCCTGCGCCGGTTGCGGTGTCACGCCGAGGAACCCGGTGCCGTGCCCCTCCTGGAAGACGAACACCAGCACGCCGAAGGTCGCCGACAGGCTCAGCGCGCTCATCACCACCGCCTTGATCGGCAGCAGCACCGACCCGAACGCCAGGAACATCAGCACCAGCGTGGCCGCGACCAGGATCCCCACCATCCACGGCACCCGGTCGACGATCACCCGCACCGAGTCGCCCACCAGCGCGGGCTGCCCGCCGACGAGGACCTGCGCGTCCGAGGGCACCGCGCGCAACCCGTCGACCGCCGAGCGCGCCTCGGTCGAGGAGGCGTCACCCGCCAACGGGGCGGTGAGCAGGACGACGTCGCCGCCCGCGCCGGTCGGCTTCACGTCCAGCACGCCGGGAACCTGGAAGGCGGCGGCGGTGTAGGCCTGCACGGTCGCCTGGCTCGGCGGCCCACCGGTGCCGCGCAGCACGATCTTGGCCGTGTTCGAGCCCGCCGCCGGGAAGTTGGCCGCGATGGCCTCGGCGGTCGCCCGGTGCGGGTCGCCCGGCGGGAGCTGGCGCTCATCGGCGCCGCCGAACTGCACGTTGCCGAACGGCAGCGCCAGCAGCACCAGCACCGCGACGATCGGCGCGGCGAACCACACCGGCCGCTTCATCACCGCGTCGGCGATCCGGCCGAGGAAGCGGGACTCGCCGCCCGCGGCCCGGCGGCGCCAGGGCAGCGAGAGCTTGTCGACGCGGTGGCCGAGGACGCCCAGCAGCGCGGGCAGCAGCGTCAGCGACAGGATCGCGGCGATGGCGACCGCGGACATGCCGCCGTAGGCCATCGACTTGAGGAAGTCCATCGGGAACACCAGCAGCCCGGCGAGCGCGATCACCAGCAGCGTCGCGGAGAAGGCCACCGTGCGGCCCGCGGTGGCCACGGTCCGGCGGACCGCCTGGGCCGGGGTGCGCCCCTCGGCGAGCTCCTCGCGGAAGCGCCCGACGGTGAACAGGCCGTAGTCGATCGCCATGCCCAGCCCGAGCAGGGTCGCCACGTTGACCGCGAAGGTGTTGACCTCCAAGCCCAGGCTCAGCAGCCGCAGCACGCCCAGCGCGCCGAAGATCGACAGGCCGCCGACCAGCACCGGCAGCGCGGCGGCGACCAGGCTGCCGAAGATCAGCACCAGCAGGACCAGGGTGACCGGCAGCGAGATCGCCTCGGCCACGGTCAGGTCGGCGGTGGACCGCGCCGTCATCGCCTGCTCGGTGGGCACCTTGCCGCCCACCTGGGTCGGCACGCCGTCGACGACCAGCCGGTCCTTGATCCGGTCGTAGGACTGCTGGTGGGCGTCGAAGGTGTCACCGGCGAGGGTGATCGTCGCCATCGCCAGGTGCTTGTCCGGGCTGGCCAGCGCGGGCTGCTTGGCCGACCAGTAGTCGACCCGCTGGGCGACGCTGTCCGCGGGCAGCTGCGCGAGCGCGGCGGTCACCCGCTGAGCGACCTCGGCGTCGTCGACGGTCTTGTTCGGCGGCGCGGTGTAGAGCAGCACCACGTCGGCGGGCTTCTGGCCGAGCTCGTCCTGCACGATCCGGTTGACCTGGGAGGACTCGCTCGCCGGGTCCTCGTAGCCGCCCTGGGTGAGCTTGTCGAACACGCCCAGGCCCCAGAGCCCGCCGCCGAGGGTGATCACCAGGGTGGCCACCAGCACCACCCACCGCTTGCCGTGGACGACCGTTCCCCAGGTGGCGAACATAGGTGATTCCTCCCGATTGCCCGGTGAGTGGTGGTGACCACGTCCGGCGACTACCGTCGGGGTCCCGTGCGATGCTCGTAAACACCGTTCACTCATGGCCGACCATACGGAACGGTTAACGCCGTTCACAAGAGCTCGGAGACCGACGATGACGCAGGCCACACGCCGAGAGCGCGGTCGCGCGGCCACCGACCGCGAGATCCGGCAGCAGGCCAGGGCACTGCTGGTGAACGACGGCCCACAGGCGGTCACCCTGCGCGCGATCGCCCGCGAGCTGGGCATCACCGCGCCCGCGCTCTACCGCTACTACACCTCGCGCGAGGACCTGGTCGAGCACCTGCGCGCGGACGTCTGCGCCGACCTCGCCGTCGAACTGGGCAACGACCTGGCACCGGTGCCCGAGTCCGACCACCTCGGCCAGGTCCTGGCCATCTGCCGCGGCTTCCGCGCCTGGGCGCTGGCGCACCCGCAGGAGTTCACCCTGGTGTTCGCCTCACCGTCGGAGCCCGGGGTGAACTGCCCGGCGGGCCCGGACGGCAAGGACGCCGCGAAGGACTCGTTCGGGCGGATCTTCCTGACCGTGGCCGGTCGGGTGCTGGCCAACGGCCTGCTCTCCACCCGCCCGGACGTCGAAGTGCCCGCGGCCCTGGTCCCCGACCTCGAGCGGTTCCGCCTCGACCTGCTCACCACGATGGCCGAGTCGGGCGTGGACGTGCCCGCCGACCTGCTCGGCGTCGACACCGCGTACGCGATGCTCCAGTTCTGGGTGCGCCTCTACGGCCAGGTCGCGCTCGAGGTGTTCGGCCAGTTCCCGTTCCCGGTGACCGACGCGGGCCCGCTGTTCGACTCGATGCTGGCCGACCTCACCCGCGAGGTCGGCCTGCACTGAGCCCGCGCCGGGCCCGCCCGGTCAACGGGCCCAGCACAGGAACCGTCACAGCACCTCGTCACAGCACGATGTTGACCAGCCGACCCGGGACGACGATGACCTTCCTCGGCGTCCCGCCGTCGACCAGCGCGGCCACCTTCTCCTCGGCCAGCGCCGCGGCCCTGACCTCGTCCTGCGACGCGGCCGCGGGCACGGTGATCCGCCCGCGCACCTTGCCGTTGACCTGGATCGGGTATTCGACGGTGTCCTCGACCAGGTAGCGCTCGTCGGCCGCCGGGAACGGCCCGTGCGCCAGCGACTCCGTGCCGCCCAGCTTCTGCCACAGCTCCTCGGCCACGTGCGGGCACAGCGGCGCCAGCATCTGCACCATCGCCTCCGCCACCACGCGCGGGGCGCCGTCGGAGAAGTTCTTGGTCAGGTAGTTGTTCAGCTCGGTCAGCTTGGCGCCCGCGGTGTTGTAGCGCAGATTCGCGTAGTCCTCGTGCACACCGGCGATCGCCTTGTGCAGCGCCCGCAGCGTCGGCTCGTCCGGCTCGCCCTCGGTGACCCGCAGCTCGCCGGTCTCCTCGTCGACCAGGTTGCGCCACAGCCGCTGCAGGAACCGCTGCGCGCCGACGACGTCCTTGGTCGCCCACGGCCGGGACACGTCCATCGGGCCCATCGACATCTCGTACAGGCGGAACGTGTCGGCGCCGTAGGCCTCGCACATCTCGTCCGGCGTGACGACGTTGTTCAGGCTCTTGCCCATCTTCCCGTACTGCTGGCGGACCTCCTGGTCGCCGACGAAGAACTTGCCGCCGCGCTCGACGACCTCGTTGGCGTTGACGTACACGCCGCGCTCGTCGGTGTAGGCGTAGGCCTGGATGTAGCCCTGGTTGAACAGCCGCCGGTACGGCTCCGCGCCGCTGACCTCGCCCAGGTCGAACAGCACCTTCTGCCAGAACCGCGCGTACAGCAGGTGCAGCACCGCGTGCTCGACGCCGCCGATGTACAGGTCGACGCCGCCCGGGTCGCCCTCACCGCGCGGGCCCAGCCAGTACTGCTCGTTCTCCGGCTCGCAGAACCGCTCGCCGTCGGTGGGGTCGACGTAGCGCAGCTGGTACCAGCAGGACCCGGCCCAGTTGGGCATGGTGTTGACGTCGCGGCGGTAGGTCTTGGGACCATCGCCCAGGTCCAGCTCGACCTCGACCCAGTCGCCCGCGCGGGACAGCGGCGGCGAGGGCTGGGTGTCGGCGGCCTCCGGGTCGAAGGTGCGCGGGGAGTAGTCGTCGACCTCGGGCAGCTCAACCGGCAGCATCGACTCCGGCAGCGCGATCGGTGTGCCGTGCTCGTCGTAGACGATCGGGAACGGCTCGCCCCAGTAGCGCTGGCGGGAGAACAGCCAGTCGCGCAGCTTGAACTGGATGGTGCCGCGGCCGTGGCCGTGCTCCTGCAGCCAGGCGATGATCGTCTGCTTGGCCTCGGCGATGGCCAGGCCGTCCAGGAAGCCGGAGTTGACCGCCGGGCCGTCGCCGGTGAAGGCCTCGCCGTCGAAGCCCTCGCCCGGCCGCACGGTGCGGATGACCGGCAGGCCGAACGCGGTGGCGAAGTCCCAGTCGCGCTGGTCCTGGCCGGGCACGGCCATGATCGCGCCGGTGCCGTAGCCCATCAGCACGTAGTCGGCGATGAACACCGGGATCCGGGCGCCGTTGACCGGGTTCGTGGCGTGCGCGCCGGTGAAGACGCCGGTCTTGACCTTGTTCTCCTGGCGGTCCAGGTCGGACTTCATCGACGCCGCGCGCCGGTAGGCCGCGATCGCCTCGCCGGGCGTGGCCGCCCCACCGGTCCACTTGCCGTCGACCTCGGACGGCCAGGCCGCAGTGGCGATCTTGTCGACCAGCGGGTGCTCGGGTGCCAGCACCAGGTAGGTCGCGCCGAACAGGGTGTCCGGCCGGGTGGTGAACACCTCGACCGACTCGCTGGTCAACTCACCGCCAACCTCGAAGCGCACCCGGGCGCCGTGCGAGCGCCCGATCCAGTTGCGCTGCATGGCCTTGACCTTGTCCGGCCAGTCCAGCCGGTCCAGGTCGTCGATCAGCCGGTCGGCGTAGGCGGTGATCCGCATCATCCACTGGCGCAGGTTGCGCCGGAAGACCGGGAAGTTGCCGCGCTCGCTGCGGCCGTCGGCGGTGACCTCCTCGTTGGAGATCACCGTGCCCAGGCCGGGGACCCAGTTCACCGGGGCGTCGGACAGGTAGACCAGGCGGTAGTCGTTCAGCACCGCCTGGCGCTGCCCGTGCGTCAGCTCCGCCCACGGCCGCCCGTCGGGGGTCGTGCGCTCGCCGGAGTCGAACTGCGCCTCCAGCTCGGCGATCGGCCGGGCCTTGCCCGCGGCCTCGTCGTACCAGGAGTGGAAGATCTTCAGGAAGATCCACTGCGTCCAGCGGTAGTACTGGGGGTCGATCGTGGAGATCCGGCGGCGCTCGTCGTGGCCCAGGCCCAGCCTGCGGATCTGGCGCAGGTAGGTCTGGATGTTGTCCTCGGTGGTCTTGCGCGGGTGCTGCCCGGACTTCACCGCGTGCTGCTCGGCGGGCAGGCCGAAGGCGTCGAAGCCCATGGTGTGCAGGACGTTGCGGCCGTTCATCCGGTGGTAGCGGGCGAACACGTCGGTGCCGATGAAGCCCAGCGGGTGCCCGACGTGCAGGCCCGCGCCGGACGGGTACGGGAACATGTCCTGCACGAACAGCTTGTCCGCGGGCACCGGGCCCGCCAACGGCCCGACCGGGTTCGGCGCGTGGTAGGTGCCGTGCTGCTCCCAGTGGTCCTGCCAGCGCCGCTCGATCCGCCCCGCCAGCGCGGCGGTGTACCGGTGGTTCGGCACCGACTCCGTCGAGTGCTCGGTGTCGCTCATGGGTGAAGTCCTTCCGCGCTGGGTGCGGCCTGCCGCCTTGGTCGAGAGGGTCGAACCGGTTCGACAATCACTGCGGAGAAGCGAAAACCCCCCAGCCCGAGGGCATGGAGGGTTGCCGCGCTCACCAACTGGTGCTGGTCAGCGCGGCCGACCAAGGAGCAGGCGGGCAGTGCTCATGACCCAAGGTTACCGCACACCGGCCACGTCGTTTCGCCAACCGCTCTAGAGCCGGACACCCAGCGCCACCAGCTGGGTGACCTGGGTGGTGGCGAAGTTGTCATCGCTGACCAGCAGCAACGAGCGCTCCCCGCCGCGCAGCACCGGGCCCCACGACATCCCCTCGATGTTGTCCACAGTGGACAAACCGAGGTCGGCGAGGTCGGCCACCAGCCGCTTGCGCACCGGCCGGACCCCGGCCGGGTCGGCCAGGTCGCGCCGGGCGACGTCGGTGGCACCGCGGGTGTCGACCTCGAACACCCGGACCTTGTTGCCCACGCCCTGCACGAAGGAGCGCTCCAGCACCAGGAACCGGGTCGGGTCGACCGGGTCCACGGCCAGGATCGAGGTGACACCGGTGCTCGACGCCCCGGTCGGCGGGACCGGCCGGGCGAACACCGGCTCCTGCGGGTAGGCGTACTGCGCCAGCTGGTGACCCGACCGGGTCTGCACCACGATCCGCGACAGCGCGCCGTGCTCGGCGTCGGCCACCGGGCCGTCCTGCAGCAGCGGGCCCTCGACGGAGGTGACCACGAGCGACCCCAGGGCCGCGTAGGTCAGGCCCTCGAGCACCAGGTTCTGCCGCGGGCCGCGGTCGGCGGTCATCTTCAGGTTCGCGGGCAGCGGCAGCTCGCGGGCGAACGAGCCATCCCGCTTCGCCGAGCGCACCGACGGGTCGATGAGCACGTTCGGGCGGCGCTCGCCCTCCTGGCTCCAGGTGTAGTCCCCGGTCCACGGGTCGACGCGGATGTCCTCGGGGTCGACGGTCGTCCCGTCGCCGGTGGCCAACGGCGGGTAGGTCTTGCCGTCCGGGCGCAGGAACGGGTGCGTCGAGGTGAACTCCACCGGCCCGAGGCCGTCGGGGCGGACGTCGATGCGGGCGGTGTAGAACCGCGCGGGCTGGCGGTCCGACCGGTCGTCGCTGATCAGGACGTACCCGCCGGTGCGCGGGTCCCGGTCGATCCCGGAGAGCCCGCCGACGGTGGTGCCCTGGAACGGCAGGGCGTTGGGGACGGTGCGCTCGCCGATCAGGCGAACGCCGCGGTGGTCCGGGTGGCGGGGGTGGTCGGGGGTCGCTGCGGCGGGGGAGGCGAGCGCGCCCGCCGAGACGGCGGCGGCGCACAGCGCGGCCAAGGCACGGGGCATGACGAGCAGCACACCGCACGAGGGTGTCCACCACGTGGCGCGAGGACGACCTCCTACCATCGAGTCGTGAACCTCGTGCCGCTCGCCCCGCTGGTCGCCGGACTCCCGCTGCTCGTCGTCGGTCTCCTCGGCTTCACCGAGCGCCTGCCGCGCAACCGCTTCGGCGGCGTGCGCACCCCGGCCACGCTGCGCAGCGACGAGGCGTTCCGGGTGGGCAACAAGGTCGCGGGCCTGCCCACCGCGGTGGCTGGGCTGACCGGTGTGCTGGGCGGGGTCGTCGGGTTCTCGCTCGCGAGCACCGCGGCCGTCCTCACCGTCTCGATCATCGCCGTGGTCGGCCTGCTGGTGATCACCGTGGCCGCGGGCGTGCTGGGCAACCGCGCCGCCACCGCCGTCCCGGAGCCCAAGCCCGCCCTCCCGGCGGGCTGCGCGGGCTGCCAGTGCGGCGCGGGCGGCTGCTCCGCCCTCACCCGAGCGGGTTAGTTCTCCCGAACATCACCCGGATGGGTGGCAAGCAGCGCCAGCGGCATGCCCTGCCTGCGCAGCACCCGACCCCACAGGTCCGCGCCGGCCGGGGCCAGCACATCGGCGGGCAGCGCCGGGACCACGATCCAGTCGCCGCGGTCGATCTCGCCCGCCAGCTGCCCGACGTCCCAGCCCGAGTAGCCCGCGAACACCCGCATGCCGCGGAACTTGGGCACCAGCACGTCCGGGTCGGCGTCGAGGTCCACCAGCGCCACCGGCCCGCGCACCCCGATCAGCCCGTGCACGCCGTCGACCTCGACCCCGGTGCGCATCGCGGCCAGGCACAGCGCGGTCTTCTGCTCCACCGGCCCGCCGACGAACACCGAGCCCGGCTGGGAGACGTGCGGCCCCCAGTTCGGCAGCACGTCGTCGACCGGCACGTCACTCGGCCGGTTCAGCACGACCCCAAGCGTGCCTTCACCCCGGTGGTCGATGACGTAGACCACCGTGCGGCGGAAGTTGCTGTCGAGCAGGCTGGGCGCGGCTACCAGCAGCGTCCCCGGCTCGACGTCGACGTCGGAGGGCACCCCGACATGATCCCACCTGGCCGCGGGCAGCCGGGACCCAGTTCGGGGAACAACCCGGCCACCCCGCTCGTTGGACCTTGCGGTCGGCGCCTCCGTGTCCCCCGGGCTCAACTGGAACCGCCTTCGTGGAATACCGCTCGGCTGGAGCCACGTCGCGCAACTCGCCGTGAGGCGACCGGGCGTCGGCCAGGATGGGCGGCCCCGATCGGGGCCGCCCATCCCTATAGGCTCAGCCGCCGTGAGCACGGCCAGAACGCACCACCCGCGTGTCGGCGCGCGGTCCCTGCTCGCCGTCGCCGGGTTCCGCACCCTGCTCTACAGCCGGTTCGCCGCCCAATGGGGTGACGGCCTGTTCCAGGCCGGGCTCGCGGGCGCCGTGCTGTTCAACCCCGAGCGCCAGGCCGACCCGCTGGCCATCGCCGCCGGCTTCACCGCGCTGCTGCTGCCCTACTCGATCGTCGGCCCGTTCGCCGGGGCGCTGCTCGACCGGTGGGACCGGCGGCGAGTGCTGGTGGTGGCCAACCTGGTGCGCGCCCTGCTGGTCGTGGTCTCGGCGACCACGGTGATCAGCGGCGCGAACGGCGCGACGCTGTTCGCCATGGCGCTGGTCGTGATCGGGATCAGCCGGTTCGTCAACTCCGGGCTGTCCGCGTCGCTGCCGCACGTCGTGCCGGTGCGCAACCTGGTCGAGGCCAACGCGCTGGCCACCACGCTCGGCGCGGTGATCGCCGTGCTGGGCGCGGGCTGCGCGATCGGCCTGCGGGCGGTCTTCGGCGACGACGACCTCGGCTCCGGCCTCACCACCCTGGTCGCGTGCGTCGGTTCGGTCGCCGCGGCCTGGTTCGCCAGCCGGTTCCAGCCCGGCGACCTGGGGCCCGACCAGGTCGACGAGCCGCAGCAGACGATGGTCGCCGTGGCCAGGGGCCTGTTCGACGGCGGCCGCGCGGCGCTGCGCACGCCGACGGTGCTGGCGGGCTTCGTGGCCCTGCTGGCGCACCGGGCCGCGTTCGGCATCGCACTGCTGCTCACCGTGCTGCTGACCAGGTTCTACTTCGGCTCCGGGCTCGGCGGGCTGGGCCAGGCGATCGGGCTGGTCGGCCTGGGCATCCTGCTCGCGGGCCTGGTGACCGCCCGGATCGTGGCCCGCTTCGGCAGGCGCCGCTCGATCGCGGCGGCGCTGGCCCTGGGCGGGGTGTCGATCGTCGGGTTCGGGCTGCCGCTGACCATGCCCACCACGCTGGCCGCGGCGCTGCTGATCTCCTTCGCCGGGCAGGTCGTGAAGCTGTGCGTGGACGCCGCCGTGCAGCGCGACATCGGCGACGAGGTCCGCGGCCGGGTGTTCGCCCTCTACGACACGCTGTTCAACGTCGCCCAGGTCGTCTCGGTCGCGCTCGGCGCCTTGGTGGTCGCGCCGGACGGCGCCTCACCCGGGCTGGTCCTCGCCGCCGGGGGCTGCTACCTCGTCGGTCTCGGCGGCTTCGCCCTGGTCAGCCGCGGGCACGCCTAACCCCTGCGCGCGCGCCCACACGTGCAGGGCGGCCACCGCGTCCTCGTGCGCCAGCGGGCCCTGGTCGAGCCGGAGCTCCTTGAGGTAGGACCACGCCTTGCCGACCAGCGGACCCGGCGGCAGGTCGAGCAGCCGCATGATCTCGTTGCCGTCGAGGTCGGGCCGCACCCGCGCCAGGTCCTCCTCGGCGGCGAGCCGGGCGATCCGCTCCTCGAGGCCGTCGTAGGTGCGCTGCAGCGCGCCCGCCTTGCGGCGGTTGCGGGTGGTGCAGTCGGCGCGCACGAGCTTGTGCAGCCGGGGGAGCAGCTCGCCCGCGTCGGTGACGTAGCGGCGCACCGCGGAGTCGGTCCACTCGCCCTTGCCGTACCCGTGGAACCGCAGGTGCAGGAACACCAGCTTGGCCACCTCCTCGGTGACCTCCTTGGAGTACCGCAGCGCCCGCAAGCGCTTGCGCACCATCTTGGCGCCCACCACCTCGTGGTGGTGGAAGCTCACCCCGCCGCCGGGCACGTGCCTGCGGGTGTCCGGCTTGCCGATGTCGTGCAGCAGCGCGGCCAGCCGCAGCACCAGGTCCGGGCCGTCGGTCTCCAGGTCGATCGCCTGGTCGAGGACCACCAGCGAGTGCTCGTAGACGTCCTTGTGCTGGTGGTGCTCGTCGATCTCCAGCCGCATCGCGGGCACCTCGGGCAGCACGTGCCCGGCCAGCCCGCTGTCGACCAGCAGCTCGACCCCCTGGTGCGCGTGCGCGCCGCAGATCAGCTTGTTGAGCTCCGCCTGCACCCGTTCGGGGGTGATCCGGGTGATCTGCTCGGCCATCTCCGCGAGCGCGTCGAGCACCCGGGGGGCGCAGCTGAAGCCGAGCTGGCTGACGAACCGGGCGGCCCGCAGCATCCGCAGCGGGTCATCGGCGAAGGACTCCTGCGGCGTGGCCGGGGTGTCCAGGTTGCGCCGCGCCAGCGCGCCCATGCCGTCGTGCGGGTCGATGAACCGCCGGTCCGCCAGGTCGATCGCCATCGCGTTGACGGTGAAGTCGCGGCGCACCAGGTCGGCCTCGATCGAGTCGCCGAAGCGCACCTCGGGGTTGCGGCTCACCCGGTCGTAGGCGTCGGCCCGGAACGTGGTGATCTCGCAGGTCGCGCCGTGCTTGGCGGCACCGACCGTGCCGAAGGCGATGCCGGTGTCCCAGATCGCCTCGGCCCAGCCTGTGACGATCTTCATGATCTCCGGCGGCCGGGCGTCGGTGGTGAAGTCGAGGTCGTTGCCGAGCCGCCCGAGCAGCGCGTCGCGCACACTGCCGCCGACCAGGTAGAGCCGGTGGCCCTGCTGGGCGAACCGGGCAGCCAGCTCGTCGGCGACGGGGGAGACGCGCAGCAGTTCGGCCACGGCGTTGGTGGCGGCGGACGTTCCAGACACGATGGACGAGCGTATCGGCTGACCACGGCCCTGCGCGCACGCCCGTCCCCAGCGCGCCCGCCGCACTACCATCGCGGACATGCCCCCGTCGTCCGGCAGGTCCCGAGGCGCCCGGTCCGGGCGCCGGTTCCGGCGCCGCGGCCGGCGGCTGACGACCGTCGACGAGACCTCCGCCGGGGGCCTGGTCATCGACCCGGCGACGCACGAGGTGGCCCTCATCGGGCGCCTGGACCGGCGCGGACGGCTGCTGTGGTCGCTGCCCAAGGGCCACATCGAGGCGGGCGAGACCCCGGAGCAGACCGCGGTGCGCGAGGTCGCCGAGGAGACCGGCGTCGACGGCGAGGTGGTCCGCCCGCTGGGCACGATCGACTACTGGTTCATCGCCGACGGCACCAAGCGGATCCACAAGACCGTCCACCACTTCCTGCTGCGGGCGCACTCCTTCGAGCTCTCCGACGAGGACCCGGAGGTGACCGAGGTCGCCTGGGTGGCGCTCGAGGAGTTGGACGGCAGGCTCGCCTATGCCGACGAGCGCCGTCTCGTCCGCAAGGCCAGGCAACTACTCTCCGAGCATCCGCTCTCACCCGATCCGGTCGGACGGGATCTACCCGAGGTCGGTCGTGCCTGACCCATCAGCTGGAGAGAAGTCGTGAACACTCGACTGCGCCGCGCCGGTTACGCGGCGCTGGCCGCGGTATTCGCCGTGCTGGCCCTGCCCCCGCCCACCCAGGCGGCGGCCGCCGAGTCGGCCGGGCGGCTGCGCGTCGACCTCGACCAGCTCTCCCCCCGCGTGGTGGAGGCGAGCACCCAGACGGTCACCGTCACCGGGACGATCACCAACACGGGTGACCGCAAGCTGGAGCAGATCGACGTGCGGCTGCAGCGCGGCGACGTGCTCGACACCGAGTCGGGCCTGCGCACCGCGCTGGGCGACCCGCAGCGGTCGAACGTGCTGAGCAGGCCCGAGGTCAGCTCGGTGTTCCAGCCGGTGGTGGCCGACCTGGCGCCGAGCCAGAGCGTGCCGTTCTCCATCTCGGTCCCGCTCAACGCCGACAAGGGCGCGCTGAAGCTGGACAAGCGCGGCATCTACCCGGTGGTGCTCAACTTCAACGGAGTGCCCGCCTACGGCCGCGCCGAGCGGGTCGGGGCGCTGAGCACGCTGCTGCCCGTGCTGTCGGTCCCCGGTGGCGGCGCGCTGCCCCCGCCCCCCGAGCCGACCCAGCTCAGCGTGCTCTGGCCGCTGATCGACGACCGCCCGCGCCAGGTGGAGACGCCGGTCGACGGCGGCCTGCCGGTCTTCTCCGACGATGGCCTCACCACCTCGCTGGCGGGCGGCAGGCTGTTCAGCCTGGTCGACAGCGTGCGCACGGCGACGGCGGCGAACACCTCGACGCCGCGGTCGCTGTGCTTCGTGATCGACCCGGACCTGCTGGAGACCGTGCGCACCATGACCGGCGGCTACCTGGTGCGCGCCGCTGACGGCACGATGTCCGAGGGCAGCGGTGCCCGCACCGCCCAGCTGTGGCTCGACCGGGTCAAGGACCTGACCCGCGGCCAGTGCGTGATCGCGCTGCCCTTCGCCGACGCCGACCTGGCCGCGCTGTCCCGGGCGGGCACCGTCGACCTGCAGAACTTCGCCCTGGACGGGACCCGCAAGGTCGAGGAGATCCTGGGCACCAAGCCGCTGGCGGGCACCGTCTGGCCCGATGGCGGCACCCTGGACGCGCACACCCTCACCGACCTCGCCGCGAGCCGCCGGACCACCGTCATCGCCGACTCCGCGCGGGTGCTCGACGCCCAGGGCCAGACCCCCTTCGCGCTGGGCACCAACCTGCGGGCGCTGCCCTACGACGAGCTCGTCGCCTCCTCGCTGGCGCCCAAGGCCCAGGTCGACGACGCCGGGGTGAAGACCTCCTCGATCCAGAACGGCCTGGCCACCCTGGTCTTCCGCGGCGGCTTCCAGAGCGCCCCCGGCCAGTCGGTGCTGGTCGCCCCGCCGCGCCGGTGGTCGGCCTCGCCCGCCGAGCTGGCGGTGTTCCTGCAGACCGTGCAGTCGCTGGAGGCCCAGGGCCTCATCCGCCCGCTGGGCCTGCAGGCCCTGGTCGACGGCGCCGACCAGGGCACCGGCACCGGCCTGGACTACGCCGCGGCCGACAGCGGCGCCGAGATCCCGGCCCCGGTCACCGCCGAGATCGCCCGGGTCGACGCGGTGCAGCGCGAGCTGGTCGACAGCGTGTTCACCCGCGACGACACCCGCAAGGTCTACCCGGCCGACCTGGTCAACCCGCTGCGCTACGGGTTGCTGCGGGCGAGCTCCACCGCCTGGCGCGGTGCCCCCGACCAGGCCTCCCGGGCGACCAACGAGGTCACCGCGCAGATCAACGGGCTGCTCTCGCTGGTCACCGTCAACGACCCGGGCAGGCCGCTGTCGCTGGCCTCGAAGGACAGCCCGCTGCCGGTGTTCATCACCAACGGCCTGCCGGTCACCGTCCGCGCCCGGATCAACGTCGGCAACACCCCGGGCCTCAAGCCGGAGGAGGAGGCCCTGGTCCGCATCCCGGCCAAGGCCGCCATCCCGCGCTACCTGCCCACCGAGGTCACCCGCTCCGGCCGGTTCACCGTGTCGATCTGGCTGACCACCGACAGTGGCACCCTGCTCGGGAGGACCTCCCGGGTTGAACTGAACTCCACCTCTTACGGCAGCATCACCATCGCGGTCACCGGCACGGCCGCGGGCGTACTGGTCTTGCTGGTCGGTTTGCGGTTGTTCCGCAGGATCCGCAACGCACGGCGCACGAGGGCAGCGGCGGAGGGAGACCTCTGAGCGGCGCGGACACGGAACGGACGAGGACGGCCACGGTGGAGCAGGACGCTGGGCAGGGCGCGGGCAAGCAGGCCGTGCCCTCGCTGGCCAAGGCCAGCGGATCGATGGCGATCGCCACGCTGACCAGCCGGGTCACCGGCTTCGGCTGGAAGATCATGCTGACCTGGCTGGTCGGCATCGGCGTGGTCAACGACTCGTTCACCATCGCCAACACGATGCCCAACATCGTCTTCGAGCTGCTGCTCGGCGGTGTGCTGGCCAGCATCGTGGTCCCGCTGCTGGTGCGCTCGCAGGACGACCCCGACGGCGGTCAGGCCTACACGAACCGGCTGCTCACCGTCGGCATGACCGGTCTGCTGGTCGGCACCGTGCTCGCAGTGGCCGCGGCGCCGCTGTTCACCGGCCTGTACGTGGACGGCTCCACCGGCAAGGCCAACCCCGAGCTGGTCACCGCGTTCGCCTACCTGCTGCTCCCGGAGATCCTCTTCTACGGCCTGTTCGCGCTGCTCTCGGCGATCCTGCAGGCCCGGCACGTGTTCGGCCCGACGGCCTGGGCCCCGGTGGTCAACAACCTGGTGATCATGGCGACGCTGGTCGTCTACGCGGTCCTGCCGGGCGAGATCTCGCTCGACCCGGTGCAGATGGGCGACCTGAAGCTGCTGGTCCTGGGCATCGGCACCACGCTGGGCATCGTCGTGCAGTCGGCGATGCTGCTGCCCGCGCTGCGCCGGATCGGCTTCGCCTTCCGCTGGAACTGGGGCTTCGACGCACGGCTGCGCGAGTTCGGCGGCCTGGCGCTGTGGATCCTGGGCTACGTCGCGATCAGCCAGGTCGGCATGGTGGTCACCCAGCGGGTGCTCACCGCGGCGGCGGCGGGCGGCGCGTCGATCTACGCCAACGCCTGGCTGCTGTTCCAGCTGCCCTACGGCGTCATCGGTGTCTCGCTGCTCACCGCGATCCTGCCCAGGATGAGCAAGGCGGCGGCCGCGAACGACATCGACCGCCTGGTCGACGACCTGTCCACCGGCAGCAGGCTCTCGGCGGTGATGCTGGTGCCGATCAGCGCCGTGCTGACCGTGACCGGTACGACCATCGGCGTCGCGCTGTTCAACGGCGGCGCGACCGACCTGGCCGACGCCCAGCGCCTGGGCACCGCGCTCGCGTTCTCCGCGTTCGGCCTGCTGCCCTACGCGCTGGTCATGCTGCAGCTGCGGGTGTTCTACGCGATGAAGGACGCCCGCACACCCACCCTGATCATGGTCGTGATGACTGCGGTGAAGATCCCGCTGATCTACCTGTGCGGCGCCGTGGTGCGCCCGGACCAGGTGGTCATCGCCGTGCTGCTGGTCAACTCGCTGACCTACGTGGTGGGTGCCGTGCTCGGCCAGATGTGGCTGTGGGTGCGGCTGGGCAACCTGCACAGCAAGAAGATCATCCGGGTGATCGCGGTGAGCGTGCTCGCCGGCGGCGCGGGCATGCTGGTCGCCTGGCTGGCGGGCCGGGTGCTGCCCGACGCCGTGTCCCTGGTCACTGCCTGGGTCACGCTGGTCGTGCAGGGCGTGCTGGCGAGCGTGGTCGCCTTCGGTGTGCTGGCCGCGCTTCGGGTGCCGGAGCTGCGCCCGGCGACGAGCCGAATCACCCGGCTGGTGCGCCGGGGCTGACCTCGTTCGTCCCCGGTGACCGACTGATTTCACGTACGCTCGACGCGGTAGCGGCAGGTGGAGAGAGACCGGTGACGACGAGGCGGACCGAGTACCCGGTGGGCGAGGCGGCGGCTGGCATCAGGGCCAGGGACGGCTTCCTCGTCCCTGGTGGTGTGGTCGGCGACGGGCGCTACCGGCTGCTCGCGGAGTTCGGCCTCGACGAGCGGGCCAACGCCCACCTCTGGCGCGCCCAGGACGGTCAGCTGCGCCGCGACGTGGCCCTCACCCTGCTGGTCGGCGAGCCCGGTGACACGGTGGCCGCGGCCAACGCGCGCCGCACCCTCGAGCGCACCATGCACGCCGCGCGGATCACCCACCCCGGCACCTCCCGGGTCCTCGACGTCCTGGGTCCCGGCAACGGCGTGGCCCCCGGCGAGGGGCTGCTCGGCCTGATCGTGGCCGACTGGGCGCAGGGCACCGACCTGATCGACGTGATCGCCGAGCACCCGCTGCCCCCGGCCACCGCCGCTCGCCTGCTGGAGCCGCTGGCCGCCGCGGTCGAGCAGGCCCACCACTCGGGCATGGTCCTGGGCGTCGACCACCCGCAGCGGGTCCGGGTCACCCCGGACGGCCTGCTCCGGCTGGCCTTCCCCGGCCCGCTGCCCGCCGCGACGCTGCAGGACGACGTGCGCGGTCTCGGCGCCATCCTGTACCTGCTGCTCACCGGCCGTTGGCCGCTGGCGGGCGCCCCCGCGGCGATCCCGACCGCGCCGCTGGGCCCCGACGGCCAGGTCATCGCGCCGCGCAACCTGTTCCCCTACATCCCGTACGAGCTGTCCTCGGCCGCGGTGCGCAGCCTCTCCGACGACGCCACCGGCGGCATCCGCACCAGCTCGGGCCTGATCCGGGTGCTGGAGCGGGCGAAGGTCATCGAGGACGTCACCCAGCGGATCGACGCCGTCGAGGACGACCCGGACGAGGACTACGACGACGACGGCACCGTCTGGACCACCCGCAGGCCCAACAACGACCGCTCGAAGCGGCGCAAGCTCGCCATCGGCGTCACCGCGCTCGCGGTGGCCACCGTCGGCGTGCTGGCCTGGGTGGGCATCCAGCTGATCAGCTTCTTCGGCGACGACGCGCCCAGCGCGGGCGGGCCGACCGTGGTCGCGACCGCGCCGGGTGGCGGCGGTGGCCAGAACAACCCGGCCCCGCCGCAGCCCGGCGAGCCGATCCAGTCCGCGGGCGTGCAGGTGTTCAACGTCAAGGGCACCCCGGACAACCCGCGCCGGGCCAGCCGCGCGGTCGACGGCGACCCGAAGACGTCCTGGAAGACCGACAAGTACCAGCAGCAGTTCCCGGCGCTCAAGCCCGGCGTCGGGATCATGGCCTCGTTCGCCGAGCCGGTCCCGTTCGCCGAGGTGGTGATCGACTCGCCCAGCGGCGGCACCGTGGTCGAGATCCGCACCGCGCCCTCGGAGAAGCCCGGCCTGGCCGACACCAAGGTCATCGGCCGGGCCACCCTGCAGCCGGGCAAGACCCGGCTGCAGCTCGACAGCGCCGAGCCGACCCAGCACCTGCTGATCTGGATCACCACCCTGGCCACCGGCAACGTCTCGGAGTTGACCGACGTCGGGTTCGTCCGCGCGAAGTAGTCCGACCGGCGTATCCGCTGGTCGGAGCGGGGTTCAGCGATCCAGCGACCGCCCTATACGCTGTCCGGGTGACTGCCGCAGCCAGTTCGGACGCCGACCTCATCGCGGCGCACGCCGCGGGAGACCCCCGTGCCTTCGCCGAACTCGTGCGCAGGCACCGCGACCGGCTGTGGGCGGTGGCGCTGCGCACGCTGCGCGATCCGGAGGAGGCCTCCGACGCGCTGCAGGAGGCGTTCATCTCCGCCTTCCGCGCCGCCGGGTCCTTCCGCGCCGAGTCGCAGGTCACCACCTGGCTGCACCGCATCGTGGTCAACGCCTGCCTGGACCGGGTCCGGCGCAGGCAGGCCCGCCCGACCGTGCCGCTGCCCGAGACCGGTCCCGGCGAGCCGGTCACCCCCCGCGACGCGATGGCCGAGCGCGAGACCCGGCTGGTCGTGCAGACCGCGCTGTCCGAGCTGTCCGAGGACCAACGCGTCCCCATCGTCTTAGTCGACGTCGAGGGCTACTCGGTGGCTGAGACAGCCAAGATGCTCGGGATCGCGGAGGGCACCGTCAAGAGCAGGTGCGCGCGCGGACGCGCGAAGCTGGCCAAAGTTCTCGGACATCTTCGGAACCCCGATGCAGATGCGAACGTCCGAGGTGGCGCTGTCGCAGACGCAAACAGGCGCCACTGGGAGGGACGATGACGGACGAGCTTCGGGGCGGAGGCCCCGGCGGGCCGCCATGGTCCGTCGACCTGCTCGCCGACCTGCACGCGGGCGTCCTGGACGCCGAGCAGAGCGCCCGGTTGTGGCCCCGGGTCAACGCCGACCCGGCCGCCAAGGCGGTCATCGAGGCGCTCGACTCGGTCAAGGTCGGGCTCGGTGAGCTGGGCAACGCCCCGGTCGCGCCGATGCCCGCGACCTTCGCCGCCCGGCTCGACGCCGCCCTCGACGCCGAGGCCAGGCAGGCCTTCGGCCACCCGGTCGCGGTGCGCGAACCGCTGCCCGAGATCGCGCCGGTGATCGACCTGAGCGCGGCCCGCGGCAGGCGTGGCAAGCGCGCCGCCTGGGGAGCCGGCCTGCTCACCGCTGCCGCCGCCGCGGTGGCCGTCGGTTTTGCCGTGCTGCCCGGCACCCAGCAGACCGGCGGTGTCGCCGAACCGGCCCCGACCGCCGTGCTCCCGCCGAGCGACAACTCCGGCCAAGAGGGCCCGCTCGCGGTCAAGAGCACCGAGCTGGCGGGCGTGCCCAACAAGGTCGTCAACCGCTTCGACTACGGCCCGCTCAAGGACCGCGCCGGAGTGGATCGGTGCCGCGCGGAGAACAAGCTCGACCCGGCGAAGAACCAGGTCGTCGGAGTCCGCCCGGTGACGCTGGACGGCAAGCCGGGCACGATGATCCTGCAGCTGGACGGCATCGCCAAGTTCCGCGTCCTGGTCGTCGAACCCGACTGCGCCGCGCTGTTCAACGGCACCATCGGCTGACCCGGGCCGCCCCGGCTTCCCCGGCTGAACCCCGGCCCGAACCTGGCTCCGCCTTGGTGCCCGCCATCACTGGCGGCCGTGGAACAACGGCCGCCTACGATCGCGTTGACACCAAGTGCGACCGGGCGGAGCTGCCCGGCTGAGCCGATGGAGGACAGATGGCTGCGGACGCGGACCAGATCCGGAACTTGATCGTCGTCGGATCCGGACCCGCGGGCTACACCGCGGCCGTCTACGCCGCGCGCGCCCAGCTCGAACCGCTGGTCTTCGAGGGCGCCCAGTTCGGCGGCGCCCTGATGACCACCACCGAGGTGGAGAACTTCCCCGGGTTCCGCGACGGCATCATGGGTCCGGACCTGATGGAGCAGATGCGCGCCCAGGCCGAGCGGTTCGGCGCCGAGCTGCGCCCGCAGGACGTCGAGTCGGTCGAGCTGGACGGACCGGTCAAGTACGTCGTCGCCGATGGCGTCCGCTACGCGGCCAAGGCCGTGGTGCTGGCGATGGGCGCGGCGGCCCGCTACCTCAACGTGCCCGGTGAGCAGGAGCTGCTCGGCCGCGGCGTGTCCGCGTGCGCCACCTGCGACGGCTTCTTCTTCCGCGACCAGGACATCGCGGTCCTCGGCGGCGGCGACTCGGCGATGGAGGAGGCCACCTTCCTCACCCGCTTCGCCCGCTCGGTCACCGTCATCCACCGGCGCGAGGACTTCCGCGCCTCCAGGATCATGCTGGAGCGCGCCCGGGCCAACGAGAAGATCCGCTGGCAGCTCAACTCCGAGGTCACCGAGGTGCTCGGCGACGCCAAGGTCAGCGGCCTGCGGCTGCGCGACACCCGCACCGGCGAGGTCTCCGACCTCGACGTCACCGGCTTCTTCGTCGCCATCGGCCACGACCCGCGCAGCGCGCTGGTGGCAGGCCAGGTGGACCTCGACGACGAGGGCTACGTGCGGACCCAGGGCCGCTCCACGCACACCAACCTCGACGGTGTGTTCGCCGCGGGCGACCTCGTCGACCACACCTACCGCCAGGCCATCACCGCCGCGGGCTCCGGCTGCTCGGCGGCGATCGACGCCGAGCGCTGGCTCGCCGAGCGCGGCGAGGAGTCCGCCGAACTGGCCCCCGAGCTGGTCGGCGGCGGCTACGGCCCCGCCAACTGACCCCACATCCGCCCGCCCCATATCCACCCACCGCCCGCAGGGAGACCACGATGGCCGGTAACACCGTCACCGTCACCGACAACTCGTTCGCCGACGACGTCCTGATCAGCGAGAAGCCCGTGATCGTGGACTTCTGGGCCACCTGGTGCGGGCCGTGCCGGATGGTCGCCCCGCTGCTGGAGGAGATCGCGGCGGACTACTCCGACAAGATCACCGTCGCCAAGCTCGACATCGACAAGAACCCGGGCACCGCACGCGACTACCAGGTCATGTCGGTCCCCACCATGATCGTCTTCCAGGGCGGTCGCGCGGTGAAGACCATCGTCGGTGCCAAGCCCAAGGCGCTGCTGCTCAACGAGCTGCAGGATTACCTGGGCTGAGCAGGCAACCCGAACCCGGGGCTCGCGCGTCTCGTCAGGCGACGCGGGAGCCCCGTTTCGGTTTTCCGAGCGACCCACCCGCCATCCCTGCGGGGGACGGGAAGTCCGGCAAGGCACAATGGGTGACCTGTCAGGTTCAGCACCGCCTGTTTCGGGTGCACGAGTGGAGAGCGAGGCGTGCATGCGGGTACTGCGCCGCGGCGATGGGGGGCCGGCCGTAGCCGAGGTTCGGTCCACGCTCGCAGCGTTGGGCCTGATGCCTGCGGTCGGCGGCGTCCACGACCAGTTCGACCAGGTCATGGAGCACGCCATCCGGACGTTCCAGCAGCAGCGCGGCCTGATCACCGACGGCCTCATCGGCCCGGCGACCTACCGCGCCCTGCGTGATGCCACCTACCAGCTCGGCGGCCGCCCGCTGGCCTACCTCGTCTCCGCCCCGATCACCGGCGACGACGTGGTGACCCTGCAGGAGCGGATGCTCGAGCTGGGCTACGACGCGGGTCGCCCGAACGGGGTGTTCGGTCACCAGACCGAGGCCGCGCTGCGCAACTTCCAGCGCGACTACGGGCTGACGGTCGACGGCATCTGCGGCCCGGAGACCATCCGCGGCCTGCGCCAGCTGTCCCCGCGCGCCCGCGGTGGCCGTCCGGTGCTGCTGCGTGAGCAGGAACGCGTCCGCCGCTCCGGCCCCCGCCTGACCGGCAAGCGCATCGTCATCGACCCCGGCCACGGCGCCACCGACACCGGTGTGGCGGTCGAGGGCGTCAACGAGTCGGAACTGATGTGGGACCTGGCCCGCAGGCTCGAGGGCCGGATGGTCGCCACCGGCATGGAGGCCCTGCTCTCCAGGGGCCCCGACCAGTGCCCCGACGAGTCCGAACGCGCGGCGTTCGCGAACGAGGCGGGCGCGGACCTGGTCCTGTCCCTGCACTCGGACGGCAACGGTTCGCCGTTCGCCCAGGGCGTCGCCAGCTTCCACTTCGGCACCGGGAACGGCACCACCTCGACGCTGGGCGAGGCCATGGCGGGCCTGATCCAGCGCGAGATCGCCAAGCGCACCGGCCTGCGCGACTGCGGCGCCCACCCCAAGACCTGGGAGCTGCTCCGCCTCACCCGCTGCCCAGCCGTCCGCATCGAGATCGGCTACCTCACCAACCAGGACGACCGCCGCAGGCTGAGCGACCCCGCCTTCCGCGACATCGTCGCCGAGGGCATCGTGGTGGCCGTGAAGCGCCTCTACCTGCTGGGGGAGAACGACCAGCCCACCGGCAGCTTCACCTTCGCCGACGTCCTTGCCCACGAGTTGGCCAAGGCCGAGTAGCAAACGCTTGCCCCGCTGGTCGGAGACACCTCAACCAGCGGGCCCCACCTCTGCGCCCACACAAGCCGTTGAGCTGTCACACGCTGGGCCCTCCGCGTGCCGCCCGCCCGACGGCCCACCCGGTGACCACGTCGCGGCATCGGTGCATGGCGGGCCGACGCCCAACAGCTGCGGGCGTTGTTCGACTAGCCCTCCCGACCCGGGAGGCTGCTAGTCGTGGTCTCTGCCGACGCCGATCGGGACGTTGCCCCCGCGCTGGGGCACCAGGCGGCTTACCTGCTGGCTTATCGCCGATCCCCACCCGGGAAACCGACTTTCAGGGTGTTCCTCGGCCTGGATGCCCATCACGCGGTCAGCCTGGACCCGGCGGCCAAGCGGCTCCATGACATCCCGCTGCCCGACACCGAACCGACGCTGCTGCGGGCCTTGTTCGACAAGCTCGCCAAGCACGGGCCGCTGCTCGTGGTGGTCGATCAGCCCGCGACGATCGGCGCCCTGCCGGTCACCGTCGCCCGCGCTTGCGGGCACCAGGTCGCCTACCCTCCGGGCCTGGCCATGCGCCGCATCGCCGACCTCTATCCGGGCAACGCCAAGACCGACGCCCGCGACGCCTTCGTCATCGCCGACGCCGCCCGCACCCTGCGCCAGGTCGACACCGGCGACGACGCCCTGGCCGAGCTCGACGTCCTGGTCGGCTTCGACGACGACCTCGCAGGCGAGGCAACCGCCTTTCCAACCGCGTCCGAGGGCTGCTCACTGGAATCCATCCCGCCCTCGAACGCGTCCTCGGGCCGAACCGGCCACCCGGCGGTGCTGGAGATCCTCCCGCTGCGGCGGACCCGTCGGGATCGGCAAGGCCGGACGCCGGAAGCCGACCTCGATCGCGGTGACACACGCTCCCCGCATGGGCGCCCGCATGGTCGACGACATCCTCTCCGCTCTGGCCGAGCAGACCGTCACCGTCCCCGGCGCGACCGCGGCGGACACGGTTCCGTCTCGACTGGCCGACAGCCTGAAACCTTTCTCCAGCAACAGAAAACCCTGGTAACAGAGATCGAGGGGACACTCGATGCGCACCCCTCTCGCCGCGGTCCTGACCTCGATGCCCGGCATCGGGATCAGGACCGCCGCCCGCATCCTCCTCGAGATCGGCGACGCCACCGGCTTCGCCAGCTCCGCCCACTCGGCCGCCTACGCGGGCATCGCCCCAGTCAACCACCGCTCCGGCAGCAGCATCCGCGGCGAACACCCCGCCCGCACCGGCAACCGCACACTCAAACGCGCGTTCTACCTTGCCGCCTTCGCAGCCCTCTCCGATCCCACCAGCCGCACCTACTACGACCGCAAACGAAGCCGAGGGCAAGAAACACAACGCCGCGCTCATCTGCCTAGCCCGCCGCTGCGACGTCCTCTACGCGATGCTCCGCAACCGCACCAACCACCGCCACCCCGAACCAGCTCCGCCCCCCGCAGCGGCTTGACAACCACCCAGAGACACCCCCAAGAGACGGCCCACCCATCCCTAGGGGGACCATCCCCGATCCATTTTACCTGGGCAGGGGGTGGTGGTGGCGAGTGTGGATCTTGGTTGTGGACAACTCGGGTCGCCTGAACGGGTGGTTTCTCGGGGCGGGGACGGCCTGGGGGTCAGCGCTGCAGGATCGGGCTGGCGGTGCTGACCGAGACGGTGCCCAGGAGGCGTTCGAGGGCGGCCTCGACGTCTTCCTTCCAGGTGATGCCGGTGCGCAGTTCCAGGCGCAGGCGGGGCCACCGGGGGTGGGGGCGCACGGTCTTGAAGCCGACGCTGGTGAGGAAGTCGGCCGGGACGACGCAGGAGCGCTCCTCGTCCGGTCGGGCGTCGCCGAAGGCCTCCAGGGCCCGGACGCCGCGCCGGGTGAGGTCCTTGGCCACTGCTTGGACGAGCATCCGGCCGAGGCCGCCGCCGCGGAACTCCGGAAGCACGTGGAAGCCGGTGAGCACGACCGCGTCAGCGCTGACCGGGGACGTCGGGAACGCGGACGCGCGGGGGACGGCGTTGGGCGGGGCGTACAGCACGAACCCGACGGGGAGCTTGTCGCTGTAGACCACTCGGCCGCAGGAGCCCCAGTCGAGCAGGACGCTCGAGACCCAGGCTTCCTTCTCCAGCTCGGTGGTGCCGAACTCCTCCGCCTGCTCCTTGAGGTGCGGCGCCAACTCCCAGTACACGCATCCGCGGCAGTGCTTCGGAAGGTGTTCCAGGTTGTCCAGCGTGACGCCGACGACGCGTCGCGACACCCAACCTCCCGTGCCTCGCGGAATACCGTCGCGCGCCCGCAGGGGAGGACGGCGAACTACGCGACCCAGGATAGGGCGATGTGACCTGCGTCGGAACCGCGGGGCGGAATCTCAGGGGTAAGTCACTCCTCTGGTTACACTGTTTTGACTGTTCCACCCCTTGGAGCGAGCCATGACGACCTCTGGACAGCCGCCCGAACGACTGGGCGCCCGCAGCCTCGACCCGCACCTGGGGCGCTACGCGGCGCGGGCGGCCGGCATGACGGCGTCCGAGGTGCGAGCGCTGTTCGCGGTGGCGAGCAGGCCCGAGGTGGTGTCGTTGGCGGGCGGGATGCCGAACCTGGCCGCGCTGCCGCTGGAGTCGTTGTCCAGCCAGATCGGGCAGATCATCGCCGAGGAGGGGCTGACCGCCCTGCAGTACGGCTCCGCGCACGGTGTGCCGCTGCTGCGCGAGCAGATCTGCGAGGTCATGGCCCTGGAGGGGGTCGTCGGCCATCCGGACGACCTGGTGGTCACGGTCGGCTCGCAGATGGCGCTGGACCTGGTCACCCGCATCTTCTGCGACCCGGGTGACATCGTGCTGGCCGAGGGGCCGTCCTACGTGGGCGCGCTGGGCACCTTCGCCTCCTACCAGGCCGATGTCCGCCACGTCGCGATGGACGAGCACGGGCTGCAGCCGGAGGCGTTGCGGGCGGCGCTGGCGGCCGCCGCGCGGGCGGGCCGCCGGGTCAAGTTCCTGTACACGATCCCGAACTTCAACAACCCCGCGGGCGTGACGATGGCGGTCTCGCGGCGGGCCGAGGTCCTGGACATCTGCGCCCGGCACGACGTGCTGGTGATCGAGGACAACCCGTACGGCCTGCTGGGCTTCGACGGCCAGATCTACCCGGCGCTGCGGTCGATGGACGCCGACAACGTGATCTACCTGGGTTCGTTCTCCAAGACCTTCGCCTCCGGTCTGCGAGTCGGCTGGGCGCTGGCGCCGCACGCGGTGCGGGAGAAGCTGGTGCTGGCCGCGGAGTCGGCTGCGCTGTGCGCGCCCACGTTGAACCAGATGGTCGTCTCGCGCTACCTGGCCACGCACGACTGGAAGGGCCAGATCAAGTCCTTCCAGACCATGTACCGCGAGCGCCGCGACGCCCTGCTGACCGGGCTGGAGCAGCACATGCCCGCGGGCTGCACGTGGACCAGGCCCGACGGTGGGTTCTTCGTCTGGCTCACGGTGCCGGAGGGCGTCGACACCAAGGCCATGCAGCCCCGGGCGGTCACCGCCCGGGTGGCGTACGTGCCGGGCACCGGCTTCTACGCCGACGGGTTCGGCAGCAGGCAGATGCGGCTGTCGTTCTGCTACCCGCCGCCGGAGCGGATCTCCGAGGGCGTGCGCAGGCTCGCGGGCGTGCTCGCCCAAGAGCTCGACCTGCTCAACACCTTCGGCCCCACCACTAGCCGGGCGCTCTCCGGCCCGCAGACGCCCACACCGGACACCGCGTAGGCGTTGTCGGTACCGTCCGAGCTGCGTTTGTTCACCCGCGGCTGTCTCAGCCGTGCATTCCCCTAGGAGCGTCCGTGACCGATCGCTGGGTAGCCGTGCTCGCCGGAGGTCTCTCGCACGAGCGGGACGTCTCCCTGCGGTCGGGGCGCCGGGTGTCGGCGGCGTTGCGCTCGGTTGGGGTCACGGTGGAGGAGTGGGACGCCGACGCGGGCCTGCTGCCCAGGCTGCGCAAGCACCGGCCGGACGCCGTGGTGATCGCGCTGCACGGCGGTGAGGGTGAGAACGGATCCATCCAGACGATCCTGGAACTGCTCGGCGTGCCGTACGTCGGTGCCGACGCCGACGCGTGCCGCCGGGCGTGGGACAAGCCGAGCGCGAAGGCCGAGCTGCGCCGCGCCGGGCTGCTGACCCCGGACTGGGTGGTGCTGCCGCAGAGCGCGTTCCGCGAGCTGGGCGCGCAGCCGGTGCTCGACGCGATGGTCGAGCGGCTCGGTTTGCCGATGATGCTCAAACCCGACCAGAGCGGCTCAGCCCTCGGTGCGCAGGTGGTGCGGGAGGCGGCGCAGCTGCCGACCGCGATGGTGGGGTCGCTCGCCTACAGCGACGCCGTGCTCGCCGAGCGGTTCATCCACGGTGTCGAGGTGGCCGTCACCGTCATCGACGGGCCCGACGGACCGACGGCGCTGCCCGCGGTGGAGATCGCGCCGGAGACCGGTGTCTACGACTACACCGCCCGCTACACCGCCGGGTTGACGACCTTCCACACGCCCGCCCGGCTCGACCCGGACACCGCGGCGAAGGTGGCCGACCTCGCGGTGGCGGCGCACCGGCTGCTCGGGTTGCGCGACGTGTCCCGGACCGACGCGGTGGTGAGCGCCGAGGGGGACGTGTACTTCCTCGAGGTGAACTTGTCGCCCGGTCTGACCGAGACCTCGCTCGTCCCGATGGCGTTCGAGGCGGCCGGGCTGTCGTTCGGCACCACCTACGCCGGTCTGGTCGACCGGGCGATCGCCCGCGCCATCCCCGCACCCTGAGTGAGTTCGGGTCGACGCAGGGCCATCATCCGCTCATTGTCACCGTGACGTATTGACCTGGTGTGGTTCCCTGCGGGAATTTCAGGTCCGATTTGTCCCGTTTTCCGCCATCATCTCGACGATCCGCTCGAGGTCGTCGACCGAGCCGAACTCGACCACGATCCGACCTTTCCGCTTGCCCAACTCGACCTTCACCCGGGTGTCGAACTTGTCCGAGAGGCGTTCGGCGAGGCTCTGCAACCCCGGTGCCTGGATCGGGTTGCGCGGCGCCTGCTTGGGCTTGGCCGGGGGAGCGCCCTTGGCCAGGGTGACCGCTTCCTCGGTTGCCCGCACCGACAGGCCCTCGGCGACGATCCGGGTCGCCAGCTCCTCCTGGCTGCCCGGCTCGTCCAGACCCAGCAACGCCCGCGCGTGCCCGGCGGACAGGACACCCGCCGCCACCCGGCGCTGCACCGGCAGCGGCAGTCGCAGCAGCCGGATGGTGTTGGTGATGACCGGCCTGCTGCGCCCGATCCGGCTTGCCAGCTCCTCGTGCGTCACGGCGAACTCGTCGAGCAGCTGCTGGTAGGCCGCTGCCTCCTCCAGCGGGTTCAACTGCACCCGGTGGATGTTTTCCAGCAGCGCGTCGCGGAGCATGGCGTCGTCGGCGGTCTGCCGGACGATCGCCGGGATGCGCTCCAACTCGGCGCGCTGAGAGGCGCGCAGCCGCCGCTCACCCATGACGAGCTCGTAGCTGTCCGGCCCGAGCTCGCGCACCACGATCGGCTGCATGAGCCCGAACTCGCGGATCGAGTGCTCCAGCTCGGTCAGCGCGTCCTCGTCGAACACCTGCCGCGGCTGCTTGGGGTTTGCCTTGATCGACCCGGTCGGGATCTCCCGGTAGACCGCGCCCGCCACCGTGCCGCTGTGCTCAGGCTGGGCGGGGGCGCTCTCGATCGACTCACCGGCGCGCCCCGAGGGGGTGGGCAGTCTCAGCCCGCCCGCAGGCGCGCCGACCGGTGGCCCTTGGGGGATGAGCGCGGCGAGACCGCGACCCAACCCGCCCTTGCGCCCGGCTGGTCCGGTGCCGCTCATTGCGGTGCCCCCGCTCCTCGTTCGGCAACTTCACGGGCGGCGTCCAGGTAGCTCATGGCGCCGCGGGAACCGGGGTCGTAGGCGAGCACGGACTGGCCGTAGCCCGGCGCCTCGGACACCTTCACGCTGCGCGGGATGACCGTGGTGAGGACGGTGTCACCGAAGTGGTGCCGCACCTCCGAGGTCACCTGGTCCGCCAGCTTGGTGCGACCGTCGTACATCGTCAGCAGGATCGTCGACACGGTCAGCTGCCGGTTCAGGTGCGCCTGGACCAGTTCGATGTTGCGCAGCAGCTGGCTGAGCCCCTCCAGCGCGTAGTACTCGCACTGGATCGGGATCAGCACCTCCTGCGCGGCGACCATCGCGTTGACGGTCAGGAGGCCGAGCGAGGGCGGGCAGTCGATGAACACGTAGTCCGGGTTCAGCTCGTCGAGCGCTTGGTCGGACAGCGCCTCCTTGAGCCGGGACTCGCGCATCGCCATCGACACCAGCTCGATCTCGGCGCCCGCCAAGTCGATGGTCGCGGGCACGCAGTAGAGGTTGGGGGACTGGTCGCTCATCTGCGCCGCGTCCGCGACGGTGACCTCGCCGAGCAGCACCTCGTACACCGAGGGGGTACCGGAGCGGTGGTCGACGCCGAGGGCGGTGCTGGCGTTGCCCTGCGGGTCCAGGTCGATGACGAGCACGCGCAGCCCGTGCATGGCGAGCCCGGCGGCGAGGTTGACCGCCGAGGTGGTCTTGCCGACGCCACCCTTCTGGTTGGAGACGGTGAAGACCCGACGGTGGGTGGGGCGGGGGAACATCCGGTCCGGGTGCTTGAGCCGGGTCGCCCGAGCGGCTTCCTCGGCTATCGGCGTCCAGCCGGAAACGGAGGCGGGGGAGGGCTGGGTCATGGTCAGCGGTCCTCCCGAGCACCGGTCAGATCGGCGACGCAAGCCGTCTGTTTCACGTGGAACATCCTCGCTCCGTTCTCAGCCTCGATGTACACCCTGGTCCCGCTGTGCACTCTGATCTAGCCGTGCACCCTGATCCTTCTGTGCACCCTGATCTTTCCTTGTCCGCCAAGACCGGTCACGCCCGACAGCGGACTTCACGCGTTCGATGAGCACCACCGTTGTCGGGACCTCGAGCACGGCGGCGCCGTAGGTCTCGACGTGCGGCGCACCGCCCCCGAGCCGCGCCACCGCCTGTCGGTCCCGGTCGATCTCCTCGCCCGCACTGGCTCCCTTGAGGGCGACCAGCACGCCGCCCTCGCGCAGCAGGGGGAGACACCATCCGGCCAGTTTCGCCAACGGGGCGACGGCTCGGGCGGTGACCACATCAGCGCCGAGAACCCGCGACCGGATGGCCTGTTCCTCGGCGCGACCCCGCAGGACCGTGACCGAGGACAGGGCAAGAGTCTCCACGACCTCGTCCAGCCACGCCACCCGCCGGGCCATCGGTTCGACCAGGATCACCTCCAGGTCGGGCCGGGCGATGGCGAGCGGGATACCGGGGAGCCCGGCGCCCGAGCCGACGTCCACCACTCGGGCTCCCTCGGCCATCGCGTCGCCGACGACCGCCGAGTTGAGCACGTGCCGGTCCCACAGCCGGTCGACCTCGCGCGGACCGATGAGCCCGCGCTCGACACCGTGCTCAGTGAGCAGGTCGACGAACCGCTCGGCTAGGTGGACCCGATCCCCGAACACCGCGGCGGCGGCTGAGGTCCGATCGTTCGTCATCCAGTCAGACCCCATCCGATGTTCCACGTGAAACGGTGCCCGGTGATTGTCGCCGATCGGTGATCGGCGACCTGCCTCGCCCCACGGTGTTCCACGTGAAACGTGCCCAAAAGAAACGCGGCCCGCCGGAGAGGCGGGCCGCGTTCGGTACTGCCGGACTGCTGACTACTGGGGGAAGACGACCACGCGCCTGCGCGGGTCCTCACCCTCGCTCTCGCTGTGCACGCCCTTGATCGTGGCGACAGCGTCGTGCACGACCTTGCGCTCGAACGGGGTCATCGGCTGCAGCCGGACGCGCTCGCCGCTGGACAGCACCTTCTGGGCGGTGGCCTGGCCGAGGTCGCGCAACTCCTCCCGGCGGTCGGCGCGCCAGCTGGCGATGTCGAGCATCAGCCTGCTGCGGGCGCCGGTCTCCTGCTGCACGGCGAGCCGGGTGAGCTCCTGCAGCGCCTCCAGCACGTTGCCGCGCGGACCCACCAGCTTCTCCAAGTCCTCACCGCCGTCGATGCTCACCACCGCGCGGCTGGCCTCGACGTCGAGGTCGATGTCGCCGTCGTAGTCGAGGATGTCGAGCAGCCGCTCCAGGTAGTCCCCCGCGATATCGCCTTCTTGGACCAGCAGCTCCTCGGTTGAGCCCGCGGGCCGCTCACCGTCCTCGGTCCGCACGTCCTCGCTCTCCACGTCGGTGGTCGTCTCGGTCGCCTGCACCGTCTCCGGCACGGTTCACTCCTCTCCAGGTCGAGCCACGCCTCAGCGGTTCTTGCGACCTGACTTCTTGCTGCGGGATCGGCCTGCGATCAGGCCGGGAATCTCGGTGCCGCCGGTGCCGTTCGAGCCGGGCGCCTTCGCCGGGGGAGTCGCGGTCGTCGATGTCGACGGCGTCGTCGTGGCCGGCTCGGACGACGGGGCCGACTGCTCGGTGGCGACGTCGTCGTCCGCGGGCTTGACGGGGGCGGGGCGCTTCTTCGGCTGGGTCGGCTTCGCGCCCGGGCGGGGGGCGTTGGCGGCGCGCTTCTCGATCACGGCGGTCTTCTTCGCGGCTTCCTCAGCGTCGATGCGCTTGTAGACGAAGCGCTGCTGCCAGAGGGTCCAGCCGTTGTTGCTCAGCCAGTACATGATCAGGCCGATGGGGAAGAAGAAGCCACCGAGGAGCACACCCAGCGGGAAGACGTAGAGCGTCAGCTTGTTCATCAGGCCGGTCTGCGCGGTGGCCGCGGCCGGGTTCTGCCGGGCGACCGAGTGCCGGGCGGTGAGGTGGGTCAGCGCGCTCGCGAGCAGCATCAGCGGGATGGCCACCAGGATGACCGAGCTGCGCTGCACGCCGAACTCCGCCAGCGCCTGCTGCGGCTGGGTGATCCAGTTGCTGAGCCGGGCGCCGAACAGGTTGGCGTCGACGTAGGAGGTGACACCGCGCTCGTCGAAGAAGTAGTTCTCGGTCTTACCCGGCTTGAACTCGCGCAGCACGTGGAACAGGCCGATGAAGACCGGGATCTGCAGCAGCATCGGCAGGCAGCCGCCGAGCGGGCTCACGCCGTGCTCGGACTGCAGCTTCTGCATCTCCTGGGCTTGCTTCTGCTTGTCGTTGGCGTACTTCTTCTGCAGCTTCTTGATCTCGGGCGCGAACTCCTGCATCTTCCGCATCGAGCGGACCTGCTTGACCATGGGCTTGAACATGATCGCGCGCAGGGTGAAGACCAGGAAGATGATGCTCAGCGCCCAGGCGATAGCGCTCGACTCGCCGAAGACGTGACCGAAGACCCAGTGCCAACACCACATGATGAAGGACACCGGGTAGTAGATGAAATCGAGCACGGAACTACTCCTCGGCAGCTGTCGGGTCAGCCGGGCTCTTCCCGGACGCTTTCTCGGTTTTCCTCGGCGGCACGGGGTCGAGACCGCCGGGGTGCCAGGGGCCGCACCGGAGCAGGCGGCGGACAGCGAGCCAGGAGCCGCGGGCGGCACCGTGCACGGTCAGTGCCTCGGCCGCGTACGCGCTACAACTGGGGTAGAACCGGCACGCGGGCGGCAACAGCGGGGATACCCACCGCCGGTAGCCGCGGACCGGCAGGAGCAGCAACCGCGCCAGCGGACCCGGGCGCGTGGCAGCCGCACGGTCGTCCACCGCGGATGCTCCACTCACGCCCCACCGCCATCGTCGGCACCGTTGTCCCGGACCAGGTGCAGCCTGCGGATCGCGGCCTCGAAGTCCTGGTCGAGCTCGGCGCTGGTCGCCGTCGCCGCTCGCGGCAATGCCCGAACGACCAACGTGCTGCCCGGCAGCAGAGTTCCGATCCGGTCCCGCGCGACGTGCCGCAGGCGCCGGGCGACGCGGTGCCGGACGACCGCGTTGCCCACTGCCTTACTCACGACGAAACCGACCCTCGGCGGCACGGGGGACCGTGTCACCGTCGAGTCGGCTTCGAGTGGTGCCGCCCGCACCCGGTCCGTCACGGCGTGCACCACGAGCCTCGGACGACCGGCGCGGCGACCGTTCTTGGTCACCATCCGGAAGTCCGCGCTGCTGGTCAGCCGGGCGGCCGCGGGTAGCACGGCGGCGGGCTGGGGTCAGGCCGACAGCTTGGCGCGGCCCTGGCGGCGGCGGGCGGCGAGGATGGCGCGCCCCGCACGGGTACGCATCCGCAGACGGAAGCCGTGGGTCTTGGCCCGACGACGGTTGTTCGGCTGGAAGGTGCGCTTGCTCACGACTGGTTCTCCCGGTACTCAGAAGGTCTTGCAGGTCTGCCCGCCCCCTGCCGGTACGCGACGAGGGTGAGTACGCGCGGCGACCACGGAGGGCACACAGAACTCACCCGCCGCAAGCGGGAGACCTTATGAGGGTACGCACCCGGGCCCCCGGGCATCAAACCGGGGGCCGCCTCACCTGCCCGAGGTGGCACCGCACCCCCTCTGACGGCCCTGTCTTGTGGCCCGGGGCCGCCGTTGTTACCGTGCGGACTCTCGGTTGGCCGCCCCGGGGAATGGGAGCCCTGCCGCGCCGACGTCGCCGAGCCACTGAGTACCTTGAACCCCCCGTCGGGTTTCTCTGCGGTTCGCCGTACCTTCGTGCACAGTTGTGGACAACCCTGTGGATGCCCGTTTGACGGCGCCCACGCACCGGGACGAGCCTTACCGCCGAATGCCGACGAGGGGAGGGGAGCGGCGCAGATGTCGGAGCACCAGATGAACCTCGGTGTGGTCTGGGACCAGGTCGTGCGCGAGCTGTCCGCCGGGACCCTGTCTCCGTCCCAGCGCGCCTGGATGCGGATGACCAGGCCGATCGGCCTGCTGGACGGCACCGCGCTGCTGTCCGCGCCGAGCGACTTCGCCAAGGAGGCGATCGAGCGCGCGCTGCGCGAGCCGATCACCGCGGCCCTCTCCCGCAGGCTCGGCCGGGTCGTCTCGCTGGCGGTCAAGGTCGACGCCACCCCGGCGATCGCCCCCAAGCCCGTGCCGGTCGTGGTCTCGGGCGAGGTCGACGGCGACACCGTGACCATCCCGGCGGCCGAGGTCCAGGCCGCGGCCAACCAGGTGGTGCTGGCCGACGCCGGGCTCAAGTACGCCTCGGACACCGACGACGACGCCGAGGAGGTGGACGAGGAGGGCGACGCGCTCGCCGCCGTCCACGAGATCTGGCCCCGGTTCTCCGGTCAGCAGACGACCAGCGGACAGCCGTTCACCGCGCCCGCCCAGCCGCAGACCTCCAAGACCCGGCTGAACGAGAAGTACACGTTCGACACCTTCGTCATCGGCGCATCGAACCGGTTCGCCCACGCCGCCTCGGTCGCGGTCGCCGAGGCGCCCGCCCGGGCGTACAACCCGCTGTTCATCTGGGGCGAGTCCGGCCTGGGCAAGACCCACCTCCTGCACGCGGTCGGCCACTACGCGCAGCGCCTGTTCCCCGGGATGCGCGTGCGGTACGTCTCGACCGAGGAGTTCACCAACGACTTCATCAACTCGCTGCGCGACGACCGGAAGGTGGCGTTCCAGCGCCGCTACCGCGACATCGACGTGCTGCTGGTGGACGACATCCAGTTCCTCGAGGGCAAGGAAGGCACCCAGGAGGAGTTCTTCCACACCTTCAACACGCTGCACAACGCGAACAAGCAGATCGTCGTGTCCTCCGACCGCCCGCCGAAGCGGCTGGAGACCCTGGAGGACCGGCTGCGCACCCGGTTCGAGTGGGGCCTGATCACCGACATCCAGCCGCCCGAGCTGGAGACCCGCATCGCCATCCTGCGCAAGAAGGCCGCGCAAGACCGCCTGGCCGCGCCCGCTGAGGTGCTGGAGTTCATCGCAGCCCGGGTGGAGCGCAACATCCGCGAGCTCGAGGGCGCCCTCATCCGAGTCACCGCGTTCGCGTCCCTGAACCGCCAGCCGGTCGACGTCAGCCTCGCCGAGATCGTCCTGCGCGACCTGATCCCGGACTCGCAGGCGCCCGAGATCAGCGCCCCGACCATCATGGCCGTCACCGCCGAGTACTTCGGCGTCTCCATCGACGACCTGTGCGGACCAGGCAAGACGAAAGCGCTTGCGCAGGCCAGGCAGATCTCCATGTACCTGTGCCGCGAGCTCACCGACCTCTCCCTGCCCAAGATCGGCCAGACGTTCGGCGGCCGCGACCACACCACGGTCATGCACGCGGACAAGAAGATCCGCAAGGAGATGGCCGAGCGCAGGCGCATCTACGACCAGGTGCAGGAGCTGACGTCCCGGATCAAGCAGCGCGCCCGGGCCTGATCCACACCTTCTTCTTTTAGATCACCCTCCCGGCCGCGGTTCAGCGGTCTCCGTGCCGCGCCGCCGCGCGCCCACCCCGGGCATCGTGGTGGCGCTGTGCTGTCCCGGTCGCCCTAGGGCCGCACTAGCGCCCGAGCCCGTGCGCGGGTCAGGTAGCCACCGCGGCTGACCCGAGGGTCCGTTGGCCGGTTGCGTCGACGGGGTCCGGCGAGCGCGCGGCGGCGCGCGTCCCGGCAGGTGTCCGTCCCTCAGCCGGATCGGGCACTTGCGGGTTCTTATTGCCGAGGTGGACGACCGTCCCCACTGTCAGAAATCTCGCCGGTCGGGCGCGATCCGAGGTCCCCGCGCACCGGCGGCCGCCCTGACGCCGCCCGCCGCCGACTGCCACACTTCTGGACGATCTTCGACGGCGGTTCAGCCCGCCACGTCCGGGTATGCCGCCGCCTCCCCGCGCGGTCCGCGCGCAGGTTTATTGCCGCAGTGGACCGGCCCGCACACTCCCAGAAAACTCCCGGATCGCCGGATCGCGCCGATGTCGCGGCCCACCTACGGCCCCGACCCGGGTCGCGACCCACCCCGATCTGCCCGCCGAACGCCGCCGCGCGGATATTTCTGGGGGTGGGGACGGGCTGACCACACCCCCAGAAACCTTCGGATCCGGGCGAATTCGCGTGGTCTGCGTCACCGGTACGGGGGACTTGGCCTGTGGACAACCCTGTGGGCGGCGGACCGCCAGCCTGGGGGCTACTCGACCCACATCTGGGGACGGAACTGTGGACAACTCGGGCCGTCTGTGGACGCGGACGGGTGCGGCAAAAACCATCCACCGGTCGGCCGATCTGTCCACCGGTTGGACCACCGGGTTCTCCACAGCCCGGCGAGCCCCCTGACCTGCGTGGTTGGCGGTTGTCCACACAATCCCCAACCCTTACTACTACTGCTGTTTTTTCTCTCTTCCAGAAGAACAAAAAAGAAAAAGCAGGGGGCGGCGGAAGTTGGGGACACCTCGCTCCAGGCCCCGCCCCGGCCCGGCCGCCCCGGATGACGGGGAGCCGGATCACGCTCTACGGTTGGGCCCTACAGCGTGGACAGCTCGACGGACTCGCCCCGCACGGTCGGTGGGGGCAGCCGGTCGAGCCTGGAAAGGACTCCCATGAAGATCCGCGTCGAGCGCGACGGCCTCGCCGACGCCGTCGCCTGGGTCGCCCGCAGCCTCCCGTCCCGGCCACCGGTTCCCGTCCTCGGCGGGGTCCTGCTGGACGCCGGGTCCGCTGACGGCGCCGACAGCCTGACCGTCTCCGGGTTCGACTACGAGGTCTCGGCCACGGTCGGCGTCCCGGCGACGGTGGCCGACGGCGGCCGCACCCTGGTCTCCGGGCGGCTGCTGGCCGACATCACCAAGTCGCTGCCCGCCCAGCCGGTGGAGATCTCGGTCGACGGCTCCCGGGTCGCGATCACCTGTGGCAGCGCCAAGTTCAGCCTGCCGACGATGCCGGTGGAGGACTACCCGGCGCTGCCGTCGATGCCCCAGCACGCGGGCGAGCTGCAGGGCGAGGTCTTCGGCCAGGCCGTCAGCCAGGTCGCCGTGGCCGCGGGCAAGGACGACACGCTGCCGATGCTGACCGGGGTGCGGGTCGAGATCGCGGGCGAGAAGCTCACGCTGGTCGCCACCGACCGCTTCCGGCTGGCCATGCGCGAGTTCGAGTGGAAGCCCTCCGGCGACGTGGACGACGCCGCGGTGCTGGTCCCCGCGCGCACGCTCGCCGAGGCGGCCAAGGCCCTGGGCAGTTCCGGGCGCACGGTCGAGCTCGCGCTCTCGCCCGGTGACGGGCTGCTCGGCCTGTCCGGTTCGGGCCGGCGCACCACCAGCAGGCTCCTCGACGCCGAGTTCCCGCGCTACCGCCAGCTGCTCCCCTCGGAGCAGACGTCGAACGCGGTGATCGGTGTCGCCCCGCTGGTCGAGGCGATCAAGCGCGTGTCCCTGGTGGCCGAGCGCGGCACCCAGGTCCGGCTGGAGTTCGCCGACAACTCGCTGCGCCTGTCGGCCGGTGGTGACGACGAGGGCAGCGCCGAGGAGGAGCTGCCGGTCGAGTTCACCGGCGACCCGGTCACGATCGCGTTCAACCCGGGCTACCTGCAGGACGGTCTCGCCGCGCTGCACAAGGACCGCGCGGAATTGTCGTTCACCACGCCGAACCGACCCGCGCTGATCAAGCCGGTGGGCGAGGATGGTGTCATCCCGGGCTACCTCTACCTGCTGATGCCGGTCCGCCTGCCGGGCTGACCGGGCCGGGGCACCGGACCAAGTGACGGAGGAATCGATCGTGCAGCTGGGACTCGTCGGCCTGGGCAAGATGGGCTTCAACATGCGCGAGCGCGTGCGCGCCGCGGGCCATGAGGTGGTCGGTTACGACCGCAACCCCGACATCAGCGACAGCTCGTCGCTGACGGACCTGGTCGACAAGCTGCAGGCGCCGCGCGTCGTGTGGGTGATGGTGCCCTCGGGCGAGCCGACCCGGCAGACCGTGGCCGAGCTGGGCGAGCTGCTCGCCGAGGGCGACGTGGTCATCGACGGCGGCAACTCCCGCTACACCGACGACAAGGTCAACGCGGAACTGTTGGCGGGCAAGGGGATCGGCTACCTCGACTGCGGGGTCTCCGGTGGCGTGTGGGGCAAGGAGAACGGCTACGGCCTGATGGTCGGCGGCGACGCCGAGCTGGTCGAGCGCGCGCAGCCGATCTTCGACGCGCTGCGCCCCGAGGGTCCGCGCGAAGAGGGTTTCGCGCACGCGGGCAAGGTCGGCGCGGGTCACTTCGCGAAGATGGTGCACAACGGCATCGAGTACGGCCTGATGCAGGCCTACGCCGAGGGCTACGAGCTGCTCGTCGCCGCGGACGAGGTCACCGACGTGCCCGCGGTGCTCAAGGCGTGGACCCGCGGCACGGTCGTCCGGTCCTGGCTGCTGGACCTGCTGGTCAAGGCGCTCGACGAGGACCCGGGGCTGGCCCAGCTCACCGGGTACGTCGAGGACTCCGGCGAGGGTCGGTGGACCGTCGAGGAGGCGATCAACCACTCGGTGCCGCTGCCGGTGATCTCGGCCGCGCTGTTCGCCCGGTTCGCCTCGCGGCAGGACGACTCGCCCGCGATGAAGGCGGTCTCGGCGCTGCGCAACCAGTTCGGCGGGCACGCGGTGCACAAGGCAGGCCCGACCTCCGGGTCCGGCGACGTGAGCTAGTGCACGTCCGGCACCTGCAGGTCGCCGACTTCCGCTCCTGGGAGCAGGCCGACCTCGAGTTGGAGCCCGGCGCGTCGGTGCTGGTCGGCGCGAATGGGCAGGGCAAGACCAACCTGGTCGAGGCGATCGGGTACGTGGCGACCCTCGGGTCGCACCGGGTCGCCGCCGACCTGCCGTTGGTCCGGCAGGGTTGCGCGCGCGCGATCATCCGGACTGCCGTGGTCAACGACGGGCGCGAGCTGACCGTCGAACTGGAGATCACGCCGGGCAAGGCGAACCGGGCACGGATCAACCGGGGACCGGTGCCGCGCCCGCGGGATGTCTTGGGGATCTTGCGCACGGTGTTGTTCGCGCCGGAGGACTTGTCGTTGGTGCGGGGGGATCCGGGCGAGCGCCGCCGGTTCCTCGACGACCTCTTAGTACTGCGCGCGCCGCGGTACGCGGGAGTGCGCGCCGACTACGACCGGGTCTTACGACAACGCAACGCACTGCTCAAGAGCTCGGCGGCGAACCGTCGCGCGCGCCGAACCGACCCGGACGCGCTCGCCACGCTCGACGTCTGGGACAACCACTTGGCCGCGCACGGCGCCCAGCTGCTCGCGGCCCGACTCGACCTGGTGGCCGATCTCGCGCCGAGGGTCGCCGACGCTTATGCCGGGGTGGCACCCGAGTCCCGCCCGGCGCGGGTGGCGTACCGGTCGAAGATCGAGGACACACTGCCCGAGGGATACGGGAAGCATGGTGGCGAGCGGGCCGACGTCGAGGTGGTCGCCGACGCGCTGCTGGCCCGGATGGCGGTGCGCCGCGATCTCGAGCTCGAGCGCGGGGTGAGCCTGGTCGGGCCGCAGCGCGACGAGCTCGACCTGGTGCTCGGCGACGCCCCGGCGAAGGGCTACGCCAGCCACGGCGAGTCGTGGTCGTTCGCGCTGGCGCTGCGGCTGGCGTCCTACGAGCTGCTCAAGGACGAGGGCAGCGAACCGGTGCTGGTGCTCGACGACGTGTTCGCCGAGCTCGACCGGCGCAGGCGGCAGCGACTCGCCGAAGTGGCCGTCGGGGCCGAACAGGTCCTCGTCACGGCCGCGGTGGAGGAAGATGTGCCCACCGAGTTGGCGGGTGCCCGCTACGCGGTGGCCGACGGGGAGGTGCGACGTGTCTGACGACCTGTTCGGGGGTGCGCTCGACCCCGTGGGACCGGCGGTCGGTCGACGACAGCGCGTGACCAAGCGGGCGGTGACCGCACCCACATCTGGGGACAACCCTGTGGATAGTGTGGATAACACCGTCACTGTGCGGCCATCTGGGGGACCCGGAGCCCGGGTTGACGGCGATCGATCCACACCCAAGAGTGGAAAACTCGGCGATTCATCCACAGGGGCGACGCAGGGTGACACACCGGGTGACCGGTCGGCGGCGGCCGAGCTGCGGGGTTCAGATCTTGCCAGAGCCGCGTTGGCGGCCGCCCGCCAGGTCGCCCAGACCAACCGGAAGAACCGCGTTGTTCCACGTGGAACAGCCACCGGCAACCGGCGTCGGCGCCGGTGGTCCGGATCCGGCGCCGACGACCGCGACCCGCAGCCGCTGGGCCGGATCGCCTCCCGGGTCGCCGTGGACCGCGGCTGGCAGCAGCAGCTCTCCGGTGGTCAGGTCTTCGGCAAGTGGGCCGCCCTGGTCGGGTCCGACGTGGCCGAGCACGCCAAGCCGATCGCGATCAAGGACGGCGAGCTGACCGTGCAGGCCGACTCCACCGCCTGGGCCACCCAGTTGCGGCTGCTGCAACGGCAGCTGCTGGTGCAGATCGCCGCCGGGGTCGGGCCGAACGTGGTCAAGCGGCTGAAGGTCCAGGGCCCGTCGGCGCCCAGTTGGCGCTACGGCCCGCGGCACGTTCCCGGTCGCGGACCACGGGACACCTACGGCTGAACCTCGCGGGTCGAGAACCTCGCGCTGGCGTCCTGACCCGTTGCCATCCGCGTGCGCGGCTCTGCGAGCGAACCAGGGGTGTCCTTGACCCGGTTCTGGGCGACCGCACCAGTAGTATGTGTGCAGGGGTGTGCGCGGACCGGTTGAGTGGCCGGACCCGCACCGCCGTAGCAGTCGTTCCGACGCACGAGGAGACACCGGGCACGTGGCAGCTGACAAGCAGGAGAACTCGTACGGCGCCAATTCCATCGGGGTGCTCAAGGGCCTCGAGGCGGTCCGGCTGCGCCCGGGGATGTACATCGGCTCCACCGGCGAACGCGGCCTGCACCACCTGATCTGGGAGGTCGTGGACAACTCGGTCGACGAGGCCATGGCGGGCCACGCGACCAGGGTCGAGGTCACCCTGCTCGGCAACGGCGGCGTCCGGGTCGACGACGACGGCCGCGGCATCCCGGTCGACCTGCACGAGGAGGAGAACCGCTCCGCGCTCGAGGTCGTGATGACCGTCCTGCACGCGGGCGGCAAGTTCGACAGCGACAGCTACGCGGTGTCCGGCGGTCTGCACGGTGTCGGCATCTCCGTGGTCAACGCGCTGTCCACCACCCTCGACGTCGAGGTCAAGCGGGACGGGTTCACCTGGAACCAGCGCTACCAGGACTCCAAACCGGTCGCCCCGGTCAAGCAGGGTGAGCCCACCCGCGAGACCGGCACGTCGATCACCTTCTGGGCCGACCCCACCATCTTCGAGACCACCGAGTACAACGCCGAGACGGTCGCCCGCCGCCTGCAGGAGATGGCCTTCCTCAACAAGGGCCTCACGATCGTGCTGCGCGACGAGCGCGTCTCCGAGGCCGACACCGAGGAGGACGCCGCCGGGCAGGTCGCGCGGGTCAAGGAGCGCGTCTACCACTACCCGGGCGGGCTCGAGGACTTCGTCAAGCACATCAACCACTCGCGCGAGTCGCTGCACCGCAACGTGATCGCCTTCGAGGCCAAGGGCAAGGGCATCGAGGTCGAGGTCGCGATGCAGTGGAACACCGGCTACAGCGAGTCGGTCTACACCTTCGCCAACACGATCAACACCCCCGAGGGCGGCACGCACGAGGAAGGCTTCCGCGCGGCGCTCACCCGCGTGGTCAACGTCTACGCGCGCGAGAAGAAGCTGCTCAAGGAGAAGGACGCCAACCTCAGCGGCGACGACGTGCGCGAGGGCCTGGCCGCGATCGTCTCGATCAAGCTGGCGGAGCCGCAGTTCGAGGGCCAGACCAAGCAGAAGCTGGGCAACACCGAGGCCAAGACCTTCGTGCAGCAGACCTCCAACGAGTGGCTCGCCGACTGGTTCGAGCGCAACCCGACCGAGGCCAAGACGATCGTCACGAAGGCGGTCGGCTCGGCGCAGGCGCGGATGGCCGCGCGCAAGGCCCGCGAGCTGGTGCGCCGCAAGGGCGCGCTGGACATCGGCGGCCTGCCGGGCAAGCTCAAGGACTGCCGCTCGACGAACCCGGAGGAGTGCGAGCTCTACATCGTCGAGGGCGACTCGGCGGGCGGCTCGGCCAAGGAGGGCCGCGACTCGCTGTTCCAGGCGATCCTGCCGATCCGCGGCAAGATCATCAACGTGGAGAAGGCCCGGATCGACCGGGTGCTGAAGAACACCGAGGTGCAGAGCCTGATCACCGCGCTGGGCACCGGGATCCAGGAGGACTTCGAGGTCGGCAAGCTGCGCTACCACAAGATCGTGCTGATGGCCGACGCCGACGTCGACGGCCAGCACATCCGCACCCTGCTGCTGACCCTGCTGTTCCGGTTCATGCGCGGGCTGATCGAGCACGGCCACGTGTACCTCGCCTGCCCGCCGCTCTACAAGATCAAGTGGCAGCGGGTGGAACCGGAGTTCGCCTACTCCGACCGCGAGCGCGACGGCCTGATGCAGGCCGGGCTCGCGGCGGGCAAGAAGATCAACAAGGATGACGGCATCCAGCGCTACAAGGGCCTCGGCGAGATGAACGCCGAGGAGCTGTGGGAGACCACCATGGACCCGGCCCACCGGTTGCTGATGAAGGTGACCCTCGACGACGCCGCCGCCGCGGACGAGCTGTTCAGCGTCCTGATGGGCGAGGACGTCGAGGCCCGCCGCTCCTTCATCACCCGCAACGCCAAGGACGTGCGGTTCCTGGACGTCTAGTCCGGACCGCGCGCACCCCGTCTTGCGTAGAACCAGTCAAACGGAAGAAGCATCGTGACCGAGACGACCCTGCCCCCGGAGGGCAACCGCGTAGAGCTGGTCGACATCCAGCACGAGATGCAGCGCTCCTACATCGACTACGCGATGAGCGTGATCGTCAGCCGCGCGCTCCCCGACGTGCGCGACGGCCTCAAGCCGGTGCACCGCCGGGTGCTGTACTCGATGTTCGACACCGGCCTGCGCCCGGACCGCAGCTACGTCAAGTGCTCGCGCGTCGTCGGCGACGTGATGGGCAACTACCACCCGCACGGCGACACCTCGATCTACGACACCCTGGTGCGCCTGGCCCAGCCGTGGTCGATGCGGTACCCGCTGGTCGACGGCCAGGGCAACTTCGGTTCCCCGGGCAACGACCCGGCCGCCGCGATGCGCTACACCGAGGCCCGGCTGATGCCGCTGGCCATGGAGATGCTGCGGGACATCGGCGAGGACACCGTCGACTTCTCGCCGAACTACGACGGCAAGACCGAAGAGCCCAACGTCCTGCCCGCCCGAATCCCGAACCTGCTGGTCAACGGCGGCAGCGGCATCGCGGTCGGGATGGCCACCAACATCCCGCCGCACAACCTGCGCGAGGTGGCCGAGGGGGTCGTCTGGGCGCTGCGGAACCCGCAGGCCACCGACGACGAGCTGCTCGCCGCGCTGCTGCTGCGGATCAAGGGGCCGGACTTCCCGACCAGGGGCCTGATCCTGGGGTCCAGCGGCATCGAGGACGCCTACCGCACCGGTCGCGGTTCGGTGCGGATGCGCTCGGTCGTCGAGGTCGAGGAGGACGCCAAGGGGCGCACCATCCTCGTGGTCACCGAGCTGCCCTACCAGGTCAACCCGGACAACCTGATCGAGAACATGGCCCAGCTGGTGCGCGACGGGAAGCTCACCGGCATCTCCGAGATCGCCGACGAGTCCAACCAGCGCAGCGGCATGCGGATCGTGATCGGCCTCAAGCGCGACGCCGTGGCCAAGGTCGTGCTGAACAACCTCTACAAGCACACCCAGCTGCAGCACAACTTCGGCGTCAACATGCTGGCCCTGGTCGACCAGGTGCCGCGCACCCTGCGGCTCGACCAGATCATCCGGCACTACGTCAACCACCAGGTCGAGGTCATCGTCCGGCGCACCCGCTACCGGCTGCGCAAGGCCGAGGAGCGCGCGCACATCCTGCGCGGCTACGGCAAGGCGCTCGACATGCTCGACGAGGTCATCGCCCTGATCCGGCGCTCGCCGTCGGCCGACGAGGCCAAGTCCGGGCTGATGTCGCTGCTCGAGGTGGACGAGATCCAGGCCACCGCGATCCTCGAGCTGCAGCTGCGCCGCCTCGCCGCCCTCGAGCGGCAGCGGATCATCGACGAGCTCGGCGAGATCGAGCGCTACATCGCCGAGCTGCAGGCCATCCTGGCCAGCGACGAGCGCCAGCGCGAGATCATCCGCGACGAGCTGATGGAGATCGTCGACAAGCACGGCGACGACCGGCGCACCCGGATCATCCCGTTCGACGGCGAGGTCTCGGTCGAGGACCTGATCGCGGTCGAGGACGTGGTCGTCACGATCACCCGCACCGGCTACGCCAAGCGCACCAAGACCGACCTGTACCGCGCGCAGAAGCGCGGCGGCAAGGGCGTGCAGGGCGCGGCGCTCAAGCAGGACGACATCGTGGCGCACTTCTTCGTGTGCTCCACGCACGACTGGATCCTGTTCTTCACCAACAAGGGCCGGGTCTACCGGGCCAAGGCCTACGAGCTGCCCGAGGCCAACCGCGCCGCCCGCGGCCAGCACGTGGCCAACCTGCTCGCGTTCCAGCCGGACGAGCAGATCGCCCAGGTCATCCAGATCAAGGACTACTCGGTCGCGCCGTACCTGGTGCTGGCCACCCGGGACGGTCTGGTCAAGAAGTCCAAGCTCGCCGACTTCGACAGCAACCGCGCGGGTGGTCTGATCGGTATCAACCTGCGTGAGGACGACGAGCTCGTCGGTGCCGTGCTGTGCGCGGCCGAGGACGACCTGCTGCTGGTCTCCGCGGGCGGCCAGTCCATCCGCTTCCACGCCAGCGACGACGCGCTGCGACCGATGGGCCGGGCCACCTCCGGTGTCCTCGGCATGCGCTTCAACGCCGGTGACGAGCTGCTGGCGCTCGGCGTGGTCAAGGAGGGCACGTTCGTCCTGGTCGCCACCGACGGCGGGTACGCCAAGCGCACCCCGATCGAGGACTACTCGGTGCAGGGCCGCGGCGGCAAGGGCGTGCTCACGATCCAGTACGACAGCAGGCGTGGCAGGCTGGTGGGAGCGGTCATCGTGGAGCTCGAGGACGAGCTGTACGCGATCACCTCCTCCGGCGGGGTCATCCGGACCACCGCCAAGGAGGTCCGCAAGGCGGGACGGCAGACCAAGGGCGTGCGTTTGATGAACCTGGGTGAAGGGACGACCCTGGTGGCCATCGCGCGCAGCGCCGAGGGCCCCGCCGAGACCGAGGCAGTGGTCGACGCCGAGACCGATGCCGAGATCGAGACCGATGCCGGTACCGAGGTCGACGTCGAGGTCGAGGGTGACGCGACTGCCCCCGATGCCGAGCCGACAGACTAAGACCGAGGGACGTAGGGGAAACCGCTCGTGACACCACCCGAGAAGCCGGACACCACCGCACCGGAGCCAGCCGAGACCTCGGAGCGGACTTCGGTCATCGCCACGACGAACAAGAAGGCGCAGCCGGAGCAGGCGCCGGAGCAGCCGGAGCCCGCTGCTGCCGAGGAGAACGCGTCGACACCGCCGCCGTGGCAGCGGGGCACCCCGGACGAGCAGGCCGAGCCCGCCTTCCCGACCGAGGAGTCCGACCCGGACGTCACCCAGGCCCTGCCCACCCCGGGCAACGGCCACGTGCCCGTGTTCCCGCCGAGCGACGACGCGACCATCTCGGTCGAGCGCCCGGTGGTCACCGGCACGGCGGTTCCCCGCCTGTTCGCGGGCGCCGCCGAGGCACCGTCGGCCGCCGCGCCACCGCGCGCGGCGGTCAACCTCGACGGCGCGCGCGGCGCCGCGCAGGCCCCACCGAGCGCCCTGCGCAGGCCCGGCCGCGGCCCGCGGCGGGCCAACCTGCAGATCAAGCGCTTCGACCCGTGGTCGGTGCTCAAGCTGTCGCTGGTCCTTGGCGTCGCCCTGTTCTTCGTGTGGCTGGTCGCCGTCGGCGCTCTCTACGCGGTGCTCGACGGCATGGGCGTCTGGGACAAGGTCAACGGCATCTCCAGCGAACTCCTCAACGCCAACGAGGGCGGCAACGCCGGCCCGCTGATCAGCGCGGGCCGCGTGTTCGGCATCGCCGCCATCATCGGCGCGATCAACATCGTCCTGTTCAGCGCGCTGGCGACCGTGGGCGCCTTCGTCTACAACGTCTCCGCGGACCTCGCGGGCGGCCTGGAGGTCACCCTCGCCGAGCGCGAGTAAGGGGATACCGATTTGGGAGCGCGAGGAGGCCTACGGTAGTCTTCTCGCGTTCCCACAGGGGCCTATAGCTCAGGCGGTTAGAGCGCTTCGCTGATAACGAAGAGGTCGGAGGTTCAAGTCCTCCTAGGCCCACGGACTCGGACGACCCATGCCTGCGGATTGCGCAGGCCGGGTCGTCCTTTGTCATTTCTGGGGGCCGAGCCCCCAGACCCCCACGGTGCGATCGGTGACCGAACCAGCGTGGTCGGGTGGGGCTCGCTCACGGCTTCGCCGATCGCATTGGGTGGGGGGCTGGGACGGTTCGCTCGCGGCTTCGCCGATCGCATCGGAGCGCGGGCTGGGACTGTTCGCTCACGGCTTCGCCGATCGCATCGGGCGGGGAGTGGAGGGGGCCCGCTCGCGTTGGGTGGGGGCTGGGACGGTCGCTTTCGGCTTCGCTGAGCGCATCGGGGTGGGAGGCGGAGCGGCTCGCTCGCGGCTTCGCTGATTGCGTCGGGTGGGAGCTGGAGCGGGATGCCCACGGGCTTCGTTGATCGTGGTGGGTGGGGCCCCGGGGTGGCTGGCTCTTGGGTTTGCCGATCGCGTTGGGGTCGGAGTGGCTGGCTCGTGGGTTGCCGGGGGGCATCGGGTGGGCTTGGTGGGTGGGGCGTGGGAGGGGCTTGCTCGCTGGGGTGGGAGTGGGTGGCGGGGTGGTGGGTGGTGTGTTGCGTGGGGGTTGCGGTGGGGTTGTGGGTTGTCGGTGGGGGTGGGGGTGGGGTGTGGCAGACTGGGGGAACACGCTGGGCCGGGGGTGAATCGGCCGGTGGACTGTTCTTATGCCTTAAGGAGGCATTGGTCGTGAAGAAGCTCCTCGCGCTCGCCGCAGTTGCTGGTGGTGTCCTCCTGGTCGTCAAGCGCAAGAGCTCGGCCAAGGCTGAAGCCGCCCTGTGGCGCGAGGCCACCGCGCCCGCGGGCAACAACGGCGCGAAGAAGGCCTGACCCTGATCCACTCGACGCGGCAGTGCGCCGCGTCGATTGGGGGACGTAGCTCAATTGGCAGAGCACTGCCTTTGCAAGGCAGGGGTTAGGGGTTCGATTCCCCTCGTCTCCACGGCCTTGGCCGACCTGTGTTCGCGGAGTGCGCGAACCTGGTCGGCCGTTTCCATTTCTGGGGGCCGAGCCCCCAGACCCCCACGGTGCGATCGGTGACCGAACCAGCGTGGTCGGGTGGGGGCTCGCTCACGGCTTCGCCGATCGCATTGGGTGGGGGCTGGGACGGTTCGCTCACGGCTTCGCCGATCGCATCGGGGGCGCGGGCTGGATCGGTGTGCGGGGGTTGGGCCGGGTAGGGGCGGGGCGGCTTGCTCGTGGCTTTGGTGGATGCGTTGGGTGTGGCGGGGTGGGGGTGCGGGGG